>CAVXKU010000037.1:0-202433 GCA_963762335.1 uncultured Alphaproteobacteria bacterium | reverse complement strand
CACTTTCGCTGATGGGTGAGTTGTGATTTATGGGTGCATGAAGAGCATTCCTGAGGCGACCGCCATCACATTGACGAATGAGGAGCGGACCGAGCTTGAGGGCTTGGCGCGCTCGACAAAGACCGAGCACCGGCTTCGGCAGCGGGCGCGGATCGTACTTTTGTCGGCGGATGGTTTGGCGACCCGGGCGATCGGCCGGGCGGTTGGCTGCACGACGGGGACAGCGTCGAAATGGCGGGTGCGCTACGCCGAGCGTCGGTTTGGCGGCCTCGACGAAACCGGCGAGCGCGGCAACGATCCAAAATATACGGAGGCCGACGACCAACGCATTCTGGCGGCGCTCGATCAGCCAGTTCCCGCCGGCTATGCGCGCTGGACCGGGCCGTTGATCGCCGCGGCCCTCGGCGACGTCGGGGTGCAATATGTCTGGCGCTTCTTGCGGGCTCACAAGATTGATCTTGCCGCTCGCAAGAGCGGGTGCGAGAGCAACGATCCCGCGTTCGCCGCCAAGGCGGCCGCGGTGGTCGGCCTTTACATGAAGCCGCCCGAGAACGCTCTGGTCCTCGCCGTCGACGAGAAGCCATCGATCCAGGCGCTGGAGCGCTCGCAGGGTTACCTGAAAATGCCGAACGGCCGGGCGCTGACGGGCCAGTCGCACGATTACATCCGGCACGGCGTGACGACGCTTTTTGCCGCTTTCGACATCGCCACTGGCAAGGTGACGGGCCGCCAGTACAAGCGGCGCCGGCGCGTCGAGTTTCTCGACTTCATGAACCGTGTCGTCGCCCAACATGAGGGCCGCGAGATTCCTGTCATCCTCGACAATCTGAATACCCACAAGCCGAACAACGATCGCTGGCTGAAACGCCATCCGAACGTGCATTTCCATTTTACGCCGACGCGAGCATCCTGGCTGAATTAGGTCGAGATCTGGTTCTCGATCCTGGCAGGCAAGGCGCTTCGGGGAGCGTCTTTCAACTCGCTCGGCGAACTCAAGGCCCATATCGCAACCTTCATCGAATCCGACAACCAGACCGCAAGGCCCTTCGAATGGACCGCGTCCGAGGTCCATCAGAAACGCCTCAAGCCAAGCTTCGCGATTTAGTGAGTTCGGATCCTAGCACTACTTTGGCAGATTTATTCGAGGGGTCTGCGAAGCGTTCGCCTGCAGTGTGGGCATCGGTAGGGCGGCGCGCGGGCGAAAATGGCGATGACGGCGCGCCGGATCGCGGGCAGTGTCGGCTTGGGCGGCCCTTGACGGATTCTTTTTTCCCCCGCTCGCTTCAGCGAGGCGGCGGCTTTGCAGGTAGGCATAGGCGATCATCGTCATAAGCGCGTGGCGATGGAGGCCATGCCATGAGCGGCCTTCGAAGTGGTCGAGGCCAAGTTCTTCCTTGAGTTGCTGGTGGGCCTGTTCGCAGACCCATCGGGCCTTGATCGCGGCGGCGAGCGTCTTGAGGTCTGGCGTCGGCAGGCAGGTTGGAAAGATAGTATTTGCGCTCGCCCGAGACGCGACGCTCGCCGACCAGCCAAGCCTCTTCGCCTGGCATGTGCTGCATGCCCTTGTCATGGATGCGTTGTGGCGGACCATCGGCGATCCGCACGCGTACGGCGGCGAAGGAGGCCGCCAAAGGTCCCTTGGTTCCCTTGCGCCAGCTGACGCGTCGCCACTTCGCCTTGGCGAGCACGGCTTCCGCGGGCGCGGAAAGTTGATCGGGAATAGAGCGCTTGCGGGGGCGCCCGCGCCCCGCAACTGGAAACACGAGCTTGACGTTGCTCGGATAGACTTTCTGCTGCTTGGGGATTCCGACCGCCCACTTCAGGCCGCGCGCATCGAGCCCCTGGCGGAACGGCGCGGACAGGCCATAGCCTGCATCGGCCAACACCGTCGCAAACCGAACCCCCGCGGCGCGGATGCGATCGATCTCGGCCAGCGCGATCTCCGGCTTCGTGCGCGCCGACCGCCAAGTCTCGGGCACGCGGGCCTTCGCCATCCGATCGGCGTCACGGGTCCAGCTTTCCGGCAGAAACAGCCGCAGGCCGATCATCACCGGAACCTCGTCCCGCGCCAGCGTCAGCGACACCAGCGTCTGGCAATTGGCGGTCTTGCCGAGCGCTGAGGCGTATTGCGGCGCGACGCCGACCGAATGCGTTCCCTTCTTCGGCAGCGCGGTGTCGTCCACGACAAGGACCGCACGGGCTCCCCCGATCAG
This sequence comes from uncultured Alphaproteobacteria bacterium, assembly GCA_963762335.1. GTDB lineage: Bacteria > Pseudomonadota > Alphaproteobacteria > Rhizobiales > Beijerinckiaceae > Roseiarcus. The sequence goes on along the minus strand of CAVXKU010000037.1, from coordinate 200,220 downwards.
CTTGTCCGCCTGGATCGCGAGTTCTTCCGTGAGCGGCGCTTCGTCCCAGACGCCGCTCGCAATGAAATGATGCAACTGGTCGTAATCGCCAGGCGCCAATCGCGCCGCCATCGGCTCGACGCTCTTGCGGTCGCCCGGCCCAATCAGCCCTGCCACGTAAAGCGGGCACATCCGCCGGCGCGCCTTGTGCCCCAGCCGCGCAAGGAACGGCGCCAACCACCGCTCCAGATCCCCATTCCAATCCGCCATCGTCGGCTCCGCAAATCGCTGAGCCAACGGTCCAGGAAAATCCCTTCCAATCTCTTAATCTGCCAAAGTAGTGCTAGTATCCAGACTTACTGAATCGCGAAGCTTGGCTTGAGGCGTTTCTGATGGACCTCGGACGCGGTCCATTCGAAGGGCCTTGCGGTCTGGTTGTAGGATTCGATGAAGGTTGCGATATGGGCCTTGAGTTCGCCGAGCGAGTTGAAAGACGCTCCCCGAAGCGCCTTGCCTGCCAGGATCGAGAACCAGATCTCGACCTGATTCAGCCAGGATGCTCGCGTCGGCGTAAAATGGAAATGCACGTTCGGATGGCGTTTCAGCCAGCGATCGTTGTTCGGCTTGTGGGTATTCAGATTGTCGAGGATGACAGGAATCTCGCGGCCCTCATGTTGGGCGACGACACGGTTCATGAAGTCGAGAAACTCGACGCGCCGGCGCCGCTTGTACTGGCGGCCCGTCACCTTGCCAGTGGCGATGTCGAAAGCGGCAAAAAGCGTCGTCACGCCGTGCCGGATGTAATCGTGCGACTGGCCCGTCAGCGCCCGGCCGTTCGGCATTTTCAGGTAACCCTGCGAGCGCTCCAGCGCCTGGATCGATGGCTTCTCGTCGACGGCGAGGACCAGAGCGTTCTCGGGCGGCTTCATGTAAAGGCCGACCACCGCGGCCGCCTTGGCGGCGAACGCGGGATCGTTGCTCTCGCACCCGCTCTTGCGAGCGGCAAGATCAATCTTGTGAGCCCGCAAGAAGCGCCAGACATATTGCACCCCGACGTCGCCGAGGGCCGCGGCGATCAACGGCCCGGTCCAGCGCGCATAGCCGGCGGGAACTGGCTGATCGAGCGCCGCCAGAATGCGTTGGTCGTCGGCCTCCGTATATTTTGGATCGTTGCCGCGCTCGCCGGTTTCGTCGAGGCCGCCAAACCGACGCTCGGCGTAGCGCACCCGCCATTTCGACGCTGTCCCCGTCGTGCAGCCAACCGCCCGGCCGATCGCCCGTGTCGCCAAACCATCCGCCGACAAAAGTACGATCCGCGCCCGCTGCCGAAGCCGGTGCTCGGTCTTTGTCGAGCGCGCCAAGCCCTCAAGCTCGGTCCGCTCCTCATTCGTCAATGTGATGGCGGTCGCCTCAGGAATGCTCTTCATGCACCCATGAATCACGACTCACCCATCAGCGAAAGTGGGTCCTAGTGAATAAAAACTTAGACTGAGGCCTGTTCCGCCGCCCTACATGCGGCCGGGTCGTCGAACGTCTCGCCGGTCTCGACGAGAACCGCCGGGTTGCCTGTCGCGGCCTCGTAGCGGCGCACGATCACATCGACGTAGAGCGGGTCGAGCTCGACGCCGCGGCAGACGCGGCCGGTCTTGTCGGCGGCGATGAGGGTCGAGCCGGAGCCGAGGAACGGGTCGATGACGATGTCGCCGCGATTGGTGAGGTCGAGGAGCGCGTCCTCGAGCATGGCGGTCGGCTTGACGGTCGGATGGTCCTTGAGACCGCGACGGGCGTCGGAGCCGAGCGACGAGGCGCCGGGATAAGTCCAGACGTTCGAGCGCCACCGACCACGTTTGCCCAGTTCGACGTTGTTGACGTGCGGGGCGGTCCCTTTCTTGAACAGCGGCAGAAGTTCATGCTGCGATCGGTAGAGACTGCCCATGCCGGCGTTGGTCTTCGCCCAGACGATGAGATTCAAAGGGACCAAGGCCGAGGTTTCGCCGCGGCCGAATGCACGGTCGGCAAGCCCCGCCAATCGATGAACGTGCCGAGGATGCCACCGTCGCGAAGGTAAGGCAGGACGCTCGCCATCCACGCTTCGTTGAAGGCGAGGAACTCAGCATCGGTCATCTCGCCCGACGCCATGGCGAATTCGCGATGATCGTCCGCCGGTGACATTTCCAGCGATCTTCACGTTGTAGGGCTCGTCGGTCAGGACGAGACGGCGCGGGCGCGTCGCCCTCCAGCAATCGACCAGAACGTCTCGGGATCGGTCGCGTCGCCGCAGACGATGCGATGCGGACCGAGTTGGAAAACGTCGCCGATCCTGGCGACTGCAACTGCGGCGTCGGGCTCGAGCGGCCCCTGCTCTAAGCCCTCGGCGGCGTCGCCGAGAATGACATGATCGATCTCGGCCGGCGAGAACCCGGTGATCTCGATCGGCGCATCCAACAGGACCAGTTCTTCAAACTCGATCTTCAGCGCGTCGAGATCCCACTGTCCTTTTTCGGCCAGGCGATTGACCGCAAGTCGGAGTACGCGCTGCTCGTCTGGGCTCAAATGCTCGACGCGTACGCACGGGACTCGATCGAGGCCCAACTGCCTCGCCGCCTCGTAGCGCACTTCGCCGTGAACGAGCTCGTTGTCGCGGCCGATAAGAAGCGGATCACAAAAACCGAGGAGACTGATCGAGGAAGCAACCTCACGCACATGAGCCGGATCGAGCTTGCGGAGTTTTCTGGCGGAGGGTCGCAGCTCTTCGAGCGGAACATAGGAAAGCTCCAGGCGAGGCAACATGTCGTTGCGCCGTGGCCGCGCGCTCGAAGCCGCGGCCATCCGCTCCTGGTCTTCACGTCGGCTGCGGCTTTTCCGCCTCAACTGGTCGCTTAGCGTTGAGCGGAGCGCAATCGGATTAACGCGTTCGGTCATTGATGGCTCTTTCCCTAGTCGGAAGCAACAGAAAGCGGTCGACGAGAGACATCCTTGCCTCAGCGACGTCTGCGCTCTCCCTTGATCCACTGATCCTGGGCGTCGTCATCGGGATCATTGACGATCTTGATAACCAGGGGACCGGTATCGCCGTGACGTTCGGCGTGCACGCGAAGCTTCAGCAAGGCGTCAGCGCTGCCCACATCACCTCTGACCGCTGCCGAAAACAGCTTTCGAATCGTTAGCTCTTGCTTGGAGGCCCTCCGGATACGGCGGCCTTCTCGATATTCAACTTCTTCAAAGAGAACATTGTGAATGACGTCCGCCATCTCGCTCGGCTCGCGCTTGCCGCGCCCCTTCCGGTTTGGACATTCGCCTTTCTTGAACCGACTGTGGATTGGCGGTCGGCCATAGCCCACCTCATAATTTTTCAAGTCGCCGCCCTCCATGGCTTTCGCGCGCTTCGCCATTTCGCGCCTGCGTTCGGCTTGAATCAGATAAGATCAGGATGTCGCGCGATACGTTCTGTCGGACGGCGAACGTTTCATATTTGCTTAAAACCGCCATTGCGCGTCGCTCGCCCGCCAATCGTCTTTTCGCGAGCTGCCTTACGATGACCGCAAGCCCGCTCTCCTTACGGGCCGAACCGTCTTCAACGAAGCTCACCGGCTTGGCGAACAGTTGATCGATAATTTCGGCGGTCCCTTTCAATGCGCGCTTGCGCTTATGGCCGGAATTTCCGCACTGGCCCTTTTTCCAGCGATAGGCTTTGGGAGGCCGCTTGTAGCCGACGGCGTCATCCTCCTTTTGGGCGCTCATAGGCGGACGCCCGCCTTGACCGTGGTCTCGCCGAAGGTCCGGCGTGACAATCCCTCGCAAAAAGGGCGTCATCCACCAATCTGACTTGCGCGGACAGGTGAAAAATTCTTTGGGCCGCTCGATTAGAAGCGGTCCAGCAGTTCCGCCTTCTTCGCAGAAAATTCAACCTCGGTCAGGATGCCCCGGGCATGCAGCTCGGCCAACCGCTCTATCGCAGTGAAGTGTCCTTATGCCCGGCAGAAGCCTTGCTGGTCGCGTCCTGTTGCTCTGCGGCCGCCTTGTGCGTTGGCTTACGCGATGTCCTCGGTCCATCCGCGCCCGAGACGACCGGCAGGCGGCTTACATCAACGTCGCAGAGCTGGCTCGAGAAATTGAGGGAGCCTGATCCCGGTTGTTGCTGCGAGAACCCACTGATCTGATGGTCCTGCGTGTCGTAAACGGTCACTTTCCCATTGATATCGAGGGCGAGGCGACGGGGGGGAAATAGGCGTAATATAACGCACGTCGTTCTGCGCTCCGCGGCTAGACGGAACGCCAAGATCCGCAGGCCACCAGTTCGCTTGGTCAGGCCGCCCAGTTACCAGAAGGCTTGCGGACCCTCCCCGAGGATCCCCACGCGCACCTGACTTTGCGATTGAAGGGAGTTCGCGGCGACGAAGTCCGGTTCGCCCCGGACAAGCGCCGACAATTCGTTTCACAACGCGACCACCCGCGCCTTGAGCGCGTTGTTGAACATATCCCAGATCATGATCGCGCCGCCGGCCATCCACTGTCCTGAACCTCCGAATTCGGGATGGCTAAACTCGCCACGAACACATGATACCACGGCCAGACGCGGCTCTGTTGTTCGGATGGCACGACGTTTGCTTCGGTGGGTCTCAATGGGTGCAGGAAGATTATGCAGTCCAGCGACCTCGACGATCGGCGCGCGTTTATGGGGCGGAGCCTTTTGCCGAGACGGCGTGATCCGGGATGCGCCGCCGCTTTCGATCGGCGAACGCTTGACTTGGGTTATTTTCTGTCCACAGTCTGCAAATATAGCCGAAAGAGCTAGCTGCGTTTTGCCTAAAATTTCAGCGTGGGAGGAAGTCATTTCGTTCTTCGACACGCTGAGTCTGTCGGAGCAGGTCCGCAACTTCCTGCTGAAGGAGATGACATCCGGCCGTCTTAAGCCTGGCGGTCGCGTCAACGAAGCGGAACTGGCCCGGAAATTGGGCATCAGCCGCAACCCCATCCGGGAGGCTATCTCGGGTCTTGCCCAAAGAGGCTACCTCGTCTCGTCGCCTCGCCGGGGGCACTACATGCGCGTGCTCACCGTGCAGGACATCGACGACGTCTTCTCGTTCCGCATCTGCGTCGAATCCTTCGCCATCGAGCAGGCAGTTCCGCGCATGACGAAGCGCGATCGAGGTCGGTCTGCGCGCCATTCAGGACCGGATGTTCGAGGCTGCGGCGGATAACAATGTCACCGGCATGCGCGAGGCGGATGTCGCCCTGCATCGTGGGATCTGCGAACTGTCCGGCAACCGTCAGACCCTCCTGGCTCATGAGGCGATCGACACCGAAGTGCAGATCCTCATCGCCTGTGTGGATCTTGAACTCGAAAGCCTGGCCTTCACGGCGGCTGCCCATCTGCCGATCGTGGAGGCTCTGGAGGCTCGCGACGTTGCTCGCGCTGTCGCCGCGATGCAACATCACCTCAGGACGACATGGGCCGGCGTGCATGCGATGCATCGTCGAGCAGGGCTCTTGGAGGCTGCGGCCTACGTCGATGAGGAGCAGGAACGCCCGGCGCTCAGCGGGTCTTTTCAAGTTGGAGGAGATCGATGAGATTTGCGAAGAACAGATTGTATATTGAGAGTTACACGAAATGCCCCAACTGCGGAATTCTTATCTATGAGGACTCAAAGCAGAGTATGGAAGGGACGAAACTTGTAGACGGCAAGCTTTACTGTTCATCGTGGTGCGTCAACTGGGAAAAAGACCGCGCGGCGCGCAGCCAAGCTGAGAGCGCCGCGCAATCGGCACACGAACTGGGTTCACACTGACGCCGGCGAGCCGGCGTCACCGGGAGGGTGAGATGAAAGCGAAGAAATCGATACTCGCGATGGCTTGTAGCATGCTGGCCTTTGCAGCGGCGCCGCAGGCCCGAGCCGACGATGGAATCACGATCGGCATGGCGGTCGCGATGACGGGCTGGATGGAGGCCTACGATGGCGAGGCCACCAAAATGGCTCAGCTCTGGGTCGACCAGCAGAACGCCAAGGGCGGCCTTCTCGGCAAGCCCATAAAGGTGGTCAGCGGTGACACCAAGACCGATCGCGTCGAGGGCGCCAAGGTCGGGCAGGCGCTTATCCAGCAGGGCGCCAATCTGCTTCTGGTGTCGGCGGACTACGACTACGGCGCGCCGGCTGGCCTCCAGGCCCAGAAAGCCGGCGTCATTTCGGTGTTCATGGGGGCATCCGATCCAAAGGCCGGCGTCGTCGGAGTCGGACCGCTCTCCGTTCACAGCCAACAATGCCGGACAGCTCGAAGGCGCCGTCATGGCCGACTGGGGCATGAAGAAGAAAGGCGTCAAGAAGGGCTACATGCTCATCGACGAGACGATCGAGTACAATAAATCCGTCTGCGCCGGCTACGATTGGCATGATGAAGGTCAACAAGGGAACGCTCGTCGGAAAGGATACGTTCAAAGGCCTCGACCCGACCATAAGCTCGCAGATCACCCGTCTCAGCGATGCGATCAGCAAGGACGGCGTCGACCACATCATGCTGTGCTCGACCAATCCAGGCGCGGCGAGTTCGCTTCGGCAGTTGCGAGCCGCTGGCGTCAATCTGCCTGTCTTCAGCGCCACCGCAATGGACGGCACGTATTGGCTGAATTCGGTTCCAGGTCTCAAGGATTTCTACCTGCCGTCTCAGGCGCTCGCGAAAGATGACCCACGGCCGGCGGTCAACGAGATCTCGGCCGCCTACGAAAAGAAGTTCGGCAAGCCGCCGACCACCCAATACGCCTATCCGATCTACGCTTTCCTCGACATGTGGGCCAAAGCGGTGACGGAAGCCAAGACTGCGGACGCCAAGCCGGTTGTGGAAATCCTTAACAAGGCCAATAACCAGGCGACCGTCCTGGGGCCGCGCACTTTCACGCCCAAGCTTCACGTCCAGACGACCGAGCCGATGTTCGTGATGTCTTATGCCGACGGCAAGGAGACGCCGGTCGAGGAGTGGAAGATCACTGAAACGATCCCGGACGCAGTGCTCTACCGCCTCAAGGGCAGCGAGTAGCGCGTCACGATCGCGGGCGCCGCCTCGCTAGAGACGGCGCCCTGCCCTTCACTCGACTCGAGCACGCGCTTCTGATGAATGAGACTTCCTGCCGCCCTGGCGGTGAGCCCGACGGATCCGACCAATATCGATGCGGCCGAACTCTCGGCCGAGAAGCTGACAGTCCGGTTCCAGGGTCTCGCCGCCATCTCCGATGTGAGCCTGACGGTCCGACGCCACGAGGTGTTCGGACTGATCGGGCCCAACGGAGCCGGCAAGACAACCCTCGTGAATTGCCTGACCGGTTTTCAGGCGCCGACCGAGGGACGAGTCCTGGTCGGACGGCAAAGCACCGCCGGCTGGGAGCCGACGCGCTTCCGGGAGATGGGGATCGCCCGCACATTCCAGGCCGGACGGCTGTTCAAGGAGATGTCCGTGCTCGAAAACGCCGAGGTCGCGGCGGTCGGATTGGGGCTTCATCGCCGCAACGCCATCGCGCATTCGCGCGCCATTCTCGATTGGGTGGGACTCGCCGACAAGGCGGCTTTGCCCGCGGGCGCCTTGGCCTACACCGACCAGCGCCGGCTCGGCATAGCGCGGGCCATGGTCATCTCCCCTGCTTTTGTGCTGCTCGATGAGCCAGCCGCCGGCATGTCTGACGCCGAATGCGAGGGATTGATGGTGCTCGTCTCATCGATCCCCAAAGCCTTCAATTGCGGCGTGCTCCTGATCGAACACAACATGCGGGTCGTGATGGGGATTTCGCATCGCATTCACGTCCTCGATGGCGGCAAGACGCTGGCCGAAGGCGCGCCCCGAAGAGATCCAGAAGCGACCAGGCCGTGCTCGCCGCCTATCTGGGCATGGAGGCGTAATGACAGCGCTTCTCGACGTCGAAAATTTGTCGGTCCGCTACGGCGACCTGGTCGCTCTCCGCGGGGCTTCGCTCACGGTGAGCGAAGGCGAGGTGGTCTGCATCATCGGCCCGAACGGCGCCGGGAAGTCGACCGCTCTTGCAGCGATCGCCGGCGGTGTCACGCCGGTCTCCGGCGACATTCGCCTCGACGGCCAGAGCATTCTCGGTCAGCGGCCCGAGCAGATCGCCCGGCTTCGTTTGTCGCTGGTGCCCGAGGGCCGACATATCTTTGGAACGCTTACGGTCGCCGAGAACCTGCAGATAGGCGGCTACATGCTCGGCGACCGGGCCGCGGCTCGCAGCGACATGGAACGCCTTCTCGGTCATTTCCCTCGGCTACGCGAACGTCTGCGCTATCCCGCCGGCCGGCTCTCAGGCGGCGAGCAGCAGATGCTGGCCGTCGCGCGCGCCGTGATGACGCGGCCCCGGCTCCTGCTTGTCGACGAGCCGTCGCTCGGCCTCGGGCCAAAGATCATTGACCAGATCTATGAGATCCTCTTGGAACTTCGACAGCGTGAGAAGATGACGCTGCTCATCAACGAGCAGAGTTCAGCCCGCATTCTGAAATTTGCCGATCGCATTTACGTGCTGCGGAGTGGAACGGTCCAATTGGAAGGCCGAGCGGCCGACCTCCGTGACGGCGAAGCCATCCGCCATGCCTATTTCGGCTTCGGCAGCGGCGAAAGGCCGCCGGTGGAGACGGCCGCATGATCCAGTTTGCGCAAAACTTGATTGACGCGCTTGCGCTCGGCAGCATCTACGCGCTGACGGCGTTAGGGATCGGGCTGCTGTTTGGCATCCTGCGGTTAATCAATTTCGCCCATGGCGACATGATCACCATCGGCGCGTACGCTCTCATCGTGCCGTCGGCCGACGTAACCGCCCGCCTACTGATCGGCTCCTGGACGCCTGCGGCGGTCATTATCGCGATCTCGATGATCGTTGTCGTGGCCGCGCTAATCACTGACGCGGCTGTCTTTCGGCCGCTCAGAACCGCCTCGTCGCCAACCTTGATGATCTCCTCCTTTGCGGTGAGCTACATCATCCAGAATGGCATCCTGATCTTCTATGGCGCGCGCCCGAAGGCTGTCGACTTCTGGAGCGGCGCCAACGTGCAAGTCTATATCGGCGAGCTTCGCGTCCCTCTGCTCCAGCTCATCACGCTCGTGGTGACGCTCGTTCTGATGGTGGTCTTGACGCTATTTCTCAAGCGGACGCCCTACGGCGTACAGATGCGCGCCGCCGCCGAGGACTTCCGCATGGCCCAATATCTTGGCGTGCGCGCCAATGTCGTAATCGGGCTCGCTTTCGCGATCAGCGGCATCCTCGCGGCAGCAGTTTCCATGCTCTACATCACACAGTCCGGCTCGCTTACGCATCAGATGGGCGTGCCGCTCGCTTTGTTTGCTTTCGTGGCGGTCGTAGTCGGCGGCATGGGCAATCTAACGGGCGCGGTCATAGGTGGTTTCACGCTAGGACTTATCGTAACCATGCTCCAGGCCTATCTGCCCTCCGATTTGCGAGCGTTCCGAGACGCTTTCGCATTCGCAGTCGTCATCCTTGTTCTGCTGATACGCCCGTCCGGCCTGCTGCCGGCCCGAACCACCATCGAACGCGTCTGAGGGGGCGGCTCATGCACGCCTTCATAGTACGCTATCAGACGCCGGTTCTCCTGATCATCATCCTCGCCGCTATCGCCGCGCTGTCGGACATCGGCGGCCTTGATACCCTCCAGGTGACGCTGACCGAAATGCTCATACGCGTGCTGGTCGTGGTGGGCCTTTATGTGTTCATTGGCAACTCCGGGGTCATCTCGTTTGGTCAAACCGGATTCATGTGCATTGGGGCGTATGCGGTGGGGTGGGCCACCGCCGAGCCCGGCTTCAAGCAAGTTATGCTTCAGGGCCTGCCGGATATCCTCGCGCAGAATCAATGGCCCTTTCCGGTCGCCATGGCCGGCGCCATCGTTTTGCCCGCGATCGTCGCGTTCCTGTTCGGCCTGGCCATCCTGCGGCTCAATGGGATCGCGGCGTCCATTGCGACCTTCGCTTTCCTGATCATCGTCAACAGCGTCTATTCGAACTGGGACTCGGTGACAGCGGGCGTATCGTCGCTGGTGGGAATTCCGACCGTGGTCGGCCCCTGGGTGGCGTTTGGGTTCGCCTCTGCGGGTATCATAGTCGCCTACCTGTTTCAGATCTCTCGCTATGGGCTGATGCTGCGGGCGACGCGCGAGGACGATGTCGCGGCCAAGGCCTGCGGCATACACAGCGTCCGCATGCGCCTCGTCGCCTTTGTATTGAGCGCCGCGCTCGTTGGCGCCGGAGGCGGCCTCTATGCTCAATTTCTTGGCATCCTAACCGTCGACACTTTCTATTTGAGCCTGTCCTTCATCACGATCGCCATGCTGGTGGTGGGCGGTATGGGCAGCCTGACCGGGGCGGTGAGCGGCGTCATCCTGGTGACCGTCATCGTCCAGCTGCTACGGTATGGCGAGCATGGCGTGATGCTCGGCTCAACGCAGCTCAAAATGCCGGAAAGCAGCAGCGAACTGGGGTTGGGCGTGCTGCTCGCCCTCATCCTGATCTTCCGCCCCAACGGCGTCTCGGGCGGCAGGGAGCTGACCCTGATCGGCTCATCGAAGGGCGGGCCGCCGGAAACCGTCAGCGCCGCAGCCACACCAACCCTCCAGAGCGACTCCAACGCTGTCGCGTCAGAGACCACGTCATGAATGCTCCTCAGTCAGACAATCCTTTCGCGGCCGGCGCGGCCTATATCGACGGCCGCTACATGCCGATCGCCCAGGCCGCGATTCCGATCACGGACTGGGGTTATCGCCGCTCTGATGTGACGTATGACGTGGTGGGAGTCTGGGAAGGCGATTTCTTTCGCCTCGAGGATCACATCCGGCGCTTCCGCTCGTCGATGCGAAAATTCCGTTTCGAACCCCGGGAAAGCGACGAGGACATCAAGGCGATTCTCAATCGCTGCGTCGCTCTGTCCGGATTGAAAAACGCCTATGTGGCGATGGATTGCCTCCGAGGTCGCCCCGCGCCCGGCATGCCCTATCATCCCGCCCATGCTCGCAATTACATCGCAGCCTTCGCCATTCCCTGGGTCTGGGTGATGAGTCCCGAGGTCCAGAAGCGCGGCGGGCATCTCATCATCGCCGAGACCCTGCGCATACCCGCCGATTCCGTTGATCCCACCGCGAAGAATTTCCATTGGGCCGACCTCACCCGAGGCCAGTTCGAAGCGCTCGATCGGGGAGCCGACTTCTCCCTCCTGCTTGATAGCGACGGCAACGTCACGGAAGGCCCGGGCTTCAACGTATTCATGGTGACTGACGGCGTCGTGGTGACGCCGGACGCCGGGGTGCTCGAAGGGATCACGCGCAAATCCGTGATTGAGATCTGCGCAGACCTCGGAATCCCCGCCAAGGTCGGCAAGGTCTCCGCCAACGAGGCCCGTGAAGCCGACGAGATTTTCCTCGCCACCACTGCTGGCGGCGTGATGCCGGCGAGCCGCATCGATGGCCGGATCATGGGCAATGACCGCCCCGGACCGATCTCGACGAAGATCAAGGACACCTTCTGGGCCAAGCGCGCAGCGGGATGGCACGCGACGCCCGTCGATTATGCCGACGTCGCAGCCGCCGTCTGATCTGTTTCAAGGAATGGGAGTTCCGATCTCATGAGTTATCGTTTGGGCGTCGACATCGGGGGGACGTTCACGGACTTCGTCGCCTACGACGAAGAGGGCAAGGCTCTCAAAGCCTGGAAGAACCTGTCGACGCCGCAAAATCCCATGGAAGGGATCATGACCGGCCTCAGGGCCTTCGGCACGACCGACGCCGTCAGCGGAATTCGACTCGGCACCACGGTCGCCACCAACGCGTTGCTCGAGGGCAAGGGCGCGACGGTCGCGTACGTAACGACACGCGGCTTCAAGGACATTCCCTTCATCGGACGTGGCAACCGCAGACACCACTATGACCTCGCTTGGGTGAAGCCGAAGCCGTTCGTGCAGCGCCGCAATGCCTTCGAGGTCGACGAACGCGTCGGGCCGTCGGGCGAGACCATCCAGCCGCTCGACGAAACCGGGGTTCGCACGCTCGCGCAAACCATCAAGGCTGGCGGCGCGGTCAACGCGATCGCCGTGGTGCTGCTGCATTCCTATCTGACGCCGAACCACGAGCAGCGCATAAAGGCGATCTTCGCGGAAGAGATCCCGGATATTCCCGTCTCGATCTCCTACGAGGTGCTGCCGAAGTGGAAGGAACATTTCCGATCCTCCACCACGATCTGCGATGCTTTCATCAAGCCCGTGGTCGCAAGACAGCTGGGCGGCATGCGTCGTGAACTCGACGAGCACGGCATAAGCGCCAAAGTCGTCGTCATGAGGTCCAACGGCGGCGAAATCACTCTCGACAAGGCCGTGGAAACCCCGATCCAGATCGCCGTATCCGGGCCGACGGGCGGCGTGATCGCCGCCAAACGCACGGCCGAGGTTCTGGGCCTCCCCAATCTCGTCACCCTAGACATGGGCGGTACGTCGACCGATGTGTCCACAGTGGTCAATGGCAAGGAGAAGTTCACCACCGATTTCGAGATCGAGTGGGGGCGGCCAATTCAGATCCCGATGATCGACATCCGCACCATCGGAGCCGGCGGCGGCTCGATCGCTCGAATCGACTCGGGCGGGATGCTGGTGGTTGGCCCCGAGAGCGCAGGCGCCAATCCGGGACCAGCATGCTATCAGCAAGGCGGCGCGCTTCCGACAGTCACCGACGCCAATGTAGTGCTTGGCCGCATCTCAGCCCAGAACTTCCTCGGCGGGACGATGAGCCTCGACACCAAGGCCGCCCACAAGGTGGTCGCAACCATTGCGGATGCGTCGGGCATGTCGGTGGAGCAAGCCGCGCTCGCCATCGTGAAGATCGCCAACAACAACATGGTGGGCGCGCTTCATACCGTGCTAACGGAACAGGGGCTTGACCCGCGCGACTTCGTTCTCGTGGGGTTCGGCGGCGCAGGCCCACTCCATATCAGCGACCTCATGACAGAAGCTTCGATTCCGAAAGGCCTCGTGCCGAATTTCCCCGGCCAGTTCTCAGCCTTCGGCTTCACGATGGCGAACGCGCGGGTCGACCGCTACCGGACGGTGCAGCTCAACTCGCGCTTCTTCGACGCAGAGCGTGCGCGCAACGCGATGGCGGCGCTCGTCTCCGAATGCCGAGGCGAACTCGCAGCCCAAGGCCACGATCGGGTCTCGATCACACGCGCCGTCGAAATGCGGTACTTGGGCCAGAATTACGAGCTGGAGCTCCCGATCGACATCGATGCGTTCACCGAAACCGAGATTGCCCGGCTGTTCCAGGCCTTCCACGAGCAACATGATGCGCGCTTCGGCTTCCGGCTCGACGACCACATGGAGATCGTCAATTTCCTGGTGACGGGGACCGCCAATACCGGGGAGCTGGTTTTCCCGGAGATCGATGAAGCCAAGGGGCAGGCCGTCCCGAGTTCGAGGCGCGCGATCATGTTCGATCAGGGCTGGATCGATACGCCTATCTACGATCGCGACACTCTGCGCGCGGGCCACACGATCGCAGGCCCTGCTCTCGTGGAGGAGAACGCCTCCGTCACGGTGCTCGCCCCTGACAAGAGCCTAACCGTCGATCGCTTCGGCAACCTCCTCATCGCCACCAACTCGTCGGAGTAGCCCCCATGGACATGGTTTCGATGAACATCGTCGGAGGCATCCTTGTCTCGATCTGCCGCGACATGGGCGTTACGCTCATGCGCACCTCCTATTCCACCATTTTCAGCGAGTCGCTCGACTTCACGTGCGGTCTCGCGCTGCCGAGCGGCGAACTCGTCGCGACCGGCGACTTTTGCCCGTCGATGATCGGCGGCATGCCGCTCCTTCTGCGCTCTTGCGTGAACGAGATCGACATTGCCGACCTCGAAGAGGGCGATGTTCTCCTGCACAACGATCCCTATCGCGGCGGCCTTCACACGCCCGAGCACACGATCTTCAAGCCGGTCTTTGTCGACGGCAAGGCGATCGGCTTTGCGGTCGCAATCGGCCACCTGTGCGAGGTCGGCGGCATGGCGCCTGCGGGTTTCGCCGGCGAGGCGACGGAAGTGTTCCACGAGGGGCTGCGCGTGCCGCCCGTCAAGATCAAGCGCGCCGGCAAGGACGTCGATGACGTGTGGCGTCTGCTGCTCGCGAACGTCCGCACGCCTCGCTACAATTACGGTGACTTCCGGGCGCTCATCGCGGCAGTCGACCTGGGTGAGCGCCGAATGGGTGACCTCGCCAGAAAATACGGAATCGCGAGCTTTCTCGAAAACGTCAACGGCCTGATGGATTATTCTGAGCGCCGCATGCGGGCTGAGATCGAACAGATCCCCGATGGTCGGTACGTCTTCGAGGATGTGATGGAGGACGACGGAATCGTTGACCAGCAGTACACCATCAAAGCCGAGGTGACCGTGAGTGGCAGCGACCTTATTGTCGACTATCACGGCAGCTCCCCACAGGCGAAGGGACCGATCAACGGTACGCTGGGCGTAGCGCACGGGGCTGCTTACAATGCGGTCCTGCAACTCACCGATTCCACCATTCCTAAAAATTCCGGCTGCTTCCGGCCGATTCGCGTTCTCGCGCCCCCCGGCACGATGGTGAACGTGAACTTTCCCGGCCCTTCGGTCGGCGGCAACACCGAGACGCATTGCCGGATCGCCAATGTCGTGATGGGCGCGCTGGCGCCGGGTTTGAAGGAACGCTCCGCCGCGACCGATGGCGCCAGCCACAGCAACTTCCTGTTCGGCGGCACGGACGCCAAAACCGGCGAGTTCTTCTGCTGCTACGATCTGACGCCAGTCGGCTGGGGTGGCCGCAGCTTTGCGGACGGCAACGATGCGGTAGGCGGCATCAACGGCAACTGCCCGCACATCCCGGTCGAAGTCTTCGAATTTCGCTTCCCCTGGCATGTCGAGGAATTCAAGCTCGTCGACGGCTCGGGCGGCCCGGGCAAATTCCGCGGCGGCTTGGCCTTGTCGAAGACCGTGCGCTGTACCGATACGCCGATGACCTTCAGCTATATGAGCGACCGCCAGAAGGTGAGCCCCTGGGGGATCCATGGCGGCCATTCAGCCGCTAGGGCCGAGCTGTTCATTAAGCGCGACGGCAGCGACGAATGGCTAACGATCACCCAGGCCTTCAACAAAGTCTCGCCGAGCAAGTTTGCCAACGTGCCGCTCGCGCCGGGCGACCGGATCAAGATCTCCTCGCCGGCCGGAGGAGGTTGGGGACCGCCGGGCGAACGCGATCCTGACAGGGTCAAAGAGGACCTTCTCGATGGCTTCATCACGCCAGAGCAGGCGGAGTCCGCTTACGGACTGAAGCGCTAGTCGATACCAGTCCCCGTCCCTTTTCGGATCCGAAAACCAGAGGCCGCCATGACCGTCATTCCGAATTCGATCCACGCGCCGAATTCGATCCACGCGCGGGACGTCGCTTACCTGCTTCATCCGAATACAAACGCCCGGCGCCACGAGAAGACGGGGCCGATCGTGATCGACCGTGGCGAGGGCATCTACGTCTACGATGACCAGGGAAAAGAGTACATCGAGGCCATGGCGGGCCTCTGGAGCGTGGGCGTAGGCTTCGGCGAGCAGCGCCTGGTCGACGCGGCAACCCGCCAGATGGCCAAGCTGCCCTACTATCATTCCTTCTCGGGCAAATCCTCCGAGCCGACGATCGATTTGGCCGAACGGCTTGTGAAGATGTCGCCAAAGGGGCTCGACCGCGTCTTCTTCACCAATTCGGGGTCCGAGGCCAACGACAGCGTCATCAAGCTCGTGTGGTTCTACAACAATGCGATCGGGCGGCCGGAGAAGAAAAAGTTCGTCGCCCGCACGGGCGGATATCACGGGATCACCATCGCGAGCGGCAGCCTGACCGGCCTGCCGACCAATCATCGCGGCTTCGACCTGCCGCTAGCGTTTGTCACGCATGTAACGACGCCGCATCACTATCGGTTTGCCGAGGCCGGCGAGAGCGAGGAGGCCTTCGCCGACCGACTCGCGGCCGAGCTCGAGGCCAAGATCCTGGCGGAAGGGCCGGAGACGGTGGCCGCCTTTATTGGCGAGCCTCTGATCGGGGCCGGCGGCGTGCTGCCGCCTCCCGCTGGCTACTGGAACAAAGTCCAGGCGGTGTGCCGCAAATACGACGTGCTGGTGGTCGCCGACGAGGTGATCAATGGCTTCGGCCGGCTCGGGACGACGTTCGCTTGCGACTATTATGGGATTGAGCCGGATATCCTGGTGGTGTCGAAGCAGATCACTTCGTCCTACCTGCCGCTCGCGGCCGTGTTGATGAGCGACAAGATCTATCAGGGCGTGGCGGACGGGTCTGACGCGCTAGGCACCTTTGGGCACGGGTTCACCACAAGCGGTCATCCTGTGGCGACCGCGGTTGGGGTCGAGAACCTGAAGATTCTGGAGGAACGGAACCTCGTCGCAAATGCGAAGAAGGTCGGCGCTCACATGCAGGCCCGTCTTCGCGAGTTCGTTGATCATCCGCTGGTCGGCGAGGTCCGCGGCGTCGGCCTGATCGGGGCGGTGGAGCTAGTGGCCGACAAGGCCAGCAAGGCCAAGTTCGACCCGCCCGGCAAGGTCGGCCTCTATCTCTACGACAGGGGCCACGAAAACGGAGTGATCGTTCGCGCCATCGGCGAACTCGATCTGCTTCTGCCCGCCTCTGATCATCACCGAGGCGCAAGTGGATGAAATGATCGACCGATTTTCGCGCTCTCTCGAGCTTACGACGGCTTGGATCAAAGCCGGTATGCCTGCCTCATGACATGATCTCTCGCCGAAGCCGTCGCGCCGAACTGATAGGCGTGACGCTGTCTCCCGATCTTGGCCGCCCCAAGGAGTGATGAGCCATGTGTGTCGCCTGCTACGTCGATGAAGCCGCCAAAGACAAGATCATCGCCTATAGCGCGAAATTCCACGAGGTGACGAAGAGCCCTTACGGCAGCGACGACGAGATCGGCATGCTGCATCTCATCGACGGCGCCTCCCGCTCGGCCATTCTGAGCCGGGCGGACGCCTCGAAGATGTTCGATCTCTCGGTGGATAATTTCATCGGCATGCCGGGATGGTTCGGGGCCGGCGACCAGCCCTACCAGATCTGGATGACCCACACGCCGCGCGGCGAGATCGCGGCAAATTCGATGGGCGTGAGCCTCGAGGCCAACCAGCTTGTCGCTTATTCGGGCGACGGCATATCGATGTACACCCATTGCGGCACGCACATCGATACGTTCAACCACTTCGGCTACAACGGAAAGATCTTCAACGGCTTCTCCGCCGACGAATATCTTGGCAGTCGCGCCTGGACCAAATGCGGCGCTGAAAAACATCCGCCGATCCTCGCTCGTGGTGTGCTGCTCGACGTGGCCGCCATGCACGGCGTCGACAGGCTTCCGCCGAGCCACGCCATCGGCAAGGCGGATCTCGAAGCCTGCCTGAAACACCAGGGCACGGAGCTCCGTGTCGGCGACGTGGTGCTGATCCGCACCGGGCAGATGAACCTCTGGCCCGACATTGGCTTCGTGCGCGACACGCCCGGCCTCAACCGCGAGGGCGCCGAATATCTCGCCAAGCACGGCGCCGTGATGATCGGAGCCGACAACCTCACCCTCGAGCAGACGCCGGCCGCCCCTGGGCTCAATTTCTTCCCGGTGCATACCTACCTGCTCGCCGAAGCTGCGGTGCCGATCCTGGAAATGGTCCAGCTCGACGAGCTCGCCGCGGATAAGCTCTACGAATTTGCCTTCTTCGGCGCCTGCATCAAGCTGCGGGGCGCCACCGGCGCGCCGATGCGACCAGTGGCCATGCCGCTGCGCTGAACTCAATCCCTCGTCCGGAGAGCGATTTTGCCTAACCTGCGCGTGGCCGTCGACATTGGCGGCACTTTCACGGACATCTGCATCCTGGATCAGGACACGGGCGTCATTCGGATCGCCAAGACCAGCTCGACCCCGGATCCGATCGACGGCGTGATGAAGGGGCTCGACGCGGGTGGCGTGGACCTCTCCGACGTCGTCCTGTTCTCCCACGGCACCACGGTGGCGACGAATGCTCTGATCACCCGCCGCCTGCCCCGGACCGCGATGGTGTGCACACACGGCTTCCGCGACGTGATCGAGATCCGCCGCGCCAACAAGGACGACATCTGGGACATCTACAAGGACGTTGCGCCGCCCTATGTGCCGCGACGCGACCGCCTCACGGTCACGGAGCGCGTCGACGCCGCGGGCAAGGTGGTCACGCCGCTCGACGAGGAAGGCGCGCGCGAGGTCGCGCGGATCCTCAAGAAACGCGGCGTCGCGGCCGTAGCGGTCTGCTTCATGAACGCCTATGCCAACGGAGCCAACGAGCAGCGAATGAAGGCGATTCTCGCCGAGGCGCTGCCCGGCGTCCCGGTCTCGATTTCCTCGGAGATCCTGCCCGAGATCTTCGAGCACGAACGCTTCTCCACCACAGTGGTCAACGCCGCTCTCAGCCCGGTCGTGGTCGATTACACAACAAGGCTCGGCGCTCGGCTGGCGGGGGCCGGCTACAAAAGCGACCTTCTGTTGCTGCACACGGGCGGCGGCGTGATGACGCCGCGTGGCGTCAAGGAATTCGCCGGCCGCCTCGCCGGCTCCGGCATCGCCGCGGGCGCCATCGCGAGCCGCCACATCGCGGCGCAATGCGGCTTTCCGAACTCGATCGGCCTCGACATGGGCGGCACGAGCTGCGACGTGTCGCTTGCCTACGAGGGCCAGTCGCGCGTCACCAAGGACTGGTTTGTCGAGTTCGGCTACCCGATCCGATTCCCGTCGATCGAGGTGCTGACCATTGGGGCCGGCGGCGGCTCGCTGGCCTGGATCGACGAGGCGGGCGGCCTGCGCAACGGCCCCCAATCGGCCGGCGCGAATCCCGGCCCAGCCTGCTATGGCAACGGCAACACGGTGCCCACCAATACGGACGCCAACGTGACCCTCGGGCGGCTCGGCGCGAAGCTCGCCGGAGGCCTCAACCTCAGCGAGGAGAAAGCGCGTGACGCGGTGCGAACGGGCGCCGCCGAGCCCTTCAAGCTCGGCCTTGAAGAGGCCGCGGACGCCATCATCCGCGTGGCGAACGCCAACATGGCGAACGCGGTGCGGCTCATCTCCATCAGCCGCGGCTATGATCCGCGCGACTTCGCTCTCGTCGCCTTTGGAGGCGCGGGCGCGCTGCACGGCGCCGACATCGCCAGGGAACTGTCGATTCCCGCCGTGATCGTGCCGCCACATCCGGGCATCACTTCGGCGATGGGCTGCCTGCTGGTTGATGTCCAGCATGACCTCGCGACGAGCTATCTGAAGTCGGCCGCGGAAGCCGATCCCGACGCCATCGAGGCCGCCTTCAAGGCGCTGGAGCACGAGGCCGCCGAGCGCCTCGCCCACGAGGGTGTGGCGCCGAAGGACGTCCTGATGCAGCGCACGGTCGACATGATGTACCAGGGACAATGGCGCTCGCTTGCCGTGCCCGCGCTTTCGCCGATCGTCGACCTCGCGCCCCTCGTCGAAGCCTTCCACGAGCATCACGAGCGCGAATATAATTTCCGTCGCGACGACACGCCGGTGGGTCTGTTCCGCCTGAACCTCAAGGCCGTGGGCGTCGTGCCCAAGGCCGAACTCGCGAAAACCGAGCCCTCCGGCGCGCCGGCAAAGCCGCGGTCTCATCGCCGAGTCTGGTTCGCCGAGAACGGCGGCGCGGAAACGCCTGTCTACTGGCGGCCCGATCTGGCGGCAGGCGTTACCTTCAAGGGCCCAGCCATCGTCGAGCAGCTCGATTCCACCACCGTGGTGCCGCCCGGCTTCACGGCCGAGGTCGACGGTTGGCTCAACATCATCCTTCGTCAGGACGCCTGATCATGTCCAAGACCGCGACGCTCGATCCCGTCACCTTCGAGGTGCTGAAGAATTCCTTCATCACGGCCGTGGACCAGATGGCCGAGCAGATCCTCAGGACCTGCTATTCCTTCGTGATCTACAACCGCGACTTCTCCAACGCGCTCCACGACGCCAACGGCGACAGCGTCGCTCAGGGCAATGGCGATATCTCGGTCCACGTCGGCACGCTGCACTACACCTGCAAGGCGGTGATCGCGTTCTTCAAAGGGGACATGCACCCCGGCGACGTCTACATGATCAACGACCCCTATGCCGGCGGCACGCATTTCAGCGACGTCCGGCTCGTCCGGCCCATTTTCGTGGGCGACGAGGTGATCGGCTACGCGCAGTCGAATGGCCATTGGTCGGACATGGGCGGTTCGGTGCCTGGCTCATTCGACGTCATGGCCAAGGACATGTTCCGCGAGGGTCTGCGCATCACGCCCGTGCGTATCTTCGACCGTGGGCGCTTCTGCCGCGATGTGGCCCATATGATCGCCAGCAACACCCGCGACCCGGCCTCCCTCATCGGCGACATGCACGCCCAGGCCGAGGCCACCAACGTCGCGGCGCGCGAGGTGCTGCGGCTGGTCAATAAATACGGCAAGGATGTTGTCGTGGCCGGCATGGCGGCGGTGCAGGATTATGTCGAGCGCACCGTGCGCCAGCGCCTAGCCGCACTGCCGGACGGCTCGTGGGAAACGGTGGACTATATCGACCGCGATGTGTCGGGCGGCGAGGGCATGATTCCGATCCGCGTCAAGACGACGATCGCGGGCGACAAGGTCATCTACGACTTTACCGGCAGTCATCCGACCATCGGCTCCATCTACAATTCAGCCTTTGGGGCCACCTTCTCGGCCTGCGTCGCCGGCATGAAGACCTTCTTCCCCGACCTGCCGCTGAATTCCGGCCTCTACCGTGTCATCGAAGTGGTGGCGCCGCCCGACACGGTGGTTAGCGCGAAATGGCCGGTCGCCGTGACCGGCTTCCTGATGCCCTTCGAAAAGATCATGAATTCGATCTACGAGATCTGGTCCGGCATCATGCCGCACCGGGCGATCTCCTGCACTTTCAACATTGAATATCTGCTCACCGGCGGCAACGACGCGCGCAGGCCCGAAAAGCCGATCTTCATGTTCTATGACTGGTTGCCAGGCGGTTGGGGCGGCCGCAATGGCAAGGACGGCGCCAATGTGACCCAGGCTTCCTTCGGCACCGGCATGCTGTCGCAGCCCGTCGAAGGTCAGGAGCGAGGCGCGCCGATCCTCACAACCGAATTCGAGGCTGTCACCGATTCTGGCGGTCCCGGTAAGTGGCGCGGCGGGGTTGGCGCCCGCAAGGCATCCATCCTGCTCGAGGGTGAGAACACCGTTCTATCCTACATCTGCGACCGCGAGCGCGCCGTGGTCTGGGGGACCAACGGCGGCCTGCCCTCCATGCCGCACGGCCTGCATTTGAGGCGCGCCGGGGCCAATCACGACACCTGGCTCGGCTCTGTCTTCTCGGACGTGCCGCTGCAACCGGGCGACCTGTTCAGCCGGCCCACGGCGGGTGGCGGCGGTTACGGCGATCCGCTGGAGCGCGATCCGGAGAAGGTGAAGGAGGATGTCGCGGACGATTACGTTTCGATCGAGCGCGCCGCAATGGATTACGGCGTGATCCTCAAGGTGATCGACAAGGATCTTTGCGCTTACGAGGTCGACCGGGACGCGACGGAGCGCGAGCGCGCTGCCATCCGCGCCCATCGGCGCGGATGGCAGGAAGAGGAGCCCGAGGCGGTGGCGGCCAAATACCGGGCTGGCGAGATCGACGCGCTCGACGCCGTGCGCCGCTATGCCGTGATCCTCGACTGGGGCAGCGGCGAACTGCTGCCAAACTCGACCGCGCAATTTCGCGAACAGTTCCGAATTCGCTCGCTCGCCCACTGGGGGTGAAGCCCTGGGGGAGTGGTAAGATCAAGGAGGTCGATGGCGGTTCGGCCGCTATCGACTGGAGTTCGAGTTGGCTCCTTCTCGGCAGCGCGCCGCGACATTCAGTCCGATCGATCCGGTTTGGGTTTTCTTGGGCCCTCGCCCTTTCGCCGCGAAAGCCCTCGTTTATGGGGGTTGGAAAAGCTTGGATTTCCTTGGATTTTCTCGTCCGAAACGAGACTTTTCAATGGGTTACGCGGGGTTTTCGCTGACAGAATTTTTCTCGCGCCCCTCCCTGCCGTCGAGAGGTCGCCGCGACGGGGAGCGTGCGGTCGAGGCCATGCGGAAGGGCGGGATTGTTCATGAGCGAGCTTAACCAATTTTCTGATTTTCTGCAATAGATTGTTGTCCGGACCTTTGCCCTTTGGCCGCCTCAATCGAAAAGCAACTCGCTCTAAAGGGATCCCTCTCGGGGTCTCTGGTCAGGCAAGGCTTTCCTTCAGCAGACCCGCCCTGGCTTTCCGCTCGGCGCGCGCTTTCAAGGCGGTTTCCATATCGACCTTGACGAAGCGCGTCGGCTGGTGCGGTTGCAACTGGCCGATGAGGTCCATGTCGGCGGAGATGACGGTTCCGAGCATGAAGTACCCGCCGCCCGACACTGCGTCGCGGTGAAGGACGATGGGTTCGGTGCCTCCGGGCACCTGGATCGATCCGTACGGGTAGCAGCTGTCGACGATGTTGGAAGGATCAGAGCCGGCGCCGAATGGCTGCTTCCTCGGCGCGAACGAGAGGGCGCGGCCGCCGCGGAAGCGATATCCGATTCGATCGGCCTCGGGCGCAACCTTCCAAACGTCCTCGAAAAAGGTCTTGCCCGCCTCGTCCGTCAGCCGATGCCAGTAAAGACCGGGGAGCACGCGCAACTCGGTCGCGCCGCCGACCTCGATGCGCAGTTTGGCGGGCACGCTCCGGCCAGGCTTCGCACCCTGAGATTGGGTCCCGACTTTCACGCGGTCGCCGGCTTTCAGGGCGCGGCCCTCGAAGCCGCCGAGCGCGCCAAGCGGATAGGTGGAGCGTGAGCCCAGCACGACGGGCACGTCGACGCCGCCGGCGACGGCGATATAGGCGCGCGCGCCCGATTTGAGGAAGCCGAACGAAAGCGTCTGGCCCGACTTCACCGTGAACGAGGTCCAGCCGGGCTGCTCGACGCCGTCGACTTTGGGGGGCATGTGCGCGCCGCACACAGCCACGACAGCATCGCGGTCAAAACGGATCTCCGGCCCCAAAAACACCGCCTCAAGCGCCGCAGCGCCTTCGGGGTTGCCGACCAGCAGGTTCGCCGCGGCGAGGGAAGATTTGTCCATGGCGCCCGATTCCGGGATGCCGAGATGGTAGTAACCTGGCCGTCCCAAATCCTGAACGGTGGTGGAAAGACCAGGCTTCAGGATCTCAAGCGCCATGGAGCGCCCCCAAGATTTTCTTGTTGGTCGCCGCCGGGCTTGCGTGAAACTCGTCGAGCGAAAACGACACCGGCCGCATTATCGGCTCGAACCGCCCGGTGTTCACGAGTTCAATCGCCGC
Source organism: uncultured Alphaproteobacteria bacterium (assembly GCA_963762335.1). Taxonomy (GTDB): domain Bacteria; phylum Pseudomonadota; class Alphaproteobacteria; order Rhizobiales; family Beijerinckiaceae; genus Roseiarcus. The sequence continues at coordinate 176,825 of CAVXKU010000037.1, read as the reverse complement.
GTCATAGCCGTCGCGATCGACCGGCTTGAACTTCACGATGTCTCCCGGCTTGAACAAGATCATGAAGTCCCTGAGGTACGACACCTCCTGTTTGGGATCGTAGATGGGCATCGGCGTCACGCCAAAGAGCTGATAGCCGCCGGCTCCGCGAACGGAGTAGATGCACCCGAAACAGCCGCCGTGCCCGACCGTGAGCTTTGGCGTATCGGTCCTCGGCCGCAGGTATTTCGGGACCTCGATCTGCTTCTCCCGCTCGACCATTTGATACATGAACGGCAACCCGGCCACGAAGCCGACCATCGAGACGAACCACGGCGCGCCCGCATGCGCCTCAATGAAATCCGGGACGCTGGCATAGCCGTTGACGCGGGCGGCGTATTCGAGGTCTGTCCCCGTCGGCTCCTGGTGCCGCTCGCGAAAGCGCATCAGCGTTTCGTGCGTCCAGGGATCGTTGTAATAGACCGGAACCTCAAAGATGCGCGTCGACAGCGTATGGTCGCTCTTTGTCGCCGCCGATTCGAGGCGCTTCAGTTCGGCGAGCATGTCGTTGGGGCTGATCAGGTCCGGGTCGAAGCGGATTTGGTAAGAGGCGTTGGCCGGGCAGATTTCCGTGACGCCCTTGATCCGGCTCTCGCGCACCGCGTTGGTCATCGACAAGCATTTAAAGAAAGCGTCGAGCGACATTTCCTCGTTGACCTCGACGAAGATGTGATCGTCGCCCCCGAACGAATATCTAGGCTCCATCCCCATCTTTCCTCCGGCCTCACGCGGCCCGACTGATCGCCGGCAGGTTCGACGGCAACCAATCCTCTAACCAGCGGGTGTGGACGGCGCCGTTTCGAACATCTTCGTCGTCGAGGAGCGCGAGATGCAGCCCGCGCGTCGTCGCCAGTCCTTCAATGGAGAGGCTCTGCAGGGCGGTTCGGAGGCGGCGCAGCGCCTCCTCGCGGCTGGCGCCCGTGACGATCAACTTGCCGAGAAGACTATCGTAGAACGGCGGCACGACATATCCCTCGTACAGCATCGTGTCGAAACGCACGCCGTCGCCCTCGGGCGCGCGAAAGTTAAGGACGCGCCCGGGCGCCGGCATGAACCCCTTGGCCGGGTCCTCGGCGTTGATGCGAACCTCGATCGCATGGCCGCGAACGGCGATGTCGGATTGCTTGTAAGGGAGAGGCTCTCCGCCCGCGATACGAAGCATGGACTGAACGAGGTCGACGCCGGTGATCATCTCGGTCACGGGATGCTCGACCTGGATGCGGGTGTTCATCTCGATGAAATAGAAGTCGCCGGTCGTCTCGTCATAGAGATATTCGAGCGTGCCAGCGCCCCGGTAGCCGACGCTTTTCGCCAGCCGCACGGCGGAGGCGCACAGGGCTTCGCGCCGCTCTGGCGAGAGGCAGCTCGCGGGCGCCTCCTCCCAGACCTTTTGACGGCGGCGCTGCAGCGAGCATTCGCGCTCGTAGAGATGGATCGCCGCCTCTCCATCGCCGAGGACCTGAACCTCGACATGACGGGCGCGCGGGACGAAACGCTCGAGGTAAAGGCCGCCGTCCCCGAACGCGGCGCGCGCCTCCGCGCTTGCCTGCGGGATCTGAGTGTCGAGCTCCGCGGGGGATTCGACAACGCGGATGCCGCGGCCGCCGCCGCCAGCCGCCGCCTTGATCATCAGAGGATAGCCGATGGCCTCAGCCGCCCGGCGGGCCGCGGTCGCATCCTCGATGCGTCCATCCGAGCCCGGCACCGTGGGCACGCCAGCGCGCGCCGCCATCTCGCGCGCCGCCGCCTTGTCGCCCATGGTTCGGATCGTCTCGGGTCGCGGTCCCACGAAGACGAGTCCCGCGCCCTCCACCATCGCGGCGAAGTCCGCGTTCTCCGAGAGGAAGCCGTAGCCGGGATGGACGGCGTCGGCGCCGCTCGCGACGGCGGCCGCCACGACGGCCTCTTTGTTCAGGTAGGATTTTGCCGCATGGGGCGGTCCGATTTCTGCGATTTCGTCCGCCATCCGCGCGGCCAGCATCTCACGGTCGGCGGAGCTGGCTGCTTGGACGGTGCGCATGCCGAGCGCCTTCGCGGCGCGTATGATGCGGACCGCGATCTCCCCGCGATTGGCGACGAACAGCGTCTTGATCGGCATCAGCGCTCAGACGTCGAGGTCGTAGAGTGGCTGGCCCGCCATCACCGGGTCCTCGTTCTCCACATGGAACGCCAGCAGGCGCCCGGCTGTCTCAGCGACCACAGGCGTGAATGTCTTCATCACTTCGATGAGCCCCACGGTGTCGCCAATCGCGACATTGTCGCCCTCCTCTTTGAACGGCGGCTGATCGGGCGCCGATTTACGGAAGAAGGTGCCCGGTATCGGGGACTCGAACGTCTTCGTCGCCATGGTGACTTGCCCCAGCCGTAACGTCAGTGCTTCTTGGGACGGGGCGCGATGAAGCCCTCGCTCACCAAACGATCGTGCACCGCCTGCGCCACAAGGTGGGCGCCGGGCGTGTCCGAGTGCACGCAGATCGTGTCCGCTCGAACTTTTATGTCCTTTCCGCCGACGGAGCTGGTTAGGCCCTCGCGCAGGGCCCGAACAGCGCGGTTCGACGCCTCGCCCGGATCGACAGCCTCATGTTCGCGGGTGATGATGAGCTTGCCATCGTCGGCATAGTCGAGATCCACGTAATACTCGGCAAGGAACCGATGGCCGCGGGCCGGGTAAACCTTCTCATGCTCGGTGCCGATCATCCCCAGCAGGGGCGCCTTGAATACGTCCGCTGCGTCGCAGATCGCATGCGCCATTTCCGGATCCCGGGCCGCCATGCCATAAAGCGACCCGTGCGGCTTGATGTGGTTGAGAGACAGGCCCTCAGCTTCAAGAAACCCTTTCAGCGCGCCGATCTGATAGATGAGGCAGTTCGCGAGTTCCTCGCGCCCGATCTTCATCTCGCGGCGACCAAAACCCTGGCGGTCCGGCAGCGACGGATGCGCTCCGACCTGTACGCCGTGCGCCTTGGCCATTTGCACCGTGGCGCGCATGTGATTGAAGTCCGACGCGTGGAAGCCGCAGGCAACGTTGGCGATGTGGATGGCCGGCATGATGTGGCTGTCATCGCCCAAGCGCCAGATGCCGTAACTCTCGCCCATATCGCAGTTCAAGAGCGTCATCCGGTCTCCTCAGGGAATGCCGCGCAAACAAATTGCAGACGCACACAACCTTGTAAAGCCGGAAAGCAACTGAAGCTGCGCGGGTTCGTGTTGCGCAGCCGAAGTCGGCAAGCCGCCGCGAGCGGGCCGACCCAAAGCTAATCATCCGGACGTTGCGTACGCTACTGGACCGGCACGTGGACGCTAAGACCTGGGGACCGGACGATGTGGTCGTCACCAACGATCCTTATTGCGGCGCTCAGCACCTCAATGATCTGCTCGTATTCAAGCCCGGGTTCCACAACGGGCAGCGTGTCGCCGTAGGGGCGCTTTGCCATCACCTCGATGTAGGCGGCATGGCTCGGGGCTCCTATGCAGCGGCTGCCACCGAGGTGATCCAAGAGGGCCTGCGGGTGCCGGCCGTGCGGCTGATCGAAGGCGGCAATCTGACCAGGCGGTCTGGGCCATCATTGGGCAAAACGTGCGCAAGCCGGTCCTCATGCTGGAGATCTGCAGAGCCAACTCGCGAGCCTCACCGTTGGCTCGGCCACCATCATCCGCCTAGCCGAGCGCTATTCGACGGAAGGTTGAGGGCGGCTATGACGCAGATCCTCGAAATGGAGCGAAATGTTGATGCGCGCGGCAATCCACGCCATGCCGGACGGCGCCGACGAATTTGAGGATTTCGTCGACAACGACGGTCTGTCGGACAGCCCCGTACGCCTTCATGCCGGGCTTACGATTGCGGGCGATATCATCACAGTCGATCTCGCCTCATGCGCAGACCAGCAGCGCGGCCCCATCAACTGCACGCCGGCCATGTCGAACTGCGCGGTCTACTACGCGCTCATCGCGGCAGCCGACGGCGCTGTCCTCGCCAGCGCTGGTTGCTATCGCCCGATCCCCATCATCCACCGGCCGGGCAGCGTCACCGACTGTCGAGCGCCGGCGTCCGTCGCGCATCGCGTGATCGTCACGCACCGGCTCGCCAACGTAATGTTTGGCGCGCTGCACCAGGTCATGCCCGAGCGCATTCCCGCGGCCTATTATGGCGGCTCCTACGTCGCGACCTTCCAGACGATAGCGGCAGACGGCCACCGAGAGGTGTTGGTGGAAATCGAGATCGGTGGCGCGGGAGCGGGTCCCGACCGCGACGGCGCCAGCGCGTGGTCCTGCGGCATGCACAAGAATTCGAATATCCCGATCGAGATGATCGACAGCCAGACGCCGCTGACGATCGCGCGGTATGGCCTTGCGCCGGGTCCTGCGGCGATAGCGAACATCGCGGCGGCCTCGGGCCGGGCCCGCGACCGGCGCCTCGGCTACACCGTTGGCTGAGCGCACATTCGGCCAAGTAGGACGGGCGCCGTGCCGGTCGCTTGCTGGTCCTCACGAGCAAGGAAGGAAGGGTCGGAGCCACAAACATTGCCCCACGCTTTTTTGGCGCACGCCCTGTGGATTTTGTACGGTCTGCCCACGCCCCAGATCGTTGTGAGCCGATTCTTTGGCTGCTGCTCAACGAGATCCATTTCTTCTCCGTGCATGTATAGGAGAACACACTACGACGATTATACATGGATCAAACTATCCGAAGCGATGCCCCCTGTATCGCAAAGTTTCATCCGCTCGGACCAACAGGAGTGAGAGGTGGTCATTATCCTCCTCGCGTGGATCCCCCCTCGATTGGTTGAGGGCGCCTAGTTAAGATGGAGACAAATCAACTATTGATCCCCGCTAAGGACTCTACAGGATCGGGCGGCTTACTAGTGCCGCCCGGGAGCCGGGTCGGCCAGCGATTACTTGTCACCCGTTCGGCCGTGAAGCGATGGCGAGATTCGCGCCCGTCTCGGAATCGAAGAGATGCATGTGCTCGGGGTCAAAGAGGAACGGTCTTTTTTCGCCGATGCGCGAATTGTCTGAAGCGCTGACTCTCGCGACAATCCTGTGCGGTCCGTTCGAGGCGTCGACCAACGTTTCATGACCGAGGTGTTGGAGGACGTCGACGGAAAGAAGCGGGGCGTCGTGCGCATCCACATTCCGCGGAACAGGACGCAGCGCTTCCGGCCGCAAGCCGAGGATGACCTTTGGTTTCCCGTATCCGCCCAATTCTCCGCGCAGCCGGTCTGGAGTCGTGATCGCGAAACCGTTGTCTTTATCGATCAGTTTCGGGCCGTCGACCGCGAGCTCCAGGAAATTCATTGCGGGCGAGCCAATGAAGCCGGCGACGAAAGTGTTGGCTGGCTTGTTGTAAACCTCAAGCGGGGAAGCGGCCTGCTGAATAAGACCGTCTTTCATGACGACGACGGTGTCGCCCATGGTCATCGCTTCCGACTGGTCGTGCGTGACATAGACCGTCGTCACACCGATCTCCTGGTGCATCTTGGTCAGGAAGCTTCGCGCTTCGATACGCAGCTTGGCGTCAAGGTTCGATAGCGGTTCGTCCATGAGGAAGACGCCGGGGCGCCGCACAAGCGCGCGGGCAAGCGCAACGCGTTGCCTCTGTCCGCCCGAAAGAGCCTTCGGCAGCCGGTCGAGCAGCGCGTCGATCCGCAGCCGATCGGCGACGCTGCGAACCTGTGAGTCGATTTCGCTTTTCGCCTGGCGCCTGATTCTCATGCCGAAGGCGATGTTTTCGAACACCGTCATATGAGGAAACAGCGCGTAAGACTGGAAGACCATCGCGATGTCGCGCGCCTTCGGAGGAACGTCGGTCACATCGCGGCCGCCAATCAGCAATTGACCGCCCGAAATGGTCTCGAGGCCCGCGATCATGTTGAGGGTCGTCGTCTTTCCGCATCCCGACGGACCGACGAGCACCACAAACGAGCCGTCTGTGATTTCAAGATTGAGCCGCGGGATGACAACGTGCGCGCCGAAGCGCTTCTCGATGTCGATCAGGGAAACATTGGCCAACCGCGCGCCTTTCCCTTCAGCCCTTGACCGAGCCGACAAAATTGCCGCTGGAAATCCAGCGATAGGCGAAAATGAACAGGATCACGATTGGGATCTGCGAAATGACCAGGCCAGCCGAGGGCAAGTTGAACGCGGAAATGTAGCGGTCGCTGTTGAGTTTCAGCATGCCGACCGTGACAGGAAAGATCGATTCGCTGTTCAGGAACACGAGGGCGAACACGAATTCCTTCCAGATCGCGATGAAGTTCAGCGTGTAGCCAACCACGATGCCGGGGACCGCGAGCGGCAGGATCACCTTGGTGAAGATCTGAAAGTCCGTCGCGCCCTCGATCTGCGCCGCTTTCTCGATGTCGCGCGGAATGGTCGTCATGAAGCCGCGCAAAATCAGGATCTGCGAAGGCATGCCGTAAACGCCATGAACAATGATCAGGCCGATGCGGGTGTCGAACAAATGCAACCAGCGCAGGATGTCGTAGAGTGGAATGAGAACAGTCTGCTGCGGCAGCATCAGACCCGTCAGCAGCAACGCGAATATGTATCGCTTGCCCGGCGGCTCGAACCGGCTCAGCGCGAACGCCGGCACGAGAGCGAGCCCCACCGCCAGCGCCGAGCCGAGCACGGCGTAGAGGAGGCTGTTTTGCATCAGCACGCCGAAATGGAGCCCCTGCCAAACCTTGACGTAGGGTTCGAAGGTCGGTGCGATTGGCAGAGCAAACGGCCCGTTGAGGAACTCGCTGTTCGGCTTGATCGACGTCATCACCATGAGCGCCAGCGGACCAATCCAGATGGCCGCGAGCAGGAGCGCCAGGAACGTCGCGAATATCTTCGGCGCCGCGTAACGAAGCCGGACGAGCGTGCGTCCCGAAGAGGCCGCGAGAACGGGACTAGACATCAAAGGCGCCCCTGAACAGCTTGCCGAGAAGCAACGCCGCAACGGCGATCGACAGCACAAGGATGGCGACGCTGACGGTCGCGCCATAGCCGAACCGAGAGTTCCAGAAGCTCTCGAGATAGACAAGATAGCCGAGAACGTTGGTTCGCCCGAAGGGCGCTCCCTTCGTCATCACCGCGATGAGGTCGAACGCCTTCAACGACTCGAAAAGGGTCAGCATCACGACCACGGCTGTCACGGGACGAAGCTGCGGCAACGCGACGCGCAGCATCATGCGCAAGTGCCCCGCGCCTTCGATCCTTGCCGCGTCGAACGTCTCCTTGGGCACGTCGCCGATCCCGGCGAAATAGAAGATCATCGGCAGCCCGGTGAACGCCCACCCGCCCACGACCGCGAGCGTGTAGATGGCGATGCGATAGTCGCCGAACCACTCACGAACCAGAAACCCCAGGCCCAATCCGCGCAAGACGCTGTCGAAGGCGCCGAAAATCGGGTTGAGGATCAGGAGAAACATCAGTCCCACCGCGACGAGCGACATGGTCACCGGAAAAAATATCGCCGTTCGCAGAAGGGTCGGCAAATAGACCGCGCGCGCACGCATCGCGTAGGCGATGAGAAAGCCGAGCACGACCGGGAAGGCGAGCGAGACCGCGAGCCATTTCAGATTGTTTTCAAGCGAAATGTAGAAATACTTATCGCCGAGCATGTAGCTGTAGTTGGCGAATCCGACGAACTTCTTGACCGGCGTCATGCCGTTCCATTCAAAGAAGCTCAAATAGATCGTGTAGAGGATCGGGTAGCCGATAAAGCACAGGAACAGGACGACCGGCAGCACCAGTCCGAAAATCGTCACGAAGACGTGCTGGCGCGCAAACGCAATGAAGGATGTTCGTTCATCGTTCATCCGCGAGCCCATTGTGATTCCCCGTCGGGAAGCCGGAGGGGCTTGCAAGCAAGCCTCTCCTCCGCTTTCCCCATGCCTCGTCCGTGGCGGAAGCCGTTAGGCTCCCGTCGCGGATTATCGGAGTTCAGGACCGATCAGATCTAGATTTTGCCCCTCACACGCTGGGCCTCGGTTTCCGTCGCCTCCATGGCTTCCTCAGGCGAGATGGCGCCGGCCAGCACGCCCTGAAGACCGTCGAGGAAGCGGTCCGAAATGGCAGGCGGCGTCCCATGGTCGACATGCATGAAGGTGTAGGATCCGGCGTCTGACATCGCCTTGCCCAAACGCTGCTCCATCGGCGACAGATGTGAGAGATCCGTCGAGGCGTTCGAGGCGTAGGGCTTGTCGATCTCGAGCTTCTTGGCCGAGGCTTCCGGAGAGACCATCCAGTTGACGAACTCTGCGGCGGCGTCCTTGTGCTTGCTCGCCGCATGGATCATCACGGTGTCTTCGTCGTAGATCGACATCACCGGCTTCTTGTCGCTCATCGCCGGGAACGGGAACCAGTCGATCGGCTCGGCGCAGCACTGCGCTTTGTCTCCGCGGAAGCTGCCGAGAATGAACGACCCCTTGTACCAGTAGAGAGCCTTGCCCTGCGCCCAGGGAACTTGCGCCGGCGCGAAGTCGATCGAGTTGAAGTTCTCGATGAACATGCCGTCGTCAGCGAGCTTCTTCATCATCGCGGTGATGTCGACGGCGCGTGGATCAGTCCAGGGGATCTTGTTGTCGATCAGGCCCTGATAGGCTTCGAGGCCGTATTTATTGACCATCATCGCCGACCACATGAACTGCGCCGGCCACTTCTTCTGATTGGACAGCATGAAAGGCGCAATGCCGGCGGCCTTGGCCTTGGCCGCATTCGCCATCATCTCATCCCAGGTCGTGGGAACTTTCAGGCCAAGCTTGTCGTGCAGGTCCTTGCGATACCAGACCACCGAAGCGCCGAGCTCAGTGGGAACGAAGAAGGGTTTGCCGTCAAACTTCGCAAGCGAAACGCTCGCCGTATTGAGCGACTTGTCCCAGCCGTATTTCTTGTAATAGTCGCTAAGATCGGCGGCGAAACCGGCCTTGACAATCTCGCCCGCCCGCCCGCCTTCCCACGAATAGAAGATGTCTGGCGGCTCGCTCGAACTGATTTCGATCGTCTGTTTCGTCTTATAGGTTTCGCCGTCCACGCTAGCGCCGGTCACATGGATCCGGTCGCCGTTTTTCTTGTTCCACTCGTCGATCAGATAGTTGGCGTAGGTCTCCGAAGTCGGCCATGCGGCGCGGTAGAAATAGTTGAGCTCGATCGGCGCTGCGCGCGCCGGCGTAAGGCCAATCGCGGTGGTCGCCGCACCAGCGCCAACGAATGCGGTCGAGCGTAAGAAGTTGCGCCGCGTCAGACGGCTTATGGGCGTGAGCATTGCTGTTTCCTCCTTAGGTCTATCGCCGCTTGACTTGAAGCGCGGTCGAGTCCGACGTGGGACGGGCTGCAGTAGCCTCGTTACGTCGCTCCAGAGCTCCGAAGCTCTCAGAGGACGCTGCCTTCTTCTATCGTCAGCTGATTGCTTATTGCACTGGACCATAGTGTCTCAAGGGGAACTGTCAACGACGCACCGCGCTTGCCGAGTGGCGACGCGGTGGCTTCCAGCTCAAGCGAACGAGCAGTCCCTTATCCGTTGCACCAGGGAGGCCGTCGTCCCGGGCACCCTCACGTAGCTCATCGGAGGCGACCGGACCACCGCGGGCCGTAACCTGGCGACACCCCCGACGTGGCGAGGCCGAGCAAGACAGCGGTATCGTGCTTTGGATGCAAGCCGCGTTATCCCCGCCTCTCACTGAGGGTGCGGCGTGATCTCCGCTCGCCAAGCCCCGCGTATCACCACGTGTATCGGGCGCCCAACGATCCTTGGACACTGCTGCGCCAGTTGTTCTGGGTATTTCCGACCGCGAATTCGTAGTCGGCACGGGCGAAGAGCGAGATACTGGCGTTGATCTGGGCCGCGAGCCCGCCGCCGAGCTGAAGCTGCGTGCCGTGCGCCTCCAGCGGCACGATGCTCGTTCCCGCATAAGTGGTGTTGGCCTCAGCTCCCCAGTCCTGCCAGAGATTAGCCCTGAGATACGGCTGCCAAACCTGATCGCCGGTTACGATCGTCCATTTGCCTCGCAGCCCGATGCGCCCGCTCGGTCCCGTCGTGTCGCCGAGTTCGACATCGCCAAGCCCGTCATAAGCGTGCGCGAATGAGATCTTCTGCCACAGGATCTGCCCCTGCGGCTCGAGCACGAAGCCTGGCCCCAGTTGCGGCAAAGGCGAACGGAAAGCCGCCTTCCAGGGACGCAATGAAGCCCGTGCCATTGGTGTCGAGCCTGCGAATTGGGTGCTGGCCGAGCCGCCATACCAGGTCCCTTGCAGGTCCGCGTTGAGGTACCATCCGCCGGGTCCGACATGCGTCCAGTAGCCGCCCAGCGACCAAGCGTTGAGGTTGAGCGATCCGGTATGGGTGAAAATATAGGCGGTCGCCGCCGGATTGGTGACGAGACCACTTACGTCGGCGCTCACGTCGCCATAGGCTCCGTAGAGGCCGGCGCGGTCGTGGCCTCCGGGGATCAGAGGCCCACGGAGAAGATCGATCCCGCCCTGGAAGCCGCCAAGATTGCCGCTGGCGTGGGGATCGGCAAAGGCCTGATAATGGTTGTTGACCGTTTCACCGAAGAAGCGGCCCCAGACCGAGGGCGAAAAGAACGGACAAGGCGTAAGACCTGGCTTCCTGGTCGGGACGCGCCTGTCGGGAGATCCACAGACGAGGTCTCGGGCGCAGGCGCAACGCCGCAACCTTCCGGCGCGTAAGTGTCGCCCGCACCGATCGTCGAGCGTGCCGAGGATTGCGGCCCCGAGTTGCCTCGCCAGCGGCTGCACCACGCCGTAGGTGGCGAGTTCCGGCCCGATGATCGGATAGACGCCGGGCGGCAGCGGGTGCGGCGGCGGCTCGGGCGGGAATGGGGGCTCCGGGGGGATCGGAGGGATCGGGGAATCGGAGGCTCCGGGGGGATCGGCGGAACGATGAAATCGGAGCGCAGGAACCAGTCGTTGGCGCCGCCCGAGACGCCCCCTCGGAAAAGACGGTAGTCGAAGGCGCCGCCGCGCAATTCGCCATTCGACAGAGTGAAGGCCCCCGGCGACGTGGTCGCCCCACTGATCGCGCTCGACCACCTGAATGCCGTTGCCGGTCGTCAGGGCTCCCGGTCCGCCGACATTGGTGACATGCACCGATGTGTTCCCGGTCGCGGCGCCGCCGTTGATGACCAGCCTGTCGGAGGGCGAGCCGTCGCCTCCGAGGAATGTGTTGATGTTCATTGTGCCGCCAGCGCCAAGATAGTTGCCGCGAACCTCCAGCACATTGCCGATGCTCGCTTCGGAAGCGAGCTGGATCACGCCTTGGTTGAGCAAATCGCCAACGATGGTGAAGGTCCCCGTCGGCGAGACCGATGAACCCCGGCGTGGCGCTCGCCGGCGGCGATCGCCCCGTTGTTGACCGTCGGCCCGATGACGCTGCCGTAACCGCCAAGCGTGCCGCCTGACCCGCACGGTGATCGGTCCGCCGCCCGACAAGGCGGCAGACGGATGGGCTAAATTGCCGACCGCCAACGTACCGGCGCCGACATTCGTGCCGCCGGATAGGGGCTGTCCGCCGTTAGGATGGTCACGCCGGAACCGATCTGCGACACCGCGCCGGAGCCGGAGATCACGCCGGCGAAGGTCATCGTGTCACTGCGGTCGAAGGCGAGCGTGCCGCTGTCGGCGACATCGCCGACGATGCTGCCGGTCGTGCCGCCATCGCCCAGTTGCAGAACCCCTGAGGCGATCGTCGTGCCGCCCGAATAGGTGTTCGCGCCAGTCAGCACCAATGTCCCGCCCGCGACTCCCTGCTGTGTCAGGCTGCCCGTCCCTGTGATCGCCCCAGGCACGGCCACTGTGCCGCTGCGGTTGAACACCAGCGCGCTGTCGTCAAGGACCGGCCCGGTCCCGAGGCTGCCGGTCGCGCCGCCGTCGCCGACCTGCAATGTGCCGGTGTTGATCGTCGTGCCGCCCGCATAGCTGTTGTCGGCGGTCAGGATCAGCGTCGATCCGCCGTTCTTCGTCAATGCGCCATCGCCGGAAATCACGCCCGCGAGCGTCAGCGGATTGCTTCCCGCCACCGTCAGATTGGCGGACGGATCCAAGACGATCGCGTTGGCGAGGCTGGTCGCCGCCGCTGTGTTATCGAGCGTCGTCGGACCCATCGCATTCGCGGCCACCGTCAACGCGCCCGAGCCGAGCGCGCTATTGTTGCCCGCGATGAGCGTGCCGGCGGCGAGCAGCGTCCCGCCCGAATAGGTATTGGCCGCGGTCAAGGTCGTCGACCCGGGCCCGATCTGACTGACCGAACCTGTCCCCGAGATCGCGCCGGAGAAGGTCACCGCATCGCTGCGGTCGAAGGCGAGCGCGCCATTGTCGACGACGTCGCCGACGATGCTGCCGGTCGTACCGCCATCGCCAAGCTGCAAAGTCCCGGCCGCGATCGTCGTCCCGCCGACATAGGTGTTCGCGCCGGTGAGGACCACCTTACCTGCGCCGCTGCCGCTGTTGTCGGTAACTGTCAGGCCGCCGGCGCCTGTGATGCCCCGCGCGACTGTCGTCTGGAAACCGTTCGCATCGATCGTTCCGCCGCCCGCGAAGCCAGGGCTTGCACGTTCAGCGCGATCGAACGCGCGGGGTCGAGATCGAAGCTGCTCAGTCGTTTCAGCTCGCCGCCGTTGAATATCAGCGACCCTGTGGCGGCCCCGAACACATGTCCGCGCTTGCTGCGATCACGCCCACATCAAAGACGGTGCCGCCCGAATACGAATTTGTGATATCGGTCATCGTCAGCTGCCGCCGCCGATCTTGGTCACCACGCCGCGGCCTATGATGACGCTGCCTCTGAAAGCCGCATTGTTGCCGGTCTAGTCGCTTCTCTCCAAAAGGCCACAGTTTCGTCTTAAGCACGCCGTGGGCACAACACGATTGTTGCAAGGTGCGCCATCGACGCAACAGTCCCCAGTCAGAACTACTTATGCGATCCCGCAATCGAGTGCGTGTATCTTCCGATGAGGCGTGTTCTGCTCATGGTCGGAGGCGGCGTCACCGGCGTGGAGCGCGATCCGATTGTGCTCAGCCGATCCGCGGGACAAGGAATTGCCCACTCCTTCCCGGGGCGCTCCGCCACGCGGAGGCAAGCGACCGTGGCGCTCCAGGCAAGCGCCCGTTCGCACGTCTCAGTAAGTTTCAGCTAAGCTCGACCAGCCAAACCTTCTGGGCGAGGTGTCTATGATCATCACAGGACCGCTCGATGTCTTCCGATTTACCCTATGAGTCCCTGACGACCGTCTCCGATCTCATTCGCCGAAGGCGATTGTCCTCAGCGGAGGTCACCGACGCGATCCTGCAACGCATTGCGAAGCTCGACGATCGGTATCATTCCTACGCCACAGTGCTTTCCGAACGTGCGACAAGGCAAGCAGGGGTAGCCGACGCGGAAATCGCGCGGGGTCTGTGGCGGGGGCCGCTGCACGGTGTGCCCATCGCCGTCAAAGATCTCTGCTACACAACGTTCGCCCCCACCGGCGCAGGGACCGCGATTTTCAAGACCTTTACTCCACCCTTCAACGCCACCGTTGTGGAGCGCCTCGAAGACGGAGGAGCAATCATCCTGGGAAAGCTCCAGATGACGGAGGGCGCGTACACGTCGCACCATCCTCAAGTGCGCGCGCCGCTTAATCCGTGGAATATGGATTACTGGGTTGGCTCGTCCTCAACCGGATCCGGTGTCGCGACATCTCTTGGGCTTTGCTACGGCAGCCTCGGAAGCGACACTGGAGGGTCGATCCGTTTTCCCTCCGCCACTTGCGCGCTCAGCGGGATTAAGCCGACCTGGGGCCGGGTGAGCCGGTACGGCGTGTTCCCGCTCGCCGACACCTTGGACCATGTCGGCCCGATGACGCGGTCTGTGGCCGACGCCGCGGCCATGCTCGGCGTGATCGCGGGTGCCGACCGAAACGACCCAACAACGTACAAAGCGCCCGTCCCGGATTATCTCGAATCGATTGGCGATGGAATTCGCGGCCTGCGGATCGGCATAGACCGAGGCTACGCGACCGACGGCGTCGATGGGCAGGTGGTCGCGGCGTTGGTCGAGGCGGAGCGCGTGTTGGTCGGACTTGGCGCAACCATCCGCGAAGTACGGTTCCCTGCCTACCAGAAACTCGTCAGTCAGTGGATCGCCATGTGCTCGGTCGAGACAGCGGCCGCGCATGCAGACACCTATCCGGCAAGAAAGTCGGAGTACGGCCCCGACCTTGCGGCGCTGATCGAGCAGGGGCTCGCGACGAAGGGAACTGAGATCGCGCGGATCAATCTCGAGCGGCTGAGGTTTTCCAATGAGCTGTCGGAGCTGTTCGAATCTGTCGACGTCCTCCTCATCCCCACCATGCCTGTGCCGATCCCTAGCCTCGACCTGATGAAGGCCTATGGCGATGATCCGAACGTGCTTCTCAATATTCTGCGTTTCACCGCGCCCTTCGACTTCAGCGGGAGTCCGACGCTCACCGTACCGAACGGCTTCGATTCCGCGGGAATGCCGCTTAGCATGCAGATGGTTGGTCCCCATCTCTCCGAAGGCGTGCTCACCCGCGCTGGCCATGCCTTCCAGACCGCCACCAGCTGGCACAAGCAGCGCCCAGCCGTTGCTTGAACCGACCTCGCTCATCGAGTTCAGAGCCCGAAGCGCGCACGGGGAGGCAAGCCGCGTAGCAGCGGCAGGCAAGCGTCCCCTCGAAAGCCGCGATACAATATGACAACTTGCCGGAAGGGGACTAGGTTTGGAGGGGCTGTCTCGAGTGCATCCCGCACCGCGCCGGTCCCGACGGGTTTCGACCGTTCCGGACCGCAACCAGAACATCGCCGCGGACACAAGAATGTCTGACGGGTGGGACGAACACAGGCCGGCATAACCGTGGTGATCACCGCGGGTAACAAGGGAGTTGGGGCAATGAATATCGATCGCAGACAATTGCTAGGAAGCGCGGCGGCGTTAGCCGGCGCCAGCGCCTTGAGCGCCCCCGCCTTCGCGGCCGACCCGATCAAGGTTGGGAGCTTGCACGACCTGTCGGGCGGACTCGATATCTATGGCAAGCCGATGGTCGACGCTCTGACTCTCGCCATCGAGGAAGCCAACGCGGCGGGCGGATTGCTAGGTCGCCAGCTCCAGCTCGTGAATTACGACACCCAGTCGAGCATGCAGCTTTACACCCAGTTCGCCCAGCAGGCCGCCCTTAAAGACAAAGTTGCTGTCGTGCATGGCGGCATTACGTCCGCTTCACGCGAAGTCATCCGTCCCGTGCTCGACAAGTTCAAGACGCTCTATTTCTACAACACACAATATGAAGGCGGCGTCTGCGACCGCAATCAGTTCGACACCGGCGTGACACCAGCGCAGACAGTCGAGAAGCTCGTGCCCTATGCGATGAAGAAATGGGGCAAGAAAGTCTATGTCGTCGCTGCGGATTATAATTACGGCCAGATCACTTCGCAGTGGGTGAAAAAATATGTGACCGAGAATGGCGGCGAAGTTCTCTCGATCGAGTTCTTCCCCCTCGACGTGACGAACTTCTCCTCGACCATCTCGAAGATCCAAGCTGCGAAGCCTGATTTTGTCTGGTCGGCCCTCGTTGGCGGCGCTCACATTTCCTTCTACCGCCAGTGGGCGGCGGCAGGCATGAACAAGAGCATCTCGATGGCGTCGACCACGTTCGGCGTCGGCAATGAGCAGATCGTGCTATCGCCCGACGAGGCGAACGGAATGCTTGTCTGCTACAACTATTTCGAGGGCGTCAAGAACCCAGCAAATACCGCCTTCCTTGAGAAGTTTCACAAACGCTTTGGCCCGGACTACCCGAACGTGACCGAACTCGCGATGGGAACCTACCAGGGCTTCAACCTTTGGGCCGAGGGTGTGAAGAAGGCCGAAAGCATTGACCGATTGAAGGTGATCGAAGCGCTTGAAACGGGCATCAGCATCGACGCGCCGTCAGGCAAGGTGACGATCGATCCGCCGACTCATCACTGCATTCTGGACGTCCACATCGCCGAGGCGCGAGACAAGAAGTTTCTCCTGCTCGAAGATTTCCCGCAGCAGAAACCGGCGGACACGGCGGCCGTCTGCGACCTTAAGAAGAACCCGAACGACAATCAGCAATATGTGATCAAGTTCTGATCGCGCTTCACAGACAGAACATACAGGCCTCTTGTGGATCTCGTAGCGCTCCTGGCGATCCAGGTTCTCTATGCGATCGCCAGCCTCGCGCTGATGAGCGTGGGGTTGGCGATCATCTTCGGGATGATGAAAGTCATCAACCTGGCCCATGGCGAGTTTCTGATGCTTGGCGGCTACGCCGCCATTGAAGGCAATCGCCTCGGCCTCAGCATCTGGATCTCGATGCTGATCGTCGCGCCGATCGTCGTCGGGGCGATCGGAATTATCGTTGAGCGCACCATCATCCGTTGGCTCTACGGCCGCATGATCGACACGATGCTCGCGACTTGGGGCTTAAGCCTGTTCCTCGTCGGCTTGACGACTGCTGTGTTCGGCAACACGACCGTCGGCCTTTCGGCGCCGCTCGGCAGTTTTGAGATCGGTCAGTATCGGACGAGCACCTACACGCTCTTCGTGATCGGCGTCGCGCTCGTCGTTCTTGGTGGGGTTCTCGCAGTTCTGCGCTTCACCCGGCTCGGGCTGATCGCGCGAGGAACGATGCAGAACGCGAACATGGCGGCCGCGCTCGGCGTCAATCCGAACCGCGTCTATTCGATCACCTTCGGCGCTGGCGCCGCCCTCACCGGCCTCGCCGGGGCCGTTATCGCGCCTGTGTCGGGCGTGTTCCCGACGATCGGCGCGGCCTATGTCGCCAAGTCATTCATCACCGTGATCGGCGGCGGCGTGTCAATCGTGACCGGCACGACAATGGCGTCGACATTGTTCGGCGCGGTCAACCAGGTTGCGACTTATGTGACGACGCCGGTTTTCGGCGAGGTCGCGCTGCTCGCCGCCGCGATCGTGCTCATCCGCGTGCTCCCTCAGGGCATAACCGGCCGGTTTTTTCGAGGAAGCCTGTGAGCGCGCGCGCTCGCAATCTTCTCGGGCTCGCGCTCGTCGCGGTCGTTGGGATCGCGGTGCTTGTCCTGACACCTCGATTGTTCGATCTCGACGTCGTGCTCAACATCACCGTCTACATGATCATGGCGGTGCTTGCTTTGTCGCTCGCCCTCGTCTGGGGGTTCGGGGGCATTCTCTGTTTCGGCCAGTCGGCGTTTTTCGGACTCGGCGCTTACACTTACGCGATCGCGATGATCAACATCGGCGAGAGCACGGCGCCGCTGATTCTGGCCATCCTCGTGCCGGCGGCCTTCGCGGCGCTGCTCGGCTATTTCATGTTCTACGGCCGCATCAGCGACGTCTATCTCGGCGTGATCACGCTGACGGTGACCTTGATTCTCTTCAATTCGATCAATTCAACCGCCGGGCCCGAATTCCACATCGGCTCCGCGAAGCTCGGCGGCTTTAACGGCATTCCCGGCATTCCCTCGCTGAACGTGCCCTTCTTCAAGGACTGGCAGATCGATCTCGAGGGCATGTTCTACCTCTCGACGGCCTCGCTGCTGCTCACCTACTTCGGTCTCAGGGCGCTGCTCGCGAGCCGGTTCGGCCGCACGATCGTCGGCATCCGGGAGAACGAACAACGCGCGCAACTCCTCGGCTACGATCCGCGCGCCTACAAGCTCGCGACCTTCACGATCGGAGCGGCGCTCGCGGGCTATGCGGGTTGCCTATTCGCCAACTGGGGCTCCTTCGTAAGCCCAACCATCTTTGGCCTGGCGCAATCGGCCCAGATCATCATCTGGGTTATCGTTGGCGGGCGCGGCACGTTGATTGGGCCGATCCTTGGATGCGTTGGGATCCAATGGCTGACCGCCGCTTTGGGCGCGAACGCGCCGAGCGGAGACGCCGGCTGGCAAGCCCTGCTCGGCAACGTTCCGCTCATCCTCGGCGCCATCCTGATCGCCTTCGTCCTGCTCGTGCCGAAAGGCCTTGTGCCAACGATCGGCGGCCTTGACTCGCTCTTCGTGCGCTCGCGCGCGGGAGCGTCGCGGTGAGCGTCCCGCTGATCGAGACCCGAGCGTTGGGCATGCGCTTCGGCGGCGTGCAGGCGGTCCGGGATGTCAACTTCACCCTCGCTGAGCGCGAGCTGCGTTGTCTGATCGGCCCCAACGGGGCCGGCAAGAGCACCTTCTTCAAGATGTTGACCGGCCAGCTCAAGCCGACATCCGGCGCGGTTCTCGTGCGCGGCGAGGACGTGACGGGCGCCGAACCCCACGAGATCGCGCGGCGCGGCGTGGGCATCAAGACGCAGGTGCCAAGCGTCTTCGACGGCTTGACGGTGCGCGAGAATCTGTGGCTCGCCGCAACACGCATGCACCGCGGAGCGCTCGCGCGGGCCGCTGTCGACGCAATGATCGAGCGCGTCGGCCTTTCCGTCGATCGCTTCGCGCATTGTCGGTCAGCTTGCGCACGGCCAGCGTCAGTGGGTCGAACTCGGCGTGGTGCTCTCGACCGATCCGGATCTCGTGTTGCTTGACGAGCCGGCCGCCGGCATGACCGACCAGGAGGTGCTGCGCACGGTCGAGCTTGTGCGCGACATCAACAAGACCAAGGCGCTCATCGTGGTCGAGCACGACATGCAGTTCATCCGCAGGATCGCCAGCAAGGTCACGGTCTTCAATCAGGGCGCCGTTCTGATCGAGGACGACGTCGAGGCCATTATGCATAGCCCCATCGTGCGCGACGTCTATCTCGGCAAGAAAGCGGCGGCATGATGCTGGAGGTCAGCGAACTCGCCGCCGGTTATGGCCGCATTCCGATCCTGGGGGGTGTGAGCTTCAGCGTCGCGCGAGGGGAGTTCATAGGCATCCTCGGCCATAACGGGATGGGCAAGACCACGCTGCTCCGGGCTTTGATGGGGTATCTTCCGGCGACCGGAGGGCGGGTTGTGTTGGAAGGGGCTGACATCACCCGGGCCGAGCCATATCGCCGTGCGCGCGCGGGCATGGGGTATGTGCCGCAGGGGCGGGAGATCTTTCCGGGCCTCAGCGTGCGCGATAATTTGCGGATGGGCGCAGTCGGACGACCAAAGGATGAAGACGCTGCGATCGGGTCGGCGCTGGAAACCTTCCCGCGCCTTAAAGCCCTGATCGACCGACCTGGCGGCGCGCTCTCGGGCGGCGAGCAGCAGTTGCTCGCACTCGCGCGCTGCCTGGCGGGCAATCCAAGGCTGATTCTACTGGACGAACCGACCGAAGGCATCCAGCCGTCGATCATCGATGAGATCGCCGAGACGCTTCTCGGTCTTCGGTCCAAGGGCGGCTTGACGATGATCCTCGTCGAGCAGAATCTCGACTTCATCGCCACTCTGTCCGAGCGAGTCCTCATCATCCAGAAAGGCGTCATTGTGCATTCCGCCGAGCCGGGCGAACTGCATGGGCATGGCCTCGTCAATGAGTTTATCGGCGTAAGCGACTAGTCCGCCCACATGTGGAGGCGGCGAAGCCGTCCTCAAGCCTGATGCGGCGTGGAAACAACAGCAACGGGAGAGAGCTCATGAGTGTAAAGCGCCCAACAATCGAACAGATGACAGACATCGTCGAGAGCCTCGGCATGACCATGTCGAAGGAACGCGTCGGCGAGTTCATTTCGCTGATGGACGGCAGCTTTCGCCGCTTACGATATCGTCGATCAGATGCCGGACGAGATTCCGGTCGTCAAATATCCGCGCACGCCCGGCTATCGGCCGAGCGCCGAGGAAAATCCGCTCAACGCCTGGTACGTCAAGACTGACATTCAAGGCGCGCCGAAGGGCAAGCTCAAAGGCAAGACGGTCGCCATCAAGGACAATGTCTGCGTCGCCGGCGTGCCGATGATGAATGGCTCCTCGACCCTCGAAGGCTATATCCCCAACATCGACGCCACCGTCGTTACGCGTCTCCTGGATGCCGGCGCAACGATCAAGGGCAAGGCGCATTGCGAATGCTTTTGTCTGTCGGGCGGCAGCCACACCGGCGCGCTCGGGCCGGTGCACAACCCGCACAAACAGGGGCTATTCCGCGGGCGGATCGTCTTCCGGAAGCGGCGCGCTGGTCGCCGCGGGCGAAGTCGATCTCGCGATCGGTGGCGATCAGGGCGGGTCGATCCGGATGCCGGCGTCATTTTGCGGCGTCTACGGGATGAAGCCGACCCATGGCCTCGTGCCCTACACTGGCGTCATGCCGATCGAGTCGACGATCGACCATACCGGCCCGATTACCGCGACCATCGCCGACAACGCGCTGATGCTGGAAGTTCTTGCGGGGGCCGACGGCCTCGACCCGCGTCAATATGCGCCCAAGGTCGGAGACTACGTGGCCGCGACCAAGCGCGGCGCGAAGGGACTCAAGATCGGCGTCGTGAAGGAAGGCTTCGGTCACGCCAACAGCGAAAAAGACGTCGACGCCAGTGTGCGTGAGGCGGCCAAACGCTTCAAGGCGCTGGGCGCGAGCGTCGAGGAAGTCTCCATCCCCGATCACCTCATTGCGCCCGCAATCTGGACGCCGATCGCGCTCGAAGGGCTGCAGGCGCAGATGATGCTCGGCAACGGCATGGGCTTCAACTGGAAGGGCCTCTACACGGTCAGTCTTCTGGACGCCCACGCCAACTGGCGCCAGACGGCCGATGATCTCTCCGACAGCCTCAAGATCTCGATGATGACGGGCCAGTTTTTCCTCACCCACTATCGCGGGCGCTTCTACGCCAAGGCGCAAAACCTGGCGCGCAAGGTCCGCGCGGTCCTACGACAAGGCGCTCGGCGACTACGATCTCTTGCTGATGCCCACTCTTCCGGTGAAAGCAACGGCGATACCTCCGGCCGACGCGCCGCTGGCGCTCTATCTCCAGCGCGCGTTCGAGATGATCGGCAACACCGCGCCTTTCGATGTGACGGGCCATCCGGCGATGAGCATCCCTTGCGGACTGGGCGACGGGCTGCCAATCGGCGCCATGCTCATCGGCAAGCACTTCGATGAGGAGGCGATCTACGCCGCCGCAGCCGCGTTCGAAGGAGCGGGAGACTGGAAGAAGTTCTGACGTCTCCGTCTTTTGACGGCCCGCGGCGTACGCGGCGCATAGCCTCGCCTGCGTGAAAGATCGGCAGACCGCGTCGGCGCCGCCGCTAGAGCATAAGATGGCGGCGCACGGCGTCTGCGCTGACGCCGCCGTTAGGAATGGCTGCGACGATCCGGCCCTTCTCCATGACGTAGGAGCGGTCGCTCAACGCCAGGATCGTATCGAGATTCTGTTCCACGAACAGGATCGTGGTGCCGAGTTCGCGGCAGAAAGAGCGGAGCGCCGTGCAAATCAATTGCACGATCGACGGTTGAATGCCCTCCGACGGCTCATCGAGCAGCATCAATGATGGATTGCCGATGAGCGCGCGGCCGATTGCCAGCTGTTGCTGCTCTCCGCCTGACATGGTTCCGGCGATCTGATTGCGACGCTCCTTGAGACGCGGGAAGGACTCGAAGACGAGTTCCGGCAATTTCTTGCCCTCAGGGCCGCCGATCAATCGCCCAACTTCAAGGTTTTCCTGTACTGTCATGCGAGGGAACACGTGGCGTCCCTGCGGGATGTAGCCCATGCCGAGGCGCGCGCGATTCTCGGCTGGTAGGCGCGTGACGTCGCGCCCCAGAAATTGCACCTTGCCCGCCGCCGCCCCCAGCAGGCCGATGAGACAGCGCATGGTCGTCGTCTTTCCCACGCCGTTGCGGCCGATAAGGCTGACGATTTCTCCCGTGTTCACGGTGAGATCCACGCCCTGGAGGATGGGCGTGGCGCCATAGCGCGCCCATAAGCCCGAGACTTCGAGAAAGGCTTCAGTGCTCATGGCCGGTCTTACCCAAATAGATTTCAGCCACGCCGGGATCGTTGATGATCTCCTCGATCGAACCCCGCGCAAACACGCGTCCGAAGTGCAGGACTGTCACGACTTGGGCGACCTGGCGCACGAAGGTCATGTCATGCTCGACGACCAGCATCGTCATGCCCGAAGCGTTCAGCGTGAGGATCAATTCGCCGGTTTGGTAAGTTTCCTCGGGTGACATGCCCGCGGTCGGTTCGTCGAGAAGCAGAAGCTTTGGCTTCAAGGCCAACGCCATGCCGATCTCAAGCCATTGCTGCTGCCCGTGCGAGAGCTCTCCCGCAAGCTTTGTCGCGTCTGCCGTCAGATTGAGAAGCTCAAGCAGCCGGGCTTCCTCCGAGGCGAGTTCACTATGAGGAACGTGGTGCTGTAGCGCGATCTGGATGTTCTGCCGGACGGGCAATTCCTTGAACACGGAAGGCGTTTGCATCTTGATGCTCATGCCGCGCTTCACGCGTTCATAGGGCAGCTCCCTCGTTACGTCGAAGCCGTCGAAATGAATAGAACCCGAGCTAGGCGGATACATACCGACGATGAGCCGAAAGAGCGTGCTCTTACCCGCGCCGTTCGGACCGATCAGGCAGTGAATATCGCCCTTGTCGACCTCGAGCGTAACGTCAGAGACAGCGGCCAGGCCGCCGAAGGATTTCGAGGCGCCTTCGGCAATGAGCAGGGCGGGCACCGCGCTTACTCCCCAGGTTGAAGCGAAAGCCGCGTCGCCGAAGCCCGGCGCCATGGCATGCGGACAAGCTTGGCAAAGCCAACCACGAACCCCTCAGGCACGAACATGACCGCGAGGAGCAGCAGAAGACCGGTGAGCACCAGAGCCGATTGTTGGCTGTAAACGGTGATCAACTGGTAAGCGTAAAGGAATGCGAAAGTCCCGATAAGCGTCGCGGTCAGTTCGCGCCGTCCCGAGAAGGAGACCCAAACGATGGGCATGGCTGCTGCGGGCAACCCTATGCTCGCGGGCGTGATGAACTGCCCCCATGCCGTGTACAGCGCGCCGCTCAAGCCGGCGAGCGCACTGCCAATGCAGAATGTCGCGAGCCGGTATTTTCGAACGTCGTACCCGAGCAATTCTGCGCGCTGTTCGTTTTCGCGGATCGCGATGATCACGTTGCCGAAGCGCGAATTAACGAGCATGCGCAAGGCGAGATAAACGATGACGACAAGCGTGACCATGAGAAAATAGAGGGCGAGGCCGTCAAAGGTGAGGGTATGGTCGCCCCATGGAATGTTGAGGGCCTTCATGCCCTTCATGCCGTTGAAGCCATTGAGACGAGCGCGTCCGACCTTCCATTCGGGCCCAGCCGTCTGGCCCAGAAAGAATGCGAGAACGAGCGTAGCCGCCAAGGTCACGATGCCGAAGAACACGCCGCCCACTCGGCCCCAGATCATGAAATAGCCGAGGACCGCGGCGGCAAAGGCGGAGAGCAGCACCGAGAACCCGAGCGCTTCGAAAGTCGTAAAACCCTTGCCCCCGAGATTGATGGCGATCACGCCGTACCCGTACCCGGCGAGACCAAAGAAGAAGGTCTGCCCGAAAGACATGATTCCGCCGTACCCCCACATGAGGCAGAGGCCGAGCGCCATGAAGAGCCAGATGAAGAAGTAAGCGAAATTGCCGACGTCGTAGGGAGTGGCGAAAAAGGGATAGGCCAACACAAGCGCGAGGACGACGACAAAACCGGCCCAGAAGCGCGGGCCGGAGCCAAATGTATGCGGACCATTGAGAAGCTTCAGCATCCGAGTGCTCTTGATTATTTCAACGCATGCGACGGTTCATCCACCCCGTGATCCCATCCGGCAGGACGCGGATGACGAGGATGACGGCGATGAGCAAGCCGATCTGGCCGACGATCTGACCGTGCCACGCGTTAAGGGTCGTCCGAATGATCGCGAGCAGAACCCCTGCGGGCGCGGTCCCCATGAGCACGTTAGCGCCACCGATCACGACCGTGACGAAACTTTCGACAACGAAGGTCGACCCCATGGTGGGGATCAGGCTCATGGTCGGTGCGTAAAGGCCGCCGCACAAGCCGGCGAGACCTGCGCCCAGGCCGAAAGTGATCGCATAAATCCAGCTGATCTTGACGCCCAGCGCCCTCGCCGTCGTCGCGTCCTGCATGGTCGCACGCGCCATGACGCCGAACTTCGTCCGCATGAACACGAAATAGATGAACGCGAGCACGGCGATCGACGCGCCGAACAGGATCACCCGATAGGTCGAGAATGAGTATTCGCCAACCACGAAGCTGCCGGGCGGCGTTCCGATACCCGTGACAGTCGAACCAATGACGAGCAGCGTGCCCTGAGTCACCATGAGGCTGAGCCCCCAGGTCGCCAGCAACGAGTCCTCAGGCCGTTTGTAGAAGCGGCGGACGATCGCCACTTCGATCAGCACGCCGATCAGGCCCGCGACGATCGCGCCGCAGAGCTGCGCGGCGATCAGGGGGAGCCCGGCGTGAACGAGGCCGACGGTGACGTAGGCCCCGCACATGATGAATTCGCCATGCGCCATGTTGATGATGCCCATCATGCCGAACACGATGGCGAGGCCGGAGGCTGACAGGATCAGAAACGCAAAGACGTCAGCGAATTGGTACAGGTAGGAAAAGACGTCACCCAGCATCGCAGGTCTCGATCGGCGTATGAGAGCCGTGGCGCCCCGTAGAGCGACACGGATGACGGCCTGCCTCACTTCTGGGGCAGGTTGTTCGGGCTATACTGCTCCTGCGGGTCGTCCTTGGTGAGATCGCAACCGATCGAGGCCAGCCAATACGGCTGGATCACGCCAAAGTCCTTGTCGACGTGGACGTTGTGCTTCTCGTCCACGGACAAGAGATACATGTGGTGGCTCATGTGCTGGCTCTTGGGATCCATGCAGATGTTTCCCTCGGGGGCGTCGATGCAGAGGTCTCCCTTGTCCACGACCTTGCGAAGGTCATCGAGCTTGGTCGATTTCGCCCGCTCAACCATCTCTTTGTAGAGATAGATGGTGACGTAGGCGTTGTAGCCCATGTCGTTGATGTAAGGCTCGTTCGGGAACATCGCGTGCCAGCGCTTCTTGAAGTCTTCGGCGGCAGGCGTATTCAACTCCTCGAACCAATTGGCGGCAGCGTGCATGTTGTTGAGCGCCGGCGGCTTGAACCGCTTGTGCTCGAAGCCGAGCATGATCTTGATCGACGAGCCCATCGGCAGGTTGAGCTTGGCCGCTGCGGCTTGTTCGAAGAAACTATCCTGCGCGTCACCGACATTGATGGTGAGCAGCCAATCGGGCTTCGCCTTTTGGATGTTCTGGATGGTCTGTGCGAACTGGCTCACACCGAGCGGAATGAATTCCTCGCCGACGACCGTGCCGTTGACATCCGGCTGCTTGAGAATCGACCGATTCCACTCGGCCGAGAGCTGGCCGAAATTGTAGTCTGCGGCGATGACATAGGACTTCGGTCCGAAGGTCTTGACCATGTAAGGAATGAGCGTCGAGAACTGCTGCTCGGGAATGGCGCCGGTCGAGAATTCGCGCGCGTCGCAGACACCGCCCTCATACTGGTTCGTATAGAAATAGGGCACGTCGTGTTTGTCGACGATCGGCCGGATCGCTTCGCGCGAGGCGGAGGTTTCGCCGCCGATCAGCACGTCCACCTGATCCTTGTCGAGAAAGCGGCGGGCGAACTCCTGATAGCGCGCGTTATCGCCTTGCGGATCGAGATGAGTCATTGCGATCGGGCGGCCCATAATGCCGCCGGCCTTGTTGATCTCATCTACGGCCAAGCAGCGAGCCGTGCAGCTTGGGAATGCCGTATGTGGCGAGGTCCCCCGAGATATCCTCGATGAGCCCGAGCTTGATGGGCTCTGCGGCAAAAGCAGAGGCCGCGCAGAACGCGCCCAGGACGAACGCCGTAGCGCTCGATAAGAACATCGACTTCAGCTTCATTGCGAGTACCCCTCCTTTTTGGCGAATGGCTGCGCCTTGCCGTCAAACCACGAGATATTTCTTCAAGATTGAAGCGCCGAGCGTGTATTTGGGATCGACCATGTTGCCGAGACGAATGCGTCCGGCCTGGCTCAACAGCATGTAGGCGTCGAGCTCGTCGAAGCCGTACTCAGCCGCCATCCAACGTGTGAGTTCGCGATAGGCGATGCGCGCGGCGTCCTCCATCGGGCGTGCGCTTCCGATCGTCATGATGACGTCCTTCGTCTCAAGACGCGGCCAAGCAAAACTCCAGCCTTTGATGAGATCGACCTTGAGGCGAACCGTCGCCCGTTGCTCGACGGCGACTCCGGTGAGTTCGCCGTCTCCCTGCGCCGCGTGACAGTCGCCCACGAACAAATGGGCCCCCGGGATATAGACTGGCAGATAGATTATGGAGCCCGGACAGACATCCGGCAGGTCCATATTGCCGCCGTAGTAGTCGGGAACCACCGACGAGATGGCCTCGAGCTGCGGCGAGACGCCGATTGTGCCGATGAACGGCTCATAAGGCAGAACGATCTTGTTGCTGAAATGCACGCCAGCCGCGTCAATGCGCATCAGCTTGACTTTCTCGGGAAGCGGCGGATTGAGCAGCGCCGTCGCACCGGTTCCGACAAGGCCACCGAATTCGGGGATCAGCGCGGTTGCGCCGTAATCGCCTCGCGTCTCGATGGCTTCGATGAGCACGGCGATGCAATCGCCCGGTTCCGCGCCACTCACTGCAAACGGGCCGCTCTGCGGATTCAGGAACGGATACTTCAGCTTCTCGGACGGCTTGTCCGTCTCGGAAGTAATCTTGCCGCTGAAAGCGTCCTCGGTGTCGACGACGAGCGTATCGCCGGGCTCCAGGGTCATGATCGGCTTGGCGTATGGGCCGTATACGAAATGATGCGCGCCCTGCTCGGCGTCGGTGCTGCGGAGCTCGCGTCCTGCCTTTCCGGACGCAATCCCGCGTTGCGCCATGATCGAAGACGCGACCCAGTCGGAAACCTTCATACGCGAACCCTTCAGCTGAGAACGGGATGGCGACGATTCCAGTCCGTCGCAGATTGAAAGGCGGCGCCGGCGCGCACGAGAAGCCCCTCTGACAGGTCCGGACCGACAAGCTGGAAGCCGATGGGCAGACCCGATGCTGTGAAACCGCCGGGCATCGTGATGGTCGGATTGCCGCTCGAATCGAACGGGCAGGTGAACCGCAGCAGGCGACCCATCATGTCGCTGCTCTGACCGAGCATCGCCATGTCGGAGAGCATCGGCGCCGCGAATGACTGGGCGGGAACGAGCAGCAGGTCGATCGAACCGAACATCTGCGCGAGAGCGCCCTTGTATGCAGCCCGGCGCAAAAGAATCTTCTGATAATCAAGCGCACTTAGCGCGCTTGCGGTGTCGATCAGCCCCGCGAGCGCCGGACCATACTCAGCCTTACGGGAGGGGTAGGTTTTTTCATGGGCGACAGCTGTCTCGACGGCGCAGTTCGGAATCCAGTCCGCAAGGACCGCCTTCGAGTCCGGCGCTGCAATCTCGACGATCGTGGCGCCAAGGCTTGCGAGCGTTTCGCGGGCGGCCTTGACGACGGCGACGGTCGCCTCGTCCACGCCTGTCTCGCACCACAGCGCATCGTAGCCGATCCGCAAACCGCGAATCCCTTCGACGACGCTCCGGCAAGATAATCCGGAACCGAGCCCGGAAGCGTCGTCGTATCCTTCGGGTCTTGTCCGGCGATGACGCCAAGGATCGCGCCGCAATCGGCGGCGCTACGGGCCATTGGCCCGATGTGATCCAGCGACGCGGCGAGTTCAAAGACTCCGTAGCGGCTGACGCGTCCCCAGGTCGGCTTGAGACCCGTCACGCCATTCGCAGCGGACGGAAACCGAATGGAGCCGCCGGTGTCAGAACCCAGAGAGCCGTAGCAGAGGCCTGCTGCGGTCGCGACGCCCGAGCCGCTCGAGGACGCGCCCGGCCATGCCTCGGCGTTCCAGGGATTGCGAGGCGGCGTGATGTTGGGATGGTGGTCGGCATAGGCGCCTTCGGTGAGTTGGAGCTTGCCGAGGATCACGGCGCCGGCATCGGAAAGACGCTGCACGACTGTTGCGTCTTCCGGAGGCATGTAGTCCTTGTGAATCGTCATGCCTGCCGCGGTCGGCGTGTTTAATGTCCAGCACAGATCCTTCACCGCGATAGGGACGCCATGCAGCGGCCCCTTGATTTCGCCCCGGCCAATCTCCGCCTCGGCCTGTTTTCGCCTGCGCCATTGCCGAGTTCGCCATCACGGTCGCATAGCTCTTGAGCTTCGGATCCAAAGTCGCAATTCGATCCAGCTCGACTTTCGTCAGCTCAACCGGCGACAGCGCTCCTGACCGGATTTTGGCGGAAACCTCGAGCAGCGTGAGGAAGCAAAGGTCGGACACAGAACAAATATCCTTTGGAGAAAAGCGATGAGGGTCACGAGAAGCGCAAAGCAGGAACCGTGCCGAAAGACGAAGCACGCTCAGGCGGGACCACGCCAAAAGCGCGCCGGAGAGGTGGTGGAGATTCTTTTGGCATCGTGAACAATCAAGCAGCGACGTTGCGCGTTGAGGCAGCGCTCTGATTTCGATGACCCCGAGAACCTGTGATTAGCCTTTGGAAACCGTGACAATGTCAGAAACGCTGTTTGATCGAACGGCACGCATCCAACTGCCGCTCCGCCTCATGATTCAGACGACACTCTGATCTAAACGCACGTGTCCCGGTCTTTCGCGTTAGGCCAACGAGCAATTGCGACGATGCGCGTGAGCTCACCTAACGTCAGCTTTCGTTCGGGCGACCCCACGGGACAACCATCGATTGGAGCCCCGGAGGCCTCGCGCGCTGGTGCTCTATTGATCCCCGCAAATGAAAGCTGCGCTCGAGAGTGTGGAGTGCAGAGCGCCGGCCAAGGGAGATCGTCGATATTATACTGACCGCAATCGCTAGGATGCCAGGTCTCTGATCACGTAGTCTGGCAACACCCCGTGCCGGCCGATTTCCGCGGCCAACTCCTTGTCGGACAGGCCAGCGAGCACGCCTGTCCTCACAAGAGCAGCAAAACCGCCGAACCGATTCGCGCCGGCAATGTCGTGTTCGACGCTATCGCCAACACAGAGAACGTCGCGCGGATTCTCAACTCGCGCCAATTCCGCAGCCGCTTGATAGATCTCGGGGAACGGCTTGCCGACCCATGTCACGACGCCGCCCAGTTCCTCATAAATCTCGGCAATGCGTCCAGCGCCGGGCGCGTTGCCGGACGCGTGTCAGCATGAGCTTGTCTGGGTTGGTGCACATGCACGGCGTGCCGCACCGCGCCGCGGGCGCCAGCATTGTCCGATAGTCGGCAAGCGACACCTTGTCAGCTTGGCTGCCGGCGATGATCACGAGATCGGCGTCGTCGCTATGAGCGGTCGGGACGACGCCGAGCGCCGACGCGACTTCGTCGTCTCCGCCGGTCGAAATGACGAAGCAGCGAGCCCCCGGCGCAAGCACCGCCGGGAAGCGTCCACGCTTCAGCAGCGTTCGCGCCACATCGCCTGAGGTTACGAGGAAGTCGTAAAGCTCTGGCTTGAGACCTAACGCCGTCATTCGCTTCGCGTTCGCTGCGCCCGTGCGGCCCGAGTTGGAGAGGACGACGATTTTGACGCCGCGCGACTTCAGCGCCGCCAGAGCGTCCCTCGCGCCGGGATACGGGTTTCGTCCATCGTGCAGCACGCCATATTGGTCGATGAACACCGCCTCGAACGAAGACGCGATCGCGACAAAGCGAGACACGGCGCTCAACCCGAATTGCGCAAGCTTTGCAACGCGAGACGAGCCACGCCCGCACACGCCTCCTGCGACTCCGCATGTTTGAACGGCGTTCCCAACTTGCGCTCCCGGATCTTCGTCCAGGCGGAGTTTGCGGCGCCGCCGCCGACGGTGCGGACAGAGCGCAGCGGCGGGGCTCCGAGTTCTGTGAGCTTACGATAGGCCAGCGCCTCGACCTCAGCGACGCCTTCAAGGATGGCCTGAAGGAATGTCGTTTCGTCCTCGGGCCTGGGCTCGAGCCGCGGAGGAAGCTTGGGATCGTTGATGGGGAAGCGTTCGCCGGGTCTCACGAGCGGATAATAGCTCAGTCCAGTTGGGATCTCAGGGTCCAAACATGCGGACAGCGTTGCAAGACGATCGCGCGAGAAGAACTGTTCGATCACCTTGCCGCCCGTATTCGAAGCGCCGCCGGCGAGCCACGTCGAGCCAATGCGATGGCTGTAAATGCCGAACTCGGGAGCAAAGATTGGGTGGTGGCACAGAAGCTTCACGACCAGCGTCGATCCGAGCGCAGTCACGCCGTCGCCAGCCTCCGTGGCGCCGGTCGCGAGAAACGAGGCGCAGCCGTCAGTCGTTCCTGCATGGACAATTGCGGACTTTGGTATGCCGAGAGCTACCGCCTCTGCGCTGACCGAGCCAATGGGAGCGCCCGGCTCCAGAACGACGGGCAATTTTCCAAGATCCGCGCCGGTTCGTTCGATCCAGTCGGGCCAGCGGGCGGCGACCGGGTCGTAGCCTGTCTTCAGCGCGTTGTTCCAGTCGCTGCGGTCGAATCTGCCACTGAGCTTGCCGCTGATCCAGTCGGCCTGGTGCAGCATGTGGCGAACATTCGGCCGATCCTGCATCATCAAAACCCGCGCCAGAGCGGACGTAGCTCCGCGAGCTGCGCTCTCGGCTGGCGCATGCTCGGCGATCGCTCGGATGACGGCTTCGTCGTCGCAGGGCTCGTCGTACATGCGCGCCGGTCCGACCGGCTCGCCGAACCGGTCAACGGCCAGCGTGGTTCCGGACGTTCCATCGACGGCGAGCGCGCGCACTTGGCTCAAGTCGCACGATGAGCTCAGTTCTGAAATGACCGCGCGAACGCAGCTCCACCAGGTCGCGGGAACGGTTGCGTCGCCGAAAGTGGTCATTCCAACGGCCGCTGAACCGACAGTCGCGCCGTCATCGGCAAGCGCGGCCGCACGCACCCCCGACGTGCCGACATCAATTCCGATCACCCGCGCGCCCATCAAGCCCATGCCCCTATCTTCCGATCGACTGACGATAGGCTTCCGCTTCCCAGTTCATGAGCTCCTCCTCTTCGGCGCCCGTCAGCACGCGTATCGGCGCCTCTTCGGGAATGCGGGCCGCAACATCCGCAAGACATCGCGCCATCGCTTCCGCGTTCTTCGACGTCGACCGATGGAGAACGACGCCGAGACCTGGCAACGCCATCATCAGCGGAGGGCGGCGACCTTCCGGCGGCGCGCGAAGACGGCCGCCATCGACGGAGGCTTCCACGAGACCTGGCCCGAGGAACACCACGTGGTCAGGGTAGAGCGAGCCGAGCCGCGCGATCGTGAGGCTTTTCGGGTCGAGCGCGACAGCGTGGACGGTGGGGTCGTGCGGCAGACGATAGTCCGAGCCCTCGACGATCGCGGCAAGCTTTTCGGCGTCGACTTGTGGCGCTGCGCGCGCCGGCGCGGAAAACGCTTCGCACACCCGCTCGATGCGATCGGCGACTTCCGCAACCGTCTCACCGGCGACGACGAGACCGTGATTGGCGAGGACGAGAACGTTCGTGTTGTTCGTCAGCCGTTCCGCGATCGCATGGGCAAGCGGCAAGCCCGGCTTGTGGTATGGAACGAACGCGAGCGCCACGTCCGCATGCGGCCTCAAGCGTTCGCGCGCAAGAGACTCGCCGTCGTGTCGAACGGCGAGCGCGATCGTGTTCACGCAATGGATATGGACGACGACCGGCGCGGGGATGATCGCGTGCACGCTGGTCTCGATCGAAGGCCGCAGGCCGCGAGGCGTTCAGCTGCGCATCCACGAAGTCGACCGCCGCCGCGGCGCGCGGGATCTCCATCGGCGATCGCTTTGCGCAAAGGATCCAGACGCACAGGCGTGAAGATATCCTGCGCAAGC
Organism: uncultured Alphaproteobacteria bacterium; assembly: GCA_963762335.1. Classification (GTDB taxonomy): domain Bacteria; phylum Pseudomonadota; class Alphaproteobacteria; order Rhizobiales; family Beijerinckiaceae; genus Roseiarcus. Next base: position 144,956 of record CAVXKU010000037.1, on the reverse strand, counting down.
GCGTCGGCGAGCCAGGTTCCCGACGCCTTGATCCACATGACGCCGTCTCGTTTGATCGACGTATTGCCGCCAGCGCCTTGCGTCCGCAACGGATCGGCGCCGAGTGCGGCGGACAACTCCCGCAGCGCACGAAATTCACTGTCATCGATATGCGGGGAGGTCATCATACTGCCTGCGGCGTTCAGCGCTTGAAACCAGTTCGTAAAATCTGCGCGCTCCTTGTCCGTAAGATGCAAGGCATGTTTCGTTCGCCGCTCGAGAATATCTTCGGCGTCGGTCGCCCATTCCTCCTGGCCAAGGAATCGAGCCTCGCGCTCGTATAGCGTTCCGCCAAACGAGCGTCCGAGATCGCTGACCGACTTCGCGCCGTCCAGCAAGCTCTCGACTCTCGTCCCGTATCGCCGGGCATAGCCATGCGCGACGTCCTGCGGGAGCCAGGGGCGCTGCCGGCGCAACTCCGTTAGAAAGAGAGAGAAATTGGCGTCAGGAATGTCTCCCCCTGGCAACGCCGCGCGCTCCGTCCAGGCGCCCGACATCTGCGGAAGGTAGGGAGAAAGCTTCTCCAGCGCGTGCTCGGCGAGCCTGCGATAGGTGGTGATCTTGCCGCCGAAGACGGAGAGCATCGGCGCCTGGCCCGCCGGCGCCTCGACATCGAAGACATAGTCGCGCGTGACCGCGCTCGGATTGGCCGATTTGTCGTCGAACAGGGGGCGCACGCCGGAAAACGAGTCGACGACCTCGCCGATCTTGGGAGCTCCGGTGAAGTAGCGGTCGACGACGGAGAGAAGATATTCGACTTCGCTCTTGTCGATCCGAACGTCCTCGGCTCGTCCCTCGAACGGGATGTCCGTGGTGCCGATGAGGGCGAGGTCGCCTTCGTAGGGGTTCACGAAAATCACCCGCTTGTCGCTGTTCTGAAGCAGATAGGCCTGATCGCCGCTCCAGAATTTGCGGGTGACAATATGGCTGCCCTTGACGAGGCGGACGCGACTCGCGGCGTTGCGGCCCGTTCGATGCAGAACATCCTCGACCCAGGGGCCCGCGGCGTTGACGAGAATCTTTCCGGTCGCCTGGAGCGTGCTTCCGTCTCTCGCGCTTCGCAAATCGACGCGCCATGTGTCGGCGACGCGCCGCGCCGATGCGAGCGGCGTCCTCGTCAACACCGTGCCGCCGCGTTTGCGGACGTCGACCGCGTTCAGGACAACCAGTCGCGCGTCGTCCACCCAGCAGTCCGAATATTCGAAGGCGCGGCTGAAATTCTTGCGCAGCGGCTCGCCCTCGGGCGCCTTTGACGAGGTCGAGGCTTCGCGTCGGGGCCAGGATTTTGCGCCCGCCCAAGTGATCGTAGAGAAACAGGCCCGCCCGGACCATCCAGGCCGGACGTTGCTCCGGGCTGTGAGGCAGGACAAACCGCATCGGCCAGATGATGTGCGGCGCCGCGCGGAGCAGGACCTCGCGCTCGATCAGCGCCTCGCGGACGAGGCGAAACTCGTAATATTCGAGATAGCGCAAACCGCCGTGAACGAGCTTGCCCGACCGTGAGGAGGTGCCCTGCGCGAGATCGTCCTTCTCGCACAGCAGCACCGAGAGGCCGCGGCCCGACAGCGTCGCGAGCGATGCCGGCTCCGTTGACGCCGCCGCCAACGACAATCAGGTCGAACTGGCCAAGGTCTCGGGTCATTCCGTAGTGGGAGCGGCTCAACAAGGATTGAGGGGACCTTCCCCTGCGAGGTAGCGGCGAACTTCCTCCGCGGCAGCTTCGGCGGCGAATTTCACGGTCTTGACCGACGCGCCCGCGATATGCGGCGTCAAGGTGACGTTATCGAGCTGCAGCAATTCCAGATTGGGCGGGGCCGGCTCGATCGCGAAGGTTTCGAGGGCCGCGCCGCGCAAATGCCGCGTCTTGAGCGCCTCGGTGAGCGCGTCGTAGTCGACCATCGGCCCGCGCGCCGTATTCACGAAATAGGCGCCGCGCTTCATCTGCTCGAATTGTTCCTGGCCAATGAACCCGCGCGTCTCCTCCGTGACCCGTGCATGCAGCGTCACGACGTCGCTCTCCCGCAAGATCGTCTCGAGCGAGACCTGAACGACCCCGTCGCGCAAGTCGTCGGCCGAGAGCTGAACATAAGGGTCGCAGACAAGAATGCGGCAGCCGAACGCCTTGAGGATGCGCACGACCTTGGTCCCGACATGCCCATACCCGATCACGCCGACCGTCATTTCGGACAATTCCTCGCCGGTCAGATCGGCGCGATAGAGATCACCCCGCCATTCGCCGCGACGCAGGCTTTCGTGGCCCCGCGTAATGAGCCGCGTCTCGGCGAGAATCGCGCCGATGGTGAATTCGGCGACCGCGGACGCGTTCCGTCCTGGCGTATTGACGACGCGAATCTTGCGGCTGCGCGCCGCCGCCATGTCGATGTTGACAGGGCCTCCACGAGAGACGGCGATCAGCTTCAACTGCGGCAGTCGTTCGATCACCCGAGCGGAAAAGGGCGCGAGATGGGTGACGGCGATCTCAGCGCCGTCCATATGCGCCACCACCTCGTCGGCTGTCCCCTGATATTCCTTCAGCCCCTCCATTCCCGGCTCGGCATAGCCGTGCTCCATCGGCTCGTCCGGCCACGGCATCTCGTACGATCTGATCTCGAGATCGCCTCTCCGCACTTCTCCCGGATCGCCTTCTCGAACATGGACGGCAGCATGAAGCGGTCGCCCATGATCGATATGATCGGCCTTCGGCGCTCGACGCTCCTTGCTCACGCCGCATACTCCTGTCTGAGCCGGCCCAAATGACCCCACGCCGGCGACATGGCCGCTCTGATGGTTTGGTAGATCGGGTAGAGCTTCGCGTAATAGGCGCTCAGCTGCGGGTCGGGGACGGTCACCTTATCGAGAAACGGAGCGACCCATGCGTCGGCGCACGCATTCATGTTCGGATAGGCGCCGATGCTGACCGCAGCCATCATTGCGGCGCCGGAAGCGCCAAGCTCCTCGCGCGTGAGCGTCCGCACGTTCGCGTTGAGCGCCGCGGCGAGAATGGCGCGCATCGCCTTCGACCGCGCGGCGCCTCCGCCTAGCCGGACTTCGCTCGGGATCGAGCCGGAAGCGAGATAGCAGTCGCGCGTCGCGAAGGCGAGGCCTTCAAAAACCGCTCGCGCCAGGCCGGCGAAACTCGTCTGCGTCGAAAGGCCGCTGAACTGCGCCCGCGCGTCCGGATTGAGGAAAGGACCGCGCTCGCCAGCCTCGAAAATATAAGGATGGTAGACGGCTTGGCCGGGATCGGCGCCAAGCACTCTCTCGTCCAGTCCAGAAAGAAGCGCCGCGCGACTTGTCTTCGCGCCCGCCATCTCCGCGGCTTCGCGGGCCATGTCCATCAGCCAGTCGATGTTGAGCGTGGCCGCCATATTGGACTGCATCGAAGAGCAGGCGCGCTCGATCGGCAGGCACATCGTGTAGCCGGAGCGGTCCTCGTTGAGCCGCACGTCGTCGGGCGTGGGCGCATAACGCATGTGCATGCCCGTCGAGCCGAGAACCGAGACGCCGACCTCCGCGACGGGATCGCAAAGTCCGCCGCCAAGCGCGGTGCACACCACGTCGAGATAGGCGAGCGAGACCGGCAGGCCCTCGGGCAGCAGCGTCTCGGCTGCGGCGGACGCCGTCAGCTTTCCTGTCTCGCTCACGCCGTCGATCATTGGCGGCAGCAGGCGCGCGCAGTCGGCGATCCCCATGCCTTCCAGAATCGACGGCTCGTATTCCCGGGTGCGGTAATTGCCGAAGGTGAAATTGCCCTCGGCCGGATAGGTCACGCGAGCGCCGGTCAGCTTGAAATAGAGCCAGTCCTTGCAGTGAAAGCAGGTGGCGGCCCGCGCGATTCGTTCAGGCTGCCAGCGCTTCATCCACGCAAGCTGGGCCGAAGCCATGCAGGCGTTGAGACCAGAGCCGGTGCGGGCGTAATGCTCGCGATACGCGTCGGTTTTCAGGTAGTCCGACGCCAGGCTGGCCGCGCGGGAATCGAGCCAAAGCAGCCCCCCGCCGACGGGCTCGCCGTCGGCGTCAATCAGCCACGTGCCGTCGCCCTGCGCGGTCACGGCGAGAGCGGCGACGCGGCGCGCGAGGTCCGGAACGCGTTCGGTGAGTTCCCGCAATGTCGCGGCGCAATCGGCCCAGGTCCGATGCATGTCCTGCTCGACCTGACCTCCGCCAAGCGTTTGATAGACATTGGGCCGCGCGGCGACCGCGATCTGCTCGCCGGCAAGCGAAAACGCGACCGCCTTGATGACGGAGGTGCCGGCGTCGATGCCGATGAGGATATCGCGAGTCATGGGCGAGACTTCGCGTTTGCGGCTCGGGCGGCGGAACTCATGCCGCCTCCAGCCCGTGCGATAAAGCCGCCGATGTGCCGGCGTCGAACACGTGCAGATCCGACGCGGAGACGCCAAACCGCAGCCGTTCGCCGACTTTGGCCGGGATCGGCGCATGCGAAACGGCGACCATGAGTTTGCCCGCCACTTCCATCGCCAGATGGCTCTGGTCGCCGAGCCATTGATTGGAGACGATGCGGGCGTCGTCGGACCCGGCGCCCAACCGGACGGCGTGGGGGCGAACGCCGATCACGACTTTCTCGCGTCTTCCGATCGCTGCGCGAACGCTCTGGGGAATATCGCTAGCGGCGAAATCGAAGGTCGGGCCGTTATCGATCGCGAAGCGAACCCGATCGCCGTTCACGACCTTGGATTCGAACACGTTCATCGGCGGCTCGCCGACGAACGTGGCGACAAACAGATTGGCTGGCCTTTCGCGCAAATCCTTCTGGCTGGCGAATTGTTGCAGCACGCCGCCTTCCATGACCGCGACGCGATCGGCGAGCGCATTGGCCTCGGTCTGGTCGTGCGTGACAAAGATCGCGGTCATGCGGCGATCGACCAGAAGGCTCTTCAGCCGACCGCGCAAGACGGCGCGCAGCCGCGGCTCGAGCTGGCCCATGGGTTCGTCGAGCAGATAGAGATCCGCCTGGCGCACGAGCGCGCGAGCGAGACTGGCGCGCTGCTGCTCTCCGCCCGAGATCGAGCTTGGATATCGATCGAGGATCGGCTCGATCTCCAGAATGCTGCGCGACGTCCGCCACCGATCTCTGCGCATCCTTCGCGGACATGCGCGCGCTTTTCAACGCGAACGCGATATTGTCGCGGACCGTGAGCGGCGGATAGAGCGAATAGCCTTCAAACGCCATCGCGACTTTTCGACGCGCCGGCGGCATCTGATTGACCCGCCGGCCCTCGAGGACGATGTCCCCGCGCGTGACCTCCTCGAAGCCTGCGATCATGCGCAAGGTCGAGGTCTTGCCGCACCCGGATGACCCCAGCAGCGCGACGATCTCGCCTCTTTGCACATCCATGTCGAGGTTCTTCACCGCATGGACGGGACCCTTCCCGCGTCCCTCGTAGATCTTGTCGACGCTTTTGATCGAGAGAGCGGCCTCGGACATGGCTCTCACGCTGACTGAGGAACGATGCGACGACCGCTCGCGGGGTCGAAGAGAAGAACAGCTTCGGCGTCAAATCGCGCGAAAGCGGGCCCATGTCTGCGCGGAGCCTCGTTGGTCCCCGCTTCAGACGCCAGAATTTCGCGACCGTCATCGGTGCGGAGAAGAAGGAGCGTTCTCTCGTTCAGCGGCGTCACGGCGACCACCTCGACCGGAAGGCTCTCTGGCGACGCCATGTCTTCGACGACAATATTTTCCGCCCGCAACCCGAGAACGCAGGCTTTCCCAGCCATGTGGCCATAACCGGGGGGCAGCGACAATTCGGCGCCACCGATTGCAATCTTCGGACCGGCGGGATGAAGCGAGCGGCTCGACAGGCATCAGATTGATCGTCGGATCTCCGAACAGGCTCGCGACATTGAGCGTCGCCGGTCTTCAATAGATCTCGGCAGGCCGGGCGACCTGCGCGAAGTCCCGGTCTGACAGCACCGCGATCCTGTCGCCAAGCGCCATCGCTTCCTTATAGTCCTGAGTGACGTAGAGAACTGTCGACCCTGACGCCTTGAGCAGAGAAGGCAGTTCCAGGCGCATCTCGTAACGCAATTTGGCGTCGACGTTGCGCAGCGGATCATCGAGCAGCAGGATCTTGGGTTCGGCCACCAACGCCCTCGCCAGAGCCGTGCGCTGCTTCTGGCCGTTGGACAGTTCGCGCGGCGCGTGCTCGAGAACGTGCTCGATCTTCAAAAGCGCGGCGACCTTCTCGACCTTCGCGCGGATGACGTCTCGCGGAACATTGTGCGCCGTCAGCGCGCTCGCGACATTGTCGAACGCGGACATGTGGGGAAAGAGCGCGAAGTTCTGGAACGCCATGCCCACGCCGCGCGTCTCGGGCGCCTGGTCGGTGACGTCGCGGCCGCCGAGCAAGATGCTCCCCTCGTCCGGTTGCTCGACGCCGGCGATGAGCCGGAGAAGCACCGTCTTGCCCGATCCCGACGGTCCGAAAATGGCGACGATCTCGCCATTGTCGGCCGCGAGCGAAATGCGATCGAGCACCTTGCCCGTCTTGAATTCCTTGCTGACCGAGCGGATCTCGAGATTGGCCATGATCTAGCCCTTCACCGCGCCGAGCGAGAGACCCTCGACGAGATAGCGTTGCGCATAGAGCGCAAGCGCGAGCGTCGGGGTTACGGAAAGCACGATTGCCGCGGCGATCTGTCCATATTGAATGCCGGAAGCGGTCACAAAGGCGAGCGCGCCGACCGTGACCGGTTGTTTGTCGGCGGAGGCCAGGATGAGCGCAAAGACGAAGTTGTTCCAGCAGAAAATGAAAGCCAGGAGCCCGGCGGCGGCGATCCCGGGACCCGCCAGCGGAATAGCGATGCGCGTGAAGGTGCGCCACCACGAATGACCCGCAACGCGATAGGCGTATTCGATGTCAGGGGAGAGATCCTCGAAATAGCCGCGCACGATCCACAGGATGAGCGGCAGCGCGATCAGCTGATAGACCCAGATGAGACCGATGTAGGTGTCGGTCAGGCCGAGCTGCTGGAAATAAAGCGAGAGGGGCAACAGCACGAGCAGCGGCGGCGCGAAGCGGAACGACAGCAGGGTGAACGCGATGTCCTCGCCGAGACGGAACTTGAAGCGCGCGAACGCATAGGCCGCGGGAACGCCAAGAATGAGCGCGATCACGACAGACACCGTCGAGAGAAGCACGCTGTTCCAGAGATTTTTCATAAACGCGATGTCGAGCGTTCCGGCAGTCGAAACGAGCTTGCCCGTGATCAGCGCCGAATAGTTGGAGAGCGTCGGCGTGAAGAAGAGGCTGGGCGGGATGCGCAGGATGTCCTCATTGGTCTGGAAGGACATGAGGAAGATCCAGAAGATCGGAAACAGGAAGAAGAGGACGATGAGGGCGATCAGGACGCCCCGCACGACACGCTCCAGAAGAGACATATGCTCCACAGCCGCCTCCTCCTACGCCATTCCGCGGGCGCGTTCGCGCAGTTTCAACCATTGTTTGATGAAGACATTCGACAGCGCGTAGGTCACCGCCCACAGGATGATCAGGAGCGCGGCGGACTTGCCCACGTTCGTATATTGGTAGAATTCGAGATAGGCGCGGACCTGGAAGACGAGCAGCGTGTTGCCGGGGCCGCCTTGAGTCATCGGATAGATGATGTCGAACTGCTGGATCGAATCGAGCATCCGGAACAGCGCAGCTGTGATGATGTAGGGCGTCAGCATCGGCAGCGTGATCCGAAAGAAGACGAACCGCCTTGGAACGCCATCGAGCGCTGCGGCTTCGAACGGCTGCGTCGGCAAGGAGCGCAAGCCAGCCAGAAGCAAAATCATGATGAAGGGCGTGTAGACCCAGACGTCGACGAGCACGACGGTGAACAAAGCGGTGCTTGGGTCGGACGCCCACTTGAAATTGTTGAACCCGAGAAGCTGCACAAAATAAGAGAGAACGCCGAAATTCGGGTTGGTCATCAGCTTCCACATGAGCGCGGCGATCGCCGGCGCCGTCATGAGAGGCAGAAGAAGCAGGATCGAGACGATGTTGTTGATCCGCGTCCGCTTCTGCAGAAGCATCGCGATGCCCAAGCCGAACACGAGCTCGACCCCGACCGTCAGCACCGTATATTCGAGCGACACCTGAACGGTGTGCCAAAATTCGCTGTCGGTGAAGAAGTTGATGTAGTTCTGGAACCAGATGAACCCCCGCATCGCCGGCAGGTTCAGACGATAACGCTGCAGGGAATAATAGACAGCGGTGACGAAGGGAATCAGGATCCCGATGCAGACGAGCAGCGCCGGCAGGCTGAGCAGGTATGGCAGGTAATTGATCCGCCGACGCACTGGCGCGCCGGCGCTCTTAATTGCAGTGTCAGTCACCAAACCAACCTTACCCGCGATCCCTGACCCTGATCATCTCGTACCCGAGCCAAGCTCCACAATCAGCGTGGCGCGCGGGCTTTGAACCTGGACCCGCGCGCTCGCGATTTGATCGCACGCTCAGCCGAGTCCCGCGTCCTTGAGCTGCTTGTCGATGGAGGCGGCCAACTGATCGAGCCCGTCGTCGACGGGCACTTCCTTGGCGACCATCTTCTGCAGCGCCTCGGCCCATTGCGTGGTGACGTCGAAGAACAAGGGCTGAGGCGTGAAGTAGATGCGAGCGCCCGGCGCCGACGCGTCGTATTGCGCAAGGTAGCCGCTGTAGGACTTGTCGATCCGATTGCGGAACTCGTCATCCTTCCAGACGGAGGTGCGAACGGGATTGACGAAGTCCATCTTGCGCGCGCCGAACAGATCGTGCTCGGTCGACGACGCCCATTGCATCCAATACCAGGCGGCGTCCTTCTGCTTGCCGGCGGTGTTCATGGCGAGCGACCAGATCCACACGTTCGGAGTCGGAGCTTTGGCTTCGGGATTGGCGTGCGAAAGCGTGGAAACCGAGATTGCCCTTCTCCTTGTTGTCGCCGCCATCCATGAAATAGCCGAGAATGTCGGCGTCGTAGATGGTGGCCGAAGCGCCGGCGCCGAGATCGGTTCCGACCTGATACCAGGTGTAGGTCGACCAGTTCTTGGGCCCCGAATCCTGAATCATCTTTACCCACATCTTGTGGAACGCCTTGGATTCGGCGGTGTTCATCGCGGCCTTCAGCTTGCCGTCGGTGACGGTGAGGTCCCGCTGCCCATAGTTGGAATAGCCGGAGAGAAAACCGGGATGGATCGTCGCCCATGAGCGCGAGCCGCGGACGCCGATGCCGTACGGTCCGCCCAGATCCTTGGTGAGCTTGGCGGTGGTCTCGATGAGTTCCGGAAGATTGTTCGCCGGCTTCACGCCGACCTTGTCGTACATCTTCCGGTTATACGTGGTCGAGTTCAGCTCGAAGCCCCACGGTATGCACCATTGCTTGGCGTCGGCCGATCCGAGCGCGGCGCCTGGCACGCCGTTCCATGCGGTGGACGCCCGCAAGCCCAGGCTGCACGTCTTCCCAATCGTATTTCGGATTGGTCTTGGCGGGATCCTTGATCCACGCGTTGAGGTCTTCGATCCAGCCCGCCGGCCCGTAGGTCCAGGTCATGTAGGCGCCGGTCATGAACGCGTCGTACTGGCTCGACTTCGACGAGAGAGCGGCCGTCACCTTGTCGAAGTACACGTCCTCCGGGAAGATGTCGTAAGTGACGTCCATGCCTGTCAGACTCTTGAAGTTGTCGAGGTCCGCGATCATCGCGTCGGCGTAAGGATGCTTGTTCAGGAGCAGGTGAAGCTTCGTGCCGTTGAATTTTTTCCAGTCGAAATCGGCCGCGAGCGCCTGAGTCGCAGCGGCGTTGAACAGGAAATTGGCGGTCGCGGCGCTGACGCCTAGCTTCGCTGCGCCGCTCATCAGTTCGCGCCGGCTCATCTTGCCGGCCTTGAATGCCGCAAAGAACTCTTTCGCCTTGTCGTCCATCGCTTCCTCCTTGGTTTCCTTCCCTCATCGCGTTTTGCGGTGATGGCTAGTCCACGAGACTCCTCGCGGTATTCTCGTCGGTAATCAGGCCGTGCAGCAATCCGCTTGCAAGCACGCCTCTGATCGCATTGATCTTGGTCTTTCCCCCTGCGACGGCGATCGTCGCGCGCTGCCGAATATCAGCCGCGGACATGGACAGAGCCCGCGCTGAGACGCCGCTCTCGATCAGGTCGCCGCGCGACGAGAAGAGATGGCCCAGCAATTCGCCGACCGCGCCGAGAGCGCGCGCCTCCTCGAATTCATGTCTCTCGACCAGGCCTGTCGACAGAATCGACGCGTCATCATCAATCGCGCCGATACCGACCAGGCGGAGGGTCGACTTCACGCCAAGCTCGAACACGTCCGCGACGCCGCGCTGCTCGAGCAGAACTTTGCGATCTTCAGGCGTATTGGCCAGAAAGGGGAGCGGCAACACATAAGCGGCGGCGTTGGTTTTCTCGGCGAGACGATGGATCACGTCGAAAGGCGTGGTCACATAGCTTCGCGTCATTCCACCGAGAAGCGAAACCAGTTTGAGATCAGGAATGTCCATGCGCGAAAGATGGTTGACGCAAGCAGCCAGCGTGCGGCCGTGACCCAGGCCGATCACCTGGTGCGTCCCGCTTTCGATCGCCAGTTGCAGAAACCGGCCGCCAGACAGACCCAATGACCTGAGCGGCATTGGACCGTCGTCGAGTTCAGGCGCGACCACGCACTGTTCGAGCCCAAACTTTCTCTGCAGTTCGTTTTCGAGATGGACGCAAGCCGCCACGGGGGCGTCGATGGAGACGTGAATGAAGCCGAGCCGGTTCGCGCGTGCAATCAGGCGGTGCGCCTTGACGCTCGGAACGCCGAGACGTCTCGCCACTTCGCCCTGAGTGAGGCCCGCGCCATGATAGAGCCATGCCGCCCGAGCGCAGAGCTCCTGGTCCCGTTCGTCGATCGCTGGCGATGCGACGTCTCGCATTTCGCTCCCTGATATTTTTTTCTTGGCATGAGATTTTTTTCATGATGCAATCGGCGAGTCAAGACGCAAAGAGCGAGCCTTGATAACAAGGCGCTCCGCGACACGGCCAGCCATGTCGGCTTTCGTCTGCATGCGGGGTTAAGAGGGTGGAACAATGACCAGGGACGAACGGGCGTTGCGCGCGAATATCGTGGCCAAGGCCCGGTGGATGAACGCGGCCGGCCTCAATCAAGGCACATCCGGCAACATCTCCGCCCGCTACAAGGACGTGCTGCTCATTACCCCGTCAGCGACGCCCTACGATGCGATGACGACTGAGTCGATCGCAGCCATGCCGCTCGACGGAGAGTACGGGGCCTGGAGCTGGACCGCTGAAACCGTCCACCGAATGGCGGTTTCACTTCGACATCACGAAGGCGCGGCCGGACGTCGGCGCGATCGTGCACACGCACTCGACTTACGCGACCGTCCTGGCGATCGCCCGCAAGGAAATACCCGCTTGCCACTATATGATCGCCGCCTTCGGCGGGACCAATGTCCGATGTGCCGGCTACGCGCGCTATGGAACGAAAGAGCTGTCGGACTTTGCGCTTCAAGCGCTCGAGGGGCGGAACGGCTGCCTCCTCGCCAATCACGGCATGATCGCGCTCGGCGCCAACCTGGATAAAGCCATGTGGCTCGCGGTCGAACTCGAGACGATCGCCAAGCAATATTACCTTTCGCTCGCGCTCGGCAATCCAGTCATTCTGTCCGATGAGCAGATCGCCGACACGGCCCGCGGCTTCTCGACTTACGGACTTCAGGACACGCCGCCGGCACTGACGGCCCGACCCAAGGCGCGCCGAAAGAGGGCCTAAGCGCTTCGAAAACCGAGTGGTTGATAGAGAGAAAACTAGACCCGAAACTTTCGGTCAGCACGAGCTGAGGCTCTCATCTTCCGCGTCACCGCACACCCATCGGGTAAGACACGCGATCGGAATGCGCCCCCGTGCCGTTCGCCACACTAGCGGCCGCGGCATCTAAGACCCCCTGATCAATTCAAACTTGCAGCTCAGTCACCTACGAGGCCGCTTCGAGCGTTGCATCTGCGCCGGCCCAGTTCGCCTTACGTGTCCAAACGCGCACCGGGTTCGTTCGGCCTCGCAAGCTGTGTTCACCCCGATCCTCCAATTGTCCGATACGGTCGGCGGCGATTTTCGGTGATAAGGCGTGGACCGCCCGAACCACAGCGTCTCCGACGACCAGCGGCGTTTTCAGTGAGCGGGTCAGCGCCTGGAGTCGAGCAGCCGTATTGACCGTGTCCCCGATCGCCGTGAACGACATGCTATGTTCGCTGCCGACGTCGCCAAGCACGACCGGTCCATAGTTCACGCCAATACCGATATCGAGCCGCGCCTGTCCTCTTACCTCGCGCTCGTCATTCCAACAATCGAGCGCGCGAAGCATCATTTCGGCACAATTGACGGCGTTAGCAGCGTCGTTCGCGCCTGCAGATGGAACGCCGAACACGGCGACGATTCCGTCGCCAATATACTTGTCGACCGTACCGCCGCTGGCAAATATCTGCGCCGTCATCCGGGTATGAAACTCGCGCAACATTGCAAGCACGTCTTCGGGAGCCATGTCCTCCGCAGTACGCGTGAAGCCGACGATGTCGGCAAACAGAACAGCCACCGTCTCTCGGCGGCCCGCCCCGAGCGGTTCGTCTTGAGCAGCTAGCAACTCGACGATGTTGGGTGAAAAATAGCGGGCAAGATTGTTCCGCGCTCGTTCCGCGGCCATGCGCAGCCGGTCCATCTCTCGCGCTTTGGCGATATTCGCCAGCGCTTTGCGGACTGTAATCTCAAGATCGCTCAGATCCACCGGCTTGGTGACGAAATCGAACGCGCCGCGGTTCATTGCGGTTCGCAGATTTGTCATGTCTCCGTAGGCTGAGACAATTATCGCGCGCACCGGGAGCTGCCGTTCGCGAAGTTCGTTAAGCAACGTCAGCCCGTCCATCACCGGCATATTGATGTCGAGCAGCATAAGTTCGATGTCAGGTTCGGCCGATAGGGCAGTCAGGGCCTCCTCACCGTGGTGAGCAAAGCGGAAGTCGAACTCTTCGTCGCGAATTTCGCGGCGAAAGCGCTGCCTAATCAAGAGCTCGAAATCTGGCTCGTCATCTACCGCGAGTATCTTGGCTGAAGCGACCAACAGTCTCCCCTTAAATCAATGGTCCGTGCAGTTCACTCAGACGAATTTTCAAGAAATCAAAGTCGACCGGCTTGGTCACAAAATCAGCTGCGCCGCTTTCGGCGGCGCGACGACGCCTGTCATCATCGCCATAGGCAGTCAGCATCATCACCGGAAGCTCAGGCCGCGACTTCTTGATCTCCCGTAAGAGCGCCAGGCCATCCATCTCGGGCATATTGATATCCGACAAGATGACGATCAATTGTGGCTCGATCTCGTTAGCGAGACGATCGAGCGCTTCCGATGCTGACAGCGCAAAATGCAAAACGTAGACACCCTCTCGAGTCTCCCGTCGAAATTGCTGACGAAATAGGACTGCGACATCCGGCTCGTCATCGACGATCAAAATGCTGACGGGCATGCTCTTACAACTCATGCCGAAAGAGGTGGCGAGCTTCTGGCGTCAACGCCCCGTGGCAGAGACACGGTAAACTCCGTGAACTCTCCAACGATGCTCGAGACCTCGATCGTCCCGCGGTGCTGTTTCGTGACAATCTCATGGCTAATCGACAGTCCTAGCCCGGTGCCCTCTCCAGTTGGCTTCGTGGTGAAAAACGGTTGGAAGAGCTGATTTCTGATCTCGGTTGGAATGCCGCCGCCGTTGTCGCGCACCCGCACCTCAACAGCGTTGCCGCGATCGCACGTGGTCACTGCTAACGTCGGTTTGAAATCGCCATTATTCGTCTCTCTGTGGCGCTTGTGCGTGGCGTAGAACGCGTTGCCGAAGAGGTTGAGGAACACTCGCGTCATGTCTTGTGGGACAAGCACGATCGGCTCGATATTTTTGCCATAGGCCCGTTCCACCGTAATGTTGAAGCTTTGGTCGAGAGCGCGGGCGCCATGGTAAGCGAGGTTGAGGGATTCTTCTACGAGCGCGTTGAGGTCGGCGCTTTGACGATCCCCGCCGGCGCTGCGGGAATGAGCGAGCATGCTCTTGACTATATTGTCGGCGCGCCTGCCGTGCTCAACAATTCGGTGGAGATTGCCGATGAGCATATCCTTCGCTTCGTCGACGTCGCGACGTCGTCCCTCGTCGAGAGCCGCGAGAGCGGGCGCGGCAGCTTCGTTCAGTTCGTCCAGCAGACCGACGGAAAGGCTGGCGAAATTGTTGACGAAATTGAGCGGATTCTTGATTTCGTGGGCGATGCCCGCAGTCAACTGACCGAGTGAGGCCATTTTCTCGGCCTGGATCAGATTGGCTTGCGCCAACTTCAAGTCGTGCAACGCGGTCTCTGCAGTATCTCGCGCAGTGCGAGTTTCCAGCTCTGCCCGTTGTCGCTCGCGCTCGAGCCGACCTCGCTCAACCAGGCTGTCGCGCAGCATGCCGAGTGTTTTCGTCATTGCCGCGATTTCAGGTACACCTGAGGACGGCATTGCGCTGTTCAGTTCGCCATGCGTGATCGAGGCGATGCTCCGGTCCAATTGCTTCAGCGGCGCAGTAATCGAATGTACGGTGAATGCGGTGAAGCCAAGCGCGAGAACGAGCGCGCCGATTCCGCCTACGATCGCGAGCTTGACGGCGAACTCGGCCTGACGCATCGACGTATCTCGCCGAGCCAAGGCCTGCTGCTCGACCCTGTCCACAACTCTGTCGAGATGGGCATCGATGCCCATGACGTGAGTTCTTGGCTTGCGCCAGGAGAGCATTTCCGGCGCCGCTCTCGTCGCTTGAGTAGGCGATCCCAGCCTGTCGCGCGAGATCGGTCATGGTGTAGACTTCGGCTCCGATGGCAGCGACGGCCGCGGGATCGACAGCGGAAATGGCGTTCAGATCGGAATCGAGCCCCGCCTTGGCGACTTCCGCCCTTTGCTGAGAGCGATCAAGTTGCGTGACCGCGGAATCGATCGCCCAATACTTCAAGTCGCCGAAGTGCTTGCTGGCCGAATTGGCGTTTCTGACTACGGAGACAAGCCGGGCTTCCGCGGAAAGGCTCTGCGAGTCTTGGATCAAACCTCGAATCAGTAGAGCCGATGAGCCAGCGAGAATCGCCAGCAGCAGGACTGACAAGAAAATCAATCGTAGATGAATCGAGATATTCGGCATCAATCGAGTTTCACGAAACCACTGTCGCTCGGGCAGAGTGGCGAGCCATTCCACACTTGTTGTTCAACCTGTGCGTCTCCAGCGCCTCTCGACGCGCAGCTCGCACCTATTTCTGAACTCAAGACCATCATCACATAGCTGGCAAGTGATCAAAAGGGTATTACACTGGCGTCAAATTGTGCGATGAAGCGGAAGCTCAATCCCCTGTTTTCTATGAGGATCCAGGCGATGCGAGCCAAATGGAGGAAAAGATGAAAGCCATAAAACCTCAGCGCGCTCTCATTCCGTTTATTCTCCTTCTGGGTTTTGCGAACGCGCCGGCCGTACGTGCAGAGGTCACCTCATTCAAGGTGCCGCTGACGGGCGCGCAATGTGTGCCCGCGGTCGACACGGCAGGCTCGGGAACTGCTGATCTGACGTACGACCCGGCGACCCGGATCGTGACCTGGAACATCACTTACAGCGGACTATCGAGCGCGTCCACGATGGCGCATTTCCACGGCCCGGCCAAGCAAGGCCAGAATGCTCCGCCCGTGATCTGGCTCAGCACTCAGGGCAGTCCCCCCGCGAACCCGATGAAAGGGACCGCCACGCTTACCCCGGAGCAGGCAAAGCAGTTCTCGACCGGAGAGTGGTATGTCAATGTTCATACCCAATCCCACCCTGCGGGTGAGATCCGCGGCCAGGTGAACCCTCCCAAGAGCTGACAGCGAAGAGCTGCCGGGTTCATAGGAGGTTGACCAGGAAGGCCGTGGCCGCGCCGCAAACAAGCAGCAGGAGCGCCGCTAGCAGCGGACTACCTATCCGCGGCGGCGTGACCTCTGCCGGCACGATCTTTTTTCCGCTGATCATCGGGCGCAGCAGGTTCTGTCCCTTGATCGCCGCAAATGCGGCAATTGCTAGAATGTGCAGCACGATTGCCCCCAGCAACGCATCCCAGAGGATCGTGTGGGAGGATTCGATCGCATTGGCCGCCCACGCGGGCACAATTTCGGTTAGCGGCCCGACGTCGGCGATGTCATTGGCGACGTAGAGTCCGGTCAGCGTCTCGGCCAGAAGCAGCGCGAGCAGAAGCGTAACCATCCAACCGCCCGCCGGGTTGTGCCCAATTTGGTAGTCGGGCTCTCGCCGAAGCGCGTATTTCAGATGCTGAGCGACCTTTCTCGGAGAGGCGAGAAAGTGGGAGAAGCGCGCCGTCCCACTGCCAAAGAAGCCCCACGTCAGCCTGAACAGCAACAGAGTCGAGCATCGCGTCACCGACCCACCCGTGCCAGACCATCCAATTCAGTCGCCACGTCGCATAGGCTGCGGCGACAAGGGCGACGATGAGCCAGTGGAAGACGCGGACAGGGGCGTCCCACACAAGAACGGTGCGCGGAGCAGTCCCCATGCGTTCTACGGTCTCGCCATGTTCGCCCGGAAGGTTATCGCAACGTGGTCAGCAGCGATCCTAGAGCGGGACGCGTCGCACCGCCAGGTTGCGTGCGGGCACGCAACCTGGCGGAACGATCCTCGCCACGGCTGCGACCCCGCAAGGAACCATGTACGCCTAGCTAAAATCAGCGTCCCTCGTCTCAGGACCCATTGCCGCCCCAATCGTTGCAATGACGGCCCCAATGAAGAGCAGCACGGCAGGCGCCGCGAAAGGCGGTACGACATAGCCGAGCCAATTGAGATAGAAGGCGTAAAAAGAGGGTAGAACGACCGAGAGGCTGAAGCCGATTCCGAATCCGGTCGCACGCACCTCCGTAACGAACCGTTCGTTGATATAAGTGATGATCACTCCCCACGGCGCCGTAACGAGGATGGCGAGCGCGCAAACAATGAGGATGATTTCCGGAAGCGGACGTCCCGCGCTGTTGGTAAGCGTGTAAAGGAGTGCGACGCCGACCGTCGCGATGAGTGCGCCGAGGATAATGAAAGTGCGCCTCCGGCCGATTGCCTGGCTCAGTAGCCCCGCACCGATATAGCTGAAGAAGAGCAAGCAGTAGGTGATGATCAGCGTCGTGGTCAGTTCGAACTTCGACAGATGCAGCGTCTGCGCAAGCAAAGTCGAAGGCATGTATATGGTGATGATGTTCTGCGTGGTCCAAAAACCCGTCATCATGATCAGGACCTGAATCAAGCTCCGACCGTTCGACCCGCTGAAGAGCCGCGCGGCGGGGGGCTTCTTAGCGCCCGCGTTGGTCCTGATTTCCCAGAGTTCGGATTCGGAGACCTTTCGCCAATAGTAGTACGCAAGGAAGGCAGCGAGAACCGCCCCGATCAGGAATGGGATTCGCCAACCCCAAACCGCGTAGGCAGAGGCCATCCCGTCGAGCGGGAAAAGCGCGAACATGATCGTCGCGACGATGCTGATCGCGACATACGCGGCTGGGAAGGCTGCGATAATGAGGCCGCCGACGAAGCCCCGTTCGTTCTTGCGCGAATATTCCATCGCCAACGGATGGCTGGCTGTGTAACCGCCGCCCAGGCAGACGCCATCAAGGAAGCGAAGCAGCACCAGAAGTACGTATGACGTAATCCCAAGGGTCTGGTAGCCCGGCAGCAGCGCGATCAGCAAGGTGAACAGGCCGAACCCCAATACCGAAATGATTGAGGACGTCCGCCGCCCGAGCCGATCCGCGACCCTGCCGAAGATGAACGCGCCCACGGGGCGGCCGAGCAACGTCGTGATGAAGACAAAGGAGCCGAGGATGGCCGCGAGACCGGGCTCGACGTGGGCAGGCTGGAAATAGGCGAGCACGGGCGCCAGCACCACGACGGGTAGGTAGATGTCGAACATGTCGATGAATTCAGTGAGGAAAGCCCCGCGAATCGCGCTGCGTCGCTTCGCGTCGAGGGCCGCCGCTGCGGGCGTCGCATGAATGGCCGCGTCGTAGGTGGTCATCAGTTCCTCCCCGAAGATTCGGGAATCCGAATCCATCAGCCGTCGCCACGCCGTGTCGATTTCGTCGACTGCTTTCGATCCTTGGGCTCAGAACACCCGGCCGGACACTGTAGGCGCTAACGCGAACGTTCCCTGGGAGGAACGTCGAGACGCACCGCGATGTCCTTAAGCTCGGGCTTCGCCGGCGGATAGATCTGCATGACGAGGGGGTCATGACCAGGCACGATGTGGTCCGAACTGGGCGCGAGCGCCCGCAGGCGCTCGTAGCCTTCGAGGGTGTCGCCAACGTTGAACGTCGTCGTGAATGGACGCCCGCTTTCCATGTGCTCAAAATAATGCGTTACGTCGGAAGCGAGGACAACCCAGCCGCGCTGCGTGTACACGCTTACGAACTGCAGCCCCGCCGAATGGCCGCCAGCAAGATGCAGCCGGACGCCAGGCGCAAGCTCGACGTCTCCCTTATGGAAGACGACCCTACCGCGGTAGTTGAGCCGAACCATCCCAACGACGTCCTCAACTTCGAACGCGTGCGACAGGAACGGGATGGCGCATATATTTTCCGGTCGCGAAGGCGAGCTCGGCCTCCTGGAGGTGAAAGCGCGCCTTGGGGAAGCGGTCGAAATTGCCGACGTGATCGTAGTGGAGATGCGTGATGATGACGTCTTCGACCTCCTCCGGCCGAACGCCGAAGAGGCCGAGCGCATCAACCGGATTGCGCAGGTAGGTCCGCTTGCGCTGAGCGGACACCTCGGCGGTGAAGCCGCAGTCGATAACGAAGCGCCGTTCGGCGTTGACCGCGTACCAGCAGAAATAGTCCATCGCCATCGGCCCGTCATGCGGGTCGCCGCCGATGAAATTGTCCTGCCGCCGCCCTTCCCGGGTCGCGTAGCGGATCGCGTAGACCTCGTAGCGCGGGAGATCCTTCTCGTCAGCCACGGGGGGCAGCCCGCGCGAATCGTCCCGCGAGGGGAAGCATCCTAGGCGGCCGCCCCCGCCTTGGAGTGCGGCGCGAGGGTCAGCCGCATCAAAGCGCCCACATCGGTGCTGCGGTCGAGATCGTCGACCATGGCTTCGAGGGCCTTGGCGGCGTCGGCGCCGATGGCCTTCGCCGCCGCAGTGCGGAAACGTGAGCGGATGAGATCGAGATCC
Source organism: uncultured Alphaproteobacteria bacterium (assembly GCA_963762335.1). Classification (GTDB taxonomy): domain Bacteria; phylum Pseudomonadota; class Alphaproteobacteria; order Rhizobiales; family Beijerinckiaceae; genus Roseiarcus. The sequence continues at coordinate 125,687 of CAVXKU010000037.1, read as the reverse complement.
GCCGGCACGACATCCGCGAGCCGGTGCGACAAGACCCGTCCATCCCGCAGCTTGACGGTGACTTCAGCGCCCTGCTTGCCGGGGAACGCCGCGGTGAATTCGTTCCCGGCCTCGACCTTCACTTTCGCGGCGAGCGCCAGCAATGCCGGATCGTCCAGCCGGACATAGCTCGTCTCGTCCACCGTCCCGCGCAACAGGGCGCTGGCGACGGCGTAGTGGATGCTCATTTTCGCCTGCAATACGCGAGCGAAGGGTCCGGGATAGTCGCAGCCCGGATAGGCTTGGGCGGCGCGCGACGCGATGACCGTGATCGAGGCAATTTGGGCGGCATCAATCTTGTGCTCTTTGGTGAGCTCCAGCGCCGCCAGGCAGGGTGTTTGAGCGAAGTTGCAGACCGGAACCGGCTTGAAGAACACGGACTCGATCTCCGGTTCGCCGTCGAACAGTCGCACGTCGGGCGCCTGATGGTCGGGTCGATACGCGGTCAGAAGTCCCGCCTCGCCGTCCAGCGCCTTCTCCGAGCCATAGGCGCCAAGCCCGGCAAGCTGAGCCGCGATCAGCCCATTGCGGGAGGCGAGGCCCGCTTCGAAGAACATTTCGTCTGCGCCCGTATGAGGCCACTGGTTCTGACCGCCGACCATGTTGGCGGCGAGCGAGATGGCGCTCGCGGTCTTCACTTCGTCGAAGCTCATGAGGTGGCTCGCAGCCGCCGCGGCGGCGATTGGCCCCGTGAAGCCGGTCGGGCGGAACGTGCGGGCGAATTCGGGCGTTACAAGCGCCCTGCCGATGCGGCCACCGACTTCATATCCGACGATGGATGCGGCGGCGAAGCTTCGGCCGTCGACGCGTTTCTGCTGCGCCAGCGCGAGTAGTGGCGGCAGGACCACGATGCCCAGATGGCTGACGCTACCGGTGTGCATGTCCTCTCGGACGAGGCCGTGTCCGGCGACGCTATTGGCGAAGACGGCGTCCGCGGCCGGCGCGGTGATGTCCGTGCCGACGATCGAGCAGGGGCCTGCGCCCGCCGTCGCAAGGGCCGCGGCCTGTCGGGCCCAGGGAAGCGAAGACGACTCGAACGCGCAAGCGAGAAAATCAAGCAGGCAGATCCTAAGCTTAGCGCGCGTCTCCGGGGAAAAATGGTCGTTGCGCTTCGCGACCACGCTTGCCGCGAGCCGTACCGCCAGTGGACGGTCCTCAACCTGCGGCGCTTCGACCCGTGCGGCGGAACTCGGCATGGAGACCTCCCTGTCTTACGTTTCGTTGAGCTGCTGGTGGGCAGCGACTTCCTTGGCTGGACTTTCCACCGTCGCCCCTCTTCCTGCGCGCGCCCCTCCAGGAGGATGGTCGCCACGAAGGATGGCTTGAACCTCGTCGCGGATAAGCCGGGCGACCAGGCGCGTCGCGACGCTCATCGGGCGCTGGGTCGACGTCGCGAGCAAGAGTTCACGGTGCAAGGTCGGCTTGGTGAGCGTCCAGCTTCGGATGCGGCCGGCGTTGAGGAGGTGCTTAACCGCCCCTTCCGACAGCACGGTGTAGCCGACACCCTGCTCGACGAGGCTAAGGGTGGATGGCATCGCGTCCACTTCGAAGACGACCGACGCCAAGACTCCAAGCTTCTGCAGTTCGCTGTCGATCAGCACTCTCAACCCATGCGGCCGAGCCGGCAGAATCATGGGTATCTCCGCGAGCTTGCGAGTCGGCGCCGTGTCGCCGCCGAGGCCAGCCGGATCGTCGACCGCGCCCAGAAGGATCAGTTCGTCGGAGAGAAGCGGCTCAGTCGCGAGTGTCGAGAGGCGGGGCGCCTGGTAGACGATCCCGATATCGACCCGGCCAGTGGAGAGCCATTCCGCGACATGGCCGCTGAAGCCTTCCGCCAGATGAAGGACGATCTCTGGAAATGCCTCGCGGCAACGCACCACCAGGGGACCCGTGAGCATCCAACCGATCGAGGGCGGCATGGCGATGGCGACCCGGCCGCGCGGCTCCGCTCTCAGCGCGCCGATTTCCGACTTGGCCTTGTCGACAAGGCTCACCACAGTTCGCGCATAAGTGTCCAGCAGCTTGCCCGCTTCTGACAGGATTACGCCACGTCCATTGCGGTAGAGAAGCTCGACGCCAAGCTCGGATTCCAGAAGCTTGATCTGGCGGCTGAGGATGGGTTGGGCGACCGAGAGACGGACTGCCGCCTTGGAGAAGCTGCCGAAGTCGGCCACGGCGACGAAGTAGCTAAGCTGTTTTAATTCCATGGAAAAGGGCTTTAACCCGGCGGCGCCCTCGGAGAGAGCGTCGGCGCCCACGAAACTAGCAAGCATTACCATCTTCTGCAACGCGGCCTAGCGCAGAATAAACGGATTGGCGACCTCGCCGATCGTATCGATCCACACACTCTTTTCCTGGAGGTATTCCCGGATCGCCGTGAGACCGCTCTCGCGCCCGATGCCAGAGCGCTTATAGCCGCCAAATGGCGAGAGATAACTCGTCGCGCGGTAGGTATTCACCCAAACCGTGCCCGCCTCCAGTCGCTGCGCCATGTTGAACGCCGAGCCGATGCTTTGTGTCCACACGCCCGCCGCAAGCCCATATTGCGTGTCGTTGGCGATCGCGATCGCCTCTTCTTCGTCGTCGAAAGCAATGATGGAGAGTACGGGTCCAAAGACTTCTTCCTGCGCGATGCGCATCGGCGGCTTCACGCCGGTAAACACCGTCGGCTCGACGAACCATCCCTTGCCGCATTCGGGCCGGATCGCTGCGGCGCCGCCGAGCACACATTGCGCGCCTTCACCCTTGGCGATGTCGATGTAGTCGAGAACCTTCTTGAATTGCGGCCGCGTGGTGATCGGTCCGACCTGCGTCGTGTCGAGCAGTGGGTCTCCCATCCGCGCCGTCTTTCCGAGCGCCACGAGCCGTTCGACGAACTCGTCATGGATCGAACGCTGCACAAGCGCGCGGGAGCCGGCAATGCAGGTCTGGCCGGTCGCCGCGAAAATTCCGGAAACGACGCCCTTGACCGCATTATCGAGAACAGCGTCGTTGAGCACGATATTCGCCGACTTGCCCCCGAGTTCCAGCGTCACCGGCTTGATCGAGCGCGCCGCCAGCTCGTAGACGCCCTGCCCCGTCCGGTCGCCGCCTGTGAAGGCGATTTTTGCGACGAGTGGATGAGTGACCAGACGCTCGCCGATCTCCGAGCCGAATCCAGTCAGGATGTTGACGACACCCGGCGGAAAACCCGCCTTCTCGAACAACTGACCGAATTCGAGGGCGGAAACTGAGGAGAATTCGGACGGCTTCCAGACGATCGTGTTGCCGGCCGCAAGCGCCGGCGCAAGCTTCCACGTGGCAAGCATCAGCGGCGAGTTCCACGGCGTGATCGCCGCGACGACGCCAAGCGGCTCTTCTCTCGTGAAGTTCACCATCCCCGGCTTGTCGATGGGGATGACGCGGCCTTCGATTTTGTCGGCGAGCCCGCCGAAATAATGGAACCACTGCGGTATGTAGCGCAGCTGCGCCCGCATCTCGGTGATCAGCTTGCCGTTGTCGCGCGTTTCGATCTCCGCAAGGCGTTCTGCTTCGCCTGCAACCAGATCCGCAAACCGCCTCAGGAGCGCGCCGCGCGCCGTCGCGTTGAGACCGCCCCAGGAAGGGGCGCGAAACGCCTTCCGCGCGGCCTCGACCGCACGGTCGACATCAGACGGCTGCGCGCGCGGAACGAGCGCCCAGGGTGCGCCGAGATAGGGATTGTCCGTCTCGAAAGTCTTTCCGTCCGTCGCGTCGACCCACGCGCCGCCGATCAACATCTGGTAGCGATTCATGCGCAACTCTCCACGCCCGAGGCTTGACCTCAGGCGCTTTTCTCGACCTCCGCAAACGCCTCGCGGGCGACACGGAAAGCGTCGACGCCGGCCGGAATCCCTGCATAGATTGCGACCTGCAGCAGCACTTCGCGGATCTCATCCTTCGTGACGCCGTTCTTCAAGGCGCCCTTGACGTGCATCTTGAGCTCGTGGGGGCGGTTAAGGCAACTGATCATCGCAAGATTGAGCATGCTGCGGATCTTGTGCGGGAGGCCGTCGCGGCCCCAGACCGCGCCCCAGCAATATTCGGTCGTCAGCTCTTGCATCGGCATGTTGAAGTCGTCGGCCGAGGCGAGCGACTTTTCGACGAATTCCGCGCCGAGCACCTTCTTGCGGATAGCGAGGCCGCGCTCGAAAACTTCCTTGTTCATGTCCATCTCCTGTGTCGCGAATTCGACGAGGGTGTCGCCGTCGGGAAGCTAGCCCTTCACTTCGACGCCCGCCCACTCTTCCACGACCCGCGTGATCGACGTGAAGTCTGAGGTCGGACCGAATTTGGCGTTGGTGACAGCGAGCATCTGGCGGACCGCCGCTCCGACCACCATCGGCACTCCCATGCTCTCCGCTTCGTCGACGCAGAGGCGCACGTCTTTGTAGGAAAGACCCGTCGCAAAGCCGAAGTCGAAGGTGCGCGGCAGAACCGAGCGCGGAAACTTATCCTGCGTCGCGCTGTTGCGGCCGCTGCCGGCGTTGATGATGTCGAGCATGATCTTTGGATCGATGCCGGCCTTCACCCCCATCACCAGCGCCTCGGACGAGATGACCATCGCGGCTGCGGCGAGCAGATTGTTGCCAAGCTTGGCGACTTGCGCGAGTCCCGCCTTCTCTCCGACAAAGAAAACCTTGCCGAAGTTCTTGAGCAGCGGTTCCGCCTTTTCGAAGGCCGAGCGCGGACCCGACGCCATGACCGCCAGCGTTCCATTGGTCGCGCCGGCGACCCCGCCCGATACCGGCGCATCGATCCATGCGATGCCGCGCGGCTCCAGACCCTTGGAGACGCGGCCCGCCATGCCGGGGCCGCTTGTCGACAGATCGATAATCGTTTTGACGCGCGAGCCTTCCCCCACGCCGCTCAGCACGACCTTCTCGACGATATCCGGAGTCGGCAGGCTCACGAATACGACGTCAGCAGAGTCGCCAACCTGTTTGGGCGATTCTGCTGTTTTCGCGCCAGCTTCCTTCACCGAAGCCTCGGCGTCCCGATTTGTGTCGAACGCAATGACGTCGAAGCCAGCCTTGAGCAGGCGCCGGCTCATCGGACCGCCCATTCGCCCAAGCCCAATAAAACCGACTGTCGGGGTCGTCATGCCTAGTCCTCGCGCCGTATCCTCGAGAGAAAATATTCGCTGTTGTGATTACCGTTCGAGTCTAGCGCAGCGCATGAGCAGCAGCATCGCCAGAGCCGACATAACAGAAATATCGTTCGTGCCGGCGCGCACAAGCGACTGAGCGGAGCGCGAAAGCATGCGCGCTCGATGAACGGCAACCCGCACGTCGTCGTCGCATCAGGCGACGCGGCTCGTCTCGCCCTTCGCAAGCGTGAGCTCGACGACGTGCAGGCCGGCTGAAGTTTGTCGCGACGGGAAGCTATGCTTCAGCCTGTCCTCATGAACCGGGATCACACGTTTGTGATCGCCTCCAACAGTCTTGAGCATCGCCGCGCTGGTGAAGAGAAGGTTCGACTGACTGCCAGTCGCAAGGCCGATGGGGACGAGTTGCGGATCGCTCTTATCGAGGCCCGTGAGATTGTCGTAGGTGTAGATAAGATCGCCCGCCAGGATCCAAGCATCCTGGCTATCGCTCGCGCCGTCATTACGAACCGTGACGTACATCGAGCCATAGGTGTGCGTGTCGGCTGCTAGCCGCAGGTCGATGCCCGGCAGCACGTCGTCCCGGTCGCCGTCAACGACGATCATGCGGCCCTCTCGCGCGAGCCGCGTGGCCTTGACGATGTCGGCGGGATCAGCCGCGCCGACCAGGAAGCGAAACTCTGGTCCGAGCGTCAGCGCCCACACCCATTTCTCGAGTTCGCGTTTCTGGAGGTAGAATTTCGCGTTCGGAAAGAGGTCAAGCCCGCCCATGTGATCGAAATGGGCGTGGGTAATGAGAACGGTCGTCACATCGGCAGGTGAAACCCCGCATTCGGCAAGGACCTCAGACGCCGGATGCCAGTTCGTGACGCCATAGAGATCGGCGAGATACTTGCCGTATTCCTTGTGGTCGTAGCCGGTGTCGACCAGGATCACCTGGCCTTCCCCTTTGATCAAGCGCATAGGCGTAAGGCAGGTTGCGGACGCCGACATATTGCGGACCGTACAGCATCACGCTTTGCGGAAACTTGTTCACTGCCGCGTAGTCCAGCACCCAGATCGAATACTTGCCCATTGCGCTCCTCGCTTGATGTTATGGGACGCGCTCGCCGCTCGCGACAAACGGCGCGAAGCCTGCATGCGCCGCGCAGCACGCTTGCCGAAGGTCGACCGCTTCGAAACCCGGCGTCACCCGGCCGACTGCTTTGAGTTGCTTCTCCGCTTCGTCGACGAAACGGAACAGCGCGTCGCCGTTTGAATCCGACCTGGAGAGCGCCGCCTTAACGGCTTGTTGCAGGGAGACAACGGCGCCTTCGAGATGCTTCTGCTGGTGGGCTGCGGCCGGCGGGACTCGGAGACCCTGCAAATTATCCGACGCTTCCGCGATCGCGTCGCGCGCGGCCTCTACCGGCGTAAAATCGACAATCGCTCGGCGGCCCGCCGTTGTGCGCAACAGCAAGAACCCCGAGAGCTGGATGAGCGCCCGGCGCAGCGCGTCATGCGGACGTCGAGCCTCGAGCATGTAGCGCATAAGCGGGTCTGCAAGGCTCAAGGCCGTGGCTTCCTCGGTGATCGCGAGGCATTCGCCTCGCTGGCGTCACGCTTCGTGGTCTCCGCGTTCCTCGCCTGCTTCAACTGCTTTTCCCTGGCCAGACCGTGGTCGAGCCGTTCACGACGCTAGCAACGGGCCGCCATTGTGTTCATTCCGGAGCAAAACATAACAGATATAGTGATTTGGCGTAGACCGTCCGTTTCCGTTCGCTGATAACCGCAAGCAGAATGTGAGCCGTGGCCCGAGACCCGCGGCAGGCGCTACGGTCGGGAGGAACGAATATGAGCAATCCGAACGAGAAGACGAGCAAGCAGACGCCTGGCGTTTACAGGAGGCGCATCGGCGACGCCCTCGTCACGACGATCAACGACGGTTTCCTCGACATCCCCTTCGAGATCCTGAGGGGTGTCCCGCAGGACGAAATGCAAGCCCTGATGAAGAGCGCGTTTCGAGATGGACCGCCAAGGCTCACCGTCAACGCCTTCGTGATCGAGACGGACCGCAACACGATTCTGGTCGATTCCGGCGGCGGCTCGACGACCGTCTATTCCATGGGCCTTCTGCCTGAGAACCTTCGTGCTGCCGGCTTCTCGCCGGACGATTTCGACACCGTGCTCGTGACCCACATCCATCCCGACCATACGAGCGGGCTTTTGGACACGGAAGGCAAGGCGGCGTTCCCTCGGGCGGAAATTGTGGTCCATGAGGACGAACTGAAGTTCTGGTCCGACAAGAGCCTCCGCGATGGTCGCTTGGCGGCGGCGACGCCTTATCTCGATTCCGCCGACAGGCTCATCGAGACCTATCGCGAGCGCTTCCGGCCGACCAGCGGCGGAAAGGTGGTCGACGGGGTCACCCAACTTCCTTTGCCCGGCCATACGCCGGGTCATAGCGGCTACCGTCTGGACACTGCGGGCGAAACGCTAGTCATGTGGGGCGACACGGTGCATGTGCCGGAGATCCAGATCCCGCGGCCGCAAGTGACAAGCGAATTCGACATCGACGAACCCCTCGCGGCGAAGAACCGCTTTCGCATCTTCGATTTCGTCGCCAAGGAGCGATTCCTCGTGACCGGAGGACATCTGCACCTCCCGGGCTTCGCGCATGTGATTCCGAATGGCGAAGGATTCCAGCTCGTGCCAGAGTCGTGGATGGTCGCGATCTAGCCGCCAGCCAAGCAATCGGCGCCCGTCTCGGAAGCGCCCGTTTCGATGACAGGCCGCAGGGGGCCTTCCAATCGGGAGGAGGGCGGCCGCTCTCGGCCGAGAGCTTCAGTCCTTCACCTCGACCCATTCCTTCTTGGCCCCGTCGTATTTCACCAGGGTGAGCTGCTCGGCGTTGATCGTGATGTGGTTCTTCTCCGAGAAGCCCAAGTCTCCGGTGATGCCCTTGAAGCCCTGGACCGAATTGAAGCCCTTCTGCAGGTCCACCGGCTTCGTCGACTTCGTCGTCCCGACCACATGCGCCAGCATCATGATGCTGTCGTAGCTGGTCTCGGCGAAGGGCGTCGCTTCGACGTTGAACTTCTTCTTGTACTCCTCGCGGAACGCGGTGAGTTCAGGGCTTGGGTGAAGGTCGGAGGTGAGCACGGCGCTGATCATGCCGTCAGCCATGTCGCCAGCGAGCTTTGAGAACGTGTCGTCCGCGTTGGTTTCGTCGTTGCCAAACACCGTTGCGGCATAGCCAGCCGAATGAAGGTCCTGCACGAAGGCGGCCTGGTCCTGCGGGGTCAGCCAGACGTCGACGCACTTGATGCCCGCCGCCTTGATCGCATTGACCTCGGGCATGAGGCCCGCGGTGGCGCCCGTCGACCAGTTCTCCGTGATCGTGTGATCGATGTCGATTTTCTTGCCCGCCTTGTCATAGGCGAGCTTGATTCCATACAACCCGCCCTGCCCGTAGGTCGACGGATCGTGCAGCACCGCGATGCCATTCGGGCAATGTTTCAGCGCATATTCGCCGATCTTCTCGCCCCAGGCGAAAGTGTTGAGCCCAAAGTCGAACACCCAGGGATTCGGGGGGCCGTTCGGCCCTTCGGTGTTGACGGTGAGGCCGCCGTCGTCGACGACGCCGATCGTTGGGAACTTATGGCGCACCGCGAGTTGCGCCGTGACCGGTCCGGTGTCAGGCGAGCCGGCGATCACGATCGCTCCTGCCGCGATAAGCTTCTCGAAAAGCTGGCCGGAGAGCGTCGCCGAGGCCTCGTCATTGTGCGCGTCGAGCTTGAACTGTCGTCCGAGCACGCCGCCCGAGGCGTTGATCTTGTCGACTGCCAACTGCGCGCCGTTGACAGTGGCGACGCCAGTCGATCCGTAGGCGCCGGTCGTGCCGGCGATCAGGCCGATGAGATAGGGCTGGTCGGCGGCCAGCACCGGAGCGTGCGCGGCCAAGAACGCGGTCGCAACGGCGACACTCGCGCAAGTCGTCAGAATGGTTTTCATGCTTGTTCCCTCCCTTGGCTTCGGATCGTTCAGGACAGCAGACTTCGCATTGCCCGCTCGTCGCCCAGCCGTTCGTCAAGCTCTACGTTCGTTACGCAGTTCCTTCATGTTGTCAAAGCGCCGCGTCGCTCAGAAAAAGCCGTTTCGCCGCACGATATGCGCGCTGCGGCCGGCGTTGGGTCGCTCTCCAAGTGAGCCCTCGGGAAGAGAGGCGGACCGCGCCAACCAATTGAACGACATTGCAATTTCTGACGAATCATTTCGCGCTCCGCAACTTGCGACCCTGACATTGCCCGGGCTGGCGGGAAGACTTCAGACGAGCCCGCGAGATCCATGTGCCTCGTTCTCGCAACGCGCATATAGCTGTTATGTCGCGCCTATTTATTGCTGGTCGTTTGGACGTGCTAGGCTTCTCGCACGCGCCGAAGCGCGGCTTACGAGCCGCGGGCCGCTTCGCAATTTCGAGGAACGCCAAGGAAGAGAGTCGGTGCTGCAGTTCCTCCTGAGCGGCGTCGCCATCGGGGCCATCTACGGGCTCATCGGCATGGCGCTGGCCATCACCTTCTATGTCACCCGCATCATCAACTTCGCTCAGGGGCAGATGATGATGGCGACGATCATGGTGACGGCCGAACTGTCGGCTACAGGATATCCGACATGGCTCGCTGCAATCGCCGGCCTCGCGATCGCCTGCTTGCTTGGCGTCCTCTCCTATCTCATTGCGGTCCGGCCGATCCTCGCCGTCAATCGTTTCAGTTTCGGCTGGCTCGTCAGCACGCTCGGCTTCGCCGTCATCGTCGAAAACGCGCGCAGCCTACATTTGGGGGCCGACATCGCAGGCCTTTCCGCCGATGCTCAAGCAGACAAGCTTTCAGCTGTTCGGCGCTGTGCTGACCGCGCAGCAGCTTCTCGCCATTGTCACTGCCGCCGTGCTTGCTGCGGGGTTCGAACTCGTGCGCCGCAACACGCTGTTCGGTAAGATCGGCATGGCGACAGCGGCCGATCCCGAAATGGCGACCGCCATCGGTGTCAACACAACCGTCGTCGCGATCGTCGCTTTTGCGGTTTCGGCCCTGTACGCCGGCGTCGCTGGCCTCCTGATCGGCCCGACAACTTTCGCCAATCCCTATCTTGGCGACACATTCGGGACGTTCGGCTTCATCGCCATGATGATCGGAGGGGGCACGGAAAAGCCGATCGCCGCCATGTTCGGCGGCATTCTCCTTGGCGTGTGCGCCGAAGGCGCCAATGCGATGATCAACTCGCAGGCCTCCGACTGGTTTCCCTTCATCGTGCTCGTCATCATTCTGATCGTGTCGCCGCGCGGATTGTTCAGCTCGGGAAGTCTGTCCTGGCGCGGCAGACGCGCTGCGGTTCCGGCGCAGGCGTGAAGGAGACGCGTCGTGAATTCCGGTCGTGTGGAAACGTCCGGCGCGCCACGGATTCTGGCTCCCGCTGGCTTTACGGCCCGCTGGCGCGGCTGGGCTGTCGCCCTGTTCGTCGCCGTCTATCTCGCCGCGACCGCCTATGTCGCGCAGGCCGACCTCGGCGTGAGAAGTCTCGTCCTCGTCGCCGCGGTGTTCGGCATTCTCGCGATCAGCCTCGATCTCGTCGCCGGCATGCTCGGGCTCTATTCGCTTGGCCAGGGCGGGTTCTTCGCGATCGGCGCCTATCTGACCACGATCGTCGTCAACGAGCTCGGCTGGAACGCCTTCCTCATGCTGTTCGTGGTCCTCGCCGTGGCCGGCGGAGTGGGGCTTGCGGTCGGCGCCATGTCGCTCAGAGTGAGCGGCCTCTATTTCGCAATCACCACCTTCATCTTCACGCTCGTCCTGACGGTGCTCGCGACAGACCTTAAGATCACGGGAGGCCTGCAGGGGCTGCTCGGGCCGGCGTTTCCCGACTTCCCCGACAGTCTCGCGTGGCTTGGCGCGCCGGTCGCCTGGTGCGTGATGCTCGGACTCCTTCTCTGCATGGGACTCGTCTGGAACATTCGGCAGTCGCCGCTCTATCCGGTGCTGCTCTCCATTCGCGACGCGGAGCGCTTTGCGGAAGCCGCCGGCGCCCGCACTTCCCTCATCAAGATCGGGCTTTTCGGCGTATCGGCCGCGATGGCGGGCGGCGCGGGCTGGCTCTTTTCCTTCCTCGGCGTCGTGTCGCCCGGCCAGTTCGATTGGTCGGTCTCGCTCAACATTCTGGTCATGGTGCTGATCGGCGGCATCAACACGACGCTCGGCCCCGTGATCGGGGCCGCCTTCGTGTCGATGTTCCCGGCGCTCGTGAATATCAATCCATGGCTGCAGGAAATGGTCTACGGCGTGCTCTCAATCCTCGCCGTAACTCTGCTGCCCGGCGGGATCATGAGCCTTCTCAAGCCGCGCTCGGGCTTCTCGAGCGCCTGAAGAATCGGGACCGGTGATGGCGACCGCAACGACCGAGGTCGAGGGAGGCCCCATCGAGGCGAGCCCCTTCCGACCACCGGGCGCCAACGGGCGCGCCAAGGACGCGGCAGGCGTCGAGGATCTCGAATACGCGGTCGAATGCCGCAACATCGCTTTCGGCTATCCGAACGGCCCTCCGGTTCTGCGCGACGTAAGCCTCATGGTCAGGCGCGGCCACATTCATGGGCTGATCGGTCCCAACGGATCAGGCAAGAGCACACTTGCCAACGTCATTGCCGGGCGCCTACAGCCGCTCGCGGGAACGACACTCATCAAGGGCGTGCGTGTCGACGGCGCGCCGCCGCGGAAACGCGCCAAGCTGGGTATGCGCCGCACCTTCCAGGCGGCGGAACTGGTGCGCGAACTGACGCCTGGCCAGAACGTGATGGTCGGGCTTTTCGACCTCAAGCCCCGGATCGTCGAGCGCGCCGCGATCTGGCCGCTCTTGCGCTCCGCGCGCCGCGACATGGCCTGGATGGAGGGCCGCTCGCGGGACGCGCTGCGAATGGTCGGCGCGGCAGCTTGGGCCGCGCGCAAGGTCGGCGACGTGCCGCACGGGGTCGAGCAGCTGACCCAGCTGGCGTCGGTCTGCGTCGCTGGTCCCGATATCATCCTCCTGGACGAGCCAGCGACTGGCCTGTCCTCCCGCGAGGTCGATCATCTCGCAGAAATCCTGGCGCATCTGAAGGCGCAGGGCGTCACGATGATCATCATCGAGCACCAGACGCGATTTCTGTTTCCGCTGTGCGATCAGGTGACCGTGCTCAACGCGGGCGAGGTCATTTTCACCGGAACCGCCGACGAAGTCCGCGCCGATCCCGTCGTCCGCCAAGTCTATCTGGGCGAATGATGAGCGCCGCAAAGTCCCGCTCTCGAAGTCTCGGCGCTCTCCGCCGGCTATGGCCGGTTCGACGTTGTGCGCGACATCGCGCTCAGGGTCGGCCGGGGCGAGGCGGTCGCGCTGCTCGGGCCGAACGGCGCCGGAAAGACGACCGTGCTCAAGGCGATCATGGGCCTCGTAAAACAGCGGCGCGGCTCGATTTCAATCGCCGGGAGAGATGTTTCGGCTCTGCCGGCGCATCGCGTCGCGCGTGGCCTCGCGGCGATCGCGCCGGAGGGCCGGCGCCTCTTCACCGACCAAACCGTCGAGGACAATCTTATGCTCGGCGCGCTGCATCTGCGCGGCGACGGCGCGCAAGTGCAAGCGCTGCTCAGATCAGTCTACGACCTCTTTCCCGTCCTCTACGAATATCGGCGGCGTCTGTCGTCCTATCTTAGCGGCGGCGAGCAGCAGATGGTCGCGATCGGGCGGATGCTGATGAGCGACCCGGAAGTGATGCTGCTCGACGAGCCGTCAGTCGCGCTCTCGCCAGTGGCGGTGGACATCGTCGTCAAGGCTCTTCTGAAACTGCGCGAGCGCGGCGCCTCGCTCCTGCTTGTCGAGCAGCGGGTCGACGTCGCCGTTCGCATCTGCGACCGGCTCTACATCATGACGCATGGCGAGATCGTAGACGAAATGACGCCGAACGACGTGCGCAGCGAGCGGCGTGTCGATCATCAACAAGTATCTGGGCTGAGGGCCGCCCGGGTGACAGGGGCAGCGCCGCGCTTAGCGGCATTTTTAGTTCCCTGCCTCAGTGATTTCAGAGGCTTGACCCATGCTTTAGTTCCGCGCTCTCTGACTGCCCTCCAAGCGGGCCCTTCGCGCTCGTCCAATATATACATTTGTGATATGTTTAATAGCGATCAAAAACAGGATCGGACTAGCCGCCCGCCCCCGCCACGAAGCCGCCGCCGTCGATCACGACGGCCTGGCCGGTGATGAACGAGGCCGCATCGGAGGAGAGGAACAGGACGAGTTGCGCGATTTCCGACGGATCGCTGATGCGCCCCATCGGGATCATCGGCAGCACCGTGTCCTTCGCGCCCTGCTCGCTGCCGAACATGCCGACCAGAAGCGGCGTCATCACCGAACCCGGCGCGATGGCGTTGACGCGGATGTTCTTGCGGGCAACCTCGAGCGCGACGGAATTGGTGAGGCCGATCACGCCCCATTTGCTCGCGCAATAGACTGCCGTCGTCGCGAAGCCCATCACGCCGAACAGCGAGGAGGTATTTACGATCGCCCCGCCGCCGTGAGCGATCATATGCGGCACCTGGTGCTTGAGCCCAAGGAAGATGCCCTTGAGGTTGACGTCGACGAGCAGAGTCGAAGTCGGCTTCATCAAGCTCCTGCACCGGGGCTGTCTTGCCCGGCACGCCCGCATTGTTGAAGGCCACGTCGATGCGGCCGAAGCGATCGAACGCGCGCTTGTGCAGGTCGGCCATGGCCTTGGCGTCGCGCACGTCGACCTCGCTGAACTCGACCTCGACCGTCTTTAGCGCGGCGATCTCCTTCTTCAGGCTTTCGCCATCCTTCGCCCCGACGCCCGCCACGAAAACATTGGCCCCCGCCTTTGCGAAGGCGAGCGCGGTGGCGCGGCCGATGCCCGTCGTGCCTCCGATCAGGAGCACGCTCTTGCCCGAGAAATCGTAGGTTACCTGCATCGCCGATTTCCTCCTTCGCGGGCCTTCTCTTCAAGTTGCCGCCCGGCCGGTTCTCGCCAGCGCTCGGGTTCGAAGCCACCGTCGCGGGCGCACTCAGTTTGCATCCGGCGGTCGCAGAAGGGAATCGATCCGTCTCGGCGAAATCGCCATAACTGTTATAAGCTCGCTCTCTCTCATCCCTCTCCGCGGGCGTCTGCTACGTCTCTAACGCCCGGTGCGGACAGTTGAGCAACGGCGCGCTTTTGAAGAAGAGTAAGGTTCGCGCGCGGGACCGGCGGTTTGCAAACGCCTTGGGCAAGAACCCGAAGCGTCAGGCAGGCCAGGGAGGACGGAAATGAAAAGCATCATGGTTCGGGCGCTGACCCTCTTGTTCGTCGCGTCCGGTGTCTTCCTCAGCGCCCTCTCGGGCCTCGAGGCCAAGACTCTCGGGATCGTCGCACTCATTGCCAATGACGCGCTCAACGTTGCGGTGATCGCCGGCGCGACTGACGCCGCGAAAGCGGCCGGATGGGACGTCAAGGTGGTCGACACACAAGCCAGCGCCGATCAGGCGAATGCGGCGATGAGCTCCTTCGCGGTGCAAAAGGTCGATGCGATCTTTGTGCTGGCCTTCGCCAGCAGCTCTATCGGCTCCGGCATGGCGGCGGCGAACGCGGCGGGCATTCCGGTCGCGACCTGGGGCGGCGAGATTGTGCCCGGCATCGTCGTCACCACCAGCGGCGCGACGGTCGGCGAGCAGTCGGCCAAATTCCTGCTCGACAAGGTCGGCGACAACGCCGACATCCTGGCGATGACCTTCCACCCCGGCAAGCTCTGCATCGATCGCGGCGTCGCTTTCGACGACGCCGTCAAGGGCAAGCCCGGCCTCTCGATCACCTACAACGAGGTGACGGTTCCAGGGCAGGTGCAGAACGGCAATGCAATCGCGCAGCCCTGGCTCACCGCCCACCCCGCAGGCGGCAAGAAGCCGCTCGCCATCTGGGCCTGCTGGGACGAGCCGATGCAGGGCGCCATCGCGGCGCTTCGTCAGGCCGGCAGGACCGATGTCACGACCGTGTCGATCAACGGCAGCCCGCAGGGCCTGCAACTCGTCAAGGACGGCGACATGAGCGCAACCGTGTGGCAGCCCGCCTATCAGGAGGGGAAAGCAGCCTTCGCGGCGATCCTCGATTCGATCAAGGCTGGAAAATCCTGGCAGCCGAAGACGATCGAGATCCCCGGTGTCGTCGTCACGAAGGACAACGTCGATAAGTTCCTCGCCGACCATCCGAATGGTCTCTGAACCGGCTGGGTCGCTTGCTACCGACGCGAACATCGCGACTGGAACAACGGCAGAGCCGTGGATCAGAATCAGGGGGCTCAGCAAGCAGTTCGCGGGCGAGACGGCGCTCGCGGACGTCGACATCGATATCGCGCGCGGCGAAGTTCATGGCCTCGTCGGCGCGAACGGCGCCGGTAAGTCGACGCTCATCCGTTGCCTCGCCGGCGTCACTGTTCCAGACCGTGGCTCGATCTGGGTTGACGGCGAAGAGATCAAGGCCGGGTCGCCGCAAGCTTCGGAAAAGGCCGGCCTCGCCTTCATCCATCAGGAGCTCAATCTCATCCCGCATTTCAGCGCGCTGCAGAACATGCTGCTGGGCGCGCCGAAGGCGACGCGATTGGGGTTGATAGACTGGAAACGCTCGAGCGGAGGGGCGAAAGCCGCGGCGGAGAAAGTCGGAATCAAGTTTTCGCTGGAAAAGAAGGTCTCCGAACTGTCGGTCGCCGAGCGATGGCTTGTGATGATCAGCAAGGCGCTGGTGCGCGAGGCCTCGGTCATCGCGATGGACGAGCCCACAGCGGCGCTGTCGGGCGCTGAGAGCGAACAGCTCTTCTCCATCATACGCGACCTTACGGCGCATGGAGTCGCCATCCTCTACGTGTCGCATCGGCTGGACGAGGTTCTGGGGCTCTGCGATCGGATCACCGTCTTCCGCGACGGCCGCGTCGTCGAGCGCGCGACCCGCGGCGATCTCGACAAGAAGGGCCTCATCCGGGCGATCGTCGGCCACGACGTCAAAACCGGCGAGGGTCGGCGCCGGACAACAGCCGACCGAACCGGCGTCCCGCTCTTCTCGGCCCGCGGCGTCCGGCGCGGCGCGGCGGTGAAAGATGTGAGCTTCGACGTCTTTCGCGGCGAGATTCTAGCCCTCGGCGGCCTCGTCGGCGCGGGAAGAACAGAAGTCGCGCGCCTCGCCTTCGGCGTCGACCGCCTGCACGGCGGCCATTTCGAAGTCGAAGGCAAACCGGTCTCCATCGAGAGCGAGACGCAGGCCATCGCACTTGGGATTGCGCTCGTTCCTGAAGAGCGGCGCTCGCAGGGGCTTATGCTGGAGCAGTCGGTCGGCTTCAACGTCAATATCGCTTCACTGGACGCGTTCCGGTCGATCGCCGCGCTTCCTTTCCTGTCCTCGCCGAAAATGCGCGAATCAGGCGCAGCGGCTGATCCGCGAACTCAGCATCAAGACCCCGAGCAGCGCGGCCCGGATCGCAGGCCTCTCCGGCGGAAACCAGCAGAAGGCGATGATCGCCCGCTGGCTACGGCCCGAAACCAAAATCCTGATCCTCGACGAGCCCTCTCGGGGTGTCGACATCGGCGCGCGTGAGGAAATCCACGACGTGATCCGGAATCTGGCGAGACGAGGAGTGGGCGTCGTCGTTATCTCCTCCGACGTGGAAGAACTCGCGATCCTCGCCGAGCGCGTCGTTGTCATGCGCGAGGGGCAGGTCGTCGGCGAACTCGTCGACGACGAGATCACCGAGGCCCGGATCATCGAAATGAGCTATCTGGATAAAGGAGACGCAGCAGGAGGAAGGCCGTGACGATCGTGGCGAGCGCCGCAAGGAGCAATCCCTCGCAGGCGGCGCAAGGGCGTCGCCGTCGTGCGACGCTCACCTTCATTTCGCGCTACGGCACGATCATCGGTCTTTTGGCGATGATCGTGTTCTTCTCGATCAACGCGCCGACCACTTTCCTTTCGAAGGCCAATTTCCTCAACATTTTGAGTCAGGCGTCGCTGACCGCGATCATCGCGGCAGGCCTTACCTTCACGCTCGTCGTCGGCGAATTCGATCTCAGCATCGGCAATGTCGCAAGCTTCATTGGCCTCGTCGTCGCCGGACTCATGGCGAAGGAGCGCCTGCCCATCCCCGTCGAGCGTCGCGCTCGCCCTCCTGGTCGGAATCGGGATCGGCCTCGTCAACGGGTTTCTCGTCACCAAGGTCCGGATAAACGCTGTCATCGCCACGATCGGGGTCGGCACGATGCTCACCGGCGTCGGCTTCTCCTACAGCGCCTTCCCGATCGCCATTGGCATCCCTCGCGCCTTCACCGAGATTTCGCTTGGGCGCGCCTTCGTCGGCGTCCCGAATCCTGTATTCGTCATGGCCGCCGTTCTGGCGGTTATGTGGATCATCCTGAACAAGACCGACATCGGCCAGAAGATGCAGGCGGTCGGCAGCAACATCGAGGCGGCGCGCCTGTCGGGCATTCGCGTCGACCGCATGAAGATGTTTGCTTTCGCGACTGCCGGCTTTTGCGCCGCGCTCACCGGAGTGCTGCTGACGTCGCTGCTCGGAAGCGGCACGCTGGCCGCGGCGGACGGCTACCTCCTCGACGCTTTTGCCGCCGTGTTCCTCGGATCCGCCACTGTGCGAGAGGGTCAGTTCCACATCCTCGGCACGCTGGTGGGCGTCCTGATCCTCGCGGTCGGCTTCAACGGCCTCAGCATTTTCGGCGCGCCGACCTATTTTCAGCCGATCTTCAAGGGCGGTGTGCTGGTGCTCGCTGTCGGCCTCTCGACCCTGGCGCGGCGCTACGCCGCCGCCTCGTAAGGCGCGGGCTCACCACCGGTTGACGGGCAGGACGAAGAGTTGGGCGATCTGCATGTGCGCGGGCTGCTCGAGCGCGAACAGCACCATGCGAGCAATGTCTTCCGGGTCTAGCGCCATACCGGCCTGGTCGAAATAGGCCTTTTCCAGCGTCCGGTCGCCGCGATGGCGCTTGAGAATAATATTCGTCCGCGTAAGGCCCGGAAGCACCTCGGTGACGCGAATGGCCGTCTCGGCGAGATCGGCGCGCAGGCCGTCGCTGAACGCCCTGACGCCCGCCTTGCTGGTGGTGTAGGCCGCCGTTTCGGGCACGAGCCTGAGCGCGCTGATCGAACTCATGTTGACGATATCGCCCGAAGTTCCGCTCGACCATTTCCGGCACGATCGCGCGCGTCACCCGCACCATGCCGGTCAGATTGACATCGAGGATATTCGTCCAATCGTCAGCGGGCCCGCGCGCAAAATGGGTGCGGCCGCCGACGTCATGTCCCGCGTTGTTGATGAGAATGTCGATCGGCCGGAAGTCGGCCGGGATCGATTCGAGAAGCCTGTCGACGCTCGGATGATCCGTCACGTCGAGCTTCGAGGGGATGCGCGAGCGGGCCAAGCGTTCCGGCAAGTTCGCTCACGGCCTCGACGTCGATGTCCGCAAGCGTGACCCGTGCGCCGCGCTCGACGAGCGCGGCTGCGATCGCCTTGCCTATTCCGCTTCCGGCGCCCGTCACCAGAGCGTTGCGTCCGCCTGAGCGCCGTCATCGGCACGACCTCCAAAGCCCATCTGATCGAGCCGCACGCGACTTTTTCAGCCTCGTACGCCGATCCAATTCCGGCAGGAAATCATAACTGTTATTTCATCCGTCCGTCTTTGCATCGACCGCGGCGCGGTTGATCTTCAATCTCAATATGAATGGTAAGGCGCAGGAGCGCGCCGGTGGAGGCCCCAAACAGGCGGCGCGGTGAGCAGAGCATGCCGTCTCTAGATTTTCGCAAGCTGAGCATCACCCAGGAAAGCGTCGTCTTCGCCCTCGCGGCGGTTCTGTTCGTTATCTTCTCGCTCACGCTGCACAATTTTCTCACGCCCGGCAATCTTATCGCGCTCGTCCGCAGTGTCTCGATCCTCGGGATCCTCGGACTCGGCATGGGGCTGGTCGTGATCGGCCGCGGCATCGATCTGGCGATGGTCGCGACCATGGTCGTGGCCGTCTCCTGGGTCCTCTCGCTCGCGACCCATCAACACGTGCCGCTCGGCTGGGCGTTGCTGCTCGGCGCTGCCTTCTCGGTTCTCGCGGGATTGGTCAGCGGCGTTCTCATCGCCTACGCGGTCGTGCCGGCAATCTTCACGACCCTCGCGATGGGCCTGGTCATCTACGGCGTCGGTCGGGCGTGGCTGTTCGAGGTCGACGTCCAGAACACTCCGAACGACTCGGCGTTCTTCCAATTCCTTGGCGACGCGAAGGTCTTGGGACTGCCCTTGCCCATCGTCTTCTTCGCATTGCTCGCTCTGATCCTCTGGGCCCTCCTGCGTTGGACGCGCTTCGGCCGTTACATCTATGCGAGCGGGGACAATCCGACTGCGGCGCGCAACGCCGGCGTTCCGCTCCGGCCGCTGATCGTTTCTCAATACGTAATCACAGCGCTGGTCGCCTACGCCGCCGGCCTTGTCATGGCCGCGACATCGGCCGGCCTGAGCACGCGCGTCTACAACTCGACCATGATCTACGACGTTCTGCTCGTCGTCGTGCTCGGCGGAATTGGCCTGAGCGGCGGCCGCGGCGGCGTCCGCAACGTTCTGGTCGGCACGCTCCTCATCGGCGTGCTTCTGGACGGGATGACCATTCTCAACATCCCCTATGTCGAGCAGAACCTGATCAAGAGCGTGATCCTGTTGGCCGCCATCGTCATCGACAGTTTCGTGAACCCTCGCGACGAGCAGACGGCGCAGCAGGAGCAGGGGGATATTTAGCGTAAAAGACCGAAGTCGTTAGAAAGGGAGGAATCAGATGAAACTTGGAATGGTGCTTGCCCTCGCGCTTGGCCTCGTGTTTACGGGCGGCGCGCAGGCGGAAGAGAAAGGGTCTCGACAACCACGCCAAACGAGACCCCTACTACGAGAAGCTCAAGGGCAAGAAGGTTCTCTTCGTCCCGCTGGCGATGGGCTTTGACCTCACCGAAGGCTGGGCGGCGATCATGCGCCGGCAGGCCAAGGATCTTGGCTACACCTTTGAGATTCGCGATCCGAACTGGAGCACGGACGCCGGCACGCGCGCCATAACCGACGCGATCGCGCAGAAGCCGGACCTCCTGATCGTTCACAATCCGGACCTCCAGTCCTACGCGAAGCTTGAGCAGCGCGCCGTCCAGGCGGGCATCAAGGTGCTGCAGGTCAACCTCGAGACGGTCAATCCGACGGACTATTACGTCGGCGCCGACTGGGTGAAGGTTGGCCTCATCGAGGCGCAGGCGCTGGTCGACCATTGCGGCAAGGGATCTGGCAAGTCCGGGAAGGTCGCCATCCTCGAGGGCCAGCCGACCGCGGCGTCGAACCTCTACGAACTCTACGCCTACTACCATGTCTTCGCCGACCATCCCGAGATCCAGGTCGTCGCCGATCAGGCCGCCACCTACGATCCCGCGAAGGCCCGGGCGATTACCGAAACCGTGCTCCAACAGCACCCTGACCTCTGCGGCATCGTCGGCAATTGGGACAACCAGGATGTGGGCGCCGGGCGCGGCGGTTCAGGCCGCCGGCAAATCCGGACAGGTGTTCATCGTGACCTCGGGCGGCGGAAGCAAGACCGGCTGCGACAACATCAGCAAAGGCTTGCTCAGCGAGATCGTCAGCTACGACGTGCCGCTGCAGGGCGATGCGCTCAATCAGGCGATCGTCGAGCTGCTGCTCTCTCCGGCGAAAGCGGGAGCGATCCAGACGACCTATTTCACGCCGCTCACGCTGCAGACGAAGGACACGATCTCGCCTCGCCAGTGCTGGACCCTCGATGATCTCAAGTAAGAGATTGTTCGACCCTGGACGCGGGCATAGGTCGACCCCGTGACGCAACGCGCCGGGAGCGTGCTGACGCAACTGCGCTATCGATATTTCCCCGATCACCTGATCGGGGAAATATTGACCAAGCGCTGGATCGACAACGCGATCCCCTTCCTCGCCCTTCTCGTCGCAATCGTCGTTTTCGGGATTCTGCTCCCGGGCTTCCTCACCCTCAACGGCCTCAGCGATCTCGGACGGCAGTTCGCGGAGTTCGGCCTGATCGTGCTCGGGCTGACGATCGTGATGATCTCGGGCGGCATCGATCTCTCCGTCGCGTCGGTCTACACGCTCGCCGTTCTCCTCTCGCTCATCTGCGTGAATGTCGAGGGCTGGCCGGTCGGCCTGAGCTTCCTCGCCGTCATGGCGCTCGGCGTCGTCTGCGGGTCGATCAACGGCTATCTGATCGGCTATCTCCGGCTTCGCGCCTTCCTGACGACGCTTGTCACCCTCATCATCTTCCGATCGATCTACGACATCGTTTTCCTGCGGACGTCGACCGCGATCATTTCGAGCCTCTCCGATTCCGACCTCTGGACTTTCATCGGCGAGGGAACGGTCCTTGGCGTCCCCTTCACCCTCGTCGTCACGGCCGTGATCGCCATCGCCTGGCATATCGTCTTGTCGCGGACGCGGCCCGGCTGGCGGCTGACCGCGGTCGGCGGCGCGCGGCGCTCGGCCTATAACGCCGGCATCAAGGTGCGCCGCACGGTCTGCTGCGGCCTATGTCTGGTCGTCAGTCTTGAGCGCGCTGGCGGGCTTCCTCTTCGCCGCGCGCATCGGCAGCACGGGCGCGGACACGGGCGTCGGGCTGGAGGTGTCCGCTCTCACCGCGGCGGTGCTCGGCGGCAATTCGCTCGGCGGCGGCCGCGGCTCCGTCGCCAAGGCGGTCATGGGCGCCCTGCTGGTCCTCATCGTGACCGACAGCCTCACAAGTTTCGGCGTCTCCGGGCCGGTCAACTCGACGGTTCTGGGTTGCGTGCTGATCGCCGCCGTCTTCGTCGACATGCGCTTCCTGCGCAACCGCGACAGATGGCTGTCGAAGGTCTATGTCTCGCCCGCCTATCTCGCGCTTCCCCCTCCGCCGTCCGCCCTCGATCCGGCCTCGCCTTACGCGCTGAACGACAAGCTGCGGTCCGTCGAGGTGATCGGACTTGGCCAGATCGAAGGGCCCGAGGACGTCATCCTCGACCGCGACGACAATCTCTATTGCGGCACCCGCCACGGCGACATCGTCCGCTTCTTCGGCCCCGATCACTCGCGCCATGAGGTCTTCGCTCATATCGGCGGTCATCCGCTTGGCATGGCCTTCGACCGCAAGGGCGACCTGCTCGTCTGCATCGGCGGCATGGGCCTCTACGCGGTCTCGCCCGACAAGACGGTGACGAAGCTGACCGACGAGACGAACCGGAGCTGGCTCTCGGTGGTCGACGATTTCCGCCTGCGGCTCGCCGACGATGTCGACGTCGCGCCGGACGGGCGCGTCTATTTCAGCGAGGCGACCGTCCGCTACGAGCAGGAGGACTGGGCGACCGACGCGCTCGAGAGCCGAGGCAACGGCCGCATGGTCTGCTACGATCCTCGGACGGGCGTCACCCGAACGATCATCCACAAAATCGTGTTCGCGAATGGCGTCTGCATGTCGCAAGACCGGCAATCGTTCTTCTTCGCCGAGAGTTGGACGTGCGCGATCAAGCGCTACTATTTCGACGGTCCGAAAACGGGTCGGGTCGAGACGCTGATCGACAATCTTCCCGGCTATCCCGACAACATCAACCGCGCCTCGGACGGCTGCTACTGGGCGGCGCTTCTCGGCATGCGGACCCCGGCGCTCGATCTCGCGCTCACCATGCCGGACTTTCGCCGGCGCATGGCCAAGCGCGTCGCGCCGGAGCTCTGGCTCTATCCCAACATCAACACGGGCTGCGTCATCAAGTTCGACGATCAGGGCCGGATCGTGGACAGCCTCTGGGATCTCGGCGGCGTCAACCATCCGATGATCACCTCGATGCGCGAGCACAAGGGCTATCTCTATCTCGGCGGCGTCTCCAACAACCGGATCGGCCGCTACAAGATTCCCGGCGCAGATCCGAACTGGGTCGCGCAGGACGACTATTGGGGCGACGGCGCAATGATCGCCGCCCTCAAGCGCGCCTATGCGGCTTTTCGCGGCTTCGACGACGAAACCGGCATCGGCGCCGATGATGGACGGCCCGCTTCGGCCCAACGCGCTGCTCGACGCCGCGCCTGTCGCCTTGTCGCTCGCGGACGTCGACAATCTCACGCCGCACCGGGGCGCGCTTCTCTGTTCGAGCGGCTCTCAGGTCTTGCGGCTCACGCCGCAGGGAAGCTCCCTCGCCGCGAGCGACGCCCGCCCGTTCGAACAATCTGTGACCTTCATCGCGGCCGGCCCTTCCGATAGCCTCGCGATCGGTCTCGACGGACGCGGGGTGCTCATCCTTGAAGGACCGCACGCCGGCAAAACGATCGACGAGGTCGGGGCACAGGCGCTTTGCTCCCCGACCGCGGGCCTCTTCATCGATCGAGACACGCTCATCGTCGCCAACGGCGCAGAAGGCCGGACCGCGGCGCGATTGGAAGCGCGACCTCATGGAACGCGGCGCGACGCGGAAGCCTGTGGCGCATCGATCTGTCCGCGCCCGGCGCGACCGCGACGCAGATGGCCGCGAACCTCGCCTTTCCCACCGGTCTCGCTCACGCGGCCGACGGTCGGTTGCTACGTCTCGGAGGCTTGGCGGCACCGCATTCTCGCTTTCGAGACGGGGGCGACGAGCGCGCCGCAAGCCGTGCTCTCCGACCTTCCAGCCTATCCGGGACGCATCGCGCCCGCGCGCGACGGCGGGTTCTGGCTCGCCCTCTTCGCGCCTCGCAACCAGCTCGTGGAGTTCGTTCTGCGCGAAGACGATTATCGCCGGCGAATGATCGACACCGTGGATCCGAACTTCTGGATCGCGCCCGCTCTCTCGAGCGGCGCGAGCTTTCTTGAACCGATCCAGGGGGGCGCGCGCAAAAAGCTCAACATGCTGAAGCCCTGGTCGCCGAGCTGGTCCTACGGGCTCGTCGCGGCGTGCGGTCCGACGATGCAGCCTCTCCGCAGCTTCCACAGCCGGGCCGACGGCGCGATCCATGGCGTCACGTCGTGCTGTGAGTTCAACGACACGCTCTACGTCGCCGCCAAGGGCTCGGGCCGTATTGTCGCCGTCGATCTTGCGGACGCGGGGGCGCGCGATCCATGAGCGCAATCCTCGAGTTCCGTCAGGCGACCAAGGCGTTCCGCGGCATTCCCGCGATCAAGGACATCGACTTCACGCTTGACCGCTGGCGAGATCCATGCGATCGTCGGCGAGAACGGCGCAGGCAAGTCCACGCTGATGAAGGTGCTGGCCGGCGTCTATGAACTGACGTCCGGCGAATTGATCTTCGACGGAAAGCCGCTTCAGCCTCAAATCTCCCGCCGAAGCGCTCGCGCGGGGCATCGCGATGGTGTTTCAGGAAACCAATCTCGTCCCGTCGATGAGCGTGGCGCAGAACATCTACCTCGGCGAGGAGACAGCTCTTTAACCGGCTGCAGGGGTCTCTACATCCAGGCGCAGCGCTTCCTGCTTTCGCTGAATTTCTACGTCGATCCGATGGCGCTCGTCTCCACGCTCGGCGCGGGCAAGAAGCAAATGGTCGAGATCGCCCGCGCGGTCCACCATCATGCGCGCGTGCTGATTTTCGACGAGCCGACCGCGAGCCTCACGCCGGAAGAGAAGTTTCACTTCTTCAATCTCGTCCGCCGGCTCCAGCGCGACGGCATGTCGATCATTTTCATCAGTCACGCGCTCGAAGAGGCGCTCACCCTCTCGGACCGGATCACGGTGCTGCGCGACGGCGAGGTCGTGGCGACCGATGCGACCGGCAATTTCGATCGCTCGCGGCTTGTTCACGCGATGGTCGGCCGGAATCTGTCGAGCGAGCTCTATGGGTCCGCGCAGGAGCGCAAGACGCGCCCCTATGGCGAGGAAATCCTCAGCGTGCGCAATCTTTCCATGGGCAGCATCGTCCGCAACACCTCGTTCTCGGTCTTCTCGGGACAGATCACCGGCATGTTCGGTCTGGTCGGCGCAGGACGAACGGAGACGATGAAGATCATCGCCGGCGTGCTCAAGCGCGACTTCTTCCATGGCGGCGAGGTGCGCCTGAACGGGCGGCCGTGTTCGCTACCGAACGCCAAGGCCCGCGGTCGTCGACGGCATCGTCTATGTGACGGAGGACCGCAAGGTCGAAGGCTTCTTCGAGACCATGTCGATCGCGGAGAACATTCAGGTTGGCGACCTGACGACCGGGGGGAACCCGTTGGCGTTGGTCACCATGACGCAGGCGCGCCAGATGGCGGCCGAATGGACGAAGCGCCTGGGCGTCCGCGCGATTGATCCGGGCGCCCGGGTCATCGAACTCTCGGGCGGAAACCAGCAGAAGGTGGTCATCGCCAAGTCGCTCATCCAGAAACCGAAACTGGTGATCTTCGACGAGCCGACGCGCGGCGTCGACGTCGGCGCCATCGTCGAGATCCACCGGTTCATCAACGAACTCGCCGACAACGGAATCGCGGTCGTCGTGATCTCGTCCTACCTGCCCGAAGTCTTGGCGCTCTCCGACCGCATCCTGGTTGCGCGCCAGGGCCGCATTGTCGAGGAGATGGATCTATCGGAGGCGACGGAGGCCAAGATCATGTATGCGGCGGTCCATTGATTTGGCAGCCTGCGCGAAGATGAACCCGTAGCCTGGACGCTCTGCGGGCGCCCCCAGAGCGCGCGGCGTCAATGTCGCGCGAGATCGCGGATTCGCCCCGGGCGATGCGCCTAAACGCAAATAAAATGCGCTTAAACGCTAGTAAACGCGAGTAAACGTTAGTAAATTTGCTAGCGTTTACTAGCGTTTATTTTTCCGAATCGGGACTTTTCAATGGGTTACGGCCGATTCAAATAAAAAATTCTCCGCTCGCCTGTCAGGCTGGATGCGAACCGTCTAACCTACATGCGCCCCTTTCGGCCGCTCAGCTCAAGTCGACATAGATTCCGACCAGTGGAATATCCGTAACACAGCGTTCTGCTTTAGGCAATAATTTGTCGAGCCCATGTACTTCCGACGGAGTCGAACCGTTCCGTCGCCGGACGCGTCAAGGTCGACCTCGATGAGGGCAAAAGCCTCCGACAGTCCCAAGGACCTTTCCCTCACTCACGGCCTTCAGCCCGAATTTCCGGCCCTGCCCCCATGCGCCGTCATCAGAGTGTCGTTGCCTCGCCGCCAACCCACTCAGATTGAACGCGCGGGACAGAGGCCCGCCGAGCGATCAAACGCGGTGCGGCGCCTGACCCGCCTTTGCGCTTGCGCCTATGACAAGACTGTGCCCCAATTGGCGGGTGTGGGCCAATGCGGCAACCCCCTACTCGCGGCGCTTCGATGTCGAGCCAGCCCAGGATTTTTACGCGCGCGCGGGAGAGAACTCGGATTCCTTTCGCGGCGACAACAATGATGATCGCTCGATTTTCGCGACTGGCGCCAGACCGGCCAGCGGTTGGCTCTCAATATTCGGTCAACCGCGGTTTGTCAGAAGGCGGTCGTGAGGTGAACCGCCAGATCATTGGCTCATCCGCTCGTGTCGCTTGCCCTTGGCTTACACCGGAGACTTGCACGCTACTGATCGCTGTCGGTACGGAACTCGTATGCCTTTGATCGAAAAGGCGACACTCTCTCGGCTGCAGTTCCGTGACAGCCCAGTCGCGGCTGAGCAGAGCGCGCCCTTCCCGTCGAAGCGTCAAGCAAGCGACGGCTCCATGCTTTGGTGGGGCGGCGCCGATACGCCAGGGCCACCGCGAATCGTGGCTCCGGGAGCGGCGACGCCCGTCATGGTGGCCGTCTCGCCAATGCGTCCGGGTCACAGCGTGGCCGTGGAGTATCGTGTCAACGGAGGTCCCGTCCGCGAAGCCATTGGCGCGCTCGAGCCGCGTATCAATGACGCTGCCGCCCGGATATTTCGCGTGGTTCTGCCGGGCCAGTCGGACGGGGTGGTTGAGTTCCTGCCGGTGCTTCGTTTCGCCGGCCGGCCGATTTCCACCCGGTCTGTCGGAATTGACTGAATGTCCAGAATATCAGGTGAGTGACCGCACGGCGCCAGTCGCAACGTTGAACTCACCACCTGAGCCAGGCGCCGGCCGGGTCAGACTTGCGCTGGCCATGGAATGCGCGGTTCCTTGGCGCCTGCACGATCCAGCTTCGCAAGGAAGTGGTCGGCGTCGTGGCGGACGGATTCCGGGTCAATTGGCGCTTCGTCGAGGCGCGCTTTGCGGGGCCGGTTCTCGAAGGAGCTTTCCTTCCTGGCGCAGCCGACTGTATGCGCATTCGTCCCGACGGGGTCGGAATTGTCCAGGTGATCGGGTGCATCGAGACCCGCACGGGCGCGCGCGTATTCACCTCTTACGGCGGCGTCGTGGACCTTGGCCGGGACGGCTACGCGCGGGTTCTGCGCGGCGAGTCCGATCCATTTCCCTCATTCGTCGGGCGCGCCAACCTATGCGACTGCGGACAAGGAGCTCGAGTGGCTCAATCGTGCGCAATGCCTCGTCGTTGGCAGAGTGGACATGAAGACGCTGCGTGTGGAGTATGACGCCTATGCGATCGACGTGGGGGCGAGCAAACAGCCGATCGGGCATGGGCGCGCCGCTGGCCGGGATGCGTCGGACCCAAGAACTTCTTAGGCGTCTGAAAAAGCATTTCCGTTGCTATTGCGGAAATGAACGCTAGGGTGACCAAAAAAGAGGGGGCGCTACGATGGCGAACGACCCACAAGTTCCGTGGTCTGACGAGCAATGGGCCCGCGCAAATCAAGTGGTCCAGGAGGAAGCGAAGCGCGCCCGCGTGGCCGCCACCTTCCTTCCACTGTACGGGCCGCTGGACGCAGACGCGGATTTCGTACGCAAGCAGGATATTTCCTACTTCGAATCTGATGAAATGCGCGCGGCGCACGGCCACACTGTCGCACACCCGCGCCTGGGCATCGATGACCGCGACACAATCCGGCTGGCGACGCTGCAGGTGACTGTACCTGTGCGCAACGCACAAATGGCCGATCCGGAGATGACGAGCGTGCTGGCGCTGTTCCGCCGCGCCGCTAACGTCGTCGCTCGCCTCGAGGACGCTGTTGTATTCCGAGGCCTTGTCCGCAACCCGACGGCTATGGGCGGC
This sequence comes from uncultured Alphaproteobacteria bacterium, assembly GCA_963762335.1. Classification (GTDB taxonomy): domain Bacteria; phylum Pseudomonadota; class Alphaproteobacteria; order Rhizobiales; family Beijerinckiaceae; genus Roseiarcus. The sequence goes on along the minus strand of CAVXKU010000037.1, from coordinate 97,381 downwards.
TTTGCCCCCCCGGGAGGCACAATTGGGCTCCCCGGCGTCTGGCGGATCACGGGCGCGGAAAAAGCAGAAGGCCTCTGGTCGCTCACGTCCCCCCGAGAGTGGTTTCCGGTGTCGCCCAGGCCGTCCAATCTTAGAGGCCACGCGATCGTCCGCGCCGTCTCCGGGGCAATCGGTCGGCTTGAAGAAAACGGACACTTCGGCCCGTTCGCAGCCGTACTCGGTCAAGGGTTGTTTCTAGTCGCTCAAACCCCCGACGTGGGTTCGCTTGTGATGCCGCAGGACCGCATCATCCCATTTTTGGGCGGAGGCCCCCTGCTCCGATCTACAACGCTGGACGCCCTCAATGGCTACAGCGGCCTGGTCGTCGCGCTGGGCGGCGCGCCAGTCGAGCTTGTCGTCGCTTCGGACCTGAGCCTGCAGTTTTTGCAGGTTACGTCCGAGCCGGCTTTCATCTTCCGCGTGTACGAAAAGATCGCGCTTCGCATCAGAGAACCCAGGGCGATCGCTCAGCTCTATATGCGCTGAGAATTCGAGAGATCCAACAGGTTCGCAACGGAACCAAGCCGCATCTCGTCCAGCTGCGATCGGCGGCGAAGGTCGGAGCGCCAATCGGTGTGAGGAGTGCCCAGAATGGCAGAAGGAATCACAGTCACCATTGACCAAGCCGACTTGGGGCGCCCCGAACCTGAATTCGGGATAGCCCCGGGCGACTTGCATTTGTTCGACGACGACAGAGAAACCGTCCGACTCAGAGTGTTTATTGACGGCGCTATCGCCGAAGTGGCGAAAGCGTCAGCGCAATCAATAACCGCCACAGCGCTCGCCCGTCTCAAACGAATCTACGCTGAGCGTCGCGGTGACGACACGAGACGAAAAGCTTATCAACGTATTGGCGTACGATACGACGACGGGGCAATTCAGGAAACTGGCGGCCGAATCCAAAGACAACGAGACGCTGCTGGTCGAAGCTCTGGAAAAGGCGGCCAATAGAATTGTCGCCGCGATCACCAGCCAGAAAGGCGCCGGCAGGCCGGCCGGCAAGGGCTAATCGGCTAACCAGGGGAGCCTGAGCGGGCGCCCGTCGTCTCATGACGAGGAGTCGACATCATGTCCACCAGACCAAGCGCCTCGGCGGGATGACGAATGCCGACTAGGGTCGTCGTTCTCGGCGGCGGCGTGGCTGGCATGAGCGCCGCGCATGAATTGGTCGAGCGCGGCTTTGAGGTCGTTGTGCTCGAGCGCGGCCACTTGGCGGGAGGCAAGGCCCGCAGCATTCCCGTCGTCGACGACGGCGAGGACACGAGCGGACATCAGCTGGCCGCCGCCGGCGCCGTGGGCCCGATCGAGCATCGGCTGCCAGGCGAACACGGGTTCCGGTTCTTCCCTGGTTTCTACAAACATGTCGTCGACGCCATGCGCCGCACGCCGTCGTTTGATGGGCGACAGGTTGCGGATCATCTGACGCCGACGACGCGGGTGGGATTCACTCAATACGTGAAGCCCGACTTCGTGACGCCCGCGGGCTTTCCGCTCACGCCCGGTGACGCGGGCTCGCTGCTGCGCGACATTTTGCTGGCGTTCGAACCCAACACGGATCTCACGCCGAGAGGACCTCGCTTTCTTCGGGGCGCGCATCTGGCAAATCCTGACTTCGTGCAAGGAGCGGAGGCTTGGAGAGTACGAGCGGATAAGCTGGTGGGACTTCATCGGCGCCGAGGGGCGGTCACGCGGCCTACCAGAAATTCCTTGCGGTGGGCATCACGCGCTCGCTGGTCGCCGCCAAGGCGCGCAAGGCAAGCACGCGCACGATCGGCGACGTATTCGTGCAGCTCATGCTCACGCTTATGAATCCGACCGCGGGGTCGACGGACCGCGTGCTGGACGGCCCGACCAATCTCGTCTGGATCGACCCATGGCTCGCCTATCTCGAATCGCGCGGCGTGCGATACGTCAAAGGCGCGCAAGATTGACGAGATTCTCTGCACGAACGGACGAATTGCCGGCGTCGTCGTCAACCAGCAGGGAAAGCGAGCCGTCGCGACCGGCGATTTCTACGTGGCTGCGCTGCCGATCGAGAGAATTGCCCCTTTGGTGAACGCCAGCATGCTGGCAAGCGACCCGAAGCTCGCCAACTTGCGCGCGCTCGCCGCGAATGTGGAGTGGATGAACGGCGTCCAGTTCTATTTGCACCGCAACCTGCCGACCACGCATGGGCACGTGATTCACATCGACACGGAATGGGCTCTGACCAGCATCTCGCAGCTCCAGTTCTGGCATGACGTGCCGCCCGAGTTCTTCCGGGACAGCGAGGTTCATAGCGTCCTGTCGGTCGATGTTTCGGACTGGACCGCTCCGGGATCGACCGGGCGCGCCGCGATAAATTGCTCGCGCGAAGAGGTGGTGCGCGAGACATGGAGTCAGCTCAAGCGCTCCATGAACTCGGGCGAGGAATTGCTGCGCGAGGATGATCTGCACTCATGGTTCCTCGACCCGGACATCAGCAGCGATCCCGCGACCCCGGATCGCCTCACCAACGGCGAACCGCTGCTCGTCAACCTCGTCGAACTCGTGGGCGTTGCGTCCGGAAGCGTCACCGGCATCCCAAACCTGTTTCTCGCATCGGACTACGTGCGCACCCATACCGACCTCGCGACGATGGAGGGCGCCAACGAGGCGGCGCGGCGGGCCGTCAACGGACTGCTGGACGCCGTGGGCTTCGCCGGCAGCCGCTGCGAATTGTGGCCGCTGCACGAGCCTGAGATCCTTCAGCCCTGGCGGCTATACGACGCGGCGCGATACCAGGCGGGCCTGCCCTGGGACAATTCGCTTGTGCAGGTCGCGGCCCACGCGATACGCGGCGCGTCGCCGCTCCTCGAGCAGGCGCGCCCGCTGCTTGAACATGTCGCCCCGTTCGTGAAAACCGTCGCTAGCGCTCTCGAGCGTAGTGATCGAGCCCTCCCGAACGTGCGCGAACTGAGCGCGGCCGATCCGGTCGAGATACGCCGGTTCGCTGGTTTGTCTGCGCCACAAGCCGCGACGCTGAAGATCGCCGAGCCTCTATCCGTCGCGAGCGATGATCCTCGGACCCGCGGGCTTTCTCGAACGGTTGAGCTGGTATCGCGAGATGCTCAGCGACACGCTGGCGGAGGGCGTCCCGACCTCGGAGCCGCAGCGGCACCTCTACGGTCTCGTGAGAGATTTCCTTGAGCGATCGGGCAAGGGTCTGCGCCCTGCTCTCTGCATCGCCACCGCGAGAGCATTGGGCGGACGCACCGAAGATGCGCTTCCGGCCGCCGCTGGCCTGGAAATGCTGCACAACGGGTTTCTCGTCCACGATGACATCGAGGACGGCAGTGATTGGCGACGAGGCGTCGCCACGATGCACCGGAGCGCCGGGATTCCCATTGCCGTGAACACCGGCGATTCCATGAACGCGCTCGCCATGCGTCTCTTTCGTAAGACAGGCGAGCGACTGGGCCCGGCCGCTGCGATACGCATCTTCGAGGAGGTTGATCACCTTGTCGTGGAGACCCTCGAGGGGCAGGCCATGGAGCTTGGCTGGGTGCGAGACAACGACCTCACCGTCACGACGGACGACTATCTTCGCCTCGTGCTGAAGAAGACCGCCTGGTACAGTTTCATCCACCCGATGCGGATCGGCGCCCTTGTAGCCGATGGCGCTGATCCGAATCTCGGTCGGTTCGATCGCTTTGGCTACCTGCTCGGGGCGGCGTTCCAGATCACCGACGACGTCTTGAACCTCAACGGGAACGTCGCCCGATACGGCAAGGAGATCAACGGCGACCTCTGGGAGGGCAAGCGGACGCTCATGCTCACGCATGCGTTTGGCCAAGCGAGTAGAGCTGATCAAGCCTGGATCAGAAGCTTTCTCGCGCGGCCGCGCGCGCGCCGGCTGCCGCGCGAAGTGCTGCGGCTGCACGACATCATCGCCAGCAACGGCAGCATCGAATGGGCGCGTCAGGCGGCAAGCTCGTTTGCGGAAGCCGCCGCGCAGGAGTTTGACGCCACGACCTTTGCTGGAGCCCCTGCGAGTCCTGACCTCGCCTGGATTCGCGCCTGCATTGGCTATCTCGTTCAACGGGACGGGTAGTGGCGCAAATTGTGCGCGTGCGACAGGTGTGATAGGAGTGTGTTTCGGATCCCATGGGCGCCGTTGAAAGATTGCCGCCCAGGGGATTTCAACGGCGCCAAAAGCGTGACGGTAATTAGAACGCACCGAAACTGGCTTAAGTAAGGGGAGGATCCCCAGCTGCGGAGAGCCGGGATGCCCGGGATAAGTGATTGGTTGAGTTCGCATGGCTTGTCTGAATATGCGGATCGCTTTGCCAAAAACCGGATCGACCTTTCCGTCTTGCCGGATCTTACCGACGACGATCTCAAAGAGCTCGGGGTGCTTCTGGGAGACCGTCGACGAATTCTGCGTTTGATTGCCGAGTTCGCCCCCAAAGCCGAAGTCCCCACTTCAACTGGATCGCGTCGGCCCGAAGAGGCCGAACGCCGTCAGGTGACGGTGATGTTCGCTGATCTGGTTGGGTCGACGGCGCTCTCCACCGGGATGGACCCGGAGGATCTGCGAGACGTCTTTGCGGCCTATTCGAGATGCGCCGAAGAAACCGTGAGCAAGTTTGGCGGAACTGTCGCTCAGTATATGGGAGACGGTATCCTGGTTTACTTCGGATATCCGCATGCTCATGAAGACGACGCCGAGCAAGCGGTCAGGGCCGGACTTGAACTGGTCGCGGCTGTCGTTGCGCTAAAGACGCGCGTTCCCCAGCAAGTCAGGGTCGGCATCGCGACAGGGGTCGTCGTCGTGAGCAATCTGACCCCGAGCATCGTCGGCGAGACACCCAACCTTGCGGCCCGTCTCCAAGGCATCGCCAAGCCCAACACGGTCGTCATCAGTGAAGGCACGCGAAAGCTTCTGGGGCATTTCTTTGAGCTTGAGGAACTCGGGGCCAGGGACTTGAAAGGCATTGCGTCGCCGGTGCGGATCTGGTCGGTGATTCGACCGACGTTCCTCGACGAGCCGCTTCGAGGCGCTGCACTCGAGCGGGATGACGACCCTCGTCGGCCGCGAAGAAGAATACGAATTGCTGCGGCGCCGCTGGTCGAAGGCAAAGGACGGGGAAGGTCAAGTCGTGCTGCTGTCCGGCGAGGCCGGCATCGGAAAATCGCATCTGACCGTCGCGTTTGCAGAACGTCTCAAGGGCGAGCGCTATCTTCGCGTGCGTTTTTTCTGCTCCCCGCAGCACACCAACAGCGCGCTTTACCCTATCATCGACCATGTCGAACGCTCCGCCGCCTTCGCGCGTGACGATCCGCTGCAAGCGAAACTCGACAAACTCGATGCGCTCCTCCGACAGTCTTGGTCTTCAGCCGAGGACTCCGCCCTCTTCGTCGAGATGCTGTCGCTGCCGAACGATGGACGCTATCCCGTGCTCGACCTCGCCCCTCGGCAGCGCCGACAAAGAACGATGGACGCGCTTATCAGGCAAGTGGAAATCCTGTCGAGCTCCGCCCCGGTGTTGGTGGTCTTCGAGGATGCGCACTGGGCGGACCCAACGAGCCTGGAGTTGATCGGCCGGCTGGCGAGCCACATTGCTAGCCATCGGGTGCTGCTGGTCATTTCCTTCCGGCCGGAATTCGAGGCGCCTTGGATCGAGCAGGCGCACGTGACCGCCCTCGCCCTCAACCGGCTTGCGCCTGCCGACGTCGACGTCATGATCGATCACATCATCGGCAACAATCCACTGCCGGCGGCCGTCCGCCAGGACATCATCGAACGCACAGACGGCATTCCGCTGTTCGTGGAAGAGATGACGAAAGCGGTGCTCGAGACGGCGTCCGAGGACGAGGCCCGGCGGACGGCAGCCTTGATTCCCTCTCCCGCGTTGGCCGTGCCGGCAAGCCTGCACGCATCGTTGATGGCGCGGCTCGACCGACTTGGCGCCGCCAAAGAACTTGCGCAGATCGGAGCGGCTATCGGCCGCGAATTCTCGCATGAACTCCTGGCTGCAGTGGCGTGCAGGCCGGAGGCCAGGCTGGAAATGCAGCTCGACAGACTCATTCGAGCGGGGCTGCTGTTCCGCCAGGGCACGCCGCCCGACGCGACCTATCTGTTCAAACACGCTCTCGTGCAGGACTCGGCCTATGGCTTGCTGCTGCGAGAGCCGAGACGCCACCTTCATGCTCGAATTGCCGAAACGCTCGAGAGCAAGTTCAGCGAGATCGCTGAGAATCAGGCCCGAGGTGCTGGCGCGTCACTGGGCCGAGGCGGGCGATATCGAAAAAGCCGCCGCGCTGTGGGGGAAAGCGGGGCAACGATCCGCGCAAAGATCGGCTCTGGTCGAAGCCACGGAACAGCTCAGACGAGCGCTTGACATGATCGCGACCTTGCCAAGCACGCCCGCGCTGCGTCGCGACGAGATCAAGCTTCACGTGGAGCTCATAACGCCGCTCCTGCATGTCCGCGGCTACGCGGCGCCGGAAACCAGAGCTGCGGTCGAGCGGGCGCGCGTGCTGATTGAACGATCTCACGCGCTCGGAGAGTCGCCCGAAGACCCCCTGCTGTTGTTCTCGGTCCTTTATGGTCTTTGGGTCGCGAACCTTGTCGCCTTCAATGGCGACGTGGCGCAGGAACTCGCCATCCAGTTTTTGGCGCTGGCCGAGAAGCAGAGCGCGACCGCCCCGCTCATGAACGGGCATCGCCAAATGGGTTTGTCGCTGCTCCATACCGGAAATATCGCTGATGGGCGAGCGCATCTCGACCAGGCGATCACGCTCTACGAGTTCGGCTCCGCATCAACCTCTCGTGACGCAATTCGGCCAGCACGTCGGCGCGGCGAGCCTTTGCTGGAGGTCGATTGCGTCCTGGCTGCTCGGCTATCCCGACGCCGCGCGCGCAGACGCTGAGCGAGCGCTCAGCGATCGCTCGCGACACTCGCCACCTGGCGACGTCGATCTACGTGCTGAATTTCGGCTTTTGGTCGCATTTCCACCTGCGGGGACTACGCCACGGCAAGCGCGCTCGCCGACGAATATGTCCCTTTGCAGAATCAACTGGGGTCGTCCTTCTGGACCGGCTGGGGAATGATGCAGCGAGGCTGCTTGATGACGCTAACCGGCAAGGCTCCGGAGGCGGTCCGAACAATTACGGCTGGCGTTGAGCTGATGCGGTCCACGGAAACGACGATGTGGATGCCGCTAGTTTTTGTCCTATCTGGCGCAAGCCAACGCCGAGATTGGTCGAGTTCGACGAGGCCTCGACCAAGATCGGTGAAGCAATGGCCGCCGTGAAAACCACCAAAGAAAACTGGTACGAAGCCGAGATCAATCGCGTCGCCGGAGAGATTGCATTGCTCGGAACGAAGCCGACCGCGGCAAAGGCCGAAGCCTATTTCGCCGCGCGATCGAAATTGCTCGGAAGCAGAAAGGCAAAATCCTGGGAGCTCCGAGCGGCGATGAGCACGGCGCGACTCCTGCACGCTCAGGGCAAGAGACGCGCGGCGCGGGAATTGCTGGCCCCGGTCTATGGGTCGTTCACTACAGGGGTTCGACACGCTCGACCTCAAGCAGGCCAAGCTCTTGCTTGAGGAACTGGCGCAAGATCAACGAATGAATGCGACGCAAAGCTTATGATTAGAAACGCCTTGGCAAACGCGGCGAACCGGGTCGACGATGTCGGAGCGCGTTATGCGCCAGCGGGAACCCAACTTGTCCCAGTTGCGCAAGCCAATCCTTTGGACGGCTCAACGGATCTTGTAGCGCGCGCCCTGGCGATCCTCGACCAAGACGCAATGAGGACCAGCGCCCCTTCCTCGTCGTCGCCGACTATCGTCAGAGAATTTCCGGCCCAATCCGTCGTTCTCGAACCGACGCCGGCCGCTGATCTGCAGCTGCAGCGGCGCGTTCTCAGCGATGGCGCAGAGTGTTTTCTGCCGATCCGCTACTTCGACGTTCAATGCCTCGTCGCGAGCTTTCTGGTTGCTTCAGCTCCGGCGTCACAGCTTCTTGAAGGCGCGGGCCTCCAACCCGTGTTGCAGGAAGATGGAAAAGCAATCGTTGATCTCTTCTGCATCGAGTACCGCAAGACCGACATCGGTCCTTATAATGAAGTCGGACTGACTGTCCGGGCAAAGGGCCCGAGCGATCCGATTGCAGCAAATTATGTAGTGCACCTTCCCGTAACCACCGCAGTCGCGAATCGGGCGGGTCGAGAGATTTGGGGTTACAACAAGTTCGTCGCCGCGATTGATGTCAGGAGCGCCGGCAAGACGTTTACCACTGTCCTACGTGATATAGACGGTGAACTTATCGGCTCATTGGAGGGGGTGCGCGGTATGTCGGTTCCGACGCCGGCGGCCGACATATTCACCTTCACCCTGCACCAAGGTCAGTTGATCAAAACGGTCATCAGAGTGCTGACGCCATCCCTTGCCAGCAGCGGCGACAGTTTCATGTTTAAGGTGGGGACGTCGCGGCATCCGATGACGACGCACTTGCGGGCAATCGGGTTCGACGGAGCACGCCCGGTGCTCGTCAACTACACCGAACCGTTCCAGGCTCTCTTATTTCCCGGCCGACCGATCTAACTCGATCAGAAATGGCGCTGCGCATGACGCCTCCCCAGGGACGTCGCCACATCCGCCAGAATTCGCTCAAAACATAGGCGCCTAATTTGTAGGCAGACGCCGTTTCGAATCGGGCGGCTAACTTTGAATCGCCTTGTGAGCGCCAAATAGCGACGGCTTTTCAGATTGTTGCAGCATGGCCACAATGTGGCACGCGCCTTGTAAGGCTGCATTGCGCGGGGCGCGCTCGCGTTCCGAATTCACTGCACGAAAGCGGTACGGTCCAGTACCGCGGCGGCGCGTCAGAATGGGGCGAGGCTTATGAAAATCGTAATGGCGATCATAAAGCCGTTCAAACTGGAGGAGGTGCGCGATGCGCTCACCGCCATCGGAGTGCACGGTCTCACGGTTACGGAGGTTAAAGGCTACGGACGGCAGAAGGGGCACACCGAGATCTATCGAGGCGCCGAATACGCCGTCAGCTTCCTTCCGAAGTTGAAAATCGAAGTCGCGGTCAGCGCGGACGTCGCCGACAAAGTGGTCGAAGCGATCGTCGCGGCGGCGCGCACAGGCCAGATCGGCGACGGAAAGATCTTCGTCTACAACCTCGACTCAGCGGTTCGGATCCGCACGGGCGAGAAGGACAAGGACGCGCTTTAAGCGCCGCCTTCCACACCATTTCGGAGTCCAGAACCATGAAGCTTCCCCGGATATTAACTGGCCTCGCGGCGGCGATCGCGACGGCCATGTTCATCGGCCTCGCCGCCCCCGCCGCAATTGCTCAGGACAACAACGCTCCCGCCGCCGCGCCGTCAGCTCCCGCAGCGCCTGCCGCTGCCGCTCCTGCGGCTGCCGATGCGCCTGCCGCTGCCGCCGCTGCGGCTCCCGCCGCTCCAGCCGCGCCACCGAGTTGCTCCGCCGCGGTCCTCGAAAAGTGCACCAGCAATTCGGGCGACACCGCATGGGTTTTGACCTCGGTCGCGCTCGTTCTGATGATGACAATACCGGGCCTGGGTCTTTTCTACGGCGGCATGGTCAGCAAGAAAAACGTCGGCGACACGGTGATGACGAGCTTCGCCATCACGGCGTTGGTCACGGTGATCTACTTCGTTCTCACCTACAGCCTCGCGTTCACGGGCGGCGGCTCGTTCATAGGCGGCTTCTCGCGACTCTTTCTCCAGGGCATTCATTATGACCTGGCGGCCGGGACGAACACGCCTAACCCGCTGGCGCCGACGATCCCTGAGACCGTCTACATGATGTTCCAGATGACGTTTGCGATCATCACGCCGGCGCTCATCGCAGGCTCATTCGCCGAGCGGATGAAGTTCTCGGCGATGCTTTGGTTCATCGGCCTGTGGGCGATCTTCGTCTACGCGCCGGTCGCCCACTGGGTCTGGGGCCCGGATGGGTTCATGAGCGCCGTCAACGTCGACTCCAAAGGCGTCTTCCAAGGCTGGTTCCAGGTCCTCGACTTCGCCGGCGGAACCGTCGTCCATATCAACGCGGGCGTCGCCGGACTTGTGTCCTGCATCCTGCTCGGCAAGCGCAAAGATCCAGGCCCCGGCCACAACATGGTCCTGACGTTCATCGGCGCGGGCCTCCTGTGGGTCGGCTGGTTCGGCTTCAACGCCGGCTCGGCGGTGAGCGCGGGCTTGCAGGCCGGCATGGCGATGACCGTCACCCAGATCGCGACCGCAGTCGCGGCGCTGACCTGGATGTTCGTCGAATGGGCGCATCGCGGCAAGCCGACGGTCATCGGCATCTGCTCGGGCGCGGTCGCCGGCCTCGTCGCCATCACCCCGGCTTCGGGCTTCGTCGGCCCGGTCGGCGCGCTGGTGATCGGCGTCGCTTGCGGGATCGGCTGCTACTGGGGCGCGACCGGACTTAAGCACACCTTCGGCTACGACGACGCGCTCGACGCCTTCGGCGTGCATGCGGTCGGCGGAATCATCGGCGCGCTCCTGACCGGCGTGTTCGCGGTCAGCGAGTACAGCGGTCACTCCGGTCTGCTCGAAGGCGACGTCGGCCAGTTCATCAACCAGTTCAAGGGAGTGGCCACGGTCATCGTCTACGATGTGATCGTGACCTTCATCATCCTGAAGATCGTCGACGTTGCGATCGGCCTGCGCGTCACCGAAGAGGTGGAGCGCGACGGTCTCGATCTCGCCCTGCACGGCGAAGTCGTTCACTAAACTGTGGTCGCCCGGCGGCTTTTAGCAGCCGCCGGGCGAAAGTTCCTCCCGCAGACCTTGGACGCCCTTCGGGGCGTCCATTTTTTTGCTCCTTGCCGGGCGCGCCGCTTTCCGACCTGTACTGAACGTTAAGGTTAGGGCCGCATTAACTTCAGACGACTTAGGGTCAACGAGTGCGAGGCGCGCAGCCGCTGCTTCGAGCCCCTTGAGCGAGCGATGCGGACAACGACATTCTCATTTATCGACCATGTGCCCGCTTCGGTGCGAGAGTTCCCGAAACGGCGAGCGGCCGAAATCGCTGGTCTCGCCGCGCTCGCCAGCGTCGCCTGCCTCACGCTTGCGCTCCTGACTTGGTCGGTCAGCGATCCCAGCCTCAACCACGCGACCAACGCTCACATCCACAATCTTCTCGGCGCTTACGGCGCGATCGCCGCCGACCTCGTGATGCAATTCATCGGGCTTGCTTCCGCGGTCCTGCTCATTCCCCCGGCTTTTTGGGGCTGGAGCCTTCTCACCGCGCGGCGGCTCGAACGGCCGCGCCTCAAAGTCGGCCTCTATTTCGGCGGCGTGATCGCCATGGCGGCGCTGGCTTCCCTCCTGCCGGCGCCGGGCAGCTGGCCCCTGCCGACCGGTCTCGGCGGGGTTGTGGGCGACGCCATCCTGGCGATCCCGCGCCGCCTCCTTCCGACCTCGCCATGGGCGACAATCGCGCTTGGCTGCGCTCTTGCCGCGACCGCCATTCTTGGACTTGCGGCTGCGTCAGGCGTTGGCGCGGGGAATTCCTCGGCTGAAGAGGCGCCCGACGACGCGCCGGGACGAGCTCGCGCTCGGGCGCTGGCGCGCTTCGACGACGAGGTCGATGAGGATGGGCCGAGCATTGGCATCGTGTCGATCGGCGCCGTCATTCACGCCTTGCTGACCGCGAAGGCGACGCTCAAGCGGATGGTGTCTCGCGGCGCCAAGGCCAAGCGCGAGGCAACGCCCATTCTCCGCGCTCCACCCCCCGCCCCATCCCCTGCCCCGTGGTCTGGTGTTCGCGACGCCGACGACATTTCAACCATTGCCGCCGCCTTCGCGCCTCGGGCTCAAGGCTCGGCGCCCGCTCCTTCCGCCGGCGCGGCTCTCGTCGCCCCTCCGCTCCTTGGTCGTGCAACCGGAATGCGGGCGCCAGTCGAGATCGGAGGAGCCCGGCCGCGCGGCGAATGGATCATGCCCTCGATCACGATGCTGACGGAGCCGAAGAAGTCGGTCGGCGCGAAAATCTCGCAAGACGCGCTGGAGCAGAACGCGCGCTTGCTTGAAGGGCGTCCTCGACGATTTCGGCGTGAAGGGTGAGATCGTCAACGTGCGCCCTGGTCCGGTCGTCGCCCTTTACGAACTCGAACCGGCGCCTGGCATCAAGTCGTCACGCGTCATCGGGCTTGCCGACGATATCGCGCGCTCGATGTCGGCGGTCTCGGCTCGTGTCGCGGTGGTTCAGGGCCGCAACGCCATCGGCATCGAATTGCCGAACCAGCGCCGCGACACCGTCTATCTGCGCGAGCTTCTCGCCAGCGAAGAATTCGGCCAATCGAACCACCGCCTGCCGATCGCGCTCGGCAAGACCATCGGCGGCGACCCCGTGATCGTCGATCTGACCCGCATGCCCCACCTCCTGGTCGCCGGCACGACCGGCTCGGGCAAGTCGGTCGCGATCAACACCATGATCCTCTCGCTCCTCTACCGCATGAAGCCCGAGCGATGCCGGCTCATCATGGTCGATCCGAAAATGCTCGAGCTTTCCGCTTACGACGGCATCCCGCACCTCCTCACTCCCGTCGTCACCGATCCGAAGAAGGCGGTCATCGCGCTCAAATGGGCGGTGAGGGAGATGGAGGACCGCTACAAGAAGATGTCGAAGGTCGGCGTGCGCAACATCGACGGCTTCAACGCCCGCGTCACCGAGGCCGTCGCCAAGGGCGAGGCGCTGACCCGCACTGTCCAGACCGGCTTCGACAAAGAGACCGGCGAGGCGATCTACGAATCCGAGGACATCCCGCTCGACGAACTGCCGTACATCGTCGTCGTCGTCGACGAGATGGCCGACCTCATGATGGTCGCCGGCAAGGACATCGAGGGGGCGATCCAGAGGCTCGCGCAAATGGCGCGCGCCGCGGGCATCCATCTCATCATGGCCACGCAGCGCCCGTCGGTCGACGTCATCACCGGCACCATCAAAGCCAATTTCCCGACCCGCATCTCGTTCCAGGTGACGAGCAAGATCGACAGCCGCACCATTCTCGGCGAGCAGGGCGCCGAGCAGCTGCTTGGCCAGGGCGACATGCTCTACATGGCGGGCGGCGGTCGCATCTCCCGCGTCCACGGGCCCTTCGTGTCCGACAACGAGGTCGAGAAGGTCGTCGCCCATATCAAGAAGCAGGGCGCGCCCGAGTACCTGCACGCCATCACCGAGGACAACGACGCGAGCGAAGACGACGACGAGGCCCCCCTGCCCTCCCCCGGCTCGATGGACGCCGAGGAATTGGCCGACTTTTACGACCGCGCCGTCAACATCGTGCTGCGCGACCGCAAGGTGTCCACGAGCTACATCCAGCGCCGCCTCTCGGTCGGCTACAACAAGGCCGCGTCCCTGGTCGAGCGGATGGAGAAGGAGGGCGTGGTCAGCGCCCCCAATCATTCGGGCAAGCGCGAGATCCTGATCGGCAATGGCGTCGATCGAGCCGCGTTCGAAGATCTCGCCGAGGATTGAGCGCAGATCGCTTGGGGTTCGGGCGGCGATTGCACCCGCGCTCCGTAAGGCCGCCGGACGGGCTTCTGTAGCCGCGCTCGCGGAGCGCGGCCGACGCGATCAACGATCGCGTCTACAGGCCCTGCCATTTCCGAGTCCGTTTCCTGCGATTCCAATCGGTTGCGGCGCCATTTCCGAGTCCCTGCCGACTTGGACAAGCCGGACTGTAGAGCGGGCGCCTAGCTCTCGCGATGCATCGTCCAAACCTCGCCGCTCATGTCGACCAGGTGAAATCCGCGGCGGGATAGCTCGCTCATGGTCACGACATCGCGGTAATGCACGGTCGCCCAGGTGTTTGGCGGCGCGTCTTTGATCTGATGACGGTTTCGCACATCGAAATGCTGCATCGGTCTCTCCATACCAGTTGCCGTCGAGCGCATCCTCCCCTGACCAGGGGCGCGGCTGGTAGCAGCTTTTGCTGCATCGCACAATTCTATGCTGCCATGCACAATACGCAGGTCGGAGTCCTGGCCGTCTCCATTGCCGCCGCCTCTGCAGACGCCCTCGCTATCCTCCACCCATTCCCCCATGTCATGGCTTTATCTCGCCCAACCGTTTCAGTAAACGCGCCTAAACGCTAGTAAACGTTAGTAAACGCTAGTCAATTCGCTGACGTTTACTAGCGTTTATTTTTCCGAATCGGGACTTTTCAATGGGTTACGGGCGATTCAAATAAAAAATTCTTCTCGCCGTTTTTCCTTCGCTCGGAAGCCGCCTCTTCACTCATCTCGTCTGCGATATTCGCATAGCTTGATCACGATGCGACGACCTTTGTCGCTCAATCCGCGGTTCATTTGACTAAAACACATCATACAATCGATTTTGATTCTCGGGAAGAAATTGTCGAAAAATCTTCCCGTCAACGCTAACGCCGCCGCGAGGCTGGGGCTTCCGGAGCGGCAGCGTATTTCTCGGGGTTCTCGGCGTCCGAAGTCCGCGCCGTCCCGAGCCTTGAGGCAATCGATAACGGTGCATGGTGTGACGCCCGTCACTGCGCACAAATTCCATAACGCTTGATCCTTCGATCCCAGCAAAGAGGCCCGTTATATCGACGGACATCGGATTGGGATTTCTCGCGGGGTGGTGCTTGGAGTGTAGCGGGAGCGGAATTGACGGCAGGCCATTCGCGCTTGGCTAGCAAGCACTCTCCACATAGGCAGGTAGCCGCGCCAGCTGACATGCTGCTGGCGACGTTCTGCCGCCTGTTTGCGGCCTTCAGATCGTAGCGATCAGAGATTCCTAAGTTACGGGGCGGTTTGTCATCGCGTCGTCCATTCCGGGTTCATCCGGGAAATCCCGGTGTCGATGCAAAGCGCACGACCCCGAAGGGCACAAGGGGCAGAAGGAAAGGAAATTATCATGAGTGTTCTGTTCCGGTTCAACGGTCAGGCCGCTTACGAAGTTGATGCCGGTCGCGTCAGAAAAATCCGCCTCGTATTTGGCATGATCGATGAGGGGAGGATAGCGATGGCTTGGTACTTGTTTGCTGGCGACGGCGTCGCAAAGTCGAAAAGAGAACTTGCGCACCCTGACCCCAACCATGACCCTATGCCCCCGGAGGAATTTGGATTTCGTGGCGTAGGCGGCCGTGACATTCCTCATACTTTCAAGAAAGTCATTGGCTTGGACGAATTGGCCCTCCACGCCCACGGAACCCCCGCTACTCTTGAATTAGACACTGACGGAAGTAAACGTTTCATTGGGTGCCGTATAGACAAGCTCATGACAAAAGCAAAGGAGGTTGTTACTTTTCCTTTTGGCTTACAGACCGATACCGATCGTTTATCTTCAAAGATGGGCAAATTTCATGGAAAGGTCTCTTTTCTGGAATTTGCGGCGTTTCACAGAAACGAGTTCCCACTAGGCCCTAAGAAACATACGCTAAGCTTCATAACTGGCCCGGGTTTCTAGACTGCAGCCCTGCTATGTTCCCTTGTCTGAGGTGACCGCCTCGGCGGCAAATCGCAGCCGGGCAGGTTGAGAGCTCGCAACTTCAAGCTCGTCCACGCTAGTATTCCGCCCCACTGGACTTGGTTTTCAAACAGAGGGCCTCGGCGATGACGAATTCGCTCACACCGCTAATCAGACCTGCAAATCGCCGACGCGCTTCCGCCGAAAAAGAACCTTCGAACCTCCGCCTCTGGCTTCCGACGTTGGCCCTCACGCTGCTTGCGGCCTTGGCCGCCGATCCGCCCGCGCGCAAGACGTCGGCGGGAGACGCCACCAATGAAGCCAACAATCCGCTGACCCCGAAGATCACGGTCAACCTTCAGGACTATTACACGCCGTCGTTCTATGGGCCGCTCAATTCCGACGCCAACAGCCTTCTCTTGCGCGGCCTCATCCCGATGAATGTCGGCGGCCTGCCGCAACTCTTGCGCTTCACCCTGCCCTATTCGGTGAACCCGTCGCCGGAGGGCTACGCGGATGGGCTCGGCGACCTGACGGTGTTCGACTTGTTCGTGCTGCCTTCAAAACCGGTCCTGCTCGCGGTCGGGCCGTTATTTGTCGCGCCGACCGCGACTGATCGCTTCACTGGCGCAGGGCGGTGGCAGGCCGGCGCCGCCGGGGCGGCGGTCGCGCCGCAGAGTTGGGGCCTCGTCGGCGGGCTCGTGACCTATCAGCACTCATTCGCGAACGACTTCGGGCGCGAGCCGACGAGCCTGCTCACCGCGCAGCCGATCGTCTTCTACAATCTGCCGCAAGGCTTCTACCTGCGGTCGAGCGCGATCTGGAACTTCGATTTTGAGAACAACCTTGGCTACATTCCGGTCGGTCTCGGCGCCGGCAAGGTGACGCAAGTGGGCAAGACGACCGTCAACGCCTTCATCGAGCCGCAGTACACCGTTTATAAATACGGCGAACAGGTCCCGCACTGGCAGATTTTCGCCGGGCTGAACCTGCAATTCTGAGGCGAAGGCAAAAGCGCGGACGCTCGACGTTAGGCGGTTCTAGCAGATATCCTCATCGTGGGACGCCGTTTCCGAACGGCGCCCCTCGTGCGATCGAACCCAGGACGGACGCTTCCCATGTCTGAACTCACGCGCCGGGCGACGCTCTTTGGACTCGCCGCTCTCGCGAGCCTTCGCAGTGCGCCCTTCGCCCTCAGTGCGGACGCGGCCGCCGCTCGCCTCGTGGAGTGACGGCGCCGCGAAACAGGCGATCCTCGACTTCGTGAAGACAACGACGGACTCGGCGAGCCCCGACTTCGTGCCGCCGGAAGCGCGCATCGCGACCTTCGATCAGGACGGCACGTTATGGGTCGAGCATCCGATCTATTCGCAGCTCATTTTTTGCCTCGATCGCGTGCCGGCGGTCGTGAAGGCGAAACCCGAACTGGCGAACGCCGAACCGTTCAAGACCGTGCTCTCGGGCGACCGCGAAGCGTTGGACAAGCTCACGACGGATGACCTCATCAAGATCGCGGCCGCGACGCTGACCGGCATGGACGTCGAGACGTTCCACAACGATGTTGCGACATGGATCGCCGACGCGCGCGATTCGCGCTGGAAGCGCCCGTTCACCGATCTGACCTACCTGCCGCAGATCGAACTCCTGACCTACCTGCGCGCCAACGGGTTCAAGACCTACATCGTCACCGGCGGCGGCCAGGACTTCGTGCGAGTCTTTTCGGAGCGGGTCTACGGCATTCCCCCCGAGCAGGTGGTTGGGAGCGTCGGCGGGGTGAGTTTCCAATACGTCGATGGACGGCCGGAACTCTTCAAGGACGCGAAGCTTGTCCTCAACGACGACAACGCCGGCAAGCCCGAGGGCATCCACATGATGATCGGGCGAACGCCGATCCTCGCTTTCGGCAACTCGAACGGCGATCGGCAGATGCTCGAATACACCAAGGCTGGCGGCGGCGCGCGGCTTGCCCTGCTGCTGCTGCACGATGACGACAAGCGCGAATATGCCTATGGGCCGGCGCAGGGCCTGCCCGACACCAAGGTCGGACGGTTCACCCAGGAACTCTACGACGAAGCGAAACGAGATGACTGGATCGTCGTCAGCATGAAGAACGACTGGAATCGCGTTTTCGCATTCGAATAGCGCCTCAACGGCGCTCGGATTCGTCGGGGCTTGCAGCCGATCCTATCGCCTCAGCGCGAGGCAGGTGATGTCGTCGAACTGGGGCCGCCCGCGCGCAAACTCGCGCACCGCCGCCTCGATCCGCGCGATCCAGTGCGTGGCGTGGATTCCGCGGCTCTTCTTGGCGAGCAGAGCCTTCGAGCCGCTCTTCGCCGAACTGGCGCGCCTCGGGATCCTCGGCTTCGGTGACGCCATCAGTGTAGAGGAAAAAAACGTCGCCCTGCGCGCAGCCTGGCGTTATGCACCGCCATCTTCATGGGCTCGAACAAGCCGACCGGCAGGCCGCCTGTTGGCAACGTTTCAATTCTGCCGCCCGGTCTGCGGATGAGCGCGGGCAGATGGCCGCAACTGCAATATTCGAGCGCGCCCGAGCGCGGATCGTAGGCGGCGTACGACACCGTCGCGAACAATTGCCCCGCGTTGTTGTCGGCGAGAAAGGCGTTCGCTTTCGTGATGGCCGCCGGCAGGTTGGGGTTTTCGCGCAAGTTGATGCGGATGAGCGTCTTGGTGATGCCCATGAACAGAGCCGCTGGCACGCCCTTGCCGCAGACGTCGCCGATACCGAGCGCGACGCGGCCATCTGCGAGGGGCACGAGATCGAAGAAATCGCCGCCGACGTCGCGCGCTGGCGTCATCGCCGCCCAGACGTCGAGGCCGGATTCGTCGGCGAATTCCCGGACCCTCGGCAGAAGCGCGCGCTGAATGACCGCCGCGCTCGCCATTTCGTCGTCGCGCTGACGGCGCAGAATGATCTGCTCGGCCATGCGGCCGAAGGTCAGTCCGAAATCGGTTAGATCAGGAATCGGATTGCGCAATTCGTCGAGCAGCGCGGGATCGAACTCGTGGCGCTCGAGCGCGCCAAGCGCATGCGTGTAGAGGCTGATCGCGCCGTTGAACTTGCGCATGCGCTCGCCCATCCGGCCGATGACGTCGATGAGCAGCGAGGGCGTGGCGAGGGCGACTTCGACCAGCGCCGCGCGTCCGAAGCGCAGAGCGGTGACGGGCGTGCAAGCGCGCGCGGTGGCGCTGCGCGGCAATTGCGCGAGCGCCCCCAATTCTCCGACCAGCGAAGGCGCGCGAAGCGTCGAAATGGGAATGGCGCCGCGAGCGCTGTCGGCGCTGACCGTAACCTCCCCCTTCAGGATCAGCATGGCGTAGTCGCTGATCTCGCCCTGGACCATGAGGGCGGCGTCAGGATCGAAAGTCTGGAGTTCGGCCGCTTCGATCAGGAATGCGAGGTTGCTGTCGGACAGATCGCGGAAAGCGCTCGCCGCACGGATGGCGGCGCGCAGCTCCGGAGAATCTTTCATGTCGTCATGGCGCGCTCAGCCTATCCGAACTGATGTTGGCGTCGCGGCTGGCGTCGAATTCCAGCACGAGGCGGTTCATGCCTTCAGAGCGGCGATAGCTCATGCGCCGGGAGAATTTTCGCATCAGCCCCGTGCCATAGCCGCCGATTTCGAAATCGTGGGTCGGCCCATTGATGCGCTTGGCCGGGGCAATCGTCGGATCGAACGGCGCGCCGTCGTCCGCGAACTCCAGCGTGACGCGTTCGGGCTCGGCGCACACGGAGATGGTGGCGCGATTGGCGTGGCCGTGCTGGACGGCGTTGAGGAACAGTTCCTCGACGCAGAGGTGAATGGCGAACTCGGTCTCTTCGTCGAGGCCCAAGCCGCTCGCCTGGCGCGCGACCCAGCTCTCAGCGTCCGAAGCAGCCTCGATCGTGCCGGGAAAGTCGCGCGAACAGGACCGCGACGAGAGCTCGCTCACGCTTTCTTGCTGGAGAAGGCGGCAAGCCTCTCCCCCAGCGTCCGCGCTGCCGAACTCGATAGTCGGGATAAATGCCGGCGACTTCGTTGAAGCCAGTCGTCCGCAGAACCTTTTCGACATTTTCGTTGGCGCCGCAGACCGCCATTTCACCGCCGCTGCGGATGAGCGTCTTGGCGCTCAACATCAAGCGTGCGAATGCCGAGCGACGCGAGGAACGAAACTTTGGCGAGGTCGACAACGAGAACCTTGGCGCTCTTCGCCAGCTCGTCAAACCGGGCGTCGACTTCCTGCGCGCCCTGAATGTCAAAGCGTCCGTCGAGCACGACGTGAGTCACGACGTCATCGGCTTGGCTGACCGTCATGTCCATGCTCATACCGCCCGGCGTCCAGGTGCTTACTATCGCACGCTTACTCAGGCATCGTGACAGTTTGGCGACAGTACCGAGCGCCGTCTGAGGATCGCGCCGGTTAATAGTCGCTTGTGATGATCTGGAACCAGGCGATGGCGATCGCAAACAGAGCCAGCGCGATAAGCAAGGCGCCAAGCGCGTGCTTGATATGCACATTGTCCGAGCCGGCTTGAAAGCCGGGCAAGAAGCTGGGGAGGCCGCCCGCGGGCGTCAGCCAGTAGACCAAAGCGACGCCGACGAACGCGAGGCCGATTGCGCCGATGATCCATGGCATTGGCTTGGTCATGCAGTAAATTTAGCCGAGGGCCAGGTCCGGGGCAAGAGTTTTGCGCAAGAGTAGGCCGCCGCCTTCAGCCAAAGCCAACCCCCGCAGCGCCGGGCGCGAGGCGGACGAGCCGCGAATCCTCCACCGCCGCCTGGCGGTGCTTGACCGCTTCTCGATAGACGGGGTCGCGGATCATGGCGACGAAAGCGGCGACGCTCGGATATTGAGCAATGAAGCAGAGATCCCAACGCTCATCGGTAGGACCGATCAGCGTCTGTTCGAAGCGGCCGCGCCATATGATCGCGCCCCCGAGGCGCGTGAAAACCGGCTCGCTTTCCCGCCCGTATGCGGCATAGGCCTCCGCCCCCGTCGCCTCGCGCCCGTCCGGATAGGCGGCGCGGGCGCGCAATCTGACCAGGTTGAGCATATGGATCGGCCCGGGCCGATCGTCGGCGCGAAAGGCGGCGAAGGATTCCTTGGTCGGATCGATGTAACCGCTCATGCGCCCTCCTCGATCGGCCATCGGCTTCGAGGACCGCTTGGACAGAGCTATAGCGGACTTGTCTTCGACGCCAGATGCTTAAGGGTTAGCGGGTCGTGGCCGGACGGGAATCGGCGACAGGCGTGAATGAGGTCGCGGAGGCGTCGACCTTCACGGAATCATAACCGAGCGCCGAACCGAAATTGCTCGGCGCCACTCCGGCATAGCCCACAGTCGCTGTGACGACGGGGACGCGGTTCTTCACGCCGATGGTCGGTGCGCCAGCTGTCTGCGGCGCGTCATGGACGAAGACGGCCGCGCCGACCTGGCTTGCGAGTTCAACGCTTCGGTCAGGCTCTCGCGCCGTCACTTCGGCCGCCGCCACCGACGCGGCGTCCGCCGCCAGTTTGACGTGGCTCCTGAAGCGAGAGACGTTGGCGTAGTCGGTGGCGACCGCGAACGCGAGCACAAGAAGGGGGGCCGCTACGGCGCAGGATACGGTTCCGCGCCCCTCGGGATGAGGGTGGCGGAACAGCCGCGAAAACCCGCTTCGGGCAGAATTCCGTCGAAACATGCTCGATCTCCTCAACCTCATGAGAAGCCGCCGACGGCCGCGCCACTCAACAACTGGCGGGCCGTATTGTTCCATTTCAGTGTAGGACCGAAGAATATCGAATTGATTGAGGAAGATGGTAAAGTAGAGAACGAGAAAAAGCGGAGGCGCGGTTAGATATTCAGCAACGATGTTCGCTAGGCGTCGGGGTGGCCCGCGTCGTCCGCGCAACCCCGCATAGTCGCCGCTAAATCGGCAGTGGCCGCCGCGGTCGCGTTAGCCGATTGACGATATCACTAAAGTCTATAGAATGAATCAATTAATTACCAATCGACGCCGGCATTCCTTCGAAAGGCCGAAAATGTCCGAAGCAACCATTCCCCTCCAGGCGGCGTCGCCGCCTCGGCTCAGCGAAGACGCTGTAGCGGTCTGGTCTCGGCCTTGGCGTCTTTCTATTCGCGCTGCTTTCGCTTCTCGGCGCGGACGCGCTCGGCTGGCTGGTGACGACGTCGGTCTGGACCGACCCCTCGACGGCGCTGGCGCCGGTGTCGAAAGCTTATGCGGGCCTGGGCGGCGCTGGCGCGCTCCTCGTCGACCTACCTTGTGCTCACCGCGCGTTCTATCGGCCGGCGCTTATCTGCTCGGCGACGACGTCAAGGCGGTTCGCGCTCGCCTTTACCGGGGTCTTTGTGATCGCCTATGCGAGCTGGTTCGTCGGCTCTTGGGCGCATCTCGCTACGGTCACGCCGGCCGATCAGGCGAAGTTCGGCGTCTCCTGGTCGCTCAAGCTCACGAACGAGGGCGGATTCATCGTCGCGCTCCTCGCTGGCCTCGTGATCGCGAATTTCTTTCCAACCTTCGCCGAACGGCTCAGAAGCGCGGTTCGTCCCGAGCTCTATATCAAGGTCGCGATTGTCATCCTCGGCGCCTTCATCGCGGCCACCATGGCGAGCAAGTTCACGCTCGCCTCGTCGCTCATGCTGCGCGGCCTCGCAGCCATCGTCGAGGCCTATCTGATCTATTGGCCGATCGTCTATCTGATCGCGCGCAAGGGCTTCGGCTTCAGCCGCGAATGGGCCGCGCCGCTTGCCTCAGGCGTTTCGATCTGCGGCGTCGCCGCGGCGATCGCGACCGGCGGCGCCATCCGCGCGCGCCCTCAGGTGCCGATCCTCGTGTCGTCGCTGGTCGTCGTCTTCGCGGTGATCGAAGTGTTGATCCTGCCCTTCATCGCCGAAGCGTTCATGTCGCATGAGCCTTTGGTCGCGGCGGCGTGGATGGGGCTTGCGGTCAAGACCGACGGAGCGGCGCTTGCGGCGGGCGGCATCACGCAGTCGCTTATTCAAGCCAAGGCCGCCGCCGAGGGGATCGTCTATCAGCCAGGCTGGATGCTGACCGTGACAGCGACCGTGAAGGTGTTCATCGACGTCTTCATTGGCGTCTGGGCTTTCATCCTCGCCTACATCTGGACCAACCATATCAACCCGCAGGCAGGCGGCTCGAAGGCGAGGCTGTCCGAAATCTGGGAGCGATTCCCGAAGTTCATTCTTGGATTCGTCGCAACGTTCGCTCATCACTCTCGCGCTCGCGTTGGGGACGACGAGCTGGGCTCGTCCGGCCAGCTCACCGCGGCGATCGGCGAAGCCAACGTGCTGCGCGTGATCTTCTTCGTGCTGACCTTCTTCTCGATCGGCGTGATGTCGAATTTCCGCGCGCTCTGGCAGGAGGGCTTCGCCAAGCTGGCGGCGGTCTATCTGGTGTCGCTGTTCGGCTTCGTCGTCTGGGTTGGGTTTATCATCTCGTGGCTCTTCTTCGCCGGCGTCAAACCGCCGCTCGCGTCCTGATTTAAGGGAAGTTCGATGCCCAAACCCGATTTGCGCGAGGCGACGAGCACCCCTGAGCCGCTGCTGCCGATCGAAAAGAAACTGATCGGCTGGAGCCTCGGCACCGGCCTGGCGTTGCTCGCGGTTCTCCTTGTCATCAATCATCTCGTCCCGCTTGGCTGAGGGCGCCCGCTTTCCGCCTTCATATCGCGACATGAGGAGCGCCATTGCGAGACGCTGCCGAACCCATGCTGATGAGCGACTGGAATCCGACCCTCTATTCGAAATTCGAGGCCGAGCGGATGCGCGCGGCGCGCGATCTGCTTGCTCGGATTCCGCTCGAACTCGGCTCGGCTTGTCTATGATTTGGGTTGTGGTCCGGGCAACAGCGCGGAGTTGCTGCTGCGTCGCTTTCCGGACGCCAGAATCGTCGGCCTCGACACGTCCGACGCGATGCTCGCGCATGCGCGGGTGCGCGCGCCCCAGGCCAAGTTCGTAAAGCAGGACATCGCCGACTGGGCGCCCGAGGATCGCCCCGATCTCATCTTCGCCAACGCTGCGCTCCAATTCCTGCCCGATCACGATCGGCTCTTTGCGCGCCTGATGTCCTATCTCGCGCCTGGCGGAGCGCTGGCGGCGCAGATGCCGAACATCGCCAACGAATCCTCGCACGCGTTGATGCGCATGGTCGCGGCCGACGGGCCATGGTCCTCACGCCTGGTGCCGATCGCCAAGACTCAGCCCCTGATCGCCGGCTACGAGGATTATTACGACTGGCTGCGGCCACATGCTTCATGGGTCGACGTCTGGATGACGACTTACGTGCATCCGCTTGACGGTCCGAAGAGCATCGCCGATTGGTTCGCCGGCTCGACCCTGCAGCCGTTCCTGGAACGGCTCGGCGACGACGAGCGATGCGAATTTCTCGCTCGCTACCGCAATGGCCTTAAGGACGCCTATCCCGTTCAGCCTGACGGCAGGACCCTGTTCGCCTACCCGCGTCTCTTCGTCGTCGCGGTCAAGTCCGCCACGACCGACTGATAGCGGCGTCGGGGCGTCCGCGTCGCTTTAACCTCAAAATTTATCCATATCGTAGAGACGGGCTTCACTACCGCTACGTAAACCTCGTTTTTCGAGCATCGGATTAACCCCTCGGACGCCCTCGCGGCGCTAGGTTCCACCCGTCAGACGGAGTTTCCGTCAAGAGCGAATTGGGTGACGAGGACTTAAGCGAATGGCTGAACGCAGCATGTCGTTCAACGGAGTCGCATGCTTGCGCCGGTGCGCCTGGCTTCAAGACCCTCGAGACGGCTTTCAATGAGGCGCTCGTGCGCGAGCAATATCGCTCGCTGGCGCGGCTTGGCCCTTATGTCCATGGGGTGGTCATTCGTTGCGGCTTTGTCGCTTTCTCTGCGCAACCGCGCCAACTGGCTCGCTCATAAGCGGGATTCTTCTGCCTGCGGCGCTCATCGCAGTATCCGTCTTTCGCCTCATGTCCTGGTTCAAGGCGCGCGCCAGCGTCGAGACTGAGGCGCTCGACCTCGTCCGGCGCAGAGTCCGTGCGGCAAGCGTTCTCGGGCCGACGCTGACGTTCGCATTCGCCCTGACGACGGCGATCTCGACATGGCAGGACGGCGTGCTCGAATTCGCGCTGGCGCTGCTCGCGGTCTGGGTCGTCGCCGCCGTTTGCGCGATCTGTCTCAATAGGATCGCGAACGAGGCGAACGTCATCGTCATCGCCGCGACCGTGCCGCTCATCGTCGCATTCCTGGCTCGCGGCGCCGAGTTGACGCTCTCGCTTGCGGCGCTGATCGCCATCGCCGCCTGCTTCGTCATCCGCATGCTCGACGAGCATTTCCGCATGTTCGCCGAGATCGTGCGGTCACGCTTCGTGATCGCCGAAAAGCAGCGCGTTGCCGAGGAGGCGCAGAAGGCGGCGATGACAATTGCGCTGACCGACGACCTGACCGGCTTGCCGAACCGGCGCTGCTTTCAGAGCCTGCTCGCCGACAGGATGAAGAGCGGAACGGAGCCCGCCAAGCCGTTCGCGCTGGGCCTGATCGACCTCGACGGTTTCAAGCCCATCAACGACGCTCACGGGCATCCGGTCGGAGACGAGATTCTCGAGGCAAGTCGCCGATCGGTTAGCCAAAGCCATGGACGGACGCGGATCGGCCGTCAGGATGGGCGGCGACGAGTTCGCGATCCTCTGCGACGGGATCGGCACGCGCGCCAACGCAATTGCGCTCGGCGAGCAGATTCAGGCGATCTTTGCGACGCCGTTCGCCGTTCAGTCGCTCAGCATCCCCTTAAGCAGCGCCTGCGGCTTGGCGCTCTTTCCTTCATCCGCTGTCGAGCCGAGCGAACTGGTGCGTCTGGCTGACGCTGCGCTCTACCGCGCCAAGGCGATGGGACCCGGGAATGCCGCGGTGTTCGACCCGAGAGCCGGACGCAGCACGGCTTGCGGCGCCGCTTTCGCGGGCGCCGTTCATCGGGACACCGAACCAAATGGCGTCTCTCCACGGCCCTTCGTCGCCTTCACAGCCGGCCGGATCAGAAGCTTGGAGCAGGCCGCGCGGCACCACGACCCTTCGCTCATGGCGATCACCCCGCCAGCCTTCATCCCCGCTCCGGAGCGGATCAGGGTGATCGGATAGATCCGAAGACGCGTTCTGAGCCGAGGTTGGCCGTTCCAAGGCAGAGGGGGTACACTCGCCGCGCGGGTCAGGGAGGAGCGCATGCCGAGCGGCATCCATCATGTGACGAGCATCGCCAGCTCAGCGCGCCGGAACCTCGATTTCTACACCGGAACGCTCGGCCTGCGGCTGGTGAAGAAGACGGTCAATTTCGACGATCCGTCCTCCTATCATCTCTACTACGGCGATGAGGCCGGGCATCCGGGCACGATCCTCACCTTCTTCGCATGGGAGGGCGCTGCGCCCGGCCGGCTCGGGATCGGGGAGACGCAGGAAACCGTTTTCAGCATCCCGGAGAGCTCGATCGGCTACTGGACCCAGCGTCTGGTCGAGAAGGGCGTCGCGCACGATCCCCCCGCCAAGCGCTTTGGCGAAACAGCGCTCGCGTTCAAGGATCGCGACGGGATCCGGCTCGCGCTGACCGGCGTCAAAGGCGCCGAGACGAAACCCGCGTGGAGCGGGAGCGACGTGCCCGCGGAACACGCCATTCGCGGCTTCCACAGCGTGAGCCTGCTGCTGGCTGAGGCCGGTCCGACAGCCGAAATTCTGACCGACGTCTTCGGCTTTGCGGCCGGCGCCAGCGAGGGCGCGACGCAACGCTTCGAGGCGCCGGGCGTCGACCCCGGCGGCATCATCGATCTGAGGACTGCGGGAGAATTCCTGCCGGCGCGCCAGGGCGCGGGCTCGGTTCATCACATCGCGTTCCGGGCGGCCGACGACGCGGCGCAAGGGGCGATGGTTCGCAAGCTCACCCAGGAGCATAATTTGCGCGTCACCGAGCAGAAGGATCGCAACTACTTTCGCTCGGTCTATTTCCGCGAGCCCGGCCGGGTGCTGTTCGAAATCGCCACCGATCCGCCCGGCTTCGCCATCGACGAGCCGCCCGGTTCGCTTGGGGAAGCGCTCAAACTGCCGCCGTTCCTGGAAGGCCGCCGCGCGGCGATTGAAGCCGCGCTGCCCGAAGCTCGACGAGCCGTGAGACAATTCCCCCAATTCCCGACGTTCCCCGGAATCCGGTGATGGCGCCCACGCTCGCCTATGTTCATCGTTTCGAGCCCGGCGCCGACCCGAGCCTTCCGCCGGTTCTTCTTCTTCATGGAACGGGCGGCGACGAGACCGACCTCATTCCGCTCGGTCACGAGATTGCGCCGGGCGCGCCGCTCCTTTCGCCTCGCGGCAACGTGCTCGAAGGCGATAGCCCGCGCTTCTTCCGGCGCTTTCGCGAGGGTCTGTTCGACGAGGACGACGTGCGGCGCCGGGCCGGCGAACTCGCCGCTTTCGTCGCTGAATCGCGCGAGGCTTACGGCCTCGGCTCGTCCCTTCGCGGTGGGCTACTCGAACGGCGCCAACATCGCCGCGGCCGTTCTTCTTCTGCATCCGAAAACTCTGGCCGGCGCAATCCTCTTTCGCGTCATGGCGCCCCTGGCCGAGCTGCCGAAGCCGGACCTTTCCGGCGTACCCGTGCTGATCCTGTCGGGGGCGAACGATCCCATCGTTCCGCGGGCCAGAGCCGAGAAACTAGCGGCGGCGCTCGCAGCAGCCGGCGCGCGCGTCGAACGCGATGAGTTGCCGACAGGCCACGGGCTGACGCAGGCCGACGTGACGAAGGCCAAGGCGTTCTTTGCGCGGGAGACGGCTTGAGAGCGAAGCCCAGAGCCCCCGCTTATGAACGGCGCTAAAGCTTCCTGGCGACGAAGGCGACGATGTCGGTCATGACGGACGACGCCGCCTGATCCATCGCCGCCGCGACGTTTGCAGCGTCAGTCGACGTGACCGGCGTCCGCAGAGAGAAAATCTGGTTCGCCATGATCCGCCCGCTGCCGAGCGAGACGATCCAGGCGGCGACGTCGATATGGACTTCCTTCGTCTGGGCGTCGAACTCGAAGGAGCGGATGTCGAGATCGACTTCGTAATTCGCAGTCGCCGCTGTACCGTCGATCCAACGGGCGAGCCCCGCGTTCTGGAAACTCTCGGTCAGCCGCGCGCGAAACAGCGCAGGCAGCGGCTCCGGCCAGCGAGCGCCGGCGAGCGTCGCCAGGGTCTGCGATTCGCGGACGAGGATGTGATCGCTGTCGAGATCGGCCGTCGCGGTCGCCTGGCCGACGCGAAACTGCGCTCTGACGGCGTGGGCCGGCGGAGGGCTTGCGGCGCTGAGATCGTACAGGGTCGGCGCCGGGCCGCTCGCGCAGGCCGAGAGCGCAAGCGCGAGGCCGGTTGCGGCGGCTAATGCCGATCGACCCCTGAATCCACCACCCCTACGCCCCATCATTGCCCGCCGCGATATTCAGGCAACGCGGGCTTCGACCCGAAGAGGACCTGACTTGGATTATTTCCGAGCGATCGCACCACGCGGTCGATGTCCGCGACAGCGCGTCTTCCCTCGACGGCGAGCGCCTCATACTCGCGCAAGCCCGTATTCGTGAAACGGCTGAGGCCGCCGGCGATATCCTTGATCCGAGAATCGACGTCGTCGGCGAGTTTCTTGATCGAGATCGCCGCCTCGCTGATTCGGTCGACCGCCCCCTTCGTGCCCGGCGAGCCGAGAAAGCTTTGAGCGCTCGTCAACACGCCGTCGACCTTGTCTGCGGATTCGTTGAGCTTCGCGGACATGTCGGAAAAGTTCTTGAGCGTCGAATTGATGTTGTCGCGATTTTGACGCACTGTCTGCACAACGTCGTTGGCCGAGTTGACGATGTTGGCGATCTTCTGCGAGTTGACCGCCTTCAAGCACCGAGTCGGCGTCGATGAGCGCGGTGTCCAGACGCTTCGCAGAATCATTGAGATGACCCGCGAGCACCGCTCCCTCGCGCGCCAGAACCTTCACGTTGTCCGAGCTCTCGGCAAGCGCCTGGCTGAACGTCTGCGCATTGTTGACAAGCGCGTGGATCTGGTCCGGGATCGACCGCCTTGACCACGCGACCGGCGTCTTGCGTAAGACTTTGGATTTGCGCCACGACCGGCTGCACCGTCTTGCTCAGCTCGGCCAGATTCTTCAACGTCACATCGATGTTGGGAGCGTTGTCGGCCAGGGCCTTGGCGAAAACGTCGGCGTTCTGAAGAGTCGAGTTGATCGTCGCCGAATTGTCGGCGAGAAGCTTGTCGGCGCGATCGACGACCGAAGTGCTCTTCGCCGACAGGCTCTGGACGTTGTCCACGATCGTGCGAACCTTGTCGGGATCGACCGCCTTGAGCACACGATCCGCGTTTTGCGTCATGCTTTGGATTTGCGCCACGACCGGCTGGACCGTCTTGCTGATCTCGGCCAGGTTTTTCAGCGTCACATCGACACTGGGGGCGTTGTCGGCCAAGGCCTTGGCGAAGACGTCCGCGTTGTGAAGCGTCGACTGAATGGATTCGGAATTGTCGGCGAGAAGCTTGTCGGCGTGATCGAGCGCCGAGACGCCCTTCGCCGACATGCTCTGGAGATTGCCGACGATCGCGCGGACCTGCTCCGTATCGATCGACTGGACAAGCCGATCAGCGTCGTCGGAGAGCGTCTGCAGCCGCGCGGCCAGCGGCCCGATCTGCTTGCCGATTTCGCTCACGCTCTTCAGCGCCGCGTCCACTCCGGCCGAATTGTCAGATAACGCCTTTGAGAACTGGTCGACATTCGCGAGCGCCGAATGGATTGTCGGGGCATTTTCGGCGATGATCTTGTCAGCGTCATCCAAGACCGACGTCGCTTTGCCCGACAATGCAGCAACGCTGTCGAGAATGTCCTGCAACTGCATCGACTCGCCGGCGTAGATGATCGCCGGCCGGCCATTTTCGCCGACCAAGCGGCGGGCCGGCGGTTGCGCCGCCCAGGAGGGCGACCACCGCGCCACCCGTGAGCCCCTGAGTCTCGAGCCGGGCGCGGGTGTTTTTATCGATTGGCGCCTCGGAGCCGACCTCGATGTCGGCGACGACCTGATGCGTATCGCTCCGGGAGAAGGTCAGATGCGT
Organism: uncultured Alphaproteobacteria bacterium; assembly: GCA_963762335.1. Taxonomy (GTDB): domain Bacteria; phylum Pseudomonadota; class Alphaproteobacteria; order Rhizobiales; family Beijerinckiaceae; genus Roseiarcus. The sequence goes on along the minus strand of CAVXKU010000037.1, from coordinate 67,775 downwards.
GACTTCGCCGACCTTGATCCCGTTGAACGAAACGTTGGCGCCGGTCGAAAGACCCGCAACCGAGCCCTTGAAGACAACCTGGTAGGTTCGGTGACCGCCGGACGATCCGTAGCCCGCAATCCACATGACGAACAGAAACGCCCCGACGACCGCAGCCAGGGTGAAAGCGCCGATCAGAACGTAGTTGGCGCGCGTCTCCATTTACTCAACGCCTCGCATTCTGGGGCCGGTCCTCCGCAGCGAGTCCGGCGGGCCGGTCCTCCGCAGCGAGCCGGATCACACCCCTCTTACCGTGGAAATAGGACTTGAGCCAAGGATCATCCGAAAGCAAGAGTTCGCTGATCGGGCCGGCGGCGATAACCTTTTTATGTCCGAGCACCGCAACCCGGTCGCAGATCGCAAACAGGCTGTCGAGGTCGTGCGTGACCATGAAGACGGTCAGCCCCAGGGTCTTTTGCAGCGTGCCGATAAGATCGTCGAAATCGCCGGCCGAGATCGGATCGAGTCCCGAGGTTGGCTCATCGAGGAACACGATTTCCGGGTCCAGCGCCAGCGCCCTCGCCAGCGCAACACGCTTGGTCATGCCGCCCGACAGCTCGGAGGGCAACTTGTCGCCCGTGTCCGGGGGCAAGCCGACCAGCGCCAGTTTCTGGGCCGCGAGACCATCGAGCGTCGACTGGGAGAGGCCGAGATGCTCGCGCATCGGCGCCTGAATGTTCTGCCGCACCGTCAAGCTCGAGAACAGCGCTCCTTCCTGAAACAAGACGCCCCATCGCTCGCCGACAATCAGACGCTCGTGCGGCGTCATATTGTCGATGTCCAAGCCAAAGACTTCGATCTTTCCCGCCTGTTTGTGCAACAGGCCAAGGATTGTGCGGGTCAGCACCGATTTGCCGGCGCCCGATGCGCCGACAAAGCCCAATACCTCGCCACGATAGAGATCGAGATCGAGCCCATCCATCACCAGGTGGTCGCCGAAGCCCACTTTGAGGCCCCGCACGCTGATGACGACATCGCGCTCGGAAGGGCGGGAAGAGGAGGTCTCGTCGTTCAATAGTCCACCGCAGCGAAGAACATCGCGAACAAACCGTCCATGACGATCACCATGAAGATCGACTTGACCACGGACGCAGTCACGCACCGGCCGAGCGACTTGGCCGACCCGCCGACCTCCATACCTTCGGTCGCGGCGATGAGGCCGATGACAAGCGCCATGAACGGCGCCTTGATGAGTCCGACCAGGAACGTCTCGGGCAGCACGGCGTTGTGCAGGCGCGTGAGAAACGCCGCCGGCGTCAAGCCAGCGTACATCCAGCTCACGAGGAGGCCGCCGGCGATTTGCGCCAAGTCGGCAAGGAAGGTCAGAAGCGGCAGAGCGATGACAAGAGCCACCAGCCGCGGGATGATCAGCACTTCCAGCGGGTCGAGCGCCATCACCTTCAGAGCGTCGATCTCCTCGCGCATCTTCATCGAACCGATCTCGGCGGTAATCGACGATCCCGTTCGCCCCGCGATCATGATCGAGGTCATCAGGACGCCAAGTTCGCGCAAACCGAGGACGCCAACCAGATTGACGGCGTAGGCGGAGGCGCCGAAGCTCGTGAGCTGGAAAATGCCCTGCTGGGTGACGATCGCGCCGACCAGGAAGTTGATCAGCATGATGATCGGCACGCTGCGGAGCCCGTACATCTCCAGGTGATGCACCATCGGGGTCCAGCGCCAGCGCCACGGCTGCGGGGCGAGGCGCAGGAACATCACGACGATCTCGCCGAGATAGTCGACAATGGCGAGGAAATCGGCGCCCGCGTCGTAGATCGTCTCACCGACTGCCGAGAGCAGCGCGACACTATGCGCCGGGAGAACGCGCGTGGACTTCTCGGGCGCGTGGTAGCCGGCCTCCGTCAGGAGGAGGGAGCGATCGGGGCCAGCGCCTTGATAGGAGACAGTCGCTCCGGCAGCTCCCAGTTCAACACGCGCGCGATCAATGAACCACGCGCCGGCCGTGTCCATCCGCTCAAGCGCACCGAGGTCGAGAGTTACTTTTTTCGCGTCGTGAGACGACGATAGGAGTGAAGCCCCGGCTTCCTCCAGTTCACGTCCGGCGCTGACGATCCACTCGCCCGCCAACGACAGCACGACCCCATCCTGGCCGTCTTCACGAGCTACGGAAGGCTTTGTGGTCACCAAGCGCTCCGGCCAAGCAGAAACGGCGCTCATATCGCGCCGCTCGTCCACTGTCGAGCGAATGCGACTGTTTCCGAAAAGGATCAGGGCAAAAACAAATCAAGTACGAATCGGAGACTTGGACGGACGGACTCAGATTGGCAAACAAAGCGAGTTGAATCTTCGCGAACTGGCGCGGCGGGCGTCGCAAGCGTCAAGTTGGTTGCCGAAACGTACCGACCTCCCTGGGTCCGCTGGCCTGATCCGGGACGCGCGTGAAGGAAGCAGGCACAAAGGGAGCCGGAATCAGCGACGCCGCAGGCCGCGCGATTCGCCGCGCCAAAGGCAATCCCTATTCGGCCCGGCGCCGCGCCGCCGTAACGTCATGGTGGCCAAAGCCTTCCATCTGCCGATGGCTCAGCGCCCCGATCCGGGACGCAGGCGAAGGAAGCGAGCACAAAGGGAGCCGGAATCGGCGACGCCGCGCGCCGCACGATTCGCCGCGCAGAAAGCAATCCTTATTCGGCCCGGCGCCGTGCCGCCGTATCGTCATGGTGGCCAAAGCCTTCCACCCGCCGACGGCTCAGCGCCCCGATCCGGGACGCAGGCGAAGGAAGCGAGCACAAAGGGAGCCGGAATCAGCGACGCCGCAGGCCGCGCGATTCGCCGCTCAGAAAGCAATCCCCATTTGCGCTTGTCGGAGCGCCGGACTGAACTCATGGCGCACAAGACGTTAATTCCGCATGCATCGCTCTGGTTTGGGTGTCGGCCAGCAAAAATCCAAGCGAAGAGATGATTGGCGCCTCAGTCCATCATCGCCGCCTTGAGGATGCACACCATCGTGGCGTGAGCCGGCTTCGCGCTCAAGTTGCGGATGCGATGAGGCATATCGCACCGGTAGCGAAGCGTCTCGCCAACGCTCGCGGTCGCCGTCGTTTCACCGACCTCGACCTCGAGTTCGCCATCCAAGACCGACAGGCACTCAACCGATCCACGCAGATGAGCCGCCGATTCCAAGATCCCGCCCGGATCGGCCTGGAAATCGTACCATTGCAGCCAGTCGACCGTTTTCAGCCACCCGATCACGGCGAGACGGCATAATCCGTCGTCGGAGACAAAGATCGGTGTCGTTCCACGGCCGAGGTGCTCGATGAACGGCCCCTCGTCCGCGCCGCGCAGCATCGATTCGATCGACACGTCGAGCGCGTGCGCGAGGCGCCAGATCGTTGCGAGCGTCGGATTGGTCTCGTTGCGCTCGATCTGCGAGATGATCGACTTGGCGACGCCCGAATGTTGCGACAGATCGGCGAGCGACAGTCCGTAGCCTTTGCGAAGCTTGAGGACGGCCTGCCCCAGCTGGTTGGACAGAGAAGCCGCTCCAGCTTCGAGAACCTTGGCTCTGTCCTTGCCTTCAACACCCATCGCACGCTTCCTCTCTCGCAGCGCATTGTAGACGGTTTCGTTCGGAATATCGAACAGAGACGTTCGTCCGTGCGATCAAACCTATCCGAGCGATGGACCCGCGCCGCCACTGAATCCGATTGGCGACCTGGCAGCTGAATCCTCGTTCACGCGCGCGTTCGAGGCGGCTCCGGGCTGAAATTTTCTACCGATGAAGCACGGAATCTTAGCCATGCGAAATGCAAGGGATAGAGTCGCGAAAAGCACGGGAATGTTTGACTGCTATGCCGGGATATCCGCCTTGACATAACCGCTTCGCCGGTAAAATAGTCCCCCCGCCAACGACATTCGCAGTCGAACATTTCCCGCGCTTCATCCCTCAGGCTCGGGCGGATTTTCAACGGGGGACAGGAAACGCTTCCATGAGAGGACACACCAAGATTCTAACGATAGCGTCCGTCGCTGTAGCGACGCTGCTCACAGCAGCGTCGGCGCTCGCGCAACCGATCGACACGGCGCGCATCGCGGCCGGCAACCCCAATGACTGGCTGACGTATCACCAGTCCTATAACGGGTGGAGCTATAGCGCGCTCGATCAGATCAACGCCAGCAACGTGAAGGATCTGGAAGTCGCCTGGATCCATGTTCCCGGGCATTCCACCCGCGGCTTGCAGTCCATGCCGCTCGTCGCTGACGGCGTGCTGTATTACACTGGATCCTATAGCCGGGTGTTTGCGCTGGACGGCGCAACTGGCGAGCAGCTCTGGTCTTACACGCCGGAACTCGACGACGCGCTGGTCGCGCGACAGACGCATTCGCCATACAACCGCGGGGCCGCGATCGGCGAAGGGCAAGCTTTATGTCGGCACCGTCGACGGCCGGTTGATCGCGCTCGACCTGAAAACGGGCAAGGTGGCCTGGGACACCAAGCTGCAGGATTCCCAGAAGCTGACGGTCGGGTTCACCGGCGCGCCGCTCTACGCCAAGGGCGTGGTGGTCATCGGCAGCCAGGGCGGCGAATGGCCAGGCCAAGGCCCGATCTATGGCGTCGACGCCGCGACCGGCAAGGTGAAGTGGAAGTTCAACACCGTCGGCGGTGATGACGTATCCAAGGCGAGCTACGGCAACGATTCCTGGCGCACCGGCGGCGGCGGCGGCTGGATGCCGGGCACCTTCGAACCAGAGACCAACATCGTGTATTGGGGCACAGCAAACCCGGCGCCGCTGTACGACTGGTCTGGCGACAAATGGAAAACCGAAGGCCCGCGGCCCGGCGACAACCTCTACACCTCGTCGGTGCTCGCCCTCGACATCGATACCGGCGCACCTGAAAAACTACCATCAGGAACTGCCGCACGACGCCTGGGACTTCGACAGCGCGATCGGCGAGTTCATGAGGTGGACCGCGACGGCAAACACTACATCGTGCATCCGAACAAGGGCGGCTTCATCTTCGTCTATGATCGCGATCTGAAGGTGCAGAACGTCTGGCCGCTGATTCACACCTATAACTTCGTGAAGTCGATCGATCCGAAGACCGGCGAGTTGATCGGGCGACGCAACTTCACGGCCGGAAAGGCCGACGAGCCGCTGTGCCCGGCGATCGACGGCGGCGTGAGCTGGAATTCTGGCAGCTACAGCCCGAAGACCGGACTTTATTACAAGGTCGGCAATGAGTGGTGCATCGCGCTCGAGGTTGTGAAGACCACGCCCGTGACAGAGCCGGTGACGCAGCTCAACATCGGCGCCAACTTCCACGAGGTTCCGCCTCCCGGTGGTGAAATCTACGGCCATCTCGACGCTCGTGATCCGATCACTGGCGCCAAGAAGTGGGAGGTGCGCTTTCCTCGAGCCGCCGCTATCGAGCGTGCTGTCCACTGGCGGCAATCTTGTGTTTCTGCCGGACGCGCGCGGCATAGTGCACGCTTACAACGCGGAAACCGGCGGCGAGTTGTGGAACCACTCGGATGGGCTCGGTCATGTCGGCGGCATCGTCAGCTACTCCGCGGGCGGCAAGCAGTATGTCGCCGTCACCGTGGGCTTTGGCAGCCTGGTCGGCGACGGGTACGGGAAGATGTTCGGCGAGCCCTTCAAGAGCATGCCGCGCGATGAAGGCTTGCTCGTCGTGTACAGCCTGAAGTAAGCAATGAGAAAGGGGCGGGGCGCGCCAGGCGCCCCGCCCCTACCTTTTTCCACACCCAAGCCGGAGTTTGTCCCCCGTGAGCAACGGCGCATGGCTTCCGCTGTTTGCGGGAGCGCTTATGGTTCTCGCGCCTGATTTGGCGCTGGCGGAGCGACCCGCGGCGCCGCCGGCCGCCGCAGCGTCGGCCTCCGACACTGGACGTTCCGCAGCTCTTCGCCTCCACTTGCGGCTGGTGCCACACCGATAGCGGCCGGGAGGCAGGCAAGGGGCCGCAACTCATGAACACCACGCGCAGCGACGACTTTATCCGCAACCGCATCAAGAACGGCAAGGAAGGCGCAATGCCGGCGTTCGGCACGACCTATCTCCGATGCGGACATCGATCTAGATCATCGTCTATATCCGCAATCTGAAGCCGGATTGAGGAGTAGATCCTCGCGATGAAGCGCGTCCTCTCGGTTCTCGCCCTGTGCTGCCTTGCCTTCGCTGCCCATGCGCGCACACTCGCCGAGATCAAGGAGCGTGGCGCGATCGGGCTATGTGCGCATCCGAACTCGCTGCCTTTTGCGAGCAAGACGGCGGAGCCACCGGGATTTCAGATCGAGGTGGGGCGCGCGCTGGCGCGCGAGCTTGGAGTGTCGCTGACGCCGGACTGGATCCTGACGGCGGGCCAGATCTCCCGCGCGGATTGCGACATCATGCTTGATGTGATCGCCGACCCCGAGGCGCAGGAGGAGTCGAGGCTCAAGCTCTCCGAACCCTATTACCATTCCGGGGTATCGCTGGCGGTGCCGCAGAACAGCCGGATCAGCTCCTTCGCGACCCTGGACGGCGCGACCAAGGTGGGCGTGCAGGTCGGGTCGATCACCGCCATGACCTTGGACAAGCGGCACGTCCGCATCTCCATCTTCGGTTTTGAAGAGGACATGCTGGACGCGATCGAGGCGCATGAGGTCGACGCCGCAGCGGTTACCGCGACCTCGGCCGGATATTACAACAAGCGCCATCCCGGGCACGAGGTGGTGGTGCTGCCGCCCGACGAGACGGCGCCAGTGCTGTCGTGGAACGTAGCGGTGGGAATGCGGAAGCCTGACGCCGCTCTCAAGGACGCAATCGACGCGGCCATGGTGCGCTTGACCAAGGACGGAACGATCGCCGCGATTTATGCGCGCTACGGGGTGACGCTGCAGCCGCCGAAATTGTGAAGCGCGGATTTGCCGAGCACGCGCACGCGCCTTGCTCGGTTCAAGACTGAGTCCGAAGGTCGACAGACCGACTGTCGCTGCTGCAGTGACGGGGCGCCATCGGCTCGCGGGAGGAGCACCCATGAACCGCATCGCACGCTTTGTCGCGGCCGGTCTGCTGCTTGTCTTCGCCCGTCGCTGCGCAAACGCTGCAAGCGCCCGCGCAGCTCTATAACGAAGGCGACCTCAAGCTCGAGAGCGGCGAGGCGATCAAGGATTTCTCGATCTCCTATGTGACCTTCGGCACGCTCAACGCCAAGAAGTCAAACGCCATCCTGATGGTGACGGCGCTCGGCGGCAATCATCACCGGCTCGATTTCATGATCGGCCCCGGGAAAGCGCTCGACCCGGAAAAATATTTCATCATCTGCACCGACGCGATCGGCAACGGGCTCTCGACTTCGCCGAGCAATTCGAAGCTTCAACCGCGCATGCAGTTTCCGAACTTCGTCATCCGCGACATGATCGAATCGCAATATCGGCTGACTGAAAGAAAAGTTCGGCATCGATCGTCTCGTCGCGGTCATTGGCCCCTCGATGGGCGGCATGCAGACCTTGCAATGGGGCGTGAGCCATCCCGATTATATGGACGCGCTGGTCGCCATCGTGCCGCTCGCCAAAACGCCGGCCTGGGGCGCGGCGGTGGTCGAAGCCTCGCGCAAGGCGATCATGGAGGATCCGGCCTGGAAGGACGGCAATTACGATGCGCCGCCTGAGAAGGGCGTGCGGCTGTGGCGCGACATCGTCAACCTTTTGGCGGCCCGCACCCCGGAAATGTATGCGGCGCAGTTCAAGAACCCGACTGACGTCTTGCCGTGGCTGACCGAGCAGGAGAACGCCATGATGAAGGCGTTCGACGCGAATGACTGGATTTACCAGGGCTGGGCCTATGAGCGGCACGATGTCGGCGGCACGCCCGGTTTCAACGGCGACACCGCCAAGGCTTTGGCCTCGATCAAAGCGAAAACGTTGATCCTGACGGGCACCAAGGATCTGCTCAATCCGGACTTCGAGCCGAAGGAAGCGGCGAAGAATATCGCCGACGTCAAGGTCGTCACGATCAGCCCGGGCACGGTCCGGGGCCATGCGTCAGCCGGCGGACTTTTTCCGGAGGACGTTGCGTTTCTCAATCGCGAGACGAGCGCCTTTCTGGATCAAGTGACGGACGGCGGAAAGAAGCTGCAGTAGCGGCTTTCGCCGGCTCACGATTGGACGCCTTACCGGGAACCTGTCTTAAACACTGATCGACGCTTTGCGCCGGCGCCGCAGCTCGCGCCGCACCTTTTGACAACACAGGAACAAGCCGATGGGCAGTGTCACGACGAAGGACGGCACGGAGATTTTCTACAAGGACTGGGGCACTGGAGAGCCGATCTTTTTTCATCACGGATGGCCGCTGTCAGCTGACGACTGGGACGCCCAGATGATGTTCTTCCTGGGCAAGGGCTATCGCGTCATTGCTCATGATCGTCGTGGTCACGGTCGCTCGACGCAGACCGCTCTAGGCCACGACATGGACACCTATGCGGACGATGCTCTCGAGGTCGTCAAAAAACTCGACCTCAAAAACGCCGTCCATATCGGCCACTCAACTGGCGGCGGCGAAGTCACGCGCTATGTCGCAAGGCATGGGAAGGGTCGTGTCAAAAAGGCAGTCCTCATCAGCGCCATTCCTCCGCTGTTCATCAAGACGGAGAAGAATCCAGACGGCGTTCCAAGGGAAGTCGTCGATGGCCTTCGCGACGGCACCGCAAACCACCGCTCTCAGTTCTACAAAGACATCACGATGCCCTTCTACGGATTCAACCGGCCTGGCGCGAAAGTGTCCGAAGGCATTCGAGACAATTGGTGGCGACAGGGAATGATGGGCAGCATTCAAGCGCAATACGAATGCATCCGCGTTCTATCCGAGACCGAGTTCTACGACGATCTGGCGATCATTGACGTCCCCGTCCTGGTGATGCATGGCGAGGACGATCAGATCTGCCCGTTCCCGACGACCGGCGCGAGATCGGTCAAACTCCTGAAGCATGGAACGTTGAAGTCTTATCCCGGCTTGCCGCACGGAATGCCGACCACGCACGCCGACCAGATCAACGCTGATCTGCTCGCCTTCATTCAGTCGTAAGAGCGAACGCAACCTCGGAGCCGAGGTGTACTCCTCTTGGCCTTGCGCATTGCGATGATTGGAGAGTGCAAACTTAGGCCGAAAAAACTGGGCGCTTAAGTCCGCGCCGCAATCTAAGGTCCGGAATTTTGTCGGCGTCGCCGCGAGCAAAAAAAGCAGCGGCTAGCGGGCAGTCAAATAAAAAATACTAGTTGGCGCTTATCATCGAAAACGCCGCCCGCTTTACGGCGGGCGGCGTGTGATATTACATCTCTGCGGAGAGGTAGCTCGTCACTTCCATGCCAACGCAAACTTCGCAAACTACGGGTGTCGACCATGCCATGGTGTCGTTTCCTTCTGTGGTTCTGTGAGCCCCGTTCTTCTTAGAGCCCAGAGCCGAATGTAGGGTATCATGGCGCGCAAACAACCGTCAAACCCTTCTAATTGCTTTCGGCGGTAACTTTTTCGCGTGCGCCCAACCAATCGTGGCGTGGCGACAGCGCAACCTTGGAAAACAAGCTTGATCGACCAGCCCAACGGGCCATTCACGCCGCTCCAGGTCTGATCAAATTTGCAAAATCCAGCAAATCTTCTGCCCCAGCGCGCCATTCAGGAAGGTTTAGCGCCTCAAAAGGCGCCGGCGAAGGCGCCGCCATCGATGAGAATGTTCTGACCCGTAATGAATCCCGAGTGTGAGCTGGCAAGGAAGGCGCAAAGCGCGCCGAACTCGTCCGGATCGCCGAATCGCCCGACCGGGATGCGCGCCTGTAAGTCGGTGCGGGCCGCATCCACGCTCACGCCTCGCTGCGCAGCGGCGCGCGCGAGACCCGCTTTCTGGCGGTCGGTTTCGAACGATCCAGGCTGGATCGAGTTGATCGTCACGTTGTCGCGCGCGAACAGCCTCGCAGCCGAAGCGAGAAACGCCGTCAACCCGGCGCGGGCGCCCGACGACACGTCAAGGCCGGCGATCGGCGACCGGACGGAACCGGAGGTGATGTTGATGATTCGGCCAAACTTTCGCTCGACCATTCCGGGCGCCAGACTCTGCACGAGCGCGATTGGGGTCAGCATGTTGGACTCGACACCCTTGAGGATATCCTCCCGGCTGATCTCTCCAAAACTTTTATACGGCGGCCCACCGTTGTTGTTGACCAGGATGTCTGCGTCCGGGCAGGCGGCGATGAGTTCCGCGCGAGTCGCTGGATTGTCCAGATCGCCCGGAACTGCACGGATCTGCGCGCCTGTCGCCTGACGCAATTCGCGCGCAGTTTGATCCAGGATCTCCGCGTCGCGGCCGTTCAGCACGACCTCGCATCCCGCTTCCGCCAATGCCCGAGCGCAGGCGCGGCCCAAGCCCTTGCTCGACGCACAAACGATCGCCTTTCGGCCTGCAATTCCTAAATCCACTATGCACCCCGCTATCGACACTGTTCCGGCTGGCAATTATAAACGCTTCGAGTGCGTCGCGTCATCGAAGCGACATGAGAATCTGCGCAGTCATTTCTCGTTGTTCGCCCCCTCGCGAGGAGGCCGCCGGTGCTAATGTCCCGTCCCACCCATCGTTACAGGACCCTGTTCCTATCGGACTTGCACCTGGGCACGCGTGGCTGCCAGGCGCATCTTATCCTGGATATGCTGCGCCATGTCGAGGCCGACACGATCTACCTGGTCGGCGACATCATCGACGGCTGGCGCCTTCGCTCTGGCTGGTACTGGCCGCAGGCGCACAACGACGTCATTCAAAAACTGCTTCGCAAGGTCCGGCGCGGCGCGCGGATGGTGTTCGTTCCAGGCAACCACGATGAATTTGCCCGTCAGTTCTTCGGACTCACATTCGGCGGGATCGAGATCAAGCGGCAAGCGATCCATACCGCGGCCGACGGCAAGCGCTATCTCATCATTCATGGCGATGAATTCGACGTCGTGGTGCGCCATTCGAAGTGGCTCGCGTTCTTCGGCGACTGGGCCTACGACTTCGCCCTGTTCGTCAACACCCATTTCAACGCCGCGCGCCGGGCGTTAGGCCTGCCTTACTGGTCGTTCTCAGCCTGGGCGAAACTCAAGGTCAAGAACGCAGTCAATTTCATCGGCTCCTTCGAGCGGGAGCTGGCCAGCGAAGCCAGAAAGCGCGGCGTCGACGGCGTGGTCTGCGGCCACATCCATCATCCGGTCATCCGCGACATGGAAGGCATCATCTACGTGAACACCGGCGACTTCGTCGAATCGTGCTCACTGGTGGTCGAGCATTACGACGGGCGAATGGAAGTGCTGCACTGGAAGAATCCAGCTGCAGGTCGCCGCGTGGGTCGAAGACAACACTCCATTCGAAGGAGCGACGGACGCAGGAGCCGAAGAGGCGCAAGCGGAACTGGCCTGATGCGCATTTTGATCGCGACCGACGCTTGGCGGCCGCAAGTCAACGGCGTCGTATCGACGCTTGAGCGAATGACCAAGGCGGCGACCGAGTTCGGCGCGTCGTTCGAGTTCCTGACGCCCCAGGGCATGTGGAGCGCTCCCCTGCCCTCCGTACCCGGAGATTCGCGTAGCAATTCCGTCCTGGCAAGGGATCAGCCAGCGCATCGAGGCAGCCAAGCCCGATCATATCCATATCGCCACCGAAGGCCCGATCGGTTGGCTCACGCGCCGCTATTGCCTCAAGCACAGGCGGATCTTCACCACGAGTTACCACACCCGCTTTCCCGAATACGTGTCCGCACGCGCTCATGTGCCCGAATGGCTGACTTACGCGGGCTTGCGCCATTTTCATGCCCCTTCGGCGGCGGTGATGGCCCCGACGCCGACCATCGCCGGCGATCTCACCCGCCGTGGCTTCTCGCGAGTCAGGCTCTGGACGCGCGGCGTCAATCACGCGCTCTACCGCCCGCGGTCGAAACGGGCGCTCGACCTGCCGAGGCCCATCTTCCTGTCGGTTGGACGGGTGGCGGTCGAGAAGAACCTCGAAGCGCTGCTGGATCTCGACCTTCCGGGCTCAACGGTCGTCGTTGGCGATGGCCCGGCCCGCCGGAGCCTCGAACGCCGTTATCCTCATGCGCATTTCCTCGGCTCCAAGCAGGGCGAAGCTCTGGCCGACATCTATGCAAGCGCCGACGTATTCGTCTTTCCCTCCCGCACCGACACGTTCGGGATCGTCATGATCGAGGCGCTGGCGAGCGGGTTGCCGGTCGCGGCTTTTCCTGTACCCGGACCGATTGATGTCGTTGGGCCGGGAGCGGGCGTGCTCGACGAAGATCTGCGGGCGGCCTGTCTAAGGGCCCTAACGATTCCGCGTGACCGAGCGCGGGATTATTCCATGCGCTTCACCTGGAAAGAGAGCGCGCGCCAGTTCCTCGACAATATCGAAACGAGCCGATCCGACGTCAAAGTGGCGATCGCCCCCTCGCCTCAATCTTTCGGCGCCGCCAGGCCGGTTTAAAGCTCGCGCTCAGAACGTGCGGCGGACGGATACGCCGCGTGGCCGCAGCTGACCGCCGTTTAAAAAATTGGCTCTTATAGCGTTACCTGGTGATTGGGTGAGGAGAGAGAGCTGTGGCGGCTCCGAAGCGTCATGGCCGGGCTTGGGCTATCCACGTGTTTGGCGCGCTGAAGTGGCGTCGGAAGAACTGACGGAAGCCTTTGCTGCCAGCGGCTCGGCGTGGATGGCCGGGTCACCCCCGGATCACAGTCCGGGGGTGACCATGACGAAAGAGCCAAACGGCTCGAAGCTACATACTATGCCGCCTCGGCAAGCCGATGCTGCACCATCGTCCTCAGCTTATTCAAGTCATGCGCGAACAGGCGGATGCCGTCGGAAAGCTTCTCCGTCGCCATCTGGTCCTCGTTCATCATCCACCGGAAGGTCTTCTCGTCCATTGCGACCTTAGGCGGAGCCTGACCAGGCTTGGCCGGATCGAGCTGCCGCTTGAGTTCGCCCTCCTCCTTCGACAACGCCTCGAGAAGCTGCGGCGAGATGGTGAGCCGGTCGCAGCCCGCCAGAGCTTCGATCTCGCCGGTGTTGCGGAACGATGCGCCCATCACGACCGTCTTGATGCCGTGGGTCTTGTAATAGGCGTAGATCGAACGGACCGACTGCACGCCCGGATCGGTTTCGGCGGTGTATGGCCCGCCGCCCGCCTTCACGTGCCAATCCAGAATGCGGCCAACAAAGGGCGACAAAAGGAACGCCTTTGCGTCTCCCGCGGCGATCGCTTGGGCGATCGAGAAGGCCAGCGTCATATTGCAATCGATGCCGTCCGCCTGAAGCCGCTGCGCTGCTTGCACGCCTTCCCAGGTCGAAGCGAGCTTGATGAGAATGTGCTTCTGGTCGATGCCCCGCTCTTTATAGGCGGCGATGAAGGACTTCGCTTTGGCGACCATGGCCTCCGTGTCAAAGGAGAGATCGGCGTCAACCTCGGTTGATACGCGGCCAGGGACGATCTTCGTCAGTTCAGAGCCGAAGTTCACGGCGATGCGGTCCGTCACTTGACCGACCGAAGCTTTCTGTTTTCGACCCCAGACGATCGCCTCGTCGACGAGCCGTGCGTATGCCGGCATCTCAGAGGCCTTCAAAATGAGGGACGGATTCGTCGTGGCGTCAGTCGGCTTGTAGGCGCGGATCGCCTCCATGTCGCCGGTGTCCGAGACGACCGTGGTCATAGCGCGCAATTGTTCGAGTTTACTGGTCATGGACGAGCCTCCTTCGGCAACTCCCCGCTACCCAACAGTTTCTGTTCCAGGCGATTGTCGCGCCTCGGCGCGTCATAAGCAAGCGCCAAGCGGAAGCGCGTCCACGTAGCGCTTCCACCGGAACTTAACCCTGCCGAGCCGGTTCTCCTGACACCCAACGCCAAGGAGCGCGCGCCATGCCGAACCGAAAGAACACCCTCGAAGATTTATTCTCAGAAACCCTCAAGGATATCTATTTCGCCGAGAAGCAGATCCTGCGCGCCTTGCCCAAGATGGCCAAGGAAGCCGCGTCGCCCGAACTCAAGCAGGCGTTCGAAACTCACCGCGCCCAGACGGAAGGCCACATCGAGCGCCTGGACGAGGTGTTCGAACTGCTCGGCAAGCCCGCGCGTGGCAAGACCTGCGAGGCGATCCTCGGCATCATCGACGAGGCGAAAGAGATCATGGAGGATTTCAAGGGCGCGGAAGCGCTCGACGCCGGCCTGGCGTCCTCGGCCCAGGCGGTCGAGCATTACGAGATCGCCCGCTACGGCACCCTCAAGACCTGGGCCAGCGAGCTTGGTCATAAGGACGCCGCGAAGCTCCTCGACGAGACGCTGCAGGAGGAGATCAAGACGGACCAGCTTCTACACGAAGCTCGCAACGTCGAAGATCAACATGAAGGCGAAGCGCCTGAGAGCCAGTAGCGCTTGGCGGCTGGCGTTCTCGCCTGCCGCCGCGCTTACTCGGATCCGGTCGCGACGCTGACGAGAAATCGCGCAAGCGCAATGAGCGGCGGCGTCAGCCCGATGCCGCACGCGAGCGACCAACCGCCGCGCGCGTAAGCCCATGCGCCGAGCGCTGAGCCTATCGCGCCGCCCACGAACGCCGTCGAAAGGTAGACGCCGTTGAGGCGTCCGCGCGCGTCGGGAGCGAGGGAGAAAATAGCGCGGAAGCCCAACACCAGATTGGCCTGGCAACCGAAGTCGATCGCTATGGCGGCGGCGACCAGAAGCGCGATTGCGAGGGCCGAGCCTTGCGGGGACAGAAGCGCGCCGAGCATCGCGAGCGCAACTATGGCGATTGCACAACCTGTGGCGGGTCGGCCCCAGCCACGGTCGGCGACCCGGCCGCCGATCGGCGCAGCGATGGCGCCGGAGACGCCGGCCAGAGCAAAAAGCGCGATGCCGTTCTGCGTCAGACCATAGTGAGGGCCAGCAAGCAGGAGAGGTATGGTCGTCCAAAAAAGGCTGAAGGCGAAGAAGAGGCAGGCCTGATAAAACGCGCGTCGCCGCAGGACCGGCGTCGCCATCACGAGATGGACCATCGAGCCCATCAGCTCACCATAAGCCATCCTGGTTTGCGGCACGCGTTTCGGCAGCGCGCGAGAGAGGATAGCGGCCAGGACCACCATCGCAGCGGCAGAGAGCCCGAACATGACGCGCCACGACGACTGCGCGGCGACGAAGCTCGACACAGGACGCGCCAGCATGATGCCGATCATGAGCCCGCTCGACACGACGCCGACCACGCGTCCGCGCGTCGCATCAGGAGCGAGATGGGCCGCGAGCGGGATCAGGATCTGCACCGCGACGGATCCAAGACCGATCACGGCGGCGCAGGCGAGAAAAACAGCGGCCGAGGGCGCAAAGGCAGCGAACACGAGCGCGACCGCGCTCAGCGTCACCGATATCAGGATGAGCCTGCGGTTCTCGACGAGATCACCGAGCGGCACGACGAACAGGAGACCGACGCCGTAGCCGATCTGCGACATGGTCACGATGAGGCCCGCCGCTCCCGTGGCAAGCCCAAGCGATCGGGCGATCTCCGCGATCAGGGGTTGCGCGTAATAGATATTGGCGACAAGGAGGCCGCAGGCAACGGCAAGCGTCAGGATCGTGGTGGGCGACGCATCCGGCGACCCGGGCGCCTCACGCAACATCGGCGCCGGCGTCGGCTCAGCGAGCGCCTCTCTGATATTCACCCGATCCACCGATAGCCCCCGTTCTCAAATACGATCGCCCTCCCCTGAATGATTGGCGTGTCGACCGCCTTAGCCAGCGCAACTCCGGCTATCAGCGTCATAAGGACTCGAGCGACCCCTCCATGAGAAATCACGAAAGCGTGTTCGTTCACGGTGGCGAGCCAGGGCCGCAAGCGATCCGCAAGCATCGCGTAGCTTTCACCGTCCTTAGGCGCGTAACCCCACCGGTCCTCGCGCCGGCCACGCAAGCCCTTGGGGTCTTTGACTTCGATTTCCGGCCAGGTGAGGCCCTCCCAGACGCCAAAGTTGAGCTCCTTCAAGATCGCGTCGACGCGGTATCGTCCGGGTTCAAGACCCATCGCGCCGCGCGCGATCTCCATCGTCTCGCGCGCGCGCTCAAGGGGCGAAGCGAAAAACGCGCCCGCGCGCTCCAGCCGCTCGATTTCGTCTCCGAGACGGTCGCTCGAGAATTCCGCCCAACCGACCGCGCCTGGTCGCGCCCACGTGCGTTAAGGGGAATGTCGCGCTGTCCCTGAAGGCGGTTCTCGGCGTTGTAGGCCGTTTCGCCGTGGCGCACGAAAATGATGCGATGTGGAAAATCCGACACGCGGACACGATCCCCCCAATGACTAGCTAAAACCGCGCGCACGCTCAGGCGTCTCACGCCAGCGGCCGGAATCCCCATTGCTTCGCGAGCGCGAGGCATTCGCCGACTGTTCCAACGCCAGCGGTTGTCGACACCGCGCGCATCGACGCCGCAGCGCACGCATGCCCAAGCTGCAGACATTCAACGATCGGCCATTGCTCGTGCAGCCCGTACAGCATGCCGGCGGCGAAAGCGTCGCCCGCCCCATTGACCCCGACGACGGCGCTGGCCGGCAATGCGACAGAGCCGAGCGCCAGCCGCGATCCGTCGCGCCCGCCGACGACGGCTCCGCCAGGGAAGTGAGCCGCCGCCCATTGCATGGGGCCGAGCGCGAGCACATCGTCGATCGCCTGCGTGACCGCGCCGCTATCGGTCGATCCGTCGGATCGCCTCGTCTCACGCCCCGCGAGCGCCCCGATCTCGTAATCGTTGACGATGATGCAATCGAGATACGGCAGGCACGGCCGGCCGAGCTCGGCGAGCCGCTCGGCCCGCGTTGTCATCAATTCGAGATTGGCGCTGAGGCCGACGGCGCGGGCCTTGCGCAGCACGGCGACCCAGCCGTTGGCCTCTCCACGCCATGGAACGTCCATCGCCTTGTGCGCGCCTGGCAATCCAAGATGCAGGATTCTCGCCCGGGTCGACGAAAAGTCGAAATCGTCGGGCGTCATCTCGGCCGCCACGCCCTGGTGATAGAAATGGGTGCGCCGGCCATTGGCGACTACATTGAAAGCGTCGACGCTCATCGTCGCGCCTCCGGCTCAGCTCGAAGCGCGGCTCGGCTGACGCCGAGCGCATCGCACTGCTGAAAGAGAAAGCGCCCGAGATCGTCATCGCCAACGAGACCCATCGCCTCGACGGGAAAGTCCGGATCGAGGCGCTTGAGGTCGAAGGCCATGTTGGAGCCGGCACCCCCGTCCTGACGATCGATCGCCAGCACTTCGTTGGACGTGTCCTCATCCGGCCAGCGCGCGATCGACTTGTTGAAGTCGACGCACCAAGTGCCCGCCGACAGCACGCCACGCCGCTCGCTCATGGTTCAGCCCGACTTGAGGACGGCTTCGGTGATCGCGCTGTCGACCTCGAGCTCGCGCACCGGCTTCAGACCCTGCTTCTGCAGCGCCGCGTGATAGGCCTTGACCGCCTCGGGCGGCGTCATGCGCGCCGTCGGCGACCGCGCGCATGAGGCGCACGACGTCGAGCGGAGATTCAGCGAGATTGATCTTGCGGCCGAACAGCGCGACGCGCGCGCCGTATTTCTCCGCCTGATGAATGAGCTCGAAGCAATCGCGGGTCGTGCCGGCTCCGCCGCCCAACACGCCAACGACGAGGCCAGGGTCGAAAGACGCCAGCTCTTCCAGCGCCCTCGGCCCGTTGTACGACGATCTTGAGGAATTTTGGCCGCTCCGCCTCGGTGAGGCCGGCGAGACACCGGACGATCGCATCGTTGACGAACTGCGGCATCGTCTCCGGCGTCAAGCCGCGCTCGACGTTCGGATTGAACACTTCGAGAAAATAGGAGAAGCCGTTGGCTTCGGCGTCGTCACGAAAATCTGTGAACGCCTCGAGCGGAGCCATGGTCGGCCTCGATGTCATTGGTGAAGGTGATCGAATAGAGCCCAAGGTCGGTCAGCGGCTTCACGTGCTCGAGCGCCGCGGTGCGGAACGGCCGCGACGGCTGGTTATGAAAAGAAGCTCCGCGATGCCGCCAGACGTCGGTCGTGTCATTGGCGCGGATGACTGGCTTGACGCCTGTTCCGGCAAAGACGTTGCGCTTGACGAGCTGTTCCAAATTCGAGACCGAGGTCAGCATGATGTCGACGATGTCCTGCTTGACGATCGCCTCGATCGAATCGAGGAACTCGGCGCGCGTGCGAAATCGTGGCGGCGCTCCCTCGGCCGTCGGCGCCGGCCCATGCGCGTGCAGCCCCGGACCCATGTCGGGGTCCTTGGCGTCGGCGATGATGAAATCCGAACGCCGGTAGGCGCCGCTGCGGATGCGCGCGAGTTTGTCGTCGAGCCGAACCATGCAATCTCCGCTGGCCTGAGGAGGGAACGCGCGCCTTATAGCCTGCGATCGCGCCCGAACGCCACGGGCGGCCATATGCTGGCGGAAACGCCTCTCATCCGCTAGTTAACGCCCCCTATCCGAGGCTGACGCTCGCATGCGGCTCACGCTGGCGCCCGGCCAGAAGTAAGGTTCGACCCCATTGTCCGGTCGTCTTCGCATTCTCCTCATCGGCGCGAGCGGAGTGCTGGGGCGCGCGATTGTGGCTGAGCTTTCGCCGCGCCACGACATCGTGTCCGCTGGATCGAAGTCGGGCGACATTCGCATCGACATCGCCAATCCCGCGAGCATCGTGGCGGGCCTGAAAGCGGCCGGGCCGCTGGACGCGGTGGCTTGCGCCGCCGGCGCCGTGAACTGGCGTCCGCTGTCCGCGATCAAACTCGCTGGCCTGGAAAAATCCTCCTACGGATTGGGGCTGACCAACAAACTCATGGGCCAGGTCAATCTGACGCTGGCCGCCCGCGAGCATATCAACGACCACGGCTCGATCACGCTGATCGCCGGCGTGCTGTCGCAGACGCCGATCGTCGCGGGTTCGTCCGCCAGCATGGTCAATGCGGCCATCGAGGCGTTCGCGATGGCGGCTGCGATCGAAATGCCGCTCGGCATCCGCATCAACGCGGTGAGCCCAACCGTGTTTGAGGAATCGATGGCGGACTTCGGGCCGTTCTTCCGCGGCCACGATCCCGTGCCCGTCGCCCGCGCCGCCCGAGCCTTCAGCCGCAGCATCGAAGGCTCCGAGAGCGGCCAGACCTATCGCGTGGTCTGACTGAGACACATGAACAAAGCGCTCTTCGTCTATATTTCGCTCGCCGCGCTGGCGCTTGCCGTTTTCGCGATCTGGCCTGAGCTCGACCTGGCGGGCGCGCGCTACTTTTATCATCGAGGAGGCTTCTTCGGCCGCAACGATCTCGAGCGCCTCGGCCGCGACTTTTTCCGGGTGACGCCGTTCGTCGTGCTCGCGGCCTATGCGGCTTTGTGGCTCGCCAGGCGTCGGGGGGTCGAGCTTCGCTGGGCGCCGAGCGGCCGAGCGATGATTTTTCTCATCGCCACGATGATCATCGGGCCCGGCCTGATCGTCAATCTCGGCTTCAAGGACCATTGGCATCGCCCCCGCCCGATCCAGACCCAGGACTTCAACGGGCCAGACCCTTTCATGCCGTGGTACGACAGCGGCGGCGGCTGCAAAAAGAACTGTTCGTTCGTCTCCGGCGAAGCCTCGACCGGCTTCTGGATGGTCGCGCCGGCGAGCGTGCTTCCGCCGCCCTGGCGCGCTCCCGCGATTGTCGCTCGCGTTCGCCTTCGGGTTCGGCGCGAGCCTGCTGCGCCTCGCTTTCGGCGGCCACTACATCAGCGACGTGCTGCTCGGCGGGCTGGTCACGCTCATCGTCATCGAAATCGTCCGGCGCGTGATCTGGCCGAAGGGCGCGCCGTGAAAACCCGACGCCGCGATTATGATTTCGGCCGGGTGAGGAAGAAGACGCCGCTCACGTGGCCATTCGCCCCGCACGACGCTGGCTCATTTGAGGCGCCCTTCGCCTCGCCAGCCTCCTCGGCTTCCAGCGCATCGCCGAGCCGGTGGAAGCGGTAAACGAACCCGGTCGCCTTCTCGTCGCTGTCCGTGTCGACCAGCTCCAGGACTTGTTGCGCCTTTACCACGCCGCCGACATTGCATTCGCTCCCGCCCGTCGACGGATTGGCGGTGTCGGCCTCGATTTCGAGCTTCCCCGGGCCGGCCGACTTGATGGTCACCTCGCCCTCGACATTTTTCCATGACCCCACGAAGCCGGCGCCCGGTTTT
Source organism: uncultured Alphaproteobacteria bacterium (assembly GCA_963762335.1). Classification (GTDB taxonomy): domain Bacteria; phylum Pseudomonadota; class Alphaproteobacteria; order Rhizobiales; family Beijerinckiaceae; genus Roseiarcus. Next base: position 47,556 of record CAVXKU010000037.1, on the reverse strand, counting down.
TCGATGCTCGCCGAGGAAGGCGGCGCGATCGCGCATGAACTCGTCGATCGGAAAGTTCTGCTTGTCCTTCGGAACGCCCTGGTCGAAGCCGGCGATCCGGTCGCGGTAGCTGACGAAATCCTGCTGGTCCTGGGCGAGCGCCTTGCGGGCCGGAGCGTCGAGCCGCTTCAACGCGGCGGCGTAGTTGGCGGCGATGGCCGCGTCGGCGGCGGCGAGGCCAGGATCGGCGCAGATCATCTTTTCCGCGACGCTTTCGCCTTGTGCAATCGAACGAGGGGTTCCCGGATTCGCCGCGTGGCACAGGCCGGCCGAGGATGACCAGCGCCGGCGCGATCCCGGCCCGTGCTGAAGGTGACCGCCGCCCCTCCGGTCAGCAATCCTGCGTGTGATCCGGACTTCGCCCACTCGCGCTCGCAACAATACGACAGCGCCATGAATCACAAGAGCGCGACTTCTGCTCGCTGTTGTCGAGACTCGTCTCAGCCGCTCGTTGACAAGCGCGGCCCGAGTGGTCGTTGCTTCGGTGGCGGAAACGTCATGGCGGAGGTCCAATGGGAAGGTTGAGCCGATCCCCAAGCCACATGCGGCGCGGCCTGCACGTGAGCGACCGATGAAGACGCAAAACGGCTTTGCCCTGGTTGTCATGGGCGTGTCGGGCAGCGGCAAGACGACCGTTGCCGAGCGGCTCGCCAAGCAGCTCGACTGGCCCTTCATGGAGGGCGACCGGCTGCATCCTCCGGCCAGTGTCGAGAAGATGCGGCAGGGAACCCCGCTGACCGACGCCGACCGCTGGCCCTGGCTCGATCGGATCGGCGAGGAGCTCCGAAGCTGGGGCGTTGAAGGGAAGTCGGGCGTCCTGACCTGCTCGGCGCTGAAGCGCGCCTATCGCGACCGCATCCGCTCGGCGCGGCCCGACGTTCGCTTCGTCTATCTGAAAGGCTCGGAAGCGCTCATCAAAGGCCGTGTCACGACGCGCCAGCATGAATATATGCCGGCCTCGCTGCTCCGCAGCCAGTTCGACACGCTGGAGGAGCCGACGCCCGACGAGCAGGTCGTGACGGTCGACGCGGGCGGTGATCCCGACAGAGAGGTCGCCGCCGTGATCGCCGCGCTCAACCTCTCCCCTGCCCCGCAGCGCTAGCCGGGTTGCGCGCCGCGAGCGCCACTCTATAAGTCCGGCCGACGTTTCGAGGGCCAACGCCCTCAACCGTCATGGCCGGGCTTGACCCGGCCATCCACGTGTCTCCATCCGCATGGATCGCGGGCAAGCGCGCTCCGTGCGATCTTCGGCCCCTTTGGGCGGACGAGTTCCGACTCGCCTTCGAAGCAGAGCGGCGTGGATGGCCGGGTCAAGCCCGGCCATGACGGGTCTGTTCCTTGAAGAAAGTCCTGCGATCCATGCCGAGCCCCAAGAAGCCGCAAGTCAAGCGCGTCGTCCTCGCCTATTCCGGCGGCCTCGACACGTCCATCATCCTGAAATGGCTGCAGACGACTATGGCGCGGAGGTCATCACCTTCACCGCCGATCTCGGCCAGGGCGAGGAGCTGGAGCCGGCGCGGCGCAAGGCCGAGCTGCTCGGCGTCAAGCCCGAGCACATCTTCATCGAGGACGTGCGCGAGGAATTCGTGCGCGACTACGTGTTCCCGATGTTCCGCGCCAACGCGCAGTACGAGGGCCTATATCTGCTCGGCACCTCGATCGCGCGGCCGCTGATCGCCAAGCACCTGGTCGAGATCGCCCGCAAGGTCGGCGCCGACGCGATCGCCCATGGCGCGACCGGCAAGGGCAACGACCAGGTGCGCTTCGAGCTCGTCGGCCTATGCGCTGCGAGCCCGACATCAAGATCATCGCGCCGTGGCGCGAATGGGAATTCGCCTCGCGCAACGCGCTGCATCGCCTTCGCCGAGCAGCACCAGATCCCGATCGCCAAGGACAAGCGCGGCGAAGCGCCGTTCTCGACCGACGCCAACCTGCTGCACGTCTCCTCGGAGGGCAAGGTGCTCGAGGACCCGGCGCGAGGAGACGCCGCACTTACGTCTATTCGCGCACGTCGATCCCGAGGACGCGCCGGACAAGCCGACCATCGTCGAGATCGCCTTCGAGAAGGGCGACCCGGTCGCGATCGACGGCAAGACGCTGTCGCCCGGCGACGCTGCTGACCGCGCTCAACAAGCTCGGCCACGACAACGGCATCGGCCGGCTCGATCTCGTCGAGAACCGCTTCGTCGGCATGAAGTCGCGCGGCATGTACGAGACGCCCGGCGGCACGATCCTGCTCGCCGCGCATCGCGCGCATCGAATCGATCACGCTCGACCGCGGCGCCGCGCATCTCAAAGACGAGCTGATGCCGAAATACGCCGAGCTCATCTACAACGGCTTCTGGTTCTCGCCCGAGCGCGAGATGCTGCAGGTGCTGATCGACAAGAGCCAGGAGATGGTCGCCGGCCGCGTGCGGCTCAAGCTCTACAAGGGCGGCGTCCATCGTGATCGGCCGCGACAGCCCGCATTCGCTCTACGACCAGGACCTCGTCACCTTCGAGGAAGGCGCCGTCGCCTACGACCACCACGACGCCGGCGGCTTCATCAAGCTCAACGCGCTGCGGCTGCGGACGCTGGCGAAGCGGAGGAAGAAGGCGGCGAAGGGGTAGAGCGCCAGATCGTCACTCCAGCTTGATGCCCTTCGCCTTCGCCGCCGCAGCGACGAACTTGTAAGTCTGCGAAAAGGCGTCCTTGAGCGGCTCGGCGGTCCGGCGTCGGAAATCTCGGCGAACCGGGCGGCGATCGTCTCGGGCGTGCGCTCGCTCTCATCGAGATAGACGCCGGGCGTCTCGCCGATATGCGTCACCGCGAAGACGCCGGCGCCCGCGCCGAGAATGACGCGCGAGGGCGCGTTGTCACTCACGAGAAACAGCACGCCCGGCGTCACCGATTCCGGCGTCATGAGTTCCGCGGCGACCGGCGACAGCAGCCCTTCCGTCATGCCGGTGCGTGCGGTCGGCGCCAGCACATTGACGCGGATGTCGTTCTTGGCGCCCTCGAGATGCAGGACGTTCATGAGGCCGATCATCGCCGCCTTCGCGGCGCCGTAGTTCGCCTGGCCGAAATTGCCGTAGATGCCGGACGCCGAGGAGGTGAGCACGATGCGCCCATAGTTGCGTTCCCGCATGCCGGCCCACACGGCCTTCGTGCAATTGGCCGAGCCCATCAGATGCACGCGGAGGACGAATTCGAAATCCGCCATCTCCATTTTCGCGAAGGTCTTGTCGCGCAGCACGCCGGCGTTGTTGACGAGAATGTCGACGCGGCCCCAGTCCTTTTCGGCGCGCGCCGCCATTGCGGAGACCTGCTCGAAATCGGCGACGTCGGCGGAATCGGCCATCGCGGTCCCGCCGCCGGCGCGAATCTCCTCCACGACGCTCAACGCATTGTCGGACGGGACGCCGTTTCGGCCGAGGTCGTTGACGACGACCTTCGCGCCGCGCGCCGCGAGCCCAAGAGCATGCGAGCGTCCGAGGCCGGAGCCCGCGCCGGTGACGATGGCGACTCTGCCGTGAAACTCGATTGTCATGAACTTTCCCCGTGCAGGCGCCTCGCTCCGCGAGCGCTGCTTCCCGGGCAAATTAATCTCAGCGACGCTGAGCTTACAACATCGGGGCGAGCTCGCCTACAAGCCTAAGCAATCAGGCCGCAATCAGATCGCGCTTCCCTCGGCCTTCGCGAGAACGCAGCCCGAAATCAGCCAATCGCCGTTCGGCGCACGCCGAAAGCTGTAGAGCGCCGTCCAAACGACGTTATCGTTGTCGACGAGAGTCGCCTCGAGGCTCGCCTCGTCGTCCGTCTTCCTTAAAGGCGCCAAACTCGGCGCTGCGATGCCGGTAGACCGGGGCATAGTGGTCGCGAACCATCGCCATGAAGTGATCGGCGTCGCTGAACATCTCCTTGATCGTGGGGGCCGCGAGCGCGTACGCCGCCTGCCCATCGTCCCGCTGAAAGGCGTCGAATTGCTGTTCGACGATGGCGCGCGAGCGGGCTGGGGTCAGTTCCTCCGCGGAGGCGCCCGTGGTCCACAAGACCCAGGCGACGGCTACGGCTGCGATCGCATCCTTCATTGCGCCCATCGTCGCCTCCGGTTTGGCCTTTCGCAGTTCTTGATACGCTCCGTCTGACGAATAGTTCCAACACCGCTCATCAGGATCGAGCGGCCGTCTTCCAATGGCTTCTGATCGCTGCGAAAGGCAGGCCATGTTCCTGCTTTGTTACACAGCCGTCACAATTCCACGTCAAGACCCGCTTGGCGGGGAAATTCTTGATGCTCGTCGACGACTCGCTCCTGCGAAGCGACGCCATGGCTGGAAAATTCGGAAGCGACTTGCAAGAACTCCGCGCACTTCTCGCCGAGGTGAAAGCGCTCCGTGAGGACGTGGAGCGCGGAGGCGCCGAGCATCGGAGCGGTTGGGGCGTCAGCGCGGACAAGTCGAAAATCGCGCCCCAGATCCTGAATCTCTCCCGGTATATCGCGCTGCGCGCGCATGACCTGACCGATCTGCAGTACCGGCTCGCGGCGCGGGGCCTCTCTTCGCTCGGCCGCAGCGAAAGCCATGTAGCGCTGGCGCTCGATACGCTCATTGCGACGCTCAAGCGGCTGACGGGCGAAGCGGGCGCGCCCTATCCGGCGCCGGGATTGGCGATGGCGGGCGCGACGGAACTGGAGGCGGAGGCCGACCGGCTGTTCGGCAAACGGCAAGACAGCGGCCCGCGAGCCCGCGTGATGGCGACGCTGCCGCCCGAAGCGGCGACGGAACCCAAATTGGTCGACAGACTGGTGGCCGCTGGCATGGATTGCGCGCGCATCAATTGCGCCCATGACGATCCGCAAGCCTGGGCGCAAATGGTCGAACATGTGCGAAAGGCCGCGGCGCGTCACGAGCGTCCCTGCCGGGTGCTGATGGATATCGCCGGCCCGAAGTGCCGCATCCTTAGAGTGAAGGCGCCGCCGAAAACGCGCCTCTTGCGCGGCGACCGGATCGTTCTCGTCGACGAACTGCGCGAAAAGACCAAGGAGCCGCTCGCTTTCTCGCTCAATTTTCCCGAACTCGTCGACCAGCTCGCTGTCGGCTCCGAAGATCTTCATCGACGATGGCAAGGCGGCGGCCCGTGTGGTCTCCAAGTCAGCGGGCCGCGCCGAGATCGAGGTTTACGCCGCGCGCGAGAAAGGCGTGCGGCTGAAGCCGGGCAAGGGGATCAATTTTCCCTCGACCGAACTCGATCTGCCGCCGCTGACCTCGAAGGACTTCCGCGACCTCGACTTCATCGCCGAGCATGCCGACCTGATCGGCTATTCGTTCGTGCAGCGGGTCGACGACATCGAGCTTTTGCAGGACCATCTCGTGGCGCGCGCGCCCAAGCGCGAGCCGCCTGGCCTCGTCTTGAAGATCGAGACGCCGCTTGCTGTGCGCAATCTGCCCTCCCTCATTCTTCAATCGGCGGCGCACAATCCGACCGCGGTGATGATCGCGCGGGGCGACCTCGCGGTCGAGCTCGGCTTCGCCAGGCTCACCGAAATGCAGGAGGAAATCCTTTGGCTCTGCGAGGCGGCGCACACGCCGGTTGTCTGGGCGACGCAGGTGCTCGACAATTACGTGCGCGACGGCGTGGCGAGCCGCGCCGAAATGACCGACGCGGCGATGGCGCAGGGAGCCGAGTGCGTGATGCTCAACAAGGGGCCGTATCTCGTCGAGGGCGTCGCGTTCCTGCGCGATGTGCTGACCCGCATGGACCGACACCACACGAAGAAATTCGCCCGCTTCGCCTCGCTCAAGCAATGGGCGTGAAGGCTTGACAAAAGGCCGACGCTAGACTTAGCTAGCTTAGCTAACTCGTGAAGCGAGACATGCGAAGCGTCACCATTCACGTCGCCAAAACGCAACTTTCCCGGCTCATCGAGGCGGCGCTCGCAGGCGAGGAGGTTGTGATTGCGAAGGGCGACAGGCCGGTGGTTCGCCTCGTCGCCATTCCTCAGGGACAATTCAAGCTCGGTATTCTCAAAGCCGACGCTCTGGGAGATGGGCCTGACTTTCTCACGCCGATGGACGAAGACGAACTCGCCGCCTGGGAGGGTCGCCGCTGACGACCATCTTGCTCGATACGCATGTATGGGCTTGGTCGCTGACGAACGATCGACGGATTACGCATCGTGCACGGAACGAGCTGGAGAACGTCCAGATGGTTCTCGTGAGCGCGATCTCTTTTTTCGAGATCGCCCAGAAAGTGCGGCTCGGCAAATGGCCGGAAATGGCGCCGTATGTCGATCGCCTATCCGATCTGCTTGAAAGACAGCGCGGGATCGCAACCGCGCTCGAAGCTGCGGATAGCCTATTGGCTGGAACGATGGAATGGGCGCATCGGGACCCATTCGATCGCCTCCTGGCCGCATCAGCGCTTCGCCGCGGCATCGCAATCGTATCGGCCGACCCGGTCTTCGACGCGGTCGTCGCCCGAGTTTGGTGAGCCGCCAGCCAAGCTGCGCGCCGCCAGAAGACGAGCCAACCGCCCTCAGCTCAGGCCTGGTACAGCTCCCCGAACTGCTCCCAGCTCTCGCCGTTGAACGTCGCCAGCGCCTCCTGGCGGATCGGGCTGAAGTTGTCCGGCGAGGTGTTGATCTTGATGCCCGGCAGCAGCATCGGCAATTCGAGATCCTTGAGGTTCGCGGCCTGTTTCATGACGTTGGCGCGCGACAGGTCATTGCCGCATTGCTTGAGCACCTGAACCATCGTCGCGGCCGAGCCCCGAAGCCATAGACGGCGTTGGCGTCGATCAGCTCCTTCGGCGTCATATATTTGGCGATGAAGGCCGCATATTCCTTGAAGCCCGGATCGTCCTTCCAGCGCGCGTCGGTCGGATCCTTGCCGTAGATCGCCGGTGATCACGCCCTTCGACTTCTCGAGACCGGCCGGCTTCATGACGCGTCGCGATCGATTGCGAGACGTCGGTCATGTAGCGCACCGGCGTCCAGCCGATGTCGAACGTCTTGCGGATCGCCTGGGCGGCGAATTTCGGCGTGGCGGCGATCAGGAGCACGTCGGCGCCTGAACCTTGCAAGCGTAACGATCTGCGAATCGACCGTCGGCTCGGACGTCTCGTAGGACGCTTCCTTGATCACCATGCCGGCATGGTCGGCGCCGAGGCCGTCCTTGAGGCCGATCAGATAGTCCTTGCCGAACCCGTCGTTCTGGTAGAGCACCGCGATCTTCGCGTCGGGCTTGGTCTTCAAGATGTGCTTGGCGAAGATTTTCGCTTCGGTCTGATAATTCGGGCTGCCAGCCCATGGTCCACGGGAAATGCTGCGGGTCGCTGAACGTCGCCGCGCCGGTGGCGACGAACAATTGCGGCACCTTGTTGTCGTTGAGATACTGCCGGATCGCGACGTTGGGCGGCGTGCCGAGACTGTTGAAGATGAAAGCGACCTGTTCCTGCTCGACGAGACGGCGGACTTGCTCGACCGTCTTCGGCGGGCTGTAGCCGTCGTCGAGGCTGATGAGGTTGATCTTGCGGCCGTTCACGCCGCCCTGCTCGTTGATCATCTTGAAATAGGCGGCCTCGGTGCGGCCGATCACGCCATAGGCCGAGGCCGGGCCGCTGTAGGGCATGGTCTGCCCGATCTTGATTTCGGTGTCGGTGACGCCGGGCGTCTTGTCGGCGCGGGCCGAGCCCGCGCCGGCGGCAAAGGCGGCGGCCGCGCTCGATTGCAAAAATGTCCGTCGAGTGATCATGGCGCTTCTCCCTTTCGTTCGTAGTTTGCGGCGACGTTGGCGCCGCCGTTCTTTTCGACGTTCGCCTGTCGAGACCCGGTGAGCATCCGCGCCGCCGCCCTCGCCGCGCCCGCTGCTCCCGTCGGCAACGCAGCCATTACCAGAATCAGCAACAGGCCGTAAATCGCGCCCGGCAGCGCCTTGGCGCCTTCGCCCAAACTGACGGTGAGCTGGTCGGCGATGTTCGGCACGAACTCGATGAACAAGGCGCCGAACAGCGCCCCGCCGAGCGACGCAAGCCCGCCGACGACGATGCCGACGAGAAAGGCGAGCGAGAGCGCAAGTCCGAAGCTCTCCGGCGAAACGAAGCCGACAGCGATCGCGCTCAAGCCGCCGGCGACGCCCGCATAGAGCGCGCTGACGCCGAAGCACGTCGTCTTGTAGAGCGCCGCGTTGATCCCCATCGTCTCGGCGGCGATCGGCTGGTCGCGAATGGCGATCAGCGCCCGCCCGATGCGCCCTCGCACGAGATTTCGCGCCGCCCAGTAGAGCGCCGCGGCGCAGGCGAGGCAAACGAGGTAGAGCCATTGGTCGGCGTTCACGCCCGATCCCGAATGGCGGTGCGGGCTTGACGAGCGTGATGCCCTGCGAGCCTCCGGTGAAGGCCTCGAAGCCCTTGTAGCTGAGGATCTGCGGGGTCGCGACCGCGAGCGCGAAGGTCGCGAGAGCGAGATAAAGACCGCCGAACCGGAGCGCGGGAAAGCCGAACAGAAAGCCCGCGACGAAGCAGACGACGCTGGCCAGCGGGATCGCCGCCCAATACGGCAGCGCCGAACTTCACGATCAGGATCGCCGTCCCATAACCGCCGATCGCGAAGAAGGCGCCGTGGCCGAGCGAGATCTGGCCGTTGAAGCCGGTCAGCAGGTTGAGGCCGAGCAACGCGATGGCGAGGATGAGCACCTGCGAGCCCTGGTAGACATGATAGCCGGAAGCGACGAACGGGAAAGCGAGCGCGACGATGCCGACCGCGATGACAGCAAGGGCGTCGATCGCGCGGTCGCTGCCGGCCATGGTCAGACCCTCGCCACGAGCCGGCGCCCGAACAGTCCGGAGGGACGCCAGACCAGAACGGCGATGATGATCGCCAGCGCGACCGAGAGCTTGACCTCGGCGCCGACGACATAGGCGCCGAGCGAGATTTCCGAGCACGCCGACCGCGAAGCCGCCGACCACGGCGCCGAAGGGACTGTCGATGCCGCCCAGAACCGCGCCGGCGAAAGCGTAGAGCAGGACGCCGCCCATCATGCTCGGATCGAGATAGACGATCGGCGCCGCCATCATGCCGGCGACCGACCCGATCGCCGCCGCCAGGCCCCAGCCGATCGCCAGCATCCACCCGACCCGAATGCCGACCAGACGGCTCGACACAGGATTTTGCGCCGCCGCGCGCATGGCGAGGCCGAGCGGGGTGAAGCGGAAAAAAGCGTACACCAGCGCCAGCACGCAGAGGGTCACGAGAATAGCGCCCGATTCATGCGCCGACATGTAGCCGGCGCCGAACCAGGGGCGCCCGCTGAACGGCGAGTCGAACGAAGTCACCGAAAAGCCGTACAGCCATCCGGCAAGCGAATTGAAGATCAGGCTCAAGCCGATAAACACGATCACGGAGGCGAGAATGGGCGCGTTGGCGAACGGCCTGACGATCAGCCGCTCGATCACCACGCCGCCGATGAACGAAGCGACGACCGTGGCGAAGAAGGCGAACCAGTAGGGTTCGCCCAGGTCCATCAGCTTCCAGGCGAAATAGGTCGAAAACATCGCCATTTCGCCCTGGGCGAAATTGACCAGATGCGTCGCCTGGTAGATCATCACCAGCGCGAGCGCCATGATCGCGTAGACGCCGCCGAGCGCCAGTCCAGACGCCAATTGATGCAGAAACTCGTCCAAGCTTCTCAGCGCTCCTTGTCGCTAGTAACCGAGATAGGCGCGGCGCACCGCATCATCGGCGCGGATCGTCTGCGAGGGGCCGCTGAGCGCCACCCTCCCGGTCTCGATCAGCACCGCCCGGTCGGCGAGGTCGAGCGCGAGCGAGGCGTTCTGCTCAACGATCAGGAGGCTCACGCCCTCATCGCGATTGATCCCGCCGAGCGCGCGAAAGATCTCCGCCACCACCAACGGCGCCAGGCCGAACGACGGCTCGTCGAGCATCAGGAGACTGGGCCGCATCAGAAGCGCGCGCGAAATCGCCAGCATCTGCTGCTCGCCGCCCGACAGCGTTCCCGCCTGCTGGCGGCGCCGTTCGGCGAGGCGCGGAAACAGACCGAACACGCGATCGAAATCCTCGCGGACACTTTGCCGGTCGGCGCGCACATAGGCGCCGAGACGCAAATTCTCCTCGACCGTGAGATCGGTGAACGTCCCGCGCCCGTCCGGCACATGGGCGATTCCGAGACGCGCGACGTCCTCGGTCGCCAGCGCGCCGATCGGGCGGCCGCGAAAGCGGATGTCGCCCGCGCGCCGGATGAGGCCGCTGAGCGCCCGCAAGATCGTCGTCTTGCCGGCGCCGTTCGCCCCGAGCACCGCGGTTACGCCGCCGTCCTCGACCTCGAAATCGACGCCATACGAGCGCCCGCGCCGGGCCGTACCACGCTTCGAGCCCCTTCACCTCCAGAATCGGCCCGCTCAATTCGCGCTCCCGAGATAGGCGCGCACGACCTCGCGATTGGCTCTGACCTCGTCGGGCCTGCCGTCCGCGATCACCCGGCCAAAGTCGAGCGCGACCACCTGGTCGCTGACCCGCATGACCAGATTCATGTGATGCTCGACCAGAAGCACGGCGACGCCGCGCCGGTCGCGGATGGCGCGGATCTCGTCAGCGAGCCCGTCGACCTCCGAGTGGTTGAGCCCGCCTGCCGGCTCGTCGAGCAGCAAAAGCTTCGGGACCCTTCGCGAGCGCACGCGCAAGCTCGACCCGCTTGCGGATTCCGAACGGCAGCGCGCCGGCTGGACGGTCCGCAACCGCCTTGAGGCCGAATTCCTCGATCAGCGCGTCGGCGCATTCGGCGATCTTCCGTTCCTCCCGCTTCGCCAACGGCATGGCCAGCGCATTGGCGAGGAAGCCGCCGCGCGCCATCGCATGCGCGCCGACGCACACGTTCTCGCGCACGGTCATGGTCGAGAACAGGGCGACGTTCTGGAACGTCCGCGCGATGCCGAGAGAAGCGAGTTCATGCCCGGCGCAAGTGGCGAGCGGCCGGCCGTCGAACATGATCGAACCCGCGCTCGGATCGTAGAGGCGCGAGATGCAATTGAAGAGCGTCGTCTTGCCGGCGCCGTTCGGGCCGATCAAGCCGCAGATCGCGCCGCGGGCGACGTCGAAAGAAACGTCCTCGAGCGCGGTCACGCCGCCGAACCGGATCGTCAGCCCCTGGACCGACAGCAGGGCGGAGGCCTGGAGATTCGCATGCCCCTCCGCGCCTCCAGCTCTCGCCTCGGCCAGCTCCATGCGCTTCCATTCCCTCATGCCCGGCTCATCGAGGCCAAGCGGCGGCCGCAGTCTTGACGTTTCGGGCTCGCTTGTCACGCGGTTTTCTTGGCGCGCGTGGTCGGGTATCTTACCGCATTTCACGCCCGGCGTTCCAGGAAACTCAGCACCCCGGCCTTGAACGCTTTATCGCCGACCGCGAGATTGTGATCGCGGCCGGGAATGGCGAGCAACTCCGCATCCGGGAAAAGAGCGACAAGCTTCGAAGCGTCGCCCGCAAGCGTATCGCGCTCGCCGACCGCGACCAGCGTCGGCTGTGTCATGCGCGCCGCCTCTGCCGGCGTCAGGTTGCGATGCGAACCTCGCACGCATGCGGCCAGCGCGGCGCGGTCGCTCTTCGTCTGCTCGGCGAAGCCGCGGAACAGACGCTGCGTCGGATCGACAAGACTGTCGAGCGACGGCGCCTCCAGGGCTTCGGCGATCGTCTCCGGCAACCCGCCGTCGCGCACCAGCCGATCGCCGAGGCCGCCGAGTACGAGCGAGCGCACGAGGCGCGGATGCTCAAGCGCCAGGAAGCTCGCGATCCGCGCGCCCATCGAATAGCCCATCACATCGGCGCGCTCGACACCCAGATGCGCGAGCAGGTTGGCCGCGTCCCGAATCATCAGATCGAGATGATAGTCGGCTGGAGCGTGGAGCTTTTCACTTTGCCCGTGGCCGCGATTGTCGAACGCGATGACGCGACGCCCGGCCTCGGTCAGAGTCTGCGACCCAGCGCGGACCGACCCAGTTGATGCGATGGTTGGAGGCGAAGCCGTGGACAAGCAGGATCGGCTCGCTGAGGTCGCGCCCCTCCGGCTTCACATCGATGAATGCGATGTCGACGCCGTCCGACGAGAAATGCTGCAGCTGGGCGCCGGCTTGTTGGGCTAGCATGGCGCTCCTGTTCGTTTGGCCATCAGACTGAAGTCGGAACCGCGCCTGGATCCACCTCGCGCTCCGAACCGAAAACGACTAACATCGATCCGCCCGCGCGACATAGCACAAAGGCTGCGGCCGGCACAAAGGCTGCAGCCCCGCACAAAGGCTGCAGTGTCAGCGCAACGCAAGGGGAGGACGCCATGAAACGGTTCGGACTGATCAGTCGAGGAGTCGCGGTCGCAACGCTGTTGTGCTTCGCCGCGCCGCAGGCGGAAGCTCTCGAAGCGTACGGAGCGGGAGACGGCCGCTACGCAATTGGACGACGGCATGATCGTTCAGGTCCGTGGAGGACGCGGTGGCGGCGGGCACCGAGGCGGCGGCGGTATGCATCGCGGCGGCGGTGGTATGCACCGTGGCGGCGGCGATGCACCGCGGAGGCGGCATGCATCATGGAATGAATCGCGGCGGAGGGGCGTATCGCGGCGGCGGTGTCCACCGTGGCGGCGCCTACCATGGCGGCGTGCATCGCGGCGGGACGGCCTATCGTGGGGGCGCGTACCGTGGCGGCGCGTACCGCGGCGGGGCGGCCTACCGAGGCGGTGCTTATCGCGGCGGCGTCTACCGTTATGGCGATTGGACACGGCCGGGGTACGGCTGGGCGCCTGGCGGCGCGATCGCAGCCGGCGCGGCGCTTGGCTTTGTGAGCGCCGCGGCCGCCGCCTCATGGGCTGGCGCGGCGCCGGGTCCGAATCTTTGCTGGTACTATACCGACCCGAGCCGTCGGCAAGGCTTCTGGGACGCCTGCCAGTAAAAGACGAACATCACCGCGCTCGAGGAAGAGCGCGGTGATCATTTGGGACTAATCTCAGGCACGGCGACGGTTTGAAACCGCCGCCGCTTGCCCTTTGAGCGCATCGGCGGATAATCGCGAGGCCGCCTCACACTGGCCGCCTTCTCCCAGGACTCAACCATGCGCTTCGCATTGCTCGCCGGCTTGCTCGCAATGATGCTCGGCGCTCCCAGCGCGGCTCACGCCGATTCCTCGGTTCTGACCTATCACGGCTCCCTCGATCGCTCGGGCCGGTATGTCGTTCCCGGTCTCACCTACGAGCGCGCGCGCGGCTTGCATCTCGACGCTTCGTTCCACGCCGCCTATCGCGGCGGCGTTTATGCGCAGCCGCTGTTCTGGGAGAGACCCGGCTCAGGCGGGGCCATGCTGATCGTGGCGACGGACCAGGACGAGGTCTACGCGATCGACGCCAAGAGCGGCGCGCAAATCTGGGAGCGCACGCTTGGCGAGCCGGTTCCGCGCTCGGCGCTTCCTTGCGGCAATCTTCCGACCCTTGGCGTGACCGGCACGCCGGTCATCGATCCGGCGCGCGCGACCCTCTACCTCGACGCCATGGTCATGCGCGACAACGAGCCGCGCCACGAAATCTACGCGCTCGCGCTCGCCGACGGGTCGATCGCGCCTGGCTGGCCGGTCGATGTGGCGACCGCGCTCAAAGGGAGCTTCACGCCCTCCGTCTACAATGAGCGCGGCGCGCTCGCGCTGTTCGAGGGCCGCGTGTTCGTTCCCTATAGCGGTCATTTTGGCGATTGCGGCGACTATCACGGCGTCGTCGTCGGCGTGTCCCAAAGCGACCCGACCAAGGTCGAGAGCTTCTCGACGCGGGCGCGTGGCGGCGGCATTTGGGGACAAGGCGGGGTCACCGGCGACGGCAAGTCGCTGTTCGTCGACCACCGGCAATACATTCGGCGCCAGCGCATGGAGCGATGGCGAAGCCGTGCTGCGCCTTGGTCCGAGCCTCGCGCGTCCGACGGACGCCCGCGACTATTTCGCCCCCTCGAACTGGAAGCTGCTCGATGGCGCCGACCATGGACCTCGGCGGAACGGCGGCGATCCCGCTCGACGTCCCGACCGCCCAAGGCGTTCGAAAGCTCATCTTCGCCATCGGCAAGACCGGCGACGCCTATCTTCTCGACCGCGACAATCTCGGCGGCGTCGGCCGCCGCTCTCAAGCGCGCACGTCATGGCGAACCGGACCATGGCCGCGCCAGCGGTCTGGAGCGCCGATGACGGCGTCTTCGTCGCGGTCCAGGGCTACGGCGCGAATTGTCCGCCTGACAAAGCCGGGAAGGGACTTGTGGCGCTCAAGATTCGCGTCGATCCCGCGCCCTCGATCGAAACCGCCTGGTGCGCTGCGGTCCCCGGCAACCGGGGTTCGCCGATCGTCACGACCACGGACGGGCGCGCGAATCCGATCGTGTTCATCGTCGGCGCCGAAGCCGACAATCGGCTCTACGCGTTCAGAGGCGACACCGGCGAATTGATTGCCTCGCCGCCGGAAATCTGCGCGGCTTCCACCGATTTCAGACGCTCATCGCCGCCGGCGACCGGCTTTATGTCGCCAGCGGCGGGCAGGTCTACGCCTTCGTGTTTTAGATCCCCAGAAACTCCGGAACCCCGGAAGCTATCCGCGCGTTGTTTGCGATTGTCGCCAAAGGGTGACCACGACGAGCCTCACCTTTGTCGCCCCCGGGGTCTTTGGCCTCGCCGCTGTTTGTGCGATAAGTCGGTTAAGCGATTGGGCTACGCAAGGAGGAAAGCATGAGTCGGTCAGGTTTGGTGAAAAGCGCCTGCGTGGCGATCGCGCTTTTAGGTTTTAGCGCGCCGCAAGCCGGCGCCATCGAAATACAGGGCTCCAACCCGTCAACGCAACTGAGCGACGGGATGATCTCGAAAGCGTTTGTCGCGCATCGCGGCGCAACCGCTGTGGGGCCGCGCGGCGGCGTCTACCATCGTGGCGGCACGTATCGTGGCGGCGCCTACCGTGGCGGCGGGGCCTACCGCGGCGGCGTCTATCGCGGCGGAGTTTATCGTGGCGGGGTGTCTATCGCGGCGGCTACGGCGCCTGGGCCCGACCCGGCTGGTATCGCTGGGGACCCGGGCGGCGCGATCGCGGCCGGCGCTGCGCTCGGTGTTCTGGCCACCGGCGCGGCCGTGGCCTATGCCGGCCAGCCGCCAGCGCCGGGCCTGTGCTGGTACTACACCGATCCGAGCTATCGGCAGGGCTTCTGGGACGCCTGCCAGTAAGCGAGCGCCGACCTACGCAACTTTTCCAGGCCGAGGATTCTATCCTCGGCCTTGTCTCTCGGTGCAGATGGTCTCGCCTTCGTCGAGATCGTCGATCGCGGAAGCCTTCGGACCAGCGATCAATCCTTACTCTGCGTGTGGCGCAGTCCCGAGTGGCCTGCGCGCTCATATTCGTCCACGGCTTCGCCGATCGTCGCGAAGAAGGACTGCTCGCCAATCTGATCGAACAGTCCGAACCGCTTCAATTTGTCCTTCACAGGGTCTTTGAGTTCGGCAAAGCACAGTTTTGTCCCGGCGTGCCGAAGCGCTTCATTCAATTCCGAGAGCGCGTCCGCCGCGGTGACATCGACGCTGGTCACGGGCTCGGCCGCGACGACCAGCCACTCGACGCCACCGGGGGCCCTTGCCACAGCGTCGAGCGCACGGTCCTTGAACAACTCGGCGTTGGCGAAAAACAGTGGCGCATCCCAACGGAACAGCACCAGCCCGGGGAGTTGTCGCGCGTTGGGATAGCGCGTGACGTCATGGTAGCCCCTGACGCCCTCGACCTCTCCCAAAACCGCGGAATAGGGACGCCAGCCGTCCCAGAGAAACTCGAGCACGGCGATCACAAGCGCGATGCCGACCCCCTGGATGGCGCCAAAGACCGCGACGCCCGCAAAGCACGACCATCGACAGCCAAAACTCCCATTGTTGAATTTTGAACAGCCGCTTGAGGTCATTGACCTCGAACAGGCCGATGGCCGACGAGATGACGACCGCGGCCAACGCGGCGGTCGGGACATGCTTCAGAAGGTCGGGCGCCGTTAACAGCAGCAGGGCGACGACGAGCGCGCCAACCACGCCGGTGAGCTGAGTCCTGGAGCCCGCCGCCTCGGCGACCGGAGTGCGCGATGAGCTGCTGCTGACCGGAAAGCCCTGGAACAATCCAGCGGCGAGATTGGCGGCGCCGAGCCCCACCATTTCCTGATTGGGATCGACGCGCGTGCCCGTTCGCGCGGCGTAGGTGCGGGAAAGGACGCTGGTGTCAGCGAACGACACCAGGGCGACAGCAAAGCCGCCGATGACGACCGGGATCAAATCGGCAAACGGAATCCAGGGGATTGCGAACGTGGGCAAGCCGCGCGGGCAGCGAACCGAGCACTGAGATATTCGCGCGCTCCTCGAGGTCGAAGAAGTAGACCACCGCCGTTGCGCCAATCAGGGCGAGAAGGATGCCGGGAAAGCGCTTTCGTCTCTTCACGAGCAGGATGGCTGCAAGGGCGGCGGCGCCGAGCGCAAACTCCACCCAATTGACCTTGCCGCTTATGATCGAGCCGCCAATCGACCAAAGGTCCCTCAAAGGTCCTTCGCTATTGATCTTGAACCCGAGCAGTTTGGGCAACTGGCTGATCAGCACCGTCAGCGCGATTCCGTTCATGTAGCCGTAGCGGATCGGCTTCGAGAGCAGCTCGGTTACGAAACCGAGCCGAGCGATCCCGGCGACGACAAGAATCGCTCCCGAGACAAGCGCCATCACGCCGGCGAGCGCGATCGCGCGATGCGGATCGCCCGCCGACAGCGGGACAACGACCCCGAATATGACCGTCGCCAGGGAAGAATCGGGTCCGAGCACCAGGATCCGACTGGGCCCGAAGAGCGCGTAGGCCAGCAAACAAGCGATCGTGGCGTAGAGGCCGTAAATAGCGCCGACGCCTGACGCGACCGCGTAGGCGACGCCGACCGGCGCCAGCATCGTCGTCAATACGATTCCCGCGACCAGGTCGTGCGTCAGCCAAGCCAGTTCGTAGCTTCGCAAAATAGCCAGGCCCGGCAGCCACCTGAGCCAGCCTGTTTCCTTTGCAGCGCTCGAACTGAAATCGCTCACATTCGGACGTCCAGCGCCCACGCGTTCCGACATCGGCGACGCGAAGAAGTCGATCGGCGCCTATGGCGGATTGGAGTCGGCAAGCGACGCGTTGGACTAACCTCCCGTTCGCGCCCTAGCGCTCGAAGCCGCCAAGGTCGCTTCGTCGGCGGCGCGTTGAGCCGCCGCATCTTCTCGGCAAGCTACAAGAAAGACCGAAAGCGGCCAATCGCGTGGCAGCGAGGTTTCCGACGCTCGCGGCCTTCGTGCTCTTATGTACATTATATTTTGTTTTATATCAGATTCGCAGTTGCAGAAAAATGAACCTAAAGCCTTGATAACACTCGCTCGCGCGCAGAATTGCACACCCCTCCCGGCGCCCCGTTTCGAGCCAGCAAGGCCGCCTTGCCAAACGCAGCCGATTGCCGCCAAGGTCCGGCCTCACCGCGCCCGAAAGCCCGTGAGAGCCAAGCCCCATGATCCCCAACGCGCCCCGCGCCTTCGACTTCGACCTCGGCGAAAGCGCGGAGACGATCCGCGACAGCGCCCGGACCTTCGCCGACAAGGAGATCGCGCCGCGCGCCGCGCAGATTGACCGCGACAACGCGTTTCCGCTCGACCTGTGGCCCAGGATGGGGGCGCTCGGCCTGCACGGGATCACCGCGCCCGAGGAATATGGCGGCCTCGGGCTTGGCTATCTCGAGCATTGCGTGGCGATGGAGGAAGTGTCGCGCGCTTCCGGGTCGGTCGGGCTGTCCTACGGGGCGCATTCGAACTTGTGCGTCAACCAGATCGTGCGCAACGGCAATGACGAGCAGAAGGCGCGCTATCTGCCGAAGCTGATCTCCGGCGAGCATGTCGGAGCGCTCGCGATGTCCGAGCCGAACGCGGGCTCCGACGTCGTCTCGATGGCCACCCGCGCGACCCGCAATGGCGACCGCTACGTTCTGAATGGCTCGAAAATGTGGATCACCAACGGTCCCGTCGCCGAAACCCTGGTGGTCTACGCCAAGACCGACCCTGCCGCCGGCGCGCGCGGCATCACCGCCTTCATCGTCGAGCGCGGCATGAAGGGCTTTTCGCAAGGGGCGAAGCTCGACAAGCTCGGCATGCGTGGCTCCGATACCTCCGAACTCGTGTTCGCCGACTGCGAAGTGCCGGCGGAGAACGTGCTGGGCAAGATCGGCAAGGGCGTCAACGTGCTGATGAGCGGCCTCGACTACGAGCGCGTCGTGCTGTCGGCCGGGCCGCTCGGCCTCATGCAGGCGGCGCTCGACGTCGTCCTGCCTTATGTCCACGAACGCAAGCAGTTCGGCCAACCGATCGGGACCTTCCAATTGGTGCAGGGCAAGCTCGCCGACATGTATGTGACGATGAATGCGGCGAAGGCCTACGTCTACGCCGTCGCCAAGGCCTGCGACCGCGGCCAGACGACCCGCGAGGACGCGGCAGGCGCGATCCTCTACGCCGCCGAGCGCGCGACCCAGGTCGCCCTCGACGCGATCCAGGTTCTTGGCGGAAACGGCTACACCAACGACTATCCGCTCGGGCGCCTGCTGCGCGACGCGAAACTCTACGAGATCGGCGCGGGCACGAGCGAAATCCGCCGCATGCTGATCGGCCGCGAGCTGTTCGAAAAGAGCGCGTGAGGCCGACTGTCAGCGGACGATTGCAGCCTGCGCTGCGATCGAAGGCTCCGGCTTCAGACTGGCGATCTTGTCAACGATCCACTCGCTTCTGCGATGGGCGCGGCGGACGCGATTAACGACCGCGTCGGTCAGGCAGGAGCAGTCGCCTCGCGAGCGCCTCAGACCGGCTCGATCTGTCGCAATCGGTAGCGACGATCGCCTCGGTCCGACGGCTGTAGGCGGCTGATGACGGCAGCCTCCGATCAGCCTCGATGATCGAGGCGCGTGCTGGTCGGTAGTCCTGGACGAGCTGACATTGAATTGCGCGGCCTATGTTCGAGCCTCGCCCGAATGTGCGACCGGCGCGAAGGCCTGCCAGGCAGCCGCGTTACGCCAGCAAGCCGGGAAATCGGAGATCGGGCAACTCTGAGCAGAGCTGCGATAGGCTTCCAGAACGCAGTGGCCGAGACCTCGCGAAGCTCGCGGTCGATCTTCAGGCGCGCAGCGCATCGGCGGACGATGTCTGCATCTGTCGAGGATCCGACCGCTTGCGGCTATGACGCGATCCTCGCGGCGTAAGCGGCCTGGCGTCCGGCATCGCGCGAGCGCTGTCTGCACGGTCCGTCGCCTCAGTGGCCCGATGGCGTCGGACCGGTTCCAGTCCTCAAACCCGGCGTGATCTTGCTCAGGTCACGCGAGTTTTGTGAAGTCGTGCGATAAGCTCGAGGTTCATGGAACGGCTCGCGCGCCGTCGCGCCGATATGATGCGGGTCGATTTCGTCTCTCGGCTGCGGTGTAGGCGCATGGCCTTGAGTCAACGCGACCGGTCGCCGATGCCGATGGTGCGCCATAAAGCTGATGCCATCCGCCGGTCGACCGTCGATGACGATCCACCGATACAGCGTCGACTCGGCGGAACGGGTGCCTTGACAGATCGGTCGACGCGACCTCGCCTCCGAAGCGCGACGCGCATGCTTGGCGTAGTCTGGATACGGGCTTCTCATCGTCGCCATTCGGAATCTGTGGTCGTGATCATTTCAGCCAAGTCATTGGCTAAGCCGTTGATCTCGTCAAGTCATACCGGCGACATCTGCGTTGGAATTCCGCTGGTGGACCGCCCGAAACGTCAAACTTCTACTGCCTCCCAGGCAAACCCGAGGGGTCTCTCGCTTACGCTAGGATCGCGGCTCGGTTGCCATCGGCGTCGGTGTAGACAACGGTGACATCAGTCTCGCCGTTATGATCAGCGAGGCCGCGCCAAGCCCTTTCGAAGGCCGCGGGCGTCTCACCCGTAGCTTTGCGGATCAACGCATTCCGAAACATCTCGGAGCCATTCAGCGCAATCATGAGAAGAAGATCCAAGTCGCGCTCCTGAATCGAGTCGAGAATGGGTTGGGTGGCGAGACTGATCGGCATATGGCGATTCCTAATCGTGAACGAGCGGCTGTCGTCTGTCAGAAGCGATTTAGCGGAGGACTTTGGGCCTACCAGTCGCGGCGAGCCGGAGCGTGGAACTCGTCGGCGCCGCTGATGCGCGGGCGCGAAATCAGCCTGTGAAATCGGGTCAAACGGCTTCTCCATTAAAAATTCCGCCACACGGCGATCGCCCCGCCGCGCTGGCTGTTGGTCTTGACCGTCCAGACGGTTGAAAACAGGCCGACCTGCAGCGACCATTTGTCGTTGAGCGCGTAGACGACGCTGGCCTCGGCCACCGACTGGCGCCAGGCCGGGAACGTTGGGTCCTTGGTCGGCATCGAGACCGTGGTGAAATCCTGGAGCATCAGCAT
Organism: uncultured Alphaproteobacteria bacterium; assembly: GCA_963762335.1. Taxonomy (GTDB): domain Bacteria; phylum Pseudomonadota; class Alphaproteobacteria; order Rhizobiales; family Beijerinckiaceae; genus Roseiarcus. The sequence goes on along the minus strand of CAVXKU010000037.1, from coordinate 27,043 downwards.
GATCTTGGGCGTGAACTTGAACCCGACCGTCAGGTCCCCATGCCACTCGTCCGGCGGCCCCTCGGTGCGCAGGCGATAGGCGACCTCCGCGTCAAGAAAGCCGGGAACCGAGCCGAGGCCGGGAATCGAACCAAGACCAGGGATTGCGGCCAGCGTGAAGTTGCGGCCGGCGTTGAGGCGCGCCTCTCCCGCCCACCCGGTGTTTCCCTCCTGAGCGGGCGCGTTCGAATCATGGGCGCCCGGGATGAACGCCGTCGCCTCGCCCGAGAAGACCCATTCGCCGGTCGACCAGAGTTTTTGCCTCAGCCCCAAGCCGGAATAGTCGAGGCCGTTGTAAGTGTTTGGTGTCGGCTCGTCCGATCGCGTAGTGCTCGAACGCGGTCTCGCCGTACACGGTGAGGGAGTCCGTCAGGCCATATTGGACATAGCTCTGCGCGTCGAACCGGCTTTGGTTGGCCGGGGGATTGCCGCCCCAGGGCGGACCGAACCCGGTCCAGCCGTACAGGGTCGTGATGAGTTGACCGGTTCCCTGCGGCAAGGTCCAAGCGCCGCCGAACGCGGCCGCCGGCGCCCCGGCGATGAGCGCGAACGCGCCTGCGGCAGCCCACCAACGGTGCGGGCCGGCGGTCAAGAACGTGCCCCCCAACGCAAGCTACACAGTCCTGCAACGTACTCAGACGACTACAGAAACGAAGCGCCAATTCCTCCTTTGCGTCAAGCGCAAATGCAGGCCGTAAATACAAAAAGATCAATGCACGCAACGAGTTGCAGGAGATTTGAGCGCGCCGACAACTCGATTCGGAGAACTCGACTGACCTGTTTAGGGAAATCTGTCGGCTCGATCGAACCGCAGTTGGAGACTTCGCCCATGCTCGCGCGCTGAGCGCTCATTCTGATAAAAGGCCGCCGTGTTCAATTCGCGTCTTACGCCGCACGCGCCTCTGCTGGCGCCAAGTGACGCCCCCCCGGTCGAATGGTTCGTCACGCACGGACTCATCCAATACGCCGACGCTGTCACGGACATGGAAGCGCGCGCAGAGGCGATTGCACGCGGAGACGCGCCCGAACGCGTCTGGCTGCTGGAGCATCCACCGCTCTACACCGCCGGGACGAGCGCGAAGGACAGCGACCTCATCGACGCGCGTTTTCCGGTCCACCGTACAGGACGCGGCGGTCAGTTCACTTATCATGGGCCCGGGCAGCGGATCGCCTATGTCATGCTCGACCTCAAGCGCCGCCGTCCCGATGTGCGAGCCTATGTGGCGACGCTCGAAAGCTGGCTCATCGACGCGCTCAAGACGTTCGACGTCGCCGGCGGGACGCGTGAGAACCGTGTCGGGGTGTGGGTTTCGCGGCCCGACAAACCGCCCTCGCCGCTGGGCGAAATGGCCGAGGACAAGATCGCCGCCATCGGGGTGCGCGTGCGGCGCTGGACGACGCTGCACGGCGTCGCGCTGAACGTCAGCCCCGATCTTTCGCATTTTTCCGGCATCGCGCCGTGCGGGATCCGAGAAGCTCACTATGGCGTCACCAGTCTCGCCGATCTCGGTCGTCCTGCGACACTGGCGCAAGTCGGACGCTGCGCTTCGCGCGGCGTTCGAACCACTGTTTGGCCCGACCGTCGATCCCGGCTAGAGAACCAAGCGCTCAGCCTAGTTTGGATCAACGCCCAACGTGATCCCCCGCCGGTTGCCCGCCCGCTTGGCGGAAACTATAGGCGTGGCATGGGTCTTCCTATGGGGCTGCCGAAGGCGAGCAGGCGAGCGTTCTGGCCTCGCCTCTACGCGCGGCGGCGCCTGCTCAGCGGACTCGCCGCGCCTTTCGCTCCCGCACATTACGCATTGATCGGCGAGAGTCGCGGCTACCGTCCGAACGCCTTCTTCGATCCGAGCTACTTCCGGGCCCACGCGAACATCGCGAAGGACGCGAACCGAGGCTTGCTCGAACTCTATCTTGCCCGCCCCGAGTCGAACGCCCCCTCCCCTTCCGCCGAATTCGACCACGCCTGGTACGTGTCGCAGAATCCAGATTGGGCGGAGACGCATCCCCATCCGTTCCTGCACTTTCTCGAGCGCGGATTGCGAGCGGGAAAACGTCCGCGGCCAGACATCGACGTTGAATTCGTCCGCGACATTACGCGCGGCGTGAAGCCTCGCTCGCTCGAAGAGGCGGCGTTCCGAGTCTTCGACCGCACGCTGAGCGAGGGCGAGATCGGGCCGCCTCTCAACCGGCAGGAATTAAGGGCGCGCCAGGACCGCTTCTATGCCGACGGGCGGCTGCGCATAGAACGCGAAGCAAGCCATCCTGCGCGCAACGTCCTTGTCTTCGTCCAGTGCGGTCAAGGATTCGACGCAAGCTACCTTGAAGAGCCGCGCAGCTATGACGTTCTCCTCAACTACTACAACGAGAGCGACGTCCATCCGAAGGCCGACATCGCTGCCTTTCAGGCTGGAACCAAAACGACGTCCATTCGACGCCTGATGGAGCTAAGGCCGGATCTGCTTCTCCGTTACCGTGCGGTCCTGTTTCTCGACGACGACGTCGAGATTGGCGCGGAGGGAATCGAAGCTCTTTTCCGCGCATTCGCCGCCGAAAAACTCGATCTGGCGCAGCCCGCGCTCACGGCAGATTCCGCCACCGCATATCCGTTCCTGAAAAAACCCTCGGTAGCGCTGGCGTGACGCGCGTTTCATCGGTCGAAATCATGGCGCCTGTGCTGACACAGCGCGCGCTCGAAGGCGCAAGCTGGGTGTTCGCGGAATCCGTCAGCGGCTGGGGCGCCGACCTGCTTCTCGGACCCGCGGTGCGCGCGGCCTGCGGACCGATGAGCGTCGGGGTCATTGGGTCGGTCGCCGTGCGGCATGCAACGCCGGTCGATTTGGTCGCTAGCGCCTTTTACGCATTTCTGCGTCGCTATGGCGTCGATCCCGGACACGAGGCCAATCGGATCGCCGTCGACTTCGGCGTCGAACGGTTTCTGCGGCCGCTCGCGCCCGGCGAGCCTGGAGAAATCTGCCGGGCGCCGCCAGATCGCGAAACAGCCTGATCATTCAGAAGCCTGTCGGGCAAACAATCGGCGGATATTTCGACCCGAGCGCTTTGCGCCACGGCCAAGCCTCATCGGCTTGACAAGACTGGGGTTCTCTCGATCTTAAGCGCGGCAGGACGGTATGCGAAGGGCTCACGAGGCCAGATTCTACGCGTTGACGACAGCGACGGCTTGCGCGCTAGCGCTGCTCGCTGGGGTCGTCGGCGCGCCCACACGCGCCGTGATGCAGAACCTGGTCTTCGACCAATATCAGCGCTGGAAGCCAAGACCTTACGCATTCGACCAACCCGTCCGCATAGTCGCGGTCGATGACGAATTGCTCAACCGGCTCGGCCAATGGCCATGGCCGCGCGAACGCATCGCAGCCCTCGTCGATGCATTGAAAGGCGCGGGCGTTGCGGCGGTCGCTTTCGATTTCCTGTTCTCGGAAAAGGATCGAGGCGACGCCAGCGCGGCGCCCGGAGCGACGCCGGACGAACTATTCGCCCGCGCAATCGATGGCGCGCCCGTTGTGCTCGGAAGCTTCGTCTCGGAGTTGCCGACAGGAGCCAGCGGGTCCGTCAAGGCGGGCTTCGTCGCCGCTGGCGACGACGCGGCCAAGTTCCTGACCCCGTGGCCTGGGCTTCTAGCGCCTGTGCCCGAGTTGGCGCAGCATGCGGCTGGCGTGGGCTTCCTCAATTGGCGCCCTGACGCTGACAGGGTCGTTCGACGCGTGCCGCTCATCCTCAATGTGAAAGGAGCTTTGCAGCCGAGTCTCGCCATGGAAGCGCTGCGCGTCGGACAGGGCGCGTCGACCTACATCGTCAAGTCGTCGAACGCCAGCGGCGAAACAGCGTTCGGGCAAGTCTATGGCGTCGTGGCGATTAAGGACGGCGACTTGACGATCCCAACAGACGCCACTGGAGACATCAGGGTCTATTTTGCGCGAGCTGACCCGCGTCGCTCAATCCCGGCATGGAAGGCTCTCGAACCGGGAGCGGATCTCAGCGACCTGCGCGGCTCGATCGTGTTCTTCGGCGCGTCCGCAGCGCTGCTCTCGGACATCGTGGCCACGCCCCTGTCGTCCGCGATGCCAGGCGTCGAGGCTCACGCGCAGATCGTCGAGCAACTCTTGAGCGGCCAGACTCTTAGGCGGCCTGATTGGGCTCCGAGCGCGGAGTGGATGGCCACGGCCCTGATCTGCGCGCTCATCGTAGCGACGACCTGGATTTTGACGCCCTACCTTGCCGCCTTGGTATACGCGGTCGTGCTTGGCGCGATCGTCGCAGTGAGCTGGTTCGCGTTTTCCCGTTACGGGCTGCTCATCGAGCCGACCTATCCCGCGTTCTCCGCCGCTGCCGTCTTTTTTACCGGGGTGTCGACGCTCTACGCGGTGAAGCGTCATCAGGAGCGCGAGATCCGTTCCGCGTTCGGCCGATTTGTCTCGCCCGCGGTGGTTTCCCGCCTTGCGGAAATGCCGGGCGCGCTAGAGCTCGGCGGCCTGCAGCGCGAACTGACGTTGCTCTTTTGCGACATCCGATCGTTCACCACCATCTCGGAGGGGCTCAACGCGTCGGAACTCACCCATTTCCTCAACGAATATCTGACGCCGATGACCGACGCCATTCTCGACCGCGAGGGCACGATCGACAAATACATGGGCGACGCCATCATGGCGTTCTGGAACGCCCCGCTCGACGATCCCGATCATGCGGCGCATGCGGTCGAATCGGCGCTCGAGATGCGTGAGATGCTGGTCACCTTGAACGATGGCTGGCGTAGCCGCGCCGAATCCGATGGGCGCCCGTTCAAGCCGGTGCGTTTCGGCATTGGGCTCAATTCAGGCGAGTGCTGCGTCGGCAACCTCGGTTCGTTGCGTCGATTCGACTATTCGGCCATCGGCGATGAAGTGAACGTCGCTTCGCGTCTAGAAGGGGCGTGCAAGATTTTCGAAGTCGACATCATTGGGAGCGAGATGGTCCGTTCCGAAGCGCCCGACTTCGCCTGGCTCGAGATCGATTCCGTGCTGGTCAAGGGCAAGACGCGACCGGTTGGTCTCTATGCGCTAGCGGGAGACGCGGCGCTCGCGACGAGCGGCGAGTTTGCGGACTTGAGCCGTTTGCATGCGGCGATGCTGGCGGCGTACCGGAACAGGGATTTTGGGGGCGCAATTTCGATGGCGAAGGAGGCTGCGGCGCGCGCCCCCAGCGCGGTTCGTGGCCTCTATTCCTACAACCTGCGTCGCTTCACCCAATTGGCCGACAGCGCGCAGGACCCGGACTGGCGTCCGGTGATCGCGCTCGACGAAAAATAGCGGCCAGGCTCAGCACCGAAGCGCGCACGAATAGCCGAAGTGAAACGTTCAGCTGATCCGAAACCTGTCGGCGTCAACGGTAAGGATGAGTCCCTGGCGTCTCGCCGACGCGCGCAAGTTCGTTAAGCGATCGAACAGGTTCGAGGCCGCGCGCGCTTTTAGCCCGCGCGGCTCATCGACGTGAAGCTTTGGCTAAGCGCTACTGCTTCTGCTGTTCCGTCTTGCTCTTCGACGCGTGGTAGCCAGCAGCCCCAGCGTCGGCCTCGCACATGTAGGCGCCCTGCTTGGTCGTGCCGTACCAACGGCTGCCCGCGTAATGATAGGTATGCGACTTGCCCTTGGTGTTGACCCAGACCACGGTGTTGCCGTAGCAGCGCCCCTTGGCTTCCGCCTCCGAGTTGAACTCGCCGGCGCCGGTCGGACGAGCGGCCTGCATGGGCTTCGGCTTCGGCGCATAGGTTTGCATCGGGGCCGGCGCAGGAGCGGCGGCTGGCGCCGGAGCGACGACAGGAGCTGCAGCCGGAGCCGCGGCGCCTTCCTTCTGGTCGCGGCAATTCTTCAAGAACTTCGGCCATGTCAGGCCATTGGTGGTGTTGTTCTCCTTGGCGGCCTTCCAGTCGTCGCCGCACTGCTTCATGACGCTTTGCGCCTGCGCGCCAGTCGACGCCAGACCTACGACGCCGGCGAGCAAAAAAGCCGAAAGCGCCATCTTCAAAGACGTGCTGATCATCGCTATTCCCTCCGATATGGGCGCCTCGGCGACTTCGCCAGCTCTCTCCCCGCCCGGCAAGGTCGCCGAGCCTATTTCCCTCATGCCGCCGTTCAACTGAACCGAACATGAACATTTCATGATTAGCGTCAGAGCGCTTCGGTCAAGACGAATCCCGGCGACGACCTTGGTTTTCCCGTTCTTATGCGCTCCTAAGCCGCGCCCGCGCGAGGATGGTTGTGTCGCTCAAGGTCCCCGAGGCCGGCAACGCCGCCCATCCGCTCTCGCCCACCGGGTCCGCCGTCTGCCTGCGCGCCACATCGCCGTCCGCGTCCGAAGCGTCAGCGCGCCGAGTAGCGATGCGCTCAAGTCTCTTCTCCAAAGGGGCCTCGAGAAAGAGGCCCGCGAAGCGAACGCCGAGTTCCACGGCCACACCAGCCGAGGCGCTACGTTCGTCGGCGGTCGCGAAGGTCGCATCGAGCAGGACTGTCTGCCCTGCCCGAAGCGCAATCCGCGCCTTGTCGTTAAGCCGCTGATAGACGTCGCGCGTGACGTCGCCGGAATAGGCGGAAGGTGGCAAAGGAACAGTCTCCTCAACCGCGAACATCGCTTTGCGTTCGAGATCGCTGCGCAGCCATAGCGCGCCGGGCGCCCGGCCCATCTCAGGCGCGAGCGCTCGGCTGAGCGCGCTCTTGCCGACGCCGGAGAGCCCGCCAATGGCGACGAGTTGGGGCGGAGCATAGGCCAGAAACCGGACCGCACAGTCAAAATAACGGCGGGCGAGCGCAAGCGCTTCGTCGCGCTTTTCGCCATCCAGTCGCTCAGCGCCGGCCGCCTCAACTTTGGCTCGGATCGCAGCACGCAAACTCAGGAACAACGGCAGGGCGGTAAGGCCCGTCAAAGCATCCGGCGGCTCAGGGGCGAGGTAGCGGTTGAAGAGCCGATTGGCAGGGACGCGTAACTCGCGCTCCTCCAGATCCATCAAAAGAAAGGCCAGATCGTAGAGAACGTCCCCGCTTGCAATCTCATCGGAAAACTCCACCGCATCGAACAGCGTCGGCTCGCCGTCAATGAGAACGATGTTGCGCAGGTGCAAATCGCCGTGGCATCGGCGAACGAAACCATCCTCACCGCGCTTGAGCAGGACCGGGCGCGCATCGGCGAATGCGAGCCGCGAGTCGATCGTCAGCTTGTGCGCAGCCGGCGGGTCGAAGAGATCGGTCCGCTCGGCGAAAGCGGCGCTGTTCTGCTCGATGTAAGTCTCGAGAGCATGGGCTGCGCGCTGCCGTATTCCTAAGCGGCGCCCGAGCGTGCGAGCGGCGGACTGCAAGCGCCAGCCTGTCGATGATCGCATCCGACAGGGCATCCCGGTCGGCGACGCGATCGAGGGTCGCGTTCTCGTCGAACCGGCGCATGTGGACGGCCCACTCCACGATTTCGCCATCGCCGCCAAGCGAAAAGCTCCGAGCTTGTCGGATAATTGGCAGCGCAGCCAGATAGATGTCCGGGGCTGACGGCAGGTTGACTGCAATTTCCGCCTCGCAGGCGTCGCGGCGCTTGTCGAGCGTTGAGAGATCCATGAACGGGAACTTGACCGCCCGCTTGACCTTGTAGACGTCGGCGCCCGCAAGAAATACGACGGCGTTAGCCGTATCGACACGCTCGACCGGCTCGCTCAGTCCGTGGGTCCTCGGATCGGCGAGAAACCGAAACACCTCTTCCTGCGAGTCAGCGGGAGCGTCGGCATTGTGAGAGTTGATCGATCGCGGTGGTCGCAATGCGCTTTCCCGTTTCGGTAGACGGTTCACCACCATCTGGGCAAATGGGACGAGCGCGGCCGAAAGAGTTCAAGGGTTCTCAGGGCCACAACCAGGGCCATGTCGCAAAACTGTCGCATGCTTCGTCGAAACATTCGTTTCATTACCGCCGCCTCGTCGCGGCGCAGACGCCAACCGGGGAAGCCAACATGAGCGCGAACAAGCCGATCGCGGATAAACAGGTTCCGGTCAGCGAGCTCCGAAAGCGCGTCAACGCCGAGATCCAGGATAATTTCGACGAGGATATCGAGCTTGAGCTTGAGGATTCCGAACTCGCTGACCTGCTCTCGGAAAGCGAGCATCTCCAATTGCACGATTCCTTGCCGCGCCGGCTCTATTTCAAGGAGCTGTTGCGTCTGCAGCGCGAGCTCATCAAGCTGCAGGACTGGGTTGTGGCGAAGAAGCTCAAAGTGGTCGTCATCTTTGAGGGACGTGATTCGGCAGGCAAGGGCGGCGCGATCAAGCGCGTGACCCAGCGTCTCAACCCGCGCGTTTGCCGCGCCGTTGCGTTGCCGGCGCCGACCGAGCGCGAGCGCAGCCAGTGGTATTTCCAGCGCTACATTCAACATCTGCCGGCCGGCGGCGAGATCGTGCTGTTTGACCGCAGCTGGTACAATCGCGCTGGCGTCGAACGGGTGATGGGCTTCTGCACCGACGAGCAATACGAGGATTTCTTCCAGTCCGTCCCCGATTTCGAGCGGCTGCTCGTGCGTTCGGGAATCATACTGGTCAAATACTGGTTCTCGATCACGGATGACGAGCAGCACATGCGCTTTCTCATGCGCATCAACGATCCGCTCAAGCAGTGGAAGCTCTCGCCGATGGACCTTGAATCGCGGAGCCGCTGGGAGGCCTACACCAAGGCCAAGGAGATCATGCTCGAGCGCACGCACATCCCCGAGGCGCCGTGGTGGGTCGTCGAAGCGGTGGACAAGAAGCGCGCCCGTCTCAATTGCATCGCCCACCTTTTGACCCGCGTGCCTTATCACGAAGTGCCGCACCAGAAGCCGGCCCTCCCGCCGCGCGTGCATAGCCCCGAATACCACCGCAACCCGGTCCCGCATGAGATGTACGTGCCGGACCACTACGCCAATCTGGCGGCCGAACATGCCGAGCACATGGAGGCGCAGGTCGACGAAATCGGGGCAAGCGCGACGAAATAGCGCTCCCAATCGGCCGAGGTCGCCGCGCGATCCCGACGTCGGATTCATTCCGCGGCCTGCAGTCTGTCAGCAGCGGGCTCGCGATGCTCCGTGAAGCGGCGTCGCTCGACCCGCCAACTCTTGCCGTCGATGGCGCGCCAACGGACGGGCCGGTCGGCGGCGAAACTTACCCACCGTCAACGTTAACGAATTTTGGTGGGCTCAGGCGCGCGAATTGATAAAATTCAACCTATTTTGTTTCGCGCCCGCCAAGCGCTGACCGCCCATAGTCTCCCCATCAAATGTGGCGGACAACCTATGCTTTCTCGGCTTTTTCGCTTTCTTACCGCAGCGGCCATCTTCGGCCTCGCCTGGAATACCTTCGTGGAAGCGTCAGAGCAGGGTCTTCCCCAGGCCTCTCGCGCACCTGTCGGCGGTGAAGCCTCCATTCCTTACGGCTGGGTCGATTTCTGCAATCGGCACAGCGAAGAGTGCACGCTCGGCAAGCTCAAGCCCATGGACGTGCGCCTGACCCGCCAGACCTGGAAAACGCTCAACGACATCAACAACACAGTGAACAACGCGATTGAGCCGATCAGCAACCTCGACCATTGGGGAACGACCCTCGACCATTGGGACTATCCGGTCGACGGCAAGGGCGACTGCAAGATCTATGCGTTGTTCAAGCGCAAGCTGCTCGTCGACCGCGGCTTTCCACGCCAGGCGCTGTTGATGACGATTGTCCGCGACCTCAATGGCGAGGGCCACGCGGTGCTCACCGTCAAGACCGACCATGGCGACTTCGTGCTCGACAATCTGTCGGATGAGATCCGACCGTGGACCGCCACTGGCTACCAGTTCTACAAGCGCCAGGCTCAGGACGACCCGAATGTGTGGCTCAGCCTCGGCGGCGCGACGGGGTCGCGCCGGGAACCGCCGCGTCGAACTGAGCGTGTTTCGGCGGTTGGTTTTCAGCCTCACCTTCGTCTCGCCTGTGCTGCGGGCGCCTCGCAGCGCCTTCTCGAGTTTCTCAACTGCTCTCGCTTTCCACATCGGTTGCGAGCGCGTCCAGGCCCTCCCGGGTCGCTTTGGAAAGCACCCAGCCGAGCGGCGGCTGAACAATCGGGCCCCGGATCTTGAGCGAGGCTTGAGGAACCAAAAGTTGGACAAAAGCGGAGGGCAAGGCGCGTAGACAAAGAACCGCCCCCACTGCTGAGAGCACAACAGCTACCGTTCCGTTCGCTACTCCCTCTAGAGCCGCACTGGGAGCAAACAGCCTTGCGATTGAATCAGCGCGGAATTCCGAAGCTGACCAACCCCGGCGGCTCCGAGCCGCCGGGCTTGTTTGTCAGCCTTCGTTCAAGTCGAGACCGCCACCTTGAGCACGCCATCGCGCTGGTTGGCGAACAGGTCATAGGCTTCCTCGATCTGTTCGAGTTTGAAGCGATGGGTGACCAGTCCCCCAGATCCGCGCGGCCGGACGAAATCACCGCCAACTGCGGCGCATGCGTTCCTTGCCGCCCGGGCAGAAGCGGAGGCAGATCCTTGAAAATCCCGCTTGCCAGCGTCGGGGCAAGGAAATCCTCGGTGAGGAATTCCGTCGCCTTTGGGCAAGTCTCGCCGCATTCACTCTCGTCGCTGTTTGCGAGAGCCGTCTCGAACACAGTCGCGCCGACGCTGCCGCCCGAGACGCCGCTGATCGCGAAGAGATAGCGGCGAAGGCCCTTCGGGCCAAGTTCTTCCTTGAGCCGTTCAGGACGGTCGCAGTCCAATACGCGGCTCGAATGCCTCCTCCGGCGGTCGCGACGACCACCATCGGCCGGGGTCGTTCTCGTCCGTCCGCACGTGGCTTGCGCTTCCACGAAAGCGCCTTGGCTTGGCGACAAGCTCGACGCCGCGTCGACGCTCGGTCTGCTGTCGATATCCTGCACATAGCGGGCAGCCAGCGCCGGACGACGCAGTCCCTTCCTTGATCACATCGACGACCTGATGGAACGGGTGCGCCATTCGCTTGAGACGCCAAGGCGAGGCGACCGCGGCGACTAGTGGCGACCGCGCGATGATTCGCGTTGTCGCCGAAAAAGCCCCGTTCGATCAGCCTGGCGATCGCGTGCTCTAACGCATTGACGGTCGCGAGCACGGCTCCCTGTGCGAAATAGCGGCGACCATCGCCGAGCGTTCGCCCGTCTGGGCGCCCCCCCGAGCACGAAAACCGCAAAAGCGGGCCAGAATAGCCCGAAGGTCCAGCGCGCCAGAGATTCCTCCTCGTCGGTCATCCTGTCTACGCGCGTCCTCTGGGGCGTCGACCCCGAGCGGCGCGTGTCTCCTGAGGAAACTGACCAGGAGCAGGAAAACGAAGGCCGACAAGCTGATGGTGGCCGTTCCACAGAGAAAACCGGCCCAGACGGTGGATGCGGCCCGGAAGTTCACGAAACTCAGGATCGTCATGCCAAAGAGAAGCGCCGCAGCGACGACCAGAGAGGCGAAGCTTCGAGCGCCGACCTCTTGCCCTGGGTTCGCTCCGAGAGCCAATAACGATCGAAAATATAGACGAGCCCGTGGCGCCGACGGTGAATGGCGCCGTCCTGCCAGCACGCGGATAAGCTCGGCTGCTTGACGAAATCCCTGGTTCCAGCCGAACGCGAGGTTGCCGGCCGCGAAGAAATGCGCGCAGACGCCGAGCTTCGCGGCAGCCAGAATACCCATTGCTCATCGGCGCCGACGATGTGCGTCGGTCTCTCCGCAGGGATATATGGGGGTGACGCCGATCGAGCCTTTCTCAGCGCCGCGCGCACCCCGAGCCTGGAGCTGTGCCAGCTGTTGAGGCTCCAATAGAGCAGCGCTAGGAACAGCATCACGAACAGAACGGCGAGATGGAACCCGGCGATATCGGGGATCGGTTTGTCATCGAGGACGATCCGCCCCTTCTCAACAAAGATGGCGGCTTTCATCATCTTGCCCCATAATTCCTCACCTTACTGTTGTTGTTTTTCTTGGTGCTCGCCCTTCCCCGGCACGGGGATCGGCCTGAGCGGATATTTAGGACGCAAGGTACGTACCAAGTCATAATCAGCAATGAAATCAGATACGTAACGATACAGAGGGCGCCTTCGCTCGCCTGTGCATAAACAGAACAGCGATCGTCGCGGAACGTTCAGTTTCTGAACGGTTAGCGGCCGGGCAGCCGGTGCGCTTGACATCGTGAAATCATTGGCGCGCGTCAAACTTGTGCGCGGAGGCCGGCGCGCGCGCTGGGGAAATCGAGAGCGCAGCGCCTATCGCCCCGCGAGTTGCTCCAGCGCCTCAACGCCCGCGGCTGGAAGCGGCCATGACCGCGCTGCGGCGAGGACTTCAGCGACGTAAGCCGGACGCGGGACGCCCGGTCCGGCATTGGCGCCGAAATAGACAATCGCCCGCTTCGGACCGCGCTCCGTGACCACCGCCTGAATCGCCTTGGCGTATTGGCCCTGCGGAAGACCCTCGTAGCGGTCGAGCGCCGCGATGTCGGACAGAGCCAGATCCCAAAGCACGCCATGAACTGCGTAGCGCGCGTCGCGAACGGCGGTGAGCCAACCTTCGCGCATCACCGCCAACCGGTGCCGCTCGAGGCGCGCAAGCCCCAGCGCTTTCGAGCGCGGGCAGCGGCGAGCCATAGCGCCAACGTCCATGTTTGAACCGTACGCGAAATAAAGCGGCATCGGCGCGCTTAACCGCTCAGCCGCTCGACATTGTGGACCACGCTCTTGTCCCGCAGTTGCGACAAGACCGCATTGAGGTGCTCGATGTCGCGCACCTGCAGATCGATAACGAACCGGCGGAAGTCGGCGCCGCTCGGCGACGTGGCGACGGAGTCGATATTGGCGCCATTTTCCCCGATCGTCGTGGCGATCACGCCTAGCGCGCCGGGCTCGTTCAAGAGCGCGACCACGATCTGGGTCGAATAGAGCGCCCTGGGCGCGTTCTCCAGATCCCAGCGCACGTCCAGCCATAGTTCCGGCCGGTCGTCGAATTCAACCAGCGCGGGCGAGTGGATCGGGTAAATGACGATGCCGTCGGCCTCGCGAACCCCTACGATCCGCTCACCGGGCACAGCTCCGCCTTTGGGCGCAAATCTTACCGGCGTCTCGAGATCGATGCCGCGCACCGGCAGCGCGACGCCAGCATCCGATTCGCCGGGAACGCGAAACACAAGATCGGCCGCTTTCGGCAACCCGAACCAGCCGCTTTCATTCTGGGGGACGGACGGGCCCGGCTTGCGCTCGTCCTTGAAGTTCGGGAAGACGGCGCGCACGACGTCGGTGGAGAAGATCTCACCGCGTCCCACGCCGATGAAGACGTCGTCAATCGAGGCGCGCGCCAGACGCGGCAGGGCGCCCTTGAGCTTCGCCTCGGCAAATTTCTTGCCCGCGCGTTCGAACGCGCGCTCGATGATCTGTCGCCCGAGACCGCCGAACTGCGCCTTTGCGGCCTCGCGTGTCGCGCGACGAATGGCGGCGCGAGCACGCCCCGTCATCACAACGCTGTCCCAGGCCGCCGGCGGCGAACCGCCCGCGGCGCGAGATATCAGCACTTCGTCGCCGTTGTGCAATTCGGAGATGAGCGGCGCGAGACGACCATTGATCTTCGCGCCGACCGCGGAATTGCCGACATCGGTGTGGACCGCGTAGGCGAAATCAATCGCCGTTGCGCCACGCGGCAAGGCGATGAGCCGCCCCTTTGGCGTGAAGCAGAACACCTGGTCGTGGAACAGCTCGAGCTTCGTGTGCTCCAGGAACTTTTCCGAATCGTCGCTCGCAAGCGCTTCGATCGTCTGCCTCAAGCCGCGGTAGGCTCGGCTCTCGCTCACCGCGGGCGAGTCGACGCTCAAGCCCATGTCCTTGTAGCCGGCGTGCGCAGCGATGCCGTACTCCGCCACTTCGTGCATTTCGTGGGTGCGAATCTGCAGTTCGACCCGCTGACTGCCCGGCCCGATCACGGTGGTGTGGATCGAGCGATAGTCGTTCTGCTTCGGCGTCGAGATATAGTCCTTGAAGCGCCCCGGAACGCTTGGCCAGGTCGTGTGGGCGACGCCGACCGAAGCGTAACAGTCCGCGACCGTGTCGACGAGAATACGGAACCCATAGATGTCGGACAATTGCTCAAAGGCGATCGAGCGGCGCTCCATCTTGCGCCAGATCGAATAGGGCTGCTTCTGGCGTCCCTTCACTTCGACCTTGATGCCGCGTCGAGCGAATTGGTCGGTGAGCTCCGCCGCGATGCGGGCGATGATCGCGCCGTTCTTGGTTTTCATCGCCTCAAGACGCGTCAGGATGAGCTTGTAGGCATCCGGCATCAAGCAGCGAAAGGAAAGGTCTTCGAGCTCATTGCGCATGCTCTGCATGCCCATACGTCCCGCAAGCGGGGCGTAGATGTCGAGCGTGTCCTCTGCGATGCGCGCCCGCTTGGCCTCCGGCATGAAATGAAGGGTGCGCATGTTGTGCAGGCGGTCGGCGAGCTTGACCAGGAGCACACGGGCGTCATCGGCGATCGCGAGCAGGAGCTTGCGGAAATTCTCGGCCTGCTCGGCGTGCTTGGTGACGAAGTCCAGTTTGCCGAGCTTGGTCAGGCCGTCGACCAGCCCGCCGATCTCGTCGCCGAAAGCCTTGTCGACCTGTTCGCGGGTGACGGTCGTGTCTTCGATCGTGTCGTGCAGCATCGCGGTGGCGATGGTGGCGTCGTCGACCTTGAACTCGGTCAGGATGGCCGCCACCTCGAGCGGATGGGAGAAATAAGGATCGCCGGAGGCGCGCTTCTGGCTGCCATGCGCCTTCATCGCGAACACATAGGCGCGATTCAGCAGGTCCTCGTCGGCATGAGGATTGTAGCGGCGAACCCGCTCCACCAGTTCGTACTGCCGCATCATCGCTTAGGCCGACCAAATCCACGTCCACACCGCCGATTTCGTCGTGGGGGCGCCGGTGCGGTTCAACCAGGACGGATCGGCTGAGAGAAAACGGGCGAGCCCGCGTTTTGTTCGCGTTCGCCCAGACCCCCTCTCGCGCCTAAGCGCGAAAGCAATCATCGGCCGCAGAGCGGGCCCGCGCAAGCTTTAATGTTCGCGAATGACGCGCTTCGCAACGGCGCGCGCAAGACGGCGACAAAAAACCCCGGAGCTTTCGCTCCGGGGTTGATCGTTTCAACTGATCGGGATGCGATCAGAAGTAACGGGTGATGCGGAGACGGCCCTGGAAGCCGCTGCTGTCGCCTTGCCAAGCGCCCGGCACGAAGGCGCCGTTGTTGTAGACCGTACCAACAAGCGCAGTCGGACGATCCTGGCTCACGTGCTGATACATCAACTCGAGGTCGAAGTTCAGGTTGGTGACCGGGTTCCAGCCGATATCGGCGCCAATCAGATAGGTGAAGGCATGCGGCGAGAGGACGCCGGTGCCAACGCAACCAGCAAAGCCGCAGAAGTTACCGTTCATGCCGCTCCAGTTGATTGCGCCGACCGAGCCTTCAAGATTGGTGTAGAAGGTCGGCGACCAATGGTGCTCGAGCAACGCGGCGACGGACCAGGCGCGCGGGGTCGACCACTGATTGGTCAGCGGGTTGAAGTAGGAGTCAGCCAGGATCATCGGCTGGCCGTTTCCGTTGACCTGCCCGTTCTCACCGTTCATGGCGTCCGGCAGACCCGAATACCAGACCGCGTTCTGGGTGTAGGAGCCGGTGACAATAAAGTCGTCGCCGACACCGAACATCCCGCCCCAGCCCGACAGGTTAACCTTCAAGCCGGCGTCGACACCCCAGCCAACCTTCGACTGGTTAGCGTCGCAGATGCCGACGCCGACCAAGCCGCACCCGACGGAGCCGTCGAAGGTATAATCCTTGACGTTGACGTTATGGAGCACGCCGGAGAGCTGGGCTTCGCCCCATCCCTGCTTGACATGCAACGCGCCAACGATGTCGGGCCAACGCTGACCGCCAAACGTCGTCGGACCAGCAACGGCCGGGCCATTGCCGCGCCTGCGAGTAACCGCCGGTCATGTTGGTGCCGCCGCCGGAGGCGCCGTTGGTGCCCTGGCTTTGCGCGGCGAGGGTCGCGGTAAAGCCGCCGCCGAACGAGGCGGTGTAGGCCAGCAGGAGCGGTTCGTTGAAGCCCTTCTGATCCGGCGAGAACATGTTGTTCCAGTTGGTGCCGCCGCCGATGAACGAATAGAACGACTGCGCCTTACCAGCCGTGATGCCTGCCCAGGTGAGATAACCAGTGTTGACATAAACGAAAGAGCCGTTGGGGCTGTCCAGACCGTTGCCGGTGTCCCCGTTGAAGTCCATGTGGCCGATCAACGGGCCATAGGCCGTGTTCGACGCGAAGTCGAAGCCGAGATTGGCGCGGATGTTCCAGCCGATCGTGTTGCGATTGAAAATCGCATTCTTCTGGTTGGGCAGGGTGACGCCGATCCCTCCTCCCGGAGCGATAACAGCGCCGCTGGGCAGAGTGATCGGGACAGCCGCGCCGTTGAAGACATCCACGGCGTGATCGCCGCCCTGAACCATCAGGACCTGGGAGAGATGGGGCGTGGCGAACGGATCCACCGCCGCATCGATCGCCGACGTGATCGCCCCGGCGGAATTGTACTGGTTCGAGAGATTGCCGGCGATGAAGTGCGCGGTCATGTAACCGCTCATCTTCACGCAGGTGTCGGAACCCGGCAGGGTCCAGCCGGTGATGCCGCCGACGTTACAAACTCTAACATATTCCACAGGCGCCGCCTTCCTGGTGGGAAGATCGGCAGCCTGCGCGCTGGCGACGGCGACGATGCCGGTCGCAGAACCGAGCAGAATGCTCTTGATGAGCGTCATTTGTGACCTCCAGTTATAATTGGGTCTCGGTTCTCTTCTCACCTTCGACTCCCGCAGCCCGCTCGTGGACCGAATTCTGTCGAAGGCGATCAGCCCCCTCGTCCCTCTTGGCTTCCTGATCGTGGCGCTTGCCCCTTGCAAAAGCCGCCGACCCTCCGCGATTGGGAAATCTCCCGCTCACCTGCGACACCATAGCTTCTCTAAATTTGGACACAATAAATTTTCTTCATAAACTCCGCTTCACACATCGTTTGCCGAAGCATGTTGCATAATTGCCACTCGATTTCGCCCCAAAGCCGCCGCAATCGTTTTCATTCATTATATCAACATCTTAATGCACAGGCGGCGAGGCTCCCGCACCAAATCGCCACCTTCTGCATCCGGCGCCCGCTCGAGATCGCGCGCCTGTGCGGGCGCACGCAGCCCTTTAACAGATAGCCAGGATTCGACCGTAGTCTGGCCTGATTCGCCAACGAGCATGAGATGAAGAAGACGCGCGACTCGATCGCGCGCAGCGCCCGTTCGGAGCCCCGCAAACCCGACCTGCTCGGACATGTCCGCGGGGGCGCACGTACACCGAGAGAATGCAGCAGCGAGCTTTTTTATGAACAAGTCTTTATAATGTATTCTTTAATACGACGGCCGTTTGCTCACGAAAATGTGTTGGTGGCCCTCCGGCGCTGACGTGATAATTAATTGCACTGCGTGACGAAAGCGACTCGCGGGGAATCTCCAGCTTGCAAGTTCCTACTCCGCGAGAACTGGCGGAAGGCGACAGCGCAAATGAGCGCCGTCGAGATCGACACGCAAGTGACGGTTAAGCAGAAACTGGCGCCAAAACGATGAACGATCATCTTTCCTCTTGCGTGTTGAATGATGAACGGCCGAAACCGGGAAGCGGCAGTCCCATTCTGGTCATTGAGGACGATCGCGAACTCGCGGAGGAAATTCGCCTCGACCTGGAGGCCGGCAGCCACATGGTCCAGATTGCGGAGACATTGACCGATGGGCTTCGCGCGGCCCTTTCGGGCGACCCGGCTATCCTTGTCATCGATCGGCTTTTGGATGGCGAGAACGGACTTTCGATCGTCGAGGCTTTGCGCGGCGAAGGAAAGCGGACACCCGCCCTGGTCCTCGGCGGGCTCACCTCCTTCGATGAACGAATTGCGGGGCTGAAAGCCGGCTGCTATTATTTGGACGAACCATTCGCTGTTCACGAACTGACCGCGCGGGTGGAGACCCTCTTGCGCCTAGGCGGCGACGTGGGCGTCATCCGGCTCAGGTTGGGCGATCTGGAAATGGACTTGATCGACCGAACAGTCAGGTACGAAGGCAAGCTCGTCGATCTGGTTCCGAGGGAATTCAAGCTGCTCGAATACTTTATGCGCCGTCCAGGCCAAACCATCACTCGAGCGATGCTGCTCGAGGACATTTGGAATTTCCAGCGTCCGGCGTACACCAACATCGTCGACGTGCAGATCGGCAATTTGCGCCGCAAGCTCGACCCGACCGGCGATCGGCGCATCATCGTCTCCGTCAGGTCGGTCGGCTTCAGGTTGAACGCAGATCACTGAAGCTTTCGGCTCTGCCTCGACAGCGTGACCTAAAACCTCACCGCCCGCGAGGCGAGGCCGTCGCGGCGCTTGCGCAAGATCACCGAAAATAGAGAGTTGGCGACGCGTCGCGCTTCAGGCTTAGGGCGCGCGCAAGAGCCGTTGTCAGGCGAACGCCTCCTCGACGACATCCCAATCCCTGGGACTCTCGAGCGCGCTTGCGAAAAAAGTGCGACCGGGCTGTTCTCGGAAAGGCGCGCAAAATCGAAGAAACAGGGAGCGCTCAGCAGAGCTGAGCCGAGGGCTTTCCCGCATCGACTGACAGTCGTGCCCGCCTTCCTCCGCAAAAGCCCGGGGAAGATCGAGGAACGAAGATCCCACGCCGAAATCAAGCGGCGTCGGCAACAAAAAACCCCGGAGCTTTCGCTCCGGGGTTGATCAGTTTCAACTGATCGAGATGCGATCAGAAGTAACGGGTGATGCGGAGACGGCCCTGGAAACCGCTGCTGTCGCCTTGCCAAGCGCCCGGCACGAACGCGCCGGTGTTGTAGACCGTTCCGATGTGCCCGCTCGGCGCATCCTGGCTCACGTGCTGATACATCAACTCGAGGTCGAAGTTCAGGTTGGTGACCGGGTTCCAGCCGATGTCTGCGCCAATCAGGTAGGTGAAGGCGTGCGGCGAGATCATGCCGGTGCCGGTGCAGGCGCCAAGCGACGCAGAAGCTGCCGTTCTGTTGCTCCAGTTGATACCGCCGACCGACCCTTCGAGATCGGTGTAGAAGGTCGGCGTCCAGTGATGCTCGAGCAACGCGCTGACCGACCAGGCGCGCGGGGTCGACCACGAATTGGTCAGCGGGTTGAAGTAGGCGTCGGCCAAGAACATCGGCTGGCCATTGCCGTTGACCTGTCCGAGTCTCGCCATTCTGGGCGTCCGGCAGACCCGAGTACCACACCGCGTTCTGGGTGTAGAGCCGGTGATGAGATCGTCGTCGCCCGCGCCGAAGAAGCCACGGCAGGTTGACCTTCACGCCGGCGTCGACACCCCAGCCGACCTTGCTCTGGCTCGCGCCGCAGACCGGCGAGGCCGGTGATCCCGCACGTGTCCGTGCCGTAGAAGCCGTAGTCCCTGACGTTGACGTTATGGATCACGCCGGAGACCTGGGCCTCGCCCCATCCCTGCTTGACATGCAACGCGCCGACGATGTCGGGCCAACGCTGACCGCCAAACGTCGTCGGGCCGCAACGCCGCCCGCGAAGGCGCCGGTGCCCAAGTTGCTGACGCCGCCGCTGTAACCGCCGGTCATGTTGGTGCCGCCGCCGGAGACGCCGTTAGTGCCCTGGCTCTGCGCCGGCGACGTCGCCGTAAAGCCGCCGCCGAACGAAGCGGTGTAGGCCAGCAGGATCGGTTCGTTGAAGCCCTTCTGATCCGGCGAGAAGAAGTTGTTCCAGTTGTCGCCGCCGCCGACGAACGAGTAGAACGACTGCGCCTTACCAGCCGTGATGCCCGCCCAGGTCACGTAGCCGGTGTTGACGTAGGTTGCTGCCGCGTGGGGCTGTCTAGGCCGTTGCCGAGGTCCCCATTGAAGTCCATGTGGCCGATCAACGGGCCATAGGCAGTGTTCGACGCGAAATCAAAGCCGAGATTGGCGCGGATGTTCCAGCCGACCGCATGAGTCGCGATTGAACGTCGCGTTCTGCTGGTTCGGCAGAGTGATGCCGAGCGGCTTGCCGGTGAGACCGTTGAACACGGGGCACCGCTCGGTGATCGCCGCCCTGAACCATGAGGACCTGGGACAGATGCGACGGCGGCGAACGGATTGAGCGCGCCTGCAGCGAAGGTCGTCGAAAGCGCCGAGGCGGAATTGTACTGGTTCGACGAGATTGCCGCCGATGAAGTGCGCGGTCATGTAGCCGCTGAACTTCACGCAGGTGTCGGAACCCGGCAATGTCCAACCGGTGATGCCGCCAACGTTACAAACTCTAACATACTCGACCGGCGCCGCCTTCCTGGTGGGAAGATCGGCCGCCTGGGCGCTGGCGACGGCGACGATGCCGGCCGCCGACCCCAGCAGAATGCTCTTCATGAGCGTCATATGTGACCTCCAGTTCAACGTTGTGGGCGTCGGGTCGGTGTTTCGCCTGACCGCCAATTCATCCGGATGTCGGCGCATTGCCCCAGCAAGTCGTCGGACCCAGCTGCGATCGGGAATCGTCACGCTCGCACAGTTGAACATACGCATATCTCGAACGCTCCTCAACTAAGATTTGGCAATAAATCGCCCAACGAGCGCCATTATTTAGATAGTGTTGCAGAACTAGCACAAATTGATCGATAAACTATACTTCATATATTTAGATTTATAAATTTTATTCTATCATTATGATATGAGCAACGTGTATTGCAGTAATGAAATCTATATTATGAATTATTATTTATGAAATATAATTTATATTCTATTTCCGCCTGTCGATCTGCCAGACCTAGATCATAGCGCGCGAGACTTTCGGACGCGCGAGCTCGCGCCGTCGGCTTGAACAGCTGATCGAATCGGAGTTGCAGAAAAATGAGCTTAAGGCGCTGAAATCATTGAGTCGCGTGCAGAAATCGTACACCGGCATCGCGACGTGGAGATTGCGGCTCGGTTCTACGAGCTCGGCCTAGCCGGCTTTGCCGGGCGACTCACCGCGCGGGCCTCGATAACGACAAACGCCTGGGCGTAAGGCTGCTCGTCGGTCAGCGTCAGGTGGATGAACGGCTCGGTTCCCGGCGGCAGGATCGCATTTGAGCCGCTCAGCCGCGCCGCCGGTCAGGCTGCATGGTCGGCTGCCCCGACGGAAGATTGACCACCCCCATGTCGCGCCAGAACACCCCGCGCCTCAATCCTGTGCCGAGCGCCTTTGCGCATGCCTCCTTGGCGGCGAATCGCTTCGCGTAGGACGCTGCGCGACCCGCCCGTCGATCCGACCGGCGCTGCTCGGTCTCGGTGAAGCACCGGGCAATGAAACGCTCCCCGTACCGCGCCAGCGTCCTCTCGACGCGCCCGATGTCGCAAAGGTCGCTGCCGATCCCGACGATCAAAGCCGGCGCTCCGCCGACGCCCGTCCCTCGGTCATCGCCATGCGCATGGCCTTCACGGATTCGGCGAGCCCGACGAAGATCGCCTCGCCGATGAGGAAATGGCCGATGTTGAGCTCGACGACCTGCGGCAGGGCGGCGATGAGTGCGCGCCGTGTCATAGTCGAGGCCATGGCCGGCGTGACATTCGAGCCCAAGCGTCTCGCGTCTCGGAGGCCGCGGCTCGGAGGCGGCCAAATTCGTGATCGGCCTTCGCGCTTTCGCCCCGCGCCCGCGCGTCGCACCAGGCTCCTGTGTGCAGCTCGACGACCGGCGCCCCGAGTTCGGCGCTGGCTTTCAGCGCATCGGGCGCGGGCTCGATGAACATCGAGACCCGTATGCCCTCCCGCGTGAGTTCGGCCACGAACGGCTTCAAGGCCTTGAATCCGCCGACCACATCGAGACCGCCTTCGGTGGTGCGTTCGGTCCGCTTTTCCGGCACGATGCAACAAGCGTGCGGACGGATCTTGAGCGCAACATCGAGCATCGGCTCGGTCGCGGCCATCTCGAAATTGAGCGGCTTGCCGATCGAGGCCTTGAGGCGAAGCATGTCGTCATCAAGAATATGCCGACGGTCCTCGCGCAGATGGGCGGTGATGCCGTCGGCGCCCGCCTCGATCGCCAGCAGCGCCGCGCGAACGGGATCGGGGACGGCGCCGCCGCGGGCGTTACGCACTGTCGCGACGTGATCGACGTTGACGCCAAGCCGAAGCGCTTTCATCGGGCCGCTCTTCTTTTCGTTTGGACGATCAGGCCGCGCCGGCGAGCGCACGGCTCCCCGGTTTGGTGGGCGGAAGCGCCGCCAGTTCGGGCGGCAGCGCGTCGGGCGGATAGTTTGGAATGTCCAGGGTGGCGAGCGCTACCCGCTTGACGCCAATGTCCGCTTTGCCGTCGGATCGGTCGATCAGGCAGGCCGCGCCGACGATCGTTCCGGGATGCTCGGCCAGCGCCGCCAGCGCCTCGCGCGAGGAGAGACCGGTGGTGATGATGTCCTCGACCATCAGCACGCGCGCGCCGGGAGCAATCGTGAAACCGCGGCGCAGCTTGAAGACGCCGTCCTCCCGCTCGACGAAGATCGCCTTGGCGCCGAGCCAGCGCGCGGTCTCATAGCCAGGAACGATGCCGCCGAGCGCGGGCGAAGCGACGATGTCGATCGCACCAAACGCTTCGCGGGCTTTCTCGGCCAGCGCCCGGCAAAGGCGCTCGGTGCGAGCCGGGTCCTGGAACACGAACATCTTCTGCAGAAACACCGGCGAGTGCAGCCCTGACGACAAGACGAAATGGCCGGTGAGCAGGGCGCCGGCGGCGCGAAACTCGTCAAGCGCCTGATCCGCGGTTAGGTTTGGGCTGGTCATAATCTTTCTTAGCAGGCCGTCGATCGCTGCGCCAAGATGAGCGCGGCTTTTAGGCCGTCGAACCGCGAGGCGCTTCTCAAATGCCGGCGACGTTAGGCATGCCTTACGCAACCAAGACGCTGGGCGCGGCGATCGACGCCACCGCCCCCGACGGAACGGCGGTGCGCCTGCTTCTGAGCCTCGCCGGCGGAAGCCTGGCGCATTTTGAGCTGCCCGCCGGCGCGGTGTCGCACGCGGTCGCGCACCGAACGGTCGAGGAAATCTGGTACGTGGTCAGCGGAAAGGGAAGCATCTGGCGCAGCCAGGAGGGCGTAGAGCGGATCGACCCGCTTGGGCCGGGGACGGCGCTGACCATTCCGCTCGGAACGGCGTTTCAGTTTCGCGCCGAGGGCGAGCTTCCGCTCTCGCGTTCGTGGCGATCACCATGCCCCCATGGCCTGGCATGGACGAGGCCCTGCCCGCCAGAGGGCCCCTGGACGCCGACTGTCGCAGCACGGCTCCGCCTGAAGCACGCCGCCCTTGCGCGCGGCTTGGCTCGCTGGTAGCGCAAGGCCGCCAAGCGCCGGATTAGCTCAGCGGTAGAGCAGCGGTTTTGTAAACCGAAGGTCGGGGGTTCAATCCCCTCATCCGGCACCACCTTCATCGGCAAGTGGGCGAGCGACTTGTCGATTGAAGGCCGTCCAGACCTTTCCGAAAAATACCGGCGCCATCCCATCTGTCAGATGATACGGTCCGCGCAAGCGTTATAGAATAGGCGGCAAGAGAGTCGGCGCGAAGGATGGCGCCCGCGTTGGATATTTGAATGAGCACGGGAGCGAGCAACTCAGACGAAAACTCTCTCGTTGAGGCCCTCATCGAGGGGATGGGGGAGAGCTTCTTCGCGTTTGATCGGGACTTCCGCTTGATCGCCTCGAACAGCGCGGCGGAGACAATCTTGGGCCTGCCCCAGGCCGAACTCATTGGCAGACTGCTTTGGGACGTCTTACCCCGGATCAGGGGGACAGAGTTCGACCGACGTTGTCGCCGTGTGCTGGAGGAGCACACAAGAGAGGAATTCGGGATCTACTCCGCGTTGCACCCCGATCGATATCACGACGTGAGAGCTTTTCCTTTCGGCGATGGCGTCGGGGTGACGTTTCGCGACATCACGGACCGCCGGAAGGACACGTTGGCCCTGCGTGGCCGGGAGCTAGAGCTTGCACGGGTCCAGCGTATTGGCGGCGTCGGCGGGTTGGAAGTCGATCTGTCGCAAGGATTTCGCAGTCAGCGCTCTCCAGAATATCTCTACCTTCATGGTCTGCCCCCCACCGCCATCAACGACACGCACGAGCAGTGGGTCGCTCGCATTCATCGAGAAGATAGAGACCGGGTTGAGAAATACTTCCTCGCCGCCGTCGCAGGCTCTGATCGAGACTACAAAGCCGAATATCGCATAGTTCGACCGAGTGACGGCGAGGTCAGGTGGATTCGCGCGGTCGCCGAGATTGAGCGCGACGTTCAGGGTCGGCCGCAAAGACTTGTCGGCGCGCATCTCGACATCACCGACCAGAAGCGTGCGGAAAAAACCATCCAGGAGAGCGAGGAGCGGCTGCGTGCGATCGCCGACGCTCTGCCGTTCCTCATCTCCTATCTTGATAGCAATCAGATATTCCGCTTCATCAACAAGCCTTACGAGGCGTGGTTTGAACGTCCTCTGAGCGAGATCATCGGTCGCAACGTAAAGGATGTTATGGGCCCTGCGATGTATGAGGCTCGCCGGCCCTTCATCGAGCGGGCGCTGGCGGGGGAGCGTTTATCTTACGAGGCCGATTTCCCGCGATCGGAAGGAACGGTCCAGACCGAGATTGTCCATATTCCGCATCGGGATACGGGGGGACACATCCTGGGTCTGTACACCGTCGTCATGGACGTAACGGCCCGTAAGCTCGCCGAACGAGTCCTCTCCGAGAGCGAAGAGCGCTTTCGGTCGATCGCAGACAGCGCTCCCGTGCCGATGTGGGTCAGTCGGCTCAACGGTCTCCGACAATTCGTCAACCGGGCCTACCATGAGTTCTTGGGCGTTTCGTTCGCGGACGCTCTGAATTTCGACTGGCGCAAAGCCCTTCATCCCGACGATCTCGAGCGAGTCCTGGGCGAACAGCGAGCGGGCGAGGGTTCCCGGAGTCCTTTCGTGCTTGAGGCTCGCTATCGGCGTCACGATGGCCAGTGGCGTTGGTTGCGATCTGAATCGCAACCACGATGGGGTCCGGGTGGCGAACACATCGGGTTCATCGGGGTCGCGCACGATATCACCGCTTCGAAGGAGGCGGAGCGAGCGCTGACCGAACTCAACGAAACCCTGGAGCGGCGAATTGAAGATCGCACCCGGCAGCTTGCGGCTTCGGAAGCGCTCATCCAGACATTTTTCAACCACTCCTCAGAGTGCCACGCCGTTATCGTGGAGGAGAGCGACGGTCGTTTCCGCTATGCGGAGGTCAATCCGGCCACTCTGCGGCTTTACGGGAAGACCCGAGAAGAAGTGATTGGCCGCACACTCGAGGCGGTCCTCGGGCCGAACCGCGCGTCGGAAATAGGAGCCCATCTTGCCGCGTGCCTCCAGGCGGGAGCGCCCTACCGTTATGAGCGAACTCTCGACCACGCCGTGATCGAGGCCATTGCTACGCCGGCGCCACAGGAGCCTGGCTCGCTACGCCGCGTCATTGTCAGCGCCCGCGACGTGACGGAGCGGCGTCGTCTTGAACAACAATTGCATCAATCTCAGAAGATGGAAGCCGTTGGACAATTGACGGGCGGCGTCGCGCACGATTTCAACAATCTGCTCACCCTCGTGGTGGGCGGCCTGGACATCATCGGTCGCCAGATGGCGAACTTGCCCGATCCGCTCGCCCTGACCCGAATGGAGCGGGGGAGAGATATGGCGATGCAGGGCGCAAGGCGCGCTGCCTCGTTGACCACGCGCCTGCTTACCTTCTCGCGCCAGCAGGCGCTGACGCCGCAAGCGTTGGACGCCAACAAACTCGTCGCGGACGTTTGCGAATTGCTACGTCGCACCCTAGGCGAAACGATCGTTCTCGAGACTATGCTGGCGGACGGGTTGTGGCGCACCTACGCCGACGCCAATCAACTCGAAAATGCATTGCTCAATCTCGGCCTCAATGCGCGCGACGCCATGCCCGACGGCGGCAAGCTTATGATCGAGACCGCGAACGCATTGCTGGATAAAGCCTACGTCTCGTCACTCAACGAAAACATAGAGCCCGGCGAATTCGTACTGATCGCAGTCACGGATACGGGCGCCGGCATGGACAAGACAACGCAGGAGCGGGCATTCGAACCGTTCTTCACGACGAAGGAGGTCGGCAAAGGCACCGGGCTCGGACTGAGCCAAGTCTACGGCTTTGCGCGACAATCGGCTGGGCATGTCAGGATTTACAGCCAGGTTGGCGTAGGCACGACCATCAAGGTCTATCTACCTCGAAGTGTAGGCGAAACGGAGAGGTCCGTCGCCGATGCATCGAACGATGTCTCCCGATGGACCGGCACAGAGACAATTCTGGTTGTTGAGGACGACGATAGCTTGAGAGGATATGCGAGAGAAATATTGGAGGAACTGGGCTACAGTGTATTGAGTGCGAGCGACGGCGCGACGGCGCTCGAGATTCTAAACGGAGAGGACCGCGTCGACCTTTTGCTTACTGACGTCGTAATGCCGGGCAGCCTCAACGGCCGGCAACTCGCCGACAAGGCGACCTTCTTGCGAGCGAATCTCCGCGTTCTCTACATGACCGGCTACGCCCGCAATGCGATCGTCCACCAGGGACGCCTTGACGCGGGAATCAATCTGATCAGCAAGCCATTCTCGTTCGAAGAACTCGCCGCCAAGGTTCGCCAGCGACTCGACGCCTCGGATTGATCCCCCTAACGACTGCAGCTCCCGCCGGGCGGCTGCTTCGCGATGACGAATCCGATTTTGCTGAGCAATACGAGCACCGCTTTTCCCATAGATAGCGCCTCCTGCGAGTCTTCACCGGACGAAGACTACACGAATCCCCGCGCCGGGCGTGGCTGCAGGCGATTGGATCGCCCGGAGCGGGCTTCACATGGCAAAAACCACCAAGACGAAAGGCTTTGAGAAGCGCAAGGATCCCGAACAATACCTTGTCGCCGGCCC
>CAVXKU010000036.1:0-49750 GCA_963762335.1 uncultured Alphaproteobacteria bacterium | reverse complement strand
CGGCGCCGGCCCGGCCGGCCTCGCTGCGGCGGCGGCGCTTCAGTCGCGCGGACTGAACGCTACTACCCTTGAAAAATCGAACGCCGTCGGCGCCGTCTGGCGGCGCCACTATGACCGGCTCCATCTGCACACCGATCGCGCGCGCTCCGGCCTGCCGGGGCTCGTGATCCCGAAGGCTTATGGCCGCTATCCCTCGCGCGCTCAAGTCGTCGAATATCTCGACGCCTATGCGGCAAAGTTCGGCTTGAACCCCGTCTTCAATGCGCCTGTTCGCGCGGTCCGGCGCGAGGGACGGGCATGGCGCGCGGACGCGGGCGAGAACTCGCGAACCGCGCCGATCGTCGTCGTCGCGACCGGATGGGCCGACTATCCCCATGCGCCGACGTGGCCGGGCTTGGAGACATTCAGCGGCCCGATCCTGCATTCGAGCTTTTATCGCAATCCGGCGCCATTTGCGGAAAGACGCGTGCTGGTTGTCGGCTATGGCAATTCGGGCGCCGAAATCGCGCTCGACCTCGCCGAAGCCGGAATTGACGTCACTCTCTCGGTCCGCAGCGCGGTCAATGTCATCCCGCGCGAATTGTTCGGAGTCCCGAATCCTTGTCTTTCCGATCGCCGAGCAATGGCTCCCGCCGCGCGTGTCCGACGCGATCAACGCGCCCCTGCTCCGGTTCGCGATCGGCTCCATTGAAAAGCTCGGCTTGAAGCGCTCCGCCAAGGGGCCGCTCCGATCCATCGAGGAGGACGGGCGCGTGCCGCTGATCGACATCGGCACGCTCGATGCGATACGCCACGGACGGATCAAGCTTCGCGGCGACGTCGCGAGCCTTGCCGGCGAGAGCGTCGTCTTCAAGCACTCGCCCGCCGAGCGCTTTGACGCGATCATTCTCGCGACCGGCTTCCGCCCGGACCTGCGCCCGCTGCTGCCCGACGCGAAAGGCGTACTGACCGCAACCGGAGCGCCGCTCGTCAGCGGCCGAGCGACTGCGGAACCCGGCCTTCTTCTTCTGCGGCGCCATTCCCTCGGCGATCGGACAATTTCGGCAGATCGGCATCGAAGCGACCCGCATCGCCAACGCGGCGCGGTCAAGCGCAGCCGTCAACCCGGGATAGGCGTGTCCTTGAAACTTTGCAGGTTCTGCATTCTGGTCCACCAGTCCTCAAAGCCGTCGACGTTCAAGGCGGCGTCCTTGTCCGGCGTCAGCGATACGTAGAAGACGATCGGCGCCAAGTAGAGGTCGGCGAGGCTCAGATCGCCGGCGATGACGTGCGGCGCCTTTGGTCTTCATGACGAGGTCGATCGTCTTGCGGCTATTCTCGATGCCCGCCTTTCGCATCGCGTCGTTCTTGCCGCCGACGAAGTCGGGGAAGAGATGGTAGGCCGCGACGCCGCCGATCAGCGCCCCGTAGCCATTCGACAGTTCGATGACGCCATGAGATCATGCCCACCGTCCGGCGCCGCCGTTCCGTCGCAGTCGCGGCAACCGAGCGACTTCCCGGGAAGGGACGTCGTTGAGATAGCGCGCGATCGCGGTTGTCTCGCAGAATGCGAATTTCGTCGTGCGTCGAGAACCGGGACCTTGCCGCACAGGGATGGCGCTGCAAATGCTCCGGCGTCCTCGGATCGCCCTTGAGAACGTTGAGGGGCATCTGCTTGAACTGGGTGAAGCGTTTCTCCGCGAGCACCATCTTGACGGTGCGCACATAGGTCGAGCCGTCAAAGCCCAAAGGACCATTTCGCTCATAAGCGCCCACTCCCTCTTCGTTTTCTCTGCCGTCAGGCCCGCTCACCTTAAAGCGGATCGTCATGCCCGACCAGAGCTATCGGCGGGATGATCGGCCTTGCGCCGACGCGAATCGTGACCCTGGAGCCGGTCGGCGTCGGAATTGCCGCCGCCCACGCAAGCGTGACCAAGCCCGCTCTCGGCCGAGACCCCGGCGCCGGTGAGGACGAAGATGTCGTGCGGCATGGGCGGGTTCCCGAGCGCCGTCCCGCTAAAGCATCAGCAAGGCTTTTATCTTGGCGCGAACCTCAGCAAGGACCCGCGGCTTCAGCCGCGCCCTTGAGGCACAGCTCGGCGAGCACGCCAATCGAGGCTCCCTGATCTGGTCCGCGAGGACCGCGCTCGGCGGCCTCTGGCTGATTACGACCTCGAACACATAGCCCTTGATCTTCGTCGTCATTGGGCAGCAGATCGCCATCCCCCTCGGCCCATTGTATCGGGCGGGCGTCAAGACCAACGCAGGACGCCGCCCGGCCTGCTCGTGTCCGGCTTGCGGATCGAAATGAAGCCAAACGATGTCGCCGGCGTCGGGGACGTAATCGCGCTTCACCACATCTCGCGCCCCTCAGGCGGTCCGAAATCGATGTCCTCGGGGAAAGTTTCGGGGCGCATCTGATTGAGCAGCGCCTCCAGTTCGTAAGGGTCGGCCTTGATCGGTTCGATGACGATGCGACCGCCCTCTTCGCGAATGTCGACGATCTGGTCGACGTCCGAGCGACGCGGCCGCCATAACAGAGGCTGGGATGCGCACGGCGGCGCTGTTGCCCCATTTCTTGACCAGCATCTTCATGGGCGGAGATCCTTCGCCGGGCAGAACAGGCAAGTAGATACAATGTCGATACGGCCGGCGTCAACTCGGCGCCTACCGCCCGTGCAGCGCAAGCGCGGTCTGCACAATCGCGGCGATCAGTTCGAGCACGATCAGGATCACGATCGCCGCTTCGAGCCGGGTGGAGCGGTCCGCGTCGATGATGTCGGTCAGCGCCTGCGCGGTGTCGCCGATCACCTCGAGCTTGCGCTTCAGGACGTCGGCGCGTTCGGTGAGCTCGTATTCGTCCGCAAGGCGCGCGTAGAGCCGCTCGAGCTCCGGGTGGTCCCAAAGCACGTCCGGCTTTTCCTCGACCGCGACGCGGCCCGAGACGCGGTGCTGGGCGAGCAGCGCCTGCCCGATCAGCCGAAGCATCGCGCGGCGGCGGAACGGCGGCCGGCCGGTCGCCGCGAGCTTTTCGGCGAACGGCTCGATCACGTCGAACACCGCATTGACCTCGCGCTCGTCGCGCGCCAGCGCCACCGTCTTGGCGAGCGCGTCGGCGATGACCAGAAAGCGCGCCGGCGACAGGTTCTTGATCTGGATCGGGCCGCTCGAGGCCTTCTGCTCGTCGCTGTCGGGCGCGATTTCGAGCACCGCCGTCTCGTCGTCGCCGAGCGCCCTCGCGCCGCTGACGCGCGACCGAGCTTCGCCAGGAGGTCCTCCTCCTCGAGCGGCGTCAGGCCGACCATCACCGCGACGCCGAAGCGGAACAACGCCGCCATGCCCCGCTCGCCGACCCGGAAGGCGAGCGGCAGCGAGGAGATCATGTCCGGCCGCTCGAGCCCGGCGGTGTCGATGCGCTCGCCGACAATGAGCGCGCGCGCGGTCAGGCGCGTCGGAGCCATAACGGGCGAGGCGTCGGTCATGGCCGCAGTCTACGGCGGCGAGTGACCGTCGCCAGCGGCGCCCGAGCGTCTCGCAACGGCGGACCTAACTGACGAGACCGAGGCTCTGTTCTGGATAGATTCGCGCCCCTGAAAGCGGGTCATGGAGAAGCGGCCATGAATGATGGAAGCCACGACTCGATGGCGCCTCGACGGCGTCCGGGTGGTTCATGCGAGCGAACTCGACATCAACACGGCGCAGACGCCCGGCATGAACCGCGCCGCGGCGATCACCCACGCCCGCGCGGGGGCGGAGAAACTATGGGCCGGGACCGTCGTCATCCACCCGAAGGCCAAGACCGGCGCGCACCATCATGGACCCGTCGAGAGCGTCATCTATGTGGTGAGCGGACGCGCCCGCATGCGCTGGGGCGAGCGGCTCGAATTCGTGGCCGAGGCCGGCCCCGGCGACTTCATCTACGTCCCGCCCTTACGTCCCCCATCAGGAGATCAACGCCAGCGACGACGAGCCGCTGTCCTGCGTGCTGGTGCGCAGCGGTCAGGAGCCGGTGGTCGTCAATCTCGATCTGCCGAACGTCGAGCGAAACCCGGAAACGGTCGAGTGGGTCGACGATATTCATCCGTCCAAAGGCGGATGAGGTCCAAGCGACGAACCGGCTTCCTACCGGCGC
This sequence comes from uncultured Alphaproteobacteria bacterium, assembly GCA_963762335.1. Classification (GTDB taxonomy): domain Bacteria; phylum Pseudomonadota; class Alphaproteobacteria; order Rhizobiales; family Beijerinckiaceae; genus Roseiarcus. Next base: position 45,639 of record CAVXKU010000036.1, on the reverse strand, counting down.
AGAACCGGATGCGGCTCGCGGGCTTGCCAGCCCACGCGCTCGAGCTCCGGGATCAGATGATCCTCGCGCGGAAAGCCGACGCAAAGATAGGCGATGAAGGTCCAGGCGCGCGGCACGTCGAGCGACTCGGCGATTGTCGCCGGATCGAGGATCGACACCCAGCCGACGCCAAGGCCCCGGGCGCGCGCGGCGAGCCAGAACGTGTGCAGCGCGCAGACCGTCGAATAGCGGCGCGTCTCCGGCATGGTGCGCGCGCCGAGGCCATGGCCCTGCTCGGTCGCCTCGTCGCAAAAGACCGCAATCTGGATCGGCGCGTCGCTTAGGCCGGCGAGCTTGAGCCTGGCGTAAAGCGCCGCCCGTTCGCCGCCGTAGGCGCTGAGCGCGTCGCGGTTGGCGGTCTCGAAATTGGCCCGGATCGCAGCGCGGCGCGCCTCATCGTCGACGCGCACGAACCGCGTCGGCTGGCAATTGCCGACCGAAGGAGCGAGCGCGGCGAGATCGAAGAGATCAGCCAGCGTCGCCTCATCCGGCGCTTCGCTCGGGGCGAAAATGGCGCACGTCGCGCCGCCAGGCCAGAAGCTCGGCGAAGGTCGTCGCGGAACGCGGCGTCGAACTGGGGCGCTTCGCTGAGGGCATGGGCCAATTCCGCCATCGCCGCTCCTTTGTCCCCGAACGCTTCGTCCCGGCCCCTCTCGCATAACGCGCCGGACGTCGAGTCCGCAAAGAGAATATATCGCCTTTTGCCGTTCGCTCGCCATCTGAGGCGAGCGGCGATCGGGAGCCGAGCTGAGGCGTCGCGTGGGTAGTTTTACTAATTGCGCAGTCCGTTCGAGACTGGAAAAGTCCGCTGCGTCTCGGGCGGCAGGCCGTCCGACCAGCGGCTTATAGGGGGTCGCCGAACCTGTGACCTATTGGCGTGCGCGGCGATCTCCCTGCCGCGCACGCGTTTTTTGTTTGGGCGGGCGTCTAACCTCAGACCGGCAGGTGGTGGTTCTTCAGCGAGAAGCAACCGAGATCTGATTCGGATAATTTTAGATATTTTTTTCTTCAATTTCAGATACTTAACTGCGAAACTCAAAACAATATATTTCCGTAAAACAGAAATCATGGTATATTTCCGTTTTTCGCCGCCCGACGGCAACGGAGATCCTCATGAACGATGACCCGGCATCCTCAACCGCCGGCCTCAGGCGTCCGAGCTAAACGCCGCGTGCGCCGCGAAAAGAAGGTCGCGCTACGAGAGCGCTACTTCGACCTGATGGTCTCAGGCTATAATTGCAGCCAGATCGCGCGGATAGTGCAAACCAGCGCCGCGACAGTCCGGCGTGAAATCGACCGGGCGCTAGCGGAACGGCGGCTGGACGCGCCCGAGCATTTCGCGAGGGTGCAAGTCGCGCGACTGGCGAAGGCGCTGAGGCTCGCCGAAGCGGCGATCGAACTCGGCGAACTGAAAGCCGTTGCGACCTATTTGCGGATCGTCGCCGCCCTTGACCGATATCATGAGCTCGCCGCGGGGGCGCCCCCGCGCCAGTCGACCGCGCCCCCGCCTCTGGCCCTTCCGACCCCGCCAAAAGCGCTGACCTTCACCGCCGCGCCCCTCAATGAGGAACCGTTGTCCATCGCGGACGCAGCCGCCGGGGACGATAACATTCTCCGGTGACGACGATGTCGTCTCGCTACGTCTTAGCTATGTAAAAATATCATGAATATAAATTAGTTACGCAGATAAGCTGATGTTTTACTTTCGACCTAGCTCCTTCACTTACTCGGCTGATTCGAGTTGCAGAAAAGGAAGCCTAAGCCATTGAAATCGCTTTGGCGCGTGCAGAATCGTACACCTCGGTGAGGGCCGGGCGCGGAAGCCGGACAAGGGCGGGCTGCACCGGCTACCCGAGGGATTTGACGCACCGGGAAATCACAGCTTCAGGCTTTCCGGGCCCACGCGCCAACCAGGCGCGGCCAGTAGGCTACGGATTCGCCCTTTTCGATTGCTTCATCGCGTAACCTTTCCGCGAGCGTATCGATGTCTACCTCCTCGGCCGTCGCGATTTTTGCCCGCTCCATCACCGGCAGAAGACTTCGGGCAAGGCCCGCGATGACGGTGTGCACGTCAGGATCGAACCCGCTTGTTATCCTTTGTCCGGCGATCATTTCGGGACGCGGAAGCCCGGCATTCATGAATATATCCGGCAGCTGAGGTCCCATTTCTCTCTGGGCGCCAGCGGCGCCGAACGCGTCGTACACCCAGGTCAACGCGCGGGTCACAAGCGCCGGCGAACCAGGGGGAAGAAAGGTCGACATGTCCATCTCCTGGAACGCCACGAATTCCGCCGGGATGCAAATGGGACGCCAAGTGACGAAGGATTTTCGAAGGCTCAGGCAGATAGAGCAGGATAAGTCGGCCGATGATCGCGTCGAACATCTTATCGGTCTCGAAAGTCGAGATATCGGTGGCGACGAAGGTTACGTTTCCGATCCCCAAACCCTTCGCCCGACGGCGTGCAGTTTCGAGGGATTCTTCTCCTCGGTCGAGTCCAATCACCGAACCGGAGGAACCGACCAACCGAGCGGCGAGCAACGACACATCGCCAATACCGCAGCCAATATCGAGGACATACATCCCCTCGCCAATCCCGGCGTGACGCAGAACGTCCTCTGTCAAACGTTCGAACATCCTCGCTTGTAGGGCGAGTCTGCGCTCCTCCTCGGTCGAATAGCCCAGCGCGTAACCGCTTGCTGCGCTCATGCGGATCTCCTCGCCGCGGACGCCGACGAGGCGAAGCGTAGCGCGCTCCAGGCTCGCGCGCGACGGTAGAAACCCCTAGGTCACGCCGAGCTTGCGCTGCAAGCTCGTCGAAGACGTCGTGTACTGGAAGGTCAGCTTCTTGTCCGGGTGGACGTAATGATGCGCCCTCTGCGCGGCGAGCGTGGCCTCGTGGAAGCCCGAAAGGATCAGCTTGAGCTTGCCCGGATAAGTGTTGATGTCGCCGATGGCGAAAATGCCCGGAACGCTCGTTTCGAACTTCGCCGTATCGACGGGGACCAGATTCTCGTGGAGATTGATCCCCCAACTGGCGATCGGTCCAAGCTTCATTGTCAGCCCAAAGAACGGCATCATGTCGTCGCACGGGTGGTCGTAAATCTCACCGTTCTCCCGACGAATCGTGAGAGCCGAGAGCTGCCCGCTCTCGCCCTTGACCCCCGTCACCTGGCCGAGCACGAATTCCATATCGCCCGAATTGACGAGCTCGCGCATGGCGTTGACCGAGTGGGGGGCCGCCCGGAAGGCGTCGCGACGGTGAACGAGCGTGATGCGGTCGGCGACCGGATGGAGGTTGAGCGCCCAGTCGAGCGCGGAATCGCCCCCGCCCACGATGACGACCCGCCTCCCCTTGAAATGGTCCATCTTGCGCACGGAATAGAAGACGCTCGTGTTCTCGTAGCCGTCCAGCCCCGGAATCGGCGGCTTCTTTGGCTGAAACGACCCTCCGCCCGCCGCGATGAACACGGACTTGGCTTCGATCACCTTGTCGTTGTCGGTCCCAATCCGAAACAAGGGCCGGTCAGGCGCGCCAAGAACCTCCATGCGCTCGACCATCTCGCCAAAGTGAAACTTCGGGCCGAACGGATGGATCTGCTTCATGAGGTTGTCGACAAGCTCTTGCCCGTTGACCACGGGAAAGCCTGGAATGTCATAGATGGGCTTCTCGGGATAAAGCTCGGCGCATTGGCCGCCCGCCTTTGGCAGAATGTCGATCAGATGCGCTTTGATGTCGAGCAGTCCGAGCTCGAACACCGCAAACAGGCCGATCGGCCCGGCGCCGATAATCGCGACGTCGGTGGATAGCAGTTCGCTCATGCAGGTTCCTTCTGTTTATCCTTGTTTGGCCGGCGTGGTCACGACCAGGCCGTCCAGCGCTTCGGTCACCTTGATCTGACAGGAGAGTCTGGAGGTCGGGCGCACCTCGAAGGCGAAGTCGAGCATGTCCTCCTCCATCTGGGAGGCTTTGCCCGTCGCTTCCGCCCATTCCGGGGCGACATAGACATGGCACGTCGCACAAGCGCAAGCGCCTCCACACTCGGCCTCGATGCCGGGGATGGAGTTGCGCAGCGCCGTCTCCATGACGGTCGAGCCGACCTGCGCCTCGACCAAACGCGCCTCTCCGGACGCGTCAAGAAATGTCAGTTTGGGCATCGAAACGAATTTTCCCTGGGAAACGGCGTTCCGCGCTATGATGCGCGAACTGGCCTAAGCCTGTCGCGCGCCTACATAGAGCAAGCGGGGCGACGCCGAAAGAGCATTTAGCGTGTCGCTTTTGCGGCCGGTCAGGTATTGCAGGCTGAGGCCGCAGAACCTAAGGCTCTCCGCAATTCTCGCGCCGGGCTAAGCCCGAATGCGCTCGATTTCGGCGACTGCCTCTGCGACTGAGGATTGGAGTTCGGCGACCGCGCGCGTTTCATCTGAACCTTGGCCGCCGCCGATCGACGCCAATTCCTCAATTCGCCACGCCGCGCTGGCGACGCGGCTGGCGCCCACCGCAAGCGCCGAACCACGAAGGGTGTGAGCAATTCTTGCCTTGAATTGCAACGATAAAACCGGGGAATCGGACAGCTGCGCCATCAATGCCGGCGCTTGCAGCCGGAACAACCCCAGGAGTTCCGTCTCGAGATCCTGATCGCCAAGGCACTGTCGGGCAAGATGAACAAGATCGAGAGGCGGATCGCGACCGTTGGCCGAGCCCTCAAGCATAGCGGTTTGGTCCGTTGGGGATTACCCCGAGAGAGCCTCAGTATACGGGTTCCCTCCTTAATCGCTGAACACTATGGAAAAACATGGTAACCGAAGCGTTAACGACGTTTGCAAGTTGCTCGCCTGGCGCGGTTTTCATCCTTGAGGCTCGGCAGTAGACTGCAACGTGGTTAATTCAATGTGTTTGGTCGGCCGGGGCGAGCCGGGGAAACGCTTGGAGTGTGTAGGTCGGTCGTCGAATGGATCGGCGCCGACGGAGTGAGGCGGACGCGATGGCAAAACAGAATTCGGCGACGGATCCGGTCTCGGCGGCGATGTCGGCGATCGAGAGCGCCTTAAATCTAACGGACGACGACGAGGCCGTCCTGTTGGACGACAATGCTTCCTCGCCCCAACTCATTCCAGCAAAACCGACGACCGCCACGCCTGTCCTCAAGGCAAGTCAACTCGCCGGCGATGCGCCGGCGCTCCTGCGCGCGGGCTCGTCTTCGCCCAGCGTCCCTGAGAACGAAACAAAACCAGTTATTTCCGCGGCGACGCCGGCAAACGACGATCGTGAGAACGTCGGCGCCATCTACAGGCGATGAATGCGCGTCCGGCGAGCCGGACGCCATTTGTACTCGCTCTGATTGCTTCCGTTATATGGGCGGCGATCTGCGCGCTATACGGCTACGTCTCTGTGTGGCCCTCGGCGACGCGGCGACCTGTCGAGATGTTGCTCAAGCCCGAGACGCCGCTATTTCTTTTAGCGGCGCTCGCGCCGATCATTTTCATGTTCGCATTTGCCGCCCTATCGCGTCGCCTGCGGGAACTGCGTCAATCCGCGCAGGCGATCTCCCACGTCGCCGTTCGTCTGGCCGAACCCGAGACGATGGCGGGAGAGCATGTAGCAAACCTGTCCCAGGCCATCCGTCGCGAACTCACGACAATGGGAGATGGCGTCGAACGCGCGTTAGCCCGCGCCGCGGAGCTCGAAACCCGCGTCCGGTCTGAGGTTTCAACGCTGGAGCGCTCTTATTCCGACAACGAGCGCAAGATTCGGCTGCTCATCGCTGAGATGGCCGACCAGCGCGAAGTCAATCGTGCACACCGGAACACGGGTTCGCGACGCCATAGCGACAGCGCACGACAGCATCGCCCAGGACCTCGGCGTCGCCGGCAACAATTTGAGTGAGCGTCTTCTTGAAGCTGGCCAAAAACTGACCACTTCGCTTAGCGCGACGTCGGACGACGTCGCCATCGCGATCGATCGCACGGGCTCAGCGACCATTGAGCGCATCGGCGCCGAAGGCGCGCGAATGAACGTATCAATCGCCGCGGTTGGCGAGAGTCTGGCCGAACGCCTCGCCAGCACCAGCCAAAAAACCGCAGGCGATATCCTAGCGCGAGTCGGTGAAGTGGACAGCCGTCTGAAGACGGTTGGCGACAATCTGCTGTCCCGCTTAGGGGAGCGGAGCTCCGATCTGATTGAACGCATCCAAACCTCGCAAGATTCCGTCGTCGAGGCGATCGATGCGCACGGTGACCGTGTGGCGACGCGTCTCGCGGACGCGGCCGAATTCGCACGGAGCGCAGTAGGAGCGCACGCCGACGATGTGGTCGGACGCATCAGCGGCAGCAGCGCGCGGGCTGTCGAGGCGATCAGGGGACACGGAGATGCGATCTCAGATCAACTTGCTGAATCTTCCTTGGCGCTGACGGGCGCCTTCAGCGCTCATGGCGACGACGTCGTCGGCCGCATCAACGCCAGCAGCTCAGAGGCGCTCGAAGCCATTCGCTCCCACGGCGATTCCGTCGTGGTTCGCCTTTCGGATGCCGCCGCTTCAGCGAGCAACGCTGTCGGGACCTATGCGGACGCAATTGTGACCCGCGTATCCGCCAGCGGCGCCGAGGCCGCGCAGACGCTGCAAGTCCATGGAGATATTGTTGCGGCGCGGCTTTCTGAAGCCGCTGAAACCGTCAATGCGCATGGCGAGTTGGTCGCCGACCAACTCGCGGGCGCGTCGGCGATGATGAGCGGAGCCGTCGCCGCCTACGCGGACGAGCTGATCGGCCGCGTCAACGCAAGCGGAGAGCACACCGTCGAGACGATTCGCGTCCAAGGGGACGAAGTCGCCGACCAGCTCTCGCAGGCTTCAGCGGCGACACGCAGCGCAGTCGCCGCATTCACGGACGATGTCGTCGCCCGGGCGAATGCGAGCGGCGCTCAAACCGTCGAAGCGATCCGCGCCCAGGGCGATCGGATTACTGACCAACTTTCCCAGGCTTCGGGTACGACCATCAACGCTGTCGGCGAGTACGCAGATGAAATCGTTGCCGCGGGTCAGCGCAACCGGCGAACAAGCCGCCGAGGCAATTCGTTTCCATGGCGACCAGATCGTGGATCGGCTCTCCGAGACTTCGGTTACAGCGCGCAACGCCGTCGCTGAATATGCGGATGAGGTCGTCGCTCGCGTGAGCGCAAGCGGCGAACAAACCGTCGGGGCGATCCGCTTCCATGGGGACTCCGTTGCCGATCGGCTCTCCGAAACTTCGGCGGCGGCGCGCAGCGCCGTCAGCGAATACGCGGACGAGGTCGTCGCTCGCGTAAGCGCAAGCGGCGAACAAACCGTCGAGGCGATCCGTTTCCATGGCGACTCTATCGCCGGGCGCCTCTCCGAGACTTCGGGCGGGAACGCGCAGCGCCGTCGCCGAATACGCGGATGACTTTGTCGCTCGGATCAGCGCGAGCGGCGAACAGGCGGCCGAGGCGATCCGCTTCCACGGCAACTCCGTCGCCGGCCGCCTCTCCGAGACGTCGGCGGGAGCGCGTAGCGCCGTCGCCGAATACGCGGACGACTTTGTCGCTCGGATCAGCGCAAGCGGCGAACAAGCCGCCGAGGCGATCCGCTTCCATGGCAACTCCATCGTCGACAAGCTTTCCGAGGCCTCGGCGACGGCGCGCAATGCTGTTGACGAGTACTCGCACGGCGTCGTCAGCCGGGTCAGTTCGAGCGGGCGCAAGCCGCCGACGCAATTCGCGCCCAAGGCGACTCGGTCGCCGATCAGCTCGGCATCACCACCGATTCGGTCGCCCGCGACTTCAGCGCCCGGTCGAATTCACTGATCGAGCGGCTCGAGAGCGGCGGCGCACGACTCTCCGACACCATCGTCGTACACGGCGACAATCTCGTCGTGCGCCTCAATGACGCTGCCGACCGTCTGCACGAGACTGTCGTCGTGCGCGGCCAAGACCTTGAAGATAGGCTCACCGGGTCGGGCGAGCGGCTGAGCTTCGCTGATTCGGGATCGTGCGGAGAACGCAGCCGCGATCCTCGACGCCGTGGCTGCGCGTTGGGGTGAACAATTCAACTCCCGCGAGACGTGAATTGCGCGGGACGATCACCAACCAGAACGACGCGCTCGAGGCCCTGTTCGACGAGTCGACACGTCGCCTCGTCGGCGCGATCTCAGCCGAGGGCGCTCTCGCGCAGGCGCAAATTGAAGCGTCAGCAGCTCAATCCCTAACCACGTTGAGCACTGAAACGGCGCAAATCAACGAGCGTCTCGCGTCACTTGCTCGCGAAGCTGCGGCCGCGGCGGCCAACGGAGCCGGCAGCATACATGACGCCTTGAGCGAGCGGATCGCGGCCTTTGACGACCTCGTCAACCACCGCGGCGTCAGCCTCGTGGAGGCCGTGTCGCAACAGACGGAGCGCATGCGCGAATATCTGCAGGCGCTGGATGGTCTCGTGGGCGAAAGCGGACACAACGTCATCGACCGACTTGGGTCCGATTCCGACGAACTCCATGCTCGCATCGCCGGGCATCTCGATGCGATTGACGGCATGTTGCAAACTCGACGCGACGACTTCGACAAGCGTTTCGTCGGCTACAATGAGCAGCTGGCGGCAAAATCGCGAGAGCGGTTGGAGCAGTTTGAAATCGCTTCGGCCGCTCATCACAATGCGGTCGATTTTGCCCTCGCATCCCATTCGCGGCGCATCGAGACGTCGCTGGGCGACGGGCTTGCGCGCTTCGAAGGCGCCGTCGACGGGCGGAGTCGTGAGATTGTCGGGCAGATTGGCGATCGGTCGGCGGCTCTCGCGACCGATCTCGGCGCCAAACTGGTCGCCATTGAGGCAACTCTCGTCAACCGTGGCGGCGAGATCGATGAGAAGCTCGGTCAGCGAAGCGAGGAGGCCGCGGCCCTGTTCGACCGCCGTCTGCAGGCGGTCGAAGACCGCGCGGGGGCAAAACTTCACGAAGTCTCGTCGACGCTCGAGGGCCTTTTGGCGCGGATCGAGGATGCACTCGCGCAGCGCGGTCGCACATTGTCCGAAACCCTCGCTCGCACCACCCTCGAAACCGCCAAGGCGCTCGGCGACGGCGGCCGCGAGATCACGGAAGGCATGACCGCCAAATCGGCGGAAATAGGCGAGACCCTGCAAAGGCGAGCGCACGAACTGACGCAAACGCTGTCGACTGTCGCCCGCGACATCAACACGACATTGACAGGTCGCGTCGAAGACGTCTCGCGGTCGCTCGGAATCAGCGTCGATCAATTCAAAGAGCAAGTCGTCACGCCGATGCAGGACCTGAGCCAGCGCCTCGACTCGAGTCGGGCTGAGCTGCAGGACAAGGTTGGCGAGCACGCGCAGCAGGTCACCGCGATGCTCGACGTCCACAAGACGTCGATCGGCTCCGCCCTCGAACTCCCACAGGATCGTTGTTGCTGACGCCACACGGCAGAGCGTGCAAATATTTGACGAGCGCTTGGCCGCCCTCGGCGAGGCGGCGGACCAAGGCGCCCGAGTCATTGATTCGCGGTTGGCCGACATGGTGCAGGCGGCGAATCGTAACGCCGAGACGATCGATGAACGACTTGTCGCTCGCATACAGGCGATGAGCGAAGATCTGGCGAGAGTGGCCTCGGAAGCCGAATCTGTCTGGGCGGCGAGAGGCGCGAGCGTCGCCGGCGCAATCAGGGCGAAGGTCGACGACTTGCGAGAGGTCATCGAAGGCCGGGGCGCCGAATTGGTCGCCGCCCTCGGCCAGCGCGGCGATGATGTGTCGGCGAGGATCGCTGGCGTCGGCGAGCGCGCGATGCATACGCTTGACCAGCAGATGGCCGGCCTTACGACTTTGATGACCCGGCGCACCGACGAGCTTATTGCCGCCGTCAACGGCAGCGCGTCGGATCCGGTTCGCGCCTTAAGCGCTCTGACCGGTCAGTTGCGCTCCGAAGTGGCCGATTCGAGCGAAGCGCTGCGCAACGTCGTAGCCGACGCCACGCACCGCTCGGGCGAAGCGATCGACGCATTGCTGAAGCGATTGACCGAACAGGTGGAAACGTCAAGCGCCACGCTACAGGAGACCGTAACCCGCAGCGCTGAAAACTCGGTTAAGTCGCTTTCCGGCACCGGCGATCGGCTCCGCAACGAACTGACGTTGGTAATCAACAATCTCGGCCAAACCGGCACGGTTATCGACCAGGCGATCGGATCGGCTGGGGATCGGCTCGCGGCGGTTCAGAGCGGACTCTCAGACCGAGTTGATGAATTCCAGAACGCGCTCAGCGGCATCGCGTCCCAGGTCACTACCTTGGGGCGGCTCTCGGCCGTTACGCAGTCCGATGCGAGCACCCTGTCTCGACAGCTTGCCCAGCACGCGGAAGCTCTCGCCACGGTCGGGCGGGATCTTGCGCAACAGCAGCAGTCGCTCGATGTCGCTCTCGAACATAGGCACAGCACGCTTCAGGCGCTGGTTGGCGATCTCTCCGGTCGCAGTGACGCTTTTGAGACGATTCTTGGCCGCTTTGCGACCAACGTCGAGGACAGTTTTGCCCGAGCGCAAACTCGCGCTCAGGAGATCAGCGCTGCGCTGGCCGCGGCCACAAGGGGCGCGTCAATCGCGGTCGCAGGTCAATTTGAAACCATTCGCGACACGGCCGCAAAGGAGCGAGAGCGAACCGCCCAGACGCTGCAAACCACCCTCGAACAGACGAACACGCAGCTAACCAACGCGCTCGATCACGCCGCGGACCGTTTCCGTCAATCGGTTGCCGAAGTGAAGGACATGTCGGCTCAAGTGCAGCGCGAACTGGACCAGACGCGGCAGGAACTACGCCGCGGCGTCCTGGATCTGCCGCAGGAGACTACCGAAACCACCGAAGCGATGCGGCGGGTTGTCTCTGATCAAATCCGGGCGCTGAAGGAGCTTGCCGCATTGGTATCGGAGTCGGGGGCAACCTACGACATAGCCGAACCCGTCGAGCTGGCTGCCGCAACCACCGCAGTCGCAGGCGCGCGTTTCGAGAAGCCGCTGCCGCGCGTTGTCGAGTCCGCTCGCCGGATCGAGGCCTCCCCGGCCCGCGAAACCGCGTTGACCCGCGTCGGTGAGGCCATGTCTGATTCTGACACCGAGCATCCAGCGTTAGGCGCGGCCCTCGCCCTGGAGCCAAAGCCAGCCCCCGCCCGCGCTCAAACGCAGCCGTTGCCAACATCGTCCACGGCCGCGCCACGGACGGTTGCATTGCCAGCAGGCCCGCCAACGACCGCCGCCGATCGTGGACAGCCCGGATGGCTTTCAAACCTGCTCGCGGCCGCCTCTCGTGACGAGCCCGAGGAGGCAAACTCCAAAGGCGAGGAGACGCTGGAGGCGCTGAGCCGAGAAATCCCCGGGTTCATCGACAACGAGGCTGCGGTCGAGATGTGGGATCGATGGAGGCGCGGCGATACGGGCGCTGTGTCGCGCCGCCTCTATACCGAGGCTGGTCAACAGGCGTTCGACGAGATTCGTCGCCGCTTTCGAGCCGACCCTCAGTTCCGCGATACGACAACCCGCTACATCCAGGAGTTCGAGCGCCTCCTGGCAAAGATCAGTCATAGCGATCGCGACGGCTCGCAGTGGCGCGCCTATCTTCTGTCCAACACCGGCAAGGTCTACACGATCCTCGCGCACGCCTCCGGGCGGCTTGGGTAAGGTGATCTTAACTGCAGCGCAGTGCTTACCCTTTGCAATTCGGTGGATCGCAAAGGGTAATGCTCACTGAAAGTTCACAGAGTTCCCGCGCAAAACTGCGCGCGCTTTCTTGGCCACCCAATCTTGCGATAAATCGGATATCAACAAGTAGTTGTCTATTATAGAAATATCGATTATGATCGTTGGATCGCCGTCGGCCCAAAGCTACTAACGGCGAATTGCCTAAACGGGCTTGAGGTTGACGTCCGACTCCGGAAGGAAAGTTCTCGTAAGGCTCTGAACTTGCTCATTCTGCGGAAAGAAAATAACGCAGCGTGGCCCTGTTTCCGACGGCGTCGGCAGGAATTCTGGGCGAAAACGGTAATTTGTATGGTGAAGCGTGCGCTTTCCGTCCGCACAGGGGGCACCCTTATCGCGACGCCAATCGCGCCGGCTTCGCTGTGGCGCCGCTGGCGCCCATTTTCAGGTGCGGTAGATGTCCCTGTAAGCTTCCCTCAACGCCGCCTTCTGCACCTTTCCCATCGCATTGCGCGGCAGAAAATCGACGAGGACGATCTGTTTCGGCGCCTTGAATTTGGCCAGGCGGCCGCCGAGCGCCAAGAGAATCGCCAATTCGGTCAGGGCCGCGCCGCGACGCGCTACGACGGCCGCTGTCACGGCTTCTCCGAAATCGGCATGGGGGACACCGAAAACAGCGCTTTCGAGCACCCCGTCTATCGCGTCGATCTCGGTCTCGACCTCCTTGGGATAGACATTGAAGCCGCCAGAGATCACCAGGTCCTTCGCGCGCCCGACGATATGGATGTAGTCGTCGCCATCGGTACGGGCGACGTCGCCAGTAATAAAATAGCCGTCGGCGCGAAACTCCTGCGCGGTCTTCTCCGGCATCCCCCAATAGCCGGCGAACACGTTCGGTCCTTTGACTTCGATCACGCCAACCTCGCCCGTCTGGACCGGCATTCCGCTTTCCGGATCCGCGATCCGCACGCTTACGCCCGGCAGGGCAAAGCCCACAGTTCCTGCGCGGCGTTCGCCATCATAGGGGTTCGACGTGATCATGTTCGTCTCAGTCATGCCGTACCGCTCAAGAATGACGAAGCCGGTCCGCTCCCGCCAGGCGGCGTGAGTTTCGGCGAGCAATGGCGCGGAACCGGAGACAAAGAGACGCATGTTCGCACAGGATTCGGGACCGAGGCCAGAATGGTCGAGCAGGCGCGTATAAAAGGTCGGGACCCCCATCATCGCCGTCGCGCCCGGCAGCGCTGCGATGACCGCGTCCGGATCAAACTTGCTCATGAAGATCATCGTCGCGCCCGACAGCAAAGCAACGTTGACCGCCACGAACAGCCCGTGCGTATGAAAGACGGGCAGCGCGTGAATAAGTCTATCGGCGGAGCTGAAACGCCAACAATCGATCAAGGTCCGTGCGTTCGATGCGAGATTGTCATGCGTCAGCATCGCGCCTTTCGAGCGACCGGTGGTGCCCGACGTATAGAGAATCGCGGCTAGATCATGGCTCGCCCGGCACACCGTTCCGAATTCGGCGGGCGCCGCGGCTATCGCCTCGCCGAACGTTCCATCGCCCTTGACGCCGAGACTTTCGACCGCATGCAGCTGAAGCTTGCGCGCCAGCGCACAAATCGCCTCGAGCTGGTCGGGACTGCACAGAGTCACGGCAGGCCCAGCGTCGCCGAGGAAATACTCGAGCTCGGCAAGCGTATAGGCGGTGTTCAACGGCAACAGCACCGCGCCCACGCGTAGGCAAGCGAGGGTGACAACGATCATGTCCGTTGATTTCTCGATTTGCGCCGCGACCCGATCGCCAGGCTTAACTCCGAGCGCGACCAGCGCATTGGCCGCCTGCGCGGAGCGTTTGAAGAGTTCGCCATAGGTCAGCGCAGTGGCGTCTCGGGTCTCCAGAGCAAGCTTGTCCAGTTGGGGCGCTCGCGCGGCGATGAGGTCAAACAAATTTGCGGATGGATGTCGCGACACTTGTTCTCCAGATTGAAAGGCGCGAGCCGGCGGCGGCCACATTATAAGCTGGCGAGGCTCGCAAACGCGATAGGATAGAACCAATCGCGCGGCTGGACCGAAGTCCTGCTTCGTGGCCTCAACGCGCCGAAGCCGACGACTCGCTTTGACGTCTTGCGCCCTGCTCTTCCTCTGCCGCAAGCTTCTCCGCCCACGATCAGGAGTTGCGAGGCGGTCGAAGCGGCAATCACCGCGGGGTCCTTAGAATTCGAGGCCTGGAACCCCAATCGGGCAGACGAGGCGGCCAAGCTGAACCTCCGTAGAGTCCCGCCGCACGCATCTGGCTCAAGAAGCGCGCTCGTTTCGTCGCTGAGCCAATAAGGCCGACATAGCCGAAGCGCTCGACCCTCAGCGCCTCCGCGACGATTTCGAGATCCAGCGCGTGCGAATGCGTGAACACGACGACGAGCGCCCTGTCGGGCGCGCTCGCGAGCTCGGCCGCAGGTTCGTGCGCATGGATAAGTGTCACGTTGGCGGGCGCACGCGTCGGAAAAGCATCGCGTCTAGGATCGATCCAGCGCACGGCGAAAGGCAGCGGCGCGAGCGCGAGCGCCAACGCGCGTCCAACGTGACCGGCGCCGAACAGATACACCGCACGCGCAAGCACGCCGAGCGGTTCAGTCCAGGTCTCTTCGGCGAAGCGCGCCAACCTACGCTCGCTTACGCTCGTCCCGAGCGTTCGCTGAACGCGTCCGTCAGGACCCAGCCGCGCGCTGAGCGCCGCTGAAGCGCCGCCTTCGGCGATCGCAAATGCAGAAAGATCGTCGAGATCGAGCTTGTCGAACGTCTCAACTCGCCATTCGACGCGACCACCGCAGCACTGGCCAAGCTCGGGCCCAAGCGCGAGCGACCGACGCTCCGCAGGTCCGCGGCCCCTTCGCAGAGCCTCGCCTGCCGCTTCGAGCGCGGCAAATTCGAGCGTGCCGCCGCCAATCGTTCCCTGAAAGCCGCCCGACGGTCGCACAACCATGCGCACACCTGCTTCGCGCGGGCTCGAACCCTCGACGCGAGCGAGCGTCACCAAAGCCGCCGAGCCTTCGGCTTCAATCGCTTCGATAAGACGACGGAAAGCTTTCATCGCGGCCTCTCAGCCAGCCCCGTTCAACGATGCGATCGCGTTGAGAATCGATTCCGGCGTGCATGGGGCCTCAAGCTTCGGCTGACCTTTGGGATTTGTCGCGTGCACCGCATCGAGAATCGCGGAATAGACCGAAATTCCATGCATCAGCGGCGGCTCGCCGACAGCCTTCGAGCGGTAAATGCTCGGGGTCGGATTGGGCCTCGTGAAAAGCCGCGTGTTAAAGATGGGCGGCGTATCGGAAGCCACGGGGATTTTGTAGGTCGCGGGCGCATGGGTCAGCAGCCTTCCGTCGGCGGCGTATATGAGTTCTTCGGTCGTGAGCCAGCCCATACCCTGAATGAAGGCGCCTTCGACCTGCCCCATGTCGATCGCGGGATTTATTGACGAGCCGACATCGTGCAGCAGGTCGGCGCGCAGGACCCGCATCTCGCCGGTCAGCGTGTCGATCGCGACCTCCGAGCAGGCCGCGCCGTAGGCGAAGTAGAGAAACGGACGCCCCTTCGCCCTGAGACGATCCCAGTGGATCTCTGGCGTCTTGTAATAGCCGGAGTGCGACAGCTGCACGCGCCCCAGCCGGCACGCTTTGGCGAGCTCGCCAAAGCTCATGGAAACGTTGCCGGCGAACACGCGCGCGTCGCGGAACTCGACGGCGTCCGGCGCGACGTTCCATGCCTCGGCGGCAAAGGCCGTCATCCTCTCCCGGATCGTACCGGCGGCGATTTTCGCCGCCATGCCGTTGAGATCGGTCCCAGAGGAAGCGGCGGTCGGCGAGGCGTTGGGAACCTTGGCGGTGTTGGTGGCCGTTATGCGCACGAAATGCAGCGGCACGCCGAACTCTTCGGCCACGATTTGCGCGACCTTGGTGAACAGCCCCTGCCCCATCTCCGTGCCGCCGTGGTTGAGATGGATCGAGCCGTCGGAATAGACGTGCACCAGCGCGGCGGCCTGATTGAGCGGGATCAGCGTGAAGGAGATCCCGAACATCACCGGCGTCAGCGCAATGCCCCGCTTGATGATCGGACTCTCCGCGTTGAATGCGTTGATGCGCTCGCGCCGGGCGCGATAGGCGCTTGAGACCTCGAGGTCCTCGATGATCTCCCGCTGCGTCTGGTAGTCCTCGACCGTTTGATCGTAGGGAGTGCGATCGAAACCTGCGCGCAAGAGGTTGGCCTTGCGCACGTCGAGCGGATCGACACCGCGCTCGCGCGCGATTGCGTCCATGACACGCTCGATGGCGATCATACCTTGTGGCCCGCCAAAGCCGCGAAAGGCGGTGTTGGATACGGTGTTGGTCTTCAGGCGACGGGTCAGGATCGAAACGTCAGGCAGCCAATAGCCGTTGCCGGCGTGAAACATCGCGCGGTCGCAAACGCCGGGCGAAAGATCGGCCGAACAACCGCAGCGCGCGTTGAGCGCAACTTCGTAACCGGCGACCACGCCCTTGTCGTCGTAACCCACTCGCCAATCGGCGCGAAAATCGTGGCGCTTGCCGGTCAATGCGAAGTCGTCGTCGCGATCGAGGCGGATCTTGCACGGTCGCCCCGTTACGTCGCGCCGCGAGCGCCGCGATCGCCGCCCAGGCGCAAGCCTGGCTTTCCTTGCCGCCAAAGCCCCCGCCCATTCGCCGCGTTTCCACAGTGACGAAGGCGTCTGGTATTCCCAGGATGCGGGCGACGATGTGCTGCGTCTCGGTCGGGTCCTGCGTCGAAACGTGCACCATCATCTCGTCGCCTTCGCCGGGAAAGGCGAAGGATGCTTGTCCCTCGAGATAAAAATGCTCCTGCCCGCCAATAGTGAACTGGCCGTCCAGCCGGCGCGCGGTCTTCGCGATCGCAGTCGCCGCGTCGCCTCGCCCGAACGAATAATCGTCCTGAACTCGCCCGCCGCTGACAAGCGCATCCGCGATCGTAACCGCCGGCGCTCCTGCTTCGATGTCGATCTTCGCGAGCCGCGCCGCCCGGCGCGCCTGGTCGCGCGTGCGCGCGGCGACTGCGAACAACGCCTGGCCGTGGAACATCACATCTTGTTCGACGAACAAAGGCTCATCGGCAAAAACCGGCGCAACATCGTTCTTGCCCGGAATATCCGCCGCCGTCAGAACCGCGACGACGCCAGGAGCGCCACGGACCGCCTCCAAGCCCAGGCTCTTCAGTTTGCCGGAGGCCTTATTGGCCATGCCGATCGCGATATGCAGAGTGCCCGCGGGCTCGCCAATGTCGTCGACGTAAGTCGCCGCGCCCTGGACATGCAGGCGCGCGGAATCATGCGGCAACGGCTTATGAACCACCGCGGTCGCGGGCGGGTCGAGGACGATTGACTCATCACTCGGCGGCATGGAGCATTCCAATCCGGGTCGGCGCCCTCGCGCCGGAGATTTCCATGAGCGCCTTTTCAAGCAGGTTGGCGGCGACCGTCTTACGGTAGGCGGCGGTCGCGCGCATGTCGGTGAGCGGGCTGAAGTCCTCGTTGATCGCCTCACGCGCGCGGCGCCACGTCTCGGGCAAGTCGAGGCTCGCGCCCACAAGCGCGCGCTCAGCTTTCGCCGCGCGCTTCGGCGTCGCCGCCATGCCGCCGCAGGCAACGCGCGCGCCGACGATTTGCCGCCCCTCGAGGTCGATGCGTGTCGCGAGCATGACGGCTGAAATGTCTTCGTCGAAACGTTTGGACACCTTGAAAGCGCGGTAGTGCTGATTCGCAGCAAGCTGCGGCGCTTCGACCGCCAGGACGAACTCGCCCGGCTCGCGATCCTGCTTGCCATAGGCGATGAAGAAGTCTTCGAGCGGCAGGGCGCGCGTCCTATCTCCCTTGCGCAAGACGACCCTGCCCCCAAGAGCGATAAGGGCTGGCGCGAGATCGCCGATCGGCGAACCGTTGGCGATGTTTCCTCCGACCGTTCCGCTGATCCGCACCTGCTTTGAACCGAAGCGGCGCAGCAATTCACTCAAGTCCGGATGGATCGCGCCGAGCAGCGGGGCGGCGTCCTCCAACGTTCAAAGTCGCCCCGAGCGAAAGCGCGCCGTTCGGCGCTCTCGCCGATCTTGTCCAAGCCGGCGACCCTGCCGAGCCAAATCACGCGCTTCAGGTCGCGCAATTGCTTGGTGACCCAGAGCCCAACATCGGTCGCCCCGCCGACGAGGGTCGCGTCGGGAAAGCGCGCATAGAGCGCGGCGAGCGAATTGAGGCTTGCCGGAGCGGCGAAGAAGGCCGCGTCGTCGCCAACGAACACGTCCCTATCGATCGGCGAGGCCGGCGAGCGCCGCGGCGCGCTCTCGAGACGTCGCGGCGAAACGGTCGGCAGGCTCGCCGACTGCAGGTCTGCAGCGCCGCCGCGATGATCGGACGATAACCGGTGCATCGGCAGAGATTGCCCGCAAGCTGGTCGCAAAGCCCCGCGTAGGTCATAGGCTCGCCGGAATGGTAGGCGGCGAACAGGCTCATCACGATTCCGGGCGTGCAGAAACCGCATTGCGAGGCGTGAGTGTCGACCATCGCCTGCTGCAACGGATGGAGTTCGCCACCGCGAGGCGAGATCCTCGATCGTGATCAGCTCCGCGCCGTCGAGCTGGCCCAAGAGCAGAATGCAGGCGTTGAACGGCTCGTAAACGAGCCGCCCCCCTTGAGCCGCGCCAGCACCACGGTGCATGCGCCGCAATCCCCTTCGGCGCAGCCTTCCTTCGTTCCCTTCGCTCCCATTTCCTCTCGCAGCCAGTCGAGAACGGTGGCGCGAGGGGAGAACTGGCGCAGACCAACCTCGCCGCCCCGAAAACGAAAGCGCAGCGCATCGCGCGCGGCGGTTGGTATGGCCTCAAACGACATGGTCGCTCCTCGACCCCCGCCATGATGGAGCTTTTGCGAGCAAAACGAAAGGAGGCAAAGTCTGTGCCGGGGTACCGCCCTCATCGTGCACAACGCTCAGAACAGCCGGATCATCCTCGGAGGTCGGGGGCATCGCCTCGTTGACCAACGCCTCGAGCGCTTCCTCCGCGCCCATCGCCGTCTGCGCATTGGAGCCGAGGCGGCGCACGGACACGGTGTTTTCGCTTGCTTCCTTGCGTCCGAGAGCGATGAGAACGGGCACTTTCGCCAAAGAGTGTTCGCGCACTTTGTAGTTGATCTTCTCGTTTCGTAGGTCGGTCTCGACTCGCAGGCCCCGCTTCTTCGCCGCGGCGACGAACTCAAGCGCGGCATCGTCGGCGTCGCTGGTGATGGTGCAGACCACGATCTGGACCGGAGCGAGCCACAACGGCAAGTGGCCGGCGTGATGTTCGAGCAGGATGCCTATGAAACGCTCCAACGAGCCGCAGATGGCGCGATGGATCATCACCGGCGTCGTTTTTTCGCTGTTGCCCGCGATATAGAACGCGCCGAAGCGCTCCGGCAGATTGAAATCGACCTGCGTCGTCCCGCACTGCCAATCGCGGCCGATCGCATCGCGCAGCACATATTCGAACTTCGGCCCGTAGAAGGCGCCCTCGCCCGGGTTGAGCGCGGTCGTGACGATGTTGCCGTGGCGCAGCCGGATTTCGTCCAGCACGCGGGTCATCACCGCCTCCGCGTGATCCCACATGGCGTCGGTTCCGACCCGCTTTTCCGGCCGGGTCGAGAGTTTCACCACGATCTTGTCGAACCCGAAGTGGCCGTAGACCGACAAGATCAGTTCATTGATCTTGTGACACTCCTCGGCCATCTGCTCTTCGGTGCAGAAGATATGCGCGTCGTCCTGCGTGAAGGAGCGCACGCGCATGAGGCCATGCAGCGCGCCCGACGGCTCGTAGCGGTTGACCGCGCCGAATTCCGCGAAACGCAGCGGCAGCTCGCGATAGGAGCGCAGGCCATGCTTGAAGATCTGCACATGGCCCGGGCAGTTCATGGGCTTGAGCGCATAGACGCGCAAATCCTCGGTCTCGGCCTCGTCGCCAGCCGGGCGGCACATGAACATGCTCTCGCGATACCAGCCCCAATGCCCGGAGATCTCCCACAGGTGCTTGTCGAGCACCTGTGGCGCGTTGACCTCCTGATAGTCGTCGGCGAGACGCCGGCGCATATAGGCGACCAGCGTCTGGAATAAGCTCCAGCCCTTCGGGTGCCAGAAGATCGAGCCCGGCCCCTCCTCCTGGGTGTGAAACAGATCCATCTCGCGAGCGAGCTTGCGATGATCGCGCTTCTCGGCCTCCTCGAGCTGCTTCAGATAGGCGTCGAGCTCTTCTTTCTTCGCGAATGCGGTCGCGTAGATGCGCGACAACATCGGCTTGTTCGAATCGCCGCGCCAATAGGCGCCGGCGACTTTCATCAGCTTGAAAGCGTCGCCGACCTTGCCGGTCGAGGTCATGTGCGGCCCGCGGCAGAGGTCGGTCCATTCGCCCTGGCTATAGAGCTTCAAATCCTGATCGGAAGGAATGGCGTCGATCAACTCGATCTTGAACGCTTCGCCCTTCTTTTCGAACAGGCTCTTCGCCTCCTCGCGCGAGACGACGCTCTTCTTGAACCGCTCGTCGCGGGCGATGATCTCGCGCATGCGCTTTTCGATCGCCGGGAAATCCTCGGGCGTGAACGGCTGGTTGCGGAAGAAATCGTAGTAGAAGCCGTTCTCGATCACCGGGCCAATGGTGACCTGCGTTCCTGGCCAAAGCGACTGCACGGCTTCGGCGAGAACATGCGCTGCGTCGTGGCGGATCAGTTCGAGCGCGCGGGGATCGTCGCGCGCTATGAACTCGAGCGTCGCGTCGCGGTCGATCGGATCAGCGAGATCGACAAGCTCGCCGTTGCGGACCATCGCCACAGTCCGCTTGGCAAGAGAGGGAGAAATGGATTTGGCGATGTCGAGACCGGAGACGCCGGGCTCATAGGCGCGCTCGAGCGCCATCGGGAAAAGTGACCTGAATCATCGAGGCTCCTTGAGCTCAGTCGTCGACACCAATCGACGTAAGCATGGGCGCCCGCGTATAAACGCCGACGGGGATCAGGGCAATGGGCGAAGAGCCGGGAGACGCCGCAAATCCGGCGCTTAGAGCGTGAACTCCTCAACGACCGGAGCCCCGGAATAGTTGGAATATCGTATCCACTTCGGCCGCACGACGACATAGGCGATGTTCGGCCAATTCTCACGGGCGCGGCCGTCCGGCCACTCGCGGAAATAGGCCGCCTTGGCGCTCGCCAAGTCGTCGCCGACCGGGCGGCGCGCTATGCCTTCGATCTGGAGAGAAATGTTGTCGTCCCAGCCGATGACCAAGGCGGCAGCGGGATTGCGCGCCAGATTGACGGCCTTGCGGCTGGTCGACAGAGTGTCGAACACGACCTCGTTCGCCTGCGTCAACGCGAAGCCCATCAACGCGGCCTCGGGCGCGCCGGATTCGTTGACGGTCGACACGACGAGATACCGCTTGGTCCTGGCGATGTCGAAAACCTCTTCGAGCGTCATGAGCGCCTCCAAGAAACCCTTGGCGACGACAGCGACGCGTTCGGCATCGAGACAACGGTCTAACGCCGAAGCAGCGCGAAGCCTGCGCCTCAGCTTCAGCCGCGGCGCGGCGACTTGTCGGGCTTGGGAGGCTTCGTCTGCGACCGTTCGGGGCCGCCGGCGGAGGTCGGCGTATTGGACGGCGGGTCGCTGGCGGGAAACGACTCTTCCAGCTCCTCGTCGAGCTTCTCTTCAGCTTTGACTGCGGCTTGCCCGGCGGTGACTTTCGTGGCTCTTTCATCCCGGCGTCTCCGTGGCGTGGCCCCAGCCTTCGAAGGACCTGGATCACTATAGACCATGAACGCCGCCGCAGCGAGGTCCTGGCGCGTTCGTCATCCGGCCAACAGCGTAACGGCCGGACAGCGCGGAAAGCCCGCGCGCAGCGATCAACCGTCTCGCGGCGGCTTGTCAGACGCGGGACGCGTTGCCCGGGCCGGCCCGCCGGCAGAGGTCGGCGTCGTGTTGGCGGGCGGATCGCTGGCGGGAAAGGACGCTTTGAGCGCCTCGTCCAGATTCTTCTCCGCCTCGGCGCGCGACTCGCGCGGCGGCTTTCGCGGCTCTTTCATCCCGGCGGCTCCGTTGGGAGAGGCCTTCTTCATATAGGTTGCGGAGACTGCGGAAGGGAGGGCTGGGCAGGGCGGGCCCCAGGATCTCGCGGCAATTCGCGATATCAGCAAGTGTACAATTCTGCGCGCGACTCAAGTTTTTCAATGGCTTAAGCTCATTTTTCTGCAACTCGAAATCTTTCCGCCGCTCACTGCCGCAGACCTGTTGTCCGCCATCCCTCTGGAACAAACATAGAACAACGCCGGCAAATTGGCAAGAAAATGTTGAATTTATTGCAGATGACCCGACAGAGGCGATTGGCTAGCGAGCCCTCGCCGGGACCGATCTTCGCCCCGGAGCGTGGGTCCTCGCTGGCGACGAGCCGACGCCCGCTTCGCGAATGCGCCCATCGTCCGGCCCCGGCACGGCAAGGACAGGGTCCGGGGTGAAGGCGCGAGCACGTCCGTCGAATGGCGTCTGCCTAATCTTCGGCGACAACCGACTTGTGCGGATGACGTCGATCGCCGCGTCGGTTGCTGCGCCGAACATAGTTGATCGTCGCCTCCGGTTTTTCATGCTTCACCTTGAGCGCCGCGATCAGCGCGTCCTCCGCCGAAACGGTCACGCTTCGGCTCTCACCTGCGATTTTTACTCCAACAGTGAATTCGAGCGTCATGCGCCGATCTCCTCAAAAGGCAGTCTTGAACACCATACGACCGCACGCGTGAGCCCTCACCCCCGGCCCCTCTCCCAGTCGGGAGAAGGGAGCCCTACCCCTTCTTCCCCGCGATCTTGGCGATCTCCCGCATGACCTTGAGCGTTCCCGCGAGCCGGTCGGCGAGCTTCTCAAAATCGTCCGTGACCACGATGCGCATGTCGGGGCGCACGTGGGCGAGCGGGTCTGGTCGAACACCCATTTCACCAGCGCCGTCGGGTTGGCGAATGACTTCTTGCGGAAAGCGAGCGTCAAGCCCTTGGCGCCGGCGTCAAGCTTCTCGACATTGGCGCGGCGGCACAAAGCCTTGATCTGCACCAGGCTCATGAGCAGGCCGACCTCGGGCGGCGGCGGCCCGAAGCGGTCGACGATTTCGGCCCCCATCGCGTCGATCTCGCCGTCATCCTCGAGCGCCGAGAGGCGGCGATAAAGAGCAAGCCGCGTCGGCAGGTCGGGAATATACGCTTCGGGGATCGTCACCGGCGCGCCGAGCTGAATGGTCGGCGACCACATGTCCTCGGCCGGCGCGTCCTCGCCCGACTTGATGCGCTCGACCGCCTCGCGCACCATCTGCTGATAGAGCTCGTAGCCGACTTCCTTGATGTGGCCGGACTGCTCTTCGCCCAAGAGATTGCCGCCGCCGCGCAGGTCGAGGTCGTGGCTCGCGAGCTGGAACCCGGCTCCCAAAATATCGAGCGATTGCAGCACGGCGAGCCGCTTCTCGGCTTGCGGCGTGATCTTGGCCTTGGCCGGCGTCGTGAAATAGGCGTAGGCGCGAATCTTCGACCGGCCGACGCGGCCACGCAACTGGTAGAGCTGCGCGAGCCCGAACATGTCGGCGCGATGCACGATCATCGTGTTGGCGCGCGGAATGTCGAGGCCGGATTCGACGATCGCGGTCGACAACAGGACGTCGTACTTGCCTTCGTAGAACGCGCCGATCTTGTCCTCGAGCTCGCGCGGCGCCATCTGGCCGTGCGCGATGACGAATTTACACTCGGGCGCATTCTGGCGCAGGAACGCCGCCGCCTCGTCGAGGTCCTCGATGCGCGGGCAGACATAGAAAGATTGTCCGCCGCGATAGCGCTCGCGCAGCAGCGCCTCGCGAATGATGAGCGTGTCGAAGGGCGAAACGAAGGTCCGCACCGCGAGCCGATCGACCGGCGGCGTCGCGATGATCGACATCTCGCGCACGCCGGCCATCGCCAGTTGCAGCGTCCGCGGAATCGGCGTGGCGGAAAGCGTCAGCACATGCACTTCCGAGCGCAGCTCCTTCAGTCGCTCCTTGTGGCCAACGCCGAAATGCTGCTCCTCGTCGACGACGACGAGGCCGAGATCCTTGAAGCTCACGGTCTTGCCCAAGACCGCGTGGGTGCCGACGACGATGTCGATCCCGCCTTCGGCAAGACCCTTCTTCACCTCGCGGCTTTCGGCCGCGCCGACCATGCGCGAGAGCTGGCCAACATGAACCGGCAGGCCCGCGAAACGCTGGCGGAAGTTCTGCGCATGCTGACGCGCGAGCAGCGTCGTCGGCGCGACGATCGCGGTCTGCTTGCCGTTCATTGCGGTCGCGAAAGCGGCGCGCAGCGCCACCTCCGTCTTGCCAAAGCCAACGTCGCCGCACACCAGCCGGTCCATCGGCCGGCCAGCGCCGAGATCATCGAGGGTCGCCTGAATGGCGCTCTCCTGGTCCGGCGTCTCGTCGTAAGGAAAGCGAGCGCAGAATTCGTCGTACAGACCTTCGGGGACAGTCAGGCGCGGCGCCGTGTGCATCATGCGCTGGGCCGCGACGCGGATGAGTTCGCCAGCCATCTCGCGCACGCGCTTCTTCAGGCGCGCCTTGCGCGACTGCCAGCCCGCGCCGCCGAGTTTGTCGAGATCGCCGGTCTCCGAGCCGAAGCGCGACAGAAGTTCGAGATTCTCGACGGGCAGGAACAGCCGGTCGCCGCCGGCATAGTGGATCTCGAGGCAGTCGTGCGGCGCGCCAGCCGCCTCGATCGTCTTCAGCCCGACGAAGCGCCCGACGCCATGGTCGATATGAACGACGAGGTCGCCAGCAGTCAGCGCGCTCGCTTCGGCCAGAACGTCCTGGGCGCGGCGTTTGCGTTTCGACTTCCGGACAAGGCGGTCGCCGAGAATGTCCTGTTCGCCGATGATGGCGAAGCCCGGCGCCTCAAACCCCTGTTCGAGCGCAATGACGGCGAGCGGCAGCGTGCCCGCGCGCGCCGTCCTCGCCTGATGATAGGACGAGACGAACTCGAGCGACTTGAGCCCGTGCTCCGCCAGCACGTGGCTCATTCGCTCGCGCGAGCCGTCGCTCCAGCCCGCGACGATCACGTTCAAGCCGCGCTCGCGCAACGCCCGCACATGCGCGACCGCAGCGTCGAACACGTTGGCGTTCTCGTTCTGGCGCTCGGGAGCAAAATTGCGCCCCGTTCGACCGCCGCAATCAATGACATTCCTGGCGTCCGGACTCGCTTCAAACGGCGTGAGACGCGCCAGCGGCGATGACGAGAGGCTCTCCTTCCACTCGTCCTCGGAAAGATAGAGGCGCGCCGGCGGCAACGGCTTGTAATCCGACTTGCCGGGCTCAGCCTGATAGGCGGCGCGTCGCGCCGCATAAGCGTCAGAGATTTGCGTGAGGCGCTGCGTCGCCGCCTCCTCCGCGCGGGCGTCGAGGACGAACGGCGCGTCGCCGACATAGTCGAAGATCGTGTCGAGATGGTCGTAAAGGAGCGGCAGCCAGTGCTCGAGGCCGATGGCGCGACGGCCTTCGCTCACCGCCGCGTAGAGGTCGTCGCTCGGCGCCGGCGCGCCGAATTCGGCTGCATAAGCTTGGCGGAAGCGCTTGATGGTTTCGGTCGTGAGCCGCGCCTCGCTCATCGGCACGAGGTCGAGCGAGCGCAATTGCGTGGTCGAGCGCTGCGTCTCCGGATCGAAGGCGCGGATCGATTCCAGCGTGTCGCCGAAAAAGTCGAGGCGAACCGGCGCCGCCGCTCCCGGCGGATAGAGATCGAGGATGCCTCCGCGCGTCGCGTAATCGCCGACGTCGCGCACCGTGCTGGCGCGCGCGTAGCCGTTGGCCTCGAGCCAGCGCGCGAGATCTTCCATGCTCACGCTATTGCCGGGCGCGGCCGAGAAGGCAGCGGATTTCAGATAGGCGAGCGGAGGCGCGCGCTGCGTCAGCGCGCTGACCGAGCCCACGAGAATACGCGGCCGCTCGATGGCGCCGCGGCTCTTGGCGAGCCGCGCCAGCACGGTCATGCGCTCGGCCGAAACCGCGGCGTTGGGCGAGACGCGGTCATAGGGCTGGCAGTCCCACGAAGGGAGATGCAGGGCCTCGATCTCGGGGGCGGCGAAGGCAAGCGCGTCGATGATGTTCTGCGCCCGCATGCCGTCTCGCGCCACGACGACGAGGGTCACCGCGCGCGTTTCGCCCGCTGCGGCCAGCGCGCGCGTGAGATCGGCGATGACGAAGGAATCGTAACCCTCGGGCGCGTGGGCAAGCGTAACAGCGTCGCCCTGTCCAAGACGCCGCGCGATGGGATCGACGAAATTCATGCGCCTCTCTCCGCGCGCTTGAGCGCCTCACGCGGCGCGGCGCAGAGGCGGGCGAAAAGCGGCGTGTCGTGCTCGACGGGGATCGCCTCGGAGCCGGTGATCCAGTCAAGGATCTGCGGGTCCGGGATTTCGAGCAGGCGCTCGAATTCGTCGACCTCCGCGTCGCTCATGGCGGGCAAATTCATGTCCGCGAACTGGCCCATCACGAGATCCATTTCTCGGATGCCCCGGCGCCAGGCGCGGAACAGAATCTTTCGCCGGCGCTCGTCGAGCAGCGCGCTGGTGAGGATGGACCCGGACATGAAGAAGCCTTCGCAACGACGTTTGGCCCAACGTCGTCACGGCCGGACTTGATCCGCTCATCCACGCGATTCCGCCTGCATGGCGCTCGACGGAAAGGAACGCGGTCCCTTCAAAGACGAACGTTGCTGGGGGACGTGGATGTCGGAACAAGCCTGGCCATAACGGCTTTGGGCTTCAAACTGCGGCCCTTATAGCGGGCGCGGGCGCGCCTGTCAGCGCCGTCATGCGGCGTTCACGCCGAATGCCGCCGCAGCGGCTTCGACGGCAAGACGATGTCGGCGAGACCAAGCCAGTCCGCGAGCGCTCGAAGCTCCTCGGAGATCGCGTCCATGGCGTCTGGGGGAGCGTGCGGCTCGAGATGCACCGCATGGACGAGCAATCGTCCGGCCTGGCGGTCGGCCTTCAGGTCGAGCCGGGCGACGAGCTTGTCGCCGAGCAGGAAGGGAAGGACGTAATAGCCGTGCTGGCGCTTGTCGGCCGGCGTGTAAATCTCGATCCGGTAGTGGAAGTCGAACAGCCGCATCGCGCGGGAGCGCTCCCAGACGAGCGGATCGAACGGCGCGAGCAGCGCCCGCGCGGAGATGCGGCGCGGCCTGCGCGCGTCGCGGTGGAGATAGGCGAGATGGGTCCAGCCAGGAACCTCGACCGGCTCGAGAACGCCCGCCTCGACCAGCGACTCGATCGCCTGTCGCGCATCGTGCGGGTCCGAGGCGGAAATAGTCGCGCAGGTCCTGCCCCGTGGCGACGCCGAGCGCCTGAGCCGCGCGCTCGACGAGGGCGCGCTGCGCATCCTTCTCGTCTGGCGTCGGCAGGGCGAGGATCTCGGCCGGAATGACGCGCTCGGTCAGGTCGTAGACCCGCTCGAAGCTGCCGCGCCGCGTCGCCGTCGTGATGTGGCCAGCCCAAAAGAGCCATTCGAGGGTCTGCTTGGTGTCGCTCCATTCCCACCAGCCCGACCGGCCGCGCTTGTCTTCCAAGTCCGAGGCCGCGCGAGGGCCTTCGTTGCGGATGCGATTGAGTAGCGCTTCCGCCTCGGGCCGCCGCTCGCGCGCGAACAGCCGCAAGCCCTTCCAGCCGACCTCACCGCGATCCGCTGCGGGCCATCCGCCAGCGCAGCAAGGGATGCAACGAGAGCGGCACGAGCGACGCCTCATGAGCCCAGTATTCGAACAGCCGCCGCTTCTTCGGTTTCCCCCAGGCGGCGGTGTCGATCAACGAACGGTCATAGGGACCAAGCCGGGAGAAGGCCGGCAGGTAATGGGCGCGGACCAGGACGTTGACGCTGTCGATCTGATGCAGGGAGAGCCGGTCGACGGTTTTCAGCCAGCGCGCCGCCGTGACTTTTCCTGGGCGCGGCGCGCCAAAGCCCTGGGCTGCAAGAGCGATCCGCCGGGCCTCGGGGAGGGAAAGCTTTTCTGCTTTCGTCACGTCGCTCCGCTCGCCGCCTTTCGCCCGAACAGCGGCCCAACCTCCACCGCCAGCGCGCCTGCCGAGAATCAGCACGCAGCCAAGAGCGCCGATTGCAGTCAGACGCTCGCTGAGCAAGAGCGCGCCCGCGATCGCCGCGAACACGCCTTCGAGGGCGAGGATCAGCGCGGCCTCAGCGGGCGGCGTGTGCGCCTGGGCGAAGATCTGGATCGTATAGGCGATCGCGCCCGAAACAATGCCGGCGAACAGGATCGTCGGCAAGGTCGCGACGAGAGCGCCGGGCGGCGTTGATTCGAACAAGGCCGAACACAGCGCCGCAAGGCGCAGCGCACACCGCATATTGGACGAAGGCCAGCAACAGCGGACGGCCGAACCGAGCGAGGAAGATCGGCGTCAACGCGATGACCGTCGCCCAGGCGAAGTCGGCGATGAGCACGAGCGCATCGCCGACGTTTGGAGGTCCGAGTGCCGCCCGACGCGAGCAGCCAGGCGCCAATCAGCGAAACGAAGCCCGCGCCAACGATGATCACGCGCGGACGCGCGCCTGTCAGCGCCCAGACGATGAAAGGGGTCAGCACCACATAGCAGGCGGTTAGGAAGCCGGCGTTGGTGGCGCTGGTCGTCTCGATCCCCGCCTGCTGCAAGGTGGTGCCGAAGAAGAGCGCGAGACCGATTACGAGCGCCAGGCCGCCATTCGTCGCGGTTCGGGGCATGCGGCTTGCGGCGAAACTCCCAGAGCGCGAACGGAGCAAGCGCCAGCAGCCGACACGGCGAAACGCGCGGCGACAAACGCGAGCGCTGGCATCGTCGCCGTGGCGTATTTCTGCGCCACGAAGGTCACGCCCCACAGGAAGGCGGTGAAGAAAAGCAGGCCGTCCGCGCTCAGGCGACTCATGGCGCCTTCGACAGCGGAATTGCGCATGCCCTCAGACCTGCTCGATCTCGATCAGCGTGCCGGCGAAGTCTTTCGGGTGCAAAAACAGCACCGGCTTGCCATGAGCGCCGATTTTAGGGGTCCCGTCGCCCAGCACGCGCGCGCCCTCAGCCTTGAGCTGATCGCGAGCGGCGATGATGTCCTCGACCTCGTAGCAGAGGTGATGCATGCCGCCGTCCGGATTGCGCTCGAGAAACTTGGCGATCGGCGAGTTCGCGCCGAGCGGATGCAAGAGTTCGATTTTCGTATTCGGCAATTCCACGAATACGACGATCACCCCATGGTCCGGCTCTGGCTTTGGGGCGGAGACGCGAGCGCCGAGCGTTTTGCGATAAGTCTCAGCCGCTTTCTCAAGATCGGGGACCGCGAGAGCGACATGGTTGAGCTTGCCGATCATGACGGACGCCGCCCGCTCAAACTTCCACCACCAGCACGTGCACCTGGGGCTTCTTGCCCCAAACAATGTTGACCGAGCCGCGCACTGCGCGCTCGATGGCGGTGGAGACAACATCGGCGTCACGCCGCTTGCCGAGCGGCAGGCTTTCGAAAGCCTGGAAGATCGCGTCGTCGATCAGCGCGTCAATTGCCGCGCCCTCGCGCGTGCGCTCCGGCAGTCCGGCGATCATCACGTCCGGGTCGCCGGCCATTTCTCCCCTCGGCGTCAGCGCGATCGCGATCGAGACGACGCCGGCGAAGCTGAGCCTGCGGCGCTGGCCGACACATTCTTGATCTCTTGGCAACAGAATAGCGCCGTCCTTCAGCCGTCGTCCGCTCGTCACCTTGCTCACAGTGGAGACATCGCCAGGCGCAAGCCGGACAAGATCTCCGTTGAAAGCGCGCAGGACTTGCGGCACGCCCTGCGCCTTGGCGAAGTCTGCATGTTCGGTCAGGTGCAGCGGCTCGCCATGCGCAGGCACAGCGATTCTTGGGCGCACCCAGGCATACATCTTCGCCATCTCCGCCCGGCGCGGATGGCCGGACACGTGCACCAACCCGTTGCGATCGGTCACGATCTCGACGCCCCGGGTCACGAACGCATTGATGATCTTGCCCACCGCCTTTTCATTGCCTGGAATGGTGCGCGACGAGAAGATGACAGTGTCTCCAGCGCTCAATTCCGCCGTCGGATGGTCTTCGCCCGCTATGCGTGCGAGCGCAGCGCGCGGCTCGCCCTGGCTGCCGGTCGCGAGTGCAAGAATCCGCGAACGCGGCAGGCGCTCGAACGCATCCATGCCCAAAAACGGCGGCACACCGTCGAGCATCCCGCACTCGCGTGCGACCGCAACGACCCGCTCGATCGCGCGCCCGAGAATACAGACCTGCCGTCCGGCGGCGAAGCCAGCTTCGGCCGCCGAACGCAGGCGAGAGACGTTGGAAGCGAAGGTGGTCACGACCACCCTGCCCTTCGCACTGCCGATCAGTGAGGCCAGCGTCGTGGCGACGTCACGCTCGGAAGGGCTTTCCCCTTCGCGCAAAACATTCGTCGAATCGCTGATGAGCGCCAGTACCCCTTCGTCGCCAAGCGCCCTGAAGCGCGCCTCATCCGTCGGCTGGCCGATGATCGGCGTCGGCTCAATCTTCCAGTCGGCGGTATGGACCACGAGCCCAGCGGGCGTGCGGATCGCAAGCGCGGAGCTTTCGGGTATCGAATGCGCGACGGAAATGAATTCGACTTCAAACGGGCCAAGTTCAACCTTGTCGCCGTGCGCAACGATCTTCAAAGGGATCTTGGGCGCGCCCGGTTCGCCGAGGCGACGCGCTTCGGCAAGCCCGGCCGCAAATCGGGTCATATAGACGGGGACGCCCAGGTCGGGCCAAAGCTCGGCAAGGGCCCCGATGTGGTCCTCGTGCGCATGGGTGATGACGACGCCAACCAAATCCTTCTTCGCCTTTTCGATGAAGGCGAGATCCGGCATGAGGAGATCGATGCCGGGCAATTCCTCGCCGGCAAAGCCGACGCCAAGGTCAACCATCAGCCATTTGCGCGCGTTCACCGGCCCATAACCATAAAGGGCGCAATTCATCCCGATCTCGGCCAAGCCGCCGAGCGGGACGAACACCAACTCGTTGCCATTGCTCATCTAGGCTGGGCCTTCGGGCCGGTGATTATCCGACAAAGCCCTCCGCGGCGGGACATCCGAGCGAGACGAGAGCGACATGTCGGCCGCCTCGATGGTCTCAAGTCCATGTTCGGAGCGCATAAGCAGCCGGCCGGCCGCGTCGATCCCCTCGAAGACGCCCTTCGCGTTTGCCAGCGCCATTTTGAATTGCGATCCGTTCGCCAAGGCCAAGAGCGCAATCGAGCCAAGCGGCGCGAATACGGTCAAACGCCTGTCCAGCGCACCAGACGTCGAGCGTTTCTCCAAACCGCTCAACGAGACGCTCAAGCAACTCACCTGGTCCAATCGCTAGTCCCCCTGCCCGCATCAGACATGAGGTTGCATACCCCACGTCCTCCGGCGCGTGCGCGCAATTCACGCCGATCCCCGCCACACAGGCGGCCCGGCCACCGACAAGGCCAATGCCTTCGACGAGAAGGCCGGCGCATTTCGCGCCTCGACACATCAGATCATTCGGCCATTTGAGACCCGTGTCGGTCGCGCCGAGATCCCTCGCGGCGCGCGCCAGCGCGACGCCCGCAACAAAACCGAGTTGCGATGCGACTGCTGGCGGACAGGGATCGATCATCAGGACGCTGGCGTGAAGGTTGCCCTTTGGCGAGACCCAGGCCCGCCCACGCCGGCCTCTTCCGGCGGTCTGCTCGTCGGCGACGATCCACAGGCGTCCCGCGTCGCCCGCATGAGCGCGGCGGCGCGCCTCCTCGTTGGTGGAATTGATCGTGCTAAATCGAACGACGCGCCAGCTCTGTTGCGCGCCCTCCAGCGTGGAGGCGGTCAAAAGAGCGACTGCGCGGCCGCCATTGCGGCGTTGGTGATCGGCGAAGGCGCGAATACAAACAGAATGATCATAAGCGCCGAAACCGCAAGCACGATGCGCGAGACCGCTCCCGGACGGTCGAACGCCGCGGCCGGCTCGTCGAAATACATCAGCTTGACGATCCTCAAATAGTAGTAAGCGGCTACGGCGCTCGCCAAAACACCGATGACCGAAAGGCCATAAAGACCGGCCTTGATCGCAGCGGCGAAAACATAAAACTTGGCGAAGAAGCCCGCGAGCGGCGGAATGCCGGCAAGAGAGAACATCATCGTCGCAAGGAAAAAAGCCATGGCCGGATCGGTTCGCGACAGGCCCGCAAGGTCGGCGATCGTCTCGACAGCCTTGCCGCTGCGCCGCATGGACAGAATGGCGGCGAACGTTCCAAGCGTCATCACGACGTAGATCGCCATATAGATGATGACGCCCTGCGCGCCATCGACCGTGCCCGCCGCAAGACCGACCAGCGCATACCCCATATGACCGATCGAGGAATAGGCCATCAGGCGTTTGAAGTTGCGCTGGCCGATGGCGGCGAAAGCCCCCAACACCATCGAGGCGATCGACACGAAGGTGAGGATTTGCCGCCAATCGTCAGCGATGCCAGGAAAGGCCGTGATCACAACCCGGACCAGGACTGCCATCGCCGCGATCTTGGGCGCGGAGGCGAAGAAGGTGGTCACCGGGGTCGGGGCGCCCTCATAGACGTCTGGGGTCCACATGTGGAACGGCACGGCGGAAATCTTGAACGCCAGGCCAGCCAAAACGAACACCAGCCCGAACAGCACGCCGATGCTCGCATGGTCGTGCACCGCGTTCGCCACCGCGCTGAAGGCGACCGAGCCCGAATAGCCGTAAACAAGCGAGACGCCGTAGAGCAGCATGCCGGACGACAGGGCGCCGAGGACAAAGTACTTGAGGCCAGCTTCGGTGGCGCGGAGGTCATGTCGTCGATAGGCCGCGATGACATAGAGGGCCAGACTCATCAGTTCGAGCCCGAGATAGAGGGCGATGAAATCGTTAGCGGAGATCAGCATCAACATGCCGATGGTGGAAAGGAGGATGAGGACCGGGAACTCGAACCCGCCGACCCGCTCCTGGCGCATGAATTCAACCGACAGCAGAAGCGTCACCAGCGAGCCAACGAGCGCAAGCGCGCTCATGAAGCGGGTGAAGGCGTCATCGATGAAGGATCCGTAGAAGGTGACGCCCATTGGGCGATTCCTGGCCACCATCAAAATCAAGACTAAGCCAAGCAGCCCGACAGCGATCTCGTTGACGAGCGCGGACCCCCGCTCACCGCGAATTGCTCCGTAAAGCACGAGCGCCAACGTTCCCGCCGCCAGCACCGCTTCAGGCAGGATTACGGGAAGAGATAAGGCCGTCTCATGCATGGATGTCGCTCGTTACAGAGACGGTTTGGCGCGTAGCGAAGACCATCGAGCCCTCACAACCCGGCCGACTTGGTCATTGTCACTGCGTGTTGGAAGCCACTGATGATCTGCTCGATTGAAGCCGCGCTGGCGTCGAGGATCGGCTGCGGGTGTACGCCGTAAAAGATCGTGAGCAGGCCCAGCGGCAGCAGTGTCGCGACCTCACGCCCTGTGAGGTCCCTGATGCCCATCAGGTTAGGCTTCTCGATCACGCCGAAGATGATGCGCCGATAGAGGTAAAGCGCATAGCACGCCGAAAGGATCGTGCCGAAGGTCGCGAGGAAAGCGACCCAGTTGTTGACCTGGAACGTGCCGAGCAGGGTCAGAAATTCGCCGACAAAGCCCGTGGTGCCCGGCAACCCGATATTGCCAAATGTGAACAACATGAAAGCCAGGGCGTAAAGAGGCATACGCTGCACGAGCCCGCCATAAGCGGAAATTTCGAGCGTGTGCATGCGGTCGTAGACGACGCCAACGCAAAGGAAGAGAGCCCCGGAGATGAGCCCGTGGCTCACCATCTGAAACACAGCCCCCTGAACCCCCTGGATATTGCCGGCGAAGATCCCCATCGTCACGAAGCCCATGTGAGCGACCGACGAATAGGCAATCAGCTTCTTCATGTTCTCCTGCGCCAGCGCCACAAGCGAAGTGTAGATGATGGCGATCACGGAGAGCGCGTAAACGAGTGGGGTGAAATACAGCGAGGCGTCAGGAAACATGGGAAGCGAAAAGCGGATGAAGCCGTAGCCCCCCAGTTTCAACATGATCGCCGCCAGCACGACCGAGCCCGCGGTCGGCGCTTCCACATGCGCGTCGGGCAGCCAGGTGTGGACCGGCCACATCGGCATCTTCACCGCGAACGAGGCGAAGAAGGCGAGCCACAGCCACTTCTGCATGCCTTGCGGGAATGAAGTCTTGAGGAGCACGGTGATGTCAGTCGTGCCGGCCGTCCAGTACATCGCCATGATGGCGAGCAGCATCAAGAGAGACCCGGTCAGCGTGTACAGAAAGAACTTGAACGCCGCATAGACTCGGTTGCCGTGGCCCCAGATGCCGATGATGATGAACATCGGGATAAGGCCGCCTTCGAAGAAGAGATAGAAAAGCACAATGTCGAGTGAGACGAACACGCCGAGCATCAACGTCTCGAGCGCCAGGAAGCAGATCATGTATTCCTTCACCCGGATCTGGATCGGGCTCCAAGAGGCCACGATGCAGATCGGCATCAAGAAGGTGGTGAGCAGCACGAAGGGCATGGAAACGCCGTCGACGCCCAGCTTGTACAGGATCACATGCGAGAACCAGTCGCGCTCCTCGACAAGCTGAAAGCCAGGTTGAGTCGAATCGAAGCGGCCCCACGCCACGAGGCTCAGGAGGAACGCAATCAGGGTGGCGAACAGCGCAATCCAGCGCGCGTTTCGCTTGGTCGCCTCGCTCTCACCCGGCAGCAACAGGATGAACAGCGCGCCAATCACGGGCAATGCGAGAATGCCGGAGAGGATCCAGGAGCCGTTCATCGCGCGACTCCTCCGAAGAGATACCAGGTCGTCAGCGCCGCCGCGCCTAGCAGCATCGCGAATGCGTAATGGTAGACGTAGCCCGTTTGCAGCCGCACCGAATTGCGGGCGACATCGAGAACGCGCGCCGAGACGCCGTTGGGCCCAAAGCCGTCGATAATCGCGCCGTCGCCGCCCTTCCAGAACAAGCGTCCGAGGGCGAAGGCCGGACGGACGAAAAGGAAATCGTAGAGTTCGTCGAAGTACCATTTGTTGAGCAGGAAGCGATAAAGGGCGGGAAATTCAGCCGCGAGCCGCTGCGGCGCTGTCCGATCAACGACATACATCTGATAGGCGACGGCAAACCCGGCCAGCATGAACAGGGTCGGCGACAGCGAAACAAGCGCAGACACGTGCTCCATGTCCTCGAGAAGGTGGTTGTCCGGACCTAGAAATAGCGATTGGCGCCAGAACGATTCGTAGCCTCCACCGATGAAGAGATAGCGGAAGGCCATGCCGGCAAACGCCGCGCCGAGCGCCAGCACGGCGAGTGGCATCAGCATCACCCGCGGCGATTCATGCGCGGGATGATCGCCATGGTCGTGATCTCCGTGACCATGCGCGCCATGCGCTGCAGTCGGGAGGCTCGCCGACCAGTCGCCGCGCTTACCGAAGAAGGTCATGAACATCAGACGCCAGGAATAGAAGGCAGTCAGGCCGGCGGCGACGTCAGTGCATAAGAACCCATAGAGCGCGCCATAGCGGTGCGACGCGAAAGCGCCTTCGATAATCGCGTCCTTTGAGACGAAGCCAGCAAAGCCGAGCGACGTCAGAGGAATGCCGACACCGGTCAACGAAAGGGTTCCGATCATCATCATCCAGAAGGTGACGGGAATCTCTTTGCGCAGCCCACCCATCGCCCGCATATCCTGCTCGTGATGCATCGCGGTGATGACCGAGCCAGCGCCGAGGAACAATAGCGCCTTGAAGAAGGCGTGGGTGAAGAGGTGGAATACTCCGAGGCTGTAGCCGCCGATCCCCAGGCCGACGAACATGTATCCAAGTTGCGAGCAGGTCGAATAGGCAATCACCTTCTTGATGTCGTTTTGAACCAGGCCGACGGTAGCGGCGAAGAACGCAGTCGTTCCGCCCACGATGGTGACGACGCTGAGCGCGACGGGCGACATTTCGAACAACGGCGAGAGCCTGGCGACCATGAACACCCCCGCGGTCACCATGGTCGCCGCATGAATGAGGGCCGAGACTGGAGTTGGGCCTTCCATCGCATCCGGAAGCCACGTGTGCAGCAGGAACTGGGCCGACTTGCCCATCGCGCCCATGAACAAGAGCAGGCAGACGAGCGTCGCGGCGTCCCAATTGAAGCCGATAAAATGCACCGTCTTGCCTGCAAGACCGGGCGCAGCGGCGAACACCTGATCGAAGGTGACTGAACCAGTCAGATAGTACGTGAGGAAGATGCCGAGCGAGAACCCGAAGTCACCGACCCGATTGACGACGAACGCCTTGATCGCCGCGGCGTTGGCGGAAGGCCGTTCGTACCAGAAGCCGACCAGCAGGTAGGACATCAGGCCGACGCCCTCCCAGCCGAAGAAGAGCTGCACCAGATTGTCCGCGGTCACCAGCATCAGCATGGCGAAGGTGAAAAGCGATAGGTAAGCGAAGAACCGCGGCCGCGAGGGATCGTCGGACATGTAGCCGATCGAGTAGACGTGGACGACGAACGACACCGTCGTCACCACGGCCAACATCACCGCGGTCAGGGTGTCGATGCGAAGAGCCCAAGCGACCGCGAGCTTGCCCGAGGTGAACCAATTGCCGAGCGCGACATGCGCGTCCGCTCCACCAGCGACCGTGACGAACGCGATCCAGGAGAGGACACAGCAGACCCCGAGCAGGCTGCAGGTGACATATTCGGCGCCGCGCGCGCCGATCCACCGTCCGAAAATGCCGGCGATCAGGAAACCGAGAAGCGGCAGGAAAACGATAAGCTGATACACTGGTCTCAGCCCTTCAGCGAATTGATGTCTTCGACCGCGATCGAGCCGCGGTTACGGTAGTAAGCCACCAGGATCGCAAGGCCGATCGCCGCCTCCGCCGCGGCGACTGTCAGGATAAAGAGCGCGAAGGCCTGCCCCGTCAGATCGCCCGAATAGGTCGAAAAGGCGACGAGGTTGATGTTGACGGCGAGAAGGATGAGCTCGACCGACATCAGGATGATGATGATGTTCTTGTGGTTGAGAATGATGCCGGCGATGCCAATCGTGAACACGATTGCGGCGAGAGCGAGATAATTGGCGAGGCCGATTCCCATCCGCGTGATCCTTCAGATTCCGGCGCGCGAGGGGACCTTGCGCACCTCGACCGCAGTTTCGGGATTACGAGCCACCTGCGCGCCAACGTTCTGGCGCTTAACTCCGGGTTTGTGGTGAAGAGTGAGAACGATCGCGCCGATCATCGCGGTAAGCAGGATCATCCCCGAAGCCTGAAAGAAGTAAATATAGCGGGTGTAGAGCACTTCGCCGAGCGCGGCCGTGTTGCTGATCATCCCCTCCGGCGTAGCGGCAGGCGCGGCCCGCTGCGACGGGCCCATACCCGAGACGACATAGATAAGCTCAATCCCCACCAGCAACGCGATCAACAACCCCTGCGGAAGGTATTCGACGAAGCCCTGCCTAAACCGAGCGAAGTCCACATCGAGCAGCATCACGATGAACAAGAACAGCACCGCGACCGCGCCGACATAGACGACGACCAGGATCATCGCCAGGAATTCCGCGCCCATCAGCAAGAACAGACCGGCCGCGCAGACAAAGGAAAGAATGAGGAACAGAACTGAATGCACCGGATTCCTGGCGGTGATGACAGCGAAAGCTGAGGCGACCAGAACCGGCGCGAAAATCCAGAAGAATAAAGCATTGGCCTGCATCGCCCGCCTCTTATCATACGCCCTGCTCCGATCGCCCTCACCCTTGCGGAGAGAAGGCTGAGCGGTCGACGCAGAGCGCGCCCCGCATTTCTCCGCGCCAGTCGCCAGCCAAACCTCTCGTTCGGCCGGTCGACAGGCGCTCGCCGACTACATCCGCCTTTCGACGGGCCCAGTCACTTCCTTCTCTTCAGAAAGAGAAGACGATTATCGATATGGCGCGTCGAGCGCTATGTTGCGCGCCAACTCCCGCTCCCAGCGATCGCCGTTGGCCAGCAATCGTTGTTTGTCGTAATAAAGCTCTTCGCGCGTTTCGGTCGCGAATTCGAAATTCGGGCCTTCGACGATCGCGTCGACTGGGCAAGCTTCCTGGCACATCCCGCAGTAGATGCACTTGACCATGTCGATGTCGTAGCGCGTCGTGCGGCGCGTGCCGTCATTGCGTCGCGGCCCCGCCTCGATCGTGATCGCCTGAGCCGGACAAATCGCCTCACAAAGCTTGCAGGCGATGCATCGCTCCTCGCCGTTCGGATAGCGGCGCAGCGCATGCTCCCCGCGGAAACGCGGGCTCAACGGCGACTTCTCATGCGGATAGTTCAGCGTCGCCCTAGGTTTGAACATGTAGCGGATCGACAACCCGAACGCGGCGAGGAACTCTGTCAAGAACAGAGATTTGGCCGATTGGGCGAGCCTGAGAGCCATGGACTTTTCCCCTCCCTCAGTGCAATGGGCCAGAGGGATTTGCGCCGAGACCGGTAAATTCGAGCACTCCGGCCACGACCACCACCATCGCCAGAGAAATCGGCAGGAACACCTTCCAGCCCAAGCGCATCAGCTGATCATAGCGATAGCGCGGGACGAAGGCGGTGACCATCAAGAAGCAAAACACCACCGACCACGCCTTGATCAGGAACCAGATCACGCCCGGTATCCATGTGAACGGCGGAAACGGCAGTGGCGACAGCCATCCGCCAAGGAACAGGATCGTGGCCAACGCCCCCATGGTAAGCAGCGCGACAAGTTCGGTCAGGAACTGCAGCAGGAACAGCGAGGCGGAATATTCGACCGTGTACCCGGCGACCAGCTCCAATTCCGCCTCGGTCAGGTCGAACGGGGGCCAATTCGTCTCGGCGA
Organism: uncultured Alphaproteobacteria bacterium; assembly: GCA_963762335.1. GTDB lineage: Bacteria > Pseudomonadota > Alphaproteobacteria > Rhizobiales > Beijerinckiaceae > Roseiarcus. Next base: position 6,929 of record CAVXKU010000036.1, on the reverse strand, counting down.
GCGCGGAAACAAAGAAGACGATGAACATCGGCAAGAGCGGCAGCCAATACCAGCCGAACAACCCGAATCGCGTGTCCTGGGCGCGGACGATGTCGCTCAAGTTGACCGAGCCCGCGCATAGCACCACCGTCACGATCACGAAGCCGATCGAGACCTCATACGACACCATTTGAGCGGCTGCGCGTAGCGCCGAGAGCAGCGCATATTTCGAATTGGACGCCCACCCCGCCATGATGACGCCGTATACGCCAAGCGAGGAAACGGCGAAGAGATAGAGGAGCCCAACATTGATGTTCGCGACCACCCATCCGTCCGAAACCGGAATGACCGCCCACGCGGCGAAGGCCAGCAAGACGGACACGAGCGGGGCGAGCACGAACACGCCTTTGTTGGCGCTCGCCGGAATGATCGGCTCCTTGAGCATGAACTTGCCGAAGTCCGCGAACGGCTGGAGAACGCCCCACGGACCCACGACATTCGGGCCCCGGCGAAGCTGCACCGCCCCCCAGATCTTGCGCTGAATGTAGATCAGCGCCGCCGTCGATAGGAGCACGCAGACGAGCAGCGCCAAGCTCTCGAGTATGTAGCGAAGCGCCGTCCCGACATCGCTCGTGTGCATCCAATGCCCGAACGCGCCGAAGTAGCCGCCGCTGATCAACCACCCCAAAACGGCGACGATGACGACGGCGACAATCGCCGCGGCGACGCCGATCACGGCGAGGGATGGCGACGACGGTCTGCTGGGGGAGGCGGTGCTCATCGATGCTATTCCGCCGCCTCGCGCTGAACGCCCCGGGCCAGAGCCGAACATTCGGCCATGACGCGAGAGGCGCGCGCGATCGGATTGGTGAGATAGAAGTCAGAAACAGGCGAGACGAACGGCGCCTTGTCGACTAAGCCGCCAAGCGCGGCAATCGAGCCAAAGACGCTCGCATCGGCCGGCTCGATGGCGTCGAAACGCACGAGGAACGGGTATGCGACCGCAAGCGCCGCCCGGAGCTGGGTAGAGCAAGTCAAATGGCAATTTGGCGCCAATGGGCTCAGACAGTGCGCGCAGGATCGACCAATCCTCTCGCGCGTCCCCGGGCGGAAACACCGCGCGATCGGCGAATTGCGGCCGTCCTTCCGTGTTGACATAGATTCCGGTTTTTTCGGTGTAGGCCGCGCCCGGTAGGATGACGTCCGCCCGATGGGCCCCTCGATCGCCATGGGTGCCGACATAGACCACGAAGGCGCCCGGCTCGATGTCAATCTCGTCGGCGCCGAGGTTGAAGAGCACGTCCAGCGCGTTCGCTTTCGCCATCGAGGGCGCGTCGAGCCCTCCTTCGCCCTGGGACGAGGCCCAGATCGAGACCGCCGACGCGCGAAGCTGCGCCGTGCAAGACGTTGAAACCGTTCCACCCGTCTTTCACAACGCCGCCGGCGCGTGCGACCTTAGCGAGACTGGCCAGAATGGCGACACCGTCCGGTCTGGCGAAAGCGCCGGCGCCCACGATCATTATTGGCTTAGCCACGCCCTCCGGTGGCTTATCCAACGCCTGCGCGAGCGTCTCCGGTCCCGCGCCCAGCTGTTTACTGCCGTAGGTTAAATCGGCCTTTGGGCCAATGAGGCCGATCGGCACGCCGCCCCTGAGCCAACGTTTGCGGATGCGCGCGTTGAGGATCGGCGCCTCGTGGCGCGGGTTAGAGCCGACGATGAGAAGCGCATCAGCCTGATCGACGCCGGCTATAGTGGAGTTAAACAAATAGGACGCGCGGCCAAACTTGGGGTGCAACTTCGAGCCGTCCTGACGGCAGTCGATGTTGGGAGAGCCGAGCTTGGCGAGAAGCGACTTCAGCGCGAACATTTCCTCGACCGTCGCCAAATCGCCGACGATCGCCCCAATCCGGGAGGCGGGCGCGGCAGCGACTTTACCGGCGACGGCCGCGAAAGCTTCCGCCCAGCTTGCGGGCCTGAGCCGCCCATCGACGCGCATGTAAGGACGATCGAGTCGCTGCGTCTTTAGCCCGTCGACGATATGTCTCGTCTTGTCGGAGATCCATTCCTCGTTGATCGCGTCGTTGACGCGAGGCAAAATGCGCACAACCTCTCGGCCGCGCGAATCGACCCGGATTGCCGAGCCAAGCGCGTCCATCACGTCGATCAATTCGGTCTTGGCGTATTCCCACGGACGGGCGTGAAACGCGGTCGGCTTCGAGGTCAAAGCGCCGACCGGACAGAGATCGACGACGTTCCCCTGCAGCTCGGAACTCAGCGCTTGCTCAAGATACGAGGTGATCTCCATGTCCTCGCCGCGGCCGATTGCCCCAAGTTCCGGAACGCCCGCGACTTCAGTCACGAAGCGCACACAGCGCGTGCATTGGATGCATCGGTTCATCGAGGTCTTGACCAGCGCCCCGATATATTTGTCCTCGACGGCGCGCTTGTTCTCCGAGAAGCGAGACGAATCGGCCCCGTAAGCCATCGCCTGATCCTGCAGATCGCATTCGCCGCCCTGGTCGCAGATCGGGCAGTCAAGCGGATGATTGATGAGCAGGAACTCCATCACGCCTTTGCGGGCCTTGCGGGCCATAGGCGAGTTGGTCATGACGACGGGCGGCTCGCCGTTCGGGCCCGGGCGCAGATCCTTGACCGCCATGGCGCAAGAGGCCGTCGGCTTGGGCGGTCCACCTTTCACTTCGACAAGGCACATCCGGCAGTTGCCAGCAATCGACAACCGCTCGTGGAAGCAAAAGCGCGGGATTTCCGCTCCCGCAGCCTCGCAGGCCTGGAGGAGGGTATATTCAGCCGGGACGTCGAGTTCCTTGCCGTCGATGACAATCTTGCTCATGCACGGCTACCCAGGCGCGCGCCAACGAACGATCCGTCAGCGAGATGCTTTTCACTCTCGACCTTCATCGACGCGGGGCTGACACTCAGCCGCATTTTTGGCTCATCCACAGCTTGATGTGCGCTAGATGATTCCAACCGAAGGCGAAGTCGCTGTCGCCGTGCCGCGCTAGATGTTCGAGCCGCGCCATCGCCTCTTCTAGGTCCGGGATATGCCCGATCGCAATCGGCCACATGACAAAATGCGGCTTCCCAAGCTTTTCGAACCAGTCGCCCTTGCGGTTGTAGATCTTCTTGTGAACTGTCGCCCAGACGAAGCGCTCCAGCGCTTCAACACCCTCCCACACCGACAGATTGACCGCCATAGTCGGGTCGGCGCCTGGGCGAATGGCGGTCGCATTGTTGCTCTCGTCCTTGAGGCGCCAAACGAACCCCTCGCTGCGCTCCGCGAGGGCGTTGATACGATCGAGGTTCGTCATGAACCCCGCCATGCGCGGATCTTGCGTCGGGTAGCGGAACCGGCCGATGTTCAGCTGAGCGATGTGCGTGGTCATGCGCTACTCCGCCGCGGCGAGCAGTGGCTCGCTGTGCGGATTAGCCGCATACTGGTCGATGCGCCGCTCGATCTCGGGACGGAAATGGGCGATGAGCCCCTGAATCGGCCACGCGGCCGCGTCGCCAAGAGCGCAAATTGTGTGACCCTCGACCTGCTTGGTGACGTCAAGCAGCATGTCAATCTCGCGTTTTTGCGCCCGGCCCTGAACCATGCGCTCCATGACCCGCCACATCCATCCAGCGCCCTCGCGGCAAGGCGTACACTGGCCGCAGCTTTCATGCTTGTAGAAATACGACAAGCGCGCGATCGCTCGAATGATGTCGGTCGACTTGTCCATCACGATGACCGCGGCCGTGCCCAAGCCAGACTTGAGTTTGGCGAGCGAGTCGAAGTCCATCGGGCAATCAAGGATCAAATTTGCAGGCAAAAGTCGCACCGAGGCGCCGCCGGGAATGACTGCAAGCAGATTGTCCCAGCCGCCGCGAACGCCGCCACAATGCCTTTCAATCAGCTCGCGGAACGGGATCGACATCGCCTCCTCGACATTGCACGGCTTGTTGACGTGGCCGGAGACGCAAAAAACCTTCGTGCCGAAATTGTTGGGAGCGCCGAAACTCGTGAACCACGACGCGCCGCGTCTCAGGATGGTCGGCGCAACGGCGATTGACTCGACGTTGTTGACCGTCGTCGGACTGCCGTAGAGTCCCATGCCCGCCGGAAAGGGCGGCTTCATGCGCGGCATGCCCTTCTTGCCCTCAAGCAATTCGAGCATCGCGGTCTCTTCGCCACAGATATAGGCGCCGGCGCCATGATGGACGTAGAGATCGAAGGGCCAGCCCGTGAATATTGTCCTTGCCGATGAGCCGGGCCTCATAGGCCTCCTCAACCGCAGCCTGGAGACGTTCGCGCTCCTGGATGATATTCGCCGCGGACGTAGATGTAGGAAGCGTGCGCCCCCATGGCGAAAGAGGCGATTAACGCGCCCTCGACCAGCGTATGCGGATCGTTGCGCATGATCTCGCGATCCTTGCAGGTCCCGGGCTCCGATTCGTCGGCGTTGATGACGAGATAGTGTGGACGCTTGGGATCGACGGTCTTGGGCATAAACGACCATTTGAGACCGGTCGGAAACCCCGCTCCCCGCGGCCTCGCAGGCCCGAAGCCTTCATTTCGGCGATGATCCAGTCGCGGCCCTTATCGATGATCGCCTTGGTCCCGTCCCAATTGCCGCGAATTCGCGCGCCCTTGAGGCCGCGGTCCCCGAGCCCGTAAAGATTGGTGAAGATGCGATCCTTGTCGTCCAGCATCGATCAGTTTCCGGTCTTCCCGGTCGGAAGGTGTGTATGTGTTTCTTCGTCCTTCGGTCCGCTGCCGCCGGCGGCAAGTTTTGCCGCCTGGGCCACCCATTGCTCACGATCAATGCGACCCGGAAACGAAAGATAGGTGCCGACCCAGCGAATCTCACTTCTTACCCACGCGGCGATCTGATCGAAGTGAAAGATTCCTAGCTCGTGGAGACGTTTCTCATTGATCGGACCCACACCCTTGATCCGCTGCAGATCGTCAGGAGCGTCCCCACGCGGGGCTTCGATGGCGAGGGGACGAGCGCCAACCGCGTCAGCCTTTTGCTGAGCCGTGGCGTCACCCGGCAGGGTCGCCAACGTCGCATTGATGTGGGCGGCCTCCGCCTCGGCGTGAACCTCCGCAGTCGTCTCATCGAGGGTTGCCGGTGGCTGATCGTTTGCAGGCAAAGACCCTTCCGGCGAGCCACGCCCATCTGCGCCGTAGAGCGTCGCCAGCGCAGTCAAACCCCCAACCGGCTCAGAAAACTCGCGCCCAATCTGTGAGCCTGTCTTGACTGGCCGCCCCGTGGCGAGGTCCTCAAGAAGCTTAGCGAAACTTTCCGACGTCAGGTCCTCGTAATAATCGTCGTTGATCTGGACCATCGGTGCGTTGCAACAGGCGCCAAGGCATTCAACCTCGATCCACGAGAACTGGCCATCCGGCGTCACGTGTCCTTGTTCGCCGATGCGACTGCGGCAAACGGACTTGATGTCGTCCGAGCCAGACAACATGCATGGCGTTGTCCCACACACCTGCACGTAGTGCCGCCCGACGGGCGCCAAGTTGAACATCGTGTAGAAGGTCGCGACCTCGAGCACCCGAATGTTTGGCATGTCGAGCATCGCCGCAACTTTTTCGATGGCCGCGCGGGGCAGCCAATAGTCGTTTTGCTTCTGGGCGCGCCACAACAGAGCCAGCACGGCTGACGCCTGCCGACCGGGAGGATATTTGGCTGCCTCCCGCTCCGCCCACGCCTTGTTTTCCGGCGTGAACTCGAAGCTTGTCGGCTGCTCGTCAGCGAGACGGCGAACGGACATCGGTCAAGAGTTCCTCGAATGCGAAATCATGTTGAAACGCGGCCGGCGTCGTCGATCACCGATCGACCTCCCCGAACACGACGTCGATCGAGCCTAGGATCGCACTGACGTCGGCGAGCATGTGCTTGCGGCATAGAAAATCCATCGCCTGGAGATGCGCGAAGCTAGGCGCGCGAAGTTTGACACGGTAGGGCTTGTTGGAGCCGTCGGACACGAGATAGACGCCGAACTCGCCTTTGGGCGCTTCGACCGCGGCGTAAACCTCGCCGGCCGGCACCTTATAGCCCTCGGTGTAGAGTTTGAAATGATGGATGAGCGCCTCCATCGACCGCTTCATCTCGGCGCGCCGGGGCGGCGCGACTTTGCCGTCGTCGGTCTTTACCGGCCCTTCGCCGCCAGCCGAGTTCAGCTTTTCGCAGCACTGCCGCATGATCTTGGTCGACTGACGCATCTCTTCCATACGGATGACATAGCGGTCGTAGCAGTCGCCGTTCTTGCCGACGGGAATGTCGAAGTCCATTTCCTCGTAGCATTCGTAGGGCTGCGCCTTGCGCAGGTCCCATGGCGCGCCGGAGCCGCGCACCATGACCCCCGAGAAGCCCCAAGCCCAGGCGTCCGCCAGTTTGACCACGCCGATGTCGACATTGCGCTGCTGGAAGATGCGGTTGACCGTAAGCAGAATCTCAATATCGTCGCAGACTTTGAGGAAGGGATCACAGAAGGCCTCAATGTCGTCGACGAGTTTGCGCGGCAGATCCTGGTGGACGCCCCCGGGGCGGAAGTAGGCCGCGTGCATGCGCGAGCCGCTGGCGCGCTCGTAGAAGACCATCAGCTTCTCGCGCTCCTCGAAACCCCAAAGAATCGGCGTCAGCGCGCCGACGTCCATCGCCTGGGTGGTGATCTGCAAAAGATGCGAAAGCAGGCGGCCGATCTCGCAATAAAGCACACGGATGAGCTGGGCACGCCGAGGAACCGAAATGCCGAGAAGCCGCTCGACCGCGAGCGCATACGCGTGCTCCTGATTCATCGGCGCGACGTAGTCGAGCCGATCCAGATAAGGCACGTTCTGCAGGTACGTGCGCGCCTCCATGAGCTTTTCGGTGCCGCGATGCAGGAGGCCGATATGCGGGTCGACCCGCTCGACCACCTCGCCGTCAAGTTC
>CAVXKU010000035.1:0-36923 GCA_963762335.1 uncultured Alphaproteobacteria bacterium | reverse complement strand
AGTTCCTGACCATTGTCGGCCGAAGCGGCTGCGGCAAGAGCACGCTCTTGCAAATCATCGCCGGCCTCGATGAACCAACAGCGGGAAAGATCGCGATTGAAGGCGTATCGGAAGGACGGGCTCGCTTGGCGCGCATCATGTTTCAGGAGCCCCGTCTTCTGCCCTGGGCGCGGGTCGACGCAAATGTCGCGATCGGCCTCGGCCCAACTGCAGACCATGCACAGGCTTTGCATCGGTCGCGAGACGCTCTCGCCACGGTCGGGCTGGCTGACCGGGCCGCCGAATGGCCTTCAACTCTGTCGGGCGGCCAGAAGCAACGCGTCGCGCTGGCGCGTGCCCTTGTAAGCCGTCCACGCATTTTGGCGCTCGACGAGCCGCTCGGCGCACTCGATGCGCTGACACGCACTGAGATGCAGCGCCTCGTCGAGCGGGTTTGGCTGTCGAATGGCTTCACAGCAATTCTGGTCACTCATGACGTCACAGAAGCCGTCGCACTGGGAGAGCGGACGTGGTGATCGACCACGGCGCGATCACAGCCGATATTCCCGTCGATCTGGCGCGGCCGCGCCAGCGTGGCTCGGCGGAGTTCGCCCGGGTGGAAGCGGAAATTCTTGGGCGGCTCCTCGCAGCGACGGACTGACACTGTGGGGAAAGCGTGCTTAGCCGCCTTTTTAGTTCCGCGCCTTAATGTTTTCAGTGCGCTACGACCCCGTTTAGTTCCGCTCGCAAGGCGCCGACATCTGATCGGATTATTTTGATAATTATCTAACTAGATAAGTGATATATGCCCGACGCCATTCAAAGGCGGACAGTTTCAGATTGAGTGCCCGCCCTCACTCGCCTGCGTCTTGGCTTGCGTGATGCGGCTTCCTGGGGGCACGCTTTCCGTCAACCAGACATTCCCGCCGATCGACGAGCCGCGTCCGATCGTGACGCGGCCCAAGATCGTCGCGCCAGCATAGATGACCACGTCGTCTTCGACGATCGGATGGCGCGGATAGCTTTTGCGCAATTCGTCATTTTCCCCAATCTCGAAGCGCTTCGCCCCCAGCGTGACCGCCTGATAGAGGCGCACGTTGCGGCCGATCACCGCGGTTTCGCCGATCACGACGCCGGTGCCGTGGCCGATGAAGAAGGCCTCTCCAATCTCGGCGCCGGGGTGGATGTCGACACCGGCCAGCGCGTGGGCGATCTCGGCGACGATCCGCGCCAGCAAAGGCGCGAGCGGGCGCGCTTCGGAGCAAATCTTTGCCGTTGGACCGATGAGCCAGGCCGCCTTCTGGGAATCGATCGCCGTCCCTGACATTCGCCTTCAGGCCGCCTCTCTTGCCCGGCGGCTCACGAGCAGGCACGACAGCACATTCGCAATGATTTCTCCAAACGGTACGGACCGAAATCGATAACGGTTGCGACAGCAAAGCAGTAGCTTTACCTCATGCTTATTGGCCATCCACTTCGAGGGCAGTCGGCCTGGAGGAAAGGCGAACGCACCGACCCGGCAAGCACAATCCTGTCTATATGTGGTACGTCGGTATTCGATCTCCGGCGGAAAAGCGCGCACGCATTCAGCGAGCGTGCACTAATCAAGCACAGCCGCCATGGCGTTGCGTGCTTCGGCCATGATCAACCGGACAGAGCACGATTTGAAATCGCCGCAGTCGTCGCAAGCACGAAATGCGGTGACCGAAGCACAAGGTATCGGGGCGAGAGGACCATCGATGGCGCGCACGATCGCGCCCCCGCGTTCTCGTGTGCCGCGCGGGAGAGCGCATAGCCTCCCCCTTTGCCCTTCTTTATGAGCACCAATTCTATCCTATCGTCGGTCGCAAACTCATTCGGTCGATGAGCCGATTGGATTGCGTATCGCTGTGAAAGCGCAGCCAATTCCCTTCACGCTGCGCACCATGCCAGCGACTATGACGTTGATCACCCCAGTTGCAGGATAAGTCCAAATTACGATCCGAAGCGTAAAATCCAGAATGGGCGCTGGCGCTTGAAAAGAAGCAACGATCAGACTAACGTCGATCTTCTCTATATATTTAATGGAGATCGTTATGAACACCCTGTCGCGAAGAAGCTTCCTTGGCTCGGTTGCGGTGGCGGCGGCCACAGGAGCTGCGACCTTTCCCGCGATCCGCACGACGAGTGCGTACGCTGACGCCGCGACCCTCATTCCAAGGAAATTGCCATTTCCGAACGACAATTTGGGCGCCTACGAGCCGACCCTCTCCGCGGACGGGAATACGATCTACTTCGCGCGCTTCGGCAATATCGGCGATAAGCGCGTCAACGGCCCTTCGGATATCTTCGTTGTCCACCGGATCAAGCAGGGCGGGGAGTGGCCTGGAACGGCTGAGGATTGGTCGCAGCCCGAACGTTTGCCTGACACGGTCAACAGCGACAGCCTCGATCAGGAGCCGTGGATCGCCGACGACGGCAAGACGCTCTATTTCATGAGCGGACGCAAGGCCGAAGGCGTGGGGCCGAACGGAATCTGGTTCGCCGAAAAGCAAGCGAACGGCGATTGGACCCAGGCCCAACCCGTACGTGGAGGCGACATCAACCTAAGCGGGCTTGTCAGCCACTGTTTCCTGCCGCTCGAACTGCCCGGCCAACCCAGTGTCTTCACCTTCGTTGGCGTTCGGCCTCGATCGCCCGGGGGTTCTCCCTCGGCCGACATCTACACAACGCGGCAAGTGAACGGCGCTTGGCAGCCGGCCGAACGTTACGCGGACCGCCTCCTCGATTCAATCGCGAACAAGTGCCGCTTCAATGTCGTAACCAAGAACGACTTCACGCTCGGCGTCGTCTCCGTCCACGATTTCGGCAAGTTTCACACCCTTCTTCTCGTGCACTATGACCCGAAGAGCCAACAGTGGAAGGGGCCGATCGTCGAGGCGCCATTCAACGATTGGGCCATCGACGGCGCCTGTCCGCATTTCCAAGCCGGCGGCGACAGAATGATTTGGGCGGCAGGCTACGATCGCGGGCCTGACATCATCTCCGGCAGCTCGGGCGGAAGAGGCGGTCTCTACGATCTCTTCTGGCTGCCCACGAGCGAGGTCATTGCCTATTACAAGTCCAGAGCCGGCGTCGGCTGAGCCACGGCGAAGCAAGGCGATGCGATTGTCGCCGTCGACGCGAGGACTCGTCCTCGCGTCGGTCGCATGGCAGATCTGGGCCAGCGTCGCGCTCGCTCATAGTGAGCTTCGGCAGGCGCAGCCCGCGCCGGACAGCAAGCTCAAGAACTCCGCCGAGCGAGGTGAAGCTTACCTTCACCGAACGGCTGGAGCCGGCCTACAGCAATGTCCGTGTCGTCGACGCGCACGGCGCGGAGGTCGATCGTCAGGACGCCCATGTCGACCCTGTCGATCCGTTTCTTCTGCGCGCGTCGTTGAAGCCGCTAGACCCCGGCGCATACATAGTAAACTGGCGAGTGCTCTCGCTCGACCCTCACATGTCCGAAGGACATTTCAGCTTTCAAGTCGAATGACGGCGCTGTTACTCGCGGCCCAATGGCTTCATCTGACGCTCTGCGTGCTCCTCACGGGCGCTTCTGTGCCTTCTGTTGCTTGCCGGACAGCCTCCAACTGCGTTTACGCGTCAATGGGAGCAGCGTGTTCTCCGGTGGGCATGTGTTCGTCGTTGCTGGCGCACTGCTTTCCGGCATCGTCGTCATGTCGATTCAGACTGCGCAGTTCGAGGGCCGCCCGGCCGCTGCGCTCGAGTCGCACGCGATCTTGCGCGCCACGCTCGATACGCGTCTTGGACTCGTCTGGATGGCGCGCCAGGGGCTCCTGCTCGTGCTGGCGGTTTTTCTCGCTCTAAGCCGCGAGGATCACTCAGGCGCAAACCGGATCGCCGCACGGGGCCAAGCCTTTTTGCTAGCGGCGTTCGCATTGGCGTTGATCGGGAGCTCGAGCCACCTCACGGCGCTGTCGGAAAGCTCGTGGGCCCAGGGCGTCGCGATGGCGCATCTGCTGGGCGCGGGCGTTTGGGTCGGCGGGCTCCCGCCGCTCGCACTGCTTCTTTGCGATGTTGGCCAGAAAACAACGGCCCCGGATCCCTACGCGGTGCGCGCGCTGCTGCGCTTTTCCCGTGTCTCGCTTTTCATGGTGGTGGTTCTGACGGTCTCTGGCGTCGCGAGCGCTTGGCTGCTTGTCGGAGGCGTGGTCGGGTTGATCGGAACGAACTACGGCTTGCTCCTGCTCGCCAAGCTCGGCGTCCTCGCGTTGGCTCTTCTCGTGGCCGCTGAAACACTTGCGATGCTGCCCGCGTTCTCGAGCCGGGCCGGCGCCAAGCCATTAGCGACCGCGCGGCGCATGACGCTATTCATTGCGATCGGGGCAGGTCTCGCGATCCTCGTGCTCGGCCTTTCTACGGCGATGACCATGGCGACGCCCGCGCTTCACAACGATCCCGTTTGGCCATGGGGTGTTCAACTCTCGTTGGACGCCTGGTCCGAAGTTCAGGTTCTGCGACGCCTCGTTCAGATGCCGATTGTGTATGGGCTGACAGTTGCCGGTCTGACAATCGGGGTCGTCCTGTTCCTGGTGCGCCGTCAACTTGCCTTTGCGTTTGGGACGCTTTTCACCCTCGTTGCGGTCGGGCTCATGATCGGCCTTCAGCCATCGATCGTGGAGGCCTATCCGACAACGTTCATGCATTCGCCCGTTCCGTACGCGGCGGACTCGATCGCCGATGGCAGCGCACTCTACCAGGCGCATTGCGCGTCCTGTCACGGCACGCCGAAGTTCGACCGCGCGGCGCAAGGGGGAACCGCCGTCGATTTGCTTGTCACCGAGGCGGCGTGGCTATCCTCGGGAGACTTGTTCTGGCTCATCACGCATGGAGTTCCGGAGCGGGGGATGCCGGCGTTCGGCAGCCAGTTGGAAGACGCGCAACGGTGGCGCGTGATCACTTACTTGCGCGCGCTCGCTAACGCGGGTTTCTGCTCCGCCATTACCTCTCGGGTCAGCGGACAAGTCGAGCCCGGCAACGCCTGGCTTCCGTCGCCCGACGCCACCATATCAGTCGGGCCTCTGGCGCCGACCACGTTGCGCGACCTGAGAGGCAAGCGGATGGTTCTGCTCGTGCTTTATTCGCTGCCCGTTTCGCGCGCGCGAATGAGCGAACTTGCGAAGCGCTATGGCGCGCTTTCCGTCCTGGGTGTCGAGGTCGTCGCTGTTCAGCCTGAGAGTTCGCCCGACGCGATTGCAAAACTCGGACAGACGCCGCCAGTGCTCTTTCCGGTCGTAACCGAGGGAAACGAAGACATCACCGCGACCTTCCGGATGTTTGCGCGCGGCTCCTCCCACGCGGAGATGCTAATCGATCGGCAGGGCTATATCCGTGCGATCTGGCGGACCGATCAAACGGGCGGCATGCCGGAGACGGAGGTGATTCAAGCGGAAGTGGAGAAGCTCAACGATGAGAAGGCTCCACCGCCGCCGCCCGATGATCACATCCATTGATGAGATCGGAGGATCTTGGCGATGCGAATGTGGCGAGTTGTCGTCCTTATGAATTTGACGCTCGCCGTCGGCTTCGGGATGGGTTACGGCGTGTGGGGTCGCCGCCTCGCCGAAACCAGCGCCGAGATGAGGACGGCGCAAGCGCAGATCGAACAGCTCACGCGCGAACGGGAAGCCTGTTTTGCCGGGGGCCGCGTCGGCGAACAATTATGGGAGGGGCGAGGTATCGTTCGCGCGGTTTATCCCAGGCTTGTTCTCATCACGCATGAGGAAATCGCCGGCCTGCTGCCAGCGAGAACCACCGGCTTTCATCTGGCCGATCCGGGCGTAGTTGGCAAAGCCCAAGCGGGCGACTCGGTCAGATTCTGGCTGCTGGGAGCGGGCTACGATGACAACACGCTGGTGAAGATGCAGGCGTGGTGAATCGTCGCGCTGAAACTGCAACGATCTTGCCTGGAGGCGTTTTGGATTCAAACGCCTCCAGGCGCTTAGGCGACATCGGTGATGATGCCCTTTGGGTACAGCGAGAAACTCTCCAACCTTGGAGGCGACTTGAACTGGCGGTGAAAACGTAGGAGAGGTTCGAACTGCTGGACGAACCGAGACGCCTTTCTGAGGCAAAAGACTCGCGCCGGAGTCGCGCACAACAAATCTCCCCAACCGTCAGGTATTGCGGTGAACACGCCGTAGCCGGCGCTGCCCGGATCGGCTGTCGGGCGCCCGGTCGAGGTGCGGAATGTGAAGGCCCTGGCCTTCAATCGCCGCGTCCGCGAGCCGCGTTCGCGCCCAAAGCAAACGGCGAAGATCAACACTGGCGACGCCCAATTCTGAAGATCCTTCGATCTCGCGGGCTGGGAATGCCCTTTTGTTGCGACTGTGTTGCGATAACAGTTAAAACCGAAGGAAACTATCGACCAATACGTTGATTAAACGATGGTATTCGCTTTTAACTCAAATCAACCGCATGCCCTTGAGCGAGGCATGTCCGTCGCGCCCGACGATGATGTGATCATGGACGGAGACGCCCAGCGACTTGGCCATCGCGATGATGTCCAACGTCATCTTGATGTCCTGCGTCGACGGCGTCGGATCGCCCGATGGGTGATTGTGAACGAGCACGATCGCGGTCGCCGACAGTTCCAGGGCTCGGCGCATGACCTCGCGCGGGTAGACTGGCGTGTGGTCGACGGTGCCCGATCCCTGGACCTCGTCGGCGATCAGCCCGTTCTTCTTGTCCAGGAACAGGATCCGAAAGCTTTCCCGGCCTTCGAACGCCATCAACGTGCGGCAATAGTCGATCACCGCGGTCCACGAACCCATCGGAAGCCGCTTCTTGACTTCGCCCTTGGCGAATCGCTGTGCGGCGGCCTCGACGATCTTGAACTCTGAGATGGCGCCCGTGCTCATGCCCTCGATTTCCGCGAGTCTCCCCGGATCAGCCGCGATGACCTCCGCGAAGGAGCCGAAGCGAGCAATCAGGTTTTTGGCGATCGGCTTCACGTCGCGGCGTGGAATCGCACGAAAAAGGATGAGCTCGAGAAGCTCGTAGTCAGCAAGGGCGGCGGAGCCGGCCTCTTTCAAGCGGGACCGCAGCCGCTCGCGGTGCCCGTGATAATGAGGCGTTTCGCTCACGCCTTCCGGAGCAATCAGATCTGCAGGCGGCTTCGTCAGGCCGGTCGCCAGCGTTGGCGCGCTGGCCTCATGCAGCTGATTGCCTCGCCGCTCGCGGCGCCCTTTGAAAGCTTTGGCGTCCGCTTCCGAGGTCATCGGATTGGCGCGCGGTCCGCTCCGGTCGGCGAGAGCGTGAAAATCTCGTACCCGGTCTCGGTCACGCCAACCGTGTGTTCGAATTGGGCCGACAGCGACCGATCGCGCGTCACCGCGGTCCAGCCGTCGGAGAGGATCTTTACGCCGTAGCCGCCGAGATTGATCATGGGCTCGACGGTGAAGAACATGCCGGGGCGAAGCGGAACGCCTTCGCCTTTTCGGCCGACATGCAGAATGTTCGGCTCGTCGTGAAACAACCTTCCCAGTCCGTGGCCGCAGAAATCGCGAACGACCGAACAGCGCTCGGCCTCGGCGTAGGTCTGAATGGCGTAACCAATGTCGCCCGTCGTCGCGCCCGGCTTGATCGCTTCGATGCCGCGCATCATCGCTTCGTAAGTGACGTCGATCAGGCGTTGCGCCCGCCTTGGGGCTTCGCCCGCGACGAACATGCGGCTCGCGTCGCCATGCCAGCCGTCGACGATCAGGGTCACGTCGATATTGAGGATGTCGCCGTCGCGCAGCGGCTTCTCGTCGGGTATGCCGTGGCACACGACATGATTGATCGAGATGCAGCCCGATTTGCGATAGCCGCGGTAGTTCAAGGGCGCCGGATAGGCGTCGTGGTCGCGGGCAAACTCAAATATGAACCGGTCGAGGCTCGCGGTCGTGACGCCTGGTTTGACGAGCGGCCCTATCAGGTCGAGCGCCTCCGCGGTCAGCGCGCCAGCCTTGCGCATCGCGGCGAAGTCTTCCGGTCCATGCAGCCGGATCTGACCGCTGCGGCGGCCAACTTTCTCGTTTGCGAGCACGAATGTCGTTGACGTCGCCACCTAAGCTTTCCCTTGGGCCCATGTTCCGAAGGACCTACACATATGCCCTGCTTCGCGCCGAAGACAAGGCGCCGATGTGGGGCCAGGGGAAATTCGAGGGGCTTCGCCGGCGGACTTTGGCGGCGTTCATGCTAGCGTTGCGCCTCACCAGCCCCGCTCGAGGCTGCTTTTGCGCATGCGGGGAAGGGCATTTGTCCATGAGCCAACCGAAGACTGTGACCGCCGCCGTCCTGGTGATCGGCGACGAGATCCTGTCCGGACGCACCAAGGACCGCAACCTCGGCTATATCGCGGAATATCTGTCGAAGATCGGCGTCGACGTCCGCGAGGCGCGGGTCGTGCCCGACGTCGAGGACGAGATCGTCGCGGGCCTCAACGCGCTCAGGACCCGTTACGATTATGTGATCACGACGGGCGGCATCGGTCCGACCCACGACGACATCACCGCCGACGCGGTCGCACGCGCCTTTGGCGTGACGATCGACGAAGACCCGCGGGCGATCGCGATGATGATGGAGCGGTATCAGGCGGCCGACCTGACGCCGGCGCGGCGGCGCATGGCGCGCATCCCGGCCGGGGCGGATTTGATCGAAAACCCGATCTCCAAGGCGCCCGGATTTCGGGTGGGGAACGTGTTCGTGCTGGCCGGGGTGCCCGCCGTCATGCAGGCCATGCTCGATTTCGCCGCCAAGACGATGAACACAGGGTCGTTGATGCTGGTCGAGACGATTGCCGCGGGAAGCCTCCCGGAGGGCTTGTATGGCGACGCTCTGGGCGCGATCGCCGTCGCCCACCCGGATGTGTCGATCGGCTCCTATCCGTCGTTCAGGGACGGGCGCTTCAATAACCAGATCGTGGTGCGCGGAAAGGACGAAGAGGCGCTGGCCGGCGCGCGGCGCGCCGTCGAGGCGATGGTCGCCGAGCTGTCCGGAGATGGGGCGGCGCGTTGAGCGGCGAGGATCGGTCCGGCGGCGTTGCAAAAGGTGTTAATCCGGCGCGGCGGCCGCTCGCCTGCAATCATCGCCCTTGTTAGGAAAGGCGCCTCTTTTGCATCAAGGAGCCGCCTTTGAACTCCCCCCGCGACAAGGCTTTTCCGGTTTCGTGGGACCAGTTCCACCGGGATGCGCGGGCGCTGGCCTGGCGGCTGGCCTCCGCGGGGCCGTTCAGCGCCATCGTCGCGATCACGCGCGGAGGTCTTGTCCCGGCTGCGATCGTCGCGCGCGAACTCGAGGTCCGGGTCATCGAGACCGTGAGCATCGCCTCCTATCACGACTATAAGACCCAAGGCGGGCTCCAGGTCCTCAAGACGATCGCTCCAGAGGTCGCCAATCTGAACGACGGGGCGAAGATCCTGATCGTCGACGACCTCGTCGACACCGGCGCGACCGCCAAGCTGGTGCGCGAGATGCTGCCCAAAGCGCATTTCGCCACCGTCTACGCGAAGCCCCTGGGCCGTCCGCTGGTCGACACCTTCGTCACCGAAGTGTCGCAGGACACCTGGATCTATTTCCCCTGGGACATGGGGCTCGCCTTCCAGCCGCCGATCGCCAAGGACGGCGCTGGCTGAGGTTCATTTTCGGCGCGAAATGTGAAACAAGCGCGCTATCCATGCGGACGTGGCGAAACTGGTAGACGCAAGGGACTTAAAATCCCTCGGCCGCGAGGCTGTGCGGGTTCGACCCCCGCCGTCCGCACCATAATGGTGACAAAGGCTTACGACACAGCTGCCGATCCGGCGGGCCCAGGCCTTGTTGCGCATCTTGGCGCGCGGCCTCTTTTTCGGGTTCGTTCCTGGCCCAAATCGGGGGCGGAGGCGGCCGAAGAGGGTTGGATCAGGCGCCGAGATAAGCCGCCTGCACCTGCGGGTTTTCGAGCAGTTCGCTGCCGCTCCCGGTCAAGGTTATGCGCCCCTGCTCGATCACATAGGATCTGTCCGACAGTTCAAGGGCGGCGAAGGCGTTCTGCTCGACCATGATGACGGTGGCGCCGCCCGCCTGGATGTCCTTGATCACCTCGAAGACGCGATCGACGATGTTCGGCGCCAGACCCAGCGAAGGCTCGTCGAACATAACGAGCTTCGGGCGCGACATGAGCGCGCGCGCAATCGCCAGCATCTGCTGCTCGCCGCCAGACAGGGTGCCGGCCATCTGCGTGCGGCGATCGTAGAGGATCGGAAAGCGCTCGAAGAACCTGGCCATGTCAGCCTCGACCTCGCGCGAATCGCGGCGCAGGTGGCATCCCATCTGCAAATTCTCGATCACCGTCATGTACGGAAAGACGCGTCGTCCTTCCGGACAATGGGCGATGCCGAGCTGCAGGATGCGGCGCGCGGAGGCGCCGGTGATATCCTCGCCCTCGAAGACAAGCCGGCCGGCGGCGGGCGCGACAAGCCCGGAGATCGCCTTCAGCGTCGTCGTCTTGCCGGCGCCGTTGGCCCCGATCAGCGTGACGAGCTCGCCTCGACGAACTTCCAGCGAGAGCTCGCTGACCGCCGTGATCTTGCCATAACGGCAGGTGAGGCCCTCAACCCGTAGCACGGGCGCGCCTTTCGCCAAGATAGGCCCGGATGACCTCCGGATGGCGCTGTATCTCCTCCGGAGGGCCATTGGCGATGATGCGGCCCTGATTGAGACACAGCACGCGATCCGAAATGCGCATCACCATTTTCATGTCGTGCTCGACAAGAAGGACCGTGACGCCGTTGGCGCGGATGCGCGCAAGCGTCTGCATGAAGCTCGCGGTCTCGGTCGAGTTCATGCCGGCGACCGGTTCGTCCAGGAGAAGCAGCGTCGGCCTCGCGGCTAGCGCGACCGCGACTTCGAGCAGCCGTAGCTCGCCGTAGGCGAGGGAGGAAGCACGCTCATCCTTGCGCGATTCAATTCCAACGAAGTCCAGTATCTCGCGCGCCTTCTCAATGAGACGCCTTTCCTCCCGCGCGATCGAGGGCAGTCCGAGGATGATTGCGAGGGGATGCTCCCGCGATTGCAAATGGAGGCCGATGAGAATGTTGTCGAGCACGGTGCGTCCGGCGAACACGCTGGTCTTTTGAAACGTGCGCACAACGCCGAGCGCGGCGATACGACTTGGTTTGAGGCCATTGAGGCGAGCGCCGCGATAGACGATGTTTCCGGCGGAGATCGGCAGATAGCCGGTGATGGCGTTGAAGGCCGAAGTCTTGCCCGCGCCATTCGGACCGATCAGCGAGAGCACCTCGCCTTCGCGAACGTCGAATGTCATGCTCTCGACGGCGGTCACGCCGCCAAAACGAATGGACAATCGATCGACCGAAAGGATCGTCGTCGGAATGGCGGTCATGGCGCGGCTCGTCCCGCGCCGGCGTCTAACGCCTTGACCTCCGGCCGGTTGCGGTCGTTCCACCAGCGGGTGATAGCCGGCACGATGCCGCTCGGCAGGATCGAAACGATCACGATCATGAGGACGCCGTAAGCGACCCATTGCAGTTCGGGCCCGACCTTCAACGAACGCAGGGCTTCGGGCAGGAGGCCGAAAATCAGGCCGCCGACAATCGGCCCCGCGAGCGTGCCCTTGCCGCCCACGACAACCATGATCACCATCGTCACGGTATAGATGAACAGGAATATGTTCGGATCGACGATCTGGACGTATTGCGCATAGAGCGCACCCGCCATTCCGGCGATCGCCGCCGACACCACGGCCGACAGAACGAGATAGCGGGTCACCTCGATTCCGACTGAGGTGGCGAGCGGCTCATTCTCTCGCAACGCAATCATTGCGCGTCCGGCGCGGGAATGGACAAGCCGCGCAATGACGATATAGGCGATGATCGCGGTCACGAGGACGAGATAGTAGTTTGGGACCTTGCCGATGAAGGCAAACTCGAACAGGCCCGGAATCGAGAAGGTCAGCGGCGGGATGTTGTTGAGCGCCATCGGACCCTGGGTCAGCTCGTCCCAGTTCAGCGCGACGAGCCGCACGACTTCCGCGAAGCTGATGGTGACGATCACGAAATAGGCGCCGCGCACCTTGAAGGAGATGCGGCCGATCGCCCAGCCGCAGAAGCCGGAGATCGCGATCGCCCAGAGCATCGCGAGCCAGACGGGTTGCGGATCCAGCGTCACCAGCCAGTCGGGCGCAAGGTGGACGGCAAAGCCGAGCGACACCAGCGATGACACGTAGGCGCCGATGCCAAAGAAAGCGACGTGACCGAGGCTGAGCTGGCCAGTGTAGCCAAGCAGCAGGTTGAGGCTCATCGCCGCGATCGTGAAGATGCCGGTAATGATCAGCACGTGCAAGACGTAGAGGTTGCCGACCCACAGCGGGATCGAGAACAGGAAGGCGAGAAACGCCGCCGTCGCGAGGCGCTTCATCCGATCCGTTCCTTGCGGCTGAACAATCCGGTCGGGCGCACGATCAGAACGAGGATGATGAGCAGGAAGCCCATGGCGTCGCGATAGCCCGATGACACGTAACCGGCGCCCATCTCCTCGATGAAGGCGAGGAGAAAACCGCCAATGGTGGCGCCGGCGATGCTCCCCAGTCCGCCGAGAATGACGACGGCAAAGGCTTTCAGCGCCGCGAGATCACCCATTCCCGGCGTCACGACGAAGATCGGACCGAGCAGCGCCCCGGCGGCGGCCGCGAGTCCGGAGCCGAGCGCGAAAGTCGACAGGTAGACCCTGTCGATGTCGACGCCCATGAGCCTGGCGGCGTCGCTGTCCTGGAAGGTCGCGCGCATCGCGCGGCCAAGACGGGTGCGGTCGACCAGCGCATAAGTGGCCGCGATCAGCGCGAGGGCGACGACGAACACGAACAGCCGGCTCCAGGCGACCGAAAGCCCTCCGAGCACCAGTGGCGCCGAAGGGAACGGGGTCTTGATCGACTTGGCGACGCCAGACCACGCAAGCTGCTCAAGGTTCTGCATCGCGATCCACGCGCCGATCATGACGAGCATCGTCGTGTCGATGTCGGCGCCGCGCAGCTTGCGCAGCAGCACAAACTCGATCACTGCGCCAAGCGCGACGCCAAGCGCCATCGCCAGCGCCAACGACAGAAAGAAATTGAGATGCAGCAGCATCACGAACGCGAACATCATGTAGGCGCCGAAGCTGTAGAGCTCGCCATGGGTGAAATTCACCACCCGCATGATGCCGAAGATCAGCGTCAAGCCGATGCCGAGCAGCGCGTAAATGCCGCCGAGCATGAGCGCGTTCACGCAATGTTGGAAGAATTCGTCCACGCCGGCGTCACTCGGAACTGCAGCTTGATCGGCGGCCGTTCTTGGCCGGCGCGCAGGCCTCCCACGATGTTCGCGTGGGGCCAGTAACTCGCCGCGAGGCTTGGTCTGGCCTCGCGGTGAGTGCGTTCAACAGTTCGGCAACCGCTATTGTTTCACGACCTTGCCGCCGTCGATCTTCACGAGATAGACGCCGGGCACGCTCTGGCCGCTTTCCTTGCCCGCGGGTCCCTGCTTGATAAAGGCGATGTCGCCGTTGACGCCCTTCACATGGACGCCCCACAGCGCCTTGGCGATCGATTCCGAGTCCGCCTTGCCGCCGGCGTCCTTGATCGCCGCCGCGATCGTGTTCACGCCGTCCCATCCACGGAAGCCTTCCGTCAAGCCTCCGACATCGTATTTGGCGGCTTTCCACGCTTCCATGAACGCCTTGGCGGCCTCTGGGTTCTTCACCGCGTCCGGGAACCAGGGCGTGAAGAAGACCAGATGGTAGGAGCCGTTGGCGGCGTCGCCAGCCTGCTCGATGAGCTGGTCAGGCGAGACGGAGCCGCCTGTCGTGATGATGCGGGCGGTCACTTGCTGATCCTTGGCCTGCTTGAGGATCAAGGTCAGCTGCTTGACGTCGGTGGTGACGAAGATCGTATCGCCGCCGGAGGCCTTGATCTTGGCGAGTTGCGCCGACAAGTCGGTCGCGTCTTCGCCCATGGTCTCGGAAGCGCCGATCGCCACGCCGTTCGCCTTCAGCATCTTGGTGAACTCCGTCATGGAGCCCTTGCCGAAATCATCATTGGTCGCGAGGAAGTCGGCCTTCTTGATGCCCATGGTCTTGATCAGCGGGCGCGAAGGCTTTGGCCTCCATCTCCGAAGTGGGGCTGATGCGGAAGATGAAAGGGTTGCCCGAAGTGGTGATCTTGCCCGACGAGGACGTCTCCACCACCATCGGCACTTTATATTCCTGAAGCTTTGGCATCACGGCGAGTGTGAGCGACGAACCCCAGGCGCCCAGCATGACCGGCACCTTGTCCTGGACGATCAGCCGCTCGGCTGTGGCGGCCGCCTCGGTCGGGTTCGACTTGTTGTCCTCGACGACGAGCTCGATCTGCTTGCCGTCCACTCCGCCCGCCTTGTTGATCGCCTCGGCGGCGAGCTTGGCGCCCTGCGCGACATAATTGCCGTCGGCGGCGAAGGCGCCAGTGAGAGGCTGCGTGACGCCGATCTTGACGGCCTCCGCAGCCGAAGCGGCGCCCGCCAGCACGACAGCGGCGGATGCGCAGAGGAGCGCTTTAAGAAAATTCCGATGCATCGACCTCTCCCTTCCTTTTTTATCTCGCCTTACGGTTCGCCATACGCCGTTACGCCGAAACCGCTCGTCCGCTTTATTGCGCTCGGCCAGGGGACGGGGCCCTGAAATTCGCAGGCATTCCCGCAAGTCACCCTATCTTGCTATCCTTAGTACCACTATCATCCAGATTTCTCGGACGAGCAATAGCAAACGGAGCTGGCTGAGCGGCCGGTCGCGCCGGACGATCCGATCGAACTTCAAGGAAATTCTCGTCTCGCGCCGCCTTGCCGAGACGCGTCACGGGGCAGGGCGGACGAAGGCCGCCTCTACGACGCTGCGGGGTCTGGCCCGATATGCAGCGGGGATCTCGGCCGCCGCGCCCGCGGCGCCGGCGCTGGCCTTGTGGCGCGGTGGGCTGTGCTGAAGCAGATCGCTGCGCAAAACGAAGCAATTCTTGAGGTAGTGGATGTCGGCGACGTAGATCGCGACGTCCTTGTCGTCGACGAGGTGAGTTGGCAGTCGGCGGTCGGCTCGCCGAGTCCGATCTCGAGCAGGTCCGCCGTTTCCGGATCGGCGACGCCGATCGTGAACCTTTGATAGGCGTGGGTGATAACCACGTCCTCCATCTCGACGATCTTCGGCAGCGCGGCTGAGCGCGTGAAGCGCTTGCTGTCCCGCAAGAACAGCCTCTGATCGAGGTGCAGGTTGACGACCGAAAAGGGTTTGCCGCTGTTGAACTGGACGCTTCTGAAGAAGGTGTAGGCGTTGGCCGGATTGCCCTCGCCGGGGATGAGGACCGGCGGCTCGGCGTCGCGCTGAATGAAGACGCGCTTCAGCACGTTGTTGCGGATCGACTCGACCAAGGAATCGAAATCCGTCGCGAGGTTGAGCCAGCGATTGTTCACCGGTCTGCCGGAAACGAAAGTGCCCCTGCCTTGCTGCGCCTGTAAGAGACCCTCGGCGCGCAAGAGTTCGATCGCCTGGCGAATTGTCACCCGCGCCAGGCTGAATTCCTCCTCCAGCTCTTCGAGCGTCGATATCTGCTCGCCTTCGGCCCAATAGCCGGAATTGATGCGCTGACGCATCACCGACGCGACCTGAAGATAAAGCGGCACGCGGCTGCGGTCGTATATCGCGGAAAATTTCCCCATCGGTCCTTCTCCATACGACAGACAGGACGAGCGTTCCAGTTTGCTGATACGCCTCTCAACACCGCCGCGCGAGCGCGTCAGGCGCGGCCGAAGATCCTTCTGAACGAGATCCTTCACCCTGCCGAGCAGCACCGTTGTGATCAGCGAACCTGCATTGAGCTCTCTCACCAAAGGAGGCGCAGCCGCGCCGTCGCTCCCGGCGGAAAGGCGCGCCTCAAGGTTTTGCGCGAAGGCCGCCGTCAGGCGGCTTGCAATATCCTGGACCAGGCCTGAGCGGCCGAACTGCGCCAGCATTCCCGTCAGCGTGTAGCCAACGTCGACGTCGACGCGGGAACCAGCGCCGCCCTCATCCGGCTTGACGGAGTACGCGACGATTCCGCGCGTCGCGGAGTTGCTGCGCGTGTCGCGGCCTGAACCGACGATCGCGCCGCGATGGGCCGCTTCATCGCGAGTGATCTGCGCAACGCCGCTGAACTCGGCCGAGATCGGGCCAACCTTGACCCTCATCTTGCCGTTGACGACGCCGTCCTTCTCGCCGCCATCGAGCGAAGCGCCGGGCAGACAGGCCGCGACATCCTCGACCCGACCGAAGAAGGCCCACACCTCGTCGACCGGATGGGCGATGACGAAGCTCTGGCGGAATTCGACCTGCGGCTTCCAATCGGAATCGATGCGGGCGGTCGCGCCAGCCGCGGGAACTCTCTGGGGCGCGCACGCGCGCCGGAGCGGGCAGGCGGTCAGAGGCCGCGCGCATCGCGCCGGCGCGCCCCGATCCGGCCGGCCCCAGACGCTCGCGATCGCCTCCGGGGACGGCCGCGACGCCGCGCGCACGCCGATCGGAAATGTACGCTCTGGACCGCACGCACGATGCCGACATAACCCGTGCATCGGCAGAGATTGCCGCTCATCGCGACGCGGATGTCGTGCTCGCTCGGCGCCTCCATGCGCAACACGATGTCGCGCGCCGAAACAATCATGCCGGGCGTGCAATAGCCGCATTGCAGAGCATGATGCGTCGTGAAAGCCGCCCTCAGCTCGCGCGCGATCTCGTCCTCGTCGAGGCCTTCGATGGTGGTGACCGTGGCGTTTTCGCAAGCGACCGCGAAGGTGATGCAAGAGCGTATTGGCACGCCGTCGACGAGCAGCGTGCAGGCGCCGCAGACGCCATGCTCGCAGCCGATATGGGTGCCGGTCAGATTGTGCGTCTCGCGCAACAGGTCAGCGAGATGCGTGCGCGGCTCGACCTCGGCGCTGAGCGCGTTGCCGTTGACGGTCAGGCTGACCTTGGTCATGCGGCCGCAGCCCGCTCCACGGCGCGCCGCAGGGCGACGACATGCGTCTGGCGCTCCAGCGGATCGTTCATGCCGGCTGATCTCGCCAACTCGTCGGCGGCTGCGACTGTCGAAGTTTGCCGGGATCGCCATCGCCGATGATGCGCGCGGGCGTCGGCGATGACGATCGGACGCGTCTCCGTCGCGCCGATGACCGCTCGGCAAACGCCGCGCTCGGGATCGACGACGAACGCTCCGATCGCATGGGCGAATTCGCCGGTCTTGCGGCAGATCTTGTGATAGCCCCAGCGCGCCGAGCGGCCGAGCCGCGGCGCTTTCACGGAAACGAGCAATTCGCCCGGCCGGAGATCGGCCTCGAGCGCGCCGAGCATGTAGTCCTCGACGGGGATCGTGCGCGCGCCATGCGGGCCGCGCAGCGTCACCGACGCGCCAAGCGCAGCGAGAATCGAGATCCAGTCGGCCGATGGGTCGGCATGGGTCAGGCTGCCGCCGATCGTGCCTCGGTTCCGCACCGCGCGATAGGCGATGCCATGGGCGACGCTCGGCAGCGCGCCGCCGGTCACATCCGGCACGCGGCGGTCCTCAATATCGGAGTGGGTGACGCAGGCGCCGATGACGACTCCGTCGGCCTCCTCTTTGACCTGCCGAAGTTCGTCGATGCCGGTGATATCGACCAGAAGATCGGGCTGGACGAGGCGCATGTTGAGCATGGGCCCGAGCGACTGGCTTCCGGCTAGGACTTTGACGGAACGTCCGTCCTCAGCCAGCAGCGAGAGCGACGCGTCGACGTCCTTCGGGCGGGCGTAATCGAAATTGACCGGCTTCACCCCTCCATGTCCTCGAACTCGACCGGCGCTCTCGCGCGCTTTGCAGCCGCAATCGCCTCGAGCACGCGGCGCGGCGTCGTCGGCGAGTGGAAGACTTCGGCTCCGAGAGGCCGCAAGGCGTCGTTGACAGCGTTGCCGATCGCCGCCGGCGGAGCGATGGCGCCGCCTTCGCCAAGCCCCTTCACGCCAAATTCGGTGAAGGGCGAAGGCGTCTCCATATGCTGCACCCGAGGCGCGGGAACCTCGGTCGGACCCGGCAGAAGATAGTCGGCGAAGGTCGAAGCGAGCGGCTGGCCCGAGGCGTCGAAGTTCATCTCTTCGTAGAGCGCGGTGCCGACGCCCTGAGCGAACCCGCCATAGATCTGACCGTCCACCACCATCGGATTGATGAGCTTGCCGCCATCCTCGACGATGACGTAGTCGAGAATCTCGATGTCTCCGGTTTCGGGGTCGACCGCGACAGTCGCGACATGGGCGGCGTAGCTGAAGGTGCCCGTGTCGCGGCCCGGCTTATAGCCGATCGTCGCCTCGAGACCGCGTGGGTCGACCGAAGCCGGAAGATCCTGCGGGCGCCGATACCAGGTGTGGGCAATCTCCGCGAGCGTGACGCTGCCGGAGGGTCCATGGACTGCGCCATCGCGCAGCACCACGGATTCGGCGTCCGTCTGCAAGAGATGCGCGCCGATCGCTTTTGCGAAACGCGCCACTTCGCGCGACGCGGTCGCGACCGCTCCTCCCGCCATCACCGCGCTGCGCGAACCCCAGCTGCCGGTCGAATAGGGCGTATATTCCGTATCGCCATGCACAAGTTTGATCTTGGCGATCTCGACGCCCAGAATCTCGTGCGCCACCTGCGCCAGGGTCGTCTCCATGCTTTGCCCGTGCGAGTGGACGCCGACCCTTAGCTCCAACCCTCCATCGGGCGTCATGCGCGCCGTCGCCTGCTCATGCCCCGGCACCATCGGAATGCCCCAGCCGGCATAGACCGACGTGCCATGCGCGCCTTGTTCGCAATAGACCGCAAGGCCGATGCCGATGAGGCGCCCATCCGGCTCGCCGCGCTTCTGGCGCTCGCGAACACTCTTGAGGTCGGCCGCATCCAGCGCGCGGCGCAAAGCTTCGGGATAGTCGCCGCTGTCGAAATGCTTTTTCGTGATGTTGTCGAACGGCATCTGCTCCGGCCGGACGAGGTTCTTCATCCGGACCTCGAACGGCTCGAGGCCCGCCTCGCGCGCGACGAGGTCGAGCATCAGTTCGAGCGCGTAGCAAACGCCTGTCCGCGCGACGCCCCGATAGGGAAGGATCGGACATTTGTTGGTCGCGACCGACCAGGTGCGGCAGCGATAGGAGTGGAAATCATAAGGGCCGGGCAGGATGCTCGCGACCTGCGCCGCCTCAAGGCAGGCCGAGAAGGGATAGGAGGAATAGGCGCCCGAATCGACCGTCGCTTCACAGTCGATTCCGCGCAACGTTCCGTCTCGATCCGCGTAGGCGGTGATGCGGTAATGATGCTCCCGGCAATTGGCGCTGGCGGTCAGGTGCTCGCGCCGGTCTTCAAGCCAACGCACCGGATGGCCGCAGCGCATCGCCAGCCAGCCGAGGCAGACATCCTCCGGCAAGAGGATGCCTTTGTAGCCGAAGCCGCCGCCGACATCCGGCGAGACGATGCGCACCTGCGTTTGCATCAGCCCCAGGCATTCCGCGAGGCCGGTGCGCACGATATGGGGCATCTGGCTGCCCGTGTACAAAACGAGCTGGTCCATGCGGCTGTCCCAGGTGGCGACCGTGCCGCGGCCTTCCATCGGAGCCATGCATTGGCGGGCGGTGGAAATCTCGCGCGTGATCTTGATCGGCGCGTCGAATGCGGCTTCGATATTGATGTCGACGAACGTCTCCAGGAACGTGTTGTCGCCCCAGTGCTCGTGCAGGAGCGGCGCGTTCGGCAAGCGCGCCGCCAGCATGTCGTGCACGGCCGGCAGCTCCTCGAGATCGACCTCGACGCTCGCGGCGATATCCTCGGCTTCGGCCCGCGTCCGGCCGACGCACATCGCGATGAGTTCGCCGACCTGGCGCACCTTCTGGCTCGCGAGCACCGGTTGCTCCGACGCCTTGAATCCCGGGAGGCCGGACACGGCGACGATCGGCTTCACGCCGACGAGGTCCGCGGCGGCGAACGCCTTGCCGCGATGCTCGTCGGGAATGTGGACGGCGCGCAGCTTTGCGTGGGCGAGCGGCGAGCGAACGAAAGCGACGTCCTTCATGCCCGCGAGCCGGATGTCGCCGACAAACTGGCCGCGCCCGCGCAGGAAGCGGTCGTCCTCCTTGCGCTTAACCGAGGCGCCTACGCCCTGATCGTCCATCTCCCAGCCTTCCTCGGCCGCGACTCCGACTAAGCCGTTCGACGGATCGGCTCGGCGTTGCACCAGTCGTAAATCGCCAGCGCCATCACTTTGATCGATGTGAGATAGTCGTCAATCGAGACATATTCGTCGTCCGCGTGCATGACAGCCGTCGATCCGGGTCCGAAAATGACCGTCGGCGTATCGCCGTACAGATTGAGGAAGCGCGTATCCGCCGCTCCCTGTCGGCCGCTGATCACGGGAGCCTTGCCGGTGATCTCGGTATAAGGCGCGCGACACCGTATCGACGATCGGATGATCGCGCGGGATCTCCGAAGCCTGGGCGTCATAGCCGACGAATCGGACTTTTGGCGGATGATCCTTCATCCAGGGATCGGCCGCGGCGGCGCGCGCCACCTGATCGACGAGGCTTTGCTTGACGCCTTCGTGGTCCTCGCCGGGAACCGTGCCGATGCTCCCCTTGAGCAGGCAGTTCGCCGGGAAAGCGCTCGGATAGCCGCCCGCCTGAAAACTGCCGACGATACAGGGCAGCGAATCGATCGCGCTTGGATAGAGCGGGTGGGTCACCGTCGCGACGCGCTTGGCCTCGAGATCCGCGACCGCCTTGGCGATTGTGTTGCCGAGATCGATGCCGCTGATGCCCTCGTAGCGTTTCTGGATGCCGGCCGGCTTGCCCTGAATCTCGATCTCGAACCAGATGCGGCCAATGCAGGCCGGCTGCACGGCGAGGTCGCTGGTCTCGCCCGAAATGCCGGCGTCGGCCTTGTAGCCCCGGATGACCGTGTCGAGCGTGCCGTGGCCGCTCACCTCCTCGTCGATGACGACATTGATCATGACGTCGCCCTTGGGGGTAAGGCCAAGCTCCTTGAGGTACTGCACGGCGAGGATGTGACTCGCGACGCCGCTCTTCATGTCGCAGGATCCGCGCCCATAAATGCGTCCGTTCTTGATGCGCGCCGACCACGGATCGTCGCTCCAGCCCTCGCCGGCGCCCACCGGAATGACGTCGGTGTGGCCATTGAGCAGGAGCGACCGGCCGCCGCCCGTGCCCTTCAATATGCCGACGATGTTGGGCCGCCCTTCGTAGCCGCGCTGGACCGGGCGATAGCCGGGGTGCTTCTTGAGCGCTTCCCAGTCGGTCTCCCACATATCGACCTTGAGACCGATCTCGCTCATGGCGTTCGAGACGAACTTCTGAATCGCCGCCTCGTCCCCCGTGACGCTCGGAATGGCGATCATCTTCTGCAAAAAGTCGATCGCCTGGTCGCGGCTCGCGTCGACCTTGTCGAGAATTTTCTGATGGTTGGGATCGGTCATTGCGCCGCCTTCCTTGCTGCTCGTCCGTGTCGATCAGAGCGATTTCAAGCGCGGGATGATCTCGCGTGCAATCGTCTCGATCTGATCCGCGCGGTATTTGTAGGGAACGAAGATGATCTTCTGCACGCCAACCGCGACATGCTCGCGCAGTTGCGCCACGCAATCGTCGACCGTGCCCATGATGGCGCTCTCGCGCGAGCAGTCGCTATGGGCGGGAAAGTCCCATTCCTTGTTCAGCCAGTCCATCATCTCTTCGCGGACGGCCTCCTTCGACGGCCCGACCATGATCGGAAGTTGCGCGGCGTTGAGGAGCGCGTCGGGGTCCTTTCCAGCCTCTTTGGCGAAACCACGGATCTTGTCCCACGATTTCTTGAAGTCGGCCGGGCGGTAGAAATACGTCAGCCAACCGTCGCCAGCCGTCGCTGCGCGCTGCAGCACCTTGTCCACATAACCGCCGATCAAGATCGGCATGCGCGGCTTCTGATAGGGCTTGGGATACATCACCGCGGCGGAGATGTCGTGGTTCATATATTTGCCGTCGACCTTCGGCTCCGTCCACAGGCGCTTCAGGATCTCGAGATTTTCGTCCATGAGCTTGCCGCGCTTGTCGAACGGAATGCCGACCGCGTCGAACTCGCGCTTGTACCAGCCCGAGGCCATGCCCATGATGAGGCGCCCTTCGGAGAGATGGTCGATGCTGGAGAGCTGTTTGGCGAGCGTCACCGGATTGCGCAGAGGCAGGACGAGGACGCCGGTGCCGATCTTCAGGCGGCTCGTGCGCGCAGCGATCCCGGTCAGCGCCGTAAGCGAATCGATAATCGGGAAATTTGGCTCAACGCCAAGCAGATATGTGGTCCCACACCCAGACCGAATCGTAGCCGAGCTCCTCGACGCGGACGCCATATTCGACAAGCGCTTTCGCGTTGGGCATTTCCGGATAGGCCGTGAAATTGCGTGCGGCGACGCCAAACGTCTTGGCGAGACTGTTCATCAGCATTCCTCCGGGACGCGGATTCTTCAGGCCGTGAACAGACGGTCGGGATCGAGCTCCCTTAGCGTCTCAAGCTCGCGGCCGGTTGGAGGCTCGGTCATCGATAGGGCCTTCGTCGAAGAGAAGTTCGAAGCCTGTGTTGTCCTGAACCTGCGCCGGTCGATTCCGGGATTGAGGGCGAGCACCTTCATTCGCCGCGTTTCGTCGTCGAAACCGAACACGGCAAGCTCGGTAATGACGCGGAACATGCCGCCGGCCGGCAGTCCGCTCTCGGCGCGCGTCTTGCCTCCGCGGATGAAGCCGGGGCTCGTGATGAAGTCGACCTTCTCCACGAAGCGCCGCTTCTCATGCTTCATCGCGACGATCATGTTGGTGAGGCTCGCGATGTCATTTCCCCCTCCCGTTCCCGGCAATCGCGTCTTTGGCGCGGCGGGCGTTCCGATGAAAGAGGAGTTCAGGTTCCCGTACTGGTCGATCTGCGCGCCGCCCATGAACCCCACATCGACATAACCGCGTTGCAGCAGCAGCAAAACGTCGGCGCTGCCGAGCACCATGTTGGCGCGCTTGGTGCATCGCTGGTCGTTGGTCGACGGCGGAAGCTTTCCAGGCTCGACGAACGCGCCGATGACGCCGCCCTCAAACAGGATGGTGAGGCCAGGGCAATGCAATCTCTGAGCCAGCGTCGCTGCGAGCAGCGGGACGCCGACGCCGGCGAACACGACCTGTCCGTCCTTGAGCTGCCGCGCGCTCAGGATCGCCAGCATTTCCGAGGACGTGTGGCGCTGGCTTTCAGTCATTGTAGATGCTGCGCCCCTTGTTGGCGGCCTCGAGCAGGTTGTCCAGGCCGATCAGCGACAGAAAGTCTGTCCATGTCTTCGGCCCGTAGACGTGGCGCTCGAGATAGTCGCGCATGCCTTCGACCGGCTCGGCGTTCACCTTCGCCACATAGGCCTCCATGTGGCGCATCATCGGCTCGTAGACGCCGAAGCATTCGTGCGGGGCCGCCCCGAAGGGAACCTCGACCACCGCGTCGACGCAGAAAAAGGGAATCTTGGTTTGATCCGGAGCGCGCCTGATCTGATCGTTGGAAATGATCCGCTCGGTCGTCAGGATCACCCGATCGGCCGCCATGGCGAGATCGATGTCCATGAACTGCAGCCCGTCGATCTGGGCGTTGCCGAAGGGGTCGCAGCGCTGCACGTGAATGAGCGCGACGTCCGGGTTGAGCGCGGGGACGAGCAGCAATTTCTCGCCGGTGAAAGGGCAGTCGAACTCCTTGGCTTCCGGGCGTTGCTTGAGAACATCGGAGCCCAGCATCGAGCGGATCGGCAGGAACGGCACGCCCATGCCGCCAGCGCGAAAGCGCATGCCCATCGCCATGTGGCTCCATTCCTGGAAGCGCTTGCCGCCTTTTTCGACATGGTGGCGCATGACCTTGGAGAGGCCCCAGAGAATGCCTTGCGCGAACCAGCTGGTGACGACTTCGTCGGCCATATCGGAGCCGAACAAGAGATCGCCGTCGGTCGAAACGATGCTGCGCGAGCAGGAGAGATGCTTGCGCCGCTGGCGCATCAGCTCCCAGATCATCGCCATCGGGGTGCGCGACATGGTCGAGCCGCCGACGCCAACAGACATTCCATCTTGCACAAGGGTCGCGGCGTCATGCAGCGACATGACTTTCTCGCGCAGGCTGCGATCGCGCCGGGAGAGGCCCTGCCTGAGCGACAGATAATCTCTTACAAGCGGCGCAGACACCCGTTCCTCCTCAGAGCCGATAAAGCGGCGTCATCTGCGATGCCTCTTCAGACGCTATCTGGCAATAAAACTATCATACTGATATTAGGATGACCATACAATACGCGACGGCGTCGATCCGAGCGCGGTCTCCGCTTAAGACGATGTCTGCGCAATTGAAGGAGAGGCGACCCATGTTTCTCGCCAACGGCCACAGCGATTATCGCTCGGCCCTCGACCCAAGGGATTCCGAGACCCTGAGCCTTGAGGCGGCGGAGGAGGTCGAGCGCTTCCTGCGCCATCGCGAAAACCATGCCGTCACGCCCCTGCGTGCGCTTCCGGCGCTCGCGCGAGAGCTTGGCGTGGGAGCGATCCACATCAAGGACGAGGGGCTCAGACTGGGTCTCGGCAGCTTCAAGGCGCTGGGCGGCTCCTACGCTGTCATCCGGCTCGTGCTCGACGCGGCTTCGGAGCGGCTTGGGTCGGCCCGTCGATGTCGCCGCGCTTCAGACGCCCGAGGTGCGCGCCATCGCCGCGGACATGACCTTCGCCTGCGCGACCGACGGCAATCACGGGCGTTCGGTGGCGCAGGGCGCCAAGCTTGTGGGCGCGAGAGCGGTCGTCTTCGTTCATTCCGGCGTCAGCGAGGAACGCGTCGCGGCGATCGCGCGCTTCGGCGCCGAAATGGTCCGGGTGGCGGGCTCGTACGACGATTCCGTCGAGGAAGCCGCGCGGGTCGCGGACAAGAACGGCTGGACGATCGTCTCCGACACATCCTGGCCGGGTTATGAGCGCATTCCGGCGCTGGTGATGCAGGGCTACACGGCCATGGTGCGCGAGGCGCTGCGTCAGCTCCCCGAGCCGCCGACGCATGTCTTTGTGCAGGCGGGGGTCGGCGGCGTCGCAGCCGCAGTCGCCGGCCATCTCGCCGTGGCGTTGGCGGATCAACGGCCGAGGTTCGTCGTGGTCGAGCCGGCGAGAGCCGCCTGCGTCTATGAGAGCGCGCGCGCCGGGCGCCCGGTCAAGATCGAACAAGGCGAGCCGACCGTGATGGCGATGCTCGAATGCTACGAGCCTTCGCTGATCGCCTGGCGGGTGCTGTCGCGCGTCGCGGACGGCTTCATGACCGTCGAAGAAGAGGACGCCGTCGCCGCGATGAAACAACTCGCGCGGCCCATCGGGGCCGATCCCGCCATCGTCGCGGGCGAGAGCGGCGGCGTCGGTCTGGCCGGCCTCACCAGGGCCTTGGCCGACCATGACGCGCGCGAGGCGCTGGGCCTTGGCCAGCAATCGCGCATCTTCCTCATCAACACCGAGGGGGCGACAGACCCGAAGCGCTACGCGGAACTGGTCGGGTAGGCTTCTCTCGATCGTGGGAGGTCGCAGGCGGCCGAGCGGCCGCGAGCCTTGCTGCGCCGCCGCCGTTCCCGTAACGGAGCCGCATGACCTTAAGCCTCCAACCTCGCCGCCTGACCAGCCCGAGGGATATCGTCGAAGCGGGGCTTGCCCAGCCCGAACGGCTGGCGGAGCTCGAGGCCGTCGCCGAGCGCTACGCGATTGGCCTCACGCCAGCGCTGGCCGCGCTCGTCGACCCCAACGATCCCGCCGACCCGATCGCGCGCCAGTTCGTGCCCGACGCGCGCGAACTTGTTCGCGATCCCGCCGAGCGCGACGACCCGATCGGCGATGACGCCATGAGCCCCGTCAAGGGGCTGGTGCATCGCTATCCCGACCGGGTGCTGATCAAACTGGTCGCGGTTTGCGCGGTTTATTGCCGCTTCTGCTTTCGCCGCGAGCGCGTGGGCCCGGGCTCAGGCTCGCTCAGCGCAGCCGAGTTGGCGGCGGCGATCGACTACGTGCGCGCCCATCCGGGGATTTGGGAAATCATACTGACCGGCGGCGACCCGTTGACCCTTTCGCCTCGCCGCATCGCCGAGGCGACCCAGGCGCTTGCGACCATTCCTCACGTCAAGGTGCTGCGCTGGCATACGCGCCTGCCTGTCGCGGCGCCGGAACGGGTGACCCGGGCGATGGCGCGCGCTCTGATGGCCGAAGGCAAGACGACGGTGGTCGCAATCCACGCGAACCATCCGCGCGAGCTGACCGATGGCGCACGCGCGGCCTGCCGTCGCCTGGCGGCCGAGGGCGCGATGCTGGTCAGCCAGAGCGTTCTTTTGAAGGGCGTCAACGACGATCCGGAGACGCTCATCGAGCTGATGCGGGCCTTCGTCGAGGCGCGGATCAAGCCTTACTACCTGCATCACGGCGACCTCGCGCCCGGCACGACGCACTGGCGCGTGCCGATCGCCAAGGGCCAGGAGTTGATGCGGGTCTTGCGCGCTCGTCTCTCTGGGCTCGCGACGCCGACTTACATGCTCGATATTCCGGGCGGGCACGGCAAGGCGCAGATCGGGCCGCAATGGATTCGATCCGGCGAAGGCGGAAAGCATGTCGTCACCGACCCGCAAGGAATCGAGCACGCCTACGCCGATCAGGTCGGCGCGGACGGCTAGCTTAAGAAGGCGGTGTTCGCTCCCGCTCCGCTGTCAGGGAGCGACGAATTGCGTCAGCGCCGGGTCGGCGCCTTCGGCGACGCTCTTCGCCACGCTGTTCGCGACAGTGGGATAGAGGAAGACGAACCCTGCCGCGTAAGCCAGCAGCGCCGCCAGCAAGAGCAGGGATCCGCCAGTCGTGGCGCCGGGCGCCGCGTGCGGGTAAGCACTGGTGAAATCGGCCGGTCTTTCGAAACGGGACACGGGATTCAATCTCCTCTCGAAACGTCTTCTCCTTGGATCTGGAAGGCGCAGCGACGCCTTGGCCCATGCAACGCCAATGGCGCCCCTGGACGCCCTCAGGGGCTGAGGAACGACATCTCGGCGTGCGTTTCGCCGCGCGGAACGCTGGCGCTAAACTTCTGCAAGAGCAGCGCCGACCCGATGACGTAGATCGCAAACGCCACGACGAGCCCCACGCAGATGCTCGTCGTTGCCGACATTTCCCCTTCTTCAGCGACGCCGTATTCAGCGGACAGCTTGTCGACAATGCTCATTTGAACACCTCCTGCGCCGTTGTGAACTGCGCTGGGGCTTCGTCGCGATCTGCACGACGCCGCCCAGGCAAGGCGGAACTA
Organism: uncultured Alphaproteobacteria bacterium; assembly: GCA_963762335.1. Lineage (GTDB taxonomy): Bacteria > Pseudomonadota > Alphaproteobacteria > Rhizobiales > Beijerinckiaceae > Roseiarcus. Next base: position 9,553 of record CAVXKU010000035.1, on the reverse strand, counting down.
CAGCTTGGAGCCGGGCGGCGCCGTGACGAGCGTCACAGTTCCGATCTTGCAATCGGGTGCGCGCGGAGGGAGTTGGCCGAATTGGAGATTGAGACGAAAGGCGCGCGCGGCCATTGCTGCGACGAACGCCAAATCGAGCGCCGGCCGGAGCTGCGCTTGATCGGCAAGAGCTGTTTGCGCAGAACCTTCGGCCCACGAAGACAGCTTCGAAACGCGCCGCGTTTCGACCAGCTAAAGGCCGCAAGGGATCGAGACGCGCCCGTTCCGCGTGCTTCGCTTGGCCGCAACTCTCAGCGCGGCGGTTCGATCACAATGCGTGGGCCGCCCATTTCCGGCAAGATCAGAGCCCGTTGCCCTCGTGGTTGATTTTCGCCGTCGCGACATCGTCGATCATGCTGATCAGCTTTTCAGGGACCGGCATTGGCGTGCAGGCCTTGTCGCCGTCGATGAAGAAAACGAGGCCGCCGGAATTGCCGTCGACCCGGGCCAGCGCCGCCTTGTCGCCGTAGGGCAGACCGGGCGGGGTCTCAGGGTTCATGGCGTAGATGCCGCGCAGAAACTCCCACTGCTCGGGCGTCAGCTGAATCCATTTGCCGTTGCGCGCTTCGACCGCCTTCTTCGGCACGGCGACGTCGACGCAGTTGCCACTGTCACGCGCGAACACGAATTGGGGAAGGGTCGCCAGAGCGGCGGCCAGCGCCAGAGCATATTTGTTCAGCATGAGGAGCTCCTTTTTTGGGCGCCCCGCGGGTTGTTTCCTCGCCTAACGAACCTGAAATCGTCCTTTCGCCAACTGACGCCACAGCCGCCACCGTACCAGAACTCTGTTAATCAAGAATTATGCCAAGTCAGACCGGATTAAGTGGAGCCAGAATCACACGCCTCCGATAGCGCCTCACACGAAAACGCCCCGCGGTACGCGAGGCGCTATCCACGATAAGCTTGAACGCGGCGCTGGTTATGGCGTCTTTTCCGGCTTCATCTTGGCTCCTTCGCCACCCCCGGTGCCTGCGGCCTCCGAGGCGCTCGGCGTGGTCACGTGGCCGGGCGCGTTGGCAGAGGCCGCGGCTGCTCCATTGGCTCCAACATTCCCTGAGCCGCGATTGTTATCGCTGGCCGAACTGGCATCGGCGGCGCCCTTGCCGCCCCCGGTGCCCGCGGCCTTCGCGTCGTCCGGCTTCATCATCTTGTTCGCCTCATTCGTCGGCGTCGTCTCGTTCGTTTTTCCGCCCGTGTTGCCCGCATCGATTGCGAAAGCAAGCGTTGGAAGCATAACAAGCGCTATCGTTCCGAAAAGTCTGGCTTTCATCGCGTTTCTCCGAGGTTTTTGTTCGTTTGCCTCACGCCATCCGAGGATGTGTGATCAACGTAGGCCCGGAGCGAATGTTCCTTCAGCGACCGTTCTGCCTGGCGTAGTCACGTGGGTTTTTGCGCCCGTGCCCCCAATCTATCGCGAAAGGCGATCCAGACGGCAGCCTGATCGAGATTGCGTCTTGCCCTCCAGGGCAGGTTGCAGAAATCTCGACCCGTTGCGCTTCGACATTTTCTTGTCCAAATCAAAAATCATGGCTATGATGATTGGGATGACGCCTGCTTATCTCCGAGAGCTGTATTGGACCTGCGCCCGTCGCGTCGGGCGTGATCCAGCGCCCAGCGGGCGGCGCGAAAAAACGGGGCGAATTTTTTATTTGAATTGGCCGTAACCCATTGAAAAGGCTCAATTCCAAAAAATAAACGCTAGTAAACGCTAGCAATTTTACTAGCGTTTACTAGCGTTTATTGGCGTTTACTGGCGTTTATTGACTCCTGGCCGATCCCGTCGAGCCAGGCGATGAGGTCGCGCGTCACCTCGTCGCGGTTCGTCTCGTTCAGCGTCTCGTGCCGGGCGTCCGGATAGATGCGGGTCGTGAGCCGGGTGAAGCCCGCCGCCTTCAGGTCGGGATGAGGCCCTTGATGTTGGCGCCGACCGGATCGCGCTCGCCGGAGAAGACATAGATGGGCATGTCCTTGCGGATCGCGGCGAGGCTCTGCCGGGCTCGTGACGCGGGGCAGCGCGTCGAGCACGTCGATCGCGAGCTGGGTCGTGAACGGGAAGCCGCAGAACGGGTCGGCGACGAAGGCGTCGACCTCCTTCTCGTCGCGCGACAGCCAGTCGTAGGCGGTTCGCGCCGGCTTGAACGGCTTGTTGAACTCGCCGAACCACATCTGGATGATGGGGTCGCTCTTGCCGCGCTTGCCGAGCCGCAGGCGCTCCTCGCGGGCGATCAGCCGCCCGAGCGTCGCCATCGCCGGCGGCTTGCCGTTCGAGCCCGACAGCGCCGCGCCGGCCGAGCGCGTCCGAGTGCTCGGCGATGAAGCCGCGCCCGAGGAACGAGCCCAGCGAATGGCCGAGGAAGACGATCGGCACGCCCGGCTGCTCGGCGGCGATCAGGCGGTTGAAGGTCCAGAGGTCGCCGACGACCTTGTCCCATCCGCCCTCGTCGGCGAAATGGCCGAGATCGGCGGCGCCTGCCTTGGGGCCGTGGCCGCGATGATCGTTGGCGTAAGCCGCGTAGCCTGCGGCGTTGAGCGCGCGGCGAGACGCGCGTAGCGGGCGCTGTGCTCGGTGAGGCCATGGGCGATCTGCACAACCGCGCGCGGAGGCCCTTCCGGCAGCCAACGCCGCGCCAGCAGGGTCTGGCCATCGTCGGCGCGAAAGTCGAATTCGCTCCCCGGCATTGCCGCTCCCCTCAGTCTTGTCATCGCGCCTGGTCACGGGAACGCCTTGAAATCTCGCTCTTATTCGCGAGCCGCGTCAAGCAGGCGGGCGACAGGGAGATTCTCCTCGCAGAATCGGTTGGGATCATTTAGGAGCAGAGTCCCATGGCGCGGTATATCTTCATCACCGGCGGCGTGGTCTCCTCGCTTGGCAAGGGTCTGGCTTCGGCGGCTTTGGGCGCGCTTCTGCAGGCGCGCGGCTATACCGTCCGCCTGCGCAAGCTCGATCCCTATCTCAACGTCGATCCGGGCACGATGAGCCCGACCCAGCACGGCGAAGTGTTCGTCACCGACGACGGCGCCGAGACCGACCTCGACCTCGGCCATTACGAGCGCTTCACCGGGCGCAGCGCCAACAAGCAGGACAACATCACCACCGGGCGCATCTATCAGGAGCTGATCGCCAAGGAGCGGCGCGGCGACTATCTCGGCGCGACGGTGCAGGTGATTCCGCACGTCACCAACGCGATCAAGGACTTCATCCTCGAGGGCAACGACGGCGTCGACTTCGTGCTGGTCGAGATCGGCGGCACCGTCGGCGATATCGAGGGCCTGCCGTTCTTCGAGGCGATCCGCCAGCTCGGCAACGACTCTGCCGCGCGGCCACGTCGTCTTCATCCACCTGACGCTCCTGCCGTTCATTCCGACCGCGGGCGAACTCAAGACCAAGCCGACCCAGCACTCGGTCAAGGAATTGCGCTCGATCGGCGTCCAGCCGCACATTCTGCTCTGCCGCTGCGATCGCGAGATCCCGCGCGACGAGCGGCGCAAGCTCGGCCTCTTCTGCAATGTGCGCGAGAGCGCGGTGATCGAGGCGCGCGACGCGCGCTCGATCTACGACGTGCCGGCGCTCTATCACGCCGCCGGCCTCGACCGCGAAGTGCTGGCCGCCTTCGGCATCGAGCCCGCGCCCAAGCCCGACATGCGCCGCTGGGACAGCGTCTCGAAGGCCTATCACAATCCAGAAGGCGAAGTGTCGATCGCCGTGGTCGGCAAGTACACCGGCCTCAAGGACGCCTACAAGTCGCTGATCGAGGCGCTGACTCACGGCGGCATGGCCAATCACGTGCGCGTCAAGCTCGACTGGATCGAAAGCGAGATCTTCGAGAGCGCCGACCCGGCGCCGCGGCTCGAAGGGGTGAACGGCATCCTCGTGCCCGGCGGCTTCGGCTCGCGCGGCGCCGAGGGCAAGATCCTGGCGGCGCGGTTCGCGCGCGCAGCGCAAGGTGCCCTATTTCGGCATCTGCTTCGGCATGCAGATGGCGGTCATCGAAGCCACCCGTTCGCTCGCTGGGCTGGCTGAGGCCAACTCGACCGAATTTGGCCCGACGTCGGAGCCAGTGGTCGGCCTCATGACCGAGTGGCTGCGCGGCAACGAGCTCGAGACGCGCCAAGCGGCGGGCGATCTCGGCGGCACGATGCGGCTCGGCGCGTATCGGGCCGACCTCAAGCCTGGCTCGCGCATCGCTCACATCTACGGCGACACCGAAATTTCCGAGCGCCACCGCCACCGCTACGAGGTCAACACCGCCTATCGCGAACGCCTCGAAGAGAAGGGCCTTGTGTTCGCCGGCATGTCGCCGGACGGCCTCTTGCCCGAGACGATCGAACTCGCCGATCATCCCTGGTTCATCGGCGTGCAATTCCATCCGGAGCTCAAGTCGAGGCCGTTCGAGCCCCACCCGCTGTTTGCGAGCTTCATCGCCGCGGCCAAGGCGCAAAGCCGGCTGGTGTAGCGCACAAGCTGCCGGCGCGGTCCATAGCCCGTCGTTAGACGGGCGTCCCACCGGACGCCCTTTGATCGCGCTCACCGAGCGCGCTACAAGGGAGGGGTCGCCCCGAGTACAGTCTGCGGCTCGCGGGAGCCGTCAGGCGATCGCGCGTTGGCGGGACCGGGCGCCCAACACGATGAGGCCGCCAAGGCCCATCAGGAGCCAAGTCGCGGGTTCGGGGACGGCCGTCAAACGGATGTCGTTGCCGACGGCGCCGCCATCCGCATTGAAGTCGTAGTCGATGCGGAAGCTGTAAGCCTGCCCGTCGAACATCCCCGTCACCTGAGTTCCTTCGCTGAACTCACCGGAAATCGGGTCAGTCCCGTCGTTGGTCAGGATGTCGAAACTCTCGCCCCTGGTCGGCGCGGACAAAAGATCGAGGACGAGGTCGGCGCCGTTCAAGGCGAACCGTGCCCTTCACGTTCAGGACGTCACTCTCGCCGGTCGTCGGATCGAGATCGATGACGAGGCCGCTGCCCGTGCTGAGCGTCGTGTCGCCCACGGTCAGCGCGCCCACTCCGCTCGCGCCAGGCGACAATTGCGCGCCGGCGTCCACGGTCACGGCTCCAGCGATGGAACCGGACAGGTTCGTCGTGCCGCTCATGACCTCGGTCGTGGCGAAGTTCGATACGGCGCCGGTGTAGCTGAAGCTATTGCCTGCGCCGATGTCGAAATTCAGCTTGTTCACACCGCCCGCGCCGCCGTCCATGTCGCCAAGGACGGACGCTGCGCCGCCGGAGATCGTGACCGTGTTGTTGCTGTTCTGGCTGAGGACGAGGGCCTTGCCGCTGCTCGAGCCGTCGATCTTGCCGGCATTGGTGATCGTGACGTCGTCGAAGCTGTTGCTGGCGTCGATCGCGGCGGCCGTCGTCCCGCCGCCCTTGATCGTCGCGCCGGCCTGATTGTCGATCGTCACCTTGTGGCCTGACGCATTGGCGCCCACCACCGCAATGCCGGAATCGCTGTCGCCCTGGATGAGGCCGCCAGCCTGATTGGTGACGGTCGCATCGCCGTAGATCGGATCGCGTCCGCCGTCGGCGCGGTCGTTGCCGCTCAGCGTGATGCCGCGGCCGACGGCATTGGTGTTGCCCGCCGCGACCGACCCCTCGATCGTGCCCGAGTTGATGATCGTCCCGCCGCCGACCGACATGCCTTCGCTGAAGGCCAGACCGTCGGCTGGCTGGCTAAAGGCGTTGAGCGAACGGATCGTGCCGGTGTTGGTGAGGTGGACGAGACCGTCCACGTCGACGCCGTCGCCGTCATGATCGGCGCCGTCGCCAATGTCGTGGCCGTTGCCGGTGATCATGCCGTGGTTGACGACGGTCACCAATTCGTTGGCGTTGAAGCCGTCAATGTTGATGCCCGAGCCGTTGTCGCCCTGGATCGTCGCTCCGGCATTGTTGGTCACGCTCATCGTGAAGCTCACCGTGGCGTCGACCGCGCCGCCGGTGATGCCGTGCCGTCCGCCTTCGATCAGGCCGCCGGTATTGTTGGTGATTTGCACGCCGCTGTTGTTTTGCGCGTCGACGCCATCGCTGCTGCTGCCGGTCATGGTCGACGAGATGATCTTGCCCGCGTTGTTGACGATTCCGTTGACGCCGGGCCGGACCGCGTCCGCTTCGAAGGCCTGCATCACGCCGTCGGCAAAATTGTTGACGGTATTGGCGCCCGAGAGGATGGCGTTAAAATCGACGACCTGCGAGCCGCCAGCCGACGCGTTCAACGACGTCATCATGCCGTAGTTGTTCAAGGTGACGCTGGCGGGCGACTTGTTCATCTGAATGACGTCGCCATCGGCCGCCTGCATCACCGCGCTCGAATTGGTCGCGCTGCCGTTGGTGATCGTCAGGCCGGTCACGCCGGTGTTGTCGCGGATCGCCCGTCCCGTCCCGGTTTGTTCGAGAGTGCCGAGGTTTGTCAGCGTCGCGTTGTTGCCGGTGATGGTGACTGCGTTCGTGCCTCCGTTGACGATCAGCGATCCGGTGTCGGTGATCGTGCCGGTCTGCCCGGCGCCAGAGCCCAGAGTTTGCGCGCGAGGTCGACGGGCCGCTGATCGTGAAGCTCGCCGCGGACGCGCCGGATTCGGCAAAAAGGGTGAAGGCGGCGAGCGCGCCGGTCTGAATGAGAAGGTTCTTCATTGAGGGAATGGTCCGAAAGGAGATGAGGGCGCTGGCCTCCGTCCAGGAGAACGGGATCAACCGGCGGCGCGCATGTATGACGGCCGTATATGACTGAGATATGTCACCCTAGAGGGGCGGAAGGGGACGCGTCCGCCGCGAGCAAATCGAGGTGAGCGGATCGCGGACCTATTTGACCGCGCTCAGCGTCCGCCAAGCGGGAGGCTCGCCGGCGATCGAGGCCCCCGCCGGCGCAAACCCTCCCGTGGGCGAGGATGCCCGGCCGCCAAGTAAGCGGCGCGCACCTGTTTCAGGAAGAAGATGGCAAGGCGGCGGTGGCGATGTCCACCGCCACCGCGACGCCGAACACAGGCGTCCAGCTTCCCGTCGCGACCTTCATCAAGCCGCAACCGGACCCCTGAGGATCGAACCGACGCCATGGGCGATCCAAAAGAGCGGCAATTCGTCGTCGCGTGACGGCTTCCGAACGTGTCGGTGAGCGTTGAGGAAAAAGTGAAAAGATCTCGTCCCAACCGAAGAAGACGAGGCCTAGAGAGCATGACGAACGCGGGCGCGGAACCCCTGAAGAGAAGCAGCAACAGGATAGCTGCGCCCTCAAGCCCGAAGGCGAGACCCATCGTGTTTTCGTGGCCAATCCGGTCCGACGCCCAGCCGAAGAAAGCCCCGGGTCATACCCTTGAGCAGCCGGGAATGGCTTGACGAACAACGTCCACACATATTGCGAACTCGAGATGGCCATCATGACCACTAGACAAGCAGGAGTGAACCCGTCTCGTTGGCAAAAGGGCGGGCGGCGAAGGCATCAGACGCTCCGAGTGAAACGGGCCTATTGTCCAAGCACCGGCGTGCCCGTCTCTGGCCGGAAAGCAGGCCGTGCTGGACGAGGAACCAACGATCTGGCAAAGCACCCGCCTCAGGGAAGGATGGCCGAGTGGTTTAAGGCAGCGGTCTTGAAAACCGCCGTGGGCGCAAGTCCACCGTGAGTTCGAATCTCACTCCTTCCGCCATTCACCGCGCTCAAACAATTGAAATAATTGAGCTACTGTGGCAGATACACCAAATCGGCCCTAGTCTCGGCCCTAGTTCGTGCGCCTGATTGCGTGCTTCAGGGCCGGAAGCGGCGTCGGAAGTCGCACCAAGGCAGCCCCGGCGGCGTCTAGCCGTCATGGCGTCTGAACACGGCGGCGCCCGTTCGACGCTGGCCGGTATCGCGTTTTGCCGCCCACCCTCCTCCCTCAACCGGAACCGTCGCCGGGGCCCCAGCGCGCTCGTCCTGCCTCTGATGATTATACATATCTACGGTAAGGGAGTGACATTCCGTGAAGCCGCGCAGCGCCACATCGATGGTGATGCGCCTTCGTGGCGGAATCCAAAGCACGTCACGCAGTGGAGCGCGACAATCGAACTTACGCCAATCGAGTCTTTGGGGACCTCCCTGTGGGGGACGTTGCCACGACCCATGTCCTGGCAGCGATCGAACCGCTTTGGCTGAGCAAGTCCGAGATGGCCAACCGGCTCCGGGGGCGGATCGAACGGTATTGGACTTCGCCAAGACCCGCGGCTGGCCGCTCGGGCGAGAACCCGGCTGCCTGGAAAGGCCATCTCGCATTAACGCTCCCTGCCCGCTTCAAGGTCAGGAAGGTGAAGCGTCATGCGGCTATTCCTTGGCGTGAGATTGGGGACTTCATGCTGGTGCTGCAAGATCAGCAAAGTGTCGGCTGCACGGGCGCTGCGGTTTGCCATTACGACTGCGGCGCGGAGCCGAGAAGTTCGAGGCGCGCGCTGGAGCGAAATTGTTATGTCGGCGGCCACATGGATCGTGCCGGCTCGGCGAATGAAAGGCAACCGTGAGCATCGTGTCCGATTGTCGAAAACAGCCTTGGACGTTCTTCAGGAAATGGCAGCGGCGCGACTTCAAAAGATGAGGAAGTGCTGGTCTTTCCTGGCCGCGACGCCGGTCGCCCGTTGAGTGATATGAGTCTAACTGCTGTCCTGCGGCGCATGGGCCGAGGCGAACTCACTGCTCATGGCTTTCGTTCCTCTTTCCGCGACTGGGCGGCGGAGACGACCGCATACCCGACCGAGTCTGGTCGAAATAGCATTGGCGCACGCAGTCGGCAACAAGGTCGAAGCGGCCTACCGCCGAGGTGATCTCTTTGAAAAGCGCGGCCGATTGATGGACGACTGGGCAGTCTATTGCTCGACGCCTTGCAACGCCCACGCAACGCAGGTCGTCTCATTGCGGGAGAGATCTCGGTGAACCGCAAACTGCCTCTCGAAGAAATCGGTTCGGGGAAAAGTCTCGGGTTAGGGTTATCGGGGCATCGGACGCCAACATCGAACGCGCATAGACATCGCGCATTGCGCCCGTGACGCGAAGGTCATGAGGGAATTCCGGGCGAGGCTGGACGGTATTGTCCGCCGTCAGACGCCTTTGAGACAGCGGGCGGTTTTCGCGTACGGAGGATTTCTGGATCATCGTAGCCGCAAGGAGCGGAGTTGAGACAGAAATCCGGACCGGAGAAACAGCCGGCGGAAGATGCAATCAAGGACATCCGACGGGCGACGCGTCGACACTTTTCGACCGAGGAGAAGATCCGCGTCGTGCTGGAAGGGCTCCGCGGCGAGGAGAGCATTGCCGAACTGTGTCGCCGCGAGGGCATCGCCTCGTCGATGTACCATGGCTGGTCGAAAGAGTTCCTTGAGGCCGGCAAAACGGCGGCTCGCCGGCGACACGGCGCGGGCCGCGACTTCCGACGAGGTGAAGGCAGAGTCTTCCAGGAGCGACGGACCCCGACCTCCAGACTTCAGCGTATTCTGATTGTCCGCGACGATGATCGTGAGCGACGCCTCAGCGCCTTCAGCGGTTTGATGCGTCGCGCCTCC
>CAVXKU010000034.1:0-54802 GCA_963762335.1 uncultured Alphaproteobacteria bacterium | reverse complement strand
GGAGGGGCAACAGAGCGATCCTCGCGTAAACTCAAGAGCAGAGGGCGCGAAGCCTGGGCGCCGTTCGTGGACGGCCACGCTCAAGGCTCGCGCCTCAGCGTGGCGCGTGGATCACTTGCCGATTCGGCTGGAGTCGAATGCCGCCGGCGTTCGGGCTATGGTCGGCCATGGCGATTCGACCGATAAGGAAGAGGCGATTCCTTGAGCGTTGCCGATTCCACGATTCTGCCTCGGGCCAATGGTCTGGCCTCGCTGATCGAGGGGATCATCCTGTCCTGGGGCTGGCGCAGACGGGCCATCGCCTTCGTCTCGGGCGCGGTCGGGGCGTTGGCGCTGCCGCCCCTGTCGCTGTTTCCGTTGATCGCCGTTCCCTTGACCATCGCCGTCTGGCTGATCGACGGGGCGCAGGATCAAGCGTCGGGGCGGCCGCTGGCCGGTTCGCTCAGCGCCGCATTCGGCGCCGGCTGGTGGATGGGCTTCGGCTATTTTCTCGCGGGCCTCTGGTGGGTCGGCTCGGCCCTTCTGGTCGAGGCCGACAAATTCGCCTGGGCGCTGCCGCTTGCGGTCGTCGCGCTGCCGGCGGGCCTCGCCGTGTTTCCGGCCGCTGGCTTTGCGCTTGCGCGCCTCTTGTGGTCGCCGGGGCCTTTGCGCATTTTCGCCCTCGCCTTCGGGCTCGGGATCGCCGAATGGGCGCGCGGCCTCCTGTTCACCGGCTTTCCCTGGAACGACCTCGGCATGGCGCTCGGCGTCAATCTCGCGCTCGCCCAGACCGCGTCGCTCGTCGGCCTGCACGGGCTCACCTTCCTGACGATCGCGATCTTCGCCGCGCCCGCGACGCTGTGGCGGGTGGGCGAGAGATCGGCTCAACCTGGCGCCCACGATTGTCGCCGGGCTCGCGCTGGTGCTCATCGCCGCCTTTGGCGAGTTCCGGCTCATGGCGCCCGCGAGCGCCACGCTCCCGGGCGTGAAGCTGCGCCTGATCCAGCCCAATGTCGGTCAGGACGACGCTTCGTTCCGCCTGGCGAACAAGCAGGCGATCCTGCGCCGCTATTTCGACCTGTCGGAGCGCGCGACCTCGCCGGACCGATCCGGGGTTCGCGACGTCACCCATCTGATCTGGCCCGAGTCGGCGTTTCCGTTCATTCTGTCGCGCGACCCGCAGGCGCTTTCCGAGATCGTCGATTTTCTCGGGTCCGGCGCGACGCTGATCACCGGCGCGGCGCGGCGCGAGGACGGCGGGAGCCCGCCGCGCTACTTCAATTCGATCGAGATCGTCAGCCGCAACGGCTTGTCGGCGCAGCGCTACGACAAGCAGCATCTGGTGCCGTTCGGAGAATATATGCCGTTCGCGAGCCTGCTGGAGCGGGCGCATATCACGCAATTGGTCGACATTCCCGGCGGGTTCGAACCCGGCTCGGGCCGCCGCATCCTCCATGTTCCCGGCCTGCCGGACGCCATGCCGCTCATCTGTTACGAAGCGATCTTTCCGATCGAACTGGGCAGCCTCGTGTCCGGCGCCGCGCGGCCGGGCTGGCTCCTGAACGTCACCGACGACGCCTGGTTCGGTCTGACCCCGGGGCCCTATCAGCATTTCGCGCAAGCCCGGTTGCGAGCGATCGAACTGGGCTCGCCGCTGGTGCGCGACGCCAATTCCGGAATTTCCGCTGTGCTCGACGGTTTTGGCCGTGAAATCGCGGTCGCTCCGCTCGGCGCGGAGGGCGTTCTGGACGCCGAACTGCCCGAGGCGCTCGCGCCTACGTTGCAATCCCGCCTCGGATCGGTCGGCGCGATGCTGATCGGATCTCGCCTTTTTGGTGGCGGCGCTGGCCGGAAGGCGACGGGTGTAAACGAAGACCGCCGATTGTAAAATTGTGCCCTTGCGCGCTATCCGAGCATCCGCTATCTCATTTCCGTAAGGTCAGTTGATTCCAGCACGAGTGCGCGAGGCGCCGCGATGTCTATGGGGCATGAACTTGTGAATGATGTCCAAGGTGTCCAACATCGTCGACGTCTATGTCGGCGCGCGATTGCGAATGCGCCGGACGATGCTCGGCATGAGCCAGAGCCGGCTCGGCGAACTTCTCGGCGTGACGTTCCAGCAGATTCAGAAATACGAAAAAGGCTCGAACCGCATCAGCGCCAGTCGTCTTCAGCACACCGCCCGCGTGCTCGAAGTATCGCCGGGCTATCTTCTTCGAAGGCGCGCCGACGGATTCGGCGGAACCGGGTTTTGCTGAAGACATCGCCGCAGTCCTATCGTCGTCGACTTTCTCGCCTCGACCGAAGGCCTTCAGCTCAACCGAGCGTTTTTGCGGGTTCGCGACCCCAAAGTGCGACGGCGCATTGTCGATCTTGTCATGTCGTTGGCGTCGCCAGAGGGCGAGAGCGACGAGAAAACGTCGAGAATCGCCCGTTCGGTAAATCGAACAAACTGGCCAAAACGGCTTGACGGACCGAACGGTCGCTGTCAAAAGCTGCGTCGCGCGAGCCGTGGGCAACCTGCGGGCCGCAAAGTCGTCGCGACAGGCGCCAGCAGGAGATCGTCAATATGGCTCGTCAAAATTACGAGTTCACCAGTGAATCCGTGTCTGAGGGGCATCCTGACAAGGTTTGCGACCGAATTTCCGACGAGATTGTCGATCTATTCTTCCGTGAAGGCGCAAAAGCGGGTCTCGATCCTTATCAAATTCGCGTCGCCTGCGAGACCCTAGCTACGACCAATCGGGTCGTCATGGCCGGCGAGGTTCGCGGGCCGAAAATTTCGAAAGAAGAGATCGAGGCGACGGTCCGCAGCGCGATCAAGGATATCGGTTACGAGCAGGACGGCTTTCACTGGCGCAACGCCAAGGTCGACGTGCTGTTGCATGCGCAATCGGCGGACATTGCGCAAGGCGTAGACGCTGGCGGCAACAAGGACGAAGGGGCGGGCGACCAGGGCATCATGTTCGGCTATGCCTGTCGCGAAACGCCGGAACTCATGCCGGCTCCCGCTTTATTACTCTCACGAGATCCTAAAAAGGATCTCCAACGCGCGCCACTCGGGCGCCGAAAAGACCCTGGGTCCTGACGCCAAGAGCCAGGTGACCGTCCGTTATCAAAACGGCAAACCGGTCGAGGCGACGCAGATTGTCGTCTCGCATCAGCATCTGGTCGAATCGCTCACGTCCGAGGACGTCGCCGACCTCGTGCGCCCGTATGTCAAGGCGGCGCTGCCCGAGGGCTGGATCACGCCGAAGACGGTTTGGCACGTCAATCCGACCGGAAAATTCTTTATTGGCGGCCCTGACGGCGATAGCGGTCTGACCGGCCGAAAAATCATCGTCGACACTTACGGCGGCTCGGCGCCGCACGGTGGCGGCGCGTTTTCCGGCAAGGACCCGACCAAGGTCGACCGTTCGGCGGCCTATGCGGCGCGTTATCTGGCCAAGAACGTTGTTGCGGCTGGTCTCGCCGACCGATGCACGATCCAGCTTTCCTACGCCATCGGCGTGGCGCGTCCGCTGTCGATCTACGCCGACCTGCATGGCACGGGACGCGTCGACGAGGCGAAGCTCGAGACGGCGCTGATGGACGTCATGAACCTGACCCCGCGCGGTATTCGCGAGCATCTGAAATTGAACCGCCCGATCTTCGCCCGGACGTCGGCCTTTGGTCATTTCGGCCGTGCGCCGGAAGCCGACGGCGGCTTCTCTTGGGAAAAGACCGATCTCGCGGATACGCTGCGCGCTCTCGCCTGACGCGGCGCCGCATTGCGGGGCTGATGACTGCGAATGGCGAACGCGACGAGCCGGCGCCGGTTCGCAGGCTCTATGGACGCAGCTCCGGCAAGACGCTTCGCGTCGGCCAGGAGCGTCTGCTCGCCGAAACGCTGCCGCTGTTTTCGATTGCGCCGGAGGCGCTGGCCGCGGGGCGTGGGTTCGCCGCGCCGCCGCGCGAAATGTGGCTGGAGATCGGGTTCGGCGCCGGCGAGCATCTCATTGAGCAAGCCAAGGCCAATCCCGATGTTGGGATCGTCGGCTGCGAGCCGTTTCTCAACGGCGTCGTCGCGGCGCTTGCCGGGATCAAGCGCGAGCAACTCTCCAACGTGCGCCTGCGGCGCGGCGACGCTCAATCCCTGATCGAGGCAGCCCCGGACGCGTTCTTTTCGCGCGTTTTCATGCTCTACCCTGATCCCTGGCCAAAACGACGCCATAACAAGCGGCGCGTGGTCGCCGCCGGCATGATCGAGGCGATGGCGCGTGTGATGCGCAGCGGCGCCGAGTTGCGCTTCGCCACGGACATCGACGACTATGCCGGCTGGACGCTGACGCGCTTTCTCGCTTCGCCGCATTTCCGCTGGGCCGCAACTCGATCCGACGATTGGCGCCGACCCTGGCCAGAATGGCGCCCGACACGCTATGAGGCCAAGGCGCGGACGTGAGGGCCGGGGGTCCGTGTACCTCACTTTCGTGCGTCTGTGAGAAAACCGTGGATTCTCGGATCACGGAGAATCACGTAAGCAGAGCGCCCGATCGAAGAGGTCCTGATGTCCGAAAGCATAGATCGCCGCACATTGCTGAAGGGCGCCGCCGCGTCTGCTGCGGCGATGAATCCGCTTGCGGAAGCGTTGGGCGCCCAGTCGGACGGATTGCAATTCGATTCCCCGGTCCCGTTCACCTACGATCTTTTCAAGACGCAGGCGCGCGACAAAGCCCATGCGCCCTATGCGCCCCCCGCTCGTCCGGCGCAAGAGGTGCTGCAGAAGATCAATTACGAGGAATGGGGAAAAATCCGCTACCGCGACGACTATGCGTTATTCGCCAACGGACCCGGCCGATTTCCGGTGACATTCTTCCATCTCGGTCTCTTTTTCCAGAAGGCCGTCAGAATGCATGTCGTCGACGGCGGATACGTCGCGCCAGATCGTTTACGACCAGTCCTATTTCGACATGCCGGCGGATTCGCCAGCGCACGATCTGCCGAAAGGGGCTGGCTTCGCCGGCTTGCGCATTCAAGAAGCGCGCGATGGAGCGCTGGACTGGCATAAGAACGACTGGGTCGCCTTTCTCGGCGCGGCCTACTTCCGCTCGATCGGCGAACTCGCGCAATACGGCCTGTCGTCGCGGGGCGTCGCGCTTGACGTTGCGGTCGCCGACCGGTCGGAAGAGTTTCCCGACTTCACCGACTTCTATATCGAGCCTGGCGTTGGCGACACGATCACGCTCTACGCTTTGATGGAAGGTCCCTCAATCGTTGGCGCCTTCAAATTCCTGATGACCCGCGCCAAGGGCGTGGTGATGGACATTCAGACCACGATGTTCACGCGCGCGCAGGTCTCGCGCTTCGGCATCGCTCCGCTCACCTCCATGTACTGGTACTCCGAGACCAAGAAAGAGACGGCGATCGACTGGCGCCCGGAGGTCCACGACTCGGACGGCCTTGCAATGTGGACAGGCAACGGAGAGCGCCTCTGGCGGCCGCTCAACAATCCGCCGCGCATCATGGTCTCGGCCTTTTCCGACAACAACCCACGCGGTTTCGGCCTTCTTCAGCGCGACCGGGTGTTCGACCACTACCTGGATGGCGTCTATTACGACGAGCGTCCGAGCCTCTGGGTCGAGCCGCTGCCGGGCCCGAGCGGAGAGGGGTGGGGCAAGGGGTCGATTCAGCTCTGCGAGATCCCGACCGACGACGAGATCCACGACAACGTCGTCGCGATGTGGGTGCCGGCCGAACCGGTTCCCGCGGGCGCGGAGCTCAACCTCAACTACCGCCTGCACTGGCTCGCCAACGAACCCTATCCGAGCAAGCTCGCGCCGGTCTGGGCGACCCGGCTTGGGCGTGGTGGCCAGCCCGGGTCTGCCTCGTCCGAAGGGAGTGAGGAAGTTCATGGTCGAGTTCCTCGGTGGCCCGCTGACCTAACTTGCCTTTCGGCGTCAAACCCGATCTCGTCGTGTCGAGCCTCGCGCGGAACCTTCGGTCCCTACCAGCTCATTGAAGCCGTTCCCGACGGTGTCGCCGGCCACTGGCGAGCGCAATTCGACCTCATCGTCGATGGAACCGACCCCGTGGAACTGCGTGCATTCCTCAAGTCCGGCGGCGAGACGCTGACCGAAACCTGGATGTTCCAGTATCACCCGTTCTGACTCCATAACGGGCTCATTCGGTTTCCAGGTCAGGGGTCTGGCGCCGAACGCACGGCTGACTAACGGCCTCGAAAGCACCGGGCTCGTTTCCTCGTCCATCGAGCCCGAGGTCGCGCGGTTGAAAGACTATCCCGAAAAAATCCCCTAGGATCGCCATATCTCGGGGAGCAGCGCCATGCATAGCTGGTTCGACCGGGGAGGCGTTCCTGCCACCCGCCACGAACTCCACTACGGCCGGATGCTACGGTGCTTCGTCGAGCGCCCCAAGAGCGTGCACCAGATGTTGGAAAGCGCCGTGGCGCGTCGTGCGCATGGAACGGCGCTGATCTGCGAAGACGATAGGGTCACTTACGCTGACCTCAACGCTTTGGTCGGAGAGGTCGCGGGTGGACTGAGAGCGCTCGGAGTCGAGAAAGGCGACCGCGTCGTCATCTTACTCGGCAACAGCATCGAGTTCGTCGTTGTTTTGTTCGCCGTCGCGCGGCTGGGCGCAGTGTCGGTTCCGCTCAATATCCGGCATCAGCTTGCCGAGAACAAACATGTTCTCGAGGACTGCGCAGCCAAGATTGTCGTGCATGAGGGCCATCTCTCCGAGCGCATTCCGGCGCCTGGCGGCCCGATGAGCGTAAAACACGCCATCGCCATCCGACGAGAGGGCGGCTCCCCGCTCGTTGAGCTGCTCGGCGCTCCGCCGGTTTTGTCTGGCGAAAGCGTCGAGGAAGACGAGACGGCGACCATCCTCTACACGTCCGGCACGACCGGACGGCCCAAAGGCGCGATGCTGACGCATCTCAGCATCGCGCATTCTGTCCTCCATTACGCTTCAACGATGGAGCTGACTGCAGAGGACCGCGCATTGCTCGCGGTTCCGATGAGCCACGTGACGGGACTGATCGCGCTCGTTGACGCCATGATCCATTGCGCGGGCACGCTCGTTGTCATGCCGACTTTCAAGGCGAGCGAGTTTATCGATCTCGCGGCCCATCACCGCATCACCTATTCGTTGATTGTCCCGGCGATGTTCAATCTCTGTCTGCTTGCGTCGAACTTAGATGGGGCGGATCTCTCCGCCTGGCGGGTCAGCGGCTTTGGCGGGGCCATCATGCCCGAAGCGACGCTCGAGCGGATCGCGGCGAAGCTGCCGAACCTGAAGCTGCTCAACTGCTACGGCTCGACCGAAACCACCTCTCCTGCGACGATCATGCCCCCCGAACAAACCGCCGCCCGAATGGAGTCCGTTGGCCTCGCGGTGCCTTGCGGGCACATCCTGGTGATGGACGCCGATGGCGTCGAGGTCCCCTACGGGGAGCCAGGCGAAATCTACATCGGCGGCGCCATGGTCGTGCCGGGCTACTTCAACAATCCCGAAGCCTCGGAGCGAGAGTTCAAGGCCGGATACTGGAAGTCTGGCGACCTCGAAATCATGGATGAAAGCGGCTACCTGCGGGTCATCGACCGCATCAAAGACGTGATCAACCGCGGCGGCTATAAAATCTTCGCCTCGGAGGTCGAGAATGTCCTGCTTGAGCATCCCGCCGTCGTCGAGGTCGCAGTGGTTCCGAAACCTTGCCCCGTACTCGGCGAACGAGTCCACGCCTTTGTTGTGCTGCGGGCCGCGGTCGAAGAGGGCGAGCTTCAGCGTCACTGCGCTACTTCTCTCTCCGACTACAAGGTCCCCGAGGCGTTTCACCGCCTGGAAGGCACGCTGCCGCGCAACGCCAACGGCAAAGTTCTCAAGCGCGACATGCGCCTGATTCTGGTCGACGGTGCAGACGGCGTTGTCACGCCGCGTTAGGCTTGCGGTCCGGCCTATGGCCGAATAACCGAGCGGATGAATAAAATCAGCTGGGCCGGATACCGTTTCCCGCCCGAGATTATTCACCAGGCGATCTGGCTCTGTCTCCACTTCAGCCTCAGCCTGCGCGACGTCGAGGATTTGTTGGCGGAACGCGGAGTGGCGGTGTCCTACGAGACGGTTCGACGTCGGGTGAACCCTTTCGGACCGAGGATCGCGGCCGACTTGCGAAAGCGTCGCCAGAAGCCTCACACGTGGCATCTCGACGAGGTCTATCTGAAAATCGACGGCCGAGTGGCCTACCTGTGGCGGGCCGTCGATGTTGAGGGCGAGATTTCTCGATGTGCTGGTCCAGTCTACGCGGAACGAGCACGCCGCGCTGAAACTGATGCGCAAGCTCCTGAAGAAGTATGCCTTCGTTCCCGAGCGGTTGGTCACCGACGACTTGCGATCATACAACGCCGCGGTCCGAGACCTAGGAATCGAGCGCCGGCATGAGCGCGGGCGATGGAGGAACAATGAGCGGCGAATTCGCATCGGCCGACGCGACGGCGGAGCGCAGAGATGCGGCGGTTCAGAGAGTCCGGGTTCGGGGCAGAAATTTCTCTGACATTGCCGAAATAAATTCGATTTCGAAAAAGTTCCTCGATCATATCCTACGACGTGTGGCGCTAATCGCCCTCAGCGCTTGAGCTGCCCTTCGCCTACGACACCCATGCCAAATTTGCAGGTCTCATTCACGAAAAACGGGCAAATTAGTCTATCATGTCGATAGATATTATGATAATTTAATATCGCAATGCCTGCCACTCTCAAACAAGGTTAGACGCATGGTTTCCCGTTTCAATCCTCGTCGCCTGCCCGATTTCACCAACCAGAAGGTTCTTGACGGTCACCTGGAGCGCCTGGATACCCAAGGTGTTTCGCGTCGGGATTTTCTGGCGCTTGCTTCCGCCGGCGCTGCGGCCGGCGCGGCTGCGGGCGCCATGGGCCTGCCCTCCGTCAGCATAGCCGCCCCTGAGAGTAAACTCGCCTATCTCGCATGGACGACGCGCGTCGAATACATGGTGCAGGCTGGCAAAGCGATCGACGCCGCGACCAAGGCGCTCGGCCTCAGCTACACTCTGATCGACGCTCAATTCGATAGCGGGCGGCAGTTCAATCAATTCGAACAACAGGGAGCCGCTGGCACGCAGGCGATCATCGTGCACGCGTCGGATGGTTCAGGTATAAAACGAGAGGCACAGCTTGCCGGAGAGAACAAGGTCTATTTCGCAAATGTCTGGGCCACATTGCCCTGGTTTACCCCGTTCGACGCCAACGACTACTATACGCTCTACGCGGTGCCGGAAGAGTTTTCTGCTCACCGAGGCGTCACTGTCGAGCTTCTCAAAGCTGTAACGGAGCAATTCGGCGGGGGCGACATCATCGGCGTCACTGGAGTGCCCGGCTTCTCGACCGACACTGTCCGCAGCCGCGGGCGCGATGCAGCGTTCAAGGATTTTCCAAAGACTCGGTTGGTCGGCCAGTTGCCGGGTAATTTCAACCGTGAGGATTCGCTCAAGGCGACGGAAGATTTGCTGTCGCGCTATAAGAACGTCGTGGGAATTGTCGCGCAGAATGATGACGTGGCGCAGGGCGTGATCGCGGCCCTCCGCGCCGCCGGCCTGCAGGCGGGCAAGGACGTTCTCGTCGTTGGCGCGGACGGAACCTCCGAAGGCGCCAACGCTATCAAGAACGGCCAGCAACTGGCGACCAGCGCCAACGTCCCGGCCTATTTCGGCGCGTTGTTTACGGCCCGCCTTTACGACGTGTTGCATGGCTGGAAGCCGCGCGCGGCCGAGCGCCTGCTGTACTGGCGGTCGGTGACAACGACCCAGGCCAATGTCGATACTTATCTGAGCCGGTACGTCGACAACAATGGCGTCGACCCCTTTGATTATCGCTTGCTATCGAAAGTTTTGCATCCGACGGATTGGGATCCGCAGGCGGAAGTGTTCCCACTGGATATCGATGCGGAGTGGGCTGGCATTCCTAAGCCAGAGGGCTGGACGTATCCGAAGGCCTATTCCGAGGCGAAGGCGAATGGAGAATGGGAAGCTGTCGCGAAAGAGTACAAAGACCACTACAAGATTCCCTTCTTTGGGCCTTCTCCGAACAAGAAGAGCTGAACCGATCTGGGCGCGACGGGGATGGCTTGACGATTGCCGACCGATCGGCGTTGTCGCCTCGCTTCGCGACGGCGAGATAATTGCTCGTCGTCGCGAATCCGGCTCTCGCCATCATGGTCAACAATTGGCGGGAAATCCTGACGGGAGCAAATCGGGCCGCGCAAATTGACTTTTGACAAGCTCAACGATGCGGACTTCCGCCAAGGATCGAGGGGCCTGTGGCGTCGGCCGCGCCCCGCGCGGGACGGTGTGGGTAGCTGCCGGAGCCCAGAGCAGCGAAACACCACCCCACAGGCGCTCGCCGCGCTTGTCGCCCGGTTTCAACGCCCTGATGTTTGCCGTTGAGCTTCCGGCTTGTTCTGCCTACGGGGCCGTCAAAAGTAGGCGTTAGCCGGGAACGGCGAGCCGTTCACGACGTGAGCGCCGATCCCCGACGCCTTGAGAAAGGTTGGGTTGTGCGTCGAGATGGTCCGCACGTTCCGCCAGTGCCGGTCTAGGTTATACGTGCGCTGGGTCGCGGAGGCGCCGCCAACATCAAATAGCCGAGCCGCGGTGGCGTATGAGAAGCGATCAACTGCGACTTTAGCCTGGGCAGCGGCGAGCTGCGCGGCCTCGGCGGCGGCCGCGTCCGGCAGTCCATCACGGACCGAGTTCGACCGCGACCTGTATCAACTCGGCGGCCCTTAGCACGATCGCCTCCGCGGCGAACGCGTCTGCGGCTATTTCGCCCACAACCTGGAGCACTTGGGGGTCTTGGCGAGGGATCTGCGGGTCGCTCGCGTGGCTGAAATTGCGCGCCCGGCGCTTGACCAGGGCCACGGCGTCGTTGCGCACGCTGCGTAGCACCCCCGCGGTGACGGCCTGGAGGTAGAGCTGGAGGAACGCGCCCTGATAGCTCGGGGGTTGCGGTTCGGACGGATCGCCAAGATCCACGTACTCGCTCGAACTCGATGCGCACGTTGTTCAGCCGGGTCGCGCCGGTGCCGGTGAGGCGCTGGCCGAAGCCGTCCCAATCCTCTTCGATCGCGACCCCCTCGCGCCCGACGGGGATTACGGTGGCGCGCAATCCGCCCGCCCGGGGCTGCCGCCCAGATCTGAGTGTAATCGGAGTAGAGGCTGCCCGTGGAGTAGAATTTGGCGCCGTTAAGTCGGTATCCGTCGCCATCGGTTGTGAATACGGTGTCAAACTGGAGCCCAGCCGGCCGACGGCCCTGTTCACTGACGGCATTCCCGACGAGAGCGTCGGCATTGAGCAGCGCGAGCCCGCGAGCCCGTGACGCGGGGTCTGCGCTCTGGAGCTGCTGTTCGACGAACCAAAAATGAGTCCGCAGAATGTGAGCGACGTTGGAGTCAGCTTCCGCCAAAGCGATCAGGGTCTCGAAGAACTGTCGCACGGTGGCCCCGCCGCCGCCCTCGGCGATTGGCGCCCGGAGCCTGCCCAGTCCGGCTTCTTTTATCCAGCCAATGGGCTCGCGTGGTGGGATCAGCTCCCTCTCGCGCCGCTCCGCGCCCTCGGCAATCCTATTCAAGAGCGCGGCCAATTCGGGTGAACCGTAGCGTACAGCGGCGGAAGGGGCAGTCATGTGAAGTCCTTGTCCAATCGTTTAGTCGCTTCAGCAATTCCAGTGGGGCTGAGTTTGCGGAACCGTCACAGTCCGGCGTGCTTGCCGCCGCAGTTAGGAAGGGAAGCTAAGCATCCTTTACGGGATCGGTTCTGAAACCGTTTCGCGGCGGGTTCAGGCTCGTCGTCACGAACGCTGAACGACGAAGGTCGGAGGCAATATCAAGACGTCGACGCTGCCCGTTGGCGGACTGGGCTTCGGGCCTCCTGCGGTGCATCTTGGATACGCGTCAACCAGGCGCCAACCAGCCTCGCGATGGTTTCCGGCTGCTCCTCCTGCACGAAATGAATGCCCGCTCCGGCCTCCTCGACTTCCAGGTTGCGGATCGTATGGCAACTCCAGGCCAGAATGGCGTCCGTGAGCAGAAATCCGGGCTTGAACGTGACGAGCAGTTTCGGTGTCTCGCTCGTCCGTCAGCCAGTTCGTAGAGCGACCCAGGAAGGCGACGGTGCTGGCCGGCTCGCCGTCCACGGGCAGATTGCGAGGCCCGGCGAGCACTGATTTGCGCGATTCCGGTGTAGGAAACGCCGCTTGGTATTGCTGCAGATCCTCTGGCGCCAGCGGCTTGAGGAAAAAGCCTGGGAAGAGCTCGGTCAGGAAGCGATTCTCCTGCAGGACAAAAGCCTCGCCTTCGCCAGATCGCCTGAGTTTGGCGCGCGTCGCCACGAACTCCGGCAACAACGACGCGGACTCGATGCTGCGCAGCACGGGCTCGAAGAAAGCCACCGCCCGAACGCGGTCGGGATGGCGGCTTGCCCAGTCCAAGCCGAAAGCCGAGCCGTAATCCTGCAGAACTAACGTTACGTCTCGAAGATCCAGCGCATCGAACCAAGCGTCGACGTAGCGTTGCTGGTTCTCCAACGAATACTCGATATCGGGTTTGCTGGAATCGCCGTAGCCGATCAGATCCAGTGCGAGCAGCCGGCCGCGCCCACGCAGCGGCCGAAAGACGTCCCGCCACAAATAGGAACTCGTCGGATTGCCATGGATAAAAACGATCGGCGCGCCCGAGCCATGCTCGATCGTATGGATACGCGAGCCGAGCACAGGCACATCAACGGCTATGAGCTCCCTCGCCGAAGGCGGGATGAGGCTTTTTTCCGTTAGCAGGGGCCGTTCTGACGTGCTCCTCAAGAGGGTGTGAAACAAACTCCTTCGGGGCGCCGTGTCACGCACGTGTCATCGCGATCTTCCACTGATCGCAGATTAGTATATAAAAGCTATAGACATTATATCTGCTGCGCGATAGCGTTGGCCCTGAGTGTGGGGTGCGTTGCGAGTCCGCCAAGTCAAACGAGGGGAGCACGGGATGCTGGACAGGCCTGTCACTACCGGCGCGGATGTTGAAATTTCGCGGCTGCGGCTACCCGCCGACGCGGATTTGGCGGACGATATCCGTTCTCTCACGGCAACCAACCATGACGAGAATTGGATCCGCGTCCTTTCCGTCAACCCGGAGACCGCCCGCCGCTTTACCGCCTATTTTGGCAGTCTGTTCGACCCAAAGGGCGGGCGGCTGCCGATCCGCGAGCGCGAACTCATCGCGGTGGTGGTCTCTTCGACCAATGGCTGTGGACTCTGCGAGATCCATCACACGGCCGCGCTGGGCGACGCGCTCGACGACAAGGTCAAGGCGCGGCGCGTTGCGCTTGATCATCATCTCGCTCCGTTGACCCCGCGCGAGCACGCACTCGTTGATCTCGCCCATAAGGTCACGACTGATCCGAAATCCGTGACAGCCGCCGATTTGAACCGGTTGCGTGACGTGGGCCTCGACGACGAGGACATCCTCGAGGCTGTCGAGACAAGCGCCTGGTTCAACCACACCAATCGCATCTTCATCTCGCTCGGCGTCATTCCCGACGAGAAATATTTCGCTGGTTGACATCCTCTCTAACCATCAGCCTGGAAACGCACATGTCGAATCTTGCCGTCGCCGCCAAAAACGTCACTCCGCTCGACACCAGCAGCGCAGCCGAGCCGCTATCTCGCCTGGGCATTGCAGATGAGGCGAATCTGCCGCCGCACGTCAAAGCAATCTACGACAGTTTCCGCAGCCATTACGGCTTCATCCCGAACTGGCTAGCCGCGTTGTCGATCAATCCCGACACCGCTTATCGGCTGGTGACTTTCTACGAGCATCTGTTTGATCCGAAGCGCAGCCACCTCACCGCGCCGGAGCGAGAGCTGATCGCCGTCGTGACCTCGGCCGCCAACCATTGCAGCTATTGTGTGCTCAACCACAGTCAGGCGCTTGCCGCCGCGACCGGCGACCGTCAGCGCGCACAGCGCATCGGTCTCGGCTATCAACACGTTCATCTCTCGCCGCGCGACCTTGCGCTGGCGGAAACGGTCGACAAGCTCGCCAGGACGCCGACGGCGGTCGGCGAGTCAGACTTCTCACGGTTGCGCAAACTCGGCTTTTCCGACCAGGCCGTTGCTGAGATTCTCGAAGTGTCGGCCTTCTTCAGCTACGCCAACCGGCTGACAATTGCGCTGAATGTGGTCCCGGACCAACAGTTCTTCGCTGCTTGACCGGCGCCGCGAACGCGGCAAGTTCTGTGAATGAGGAAGCGCGGGCGCGCCCTTCGCCGGACTACGCGGCGCTTGGGCTTAGCGAGGCGACCTGTTCGCCATGTCCGCCGTGTCACGGTCAATTGACCCGCCGACGATGCTTGTGCGCATCAACCACTCGTCTTCAATCTGGCCGATCATACTCAGGCGGCGCCCTTATCGCGGGCCTTCGTAACGGCGAACATGCGGCGGAGCGGAGAAGCTGTGTGCGATGTGAAATATACTTGCTTGATAGACAAAGTAGTGTAATGCTCTGAGGCATCGCGTAGGCTGCGCCCAGGCGGCGACCTAGCGCTGATAGTCGGTCGCTTCGCGACGTCTCATTCTGTCAGGTGAGCCATGTCCCACTCGTTCGATTCCAGGCATTTCCCCGACTTCTCCAATAAACGTGTGGTCGACGATCATATGGACCGGCTTGATACGCATGGCGTATCGCGCCGCGACTTTCTGTCGCTCGCTTCGGCTGGCGCGGCCGCCGCGGCCGGCGCCGCGGCAATGGGGTTCCCCGCAGCGGCAGTCGCCGCGCCGGACGGCAAGCTGGCGTTCCTCACCGCCTATTACCGCAATGAATACAATGTCATCCTCGACAAGGCCTTCGCCGACGCGACCAAGGATCTTGGCTTCGGCTATGTGGCTCTGGACGGCAACTTCGACAGCCAGTTGCAACTCAATCAGTTCGAGCAACAGGTGGCGGGCGGTATCCAATCGGCGATTTTCAATTTCGCCGACGGGAGTCCGCTACGGCGCATCGCGAAGGGCGGACAAGACAATAAGGTCTATGTCGGCAATGTCTGGGATACGCTCGCCTGGTTCACGCCCTTCGAGGCGGGAGACTATTACACTCTCTATGCGGTGCCAGAGGAATTCGCGGCTCATCGCGCCGTCACGGTCGAACTGCTCAAGGCGGTGACCGAGAAGTTTGGGGGCGGAGAGATCATAGGGGTCACGGGCAACCCCGGCAACTGGACGGATAACGCGCGCAGCGCCGGCCGCGACGACGCTTTCAAGGAATTTCCCAAGACGAGGCTCGTCGATCAACTTCCCGGGCGCTGGAATCGTGAGGATTCCCTGAAAGCCGCGGAAGACTTGCTCAGCCGCCATAAGAACGTCGTCGGCGTGGTGGCCCAGAATGACGATGTGGCGCAGGGGGTGATCGCGGCGCTGAACGCTGCCGGCGTCCGCCCAGGCGAGGATGTCCTCGTGGTCGGCGCCGACGGCACCAGTCTGGGGGCAAAGTCGATCGACAAGGGAACGCAGCTTGCGACCAGCGCCAACAGCCCGGCCTACGCCGCCGCCATTTTTGCCGGCCGCATTTACGACGTCACCCACGGCTGGCAGCCGAGCGCTCCCGAGCGCTTGCTGAACTGGCGCTCGCTCACCACCACCAAGGCCAATATC
This sequence comes from uncultured Alphaproteobacteria bacterium, assembly GCA_963762335.1. Classification (GTDB taxonomy): domain Bacteria; phylum Pseudomonadota; class Alphaproteobacteria; order Rhizobiales; family Beijerinckiaceae; genus Roseiarcus. The sequence continues at coordinate 39,117 of CAVXKU010000034.1, read as the reverse complement.
GGGGGCTATCTCGCCCGCTACGTCAACAACAACGACGTCAAGCCTTTCGACTATCGCAAGATCTCGAAGGTCCTGCATCCCAATGACTGGGACCCGCAGGCCGACGTCTATCCCCTCGATATCGACAAGCACTGGGCCGGCATCCCCAAGCCGGACGGCTGGACCTATCCGAAGGCATATACGGACGCCAAGGCGAACGGCGAGTTCGAGAAGGTCAAGGCCGAATACGCGGATCACTACAAGATCAAGTTCGACGGCCCATCCCCCAATGCGTGACGCGTCCCATTGATAAGCAACGCGCTCGATTCTGGCCGGCCGCGATCCAACTCCAGAGGCATGCCCCGATGTCGTCAACCCTCATGGCTGTCCGCGGAACACGAAAGCCTGAGACCCGTCGATGACACTTCACGCACCGCCGCAGACGACGTCCCGGATCGCGCCCGGTCAGCTGAAGTCTTCGCTATTCCGAGCTGATGGGCTGACGAAATCCTACGGCCGCGCCGTGGTGCTCGACAATGTCAGCTTCGAGGTCCCGGCCAACGCGGTTGTGACGTTCGTCGGCGAGAACGGGGCCGGCAAATCGACGTTGCTCAATATCCTCAGCGGCATTGTTCCGTCCGACGCCGGAACGATGCATCTGGCGGACGCCGCCTATCGGCCCGGAAGCTATGGCGCGGCGGTCGCCAAGGGAGTCTCCCGGGTCTTCCAGGAGCAATCGCTGATCTCCAACGTGCCCGTCTACGAGAACCTGCTTATCGGGCAGGAGGGCCGGTTCACGCGGGCCGGTCAGCTCCTTGATCGGTCCGCCATGATCAAAGCGGCGGAAAGAATCGTCGACGAGGCCGGCATCGACGTCGACGTGCGGCGGCGCACCGGCGCCTACGACTTCTCGAAGCGCCAGTCGATCGAGATTGCCCGCGCCTGCCTCGCCGCCACTCACCTCAGCGGCGTCGAGCGGCCGTTCGTGCTGCTCGATGAACCTACCTCGGCGCTCGACCGCCGCGATGAGCAAGTGTTCTTCAGCCTCATTGAAAAGATCAAGCGCCGCGGCTCGTTGCTCTTTGTGTCGCATCGGTTGACCGAGGTTCTAGCCGTCTCAGACATCATCTACGTGCTGAAGGACGGTCAGCTCGTAGCGAAGCTCGATCCCGCCACCACCGACGAGCACATGCTGCACGGCCTGATGGTCGGGCGAGAGCGAGCCGACGATTATTATCACGAGAAGCGCCAGCGCGCGGTCGACGAGGCGCCGGTGCTGTTGCAGGCGAATGGCCTGACTGAGTCGGGCGCATTTGAAGATATTTCGTTGACGATTCGGTCGGGTGAAATCGTCGGCGTCGGTGGCCTGCTCGACTCGGGCAAAAGCGCGCTCGGCAAGGCCATCGCGGGGGTCGATCCGCCACGCAGCGGGACGGTGTCGCTGAAGGGCGGAAAGGCCGCCGCTCCCGCCATCAGCCGGTTCGTGCGGCAGGGCCTCGGTTATGTTCCGGCCGAACGGCTGGTGGAAGGCATGATCGCCCCCTTCAGCTTGGCCTGGAATATATCCCTCGCCAGCGGCGCCGACCTTTTCTCGACGCGGCTCGGCCTATGGCGTCGGCGTCGGGAAGTCGCCGTCGCCGCGCGGTACGCCAAGGAGCTCGGCATTCGCTCCGGAACGCCGAACGTGTCCTGCGCCCGGCTGTCCGGCGGCAATCAGCAGAAGGTCGTGCTCGCCCGCTGGCTGTGCCGCGCTCCGGACGTGCTTGTGCTCGACAATCCGACCCGCGGCGTCGACGCCGGCGCCAAGGAAGAAATCTACCGGCTGATCCGCGATCTGACCGACAAGGGCGTCGGCATCCTGCTGATCACCGACGAACTGCTTGAGCTGATTGGAATGTCGAACCGCGTGCTCATCATGCAGCGCGGCCGCGTCGTCACAGAGATTGCGGCGCCTGCGGAGGCGAAGCCGACGGAACGTGAACTCGTCGCCTGGATGCTTCCGCAAAGCGGACGGCAAGGCCAACCCCGCAATCTTTCCCCCAAGGCCACGGGAACCCTGCAATGACCGCTTCCGCCAACCTGACAAGCCCACGCGCTTCTCGGCTTTCCTTTGACTTCCGCGCCGTCGACAGGAGTCTTTGGTTCCCGATCGGCGTCGTACTGTTCCTGTTTGCGTTCTTTTCGTTCGCCACCGATTCCTTTGCGACGCTGAGGAACTTTACGGCTGTCAGCGGCCAGGCGGGCACCCTCCTCATCGCCTGCCTCGGAGGCACCTTTGTGATCCTGATGGGCTCGATCGATCTGTCGGTCGGCGCTGTGGTGTTATTTGCAGGCGCGATCAGCGTGACGCTCATCAACAAGACGCCAATCGGATTCGCCGTGCTCCCGGCCGTCGCCGTGATCGGCGCCGTCCTTGGCCTGGTAAACGGGCTTATCTACACGATCGGCCGCATCCCGTCCTTCATTGTGACGCTCGGCACCCTTTCCGTGTTCAGCGGCTTGGCGCTCACCATTCTCGATGGCCGCGCCATCCAGTTTGACCTTTCGGGATTCGAGGTCATCGCGATCGGCCAGCTCGTGCCGCGTCTGCCCAACATTGCGCTCTGCGCGCTTGCGGCGTGGGCCTTCGTCGTGTTCATCGCGAGCAGCACCCGGTTTGGCCGCTACATGTATCTCATCGGCGGGGGCGAGACCGTGGCGCGCACGGCCGGCATCCCGGTCGACCGATACAAAGTCTACGCCTTCATGCTGTCGGGCGCGCTCGCCGGCATAGGCGCGGCGCTGTCGGTCGCGCGGCTTGGCGCCGCTGGTCCCTCGCTCGGCTCGGACCTTCTGCTCAACAGCCTGGCCGCGATCGTGGTGGGCGGCACCTCGCTCTCCGGCGGCGTCGGCGGACCGCATCGCACGCTGATCGGCGTCTTGATCATCGCCATCCTCGACAACGGCCTGAACCTGATGGGCGTCTCGCAGTACACGCAGATGGTCGTGAAGGGCCTCGTGGTGATCGCCGCCGTTCTGGTCAGCCGCGACAGCACCCGCGCCTCAGTCGTCAAGTAAAGAGATCGCTATGACCAAGCGTCTGATCTTCAACGGCTTCTCGATGAACGCCGTCTCGCATATCTTCCACGGACCTCTGGCGGCTGCCTCGGACACGCGGCAGACTGAGTTCAACGATCTCGATACCTGGGTGTCGCTGCTCAGGGTGCTCGAAAAGGGAAAGTTCGACGCGTTCTTCCTCGCAGATGTCATCGGCGTCGACCCGGCCTACAAGGGATCGTGGGACACCTACGTCAAGGAAGCGGTGCAGATCCCGATCAACGATTCGGGCGCGCTCATAGGCGCACTGATCCAGTCGACCGAGCATATCGGCCTGACGCTGACGAGCTCAATTCTGCAGGAGCATCCGTTCAATTTCGCGCGCAAGCTCTCGACGCTCGATCACCTCAGCAAAGGCCGTATCGGCTGGAACATCGTCACCAGCGTAAGCCACAACGCGGCGCAAAACTTCGGCTTCGACAGGATCGTCCCGCACGACGAACGGTATCGCTGGGCTGAAGAATATGTCGATGTCCTGTACAAGCTTTGGGAAGGGTCGTGGGACGAGGGCGCTGTCATCAACGACAAGGCCGGCAGCCTCTATGCCGACCCGAGCAAGATCCACCGCATCCATCACCACGGGCAGCGCTACAAGGTCCTTGGCCCGCATCTGAGCCAGCCATCGCCCCAGCGCACCCCCGTGCTGTTTCAGGCGGGCTCCTCTCGCGCCGGTCGCACTTTCGCCGCTCGTCACGCGGAGGGCACCTTCCTCCTCGCCGCCAATCCGCAGGGCGCGAAGGCCCACGTCGAAGAAACACGCGCGTTCATCCGCGCGGCGGGCCGGGACCCGGATGACCTCTTGTTCGTCCAAGGGCTCTCCTTCGTCGTCGGCGGCACGGAAGAAGAGGCCCGGCGCAAGGCGCGCGATCTTGAAGCGGACGTCAGCGTCGACGGGCTTCTGGCCCATATCAGCCGCGACCTCGGCATCGATCTCGGCCTCCTCGACCCGTCGCGGCCGGTGGACGAATTGGAGATCGAGGGCGTCCAGGGCGTCATCCGCGCCTTCGAGGAGGGCAATCCCGGAAGGAAGGCGACCGTAGCTGATCTAGGACGGTCCTACGCGACCGCCACCCAGATCGTCGGCACGCCGGAGACAATCGCAGACCAGCTTGCCGAATGGCAGGCGGCAGGCGTCGATGGCGTCAACGTCATCTACCACACCTTGCCTGGCAGCTTCGTGGACTTCGTCGAGAACGTCACTCCGGTGCTGCAGAAGCGCGGCCTCGCCCAAACCGACTACGCGGAGGGGACCTATCGCGAGCGACTCTTTCCGGGCCGATCCCCCCGCCTCCCGGCGCGCCATCCAGCAGCGCGCTACCGCGGCGCTTTCGGAGGCGATGAGGCGCGCGCTCCGGCGGCGTGATCCCGCACAGAGCGAGCCGATTACGTTGAGCCAGAACAATGGCCGCGAAGCGCACAACGGGCGGCAAACTGGCCGCGCAGGCGAATTTGGGGCGCCCGACTGGTGCGCCGCCGCCTCGCTTCAGGAAAGCCCCCAGCTGACATAGCGGAGCAATCATCCCATGCGGAAACGACTGATTTTCAACGCATTCTCGATGAACGCGGTGTCGCACGTCTACCACGGGCTATGGCGCCATCCCGAATCGCGGCAGACTGAATTGAACAAGCTTTCCACCTGGGTCGAGCTCGCGCAGATCCTCGAAAAGGGGAAGTTTGACGCGCTGTTCCTCGCCGACGTTATCGGCCTCGACAAAGCTCACAGAGGCGCCTGGGACGCCTATCTCGAGGGCGGCATTCACGTGCCGGCCAACGATCCGACCGTGCTCGCCGCCGCGCTCGCCGGCGTCACCGAGAATCTCGGCCTCACCTTCACCAGCTCGATTCTGCAGGCTCACCCCTTTGACTTTGCGCGGCGTGTCTCGACGCTTGACCATTTGAGCAACGGCCGCGTCGGCTGGAACATCGTGACATCGGTAAGCCGAGCCGCCGCGACGAATTTCAACCTGGCCGATCGGGCGCCGCATGACGAGCGCTACCGCTGGGCCGACGAATATGTCGAAGTGGCCTATAAGCTCTGGGAAGGCTCCTGGGAGGACGGCGCGGTGCGCAATGACCGGGCCGCCGGCGTCTATGCCGATCCGGCCAGGGTCCACGAGATCAATCACGTGGGGTCACGCTATAGTGTGGTCGGACCTCATCTCACGAGCCCATCGCCCCAGCGCACTCCGGTGCTGTTTCAAGCAGGATCTTCGAAAGCGGGGCGCGCCTTTGCAGCGCGCAATGCCGAGGCGACCTTTATCGTCGCTCTCACGCCGGAGGCGGCGCGCGTCGCCGTCTCCGAAATCCGCCGCGAGGCGGTCGGAGCCGGCCGGCGGCCGGACGACATTCTTTTCATCCAGGGCCTTTCCTTCGTCATCGGCAGCACACAGGAGGAAGCCTGGCGCAAGTCCCGCGCCATCGACGAATATGTCTCGACGGACGGGCTCGCGGCTCATGTCGGGCGCGACCTCGGCATCGACTTCGGCGTTCTTGATCCAGAAAAGCCGGTCGCTGATTTCAAGATCGAAGGACCTCCAGGGCTTCACCCAGTTCTTCGAGGAGGCCAATCCGGGCAAGCGCGCCCGGCTGATCGACCTCATCACCGCCATGTCCTACAATGGGCGCATCGTCGGCACGCCGGAGACCATCGCCGACGAACTGGAGAAGTGGCAGGACGCCGGGATTGATGGCGTCAACGTCGCCTACCAGACGACGCCGGGATCCTTCGTCGAATTCATAGACCATGTGATGCCGGTTCTTCGGGAGCGCGGCCTCGCTCAGCGCGACTATGCGCCAGGAACATTGCGCGAAAGGCTATTCCCGGGACGCGCCGCGACGCTCACCGACAGGCATCCGGCGGCGCGCTTCCGCCGAGCGCAGCGCCAGCAAGCTGCCGAGTAGCGGTGGTCTAAAGGAAGCGCTCTCCGGGTGACCCTCGCGTCTTCGGGCGCGGTGAATTGGATCGCTTAGTCATCGTCCGAGATTATAGCTATAGCTGACTGAAAGCTATCGATTTAGTTAAATGCTTTCGGAGCTGCGAGGCTTTTGAAGATGGCGCGGCGATCACAGGAGTGCCCATGACCAGCTCGCCAAGCGTGGACGTCAAACCGGTGACCGCAAGAGTTGGCGCGGAGATTGCGGGGATCGTCGCTCTCTGGGGATCTGCCGAGCGCGGCGATCGACGCGATCACCGAGGCGCTGCTACGCCACAAGGTTCTCGTCTTCCGCGGCCAGCAGCATCTCACGGACGCGGAGCAGGAGCGGTTCGGCCTCCGTCTCGGCAAGCTCGTCGCGCCATCCAACCCAGGGTCCAAAAACCGGCACGGCCGCGATCCTAGAACTCGACGCATCGCGGGGCGGCGGGCGAGCGGACAACTGGCACACCGACGTCACTTTCGTCGACGCCTACCCGAAGATCTCCATCCTGCGGGGCGTCGTCATTCCCGAAGTCGGCGGCGACACAATCTGGTCCAATACGGTCGAGGCCTACAAGGGCCTGCCGCCGGAGCTCAAAGCTGCGGTCGATCAACTCTGGGCCATCCACACCAACGGCTACGACTACGCGGCGCTCCGTCCGCATGCGAATGAGCAGGAAACACGCCACTTCAACGAGGTCTTTTCCTCCGTGGTTTACGAAACGGAGCACCCAGTCGTCCGCGTTCACCCTGAGACCGGAGAGCGCTCACTCGTCCTCGGCTCTTTTGTGCAACGGTTCGTGCATCTCTCTCGCGGCGACTCGGAGCATCTCTATCAGCTGCTGCAGTCGCATATCATCAAACCGGAAAACACGGTTCGCTGGCGATGGCGCGCGGGAGGACGTCGCGATCTGGGACAATCGGGCGACGCAGCACTATGGGGTCAATGACTATGGAGACGCCCACCGCGTCGTCCGCCGCACGACCATCGACGGCGACGTCCCGGTGAGCGTCGACGGACGCCGAAGCGTTCTCCGCCGCAAGGCGGAACGGCGTCAGCCGGCGGAGGCGGCCGCCTGAGGCTATGCGCTGAATCAAGCTCCTCGGGCGGGCCCAGAGCGCCACAGCCATCCAAGGCTCTCGTCTGTAACCGGGTGTTGATCGCCAGCTGGTTTCGTTCGGACGGTCACCTTCAAGTAGGCTACGCTAGCTCGAGACGAGCTGCGAGCGCTGTCCTCCCAAGCTCGAAAGCGAGAGGCCATTGGTGCGAAGACCGAGCCGTCGACCCCTCTTTCGTGCCAGACGGAGGGCTCGAAAAGGCCGAGGCGAGCGCCGTCGACTGCGTGCTGCGTCGCTGCAAGGAGCTTCGCCGGCCAGAGCGCGCCATGGTCGACGCCAGCCGCCCATTCAGTCGCGATCAGCTCCAGCAGCGCCCAAATGTATCGAGCCCGTGCAGACCGAGCCAGTCCCACGTTGGGGAGAGTGAGGTGAAGATTTTGCGTCCGGTGAATTGATAAGAGCCGTCGCCAAGCGGCTCGGCGACGGTAATCGAATGGGCGAGACCCAAATCGTTCCCCGGTTCTCCGTGGCCGGACGCGAAGACCTTGCCCGCGACCGCCTCGCCAAAGATCCACTCTAGGGCGCGGTCGCCCTTGCGCCAAAGATACGCCGCCGTTCCCGTCCAGTAGAGATGCATATTGATGGCTAGCGCCGTAACGCGAGCGCGATAGGCGAGTTGGGCCTGTTCGCGCACGACCGCGGGCAGAGAGAAACCCTTGCCTCCGACCTCTGACGGAACAGCGAGCGCCAGGTATCCGATTTTCCTCAGGTCTGCGATGTCCTCGTCAAAGAAACGATTCTCATGATCGTAGACTTCCGCGCGAGCTCCAAATTCCTCGAGCACGGTGTCGCTTAGGAGCGATTGCGAGGACTTCGACGGCAGCAAACCGTCGCGCACGATCTCATTCATGACCCTATCCTCTCATTAGCCATTCGGTTGGAGCGCGAGGCCAACCTCAAAATCATGCGATCGCCACGCTTCGCAGGCAGCTAGTAGGCCTCAGTATTCCGGCGATCTGGCGGAGCTGACTTCCGCCGCTTTAACCATTAGAGCAGATTGCAGTTCCGTCGAATCGGACTTTGTAGACGCGGTCGCTGACCGCGTCCGCCGCCCTCATCGAGCGCGGCTTGTCTTATAATTTTTTCCGTCCTGACCTGCGAAGTTGGGGCGCCGCCAGCCTGTCGGCAAACCGGGCTGGCGGCGAGGGCGGAAGGGTCGTGAGCGCGGCAATCCCGAAGGACTGCATTGTAGTTCGACCACCCCTCTCTTGTCCCAGCGGCCTGAACGGACATCCGGGGGTCATGCCCCCGAGACAAGCGTAGGACTCGGAAAAGATGAATCACACCCTAGCCCGTCAACAGTCCCGTATCGACCTCGTCCACCGTCCTCAAAATAACCCCGTCCTCAAAGTCGCTAAGAGCCGGGTCACAGTGCGCGAGAAGGCAATGGCGCCGCAATGCCCTGCCTCCACGGCTAAAGAGCTAGGCAGCCTGATCGCATGGGCTACGCTCCGTGCTTCCTTCGGATCGCACGCAACGATGTCGCCATTGTCCTCCGACCGTTTGAACGCGAGCGCCGCATAGTCGGTCGTTGCAGCCATTGGAGACCTCTCCTTCGCCACTCCCAAGTTTCGCGTTGGCCGGATCTAGCAGCTGATTGGCGCGAAAGAGCAGGACGCCCACCGGACAGTTTCCTATCATCTGTCAACGAGCACGGCGTTTCACTCTTCAAAAGACTATCAAATCAATGTCAGTCCTGTTCGAAGATAATTTTGGTTGCTATTGTATCGATGCTACTGATCCTGAAGAGTTAGAATTCTTCTGTCATATCAAAGCCCAAAGCGAACTAACAAATTGCGTCGCGGTGCAATCAGAAAGTGCGATTGCTGAAGCACGTCAAGTTGTGTGCAGCGTGTTCACAAGCGCTTGAGCACGGCGCACCGTCAGATCCGGCTTGGGTCCGTCCCAGTCTTTGGACAGTAGGCGAAATTCACTGAGGCGCAGTGTGACGCGGGTCATAGCCTGAAGCCCGACACAGGCTCAGAATGCGTCCGGAAGTCAGCCCCGGAAAGCTCCCCGACTGAAGAAGGACCTGAGGATAGTACGATGAGCATACCGCTTAGAGCCGCCGATTTTCACACGACCGAGCATCTGCTGGAGCTTGCTCTGTCAATGCTTGAGAGCGCAAGAAGTGAACAAATTAATGATCGTTTGCCCGCGAACAATTGGCTGACGAATAATTTCACCCTCGAAATCATTCGCGCCAAGGTGGCCGCCAATAAGGCTAACGCTTTCCTCAACATCTAGGCGCTTCGTCATTGGCCAAGGACCTGACTATTCGTCGGGGGCTCGAAAGACACGGTATCCCGCCATTCCCACAAGCTGGACACATCAGGCGCGACTCTCATGTTCGTGTGTCTATCCCAGCTACGGAGGGACAGCGCGCCGTCAATAGAGCCTCAGATGGCGAAATCGCTGCCGGCTTTCTCGTCATCGAGCACATGCGCATTCTCGGCTGTCTCGCACATCGACTCCACCGTAAGCAGATCAAGATTGGCGAGAAAGGTTGCGCCAGCCCTCCGTACCAGCGGGTCAATGACCCGCTCAAGCAAGATCGAATGTGAAGCGAGATCTTCTGGATCGGCAGTGCTCAGCGACATCGCAGTCGCACGATCTCGCCGACAGTGACGCGCCGACGCTCGCGCGCCAGCACATAGCCTCCGTGCGGCCCGCGCACGCCGTTGAGGATTTTCTCGTGAACTAGGCCCTGGAGCAAAGTCTCAAGGTGACGCGGAGCCAATTTATGCCGTGCCGCGAGGGCTTTGGCGCTAACCGGTCCCGAGCGTGAATGTAGGGCGACATCCACAACAGCAGCGATGGCGAGCACGCTCCGTCGCGATAACAAATTCATATTCATGTCATTCCTCCTACTGGAGTGCCGGTTGGTCGGACGCCACCGACGAAACCCGAAGATTGCCCCGATCAACAATGTAATTCAATTACCCATAATTGTGGTGTTGGAGAACAGGCTCTTGATGCGCCACCTACTGAAGCTGTCGCAGATGCCGAGCACTTTCCTTCCAAGCGCTACGAGCTTCCGTGTCGCCAGAAGCACCATTCGCCGTCGGAATGTGCGGCGCGGGTCGATGCGAGCGCGCCGGACCAGACCCACCGATGCACAACTGCGAGCGATGGGATCAAAGGCCCAAGTTTGATTTGAAATAGTTGCCGACCCGCAGAAACACTGGCGTTCCCTTCAAACGAGAGCACGAGTGTGGACGTCCGCGGCGGACTAGTCTCGCGCGGACGACCCTTCGCTCCGACGGCTGGGCCGATCCGGGGCTCGCCTCTGCGGCCCAGACCTGCTGGGCCTCGTCAAGAGAAGGGTCGTTAGCCATATCCACCAAGCTTTCTGACACGCAACCCGTCATGTTGAGCGCTGCTGCGCAGCGTGACGATCGCAGCCTCACGCCGCCTGGGAAGCTGACGGAAGGCGCGGTACACAAGATCGCGATGAAGCTCATCGCCCCGAGCCTGGTTCAGGCCATCGCCGAAAATCGGTTGCCCGCGGCATCGGCCTCACACGGCTTGCCGACTTGCCTAGCGACTGGTCGGAGCAGCTTAAGATGCTCGGCCTGCAAGTCCGGTACTGCAGCCGTCTCGCTCCGGCGCGGCGTTGAGATTGACCGTGGACGATCCACACAGCAGCGTTCCCACTGCACGCTTCGTCGTCGCCGAATCATTCTTTCGACCAGCCGAACCGGTCTCGGCACGCGGGCCTACGATGGCTCACGGAAGAAACACTTCCACGCCCAGAGACCGAGCCCCCGAATTCGATCGCAGAAGCCATCATGCCAAGTCTCTGACAGGCGCTTTTTGCACTTTCCGCGCGCAAGCGTCGAACATGTCGGCGATATTCAGAGAGGTTAAAAATACAGTGATATCAATAGCGTGGCTGGTGGGCCGGGCAGGACTCGAACCTGCAACCAGACCGTTATGAGCGGCCGGCTCTAACCATTGAGCTACCGGCCCGACTGAGGGCGCTCCGCGACGGGATAAAGCGCAAAAAGCGCGCGGTGGCAATGAGATCTCGTCAGGATCGTACTGGTCGCGCCTCGTGCAAATCCTCCAGGCGTAAACTCATTGAGTTTGCGCTGGAAACTGCGTACCAGCGCCTTTAGACGAGTTCAGGCGCCGCGCATTGCCGCTGATCGATTCCCGGCCCTAACTTCGCCACGTAGTTTGGGTCTTCGCGCAGTTTGGCGGCCGAACAGGGAATCAATGTCGGCGTTTCAGAATGACGCAATCCCGACGGCGTCACCGACGCGGAGCGCAGACGCCGCTCTTGCCGCTACCTTCTCGGCGCGCCGGGTTGGCGTTGCGCCGCCACCTGACCGCGAACTGGCTTTTGCCAAAGCCAAGCGACGCTCAGCGCGCGTCAGACGGTTGCGCCTTGCGATTCTAATCGGCGGCCTCGGCAGCGTCGCCGCGATGCTCGTGATCGCTTTCTTCAACCCTTTCGCCGCAAAACTAGGATCGCTGAGCTTCGGCGCCCTGTCGGTGGAAGGGACCAAGATCGTGATGGAGCGACCGAAGCTCGCCGGATTTCGAAGCGATGGGCAGCCTTATGTTCTGACGGCCGAGCGGGCGCTCCAGGACATCAAACAGCCGACCGTCGTGCAGCTACGGAAAGTCGACGGTGAAATCGGCATGGCGGGCGGGGAGGCGACACATTTGGTCGCCGACACAGGTGTTTACGACAGCGTCGGCGAGCACATGGAGTTGTCGGACAACATACGAATCAAGAATGGCCGCTTTACCGTGCTATTGCGGAGCGCCAGATTCGATTTTAAGTCCGGAGTTTACGGAAGCGACGACCGTGTCGAAGTCCAAGGCGGCGATGGCACGACGATATTCGCCGACCGGGCCTCGGCGCTTAACCACGGTCAGGAACTGACTTTCGAAGGTCATGTCCGAACCAACATTGTTCCGCAGACCAACCAAGAGCCTGCGAGTGAAGTAAAAAGGACAAATCCATGACATTGCCGTCTCGCGTTCCTGGATGGCTGGCGGCGATAGCTGTGGCGCTGCTCTGCTCGAGCGGCGCGGGCGCCGCCGCCGAAAAGCCATCGGGCCCGAACGACTCGACCGCGATCTTCCCGGGGACAAGTTCAAAGGAGCCGATCTCGATCGACGCCGACAAGCTCGTTTACTACGACAAGGAACATAAGGCGGTCTATTCCGGCAACGTCGTCGTCATTCAGGGCGATACGAAAATGACTTGCTCGGCCATGACCGTCTTCCTGGACCATGGGCCAACGCAGGGCGCTGCCGCTCAATCAAAGTCAGCCGCCCCACAATCAACGAACGGCCAATCCACCCCCACTGCGGACTCGGGCGTCAAGCACCTGGACGCTGCGGGACCGGTCACCGTCGTTTCGAAGACACAGGTCGCAACTGGCGACAGCGGCAGCTATGACAAGGCCGAGGACAAGGTGCGGCTGATCGGCCACGTCACCCTCAGCGACGGCCAGAACGTCACCAAGGGCGACAAGCTGACCTATGACCTCAAGAACGGCTTGGCGACCGTCGACACCAGCGCCAAGTCGGGTCGCGTGCACGGACAATTCGTCCCGAAATCGGGCGCGCGACGCCGCCAAACCAGACGCCGAGGTCACCAAAGCCGGGGCTGCGAAAGCCGAAGTAGGAGCCGGTCATTGCCGATCTTGCGCGCAGCGTCTGATCAATTCGAAGTGAGCGATCGCCGATGAGCAACGGCGCCGTGCGCGAGCGTGTAAGCACGCCCCCTCGCTGGCGCAAATGGTTGCGCAGCGAGGCCAACGGATCGGCGCCCGCATCGCTGGTCGCGTCTGGTGGGCAGGGTGTTCTCGCCGTGCATCACCTTGGCAAAGGCTACCGCGGCCGAATGGTGGTGCAGGACGTGAGCCTTTCCGTCCGACGGGGCGAAGCGGTCGGCTTGTTGGGGCCAAACGGCGCCGGAAAGACCACCGTCTTCTACATGATCACCGGCCTCGTGAAACCCGACAAAGGCGGAATAGAGCTGGACGGCCATGACGTCACCGGGCTGCCGATGTTTCAAAGGGCGCGGCTCGGGGTCGGTTATTTGCCGCAGGAAGCCTCGATCTTTCGTGGGCTCAATGTCGAAGACAACATACGCGCGGTGCTCGAGGTCAACGAACCCAACCGTCGCGAGCGCGAGGCGATGCTGGAATCGCTGCTCGAGGAGTTCGATATCGCCCGCGTGCGCGCCGCGCCGTCAATTGCCCTGTCTGGAGGTGAACGGCGACGGTGCGAGATTGCCCGCGCCCTCGCCGGCAAACCGTCCTTCATGCTCCTCGACGAGCCTTTCGCGGGCATCGACCCGATCGCGGTCGGCGACATCCAGGACCTCGTGCGTCATCTCAAAGGGCGTGGCATCGGCGTCTTGATTACCGATCACAACGTGCGCGAGACGCTTGGGCTGATCGATCGCGCCTATATCATTCACAGCGGACAAGTCCTGACCGAGGGGCCGCCGGACGAAATCATTGCGCACCCGGACGTGCGACGCTTCTATTTGGGCGAAGACTTCCGGATGTAGCGCGCAACGGCGAGCCGAGAAGCGTTACTCGTCTTCGCCGAACCGGCTCGGAAACAAGAGCCTGCAAGCGCATCCAACGCCTCGCGAGCTTCCGCGCCTGAGGCCGATACCGTGATCGTTGATCCCGGGCCCGCGCCGAGGGTCAGAATGCCCATGATCGAATCGCCCGCCGACCGTCTCGCCGCAGCGCGTGACCTTGACGTCTGCGTCAAACCGGTCGACGCATTGCACAAATTTGGCTGTCGCTCGCGCGTGCAGGCCCTTTCGGTTGACAATGTGCAATTCGCGCGACAACGCCCCGGTGAACTGGAGGCGGCGGACCATTCTCCTTCCGAGCCGGCCTGGGTCATTTCCCCTCCAGCACCTTGCTCGCGATCGTGATGTATTTGCGACCAGCATCGCGCGCCTCCACCACGGCGTGGTCGAGATCGGCGCTATCGCGCATCGTCGCGAGCTTGATCAACATCGGCAGGTTGACGCCGCAGATCACCTCGACGCGTCCTCCATCCATCACCGAAATCGCCAGATTCGATGGTGTGCCGCCGAACATGTCGGTCAGGATGACCACGCCGCCGCCATCCTGAACGCGCGCCGCCGCGCTCAGGATATCCGAACGACGCTGCTCCATGTCGTCTTCCGGACCGATTGTTATCGTCTCGAGCTGGGACTGGGGCCCAACGACATGCTCTAACGCTGCCCGAAAACCAGTGGCGAGCTGGCCGTGGGTCACAAGGACCATTCCGATCATCAATTATCCATCAGTCGATCGGCTCACGCTCCCGGCGGCAATCAGGCCGGCGGCGACATCGTCAGAGGCGCCCATTTTTGTGCACTGCGGCGCAATGTTCAAGCGAAATTCCTGATCGCGCCGGGTTCGCCGCCGTCAAGACAGCCAATCGCTCTTCGACCACGAGCGCCTGATCGCAAATGCTCAGGCTGGAATCAAGCGCCAGACGGGGCAATGCGACCTCGCCGACGACCAAGCTGTCCTCATCTTCCGGCATTCTCGGCCATCGACGCCCGCGCTCGCAGAGTTCGACCGCCAGACCGCACGACCGCCGCCGTCTCGTGCCGGACTGTGATCAGACCCACCATCCGGCGCTCGATGACTCCGGCCATATTGGCCGCTCCCCGAGCGATCAGGCGATCGTCCGCCTTGCGGACAAAAACACGATCGTCTCCAATCAGGGCGCCAAAATGCGCCTGCGCCGTCTCGCGCGCGCCATCAGCGCCAGCGCCAGCGCGCTTTTGCCCGAACCTGACGGCCCAAGGATCAAAACGCCGCTCTCGCCATATATCACGGCCGTCGCATGGAGGCTGATCTCTCCCGCCAGAGCGCCCGTCATGCCGAGAACACAGGCAATTCGACGACGAAGCGCGCGCCCGCGCCGTGCCGCGATCGTCTCCTCGGAATTGTCGCATTCCGCCGACGCAGCGGGAACGCTGGCCAATTCCGCCGGCCGGTTGCACGCCCAAATCCGACCACCGTGAGCCTCGACAATCTGGCGCGAAATCGACAGTCCCAAACCAGAATTCTGACCGAACCCCTGGCTTGGCCGATCGGTATAAAATCGCTCGAAAATGCGCTCAAGCGCATGCGGCGGGATACCGGGCCCGTCGTCGTCAACAGTGATGACGACGCGATCGAAGCGCTTCTCTCCTTCCGGCTCGCTCCGAGCGGACGTCCGCTCGAGCGCGACGCGCACGACGCCGCCGGGTTCGGAAAACGAGCAGGCGTTGTCGATGAGATTGGTGACGACCTGTGCGAGGCGAGAATCGTGCCCGAAGAACGAAATAGTCGGCGCTTGCGTTTTTGCCGCGCCTGACCGGGATGGACAATTCGACTCGGGCGGCGCCGGCTGCGCGGGGAATCCCGCGCCATCGACACGACAGCGCGCAGAAGGGCGGCCGACATCGACGGGATTTGCTTCGCCTCGCGCCAACTCCGCATCGAGGCGAGAGGCGTCGGAGATGTCGCTGATCAACCGATCGAGCCGCCGCACGTCGTGTTGCATGACGGCGATAAGTCGATCGCGCGAATGGCCGATGTTCACCCTCGGCAACGTTTCGAGCGCGCTGCGCAGCGACGTCAGCGGATTTTTGAGTTCGTGCGCGACATCGGCGGCGAAGCTCTCAATCGCGTCCAGACGATTATAGAGCGCCTGCGTCATGTCGCGCAGCGCGCGGGACAAGTGGCCGATCTCGTCTGATCGCGCAGTGAAATCGGGAATCTGCTGTCGCGACCGGATGCCCCGCCGGACGCGTTCAGCTGCATCGGCGAGCCGCCGGACAGGTTCGGCGATCGTATTCGCGAGCGAAAGCGACAGAACCAGCATCACGACCGCGAGCACCAAGAAAGAAGCGCAGTTGGGCCAAACGCGCGGAGGTGATCACACGGTCAATGTCGCCGCCTTGGGTCGACAGCAGAAGCGCGCCGCGAGTCGCCATCATGTGCTGGATCGGCACCCCGACGGACACGATCGTTTCACCCTCATGATTGAGCGCGCACCAGAGATTGCGTTCTTCCCTGCAGTGCGCCGCCGACTTCCGGCATCGTCTGGCCATTGGTCGCCCACGGGTCTTCGGCCCGCGGCGTCGTCGATGTCAGGAAGAGACTGCGCAGATGGGCGACGATCCGATCCGCCAAGCCGCGTCGCTCTGACGCATCCGGCAAGATCCGAGCGCACGACCGCGCCGCGGGCCGAGAACGATCGCGAGTCGAGCAGAAGCTTGCCATCGCTGTCATAAATGCGTGCGCGCGTATGGGTCGGCGTCACCAGCCGATGCAGGAAAGGTCCAACGAGTGCGGGATTAATGGAAAACTGCGTCGCATCCTCATCGCTCGGCGACGGCGCCACGCTCTCGCCTGGCGCCAGTTGCAGCAGCTTGTCGGGATCGATGGTGATCGAATCCGTGTCCCCCGTCGCCGAAGCCGAAATCGCGGCAGCGATGATATCGGCTTGAATAGTGAGACTTTGCACCCGCGCCTCGATCAGGTCGGCGCGAAACTGGTCGAGGAGCAAGAAGCCAACCACCAGCACGACAAGGCCGCCCAGATTGAGGACGACGATGCGACGCGTGAGCGACGACGAGAATCGCGCGGTCAGAAACCGCCAGGCGACGCGTGCACGAACGCGCAGCCAACGAAGTTTCCCCCGGCCGGCCTGTGCAGAAAGACGATGCTGAACCTGCGTTTCGGCGCTCATATTCCTGGCCGAGCCGCCTATCCTTCCTTAAATCGGTAGCCGACGCCGTAGAGGGTCTCGATCATTTCGAAATCCGGCTCGACCACCTTGAACTTCTTGCGCAATCGCTTGATGTGGCTGTCGATGGTGCGGTCGTCGACATAGACCTGATCGTCATAAGCCGCGTCCATAAGAGCGTTGCGGCTCTTGACGACCCCCGGCCTCGTCGCCAGCGCCTGAAGAATAAGAAACTCCGTGACCGTCAAGGTCACCGCAGTATTGTCCCAAGTGCAGGTATGGCGCTCGGGATCCATCTTCAATCGGCCGCGCTCGAGAATCTTGGCTTCGGTCTCCTTCTGCGTCGCCGCGTCCTTGGGGTTGGAGCGGCGAAGGATCGCCTTCACCCGCTCGACCAGAAGGCGCTGGGAGAAAGGCTTGCGGATGAAATCGTCGGCGCCCATCTTGAGGCCGAACAATTCGTCGATCTCCTCGTCCTTGGACGTCAGGAAAATGACCGGCAAATCGGACTTCTGCCGCAGGCGCCGCAGGAGCTCCATTCCGTCCATGCGCGGCATCTTGATGTCGAAAATGGCGAGATCGGGCGGATTGGCCTTCAGACCGTCGAGAGCGCTCGCGCCATCGGTATAGGTCTGCACCCGATACCCCTCCGCCTCGAGCGATAAAGAGACCGAAGTCAGTATGTTACGGTCGTCGTCGACCAGCGCGATTGTGGGCATGAAGCTCCCGTTTTGATCGAATGTCGCCTCTTGGGCGGGCTGGCTTAAAGTCTGAAACCATTGATCGACTGAATGTGTTCCGAGAAGGGCGATCCTCGAGGGCGCTGATTCAGATGGGACGTCCGCGCGAATTCTGCAAGATTACCATGACGTTGCAGGCGTTGGCCAGCAATCGGCCCGAGCGCGATGTAAGCCGGCGCTCTTGACCGCTCGATCCATCCGGGCTTGTCTCACTCCGATCCGTCCGAAGCGTCAAGGCCTCATGGCGAACGCTCCGCCGATCCCAACGAGGTCCATGCCGAGGCCGTCGCCGACGCCAAGCGGCTGATGCGGCTCGCCCGCACCGGCGCGTTGGCGACTCTGGACGCGGCGGGAGGCGCGCCTCTGACCACGCTCATCGGCGTCGCCAGCGATTTCGACGGCGCGCCCCTGTTCCTCATGTCGACGCTGTCGCGCCACACCAGGAACCTTGCGCAACGACCCGCGCGCCTCCCTCCTGTTGACCGGACGCCACGAGCGCGGCGACCCGCTCAACCATCCGCGCGTCACGCTTGAGCGGGCGGGTCGAACATGCGCCCGGCCCGCGCGCCAAGGTCCGGTATTTGCAGCGCAATCCCAAGGCTGGCCTCTACGCCGGCTTCGCCGATTTCGCCCTGTACCGGCTCCGGATCGACGACGTGCATTTCAACGGCGGCTTCGGCCGCGCCGCGCCGCTCACGCCGGCCGAGGTCCTCGCCTCGCGCGAGGGCGAAGCCGCGCTGACCGAGGCCGAGGAGCGGCTCATCGCGGAGGTGAACGCGCTAGGGCGAGGCGACGCTCGCGCGGCTCGCGGGGCACAAAGGCTCGCGCCTCGACGTGGCGGGCGATCGGGCTCGACGCCGAGGGCGCTCGACCTCGCCGCCGGGGGCCGCGCCGCCCGCGCCCAGTTCCTGGCTCCGGCGCGCGACCCGAAGGAATGGTGGTCTCGTCTCGAAGAGCTCTCCGCCGATTAGCCCTCCCGAGGCGCTGGTCCGGCTTCTTGGCCGGCCCCAACCGCGAGCCCCGGAAGTGGATCTGCCTTGCGGCTGACGCTTGCCCTCAGGCCGCGTCCCACTCCCTCAGGCGGAAGCGCTGGATCTTGCCGGTCGCGGTCTTCGGCAGATTGGCGATGAAGGCGATCGAGCGTGGATATTTGTAGGGCGCGAGGCGGTCCTTGACGAAGCGTTGAAGCTCGGCCTCGTCTGCTGAGGCGCCTTCCTTCAAGACCACGAACGCTTTGGTCTTGATGAGCCCTTCAGCATCCGGCGCGCCGATCACCGCAGCTTCCAAGACGGACGGGTGTTGGACGAGCGTCGCCTCGACCTCGACCGGGCTGACCCATACGCCGCCGACTTTGAGCATGTCGTCCGAGCGCCCGGCGCAAGTGAAGGTCCCGTCGCCATTGCGGATGTATTTGTCGCCGCTTCTGGTCCAACGGCCTTCGAAAGTGTCGCGCGTCTTGGCGCGATTGCCCCAATACATCAGCGCCGCCGAGGGGCCGTGGACATAAAGGTCGCCCGGCTCGCCTTCCGCAACGGGCCGCCCGTCCTCGCCGCGGAGTTCGATGTCGTAGCCCGGCACCGGCCAGCCGGTCGAACCGTAACGCACCCTGTCGGGACGGTTGGAGATGAAGATGTGGAGCATCTCGGTCGAGCCGATCCCGTCGATGATGTCGACGCCAAAGTGGCGCTTGAACCGCTCGCCGATCTCGGCCGGCAGCGCTTCGCCGGCGGAGGACACGAGCCTTAGCGCCACCTCCTCGCGCGCGGGCAGCTGGGGCGAAGCGAGCATGCCGGCATAGCCGGTCGGCGCGCCAAAAAAGATGGTCGGTTTGGCGCCGCCGACGCCGCCCAGCCAGCGCTTGAACACCGCCTCCGGCGTCGGCCGCTCGGCCATCAGCAACGCGGTCGCGCCGACGGCGAGCGGAAAGGTCAGCGCGTTGCCAAGCCCGTAGGCGAAGAAGAGCTTGGCGGCCGAGAAGCACACGTCGCTTTCCTTCAGGCGCAGGATCGCCTTGCCGTAAAGCTCGGTCGTCCAATACGGGTTGGCGTGCGAATGCACCGTCCCCTTTGGCCTGCCCGTCGAGCCCGACGAATAGAGCCAGAATGCGGGTTCGTCGGAATGCGGTGCGCGCAAGCTCTCTCAGCGGCGTCGCGCGGGCGAGAAAGTCACCGAACTCGATTTCGCCAGGTTCCAGCGGCTGCGCCGGGCGAGACACGGCGATGGTGTGGACCTCGTGATCCGCCTTCGCGAGCGCGGCCTTCAGAGCCGGCTTGACCGCGCCGCTGACCAGCGCGGCCTGGGCGCGCGAATGCTCCAGCATGTAGGCGAGATCGTCGGCGGTGAGCAGAGTATTGACGGCGACTGGGACAATTCCCGCCAGCATCGCGCCCAGGAAGGCGACCGGCCAGTCGGCGCAATCCTGCATGAAGATGAGCGCGCGTTCCTCGCGCTTGACGCCCCTCTCCTTGAGCGCCGCGGCGAAACGGCGGACCCGCTCGTCGAGTTCTCCGTAGGTCACCGCGCCAACGTCGTCGACAAACGCCGCCTTGGCGGCGCGCCCGGCATTGGCCTCGAGCAGATGCGCCGCGAAGTTGAACGCCTCCGGCGGCGGTTCAACCGGGACCACGGTCATCGGCCTCTCCATCGACCCATTCGGAGCTCGCGCGTGGACGGCCTCCCTGAAACAGCGGCTGTCGCGCCAATCGGCGCGCGCTGGTTGTTCGCATCATCGAGATGCACTATTATGCTTCATCAGATTCTAGGGAGGCGCCCAAACCTTGTCAAACAACGCGCCGTTCTTGCCAACCGAAGCGGCAATCGAAGCGTTCGGCGCCGCGGCTGAACGTGCGCCTCGGACAGCGCCGGCAGACTTGAGTGACGCGCCTCAGCCAAACGAGGCCGACGAGGCCAAGGACCCATTTCTGGCCGCACTCGGCGAGCGCGCGAAGGTGTTGCGCGTGCGACGGGGCTTGACGCGCAAGGCGCTGGCCCGCGCCACCGGCGTTTCCGAGCGGCATCTGGCGAACCTTGAATATGGCGTTGGCAACGCCTCGATTCTCGTTCTCCTGCAGGTGGCGCGGTCGCTCCAATGCTCGCTGGCCGAGCTCGTCGGGGATGTCACCACGCGCTCCCCCGAATGGCTCTTGCTGCGCGAGATGCTCGCCGACCGCGACGAGGCGACGCTTCGGCGGGTGCGGCTGGCTGCGCTCGAACTGACCGGCGTGGGACCCGCGCGCAACGAGGAGGCGCCGACCCGCTCGTCGCGAATCGCGCTGATCGGCCTGCGCGGCGCAGGCAAATCGACGCTCGGGCGCATGCTGGCGGAGGATCTCGGCTTCCCGTTCGTCGAGCTCAGCCGCGAGATTGAGAAGCTCGCCGGCTGCAGCATCAGCGAAATTCTCGGGCTTTACGGGCAGAACGCTTACCGGCGCTACGAGCGCCGCGCGCTCGAAGAGGCGATCGAGGCCTATCCCGAAACGGTCATTGCCACTGCGGGCGGGCTGGTGAGCGACCTGATCAGTTTCAACCTTCTGCTGCGGCACTGCACGACCGTCTGGCTGACGGCCCATCCCGAAGACCATATGAACCGCGTCGCGGCCCAGGGCGACTTGAGGCCGATGGCCGCCAGCCGCGAGGCGATGGACGACTTGAAGTCGATCCTGGCCAGCCGAGCGGCCTTCTATTCAAAGGCCGAAATGCGCGTCGACACGAGCGCTCAGCCCTTGGCCGAAACTTTCCAGGTCCTGCGAGCCGAGGTGCGCGGGGCGATTGGCCTGCTCGCCGAATGACCCGGCCCGGCCTTGTGCAGCGAAGCGTAGCGCATTATGATGCATGAGTCTGCAATAAATTGCCTATGAACGGGAACGCTATGGATCGGGTCGACTATCAAACCGAGCCGTCCCGCTACAAACACTGGAAGCTCAAGTTCGACGGGTCAGTCGGCGACTCTGCTTGCCGATTTCGACGAGAACGCCGGTCTGCGTCCCGGCTACAAGCTCAAGCTCAACAGCTACGACCTCGGCGTCGACATCGAACTCAACGACGCCGTCAACCGCATCCGGTTCGAACGCCCGGAAGTGCGGGTTGTCGTGATCACGAGCGCCCGTGAGCGCGTGTTCTCGCTCGGGCGCCAACATCTTCATGCTTGGCCTCTCGAGCCACGCGTGGAAGGTCAACTTCTGCAAATTCACGAACGAGACCCGCAACGGCCTCGAGGACTCGTCCAGATATGACGGCCTGAAGTTCCTCGCCGCCGTCAATGGCTCGTGCGCCGGCGGCGGCTATGAACTGGCGTTGGCGTGCGACGAGATCATCCTCATCGACGACCGTTCGAGCGCCGTCAGCCTGCCGCGAGGTGCCCCTCCTTGGCGTGCTGCCCGGAACCGGCGGTCTCGACGCGGCTGACCGACAAGCGACACGTCCGCCACGACCTCGCAGACGTCTTCTGCACCACCAGCGAGGGCGTGCGGGGCGAGAAGGCTCTGGCCTGGCGCCTTGTCGATGCGATCGCCAAGCCGGCGCAGTTTCAGGCGAAAGTGCAAGAGCGCGCGTTAGCGCTCGCCGCGAGCAGCGATCGCCCTTCATCGGCGCGGGGCGTCGCGCTGGCGCCGATCGAGCGCACGATCGAAGCCGATGCGCTCAGCTATCGCGCATGTCACGGTCACGATCGACCGAGGCGCGCGCGCCGCCACGTTTGTGATCAAAGGGCCGAGCGGTGTTCAGCCGGAGAACGTCGCGGCGATCGAGGCGGAGGGCGCGAACTGGTATCCACTGGCGCTCGCCCGTGAGCTCGAGGACGCGATCTTGTCGATGCGCACCAACGAGCCCGACATCGGCGTCTGGCTGATGAAGACCGAAGGCGAGCCCGAAGCGGCTCTCGCTATGGACGCGACGCTCCATGCGCTGCAGAGAGCACTGGCTGGTGCGCGAAACCATCGGCTATCTGCGCCGCACGTTCAGCCGGCTCGACGTCACCTCGCGCAGCCTGTTCGCGCTCGTCGACGAGGGCTCCTGCTTCGCCGGCTCGCTGCTCGAGGCTCGCCCTCGCCTGCGACCGGATCTACCATCTCGCTGGCGACGAAGAGCATGCGCCCCAGATTGCGCTCAGCGCAGCGAACTTCGGCGACTACCCGATGGCGAGCGGACAGAGCCGCCTCGGACGGCGCTTTTACGACGAGCGGCCGGCGCTCGAGCCGCTGAAAGCGAACATCGGCAAGCCGCTCGACGCCGGGTCCGCCTTCGCCCTTGGCCTCGCGACCAGCATTCCCGACGACATCGACTGGGCGGACGAGATCCGCATCGCGGTCGAAGAACGCGCGTCGATGAGTCCCGACGCCTTGACTGCGATGGAGGCGAACCTGCGCTTCGACGGCCCCGAGACGCTGGCCACGCGCGTCTTCGGTCGCCTCACCGCCTGGCAGAACTGGATTTTTCAGCGTCCGAACGCGGTCGGCGATAAGGGCGCGCTGAAAGTCTACGGCAACGGCGAGAAGGCCGCGTTCGACTGGAACCGGGTGTAAGCGATGCCATCCGCCGTTATTGCTAGGCACCTGAGCCCCTCGAAGGCGCCCGTCATTGCGAGGAGCGCAGCGACGAAGCAATCCAGGGATCGTCGAGCGCCCTACGCCCCCCTGGATTGCTTCGCTTACGCTCGCAATGACAAACGAAGAACGG
Organism: uncultured Alphaproteobacteria bacterium; assembly: GCA_963762335.1. Lineage (GTDB taxonomy): Bacteria > Pseudomonadota > Alphaproteobacteria > Rhizobiales > Beijerinckiaceae > Roseiarcus. Next base: position 15,851 of record CAVXKU010000034.1, on the reverse strand, counting down.
CCGTCTGATGGCGGCGTCCGACGCTGCGGTCATCAGGCAGCACCTGATCGACCCCGAAATCTGCATCCGTTGCAACACCTGCAAGTCGACCTGCCCGGTCGGCGCGATCACCCATGACGCACGCAACTATGTGGTCGACGCGAGCATCTGCAACCTCTGCATGGCCTGCGTGCCGCCTTGTCCGACCGGCAGCATCGACAATTGGCGCTCAATGCCGCGCGCAAAGGCCTACAGCGTGGAAGCGCAGTTCGGCTGGGATGCTTTGCCGGCGGAACTGAGCGCGGAAGAGCTTGGCGGCGACGCGTCCGGAGAAGCGCTTGCGATCGCCGCGTCCCCTCAGGCTGAGATAAACGAATCGAGCGAGGAAGCCGCGTTCGATGTCAGCGCCTATGCAGCGGTGATCCCGCCTTGGTCGGCCGCCAGTCCTTACGCCAATCTCTACGGGCCGAAGGCCGCGACGCGATCGGTCACAGCGACGGTCGTCGGCAATGTTCGCGTCACCGAAGCGGGCAAGGACTACGACACCCATCACATCGTGCTCGATTTCGGCGCGATGCCGTTTCCGGTGCTCGAAGGGCAATCGATCGGGATCATCCCTCCCGGCGTCGATGCAGAGGGACGACCGCATCACCCCCGGCAATATTCGGTCGCGAGCCCGCGCAACGGTGAGCGACCCGGCTACAACAACGTGTCGCTCACCGTGAAGCGGGTGCTGGAGGATCACCAAGGACGCCCGGCGCGCGGAATCGTCAGCAACTATCTCTGCAACCTCAACATCGGCGACAAGGTCGAGGTGACCGGACCGTTCGGCATGAGCTTCCTCATGCCGAACCATCCGAAGAGCGCGATCGTCATGATCTGCACCGGCACCGGAAGCGCGCCGATGCGGGCGATGACCGAGTGGCGGCGCCGCTTGCGCAAGTCGGGTAAATTCGAGGGCGGCAAGCTGATGCTGTTCTTTGGCGCCCGCACCAAAGAGGAGCTGCCGTATTTCGGCCCGCTCGGCAATCTGCCGAAGGACTTCATCGACATCAACTTCGCCTTCAGCCGCATGGCCAACCAGCCCAAGCGCTATGTGCAGGACGTGATGCGCGAGCGGGCGGCCGATCTCGCGCCGCTCATCGCCGATCCGCACGCCTATTTCTACGTCTGCGGCCTCAGGGCGATGGAGGAAGGCGTGGTGCTCGCGTTGCGCGACATCGCACTCCAAGCCGGGCTCGATTGGGAAACCCACGGGCCTGCGCTCAAGCGCCACGGACGCCTGCATCTGGAAACCTATTGAACGGAGAACACCCATGAGCGCTGAAGACATTGTTGGCGACGCGGCGGGGGCGATGGGCGCCGATCGTTTCGTCGAGATCAGCTACGACGACGTCATCCCCAACAATGTGGCGCTCGGCTCCGACAAGCAGCTTCAGCGGGCGCTCGAGGGCTGGCGGCCGAAATATCTCGACTGGTGGACCGGCATGGGACCGGTCGGCTTCCAGCAGTCGGAGGTCTATCTGCGCACCGCCGTCGGCGTCGATCCCGCCGGCTGGGCGAAGTTCGGCTATGTGAAGATGCCGACCTATCGCTGGGGCATCCTGCTCGCGCCCAAGGTCGAAGGACGCACGATTCCGTTCGGCCGCCATAAGGGCGAGCCGGCGTGGCAGGAGGTGCCCGGCGAGCACCGCGCGCTTCTGCGCCGGCTCATCGTCGTGCAGGGCGACACGGAGCCCGCCTCGGTCGAGCAGCAGCGCTACCTCGGCGCGACGGCGCCGAGCCTCTACGACATGCGTAACCTCTTTCAGGTCAATGTCGAAGAGGGCCGCCACCTGTGGGCGATGGTCTACCTGCTCGTCAAATATTTCGGCAAGGACGGCCGCGAGGAGGCGCAGGCGCTGCTCGAGCGCCAGAGCGGGCAGATGGACAACCCGCGCATTCTCGGCGCCTTCAACGAACAGACGCCGGACTGGCTGTCGTTCTTCATGTTCACCTTCTTCACCGACCGCGACGGCAAGATGCAGCTCGCGGCGCTCGCCGAAAGCGGCTTCGACCCGCTGTCGCGCACCTGCCGTTTCATGCTGACCGAAGAGGCGCACCACATGTTCGTCGGCGAGACCGGCGTGCAGCGGACGATCGAGGCGACCTGCGCCGCGATGGTCAAGGCGGGCGTCAAGGATCCCAATGAGGTCGAGGCGGTGCGCAAGCTCGGCGTCGTCGACCTGCCGCTCCTGCAGCGCAAGTTGAACTTCCACGCGTCGGTCACCCGCGACCTGTTCGGCAGCGAAATCTCCAGCAACGCCGCCGAGGTGTTCGGCGCGGGCATCAAGGGGCGCTTCAACGAAGCAAACCTCAAGGGCGACGATCACGTGCTGCAGGACGCGACCTATCCCGTCACGCGGGTCGTCGACGGCAAGCTCGTCGCGGAAGATGCGCCGGCCTTGCGCGCCCTCAACTCGCGGCTGCTCGACGACTTCATCGTCGATTGCCAGGGCGGGATCGACCGCTGGAACAAGTCGGTCGAAAAGGCCGGAATCGACTTCAAGTTCATCCAGCCGCACAAAGGCTTCAACCGCAGGATCGGCGAGTTCGGCGGCAAGCGCATCGACCCGACCGGCGAAGTCCTCACCGAAGATCAGTGGAGCGCGAAGAGCGGCGACTGGCTGCCCAACGAGGACGACATGGATTTCATCGTCTCGCTGATGAAGCCGTGTCACGAGCCCGGCAAATATGCGAGCTGGATCGCCCCGCCCCGCGTCGGCGTCAACAATCAGCCGGCGATTTCGAATATGTGAAGATCGCCTGAGGGTGAATCGCGGACTCGCTGTTCGCGCGTGGCGCGGCGCGCCTGCTGCAGCCGCCGTCGCTCAATTTCTCTTTGTTTGACAGACGGTAAAGCCGACGCCTATGTTCGCTTCTGGTTAGATAGCCCGAGGTTTGGCGCGACGTGCAACGCGCCTGAAGAATGGGGGCGTCGATGCAGCCGAAAACACGCTTGGCCCTGGAAACCGCCCTTGCTGTCATTTTTGCTGCGATCTTTGTCGCAACAATATTCTGGCCGGATTGGATCGAGCTGGTCTTTGGCGCCGACCCTGATGAGGGGAACGGCCAGGCCGAATGGGGGATCGTGGTGATAAGCGGCTTGCTTGCGGTGGCGTCGATCATCGTCGCGAGGATGGAATGGCGCCGGCAACATCGCGCCGATGGCGCGGTCACCCGCGGCTGACAATTCACTCCCAACCCGCGCTCTCTGTGATCAACGGCGTTTGGCTTTGACCGCTTACACCCGGCCGCGATCCGCGCCTGTTTAGCCCAGACGGGGGTTGCCGCCGCCACCGGGATTGACGATCGAGTTGCGGCCGAACAGGATGTAGTACGGATCGAAGCGATACCCTGCGGTGGTGGTCGTGTCCTTCAGGATCGCGTAAGCGAAGCCAGCGAAGAGACCCGTCTGCGGGCTCGCCTGCCGTGCGGTTACATAGTCGCCCCAGCGCACCGTGGAGAAGGTGCTGGCCTCCGGATACCAGACGACGAAGTCGCCAAGTATGCCCACCGCGGAATTCGCGTCAAAGGTTTTCCCGCCCCAGCCGAGCGCAATGCCGACCTCGCCGCGATCGTTGGTCGCAAGAGCCGGATAGGCGAAAGCGTAGTCGTTGTTCCAGATCGAGAACTGGTCGATGCGATTGTAGTTGTTGGTGGGATCAATCTTGACGACCTGGACATTGGCGTTGGGGAAGTTGAAGCCGCCCGGCGCGCCAGTTCCGGAACTCGCCATCCAGGCGAACCAGACTTCGTTATTGCGCCGGGTGGCGCCGATGACGCCGGCGTTCGGGAAGCTTGACGCCTTGGTGAGCCAGTCTGCGCCGCTCGCGCCCGTCGACGAAAGGGTTCCGTTTGGCCAATTGTTTACCCCGACGTCCCGCCACGAGTAGGAGGTCGAATTCTCGTTCCAGTTGAAAACCGTCAAAGTGCTGTTGTTCTTGTTGCCGGCCCAGTAAGCCTCGTCGCCGGTGTTTTGCGTAACGTGACTCCCGTAGGCGACGCCCCCATTCGACCAGTCGGTGTAACGGAAATTGATCGTGCCCCCGGCGGAGATGTCGGAGAGCGAGATGCGCACGACGATCCGGCCGGCCGACCAATTGTCGATGCTGACATAAAGGAAGTTCGTCCCGACGGACATGTTGGGGTAGTCGAGGTTGTGGATGCCGGCCTTGGCGTCGGCCGCGGTCGTGACGATGCCAAGGGCGTCCGAGGTCAGGTCCCAATATGTCCACGATGTGCACTTGCTGCTGTGCACGCTTTCGGGACTGGCGGCCGCAATCCGCAGCCGGTTCTTGCCGTTGGCGCCCGTGTTGAACTGCATCAGCCAGATGAAACGGTCGATGCTCGGGACATATTGCACGATCTGGTCGCAGCAAAAGCCGCCGTCGGCGGTGTTGTCGAACACGGTCGTCGGGTCGAGGGTTGTGAAGGCGCCGCCGCCGTCGAAGGAATAGAGGATGTACCAGTTGCCGGTGGCGAGCACGATGTTGCCGCTCTCGGCGCCGCTGATATCGGCGGCCACGGTCGAGGCCGGAGAGGCGACGCCGCCGGAGTTGGTGTAGACGCCAAAGACGACCGGGTCGTCGCCCCCCGCGCCGCCGCCGCCTGACCGGAAATCCAGCGGCGCGTGGGAGACGCCGGGCGCCAGGAATCCGCGAAACGGACCTCGCGGGATTCTGGGCGCTCGGAAGCCGTTGGCCCGACCGGGTCCCGGGGTGCGCGGCGGCGCCGGCGGATAGGGCGCGCCAAACGTGCGCTGCGGGGGCGCGTCGCCCGATTTGGAGACGTCCGATCCCCCGCCCTCTTCTCCCGGCTTGCACGGCTCATATCTGCACGGCGGCTCTGGCTTTTCGGGCGGCGGCTCAGGCGGCTTAGCGCAGCAGACCTCGGCCGGACGGCACGGTTCGCACGCCTCCCCTTCTTTGCACTCGGCGAGTTCGTGCACCTTGTTGAGGGTTTCGCAAGTGTTCCGGGAGATGCGTTCGAGCACGCAGATCGTCGTGTCGATCTTACGGTTGAGTGCGGCGAGCAGCTCGTTCCCGTGAACCTGAACCTCGATCAGCGTCCGGATGAGATCGTTGAGTTCGCCGGCATGGCGCTTTTCGTGCTCGTGGCGCTCGTCTTCTTGTTCATTTGACATCGCACGCAGTTCCTCCCGGTTTGATTCGGCTCAGGAGGCTTGCGCGGCTTTGAGCGGCGCAAAATCCCGGAGCGATCGAATGCTGCCTTAAGGCCAACCGCGGCGCGACGACATAGAGGGGATCGCCGCGCCTCCAACCCACGCGTTCGGAAGATGTGTCATCATGCGCAGCGCACAGGGGCGCTGGACCCCAACCTGCGCCAGGATTACGCGCCGTGCAAGCTCCGCCACGCTTGAACTGCGAGCGTCGCGTTGCCGACGCCATAATCACCAACCAATTACGTTATCAAGCGCCCACGCGCTTGGTCGCCGATCTACGCCAAGCCCTCGGCTTTGAGCGTGCGTTGCACAGCCGGGCGCTCGGCCATCCGGTCGCGGTGGTCGAGCACGCGGGGATAAGCGGCGGGATCGACGCTGTCGACCTCCATCCAGCGCGCGATGGTGAAGAGGTACGGATCAGCGACCGTGTAGGACTCGCCCATCGCCCACGGGCCGCGGAACATCTTGCGCTCGATCAGATCGAAGCAGGCGCCGACGGTCTCGGGAACCTTCTTCTTCATCGCCTCGTGCGCGGCCGGGTCGTCCGCCCAACGGTAACCGCGAGCGCGATGCGCGTGCGCGACATGCACCGTGGCGCAGAGGTAGTTCATGAACGATTGCAGTTCAGCGAAGGCGAACGGATCGTCGAGCGGCGCGAGCTGAGCCGCGGGATGGGTCTGCGCGATATAGGCGAGGATGGCCGGCGTTTCGGTCAGCACGCCGCGCTCGGTCGCGAGCGACGGCACGCGGCCTTTCGGGTTGATCTTGAGATAGTCCGGCTTCGTCTGCTCGGCGGCGCCGAAGTCGATCCATCGCGTTTCGTAAGTCGGCGCCCGCTTCTTCGAGCGCGATATGCGAAGCAAGCGCGCAGGTGTTGGTGGCGTAATAGAACGTGAGCATCGGCGCTCCGGAGGCATGGGGCGCGGACATGCGCTCCCGCCCTATAACGCCACGATCAGTCCGCGTTGTTCAAGCGCCTTGACGACGCGATCGGCGAGCGCCTCGGCCGTGGCTTCGCCGGAATTGAGAATAAGCTCCGGCGCTTCGGGCGCTTCATAGGCCTGGTCGACGCCGGTGAAATTCTTGATCTCGCCGGCCAAAGCGCGCTTGTACAGGCCCTTGGGATCGCGGGCGATCGCCGTCTCGAGCGGCGTATCGACGAAGATCTCCAGAAACTCGCCCGCCGCCGCGGTGTCGCGGACGAGCTGCCGTTCGGCCCGGAACGGCGAGATGAACGAGCAGAGCACGATGAGGCCGGCGTCGGTCATCAGCCTCGCCACTTCGCCGACGCGCCGGATGTTCTCGACGCGATCGGCGGCGGTGAAGCCCAGATCCTTGTTGAGGCCGTGGCGAACATTGTCGCCGTCGAGCAGCGTCGTGTGCACGCCGCGCGCGTGAAGCTCGGCCTCGACCAGATTGGCGATCGTCGATTTCCCCGCGCCCGAGAGCCCGGTGAACCAGAGGATCGCCGGCTTCTGGTGCTTGAGCGCCGCATGCGCCTCGCGATCGACCGTCGCGCCCATGCCGATGCACGTTGGTCGCGCGCCTCAGCCCATGCGCGATCATGCCCGCCGCCGCCGTCTCGTTGGTCTGGCGGTCGATCAGGATGAAAGCGCCCGTCTCGTGATTGTCGGCGTAGGGATCGTAGGCGATCGGCGCCGTCGTCGCGAGATTGCAGAAGCCGACCTCGTTGAGCTCAAGGCTCTTGGCGGCGAGCTTGTCGAAAGTGTTGACGTCGATGCGGTGCTTGAGATCCGTGACCTGCGCCGGCACGGTGCGGGCGCCGATCTTCATCAGATACGAGCGGCCGGGCAGCATCGGGTCGGCGCTCATCCAGATGAGATGCGCCGTGAACTGGTCGGCGACCTCCGGCCTGCATCGTCGGATGCGCAAGCACGTCGCCCCGCGCGATGTCGACTTCGTCCGCGAGCGTCAGCGTCACCGCGTCGCCCGCTTCGGCGCTCTCCTTCTCCTCGTCGGCGACGAGGATGGACTTGACGGTCGTCTGCTTGCCCGATCCGGCGACGACGATCGGCTCGCCGCGCGCCACGCGGCCGCTCGGAATCGTTCCGGCGAAGCCGCGGAAGTCGAGATGCGGCCGGTTGATCCATTGCACCGGCAAACGGAAGGGCGCGCTGCGGCGGTCCTCCTCGACCTCGATGGTTTCGAGCTTCTGCAGGAGATGCGCCGCCCTGATACCAGGGCGTCTTCGGGCTGACCGACGAGACATTGTCGCCGAAGCGCGCCGAGATCGGGACGGCGAAGAGCGAGCGGAAGCCCAGAGGTTCGGCGAATTTTCGATAGGCGATGACGATGTCGCGGAAGACGCGCTCGTCATAGCCGACGAGGTCGATCTTGTTGACCGCCAGCACGACGTGCCGCACGCCGAGCAGCGAGACGATGATCGAATGGCGGTGCGTCTGCGTCAGCAGACCTTTGCGCGCGTCGACCAGCACGATGGCGACATCGGCGTTCGAGGCGCCGGTCGCCATGTTGCGGGTATATTGCTCGTGGCCGGGCGTATCGGCGACGATGAAGGAGCGCGCTTCGGTCGCGAAATAGCGATAGGCGACGTCGATGGTGATGCCCTGCTCGCGCTCGGCCTCGAGGCCGTCGACGAGCAGCGCGAAGTCGATCGCGTCCTCGGTCGTGCCGAACTTTTTCGAATCCTTTTCGAGCGCCGAGAGCTGGTCGTCGAAGATGAGCTTCTTCTCGTAGAGAAGTCGCCCGATCAGCGTCGACTTGCCGTCGTCGACCGAGCCGCAGGTGAGGACGCGCAAGGTCGGAAGCGCGGAAACGCGAAGCGGGGCGTTCATGAGCATTTCCGTTGAGCGGCCGCGTGCGCCCTTCTCCCTCGGGGAGAAGGTGGCGCCCGAAGGGCGGCCGGATGAGGGTGTCGCAAGATGCGTAGACGGAGATACGGCTATGATCCGCCAATCGGCGGCGCCCTCATCCGTCGCTTCGCGCCACCTTCTCCCGAGGAGAAGGAGGGACGCGGCTTGAGGAGTTGGGGCGTTCATCAGAAGTACCCCTCGCGCTTCTTCTTCTCCATGGAGCCCGCCTCGTCGGTATCGATGAGGCGGCCCTGCCGCTCGGAGGTGGTGGACTTGCGCATCTCGGCGATGATGTCGTCGAAGCGTGTCGGCGTCGGACTCGATCGCGCCGCTCAGCGGATAGCAGCCGAGCGTGCGGAAACGAACCTTCCGCATCTGCGGCGTCTCGCCGGGCAGGAGCGGCAGTCGGTCGTCGTCGACCATGATCAGCGTCCCCGAGCGCTCGACGACAGGCCGCTCCTTGGCGAAATAGAGCGGCACGACCGGAATGTCTTCCGCCTGCACGTATTCCCACACGTCGAGCTCGGTCCAGTTGGAGAGCGGGAAGACGCGCATCGATTCGCCTTCGCGGATGCGGGTGTTGAACAGCCGCCACAGTTCCGGGCGCTGGTTGCGCGGGTCCCACGCATGCGCGGCCGAGCGATGCGAGAAGATGCGCTCCTTCGCCCGGCTCTTCTCCTCGTCGCGCCGCGCCCCGCCGAAAGCGGCGTCGAAGCCGGCCGCTGTCGAGCGCCTGCCGGAGCGACTCGGTCTTCATCACCTGCGTGTGGAGCTGCGAGCCCGAGGCGATCGGGCGAAATGCCGCGCTTCACGCCCGTCCTGGTTGATGTGGACGATCAGATCGAGGCCAAGCCGGCGCGCCGTCTCGTCGCGAAACGCGATCATCTCGCGGAACTTCCAGGTCGTGTCGACATGCAGCAGCGGAAACGGCGGCTTGGCCGGATAGAAGGCCTTCATCGCCACATGCAGCATGACGCTCGAATCCTTGCCGATCGAATACAGCATCACCGGATTGCGCATCTCGGCGACAACTTCCCGCATGATGTGGATGGACTCGGCCTCCAGCCGCCTGAGGTGGGCTGGCAATACGCTCGGCATCGAGGATTTCCTTGAGCAAGGCGCGCTACATAGGCGGCCTCCGGGCCGAAGGCAATGATTTAAGCTATATGGGTAAGTTGTTATTAGATACACACATTTCTGATTTGTTGTTTTCATTGCGCTGGCCCGCATTGACTCCGCACCGGCCGGCGACCATCGATAGCGCCGCATTCGTCCGGCGGTTCGAGAGGGAGATCCGCGCATGACCAATCCCGTGATCATCGCGCCGTCGATTCTGTCGGCGGATTTCGCCAAGCTCGGCGAGGAAGTGCGCGCGGTCGCCGCGGCCGGCGCGGACTGGATCCATCTCGACGTCATGGACGGGCATTTCGTGCCCAACATCACCTTTGGGCCGCCGGTCGTCGCAGCGCTGCGGCCCCTCACCGACAAGCCGTTCGACTGCCACCTGATGATCGAGCCCTGCGACCCCTATCTCGAAGCCTTCGCCAAGGCGGGCGCCGATCACATCACCGTTCACGCCGAGGCGACAAGGCATCTCGACCGCTCGCTGCAGGCGATCCGCTCGCTCGGCAAGAAGGCGGGCGTGGCGATCAATCCCGGAACGCCGGAGAGCGCGATCGAATATGTGCTCGACCGGCTCGACCTGATCCTGGTCATGACCGTCAATCCGGGCTTCGGCGGCCAAGCATTCATTCCCGCCATGCTCGACAAGATCGCGCGGGTGAAAAGCCTGATCGGCGACCGCAAGATTGACATCGAAGTCGACGGCGGAGTCGCGCCGGAGACCGCGCCGCTGCTGGCGCGCGCCGGCGCAAATGTCTTTGTCGCCGGCTCCAAGGTGTTCGAAGGCGATCCGAAGGCTTACGCCGAGAACATCCGGGAAATCCGCGCGGCGGCTTAGGGCAAATCGCGTTTGCTGTGACCTCATGCTGAGGAGCCCGCAAAGCGGGCGTCTCGAAGGATGGTCCAGCTAGCGCTGACCTTTCTCACTGGATTCGTCCTTCGAGGCCGCTCCGCGGCGCCTTGAGGCACGAGGCCTGAGGACGGCAATCAGTTCCATCGAACGCAGCAGGCTCTGTAGAACGACGCGCGTTCAGGTAGAATCGCAGCCGGCCGTCTCGTCTTGTCATTCCCGCGGACGCGGGAATCCACAAGCGGAACGGGCTGGATGTACAGAGGACCGATAGCGGCGAACCGTTTGTCGGGACCGCTGTTACGCGGTTCAATCGCCGTTTTTTCACTAAAACAGAAAAAATATATAAAGCTCGACATTTACGGAATTTTCGACTAACATGGCCGTGATCGCTGGAGTCCGGAGTCGATGTTTTTTGGTTCCACGATGCGTTCAGATGGAGTCGCGCTCGGAGATGGAATCGCGCTTGGCCCTGTCATTCCCGAGAAAAGCGGGAATCCGAGTGTCGGCAAAGCTGCCTGGACCCCGGTTCCGCGGGCACGACAGCCTGATGCTGAAAAAGCGCGAAACGAAAACGCCTTTAAGCCCTTGAAAGCAAACGATTCCGCGAAATGACTGATTCGACGCTCATAATGATTTCAATGGCTTGCGGCCTGGGATGCGAAACGATTCGTTTCGTTCTTTGCTGGTTTTAGGCCCGTCGATGGCTGAAACGAAATGGCTCGGGACGCGATGATCCAGAGGATGCAGGGTGGCCCCCTACGCTCCCTGGATTGCTTCGTCGCCATAGCCCGTCCGGAAGGACGGGCTATGGCGACGCCCTATGGCTCGCAATGCCTATTGTGGTCAATATACCACGCGCGGTTTTAGAAATTGCAGCCCAGAAAAGTTGCACGAAAGCGCACCTAACTCACTGAGATCATTGGCGCGCGTAAGCTTGTGCGCGGGCGCGCGTTCCCTCTCGCCGAAGGCTTCTTCGGAGCACCCTTAAAGACCGATCTCCCGCCCGCGACTCATCGGCGATGGCAATCTTGCGCCCAACCCCCGTGCGGCTTAACTCATTGGGGCGCGCGAGGCGCGGCCTCGAAGAGAACCCAACATGTTGCAATCCCTTCTGGCCGAAGGCCGGCCGTTGCTGGCGGACGGGGCGACCGGCACCAACCTTTTCGCCATGGGTTTGACGTCCGGCGATTCGCCGGAACTCTGGAACGCCGAGCATCCGGACCGGATTGAGAGCCTGCACCGGTCCTTCGTCGATGCGGGTTCCGACATCATCCTGACCAACACGTTCGGGGCCAACCGCCGACGCCTGATGCTGCACAACCTCGAAAGCCGGACGCGCGAACTCAATCGCCTCGCCGCTCAGATCGCGCGCAAGGTCGCCGACAGCGCCGGTCGGCCCGTTGTCGTCGCCGGATCTGTCGGACCCACGGGAGACCTTTTGGCCCCGCTCGGACCGCTGACCGAAGACGAGGCGGTCGACGTCTTCATCGAGCAGATCGAGGGTTTGCGCGAAGGCGGCGCCGACGTCGCCTGGATCGAGACCATGTCCGCGCCGGAGGAAATGAGAGCGGCGGCGGTCGCGGCGGCCAAGTGCGGAATGCCCTACACGATCACCGCGAGCTTCGACACCGCCGGACGCACCATGATGGGCGTCGCGCCCGCCGCGTTCAGCGATTTTGTCCAGGCTCTCGACCCGGCGCCGGTCGCCTTCGGCGCCAATTGCGGCGTCGGCGCCTCCGACCTCCTGGCGGCGATCCTTGGGATGGCGCCAGGCGCGCCGCTGATCGCCAAGGCCAACGCCGGCGTGCCCCAATGGCATGGCGCGGAAATCCACTATTCCGGCACGCCGGAGCTCATGGAGCGATACGCGGGCCTCGCAGCGGACTGCGGCGCGCGCATCATCGGCGGTTGCTGCGGCAACAGCCCGGCCCATGTCGCGGCGATGCGGCGCGGTCTCGACGCCCATAAAGCCGGCGCACGGCCGGACGTGCAGGCGATCGTCGCGGCGCTCGGTCCCCTCGTCGCGCCCCCCGCGACGGACGGCGGCGCCGGTCGGCCACGCCGCCGGGAGCGGACGTGAACTCGAAGGCGAAGCAGCGCGCCCAGGCCCGTTTCGAGCGCGATGACGTCGAGCCGGAACTCATTCCGGCTGAAGCCAGGCCGCTGGTTTCGCTCACGGCGCCCGAAGGGCCGCAGGTTTTCGACGTCGGCGCGGAGAGCGCGGGCGAGCGGCTCGATCGGTTCTTAGGGCAAGCGGCGGCCGCGCGCCGGATCGCTCTGTCGCGCACCCGGCTCAAGGCGCTGATCGAGGCGGGCGACGTGAGGGTCGACGAGAGCGTTGCGCGCGATCCCTCGACGCGGCTCGCCGCAGGCGCGCGCATCGCCTTCGAGGCCCCACAGGCCGAGGAATTGACCATCGTCGGCGAGGACATCCAGCTTGCCGTGGTTTACGAGGACGAGCATCTGATCGTCATCGACAAGCCTGCCGGGCTCGTCGTCCATCCGGCGCCGGGCCACGCGGCTGGCACTCTGGTCAACGCGCTGATCCGCCATTGCGGAGCGAGCTTATCGGGAATCGGCGGCGTCAAGCGGCCAGGAATCGTCCATCGGCTCGACAAGGACACGTCTGGGCTCCTGGTGGTCGCCAAGACCGATGCGGCGCATCGGGGCCTGGCCGAGCTCTTCGCCGATCATGGCCGCACCGGCTCCTTGAATCGCGAATATCTGGCGCTGGTCTGGGGCGGCTTCGATGTGACCGCGGGCAAGGTCACGGCTCGATCGGCCGCGATACGCGCCACCGGGAGAAAATGGCCGTCGTCAAGGAGGAGCGCGGTCGGCACGCCACGACCCACTGGCGTACGGAGGAAGACCTCGGCCCGGCAAGCCTGATCGCCTGCCAGCTCGAGACCGGACGGACCCATCAGATTCGGGTCCATATGGCGTCGATCGGTCATCCGCTGTTAGGTGATTCGGTCTATGGTTCGGGGTTCAAGACCAAGGCAGCCCTGCTGGGGAGCCGCGCTGTCTCCGCGCTCGCCGCCCTGGGACGACAGGCCCTCCATGCCTCCGTCCTCGGCTTCGATCATCCGGCGACCGGCGAGACGCTCCGCTTCGAGAGCCCGCCGCCGAAAGATTTTGAGAGGTTGCTCAAAGCCTTACGAGCTACGCAGGCTGCCTGACGTTCCTTATCGGACTGAAGGGGCCCATGAAACAATTTCATATTGGCAACGAATAAGTGTCTAGGCGCGGCCCTTTTTCGGCCACGCTTGCTCGACCAAAATACGTCTAGCCGGCCGTAGCGCCGATGGAGACGGCTACCGCCGGTCTCCCACCAGAGGAAAACATGGCTGCTTCGCTTCCCATCATTGCGGGTGAATCGGGACTTGCCCGCTACCTGCAAGAGATCAAGCGGTTCCCGATGCTGGAGCCGCAGGAGGAATATATGCTCGCCAAGCGCTGGCGCGAGCATGGGGATCGCGAGGCGGCGCACAAGCTCGTCACCTCGCATTTGCGGCTCGTCGCCAAGATCGCCATGGGTTACCGCGGCTACGGTCTGCCAATCGGCGAAGTGATTTCCGAAGGCAACGTCGGCCTGATGCAGGCGGTCAAGCGGTTCGAACCGGACAAGGGGTTCAAACTGGCGACCTACGCCATGTGGTGGATTCGCGCCTCGATCCAGGAATACATCCTGCGCTCGTGGTCGCTGGTGAAAATGGGCACCACCGCGAGCCAGAAGAAGCTGTTCTTCAACCTGCGTAAGGCCAAGAGCCGGATTTCGGCGTTCGACGAGGGCGATCTGCGCGACGACCAGGTCGAGACGATTTCGAAGCGGCTCGGCGTCGGCAAACAGGACGTCATCGACATGAACCGCCGTCTCGGCGGCGACGCCTCCCTCAATGCGCCGCTGCGTGAAGGCGGCGAGGGCGAGTGGCAGGACTGGCTGGTCGATGACACCATCGATCAGGAAACGCTGCTCGCCGACCGCGAAGAATCGGATGTTCGCATGGGCGCGCTACGCGGCGCGTTGAGCGTGCTCAATGCGCGGGAGCGGCGTATATTCGAGGCCCGCCGGCTGGCCGACGACCCGATCACGCTCGAAGAACTTTCGACCGAATTCGGCGTCTCGCGCGAGCGGGTGCGGCAAATCGAGGTGCGCGCTTTCGAGAAGGTGCAGGAGGCGGTGAAGGCCGGCGTCGCCAAAGCGCAAGCGCCGAAAAATCGCTCGCCCGCGGCGTTGCCGGCGCGGTGAGGCGCGGCTAACGAGTTCTGGCCGACCTCGCCTTCAGCGGAATTTGTCGCGCGGCGGCGAAGAATCTGAAATAGGCTGGCGCGGACTCGGGATTATCCAAGCTGAACCGAACAGGCTGCCCTATGAACTCCGTCCGATTCCGCCCGGGCCGATCGCGCCGTCGCCTCGCGGCCTTGTTGCTCGCCGCCACGGCGCTGCAGGCGTTTCCCGCTCTCGCGGGCGACAAGCCTGCCACGCCCGAGGGCGCGGATGCGCTCAAGGCGCTGATCGCCAAATACCTGCCAGCCGCGCAGGCCGGCTCTTCTCCGATCGTGACAGTGACCTCGGAGGGCGCCCACTATCTCATCTCCGCCAATCTCGGGGCGCTCAACGCGCTCCTCGCGGAGGCGGGCATGTCCTACGATCCGGTCACGATCGTCTACCAGGCGGTCGAGCAGGACGACGCCAATTGGCGGGTCACGATGGACTCGCTGCCCAAAATTGGTTTCCGCTCCAAGGATGCCGGCGGCAGCATCGAACTGACGAACTTCCGCTCGACCGCGCTCATCAATCCCGCCATCGCCTGGCTTCTCTCCGGCTCGGCGAGCATGGACAAAGGAACCTTCCAGCTCCAGTCCCCGAAGCTCAACCAGGCGATCGATTTCGGTCCCGTTCAGGAGACCATCGCGACCAACGTGGCGGGTGACGGCTCGGTGTCGACCCAGGTGAAGGGAAATATTGCCGACTTCGGCCTCAAAGTGACCGGTGTCGGCGACAACGACCCTCCGGTCAATTTCAGCGGCAGGGCGGATAAGGCGCTGATCAGTCTTGGCGTTGACGGCTTCAAGAGCCGCAAGGCTGTTCGATCTGTGGGGCCTCCTGGCGGCCTATCCCGCGCGCGCCGACCTCGCCGCCCATGAAGCGGAGCTCAAGGGCCTGCTCAAGGAGCTGGCGGCGCCAGGGCTCAAGGTTAGCGAGGGGTTCGAAGCGCAGAAGGCCGTCGTCACCGCTTCGCTAGGGGCGATCGCGCTCGCGGACCTCAAGTATCAGTTTGGCGCCGCCAATGCCGGGCCGCAGAGTTCGATCAATCTCAGCGTTTCAGCCGACGGATTGAGCCTCCCGGCGGGGCTCCTGCCGCCCAATGCGGGCGCGCTGACCCCGTCAAAGATCGACGTCGCGGCGACGCTCAAAGGCATCGACATCGCGGCCGCGGCGAACGAGTGGATCTCCGACTTCAGCCTGCAGGGCGACGGACAGGCGCTGTCCGACGAGAACGCGGGAAAGGTCGAGGCCGCTTTCCTGAGCGCCGGTCCGGTGCAGATCGAGTTCGCGCCCTCGCATGTGTTGGCGTCCGCGCTCGACGCTGACTTCGCGGGCGTCATCCGCCTCGACCACAACAAGCCGACTGCGGCGATAACGATCCGGGCGCGCAGCATCGACAAGACGATGGCGGCGGTCAAAGACCTCGGACCCGACATCGCCGGCAAGGCCATGCCCGGCCTGGCGCTGGCGAAGGGGCTGGGCAAGACCGAGAGCGACGGCAGCCTCAGCTGGTTGGTCGAACTGGACGCGGAGCGGTCGATCAAGGTCAACGGGATCCCGTTCGGAAAA
>CAVXKU010000033.1:0-59882 GCA_963762335.1 uncultured Alphaproteobacteria bacterium | reverse complement strand
TGAAATTCAAGATAAAATACCTAAAATAACCGAATCGGGCTCGAAGACCACCGCCCGCCGGTTCCAAGGTTTGGCCGCCAGCTCAAACCAAAAAGGCGTGCGCGGCAGGGAGATCACGCCGCGCACGCCAATAGGTCACAGGTTCGACGACCCCTCGAAGCCGTTGGTCGCACGGCTTGCCGTCCCAGGACACGTGCGACTTTTCCAGTCTCGAGTGACGGCGCAATTCGGAAAACTACCCACCTGCGACCGGCCGTGGCTCGGCCCCGACGCGCCTCGCGCCAGATAGCGGGCGAGACGCAAAGACCGAGATATTCCCTTTGCGGACTGACGTTCCTGCGCGTTATGCGAGAGGGGCCGGGACGAAGCGTTCGGGACAAAGGAGCGGCGAATGGCGGAATTGGCCTGTGCCCTCGAGGAAGCGCCGGAGTTCGACGCCGCTTTCCAGACGGCTTTCGCCGACCTTCTCGCCTGGCGCCGCGACGTGCGCCACTTTCGTGCCAGCGAAGCGCCGGATGAAGCCACGCTCGCCGGTCTTTTCGATCTCGCCAAGTTTGCTCCTTCCGTCGGCAATTGCCAGCCGACGCGGTTCGTGCGGGTCGATGATGCGACCCGCCGCGCTTCGATCCGCGCCAATTTCGAGACCGCCAACCGCGACGCGCTCAGCGCCTACGGCGGCGAACGGGCGGCGCTTTACGCCAGACTCAAGCTCGCAGGCCTAAACGACGCGCCGATCCATATCGCCGTCTTCTGCGATGAGACGACCGCGCAGGGCCACGGTCTAGGCGCGCGCACCATGGCGGAGACGCGCCGCTATTCCGCCGTCTGCGCGCTGCACACGTTCTGGCTCGCCGCGCGCGCCCGCGGTCTTGGCGTCGGCTGGGTGTCGATCCTCAATCCGGAGACGGTCGCCGAGGCGCTCGACGTGCCGCGCGCCTGGACCTTCATCGCCTATCTTTGCGTCGGCTTTCCGCGCGAGGAGCACCTGATTCCGGAACTCGAGCGCTCCGGCTGGCAGGCCCGCGAGCCTCATCCGGTCCTGCGCCGGTAGCATCTCCCCTCTCCCCTCATCCCGAGCTTGTCGAGGGACGGCAGAGGGGTCGGGGTTCGCGCGTGAAGCGCGCCTTCGCCTTCGGGCCTCATCGGACGCCCTATCGCGCGGCCCTTTCTCCCGGAGGGAGACGGGATAGGCGCTACGTCTGCCGACCGGGATGCAGATCGTCGACCCACTCGACCGGTTCCGGGTTTTGCTCGACATTCGGCAGATCGAGATTGACCACCACCGGCTCCTGACCGCTGCGCACCAGCACGCAGGACAGCGGCGCCTCGTCGCTGGCGTTGATCTCCTGATGGGGAACGAAGGGCGGCACGTAGATGAAGTCGCCGGGGCCGGCCTCCGCCACGAATTCGAGCCGCTCGCCCCAGCGCATGCGCGCGCGTCCGCTGACCACATAGATGACGCTCTCCACAGGCCCGTGGTGGTGCGCGCCGGTCTTGGCCTTCGGGTGGATGACGACGGTTCCAGCCCACAGCTTTTCCGCGCCCGCGCGGGCGTGGGTGATCGCCGCGGCGCGGTTCATGCCGGGCGTCTGGGCGGTGTTGATATCGAGTTCACCCGCGTGAACCACCCGAACGCCGTCGAGGCGCCAACGGGTGTCGGTGTGATGGTCCATAGCCATTCTCCTGCGCTTCGCGACAGTCTATCGACAAAGAGCCGATCGGACAGCTCCCGCGTTCCCCCGGGGCTCAGGCCCTCGGGGCGGCTGGCGATGGATTGAGCGCCGCCGTAGACTGCGGCCATGACCGAGGTTTTGCCGTTACCGGCCCTGACGCGCCTGACCGCTCGCGCGCTTATTGTCGGCGAGCGCATCGACACGGCAGGGCTCGAGCGGCCCGACATGATCTCCTCGCTGCCGCTCGCCTTCCGGGTCGGGGAGCGGGGCATGGCGGCTTTGTTCCGCTTCGGCGTCGCCGTGATGGTCGGGCTCACTCCGCTCGAGGAGGAGGACCTGCTGGCGAAGCTGCGATCACGGGTCAGGGGGGTCAGGGCGCTCGGTGACGACGAGACGGCAGTGCTCGAGATCGCGCCCGACGGCGACGAGCAGAAGTCCTCGAGCGGGCCGATCCAGATCAAGAACCTGTCGCCGCCGCGTTTTCTTGTGATTGCCGACGCGCTCGCCAAGACGGTGGCGCTGGCGCGCGACGAGCGCGAGGTCAACGCGGTGTTCGACGTGGTCGAGCCGTTCGCGGAAAAACTCGCGGCGACCGGCCGGCCGCCATTTCGCCGCCGCGCCATGCTTCGGCTGATCGGCCAGGCGCTGCTCGCCCAGCATCGCGTGTCGGGCCGCGTCGCGGTTGAGGAAAAGCCCGACGCGCTGTGGGACCACCCGGAGCTTGAACGCCTTTATGCTCGCCTCGCCGACGAATATGAGCTTACTGAACGCTCCGACGTCCTGAAGCGCAAGCTCGAAGTCGTCGGCGACACCGCGCAAGCGCTGACCGACATCATCGACGCCGACCGTGCGACGCGGCTCGAAGCGGCGGTCGTGATCCTGATCGTGCTCGAGCTGATCGCGGCCATCGTGCAGATCGCGCTCGCTCTGCATGGGCGGTAGGCGCGACGGTTCCAGGCGAGGAGCGTTTTTATTCAGTCCACGGATTGACGACGCTCAAACCTGCTGCACGGAACGGAGCCTCGTCACGCGTTGCAACGGAAAATCCATTCGCTTTGGCAATCGCGGCAATTTGACCGTCGATAATAGAGATCGAAAGCCCTCTGGCGCGGGCGGCGCTCATAAGCGAAGCGTATGCGCGCGCGGCTTCAAGATCGAAGGACAATATGCGGTGTGCGAACAGGCGCAGGATTGCGCGTCTCGAATGCTTCCGCGAGTTTATTGCGCCGTTTGCCCGCTGCGAGCACCGAGACGCCAAACAAAATCTCGGACACGCTGATGGTCGACATGAACAGAATCTCGGCCGGTTGCCGATCCAGCCAGGCAACGACACGAGGATCGGCGCGGGCCTTCATCGGTTCGGACACGACGTTTGTGTCGACGAGGATCACTCGAAGCGCATCGGTTGGCCCGGCGCCGGATCACGCCTGATATCGAGCTCGACTCCGCGAAAGCGACGTCCGAGCTTAGCCAACGCGGACCCGATCCCGATCTCCTCGGCGGGCTTGACGGCGGCGTCGAGGATCGCTCGGATCTCCGCTTCCGTCGAGCGGCCATGTCCGCGCGCGCGCGCTTTGAGCGAGCGATGCGTTTCGGGAGAAAGCTTGCGGATGGTGACGGCGGGCATGTTGCGATTGATATCAGAGACGAAAGATCGATATCATGAACCGACCGCCCCCGGCAAGCTTGACCCTTCCGTTACGCTGCCCGCAGCGACTGCGCCGCGCTCGGCGATGCGTTTCGCCTCGATTCCAATCTGGCGAAATTGTCCGATCGCCGACGGAATCGCGCCGCAGAAGAATAGGCCGGGCTCGGCTGTCGCCCGGCCGCTGACGAGCGGCGCTCCGATTGCGTTCAGCACGCCCTTGGCGTCGGGCAGCAGAGCGCGCAGATCCGGCCGGAAGCCGGTGGCGAGAATGATGGCGTCAAACCGCTTGGCGGGCGGCTCCTTGAAGACGACGGTCTCGCCGGCAAGGCTTGCGATGTCGCCGCGAAGCTTGATCCGTCCGTCGCGTATCGCGCTCAGCGTGCCGATGTCGATGAGCGGCGCGCGCCCGTCCTCCTCGATGGACCGGAGCGGCCCCTTGGGGGAGCGCTTCAACCCAAGCTTTTCGATCGAGCCAATGGCGAACCGGAGCAAGGGCGCGTTGATCGTGTCGGCGACGTTTCGCGGAAGCCATTGCTCGGCGATCGGAAAGACAAGGATCGGCACTCCGAACAGTTCGCGCGGGATCACATTGACCGGACTGCGCACTGAGAGGGTGACGTCAATCCCGGCTTCGGCGAGATCGAGCGCGATCTCAGCCCCCGAATTGCCGTAGCCGACCACCAGCACGCGCTTCCCTGCGAAAGGGATCGGATTGCGATAAGCGCTCGAATGCAGGATCGGGCCGCCGAACGTGTCAATGCCCGGCCATGTCGGCGCGTGGGGATAGTCGGCTAAGCCGGTCGCGACGACGACGATGGGCGCATTTCGCGAGTTCTCGCCCGCGTCCGCGCGCCACATCCGCCCATCGCGCAGGACCGCGCGAACGGGCGCGTTGAAGATAGGCTTCAGGCCGAACTTTGCCGCATAAGCGTCGAGATATTCGACAACGTGAGCGCGCGCGGGATAGCGGCCGTAAGCCTTCGGAATCGCCAACCCGGGCAAGCCGGAGCGGGCGCGATCGGTGTGCAGATGGAGCCGGTCATAATGGCGCCGCCAGACCGCGCCGACGGCGTCGGACTTTTCAAGGATCGTAGCGTTCAGCCCGTGCGACTGAAGCGCCACAGCCGTGGCGAGGCCGGCCGGGCCGGCGCCGATGACGATGGCGTCGCACGAACTGGCCATTGCGCGCTCCTCCCGAACGCCAAGACCGTCAGCCTCGAACCGAGGGCTAGCGCCTTGTCTTCACTTCGCCGGCGCCGAGCAGGCGTAGCTTGCCGCGTCTGCACGGGCGCCCTGGCCAGAGAATCGAGCGACTGCCGGATGGGCGCACCACGGACGTTGCGCAGCAATTCCCTTGGAAGGGTCGTTGTCGCGATAGAGCGTTGCGATGATCTGATCCGGAGCCGCGCCGTCCTCGACCCAATGCGCGAGCGCGGCGACAACGTCATGCGCGGGATCGTGGGCAGGCGAGGGCAATCCGAACACGCCGCCGACTGCATTCGGTCCGAGACCCAAGCCGCAATGCTGCATGCCCGGCGCCATGAACAGCCGATAAAAGGACTGCGTCTTCTCGATCCCGCCCGATTTGGCGGCGACTTGCTCGTAATAGTCGATCGAGCTCGGCGCCGGGATCGCTGCATCGTTCCAGCCATGATACTGGATCAGCTTGCCGCCAGCGTCGCGGAAGGCGCTGAGATCCGGATTCGGCGCGTCGAGCGCTTGCCCGGTCTTTTCCTGGGCCTGCGCGAGATCGTCGACCGGGCTCTGACCGCGGAAGGTCCAATCCGCCTTGTCGAAGACCATATTGGCGAAATAGCCGGTTGAGAAACCGTAGATGAGCGTGCCCTCCACGCGCTTGGGCTCGGCGCCGGTGAGCCACAGCGACCAGGCGACGGGGCCAGCCTCTCCGCCTGCGGGGTAGCCGGGAAAGATCGATTTGCCAGAGGCGTCTTGCATGCCCGAATAGATTTTCTTCAGCGCCGTGATCTGCGGGGCAGACAGGCATTGCTTCGATTCACCCGCCTTGCACAGGAGGCTTGAAGGATCGAAACGGCACTGCCCGGGATCATCGACAACGCCGTCCTCGCCATGGCACGCTTTTACTGCTGCGTCGCTCACGACTGAGAGCTGTTCGGGGGAAATCCAGCTATCCGGCGTCTCGGAAAGCGCTTGGTCGTTCCAGACTCCGTTCGCCAGCAGTCTCGTCCAGAAATTCGCCGGCGCTCCGGCGACGATGCCGTCATAGTCCTTAGGAAAGCGCTGCGCTTCCATCAACGCTTCGCGTCCGCCATCCGAGCAGCCGCTGAAATAGGAATGGGCGGGCGGCTTCGCGTAATAGGCCTCGATGATCGCCTTGGAGGCGGACGCTGTTTCATGGATCGCCCGCCAGCCGAAGTCCGTGACCTTCTCCGGATGGCCGAGGGCCCAGGGCGCGTCTAAACTTCCGCCGGAATGGCCGGTGTCTGTCGCCGACACCGCGTAGCCTGCTTGCAGCGCCCAAGACATCGGCGGGTAGATCAGCGATCCGGCAAACCCGCCATTGCCGACGCCCTCATATTTTCCGTTCCACACGGACTGAGGCGGCAGCCAGACCTCGAATGCGATATTCGAGTCGGAAGACGGCTTGATCGAACCCTGGATGCGGCAGAATGGAGCGTTCACCGCCACTGGAGTCGGAGGATCCAAACCGACCACGCTCGACGGCGGCGACACATTCGTGGCTGCGGTAATCGTCGCGTCGCCGAAGGTCTTACCCGCCAGGCTTCCACAATCCGCCGCCGCGGCGCCGCCAGCTGTGAGCGAGAGCACGCACGCTGCGACCGCCGCCGCGCCTGCCAAGCGCGGGCCGCGATCTGTCCATCTCATGATGGTGTCCGACATGGCGTCCTCCTCCGCATCCTGCCGCTCTGCGCGTCCAACAACTCTGGGCGGAGAGCTCAGCAAGTCATGTTAAATGCCGGGCCAATTCCCCGGCAGCGGCTCTGTCGGAACGTAACGCCGGCCCAAGTTTCGCGTCAATCGTGTTGGAGTCGAATGTGGCGATTTACCGCTCGGTTGAGGTCGAGATTCTTAAACCGCCGCGTCCTCGCGTGCGCCAACCATGTACTGCACCAGCTCTTCGGTGTTGGTGTCGGGCTGTAACTTTTTCGGCGACCTTTCGACCGCGATGCATGACGATGATGCGGTCGGTGACTGCGAGCGCGTCGGGCATGACGTGGGTGATAAGGATCACCGGCACGCCGCGGGCCTTGAGCGTGCGGATGAGCTCAAGGACCTTGTGCTGCTCGGGCACGCCGAGATTGTTGGTCGGCTCGTCCATGATCATGAGCCGCGCGTCCCAATAGACCGCGCGCGCGATCGCGACCGCCTGGCGCTGGCCGCCCGAGAGCTTCTCGATCGGCGCGGTCAGAGTGGAAATGCGAATTTGCAATGAGTCGAGGGTCTGCCGCGATTCCTCGCGCATGTGCTTGTCGTCGAGTGTCTGGACGAGTCCGCCCAACCGGCGCGTCTTGACCTCGCGGCCGAGGAAGATGTTGGCGCCGACGTCGAGATTGTTGGCGAGCGCGAGGTCCTGGTAGATCGTCTCGATCCCGGCGCGGCGTGCGTCCATCGGGCTTGCGAATTGAACGGGGCCGCCGTCGAATACGATCTCGCCATCCTCCGCGGCGTGGACGCCGGAGATGCATTTGATGAGCGTCGACTTGCCGGCGCCATTGTCGCCGAGCAGCCCCACAACCTCGCCGCGGGCGACGTCGAAACTCACGTTGTCGACCGCGACGAGGCCGCCGAAGCTTTTTGTCAGGTTGCGGACGGAGAGCAGCGGCTCGCTCATTGCGCGGCCCTCCCGCGCGTGCGGCCGACGATGAGGTCGCGCGACTGGTCGATCAGCACCGCGACGATGACCACGGTGCCGACCACGATGAACTGCCAGAAGGCGTCGACGTTGAGCATCACGAGTCCGGTCGTCAGCACAGCGATGATGAGCGCGCCGATCACCGTGCCGATCACGGTTCCGGCGCCGCCGAACATGCTGACGCCGCCGATGATGACGGCGGCGATCGAGCTTAAGAGCAGCGGATCGCCGATGACCGCCGAGCCGGCGGTGAAGCGCAGCGTCGACAGAAAGCCAGCGATCCCGGAAGTCGCGGCCGACAGGATGTAGATCGAAATGATGCGGCGATCGACCGGGATGCCGCTGCGCACCGCGGCGTCCATGTTGCCGCCGATGGCGTAGGTGTGCCGCCCGAACTGCGTTCGGTGAAGCAAGAAAATCGCCCAGGCGACGACGAACGCCGTCACGACGACAGGGTAGGGCAGAATGGCGTCCATGCGGCGCAGCAGCTCGCCCTTGACCTCCGGCCGCTGAAGGAAATAGAGGCCGCCGCCCTCGCCCCGAATGTAGTAGAAGAGCGCGTCGTTGCCGTAGGCGCGGATGCCGGGCGGCAAGCCGATGACGGTCGTGTTCTCGCTCATGAGATAGGCGATCCCGCGCACGATGAAAGACGTGCCCAGCGTGACGATGAACGCCGGCACCTTCAGCTTTGCGATGATGACGCCGTTGACGAGGCCGACCGCAGCCGCGCCGACGATGGCGGCGATAAGCCCAATGAGGACCGAGGGAAAGAGGGGCACGCCGCCGTTGAACGCGGCGCGCAGCGCCAGCGCCGAGAGCACCGAGGCGAGGCTCATGACCCAGCCGACCGAGAGATCAATGCCAGCGGCGATGATGACGAAGGTCTGGCCGAGACCGAGCAGCAGCACCGGAATGATCGCGACCAGAATGTTCTGGGAATTGCGGATGGTGAGGAAATTGACGCCGCCCCCTGTTGTCAGCGGCACGGCGATGACGAAGAACAGGATGAGGAGAGCGAGGAACACCCACGCCCAGATGCGGCTGAAAAAAAGAGCGACGCGCTGAGCGCGGGTGCGCACGCCGGCGGAAGCGGCGGACGCGCGGGTGAGGGTGAGCCTCGATGCGCGGTCGGTCACGAGCAAGTCCCTCGGTCTTTTGCCGTCATGGAAATTGGACGCCCTCGTCCCCCGGGCGCGCCCGCGAGCCCGGGGTCGAGGCGGAAGGCTAAGTTTTCTCCCGCGAAGAGTGTCGAGAGACGCCCGTCCTTCGAGAGGCTTCGCGGGAGAAGAGAACGCAAGCGGGTTCTACTTGCCTGGGCGCCTGATAGATGAAACGGGCGATCGCCGGGTCTTTGACGTTGTCCTTGTCGATGATGGCGAAGCCGGTCTCGACGCGGCGCGGAAGGCTGGTGACGCCAGCGGCGTCGGCCGCGGCGAACTGCACCGCCATATAGCCCATGTCGAACGGTTTTTGCGCCAGCACCAGCGACACCGCGCCCTGGTTCATCAATTCGATCGCCTGTTTGGTGGCGTCGTAGGCGACAACCTGCACATGGCCGCCGAGCCCGGCGTTGACCACCGCCGTGCCCGCCCCTTGCGCGCTGAACACGTTGGTGCCGAACACGCCGGCAAGATCGGGTTCGCGCGCCAGCACCGCCGCCGTCTCCTGCGTCGCCTTGTTGGGATCGTCGAGATTGTAATCGGGGCCCAGCACCTTGATGTTCGGAAACTCCTTGGTCATCGCCTCCTTGAATCCCTTTTCGCGGTCTTCGACCGAGCTGACGTTGGGATTGGTCGAGTTGATGTAAACGGTTCCCTTGCCGCCGATCGCCTTGGCCAGTCCGCGCGCGGCGATGCGGCCGCCCTCCTTATTGTTGGAGCCGATGTAGGTGATCGGAAATTTGACCGGGCCGTTCGCGTAGTCGCCATCGCCAATGTAACTATCGACGATGATGACTTTGATGCCGGCGTCTGCGGCGGCCTTTAGAGGGCCGATCATCTGATCCTTGTCGGTCGCGGCGGTGATGATGTAGTTGAGGTCGCCGCGCGCGACCATGGAATCGAGAAGCGGCGTCTGGGCCTCGACGCCCCAGGTTGGCGGAATCTGGGTGACGACATCGACGCCGAGATCCTTGGCCGCCTTTTCCACCCCGAGTTGCATGACCTGGTAGAACGGATCGACGACCCCAGGCAAAAAGCCGATCTTGATTTTCTCGGCAGCCGTGGCGTGACCGGCTACGGCCACGGCGAGCCCTGCCGCCAAGGCGGTCCCTAGATATTTGCGCATCTCGTCTCCTCCGTCGAGTGATCGTTTTATTGCTTCTCAAGCCGATCTGACGCCGGCTTACCTTTCGCTTTCGGATATGGTCTTCAGCTCCCGACCTTTTCGGCTGTCTTCGCCTTCTTGGCCCGCTCGATGCCCTCGATGACCATCGCGCGCGCCTCGTCCGCGTCACCCCAGCGAATGATTTTGACCCATTTATTGGGTTCGAGATCCTTGTAGTGCGCGAAGAAATGCTCGATCTGTTCGATCGTGATCGAGGGCAGATCCAAGTAGTTATTCACGTGCGCATAACGCTTGGTGAGTTTAGCTGACGGCACGGCCAGCAACTTCTCGTCGCCGCCTGCTTCGTCTTCCATGATCAGGACGCCGACGACCTTGCAGCTCATGACGGCGCCGGGAACGATCGCGCGCGTATTGGCGACGATCACGTCGCAAGGATCGCCATCGCCCGAAAGCGTATGGGGGATGAAGCCGTAATTTCCCGGATAGCGCATCGAAGTGTAGAGAAACCGGTCGACCTGGAGCGCGCCGCTCTCCTTGTCCATCTCATACTTGATCGGCTCACCGCCGATCGGCACCTCAATGACGACGTTGACATCGTGGGGAGGATTCTTGCCGATCGAAACCGCGTTCAAGTTCATCGATCCTCCCAATCGGCGGCGCCTCAATCCCGTCTTATAGGAGGAACGAACGTTCAGCCAAAGCCGAAAGCGATTCGATCGCGTTGCTGTCCCCCGAAAGTCTCCCGCGCGCGGCGCAAGACCCGACCGCCCAGTCGGCGGTAAAATCCGACCGCCCGCTCGTTGTCCGCCAGCGCCCAGACCACGAGGTTGGAAAGTCCATGTCCGGCCAGATCCTTCTTCGCCGCGTCAAACATGCGCCGTCCGAATCCGCAGCCCTGGCACTCCGGCGACAGATAAAGCTCGAAGATCTCGCCGCCATAGCCGAGCGCCGGGACGCGATTGCGCCCGTAGCTGACGTAGCCGACGACGGAATCGCCGAATTCGAGCACCAAAAGCGGCGTTCGGCGCGCGATCGCCAAGCGCCACCAGGCCGGACCCCGCCGCGCGATCATTCGCTCGAGCTCTCTGCCTGGAATGACGCCCCGATAGGCCTCGCGCCACGCGGCGTCGTGCACCGTGGCGATTTCGCCCTCGTCGCCGAGCCTCGCTGCACGGATGGAAATGACCGTCTCGACCATGGAGGGGATGTTATGTCCCAGCGCCAGCCCGCCGCAAGGTCTTGACAGCAGCCGCGGATGACTTTTTTGCTCGTATCGGCTCGTCCGTGAGTCGGCGCATCGGCGCCGGAATTTAAGCGCAATCGCCGTTCAATGCGCTGCGAACGCCGACTCTGGAGATTCGAAACGATGGCGCCGCGATCGCCTCGGGCTTGCTTGCGATTGGCCGCCGCCGGAATGATGGCGGCGCTCGCCTGGATTGCCGGCGCGCGCGCCGACACCCTGCACGTGAACTACCGCGTGTCGCTGGTCGGCCTTCCGATCGGCTTCGTCAACCTGAACGCCAACCTCACCCCGACGACCTACGCGATCGCCGGCGACGCCAAACTGACCGGCCTGGCCAAGCTCTTCACCAACGCCCACGGCGCCTCCGCAGGTCAGGGCGCGATCGTCCAGGGGCATGTGTCGCCGGCGACCTTCGCCACCATCGCCTCAAGCTCGAACATGACGCGCACCATTCGCATGGCGCTCGCGGGCAACACGGTCACAGGAGTCGATGTTTCGCCCCCGTTCGTGGACAAGCCGGATCGCGTTCCGCTTGGACCTGGCGACAAGCGCAATGTCGTCGACCCTGTCGGGGCCGTGATCCTTCCGGCGCCGGCCTCGGGACCGATACTGTCGCCCGCCGCATGTAACCGCACGGTTCCGATCTTCGATGGCTACACGCGGTTCGACGTTACCCTGTCCTATGTCGGCGAGCGTACGGTGTCGGCGAAGGGCTACGACGGCCAGGTCGTGGTCTGCGCGGCCCGTTACGTGCCGATATCCGGTCACAGTCGCGACCGGCCGGCCACTAAATTCATGGCCGACAACAAGGACCTGGAGGTTTGGCTGGCGCCGATCGCCAGCGACCATGTGCTGATCCCGTTTCGCGTTTCGGTGCGGACGATGATCGGCACGACGGTCATCGAGGCGCAGGAATTCCGCTTCGACCAGAAGTAGCAGGCCAATCCCGACTAGTGGAGTTCGTCCTCCAGCATTGGGAGCGGCAGCACCCCAATGCCGTCCTCCAGCAGAGACTTGGCCTCCGAGAGGCTTGCCCGCCCGCGAATCGCACGCTCAGGCTCGTCGCCGAGATGGATCGCTCTCGCCACCTGCGGAAACTTGGCGCCGACATCGTCGGTGTTCGCTTCGATTTCGCGTCTCATCCGGAGGAAGAATTCGCGTGTGCGCCTGGGCCGGTCATCGACGGCGATCTCCGGGCCCGCCTCGACCGCCGCCGTCCGCTGGCCTCCAACGATGGCCGGGGCCATGATCGCCTTGTCGACGCGCGTCGATCCGCATTCAGGACAAACGACAAAGCCGCGCTTGCGTTGCTTCTCGTAAGCGGCGCTGTCCGGGAACCAACTGTCGAACGCGTGTCCATCGGCGCAGCCAAGCGCATACTTGATCATCGTTCAGCCCGCCAGTAGCGCATCAAGCTTGCCCGTCGCGTCGAGCTCGTGCAAATCGTCGCACCCTCCGACGTGCGCGCCGCCAATGAAAATCTGCGGCACCGTCCACCGGCCGTTCGCCTTCTCCGCCATCGCCGCTTGCCCGGCGCGGTCGCCGTCAACCCTGATTTCCTCGAAAGATGCGGCTTTCGCCTGCAACAGAGCCTTGGCCGCGTGGCAATAAGGGCAGGTCGACTTGGTGTAGATCAGAATCGGCGGCACACTAAGACATCCCTAACAGATCAATCCGGCTATTTGCCTTATTTATATGGGAACTCACCCGCCGGTCACAACCCGGGCGAATACGAGCACGTCGACGCGCTTCGCGCCAGCCCTCAGTAGCGCGCGGGAGGCCGCGTTGGCCGTGGAGCCCGAGGTTAAAACATCATCAATGAGCACGACATTGAGCCCACGCATCACGTCGCCTTCGGCGACGCGGAACGCGCCCTGCACGTTTTCGGCCCTTTGCGCTCGGCTCAGACCCACCTGACTGCGTGTCGCCTTGACCCGCCGAAGCGCGCTCAGATTGGAAGGCTTGCCCGTCTGGCGAGAAATTTCGGCCGACAGCGCGGCGGCCTGGTTGAACCGCCGCCGCCACAACCGCAAGGCGTGCAACGGCACCGGCGTCAGAAGGTCCGCGTCGGCGAGCACATCGGCGCCGGCGCGAGCCATCCAGCTTGCGATCGGGCGGGCAAGCTCGGCGCGGTCGGAATACTTGAGCCGGTGTACGAGCGTCCGGGCAGGTCCATCCTCGAACCGCGCCACCGCCCGGGCCCGGTCGAACGCCGGCGGGTCAGCCATCGCTTGAGGCGAGATGAGGCCTTGGCCAAGATCATGTTCGAAAGGCGTGCCAAGACGCTCACAATACGGGCGCTCGATGAAGCGCATCGCGCTCCAGCAGCGCGGACATAGCGCGCCATGACGGGAGGTCGCGGCGCGGCAAGCCAGGCAGGTCGGCGGATAAAGCGTATCAAGCGCCGCGTGAGCCAAGCGCGTGGCGAGCGCACCGGCTCGATGCGCCCATGGCGGTCCTGGGGCTTGCTCCGCCTCCATTGCCGGAAAGGCTTCCATGTGCGCAAGCTAGCGCGAATCGAAGCTTTGCGCGAGAGGCGGTCTGCCGCATAAGGAACGCCTCATGTCGCATTTGGCGCCGCCGCAGATCTTCGATCGAGGCTTGATCAATCGGCGCCTCGATCGCGCCTGGGCAGCCGTTCGCGGCGATGCTCCAGTCGATTTTCTGCTCGCCAGGGCGGCCGATGACCTTCGCGATCGGCTGTCGCTGGTCAAAAGGCGCTTCGCCCTTGCGGCGGATCTCGGTTCGCCTGGCCCGCATGGCGCGGCCGCGCTTGCGGCTGCCGGTCAGGTGGATTGCATGATTCGGGTTGCTCCGAGCCAGGCGAGCCTGGGAACGGGCGATTTTCTCGCCGTCCGTCGGCGACCTCGAGCGCCTTCCAGCCGGGGACGGTTGTCTTGACCTCATCGTCTCGCTGCTTGCGCTCCAGACAGTGAACGACCTGCCGGGCGCGCTGGTGCAGATGCGGCGCGCCTTGAAAGCCGACGGCCTTCTGATCGCGGCGATGATTGGCGGCGAAACGCTGACCGAGCTGCGACAAAGCCTCACCATCGCCGAGAGCGAGATTCTCGGCGGCGCGTCGCCGCGGGTCGCGCCCTTTGTTGACGTGCGGGCGCTCGGCGGACTGGCGCAACGCGCTGGTTTGGCGCTGCCGGTCGTCGATCTCGATCGGGTGGTCGTCCGCTACCCGGACATTTTCACGCTGCTGGCCGACCTGCGCGCTATGGGGGCCACGAACGCGCTGCACGCGCGCAGCCGCAAGCCGCTGAGGCGGGAGGTGCTTCTGCGCGCAGCGGCTGTTTACTCCGAGAAATTCGCCGATCCGGACGGGCGCCTGCGCGCGACCTTCGATCTCGTGTGGCTCGCCGCCTGGGCGCCGCATGAGAGCCAGCCGAAGCCGCTCGAACCCGGGTCGGCGAAAATGCGGCTCGCGGACGCGCTGAAACCTTCGCGCTGAGCGCTTTGACTTGGCGCTGGCTTCCGTCGTCCCGGGGACCGCCGAGGACGTCAACGAAAATTCCGCCCCGCGGGCATCGCTTCGACGACGTCCACTGTCTCGATCGGCGGAGCTTGGCGGCTTGGCGCGCGGATCGTCAAGACGCGGCGGCCCGGCGAAGCGATTGCCTTGCCGCTTTCGGGTCTCCGTCGGTTCCGTCCGGTGCGCCTCGTCGGCGCGCGCGAGAGCGCCGATCGTCGGGCCCGCCTCCGACAGAAGGCCAAGCATCGACGTCAGATCGTTCATGCGTTCGGCGACGATATGAATGACCCCTTGCTCGCTCTGCAGCTTGCCGGTCACCGCGACAAAGCGCGCGCCGAGCACGATCGCGCGCAGGCGTTCGAAGATCTTCGGCCACACAATGATATTGGCGACGCCCGTCTCGTCCTCCAGCGTCATGAAGATGACGCCCGCGGCGGTGCCCGGCCGCTGGCGCACCAGCACGAGCCCAGCCACCGTGACGCGCTCGCCGTTCTTGACCGAACGCAGCGCCTCCGAGCGCAGGATTCCGCGCGCGGAAAGGCGGGCGCGCATGAACGAAGCGGGATGAGCCTTGAGCGACAAGGACAAGCGCCGATAATCCTCGACCACATGCGCGCCGAGCGGCATCGGCGGCAATCGCGCGTCCGGCTCCGTATCGCGCTCCGGTCGGCTGGCGAATAGCGGCAGATCGTCCTGGTCGCCGACCCGGTCGAGGCCGCGCACCGCCCATAAAGCCTGGCGCCGATCGAGGCCGAGCGAGCGGAAGGCGTCAGCGTCGGCAAGCCGCTCCAGCACGGTCGAACTCAACCCGCTGCGCAGCCATAAGTCGCGCACCGAATCATAAGCCTCGCCGCGCCGCTCCACGAGCCGGAGCATGTCCTTTTCTTTGACGCCGACGATCTGTCTGAAGCCCAAACGCACCGCATGCGTCGTGCGGATGTGCGGCGCCATCTCGGCGTGGCGAGGGATGGATCCCTTCTCCCTCTGGAGAAGGTGGTCCGAAGGCCGGATGAGGGGAGCGGCTCCAGCGTGCAATCCCAATCGGACAGGTTCACGTCGACTTCGCGCACTTCGACCCCATGCTCGCGCGCATCGCGCACGAGCTGGGCGGGCGCGTAGAAGCCAAGCGGCTGGGCGTTCAGCATCGCCGCGACGAAGACATCCGGGTAGCGGCATTTCATCCAGCATGAGGCGTAGACCAGAAGCGCGAAGCTCGCCGCATGGCTCTCGGGAAAGCCATATTCGCCGAAGCCCTCGATCTGGTGAAAGCAGCGCTCGGCGAACTCACGAGGATAGCCGTTGGCCACCATGCCTTCGATCATCTTCTCCTGAAGCGTCTGGATCGTTCCGGATCGACGAAACGTCGCCATCGCGCGGCGCAATTGGTCGGCTTCCGAAGGCGTGAAGCCAGCGGCGACGATGGCGATCTTCATCGCCTGCTCCTGGAACAGCGGCACGCCGAGCGTCTTGCTCAAGACCGCCTCAAGCTCCTTCGAGGGATAGGAGACGTCTTCGAGGCCCTGCCGGCGGCGCAAATAGGGATGCACCATGTCGCCCTGGATCGGGCCGGGCCGCACGATCGCGACTTCGATCACGAGATCGTAATAGTTGGCCGGCTTGAGCCGCGGCAGCATCGACATCTGCGCCCGGCTTTCGATCTGGAACACGCCGATCGTGTCGGCGCGCTGGATCATCGCGTAGACGCACGCCTCCTCGGGCGGAATGGTCGCCAGAGTCAGCCGCTCGCCGTAATGCTTGTCGAGAAGCGTAAAACCCTTGCTCAGCGCCGTCAGCATGCCGAGCGCCAGCACGTCGACCTTGAGAAGGCCGAGCGCGTCGAGATCGTCCTTGTCCCACTCGACCATCGTGCGCTCTTCCATCGCCGTGTTCATCACCGGCACGATCTCGTCGAGCCGGTCGCGGGTGATGACGAAGCCGCCGCTGTGCTGGGTCAGATGGCGCGGAAAGCCGATCAGCGCCTTCGCCATCTCGAGCGCGAGCTTGAGCGTCGGATCGGCGGGATTGAGCCCGACCGCGCGCACGCGATCCTCGCCGATCGGCGCTGTCTCCTGGCCCCAGGCGGTTCCGTTGAGAGCGGCGACGACATCGTCGGAGAGGCTGAAGACCTTGGCCGTTTCGCGGATCGCCGAGCGTGTGCGATAGGTGATCACTGCGGCGGCGAGGCTGGCGCGCTCGCGCCCATAGTGATCATAGATATATTGGATCACCTCTTCGCGCCGCTCGTGCTCGAAGTCGACGTCGATGTCGGGCGGCTCGTTGCGCTCGGGCGAGATGAAGCGCTCGAACAGAAGATCGAAGTTCGCCGGATCGACCTCAGTGATCCGAAGGCAATAGCAGACCGCGGAATTGGCCGCCGAGCCACGGCCCTGACAGAGGATTTCCTTCGAGCGCGCGAAGCGCACGATGTCGTGCACGGTGAGGAAGTAAGGCGCGTAATCGAGCGAGGCGATCAGCTCGAGTTCGTACGTGAGCGCTTCGCGCGTGCGCTCCGGAACGCCGTCCGGATAGCGCGTTTCTGCGCCCTCCCAGGCGAAAGCTTCGAGCGCCTCCTGCGGCGTTGCATAGCCCTCGCGCAGCTCTTCCGGATAGCAATGCGTGAGTTCGTCAAGGCTGAAGGCGAGGCCGTCGAGGAAGCGGACGGTCTCGGCGACGGCCTCCGGCGCTTCGGCGAACAGCCGCGCCATTTCGCGCGGGGCTTTGAGATGGCGCTCGGCGTTGGCTTGCGTGAGGCGCCCCGCGGCCTCGAGCGTGGTTTTCTCGCGGATGCAGGTGAGGACATCGGCGAGCGTGCGCCGCTCGGGCACATGCATCAGCGCGTCGTTGGTCGCGATCAGCGGCGCGCCGACAGAGCGTGCGAGCGCAACGCGCCGCGCCAGCCCGCCGCGCATGTCCGCGCCATAGGTGAGGCTCGCGCCGATCCATAGACGCTTGCCGAAGGCCTCGCGCAGGAGAGCGAGATGCGGCACCCTCATCCCGGCCCTCTCCTCGTAGGGAGAGGGGGCGCACCCCTTCTCCCCTGGGGAGAAGGTGGCGCGAAGCGCCGGATGAGGGGCATCGCAACGATCTGCAGGCCCTCGCCGCGGCTCCAGAAGGTCCTCGAGGTTGAGCCAGCATTCGCCTTTGGGCGCGCGCCGAGTTGCCCTCAGTCAGAATCCGGCAGAGCCGGCCATAAGCCGCGCGATCCTTTGGATAGACGAGCACGTCTGGGGAGCCGTCGATGAAGACGAGCCGCGCGCCGGGAACGACCCGCGTGCCCGCCATCGCCTCAACGTTCTCGCGCGCGAATGTGTGCGCGCGCACGACGCCGGCGAGCGAGTTGCGGTCGGCGATCCCGATCCCGGCAAGCCCGAGCTCGGCGGCGCGCGCGACCATCTCCTCGGGATGCGAGGCTCCGCGCAGAAACGAGAAATTCGTCGTCGCCGCCAATTCGGCGAACCGCGGCTCGAGCCGGATCAAGGAGGCGCCGCTCCTCATGCGTGCAAAAAGTAGAGCAGAACAAAGATAGAACGATTATAGACGAAAACACAAGCGCCAAGCTTGCCAGGACATTCCAGCCGTTCGCGATGCTTCGCTCGGCAGTTCGCGCCTCGATAACCCTGCGAGAGGCGGCCTGCGTCCTAGCTGCCGGCCGCGCCGTCAGCCAGGCGCGCCATCGCGTCGAAGAACAGGCGGCGGAAGCGTTCGGCGTCGACAGCGACGGCGACTTCGGTGTTGGCGAGGCGGCCCCACTGGCCGCGCCAGTCGACGATCGTTGCGCCGGTCGTCAGTCGCCCTGTCGTCTCGACGTCGACGGCCGCGCGGCGCGTCTCGACCAGCGTCGGATCGAGCGCCACGGCGACCGCCAGCGGATCGTGCATGGTGAAGATGCGCTTGCCCAGCATTTTTTCCATGCGCTCGAAATAGAAGCGCGACGCATCCTCGAGGAAGCGGGTCAGCTTCGGCCCCATGCGGCTTGCCGGCGATGCGCGATGCGATCGCCGCGACGTCGCTCTCGTCGATGATCGTCTTGCGCGTGACGTCGAGGCCGATAGCGATCACCGGCGCTCCGCCCACGCCGCCGAAGGCGCGAAAGACGATGCGCGCCGCCTCCGGATCGTGCCAGATGTTGAATTCGGCCGCGGGCGTGACATTTCCCGAATCGGAATAGGCGCCGCCCATGATGACGAACCGCTTGACGAGACGCGGCAGTTCGGGCTCGCGCATGACGGCGAGCGCGATATTCGTCAACGGCCCCGTCGCGCACAGGACGAGGCGCCCGGAGTGCGAGCGCGCCGCGGCGATGATCGAATCCGCGGCATGCAGCGCGTCCGGCTGGTTCGTCCGGGTCGGGCAGAACCGCATGGCCGAGGCCGGTCTTGCCGTGAATCTCGCTCGCGTCCCTCACCGCGATCGAGATCGCCGTCGCCGCGCCCGGCCAGACAGGGATATCCGCTCGCCCCGCAAGCGCCAGAACCGCGCGCGTGTTGCGCGTCGCGGCGGCGAGCGAAACGTTGCCGACCACGGTCGAGACGCCGAGGATTTGCGCCTCGTTATGAGCGCAGGCGTAGAGGAGCGCGAACGCATCGTCGATGCCGGTGTCGACGTCGATGACGAGAGGGCTCGGATTGCTGGGACATGAAGTCAATCTCCACGCGGGCTCTGCGGGCCCGCGCTCATTGCGTTGAATGCGACGCGTTATGTTGGCCGGGCGCCGGACCCAGGGTCAAACCGCAAAGCCCCGGCGCTCCTTGCCGATCCAGCGCAACAACAGAAGAACGGCGACGACGGCGAGGCCGGTCGCAAGCCCGATCCAGACGCCGACCCCGCCGAGCGGGGTCAAGAATCCCAACGCGAGGCCGACCGGCGCGCCGATCGCCCAATAGCCGAGAAGCGCGATGACGAACGGCCATTTCGAATCGTGCAGTCCGCGCAGCATGTTGGCGAGGGCGCACTGGCTCGCGTCGAAGACCTGGAACATCGCCGCGACCTTGAGCAAGGCGACGGCGATCGCGACGGCGGCTCGCATTCTCGGGCGCGTCGACGTCAATGAAGGGCGCGATCAAGAGCCGCGGCGCGGCGATCATCGCGGTCGCGGATAAGGCGGCGTAGACGAGCGTGAGGCCGAAGGCGCACCAGCCGGCGCGGGCAATCGCACGGGCGTTGCGCGCGCCGTAGGCGAGGCCGACCCTGATCGTCGCCGCCTGGCCGAGGCCGAGCGGGACCATGAAGGCGATCGACGACGATCTGCAAGGCGGCCGTATGCGCTTCGAGCGTCGCTCGCCCGATGAGGCCCATCGCCATCGTTGCGGCGGAGAAGACGCCGACTTCGGCGAGAATCATCGCGCCCATCGGCAGGCCAAGTCGCCACAGTGCGACGAGCTCGCGCCGCGCCGGACGCCAGGGCAGGGCGAATGCGCGAAGCCGCCGCA
Organism: uncultured Alphaproteobacteria bacterium; assembly: GCA_963762335.1. Lineage (GTDB taxonomy): Bacteria > Pseudomonadota > Alphaproteobacteria > Rhizobiales > Beijerinckiaceae > Roseiarcus. Next base: position 40,272 of record CAVXKU010000033.1, on the reverse strand, counting down.
GGCGCGGATCGACGAACGAGGCCCCAAGCAGGATGAGGAACATCAAGCGTCTGCGACAGCGTGGTCGCGATTCCGGAGCCGAAGATCCCAAGCGGCGGCATGCCAAGCTTGCCGAACACGAGGGCATAGTTGGCGAGCAGCGTTGAAGGCTACGGCGACAAGGCCGGCGATCAGCGTCGGGCGCGGCCGCTCAAGCGCGGAGAAGATGGCAGCGGGCGGTGAAGAACAGAAGGTTCGGCAGCAGGCTCCACTGGTAGCCGCGCATGTAGATTCCGGCGTCGTGCGCGAGATCGGCCGGCTCGCCGATGGCCAGCAGAATCTGCTCCGTCTGCCATAGATAGATCCAGGCGACGGCGGAGAAGCGCGACGGCGGACAAGAGCGACTGATGGGTCGCGCGCCTGAGCGATTCGCCGCTCTCGCCCGCGCCGATTTTCGCGGCCGCGATCGGCGCGAGCGCCGCGACGATGCCGACGCCGAGCAACATCCCCGGCTGAAAAAGATTGAAGCCGAGCGCGCCAGCGGCGAGCGCGCGCGGCGACAGGCGGCCGAGCATGATGAAGTCGGTCGCGGTCATCGCGTAGATCGCGACATTGGCGAGAACGATCGGCCAGCCGAGCGCAAGCGTCGCGCCGAGTTCGCGCTTGAGCGAGCCGCGTGCGGCCGCGCTTTCTATCGGATCGCGCGCGGCGCACATGATCGATCTGTGTCCTGATGAGGGGCGCGGTGCGTAGCGGAGACGGCGCACCGGCGCAAATCTCTCCGAATTAGAAAAAATTGACAAAGTCTATAAACTTAATTCTATTAGAGCTCTCGAACATCGGGAGACTGGGATGGCGCTCAAAGAGATCATTGTCGAGACGCAGGCGAGTCTGCGCGCGGACGCCGCCAACGCAAAAGCGGTCTTTTCGGTCGATTCCCGGCAGGTGGAGAACCTCCGTAGCGAGGTCAGGATTCGCCAGTTCTCCCTGACGGTGGACGAGCCGCCGACTCTCGGCGGCTCGGACGCTGGCCCGAACCCGGTGGAGCTGGTCCTGGCGGCCTTGGCGACCTGCCAGGAGATCACGTACCGCGCTTACGCGACAGCGCTTGGCGTCCCGCTCGATAGCGTCTCGGTCAAGCTTGACGGCGTTCTCGACCTGCGGGGATTTTTCGCCGTCGACGAACGGGTGCGCTCGGGATTCACCGGGGTGCAGGGAACCGTGACGCTGAAGAGCTCGGCGACCCAAGAGGAATTGGCGAAGCTCAAAGCGGTGGTCGACGCGCACTGCCCGGTCCTCGACATCCTTCGCGCTCCCGTTCCCGTGCAGCTCGAGCTCGCCGCCGTACCGGTCGCCGTCGCCGCTTAGGCGTTCAGTCCTACCCGTACGTCTGCCTCGCCTCGTCCGCCGTCAGGCGCCGCAACTGCGGAGGTCGGCCGCCGTGAACTTCGCTCTGAGGGTAAGTGCATTCCCAATAACGACCATCGTCTGGGTCTTGATAAAGCGTCTCCCACGCCCCTTATTTGGCAGGAATTCCCGCTGTGGTTGCAAAGCCCCGCTCAGGGCAGGCGGCTCACGCTGGCGGAACCATTCTGGCGATCCAGTCCAGCATGTCAGCGAAGCGTTCGCCCATCGCGAGATGGACGGCGCCCTCGACGCGCCAGAACTCCTTGGGCGGATTGGCGAGGGCGAACAGTTTCTCGCCGAAGCGGATGGGCACGACCCTGTCCTTGGTCCCGTGCACGATCAGCGTCGGCGCCTTGACCGAGCCGATCAGCAGGTCGTTGCGGAACGGATCGCGGAGCAATGCGCGAACGGGAACGAACCAGTATGCGGCCGCCGCGACGTCGGCGATCGACGAATAGGGCGAGTCGAGCACGAGCGCGCCAACCTCGTGGCGCGCGGCAAGCGCGACCGCGACCCCGGAGCCAAGCGACTCGCCCAGAGGGACGATGCGCTCCGGCGCGACGCCGCTCGCGATCGCCGCCGCATAGGCCGCTTCGCCATCGAGCTTGAGCCCGCGCTCGCTTGGCGAGCCGCTCGAGCTGGCGTAGCCGCGATATTCGATCGCCAGCAAACCCATGCCCGCCTTCGCGATGGCGTGAAAGCGCTCGACGCGCAGGTCGATTCCGCCGGCGTTGCCGTGAAAATAGAGGATCAACGGCCGTCCGGCTAAGGGCGGGATGCTCCACGTGAGCAGACTCTCGCCATCCTCCGTCTTCAGACGAACGACCTTGGCCTTGAGCCCAAGCGTCGCCGGGTCGACCTCCGCGGCGTCACACCGAAACAGGAGCTTGCGCTGGCCGACGTAAAGGGCGACGACGAGCGCGGCGTAAAGCGCGACGCAGACCGCGATCGGCGATCAGCATCGCGGGCGATCCCGGCGCTACGCTCAGTGCTGCAGCGCCTTCACGATCGCGTCGGTCATCTTCTTCGCGTCGCCGAACAGCATCAGCGTGTTGTCGCGAAAGAACAGTTCGTTCTCGACACCGGCGTAGCCCGAGCCCATGCCGCGCTTGACGAACAAGACCGTCTTCGCCTTGTCGACGTCGAGAATCGGCATGCCGTAAATGGGCGACTTGGGATCGGTTTTGGCGGCGGGATTGGTGACGTCATTGGCGCCGATGACATAAGCGACATCGGCTTGCGGGAACTCGCTGTTGATGTCCTCGAGCTCGAACACCTCGTCGTAAGGAACGTTGGCCTCGGCGAGCAGCACATTCATGTGGCCCGGCATGCGGCCGGCGACCGGATGGATCGCGTATTTGACCTCGACGCCGCTCTTCTTGAGCATGTCCGCCATCTCACGCAGCGAGTGCTGCGCCTGCGCGACCGCCATGCCATAGCCCGGAACGACGATCACCTTGGACGCGTTCTTCATCATGAAGGCCGCGTCCTCGGCCGAACCCTGCTTGACCGGACGGGTCTCTGTTGCGCCCGCTGCGCTGGCGACCTCGCCGCCCCACCCGCCGAGGATGACGGATATGAAGGACCGGTTCATGCCCTTGCACATGATGTAGGACAGGATCGCGCCCGAGGAGCCGACCAGCGCGCCGGTGATGATGAGCGCCAGATTGCCGAGCGTGAAGCCGATGCCCGCGGCCGCCCAGCCGGAATAGGAATTGAGCATCGAGATGACGACCGGCATGTCCGCGCCGCCGATCGGAATGATGAGCAAGAGGCCGAGCGCGAACGAGACGAGCGCGATGAGCCAGAAGAAGGCGGGCGATTGCGTCGCGTAGAAGAGCGCGATCAAGACGATGAGCGCGACGCCGAGTCCGCCGTTGATGAGGTGGCGCTGCGGCAACAGGATCGGCGCGCCGGACATGCGTCCGTCAAGCTTTAGGAAGGCGATGATCGAGCCTGTGAACGTCACCGCGCCGATCGCAAGCCCGATCGACATCTCAATGATGCTCCCGGGGTGGATGAGGCCCCCTTCTTCGATGCCGAAGGCCTCGGGCGCATAAAGCGCTCCCGCCGCGACCAGCACGGCGGCCAAGCCCACCAGCGAATGGAACATCGCCACGAGTTGCGGCATCGCCGTCATCTGCACGGTGCGCGCGCGCCAGGCGCCGATCCCGCCGCCGATGGCGATGCCGAGGATGATGAGCAGCCAGGACATCGCGCTCGAGGGTGGACGAAGCGCAAGGGTCGTCAGCACGGCGACCGCCATGCCGATCATGCCGAAGCGATTGCCCTGACGAGACGTAGCCGGCGAAGAGAGCCCACGCAGCGCGAGAATGAACAGAATGCCGGAGACGAGGTAGAGCAGGGCGGCGAGGTTGGCGTTCATGCGGCCTCAGCCCTTCTTCTTGTACATCGCCAGCATGCGCTCGGTGACGAGGAAACCGCCGAAAATGTTGACTGAGGAGAGGACGAGCGCGATGAAGCCGACGAAGCGCGCAAACCATGAGCCGCTATCGATCGCGGAGACTCCGACCGACAACAGGGCGCCGACGACAATGACCGAGGAAATCGCGTTGGTTTCGGACATCAGCGGCGTATGCAACGCTGGCGTCACCGACCAGACTACGTAGTAGCCGACGAAGACCGCGAGGGCGAAAATCGCCAGCCGGAAGACAAACGGATCAATCGCCCCGCCAGAAGCTGCGTGGCCCGCAGCCGCGAGCTGGTCGCTATACGCTTGCGCAGCCTGTGCTGCCTGGCGCGCGCTATCCGCGGCGGCTCGAAGTTTCTCGATCGCGGCGTCGAGGTTGTCCATTGGGCTCTCCGGCGCTCAGGGATTATTGGGCAATGAAGTTCGCATGGACGATCGCGCCGCCACGAGTCAGGCACGTCGCCTTCACCAGTTCGTCGTCCCAGCTGACAGCGAGCGACTTTGCCTCCTTGTCGATCAACGTCTCGGCGAAAGCGTAAAGATTACGCGCATAGAGGGCCGAGGCTGATGCAGGTATCCGCGTGACGTTGGAATAGCCGACGATCTTGACGCCGTTGTCGCTGACGGCCAATTCGCCCGGTATCGAGAGTTCGCAATTTCCCCCGCGCTCGACGGCGATGTCGACGATGACCGACCCAGCGCGCATCGACTTTGACCATATCGGCGCTGACGAGACGCGGCGCCGGTCGGCCGGGGATCAGCGCGGTGGTGATAACGATGTCCTGTTTTGCGATATGCGCAGCGACGAGGTCAGCCTGCTTGGCCTTGTAGGCGTCCGACATTTCTTTCGCGTAGCCGCCTGCGGTCTCCGCCTGTTTGAACTCCTCGTCCTCGACCGCCACAAATTTTGCGCCGAGGGACTCGACCTGTTCCTTGGTCGCCGGTCGCACGTCGGTCGCCGTCACCACCGCGCCCAAGCGCCGCCCAGTGGCGATCGCCTGAAGCCCGGCGACGCCGACGCCCATGACAAACAGTCTCGCGGCAGGGATCGTGCCGGCCGGAGTCATCATCATCGGCGCCGCCCGGCCGTATTCAGCCGATGCGTCGATCACCGCGCGATAGCCCGCGAGGTTGGCTTGGCTCGACAGCACGTCCATGACCTGGGCCCGGGTTATGCGCGGCAGGAGCTCCATTGCAAACGAGGCGACCCCGGCCTTCGCCATTGCCTCAATCGCATCGCGATGGCCGTAGGGGTCCAGCGTTCCGACGACGAGCGCGTCAGGCTTGAGGGAAGCAATTTCACGGGCGTTGGGCCTGCGAACCTTCAACACCACATCGGCGCCGAGCGCTTCCTCGGCCGAGACGAGCCGCGCTCCCGCGGAGTGATACTCGCTGTCCGGAAATCCGGCTTGAGCGCCCGCGCCACGCTGGACAGCGACTTCCGCTCCGAGGCCGACGAATTTCTTGACCGTCTCCGGTGTCGCCGCGACGCGCGTCTCCCCCGCGTCCGTTTCGGTCGGCGCTGCGATCAGCATCAAACTCCCCCAAGACCGTCGACCTGTGGGCGACCGGCGTCCGTTCCCCACGAAGAAGCAGCCGATGTCTTCTCGTCGCGGACAGACTTAGATCATCAGCCTTGAGCCGCAACGCGGATCGTTAGAAGAAAGTGGCCGGGAGGTGCTAGTGGAGCTCAATGAGGGAAGAGGACTGGCGCCATAGGAATTGCCAGGCTCGCGGCGCTGGTGCGCAGACGTCAGGCCCGCGCCACCGCCTCGGCTAACCGATCGTTCGTCTTGTCGCGTACGTCTAGAGTCTCGAACTTGAGGAGTTCGGCCTCGGCCTCCTCCTGTCCGGCCTTGGCCTCCTCGATCTGGCCTAAGAGTTCGGCAATCGAACTCTTGAGGTTGTCTCGCCGGACCGAAGTCGCGCGGGCGTAGGTCGGATAAGCGAAATGGGCGGGATCGGCGATGCCTGTGCGCTTCTCTTCGTTCGCGATCTCGCGATCGAGGTCACCGATCATGCGGTTGAACTCAGCCAGCATCATTTCAATCTGCCGAACCCGGCGGCGCTTCTCTTCAAGTTGAAAGCGCTTCAGACGAATAAGCGAGTCCCGCGATTTCATTCCTGCGCACTCCTTAACGAATCCCCACGCGAGAGAACGTCGCCGTCCTCCCGCCGCCATTACGAGACGGCTGGACGATGCATGACGAAGGTTTCTCCTTTCTTACGTCAGGCACGCACTAGCTCCGCGGTTTTGACTGCTGCGGCGTATTTGGTTTTGGGGAGGCGGTAAAATCCAAGGAGCGATTTATGCCGTTAGGGGTTCGTTTACGTTGGTCGTTAACAATCGGCTCTCCGAGCGGAGTGGCCAGCCGGATGTCTTTCTCGCAACAATCCGGAGCGAGACGTGGGCTCTGTCACTCATTCGCGAACTCAGAGTCCATTGAATCCGTTAGGTCGGCTTGTTGATGTGATGCATTAATTTTGAATCTCGCGAAATACCATTTCTTATCAAATTGTTACTAATATCATACTGGATGGGGTCAGGGGACTTGCGCAAATGAATCATGGTTTGTTAACCAATCGCAGTCAGTGTTCAATTCGAATCAGTCTAAGCTCTCGCGAGCAGCGATTGAGTATGGATGCGACGTACATAACCGCGGTCACAAAGCAACGGGCGAGGCGGGGAGCCTAACATGCGGGTACTTTTGATCGAAGACGATACGGCGACCGCGCAAAGCATTGAGTTGATGTTGAAGTCGGAGAATTTCAACGTTTATGTTACTGACCTTGGCGAGGAGGGCATCGATCTCGGCAAGCTCTATGACTACGACATCATCCTGCTTGATCTCAATCTTCCCGACATGTCCGGATACGAAGTGCTGCGCTCGCTCCGCGTCACGAAGATCAAGACCCCGATACTGATCCTGTCCGGGATGGCCGGCATCGAGGACAAGGTCAAAGGACTTGGTCACGGCGCCGACGACTATCTTACCAAGCCGTTCCACAAGGACGAACTCGTCGCTCGGATCCACGCCATCGTGCGTCGTTCAAAGGGACACGCCCAGTCGGTCATCATCACCGGCGACCTGACTGTCAACCTCGATCAGAAGACGGTCGAAGTCGACGGAGCGCGCGTGCATCTGACTGGCAAGGAATACCAGATGCTGGAGCTGCTCTCTCTGCGCAAGGGCACAACGCTCACCAAGGAGATGTTCCTCAACCACCTCTATGGCGGTATGGACGAGCCGGAACTCAAGATCATCGATGTCTTCATCTGCAAGTTGCGCAAGAAACTCGCGACGGCGTCCAGTGGCCGGAACTACATTGAGACGGTATGGGGCCGGGGCTACGTGCTACGCGAGCCCTCGCCCAATGACGACCGCATCCCGGCCTAGCAGGCAGAAAGCCGTCTGAATGCAAAACGGGCTGAACAGCCTTATTTTTGTATTAAACTATCTCCGCCCCGTTTGACGCGCCGCGCGAAGCTCGAGGCCCTCAAGCTTCTTCGCGGGCGGAAGAACTGGCGCGCCAGACAAGCTTCAGCGCGGCAGGACTGTCTCGCCCATCAAGGCCTCGTCGATCGCCGCCGCGCACTGACGGCCTTCGCGAATCGCCCAGACAACCAGCGATTGGCCCCGTCGCATGTCGCCGCATGCAAAGACTTTGTCGTGAGAGGAGGCATACCGGGTCGTGTCGGCTTCGACGTTGCCGCGCTTGTCGAGCGAGACCCCAAGCTCCGTCAGCATGCCGTGCTTGACCGGTGAGACGAAGCCCATCGCCAGCAGGACGAGGTCAGCCTTCAACGTGAACTCACTGCCCTCGATCGGCTTGAACTTCTCGTCAACGCGTGCGCATCTAAGACCAGTCACAACACCGTTCTCGCCTTCGAAGGCCAGCGTCGTTACCGCAAAATCACGTTCAGCGCCTTCCTCGTGACTCGACGAGGTGCGCAGCTTGAGAGGCCAATTCGGCCAGGTGAGAAGCTTGTCCTCGGACTTGGGAGGCATCGGCATGATCTCAAGCTGGGTGACCCTGAGCGCTCCCTGACGGATTGAGGTGCCGATGCAGTCGGAGCCCGTGTCGCCGCCGCCGATCACGACGACATATTTGCCGCTTAGCAAGGATGGGGACGTTGGAGCCGACCGGTTCGCGCGACACGCGCCGGTTCTGCTGCGGCAGATACTCCATCGCAAAGTGAACGCCGCCGAGATCGCGCCCCGGAACAGCCAAATCACGCGATGTCTCGGCGCCGCCGGCGAGTGCGACGGCGTCATGGCGATCTACGATCGACCGTGCGCTGATCGTGTTCGCCGACGTGAGCGTCATAGTGAAAGACGACGCCTTCCGCCTCCATCTGCTCGACGCGGCGATCGATGTGGCGTTTCTCCATCTTGAAGTCCGGAATCCCGTAGCGCAGCAGGCCGCCCGCCTTGGCGTTCTTCTCGTAGACGTGCACGTCATGGCCGGCGCGCGCGAGTTGCTGCGCGCAAGCGAGACCCGCTGGGCCAGACCCGATGACGGCGACCTGTTTTGCCGGTCTTGCGGGCAGCGGGCTCCGGCTCCACCCATCCTTGCTCGAAAGCTCGATCGATGATCGCGCATTCGATCGTCTTGATCGTCACCGGCGTGTCCTGAATGTTGAGCGTGCAGGACGCTTCGCACGGCGCGGGGCAAACGCGGCCGGTAAACTCTGGAAAGTTGTTGGTCGAGAGCAGGTTGCGCGCGGCTTCCCGCCAATTTCCTCGATAAGCGAGGTCGTTCCAGTCGGGAATCTGGTTGTTGACCGGACAGCCAACGTGACAGTAGGGGATGCCGCAATTCATGCAGCGCGCCGCCTGGTTGCGCGTCGCTTCCTCGCTAAGAGGAAGCACGAACTCACGATAGTGGCGGATTCGGTCGGAGGCCGGCGCATAACGCCGGTCTGCCCGATCGATTTCCAAGAATCCCGTCACCTTGCCCATTTTGCTACCCTAGAGTGCGTCGCCGCTCCCGATCTCGCGGCCCGAGCTCCGGTCCGCTTCAATAACGCGCCATCCGTATCTTGCAAGAACTTTGCCGGACGCGCCCGCGGCGGTCGCTCCGACGGTACGCCCAAGCAAGCCTCGGGGGCCCTCCGCGATTGACGAGTTCGCGGTTCGAACGTCCGAAGACGAGCTTAGGCTGGCGTTGCGTTACTCTCCAGCGACGAGCATCCGCGGTCCGCTTTGCGCCGCAAGCTCAGCCAGCGCGCGCCGATATTCGACGGGCATCACCTTGCGGAATTTCGGCAGATAGGCCTCCCAGTCCCCTAGGATTTGGCGCGCGCGGGTCGAGCCGGTGTACCGGGCGTGGTTGACGATCAGCTGATGCAGCCGCTCAGCGTCGAATCGGCTCATGTCGCCCATCACGTCGAACTCGGCCGTGGTGCTCGAGATCGCCGCCAGAATGCAGGTAGCGTTGCATCACTTCTTCTTCGGCGGCGACCGGATTGAGCTCAACCATCGCCAGGTTGCAACGCTCAGCGAATGTCCCGGCCTCGTCGAGGACATATGCGATGCCGCCCGACATGCCGGCAGCGAAGTTGCGCCCCGTCTCGCCGATGACCACGACGATGCCACCCGTCATGTATTCGCAGCCGTGGTCGCCTGTACCTTCTACGACCGCGATCGCCCCGGAATTGCGCACCCCAAAGCGTTCGCCCGCGACACCGCGAAAATAGCATTCTCCGGCAATTGCGCCATAGAGCACGGTATTGCCGACGATGATCGAACTCTCTGGCGTTAGCTTGATTGCTTCCACTGGCGGATAGACGACAATGCGCCCACCCGACAAGCCTTTCCCGACGTAGTCGTTGGCTTCCCCCTCGAGTTCAAGGGTCACGCCCTTGGCAAGGAAAGCCCCGAAGCTCTGTCCCGCAGTGCCCTTAAACTTGATATGGATCGCCTCGTCGCGCAGGCCAGCGTGCCCGTATCGTTTCGCGATGGCGCCCGACAACATCGCGCCTGTCGACCTATCAAAGTTCCGGATGGAAAGGTCGAGACGCACGTGCTTGCCGCGCTCGACCGCCTCCTTGGTATCGGCGATGAGCCGGCGATCGAGCACATTGTCGAGCCCGTGATCCTGTGGGACGCTTCGGTAAATGGTGTCCTCTGGCCAAGGCTCTGGCTTGAAGAATAGCCTCGAAAAATCGAGCCCCTGCGCCTTGCCGTGTTCGTTCAGCCTGTCGCGGTCCAGCATTTGTCGCTGGCCGATCATCTCGTCGAACGTCCGGTAGCCGAGTTGGGCCATCAACGTGCGCACTTCTTCGGCGACGAAGAAGAAATAGTTGATGACGTGCTCCGGTTTGCCGACAAAGCGCTTGCGTAAGACCGGATCTTGGGTGGCAACGCCGACCGGGCAGGTGTTCAGATGGCATTTGCGCATCATGATGCAACCGGCCGCGATCAGGGGAGCCGTTGCGAAGCCGAACTCGTCCGCGCCCAGAAGCGCGCCGATCACGACGTCGCGGCCGGTACGCACGCCGCCGTCGACCTGCACCGCAATGCGGGATCTCAGGCCGTTCATCACCAGGGTCTGATGGGTCTCGGCGAGACCGATCTCCCATGGGCTCCCTGCGTGCTTGATCGAAGTCAGCGGCGCAGCTCCGGTGCCGCCCTCGAAACCGGAGATCGTGACGTGGTCAGCTTTGCATTTGGCCACGCCTGTCGCAACCGTACCGACGCCAACCTCGGACACCAAGCTTGACAGAAACCAGGGCCTCGCGGATTGACATTCTTCAGATCGTAAACGAGCTGCTTCAAGTCTTCGATTGAATAAATGTCATGGTGCGGCGGCGGCGAAATGAGGCCGACGCCCTGGGTGGAGTGACGCACTTTGGCGATCACCGCGTCGACCTTATGGCCCGGCAACTGTCCGCCTTCGCCGGGCTTTGCGCCCTGGGCCATCTTGATCTGCATCATGTCAGAATTGACGAGATATTCCGCAGTCACCCCGAAGCGGCCAGAGGCGACCTGCTTGATGGCGCTGCGCATCGAGTCGCCATTCGCCATCCGCTTATAGCGATCGGATTCCTCGCCTCCCTCACCGGTATTGGACTTGCCTCCGATCCGATTCATCGCGATTGCGAGGGTGGTGTGCGCCTCTCGTGAGATCGAACCGTACGACATTGCCCCGGTCGAAAAGCGCCTGACGACCGAAGCGGCAGCCTCGACCTCGTCGATCGGCACGGATGTCCGTCCGTCTTTCTTCCGCGGTCTTAACCCGGAAAAGACCGCGAATTGTCAACAGTTGCGCGCTTTGTTCGTTGAGAATTTTCGCGAAAGCGTCGTAGCGCTCACGCGCATTGCCACGAACGGCGTGCTGCAACAGCGAGACCGTTTCCGGCGTCCAATCGTGAGTCTCTCCACGCAGCCTGTAGGCATACTCGCCCCCGACTTCGAGCGAAGTCATCAGGACCGGCGAACCGCCAAACGCATCCGCGTGGCGCCGTTGCGTCTCGTGGGCGATTTCCGCCAAGCCAGCGCCCTCGATCGAAGTCGCAGTGCCGAAGAAGAATTCGTCAATAAACGCACGCGAGAGTCCCACGGCGTCGAAGATCTGCGCGCCGCAATAGGACTGATAGGTCGAAATGCCCATCTTCGACATGACCTTAAGAAGGCCCTTATCGACCGACTTGATAAAGCGCTTGACCGCCTCATATCCGCTGATCGGCTCCGGCAACTCCTTGGCCAGTGCCGTCAAAGTCTCGAAAGCGAGATACGGATTGATCGCCTCTGCGCCGTAACCGGCGAGACAAGCGAAGTGATGGATCTCACGCGCCTCGCCTGTTTCGATGACGAGGCCGACGGAAGTGCGAAGTCCTTTGCGAATCAGGTGGTGATGGACGGACGCTGTCGCCAGAAGGGCCGGAATCGGGATTCGATCCGGACCGACCATGCGGTCGGAAAGGACGATAATGTTGTAGCGACCATGGACCGCCGATTCCGCACGTTCGCAAAGCCGCTCTCAGCGCTTCGCTCATGCCGGCCGCGCCCTTCTTCATCGGATAGGTGATGTCGAGCGTTCTGGTGTCGAACGAATCCTCCAAATGACCAATGCTGCGGATCTTCTCGAGATCCTCATTGGTCAGGATCGGCTGGCGCACTTCGAGACGCTTGCGTCTGGCTGCGCCGTCAAGGTCAAACAGATTGGGCCGAGGTCCGATAAAGGAGACGAGGCTCATCACCAACTCTTCGCGGATCGGATCAATCGGCGGATTGGTCACCTGAGCGAAGTTCTGTTTGAAATAAGTGTAGAGCAGCTTCGACTTCGACGACAGCGCTGAGATCGGCGTGTCCGTGCCCATCGAGCCGACAGCTTCCTGTCCGGTGGCCGCCATCGGCGCGAGCAAGATCGTCAGATCTTCCTGAGTGTAGCCGAAAGCCTGCTGGCGATCGAGCAACGACACGTCAGTGCGCAAAGCGCGCGGCTCGACAGGGTTGAGCTCCTCAAGCACGATCTGGCCTTCACGAAGCCACGCGCTATAGGGCTGTGCGCGCGACAAAGTCTGCTTGATTTCCGCGTCCGAGACGATGCGGTGCTGCTCAAGATCGACCAGCAGCATCTTGCCCGGTTGCAGGCGCCATTTGGCGATGATGCTCTCTTCGGGCACCGGCAGCACGCCCATCTCCGACGCGAGAACGACAAGGTCGTCGTCGGTAACGAAATAGCGGGCAGGCCTGAGGCCGTTGCGATCGAGCGTCGCGCCGATCTGGCGTCCGTCCGTGAACGCAACGGCTGCCGGGCCGTCCCACGGCTCCATCAGCGCAGCATGGTATTCGTAGAAAGCGCGCCGCTCCTCGTCCATTAGCGGATTGCCGGCCCAGGCCTCCGGAATCAGCGTCATCATCGCGTGGCTGATCGAATAGCCGCCCTGAACGAGAAACTCGAGCGCATTGTCGAAGCAGGCGGTGTCCGACTGGCCTTCATAAGATATCGGCCACAGCTTCGAGATGTCGGCGCCGAAAAGTTCGGAGTTGACGCTCGCCTGACGAGCCGCCATCCAGTTCACGTTGCCTCGCAACGTATTGATTTCGCCGTTGTGCGCGACCATGCGATAGGGGTGCGCGAGGCGCCAGGACGGAAACGTGTTTGTCGCGAACCGCTGGTGGACCAGCGCCAAAGCGGTCTCGAAACGCGGGTCCAACAGGTCACGGTAATAGGGCGCGAGCTGCTGCACCAACACCATGCCCTTGTAGACAATGGTGCGAGCCGACATCGAGACTGGATAATATTCGAGAATTTCGCGCGTCCCGATGGCGAACACGCGGTTGGAGACGACCTTGCGGACAACATATAGCCGCCGCTCAAAATCGTCTTCGCTGGCAAGTTCGGTAGGACGCCCGACGAATATCTGCTGCATCACCGGCTCGACCGCCTTGACGCGTTCACCCAGGCAGGAATTGTCGACAGGAACGTCGCGCCAGCCGAGCACATTCAGGCCTTCAGCCGCGACGACCTCCTCAACAATCTCACGCACCTGCTGGCGCGCCTCGGTCTGCCGAGGCATGAAAAACTGGCCGATCGCATAATAACCTTGCGCCGGTAGCTCGAAGCCCAGCTTGGCGCATTCGGGCGCGAAGAACCCGTGCGGGATTTGGGTCAGCACGCCGCAGCCGTCCCCGAGCGAGGGATCCGCCCCCACCGCGCCGCGATGGTCCAGGTTGACCAAAATCTGCAAGCCTTTTTCGAGAATGTCGTGCGACTTCCGGTTCCTCATGTCGGCGACAAACCCGACGCCGCACGAATCATGCTCTTTGGAGGGATGGTAGAGAGCTTGCGCCGGAGGCGTCAGCGGATCCTGACCGGGATTTGCCTTCGCGAAGTCGCCGTGCGACTCGTCGAGCGTCGCTTGAGTTATGGCGTTCATCTCTTCGCTCCCCGAGCAGTCGCGGGACTTGGTGCGACTATTACTGCAGATTTTTAGGCGTATTACGGACAAAGGCGGCTGCTAACGCGCAGCTCAAGGCGTCACGCGTCGGATTTTTTTCGATCCGTCTTTGTCGTTCGATCCGACACCGCTTGAGTCCCGTTCTTCTGCCGACTTCGAGGCTTTTCGCCTCGCATCACAAAATGGTCAGCACAACTGTCCTATTTCCAGACCATGACAGAAATGGGTCCCCGATACAAGCGATCAATTCGCGATTTTTGCCGTCTCAGGTTGGGGTCGAACCGAATTGCCAGAGCGGAGCAACCTGACGCAGATTGTGCGCTCATTTCGGACGGGAGCAAGTATGAATTTCGCGAGCGACAACGGCGCCGGCGTGGCGCCGCAAATTTTGGACGCGATCATGGCTTCTTCGCGTGTTTATGCGCCTGCCTATGGCGCCGATGATTACACGACGCGGGCGCAAGCGCTGCTCAGCGACACTTTCGAGACCAAGGTCGCCGCTTTCCTGGTGACTACGGGGACGGCAGCGAACGCCCTCGCGCTTTCGGCGCTCGCCAATCCCTGGGATGCAGTTTTCTGCCATGAGGAGGCGCATGTTCACGACGACGAATGCGGCGCGCCGGAGTTCTTCGCGGGCGGGGCGAAGCTGATAGGAATTGCTGGAGAGGGCGGCAAGATCACACCCGACGGCTTGCGAGAGACCTTGGAGAGGTTTCCGCGGGGACTGGTGAAGTCCTCCCAACCCGGGGTGCTGTCGCTCTCGCAGGCTACTGAAGCCGGGCACTGTTTACGGGGTGAACGAGGTGTCGGAACTGAGTTCAATGGCTCATCGTAACGGGATCAGTGTGCATATGGACGGCGCGCGCTTCGCCAACGCGCTCGTTTCGACCAAGGCGACGCCGGCCGACATGACCTGGCGGGCGGGGGTCGACATTCTCACCCTCGGTGCGACGAAGAATGGCGCGCTGGCTTGCGAAGCCGTCGTGTTTTTCGATGCCGCGCGGGCGAAAAATTTTGCCTTCCAGCGCAAGCGCGGCGGCCAGACCTTGTCCAAGGGGCGCTTCCTTGGCGCACAAATGGAGGCCTACCTCACCGATGGGCTGTGGTTGCGGCTGGCCGAGCAAGCAAACGCGGCAGCCCGACGGCTCGCTCATGCCCTCGCGAAGATTCCCGGCGTGCGTCTCGCATGGCCGACGGAAGCCAATGAAGTGTTTGTCGTGGCGCCGAAAGCAATGGTTGAGCGTTGGCGCGCGGCAGGCGCAGTGTTCCACGATTGGAGCACCCGATCGCTCGCGCCGGAGCGCGCGCCTCGAAAGGGCGAAACGCTCGTCAGGTTGGTCGCCTCGTTCGAAACCGAATCAAGTGAAATTGATCGGCTCATGAGCATTTCCGGCAACGTTACGGACTCGGTCGCGGCGACGCCGTAACCGCGCCCCATTCGGCGCCCCAAATCGTCTCAGGGGTTTGACCGGAGCGACAAATTGGGACGATCAGGATGAATGGAGCCCTCACGCCTTCGTTTGGCGGGTTTGGCGCTAAGCGCGCTCATAGCCTTCGCCTTCGCTCCTTCTGCGACCGCTCAATGGGCGCCGCCTTGGCCAGTCGCGTCACCGGGCGAGATCGAACGGACTTTGGAGGCGCAAGGATATGGGTTGGTTGCGCCGCTTGTGCGCCGGCCGGGAGTTTATCTCGCCGACGTCATCGCCGGTCCGACAGGCTACCAGCGGCTCGTCATCGACGCCAGAAACGGGCAGATCCTCGAGCGATTTCTCGGCCGCTGGCTCACACGTGGGGACCCGCGCTTGCCGCCCGCGACGAGGGGTTTGGCGAGCCCCTACGCGGCGACGTCGGGCCCTCTTGGGGCCCTGGCTTCTCAGATGCGCCCGCGGCCTACGGAGGTCCAGGGAACGTGCATATTCCGGCCGCCGTCGGCCCTTACGGCGGCGGGGAAGCGCCGGCGGAACGAAACTCAAGCCGAAGTCCTCTTCGACCGAACGCAAGGCGCCGGCGAGTAAAGGGCCGACCACGAACCCGCCTTTGCCGCCGCCCGCTCCACGCGAAGTGTCCAAGCCGGCGGAGAAGCATGAATCCGGTCAGGCCGAGGTTGGCGACGTCTCGCCGGCTGCGCCCCCTCCGGCGCAGACACGCCCGCCGAGCCTAGCGACAAACCGAAGGTGAGCATCGTCCCGCCAGGCGCTGTTCGAGTAGACGAAAAAGGGGCGCCCGATCAGGGCGCCCCCGCTTTGCCTGGACCTAACGCGACTTGACTTAGGCGGCTTGGGCGGAAGGCCCTCTGACCGCTTCGATCGTCTTGGCGCCCTTGTTGATCGCAATCGTGCGCGGCTTCTGCGCCTCGGGGACTTCCCGCACCAGATCAATGTGCAGCAGACCGTTCTCGCTAGCGGCGCCGGTCACCACGACGTGGTCGGCAAGCTGGAAACGGCGCTCAAACGCCCGCGCTGCAATCCCCTGGTAGAGGACTTCGCGCTTGCCGTCCGGCTTCACAGCCGCGTCTTTGGTGCCACGGACCGTAAGCGTATTCTCGCGCGTCTCGACCGACAATTCGTCTTCGGCGAACCCTGCCACCGCAAGCGTGATGCGATAGGCATTTTCGCTGGTCCGCTCTATGTTGTAAGGCGGGTAGGTCGGCGCATTCTGTTCGCCGCCCGCAACCCTATCGAGCATCGAAAACAGACGGTCGAAACCGACGGTGGAACGGTAAAACGGTGAAAGATCGTAATTCGTCATGATCACATCCTCTTGGTTGAGCGATATGGCGGCGGACGCCCCAGACTTTGGCTGCGCCTGCCGTTCTGCGGGCTCTCCGCCCATGCCGATAATTTTTGGCTGGACGGACGCAATTTCAAGAGGCAGGCGGACCCTTCGCCACAAAAAATGCTACCTCTACGGTCAGACGGAGGCGGCGCCGGGCGCACTGACGAGCGCCGGGAGATTCGTGAACGAGGGCCGTCGCCTCCGGGTATCGAGGTCAATTAACAAATGCTGAAATCAATCTCGATGGTCGTTGCTGTCGCCGTAGCCTTGTGCTTCGCGACTACAACTTACGCCAAGCAAAAAGGGCCGCAAAGCGGCGACGAGGATGAGGCGCCCAAGCCGCTGCCGCCGCTGCAGAAGAATTTCCCCCTCGACCAGACTTGGTCGCTACGGGAGCTGAACGGCAAGCCAGTGCCTCCCGGATTGGACATCAGCCTGAAGATCGACGGGACGCTACGCGGCTCGGGCTACACCGGATGCAATTCGTGGTCGGCGACGGTCTATCCGGTCAAGGACCAGCATCTCGCCGTTGGGCCATTTGCGTTGACCAAAAAGGATTGCCCCAAGGACATCAAGGCGCTGGAAGTCGGATTTCTGTCTGCACTCCTCGGTAGCCCCGCGTGGGACCTTGTCAACGGCGATCTCGTCATCAAGGGACCGCGCGGCGCGTTGCGGCTCGGCCGCTCGCTTTAGGTTTGGTCCGTAATCACGCCGTAGGCTCCGGCTGCGCGCTAACCGTTGCCGGAGCCCCGTCGTGCGCCTCAAACGCGATCCGCCGTTTGTGGAACTGATTGATCGTCGCCTGATGGCCAATCGAGACGATGGTGGTGCGGGGCAGCGTTTCGACAATCGCGCGATAGAGATTGGCCTCGCTCTTCTCGTCGAGGGAGGCGGTTGATTCGTCGAGGAACAGCCAGTCCGGCTCCGACAGCAAGGCGCGCGCGACCCCGAGCCGCTGCTGCTCGCCGCCGGACAGCCGCATCTGCCAATTCTCGTTGTCGTCCAGGCGGTCCGCCAGCGCGGGCAGGCCGACCTTGACCAGCGTCTCGGTCAGCTTTTCGTCGGAGAAATTCGGCGCTTCGCGCCGGATAAGCGAGCGCCTCGCGCAATGGACCGATCGGAATGTAGGGCCGCTGCGGCAACAGCATGAGCTTGGCGTAGGCTGGTTGGTGGATCTCGCCCGAACCGTACGGCCACAAGCCCGCGATCGCGCGAAACAGCGTCGACTTGCCGATTCCCGAAGGTCCGACGACCAGCGTCGGCTCCTGCGGGATGAGCACCAGATCGTCGACATGGGCCAGCTTGCGGCCGTCGGGCAACGCGAGATCGACGTCCTTGAGCGCAGAGGGCGGGGCCTGCGACGGCGCCGCTGTGACGCGAGCGGTCTTTTTCTCGTCCGCGACCGTGCGGGAGACTGGCGTCCTCGAATGAGGTAAGTCGCTCGATCGTGGCGCGGAAATCGGCGAGACCGACGTAACGGTCGACAAAGAAGTTCATCGCGCCATTCACATTGCCGAACGCATCGGCCGACTGATTGAAACGGCCGAAGTCGACGATTTTCGCAAAGTAGAATGGCGCGACGACCACATAGGGAATGATGACAGAGATCTGGCCGTAGAACTGATTGAAGGCGATGAGCCAGGTGCGCACATGGATGATGCGGCGGATGGTCCGCACGACGTCGCCGAACACGGTGCCGGCGCGGTCGATCTCGCGATCCTCGCCCTTCAAGAGCGCGATCTGTTCGCTGTATTCGCGGATGCGCGCGAGATCGAAGCGGAAGTTCGCCTCGACCGCCTGCTGGCGGAAGTAGAGCCTGGACAGGCTTCGCCCGATAAGTTGGGTGACGCCTGTCGCGAGGCAGGCGTAGAGGACCGCGACCCAAAACAGAAAGCCTGGGATTCGCAATGCCGAAAATCGGCGCATTGAGGGAGTTGGAGATTCCCCACAGGATGATCGAGAACGACACCAGATTGGTCGCCGAAGCGATCGCCTGAATCGTGTAGTTGTAGATGCCGACGTTGCCGGAATTGATGCCCGTACCAGTGCCGTTGATGAAGCCGCCGATGTCCTGCGAGATACGCTGATCGGGGTTGTCGGTCGGGACGTGCTGATCCGGGAATTCCTCCGACGCGCTCCTGTTGGGATTTAGTCGGCGGTGCTGGCGGAAAGCGCGAGCTTGTAATGCATCGAGTGCATCAGCCAGCGCGAGGTGAAAGAGGCCGTCATCCATCGGCGCCATTGCAGCACGAAATTTGAGGCGACGAAGAACTCGACGATGCCGGAGACGATGGCGATCGTCGCGATCGGCACGAAGACGAACATGAGCTGGTACCAGAACGCGACCCGGTGCGCTTCGTCGGCGACCTGAATGGCGTTGCCGAAATCGCGCTGGAAGAAGTTGAAGCGCAGCGCGAGCGCCACCTGGAACTGGTTGATCAGAATGAGAAAGTAGACGTTGATGCGGGCGTAGAGGTCCTGGCGCAGGATAATCGGCCGAGATGGGAAGGGCCGGATCGAGATCGGGGTCCGCGCGGCGAAGAACGGATCGGCGATCGTCATCATTCTGCGGACCAGGCGGAAATGCGAGACGGCGAAAATGGCGAGGATGAAAAGCGCTGTCGCCAGCGGCAGATAGGTTGGCAGCTGATAGTCCTCGAGGCTCTTGGGCCAATAGCCCATGAGCGCGACCAGGTCGGCCAAGCCGAACAGCACCGTTTCGATCGCGAACAAGTCGCAGAGGAGGGTGAGGAAGGTCGACATCTTCCAGCGCGGCAGCGAAGCGACCGCGGCCAGCGCCGAAGCGACGCCGATCAGAAGCGTCATCCCGTTTTCTTTGAACGCGCCAAGGACGAGGGCCAGGATAGCGAAGAGCGGCGAGGCTCCACATGCGCATGGGCAGGACCTTGAGGGCGAAAAAAGAGAAGAGGGCGAAGACGAAAAAGGAGAACGCGCACTAGCAGACCGGTCGGGCCATTAGAAGGGCGGCGGCCGTCCGCGGGCCATGAATTGTTGGCAATGTCGGGGTTAAGCTCGCGTCAATCGGTTCCGGCCGAAAGCGCGGTCTCAGTGGGCGGATTCGGGGGTGTTCATTTCTGCGCGCGACTCAATCTTTTCAATCCCTTAAGGTCATTTTTCTGCAACTCCGCGCGGCTCGTCTTTTTGGTGCGCGCCGACCTTCCGGGCCTGATGGGCGGCTGTCCGGCCGCGCGGCGAACATGGCGGGAGCCCTCATCGGGCTTCGTTCACTATAATACGTAAATAATTTGTTCTATTACGTTCGGTCGAAGCCGCGCATCGATCGAGGTTCAGATTTCCTCCATATCTCCTGCTTTCGCTTGAAATTCCGCAACGGGTCGGTTAGGGCGCCAGCGGGCATGGCTGGCGGGCTGACAAGATGAGCGTTCTCCTTATTTGCGCACTGATTTTCGTCCTGTTCATGGTCGCCGGCTATGCCGGCCTCGCTTTGCAAACGAAGCTCGTCGACGAGCACAAGACGGGCGAGACGAAAGCCGTCGTCGGCCAGATCTCGGGGCTGGTCAGCCTTCTTCTCGCGCTGGTCCTCGGAACCCTCATCGGCGTGAGCTGGGGCTATTTCTCGGCTCAGCGCACCAACTTGGAGAATTTCTCCGCCCAGATCCTGAGGCTCGATCAGGCGCTTGGCGCAATTCGGACCCGAGACCAAGCCGATGCGCGACCAGCTCAAACAGGGAATCGAAAAAGCCTATGGGTCGATCTGGGGCGGCGGGACCGTCGACCCCGCATCGCTGACGGTCGGCCCGCCCCTCGCCAGTGCGCAGGCCGTCACCGACTATCTCGCGACGCTTCAGCCAAAAACGGAAGCGCAGAAGGCGGCGCTGGCGACCGCCAATCAATACGCCAGCATGGTCGAACAATCGCGGCTGCTGATCTCGCTCCAGATCGCAAGCGGCGCCCGTGTCGTGGTTTTGATCGCAATCCTGGTCTTTTGGACGGCGGCGCTCTTCTTCGGCATCGGCCTCTACGCGCCGAGCAACGCGCTGGTCACCGCCGCCCTCACTTTCGGAGCGCTGTCGATCGCGTTCGCGATCCTTCTCATCCTCGAACTCGGCATGCCGTATACTGGCCTGTTCAGGGTCTCGCCCGCCGCGCTCGAGCAAACGATCGAATTCATCGACAGGTAGTCGGCTGGCTCCGGACGCGCGCCGTTCAGCCGCGGGCGGCTGGCGTCACGCGCGCGTGGACCTCGCTTGTCATCGTGTTGATCCTTTCGACAAGGGTGCTCACCGTCTGAGTGAGTTCAGTGTTCTGCCTGAGCAAGGTTTCCACCCGCTCGGTCAGCGCGGTGTTCTGCCGCAGCATTTCGAACATCAGATCAGCCTGCTCGTGCATCTGTGACTGGCGTTGCTCGCTAATCTGGTGAAGCTCCTCGCGATGCTGGGTGTCGGCAATGCTCGTCACCTTGTCGCGATCGGCCTGACGGGTCTGCGCGAGCAGGATCAACGGCGCGGCGTAGGCGGCTTGGGTCGAGAAGGCGAGATTGAGCAGAATGAACGGATAGATATCGAACTGGGTCCAGCCGACGGCGTTGACCAAGATCCACAGCGCAACGATGAACGTCTGCGCGACAAGGAACGTCGGCGTGCCGAAGAAGCGGGCGAAATCCTCCGCTTTTTTCCCGAACCAGTCGTTTCCGAACGCCAATTCGAGATGAGCGTGGGGCAAGTGAAATCTGCGCGCGTGTTCGTCGGATAGATGGCGCAAGCTCATGGGCCCAGCTCCTTCGCGTCGAGACGCATAGCGTAGCTTCACCAAATCTCGCCGCGACAATAGCGGACTCGGAGCGAGATTGGACGTGACGGACTGCGCAATCCCGGAAACGTGAGAGATGAAAGGCTGTAAATCCTCTTCTTACGCGCGGAGCGTCGCCTTGCGCCGTCACTTGCGAAACGATATGGTCAAGTTATTCCACGCGATTGGAATAGGATAAATTTATAGTAACCAAAAACATATAGTATTATAGACGCCCTCGTCCTTGGAGCTGAGCTTCGAAGACTGGCGTCGCAAGCGACAACACTGGGGAAGAAACCATGTCTCACAAGTCTGAAACTCTGGCGCTTCACGCCGGTTGGCGCGCCGATCCTGCGACGGGCGCTGTCGCCGTGCCGATCTACCAGACCACCTCCTATCAGTTCCAGAACGCCGAGCACGCCGCCAATCTGTTTGCGCTCAAGGAACTCGGCAACATCTACACGCGCATCATGAACCCGACCAATGACGTGCTCGAGAAGCGCGTCGCCGCGCTCGAGGGCGGCGTGGCGGGACTTGCGCTCGCCAGCGGTCAGTCGGCCTCGGCCTTTTCGATCCAGAACCTGGCGCGGGCGGGCGATAACGTCGTCGCCTCGACGGATCTTTACGGGGGCACCTGGAACCTGTTCGCAAATACGATGAAGGACCAGGGAATCGAGGTCCGCTTCGTCGATCCAAGCGACCCGGAGAATTTCCGCAAGGCGACCGACGCGCGCACCCGCGCCTATTATGCCGAGACGCTGCCCAATCCGAAGCTGATCGCCTTCCCGATCGCGGAAGTGGCGGCGATCGGCCGTCCGCTTGGCATCCCGCTGATCATGGACAATACGGCGGCGCCGATCCTGACCAGGCCGTTCGAACACGGCGCGGCTGTCATCGTCTACTCATCGACCAAATACCTTGGCGGCCATGGCACCTCGATCGGCGGCCTCATCATCGACGGCGGCAATTTTCCGTGGGAGGAACACAAGGAGCGTCAGCCGGCCCTCAACACTCCCGACCCCAGCTACCACGGCGCGGTGTGGACCGAAGCGGTCAAGCCGCTCGGACCCGTCGCCTACATCCTCAAGGCTCGCACGACATTGTTGCGTGACCTCGGCTCCTGCATGGCGCCGTTCAACGCCTTCCTTACGCTTCAGGGCGTGGAGACGCTGCCGTTGCGCATCGAGCGCCACTCGGCCAACGCTTCCGCGGTTGCCTCCTGGCTCGCCAAGCAGCCGGCGGTCACGAACGTGATCCACCCCTCGGTTCAGAAAGGCGAAGCCAAGCGGCGGGCCGACAAATATCTCAAGGGCGGGTTTGGCGGCCTGGTCGGGTTCGAGATCAAGGGCGGCAAGGAGGCAGGACGCAAATTCATCGACGCGTTGAAGCTCCTCTATCACGTCGCCAATATCGGCGATGCGCGCTCGCTCGCCATTCATCCGGCGACCACCACGCACTCGCAGCTTACGGCGAAAGAGCAGCTCGCGACGGGCGTGACGGACGAGTACGTTCGGCTCTCGATCGGCATCGAGCACATTGATGACATTCTTGCCGATCTCGAGCAGGCGCTGAAGGCGGCGGCGTAATACAGGCGGGCGGATCGCCGGGCGTGTAAGTTCCCGGCGAGCGCTCCTGACCAGCTGCGAAGCCGCTGGGTCGTGTCAGTGGGGCGCGTCGGTCGGCGCCGTCTCGGCTGCCTGTTCCATCTCGACCGAAGCTCTCTCCGCGGCCTCGGCTTTGTCGCGCCAAGACGTGTCCGAAGGATTCTTGACGAAGTTCAGCGTGGCGATCTTCTGCGCCAGGTGATAGGCGGTCTGCGCATCGGGCCAATCCTTCTTGGATTTGAAGAAGCTCGCAAGGCCAAGCATATCGTCGAACTGCCCCGCTACAGCGTTCGCGACCTTCGGGTCGTCAACCAGGCGGCTCCACGTTCGAACAGCGCACACGATAAGCGTCGATCTGGGCCAGCCCCTTGGAATGGTCTCCGAGCAGTTTCGCTGATTCGGCGTATTCCTTCTGCGCTCTCGCCGGTCCGAGTCCCCGGAAGGCGAGCGATCGCTTCGTCTCATGGAACCGCTGGTAATAGCCAAGTGCGTCTTTGGGTCGGTTGAGCAGATCGAGAATCTCCGCGATATTGAGATAGGCTGGCGCGACGTAATATCCCCACTGGGGATTGCCCGGTTCGGCTTTCATCAGTTCGTCGTTAAGCGCGGCCCCTTGCTGAAACTTGGTCAGCGCGAGATTTAAGTCTCCCGCCTTTCTCTCCAGCATTCCCCAATGGGTGCCGGTCGCGGCCAAGTTCGATTTGAGGCTCAGATCGGGGGCTTTCTGCGCGGCGATCGCTTCTTTTGCATTGCGCGCAATAAGAGCCTCCTGAACGTCGGACGCTTTGCGATAGAAGGTTCTGGCGTTGTCGAACGCGTCTTCCGTCCTCCATAGCTCCGCGATGCGGTAGAACGCCTTTCCCTTGTTGCGCAGAAGCTCGAAGTTGTCTGGGTGCTTGGCGAGCGAGACCTCGCACAGTCGCGAGGCCGGATTGGTATTCCGCCAGCGCCTGCGGATGTTGTTTGAGGTCGCTGTCCTTGTACACATCGCCGATTTTCATATGCGCGTCGATGACGTCGATATCGCCTGTTTGATCGCCGTTCAAAGAGACGATTTTCGTCGCGACCTCGATCGCCTCGCTGTACTCGCGAAGAGCGTCCTGAAAGTGCGCCTTTCCAAAGGCGGCGAGCCCGTTGCCGACACGGACCGAGGCGTCATACAGGACTTGCAGCGGCTCGCGCGCATTCGGATTGGCTTGCGTGAGAAACAATGCGTCTTCTTTTGCCTTCCGCGCCAGAGCCAGGGCTTCCGTATGTTTATTCAGTGTCGCTTGAAGGTCGGCGTCGACGTTCAGCGCCTGAGCCCATATGAGATCTGCTGCGGAGGTCTTCCTCGCCGCGCGAGTGTCATCGAGGAACTGTCCCGATATGGTCGCAAGGCTTTCGGCTCCCGCGATATCGAGGCTCTGCTCGTTGTAGGCTTCAAGGACATTCTCGAGCAGCGTCTTCGCTGACGTCATGGCGCTCTTGTCGATGTCTTCCTGGCGCAGTTGCTCCTGGGCGAGTAGCCGCCGTTGCGCTCTTTCATGCGACGCCCAGATCCAGCCGCCCCGGCAATAAGGACTCCGACGGCGCCGATCGCGGCGACCAGTCGCCGATTCCGCCTCGATCGTCTCTTGGCCTCGATGGCGTCCTCGATCAGCTTCTCGACCTGCTCGAACTTGCCGCCGTAGCGATCCGCCCAGTCTGAGGTCCGAGGCAGGCGCTCCCACCACTCCTTCGTGCGCTCGGGATCGTCCAGGGTCGCCCGCTCGCCGCCGGCCGCGCCTTCGAGCAGCGACACGAGCGTGTGATAGCGCTGGCCATCGATCTGCTCCTCGGTCAGCCAACCGGGGGGCGGGCGGCCGGTCTTCGGGTCCACCGGCTCGGTCTTGCCCGCAATCATCTTCCAGCGGCGAAGCAGCGCCTCGTGACCGATGTCGATGCGCTCGTCCGCGGCAAGTGTTGGTGAAGCGGCGAGTGAGGGCAACAGGAACGAACAATTGGGCGCACGGAAACGGTCGAGACCGGCGCGCAGATCAGCCTCGCTCACCCCTGTTTCCGCCAGCAGTTTGTCAAACCGAAGCGCCCGGCGAATGGCTCGGCCTTCCCGGTCGACTTCCGACAGAGCCCGGAACGCCTGCTCGACCGCCAGTTCCTGTCCGGCGCATTGGGCAAAAATTTCGTCCGCGTGGCGCGACAACGCGTCCGTCATGCGACCGATCGCGTCGTAGGTCAGCCGCGTGAGATGGCGGGCGCCTCCAGCGGGGGTCTCCGCCCCCGCCCGGTCCCACAGCCGCATCAGGCAATGCTGCAGCACCGGAAGCTGATCGAGCTCGTCGCCGCAATCGTTGAGCAACCGTTCGACCAGTTCCGGCTCGATCGTCCCGCCCGCCTTTTCGATCGGTTTGCGGATCGCCTCCTCGAGCTGGCTGCGGGTCAGATTCGGCACAAGGTATTGCGTCGCGCTCACCGCCTCCGGCAGGCCATGGAAATGGGCGCAGTCGCCGATGAAGTCTGAGCGCATGGTGATCAGCACGCGTACGTTCTCGAGGCGGCGGCGGTCAGCATCGAGCAGGATCTGCACGAACTGGGTCGCTTCGTCCCGCCGTCGTGCTTCCTCGACGTCGCCACGACGGTAGCCTATGCCGGCCAGGCCGAAGCGGAACAATTCCTCGAACTGATCGACGACCAGGATCAGCGATCGGCCGCCCAAGCCGCCCGCCTCAGTGAGCGCGCTCTCGAAGCTGAAGCTCGACCGGCGGAGCGTCCATTCGATGCGGTCACGTCGTCGCGCCGCCTCATCCGGGCTGTCCTTCGCCGACAGTTTCGCGAGGGCGCCCGCGAGGCGCGTGATCGGAGCGCCGCCGGGCCGCATGTCGAGAAACGCCCAGCTCGGCCCGCCTGAGTCGGCGGTCTCGTCGGCGAGCAGGCCCTGAAGTCCCGCAAGCACCAGCGACGACTTGCCGCTGCCGGAACCGCCGATCACGGCGATGAAGCGGCCATTCTCCACGAGCCGGTAGAGCGCAAAGGCCTGACGCTCGCGCCCGAAGAAGAAGCCGCGGTCGCCGAAGCCGAAAGGCCGCAGGCCAGGAAAGGGCCGCTCGTTGGAAAGCCGCGTCCCGTCATCCGGGGGAGCCGGCGCGACGGCTGTCGTTTCGCCCGGCGTCGCCTCCCGAGCCGCAGCGTCGCTGATTTCGGCCGCGCTCATGGCTTGGCGCTTGGCGCCGAGGTGAGGTCCGCCAGCAACTGCGCGGTCGGCGGGCCCTTCTCGACGAGGTCGATCACTTTGTCGAACTCGCCATCCTGGAAGATGAGCGAAAGGGTGTTCTTTTTCTTATGCGACGCGGGCGGCGGCCCCGCGATGAGGCCACGAAACGCGAACTGCCCTTTGCGGCCCAGCGTCTGCCAGTCGGACAGCCTGTCAGCTTCCGACCGAACCCAAACCTCGGAGGCGTTGCCCCAGCAGAGGGTCACCGCGTCGCACTTGGCGAGCAGGTCGCTGTTGTAGCGGCGCGCGTCCGCATCGGAGTCAGCCGCAGGGATCCGCGGCTTCACCGAGCTTTCGAGCAAAGCCTGCGCGATTGCTCCGGCGTAGTCTTCATCCGACGAATGATAAGAAAGATAGAGGTCGAGCTTGTTGCCGGCCGCCGCCGTCATGACCGGCTTCGGCGCCGTCTCCGTCAGATACTGGAACAGGAACTCGATGAACTTGCTTAAGATGTCGCCGTCGATCTTGTCGGTCGGGCTCTGATGATCGAAGCGCTCAAGGGCGCTGAGCGGATCGCGCTCGACCGCAAGACCCACGGGAGCCGCCCCGCCTTCGTCCAGAATTTTCGGCGCCCAGACAATGCGGCGATTGAGCTTCTGTCCCGGCGGGCCTTCCGTCTGCGCGGCCTTGGCGCGGGCGAGCGCCAGTTGCAGCTTCACGATCTTGTCGAGACCTTCGGGCGCAAATCCTTCTCTGTCGCCGATGAGATGAACGAAGACCTCGGCCTTTGTCAGCGCATCGGTGAGGAAGGCTTGGGCGCTGTTGTCGCTCGGCATCTCCGCGGAAGGATCCGGCGCAACATTGAAGCCCTTCCCCTGAAGCTCCGTGACGAGACGGACATACGCCGCCCTCATATCGCTTGCGGGCTTGGCGAGAAAGACGGTGCGGCCAGTCGGCGCAACGATCGGCGCGGCCTGCTGTATCGTCGCGGGCGCCGGCGCGCCGCTCAGGATCTGAGTCACCCGCTTTTGCAATCCGCCCGCGAGATCGTCGAGTTCGGCGTAGAACCGGTCGGTGGACTTGCCGCGATTGAAGAACGGCGTGATTGCGTTGACGTCGTTCTCATCATCGCGCGAGTAAAAAAGGAACCCTTCCTGCCCCTGCAATTCAGGCGGGCGGGTGTTGCGATCGACATAGCCCTTGCCAACGACAAGCATCCGGGTCGCGGGATTCGCGACGCCGGCTGCTTTGCGCAGATTAAGGAAAGTTTCGAACTCCTTGCGGCAATACGGGCGCTGCATCCAGTTCTGCGACATCACGACGACAAGAAGTTCCGCCCGCTTGAGCCCGTCATCGATGATATCCGCGAACTGATCGCCCTGGCTGATGCGGCGCCGGTCTCGCCAGACATTCGCCTGTCGCGCTCCGAGATCGCGCAGCTTCAGGCGCAGCTGCTGGTCGAGGAAGCTGACAAAGCCGGGTTCGTCCGGATCCGGCGACAGGATCAGGTCGTCGTCGTGAGCATAGGACATGAAGATGACGACATCGTCGCTCATCGAAGCTCGCTCGTCTCCCTGAAAAGGCCGTGCTTTCCAGCGCCCATTATCCGACTAAACCCTTGAGTTTGTTTCCGGTCAAGGTCAATGGCCAAGGTTAAGCCGGAATAGACGGCCCAGCCAAGGCGGAGATTCTACCTACTCTGCAAAGCACGGTTTTGGCCGACGGGCTGTGAGAGCGATCACACCATCATCGCGTGCGGGATCGAAGATTGCCCCGCTGGCGGATCGCTTTGCGCGCCTAACCCCGCTCGCGCATCAACCTCGTCTTGTCGCGGTTCCAGTCGCGCACCTTCTCGGTCTCGCGCTTGTCGTGCAGCTTCTTGCCGCGCCCGAGCGCGATGGCGATCTTGGCCCGGCCCTTGGCGTTGAAATAGATGCGGAGCGCGACGATGGTCATGCCTTCGCGCTCGACGCCCTTTGCGAGCTTGGCGATCTCCTTGGCGTGCAACAGCAGTTTGCGCGGACGCTTGGGCTCGTGGTTGAACCGGTTCGCCTGCAAATATTCCGGGATGTTGGCGTTGTAGAGGATGAGTTCGCCGCTGCGGTCGACGGCGGCGTAGCTCTCGGCGACGGTCGCCTTGCCGGTCCTGAGCGATTTGACCTCCGTTCCGGTCAGCATCAGGCCGGCTTCGAACGTCTCGCCGATCTCATAGTCGTAGCGCGCGCGGCGGTTGTCGGCCACGACCTTGAAGTTCGGTTTCTCCTTTTCGGCGGCCATCGTCAGCTCCTCAGGCATTCAGCAGGCCCGCGTGGACCAAGGCGCGGCGGATCAGCGCTTCGGTCGCCGGGCCGACCTGAACGAGCGGCAAGCGGGTGTCGGCCTGAATCCGGCCGAGCACGCTGAGCGCGTATTTGGTCCCGTTGACCCCCGGTTCGGCGAAGATTGCAGCGTGCAGGGGCGTCAGCCGGTCCTGAATCTTCAGTGCATGGCTCCAATCGCCCTTGAAGACCGCCTCCATCAATTCCGCGCAGAGCCCAGGCGCGACATTCGCCGTTACCGAAATGCAGCCGTGCCCGCCCGCGGCCATCGCGGCCAGCGCCGTCATGTCTTCGCCAGAAAGTTGGATAAAGTCCGATCCCATCGCGTGCCGTTGGCGCGAGACGCGCCCGACGTCGCCGGTCGCGTCCTTGACGCCGACGATGTTGGGCAGTTCGGACAGCCGCTTCATCGTGTCGACCGACATATCGACGACGCTCCGTGGAGGGATATTGTAGATGATGATCGGAATTCCAACCGCGTCGTTGACGGCCTTGAAGTGCTGGTAGAGGCCTTCCTGCGTCGGCTTGTTGTAATAGGGCGTGACGACCAGAACGGCGTCCGCGCCGCTTTGCTCGGCGTGGCGGGCAAGCTCGATCGCCTCGACCGTGTTGTTGGAGCCCGCGCCTGCGATTACCGGAACCCGGCCGCGCGCTTCGTCGAGGCAGATGTCGACGGCGCGGGCGTGTTCCTTATGGCTGAGCGTCGGGCTCTCTCCGGTCGTTCCGACCGGGACCAGGCCGTGCGACCCGGAGGTGATCTGCCAGTCGATCAGGCGCGATAAGCCGGCTCGTCGATCTCGCCGTCCTTGAACGGAGTGACCAGCGCCGTCATCGATCCGTGAAACTTCGCTCGCTTTTCCATCGTCTCCGCCCAACTCGCCCGGCGCCCAATCGATTGCCGGGGACACATAGCCCCGACACGTCGCTGGCGAAAGAGGCTAGACGCCAGGCGTCGTGGTTTAGATCTTGGTCACTAAGTTCGGTCCATCCTTGTTTCAGAGGACTGGACCCATGAGAATGTTCCGATTCGGGCCCGTTCTGGCCCTTGCCGGCGCCGCTTGCCTGGTTGCCTGGACGCCTGAGAAGCGCGCTCCCGCTGCCCGAAGTCGCGGCGCCCGATCGTGCGGCCGGCTCGCGCCTTGACGCCCCGCCCACGGAAACCGCGAGCATCGCTGGCGCGACTCAATCGGCGGTTGCCGCGCGGCCGATCATTGGGGATGGCTTCGCGTCCTTCGCCGGCGCTGGCTCGCCCGCCGTTCCCGCGCCCTCGCCCGAGGCCAACCCCGAGCGACGCCGATCCGGCGTCGCAATCCGGGGACGCGGATGTCCCCGGCAAAGCGTCGTCTCCGGCGTCGAGCCTCCTCTCCCCAGTCGAACCCTTAGCGCCCGCCGCGGCGCCTGCGGCCAGCCCAGACCTGCCGCAGGCGTCTCCGCGCAGTTCGCAAGCGCGATCCTGTACAAGAAGGGCGACGTCGCGGGCCTCACGGCGCTTGCCGCCGCGGCCAATGATCCAGCGGAGCGCTCGGCGCTGGAATGGGCTTCGCTGCGCGCCGACCCGCACCCGTCCTTTGCGGCGCTCGCCGGCTTCCTCGAGGCGCATCCCGGCTGGCCGAGCGAGGGGTGGATTCGCGAGCGGCAGGAAGCCGATCTCCTCACACATCCCGACGCGCCGACGAATGTCGCCGCCTATTTCGCCGACCGTCCGCCGCAATCGAGCGCTGGCAAGATCGCCGCGGCGCGCGCGGCCCAGGCAATGGGTCGCTCAGAGGAGGCGTCGCAAATCATTCGCGCCTTGTGGCGTGAGGGCAGTTTCGACGCGCTGACCGAGAGCGTCATCTTGCGAGACTTCGGCGCTTCGCTCACCAAGCTGGACCACACATATCGCGCCGACCGTCTGCTCTACGCCGGTTACCTCAGCGCTGGCTCTCGCGCTGCGGCCCTCGCAGGCGCCGACGTCTCGGCGCTTGCCCAGGCCCGCATCGCCGCGGCTCGCGCGCCGATGAGCCCGGCGCTGGTCAAGGCGGTTCCGCCGGCGTTGCGCAACGATCCGGGCCTCCTGTTCTCCAGAATCCAGTACGCTCGCCGCGCAGGGCGCGTCTACGAGGCGGCGGTCTTGCTGAGCCTTGCGCCCCGCGATCGCGCCGCGCTCGTCAATCCGGACCGATGGTGGAGCGAGCGGAAGATGGTCGCCCGCACGCTGCTCGATCTCGATGAGCCGCGACTTGCCTTCGAGGTCTGCGACCAGGCCGTGCAGCCCGACCTCCTCCGAGGCTCAGGTCGACGCCGCCTTCCACGCCGGCTGGATCGCCTTGCGTTTCCTCAATGACGCGCCTCTAGCGGCCAGGCGCTTCGCGCTTGCCGCCGAGGCTGCGGAAAATCCCCTGTCCGTCGCTCGCGCAGCCTATTGGCAAGGGCGCGCCGCCGAGGCCATCAGCGGCTCAGAGGCAGCCAAAGGCTTTTACGCGCGCGCCGCCAGCGTGCCCTTCGCCTATTACGGTCAGTTGGCGGCCGAACGTCTTGGCGAGACCCGTCTCGCGTTGCGCCCGCCGGTCGCGGCGGCGGAGGGCGATCGACGCGACGAAGCGGTCCGTGCGGTCGATGCGCTCTATACCGACGGGCTCGACGATGTCGCGTCAACGCTGGCCTCCGACGCTGCGCGGCAGTGGGGTGACGAGTTGCAGCTTGCCGCCATGGCCGAAATTGTGAAGCAGCACGATGACGCGGGGGCCGAAGTTCAGTTCGCCAAGATCGCCCTCATTCGAGGACACCCGCTCGAGATGACGGCGTTTCCAACAATCGGCATGCCGGCCTTCGTCCCGCTCCCCCGCTCCGCGGATTTGCCCACCGTCTATGCGGTTGCTCGGCAGGAAAGCGAATTCATCTGGCATGCGAATTCAGGGGCCGGCGCGAAGGGGCTCATGCAGATGTTGCCGTCGACCGCAGCCGTGACCGCGCGGCGCGCCGGGGTCGAGTTCGATTACGCTCGCCTCATCGTCGATCCCGCCTTCAACACCCAGCTTGGGCGCGGCGCTTCTGGGTCAGTTGATCGAAGACCAACGCGGCTCGCGCGAACTCGCGTTCGCCGCTTACAATGCAGGTCCGGGTCGGGTCGTTCAATGGATCGCCGCGCATGGCGATCCGCGCGACGGAGCGGTCGATCTCGTCGACTGGATCGAACGCATTCCCTTCGACGAGACGCGCGATTACGTCCAGCGGGTCAGCGAGAATCTTGGCGTTTATCGCCAGCGTTTCACCGAGGAGAAGCCAGCTCCGCCGTCGGTGTCATCGCGGGTCGCGCGCGAGTAGGCGCGGCTAAATCAACGCCTTCACTGTCGCGACAAGTTTTGGAATGTCGACCGCGTAAGAGAAGGTCGAATCCTTCGCATGCCGTGGCATGCTGGCCAGGATCTCTTCGGATTGCCGCTGGAAGAGGACCACGTGTTCGAGCCCCAGCATGGCGCAGAAATGCGAGGACCAAGGGTCGTGCTGGCCCTCGGCGATGATTTCGACAATCTTGGTTCGCGGCGGGCAGAAGTACGCATTTGAGAGAGCCGCGCCAAACTCGCACACGATGATCTCGGCTTGAGCGAACAGAAGCGCCTGTTCGTCGAACTTGAGCCTGTCAGGCTGGATCGCAACAAAATCGAGGGCTTTAAGCGCCTCGATCATCACCGCCCGATTGGTGAGGTTTCGGCTGTTCGAGGGGCTGCGGCAGAGGAGCACGCGCGGCGGCGTGCTCATCGCAGGCGCATGCTTTCGCACATTGGCGAGAATGCGCGCGAAAGCTTCGCGGCTTTGGGGATGCGCGTTCTGACTGCTGAGGCCGTTGAACCTGTTGGAGGTGATCGGATGTTTGAGAAACACGGGCTTTGGCGCGATCTCGCGGATCAGGCCCTCGGGAACCTCCATCCGGGCGATGAGGGCCCGCTGCCAGGGCCTTAAGGTCCAGGTCAGCATTGGAGCGCGCATTCTCGCGCCGAGATCGATCAGCGGCACGATATCGTGCAGATAGTGGCCGTAATTGTGCTTGTCAGAACCTGAGATCAAGAGATGCTCGCCAGTGACAACTGGCGCGCGCGCGAGCCGCTCGAGGTGCAGTCGGCGCTCGATGCGTCCCGTCCGCCAGCGGCCGGTCGACGATCGCCTTGACCGACGACAGGTATCCCTCCCGATACGGGACGAGGAATGAGTGGCGCCAGACCCGGCCTTCCGGCGAAATGAGCAAGCCGAACGCTGGAAACCAATATTGATCGACAAGATGCTCGAGCGTCATCGCCGGCGCATGGACGGTGTGATCGAGGTAGTGGACGCGTTCGTCGTTCGTTGAATTGACGCTGAGCG
Organism: uncultured Alphaproteobacteria bacterium; assembly: GCA_963762335.1. Taxonomy (GTDB): domain Bacteria; phylum Pseudomonadota; class Alphaproteobacteria; order Rhizobiales; family Beijerinckiaceae; genus Roseiarcus. The sequence continues at coordinate 7,547 of CAVXKU010000033.1, read as the reverse complement.
GATGCAGTCGGGTCGGATATTGCGCGGGCGCGACAACCTCGCATCGTGCGAGCGGGCGCGGCAAGCGTCCTTCATAGGGCGCGATCGTCAGCTGGGTCGTCTCATCGAGGCCGACCCGAACGCCCTCGCTGGACAACGGCAGCGCGTCGCGCAGACGGCGCCGGAAATTCCGCAATGGCGTGCGAACGGCGTCTCGCCACGCCGCATGCAGCGATCGATTGATGCGAACGAGCTTTTCGTTTTCGATTCGGTCGCGCGCCACGATGCTCCGCTGGGTGTCCGACAAGTCCCGATCCGCTCCATGAGCGAGGGCTAACGCCCGCGCGATTCAGCCGCGGGTCTATGCCCCAAGGGGCCGGCAGCGGCAAGGCCGCCTTATCCACCGCGATCGGGGCCGCGCGCGTGACTTCGCCCATTTCGCAGTCTAGCCCGGTTAGGACTATGGTCATCCGATTCGTTCGCTCCACGGGCATCCACCTCGATTCGCCGCGTAACCCTGCGCGATCTCGAGCCCGCGGAGTTGATTGGCGCGGCGACGCGAAAAGGCCTAGTCGCGGCTCGCAAATGAATTTTCGCTTCCTGCACGCCGCTGATCTTCATCTCGGCAGCCCGTTCCTCGGTCTTGCGCAGAAGGACAGCGAAGTCGCCGCGCGCTTCGCCAGGGCGAGCCGAACGGCGTTCGAAGACCTCGTCACGAAGGCGTTGGAGGAGGACATCTCGTTTGTCGTGATCGCCGGTGACGTTTTTGATGGCGAGTGGAAGGACGCTTCGATCGCCCTTTTCCTGAACCGGCAATTGGCTCGTCTCTCAAATCGCGGCATCCCAACATTTTTCTTGCGCGGCAATCATGACGCTGAAAGCCTCGTCACCAAATCCCTGACCTGGTCGGATAAGGTTTTCGAGTTTTCGACAAGGCGTCCGGAAACTCACCGCATCGAAGATTTGCGCGTCGCGCTGCACGGACGCGGGTTTCCGCACCGTGAGGTGCTTGAGAATTACGCTGTCGACTATCCGGAACCTGTTCCCGGGTGGTTCAACATTGGCGCGCTGCATACCGCGTGCGGCCGCGCCGGCCATGAAAACTACGCGCCTTGCACGGCCGCCGACCTCGCGGCGCGCGGTTATGACTATTGGGCGCTCGGCCACGTCCACGCCTTCGAAATCGTCTCGCGGGATCCCTGGATCGTCTACCCCGGCAATCTGCAGGGCCGCAGCATCAGAGAATGCGGCGAGAGGGGCGCGGTCATTGTTGAGGTCGCGGACGGGGCCGTCGCCAAGGTGCGGCGCGTTGTAACGGACTGCGCCCGTTGGGCGGAGGTGTTCGTCGACGCCTCGCCGCACGATGACGAGACCAGCCTGCTTCGCGCCGTCGAGACAGAATTGCGACCGCACGCGGCCAATGCGGCAGGGCGCCTTCTCGCTGTGCGAATTATCCTGACGGGAGCGACGACATTGCATCCGCGGTTCATCGCGGATCGGGACCGACTGCGCGACGAGGTGGAGGCGGCGGCGCAGCGGTGCGGCGAGGACATATGGCTCGAACGGCTGCGCATAGACACGACCGAGCCGCAGAGAGCTGAGGGCGGCGCGGCGCTGGCGGAAATCGATTTGGCGGCCGCTCTGCAAAAATGCGAAGCGGACGTCGCGTTGCGCGCGCGTCTGGCCGACCTGATCAGGACGGTCAGGGACAAGCTGCCCGGCGGAATGGCGGAGGACGCGGCCGCAGCGCTGGATCTCGACTCGATCCTCGCGGAAGCTCGCGCCCTGGCGCTGGGCCGCTCGGCGGAGGCCTGAGCCGCGATGAGGCTTCTCAGCCTCGAACTGGAGAAGTTCGGCGCTTTCGCGGACCTGCGGATCGCCTTCCGGCCAGACGCCCGGCTGCATGTCGTCTACGGACCGAACGAAGCCGGCAAATCGACCGCGCTCGCCGCCGTCGGCGCCCTCCTGTTCGGCGTGCCGGAGCGGACGCCCTATGCGTCTCGCTTCCCCGGCCAGTTGCGGGTCGGCGCAGAGATCGCGGCGGCTGACGGTCGCCGCCTAAAATTCTGGCGGCGCAAGGGGCGCAGGACGACGCTCCTCGATGGCTCTGGCGATCCTCTGCCCGACGACGCGCTGGCGCCGTTTCTCGGCGGCCTTACCCAGGACGTGTTCGAGAGATCATTCGGGCTGGACGCGGTCAAGTTGCGCGCCGGGGGCGATGAGATGTTGCAGGCGGACGGCGACGTCGGCGCCAGCCTGTTGGCGGCGGCGTCCGGCCTGCGCGGGTCTCGCCGAACTGCGTCGCTCGCTAGAAGGCGAAGCGGACGGTGTTTTCGCGCCGCGCGCCAGCAAAGACCGCCGTTTCTACCAGGCGCTCGAGCGCTTCAACGCCGCACGCGCCGCAATTCGCGAAAAGGAACTTCGCAGCGATTCCTGGATAAAGCTCAACGACGATATCGAAGAGCTTAGCCGGGAGCTGGAGCGGCTTCGCGCGGAGCGACGGGCCGGCGACATCGAGCAGGCGCGCCTCAGAAGGCTCGCGCGCATAGCGCCGCTTCTCAATCCGATCCAGGAGACGGAGGAGGCGTTGGCGTCCTTCGGCGACATGCCCGTCTTCGCGGCTGGCATGATGCAGGACCTGCAAGCGGCGCTTGACGACTTGCGCGTCGCTGGCGAGGCGGCGGAGCGCGCGCGGATCGAGGAAGAGCGCCTCACGCGGGATCTGTCGGCCATCGAGGTTGACGAGGCCGTACTCTCCGATGCTGCGGCCGTCGAGGAGCTGTTTCAGCGGAGCGGCGGTTACAAAGACGCGAAGCGCGATCTCCCAGCCGTCCAACGCGAGGCCGACGGCTTCCTCGCGGGGCTTGAGCATCATGTCCGATCCCTGGGTTTGCCTGACCTTGGCTCGCTCGACACAGCGCGTCCGACCGAAGCCCGGAAGTCGGAGGCGCGCAAGCTGATCAAGGAGGGGCGCGAGCGCGACGGCGTCGGCAACCGCGGCGGCCGCTCAACTCGCGCAAGCGCAGAAGGCCCACGACGACGCGCGCATTGCGCGAGAGGCGCAGGGCGCAGACCTTGATCCCGCGCCGTTGCGGGAGAAATATGCCGCTCTCGGCAAGATCGCCGAGCTGGCGCGAAGGGTTGCCGACAATCGGATCGCGCTGACAAAGGACGAGCTCGAGCTTGCCGACGTCGCCGCGAGGCTCGATCCGCCGGTCGCCGACCTCGAAGCGCTCGCCAGGCTGCCCATGCCGCGCCCGGAGGATCTTGCTCAATTCGCTGACGCGTTCGAGGCGGCTTCGCGTGCGGTGCGTGAGACCGCAACAGCGCGGGAAGCGGTGGAGAAGGAGATCGACGAAACGACCGGGCGCCTGGCCCAGCTTGCGGCTGGTCGTCCTCTGGCGACGGCTGACCGCATTGCGGAAGCGCGAGCGCGCCGCGAGACGGCGTGGCTGCTGTTGCGCGCTGCGTTATTCGGGTCGCCCGAGGCTCCGCCGCAAGCCTCGCTCGCCACTTATGTCGCCGAATTCGAGCGCCTCAAGGGGGAGGCGGATCGTCTGACGGATGACGCGATTGAAGACGCTGCGCGTCTGGCGGGGCATCGACTGGAAACCCAGCGGCTCGACGAACAGACGCGCCGATATGCTTTGGCGCAGGCCGCCGAAGCGCGCGCGGCTGCGACGTTCGCGGAAACAGAGCAGAGTTGGCGCGAGCTTTGGAAACGCATCTGCGTCCGTCCCCATTCGCCGGCGCGGATGCAGGAATGGTCTGGCCGCATCGAGCAATTCATGAAAACGCGCGACAAGATCGCCGCGCGGCGAACCGAGCTCGAAGCGAAGGAAGTCGAGCTGGCGCGCCTCGAGCCTGTGCTGCGCGCTCTCGGCGTCGAGGCTGGACTGAGTGAAATCGAGGGTCTCGATTGCGTCCGGATGGCCGAACGCTTCGAGCGGCGTCTGGAGGAGATCGCGCGTGTCTGGGCGAGATCGCGCGACCTCGAGACGCGCTTCGCCGAAACGCGCCGGCGTCTCGACGGAAGCGAAAGCCGAGTCCGCCGACGCCGCCGCCGTCCTCGGGGATTGGCGTCGTCGTTGGGTCGTCGCCGTCGCCGCTCTCGGTCTTGAAGCGCGACGCGTCCATAGAAGGCGCCGAGACGGCCCTGGAGGTTTGGGACAAGGCGTCCAACGACAGCGAAAACCACCGCAACCGGATGCGCCGCGTCGCCGGCATCCAGCGAAACATGAACGATTTCGAGACCGAGGCCCACGCGCTCATTCAGCGCTGCGCGCCGACCGCCGCGGAGCTGCCGGCGGAAGCGGCCGCGCGCCTGTTGAACGAGCGTCTTGTCGCCGCGCGGACGGCTCAAACAAAGCGCCACGCGGCGGCCGAGCTGAGGGAGACGGCTCGGCGAGCGCGCGATGAGGCGGGGGCTCGCCTCGGCAAGGCCAAGGAGACAATGACGACGCACGCGACGCGCCTGCCTCCCGGCTCCGATGTTGTCGCCTTGCTGGCGCGCGAGGCGGAGCGTTCCCGCCTTGCCGAGGCGCTTGGTCGGCAGCGGCTCCGTCTCGCCGATCTTGCTGACGGGGTCGACGAAGCGCGGTTGGTCGAGGAGATGAACGCGTTCGATCCGGACGCGGCTACAGCAAGTTTAAAGGAACTCGAGCGCCGGGACGAAGACCTCGGGCAGCAGGAAAAGGACCGCTACGCGGAACGCGACCGGCTTCAGCGGAAGCGAGAGGAATTCGAAAGCGGCATTGGCGCCGAGGCGGCGGTGCAGCAGCGCCGCAACGCGGAGGCCGAACTCGTGGATGCAGCGCGGCGTTGGGCGGTCTTGAAAGCGGCTTCCGTGCTGCTCGGCGGCGCTTTGGAGCACCATCGCGCTGCGCGGCGCGACCCCTTGATGACGCGCGCCGGCGAGGCGTTCGCAACGTTGACGGGCGGCGCCTTTGCCGGGCTCGATCAGAGTTTCTACGACGATGACGAGGCCAAGCTTGAAGCGTGCCGAGCCAACGGGGAGAGGGCGCCGGTCGCGCATTTGAGCGAGGGCGCGCGAGACCAGCTCTATCTCGCTCTACGGCTTGCCTATATCGAGGACTATGCCTCCCGCGCCGAGGCGCCGCCGTTCATCGGCGACGACATTTTCGCCAGCTTTGACGAACCCCGCACAGGCGCCGGCCTCGAAGCGCTCGCGGCGATCGGCGACCGCATTCAACCCATCGTGTTCACGCACCATCTGCACGTCATCGAAGAAGCGCGCGCCCGTCTGGGGGACGCCGTAGACATCGTTCGAATTGGCTGAGGTCGCGCCGAGGAGGCGCTAGCGCGTGTTTGCCGATGCGTCCGGGCGAGGTCATCTTCTTCGCCCATCATCGGCCCCAAGCGCGCTTGTCCTGAGGCGCGGGTGCACGAGTTGGCGGCCTGAGACCCCTTCTGAGCCGGGGCGAAGCGCGGCTAGCTCTGCACGCCCTTCACGTACCAGTCGATGACGGCAAGGTCTTTGTCTTCCATGCGCTGCCCCTTGGCGACGCGCTCCTTGCCATCCTGGTCCGTGATCGGCCCGGTGAAGACATCATAGCCGCCGTCCTTCCAGCCGGCGATGACTTTGTCGGCGGCGGCCTTCACATTGTCGGGCAGGGCCTTGTTGTAGGGCGACATGACGACCGTGCCCTCCTTGAAGCCCCACCACGCATCGTCGGGCTTCCAGCTTCCGTCGAGCATCGCCTTCGCGCGCGAGGTGTAATAGGGCCCCCAGATGTCCTCGATGCCGGTCGCCTGCGTCTTCGGCGCGAAGCGCGACATGTCGGCGCCCTGGCCGAAGCACCAGACCTTGCGCTGCTCGCACACCTGAAGCCCGGCCGGACTGTCGGTGTGCTGGGCGACGACGTCGCAGCCGAGGTTGATGAGCGTCTGCACCGCCGCCGCTTCCTTGGCCGGGTCGAACCACGAATCGATCATGACCAGCTTTGTCTTGATGTTCGGATTGACCGCCTGCGCCGACAGCGTGAACGAATTCACCCCGAGCACGACCTCCGGCACCTTGTAAGAGCCGAGATAGCCGATCGTCCCCGACTTCGACAGCATGCCCGCGATCGTGCCCTCGACCGCTCGCCCCTGATGAAAGCGCGAATTGTACGTGCCGACATTGTCGGCGTGCTTGTAGCCGGTGCAATGCTCGAACTTCACGTCCGGGAACTGCTTGGCCACTTCGATCGTCTGATCCATATAGCCATAGGACGTCGTGAAGATGAGCTTGGAGCCATTCTGCGCAAGGTCCTTCAGGATCGGCACGGCGCTCGCGTCTTCCTTCACATTCTCCACATAGCTCGAGACGACCTGGCCCTTGAGCGCTGCGTCCATCGCGAGACGCCCTTTGTTATGCGCCCACGTCCAGCCGTAGTCGCCGATTGGGCCGAGGAAGATGTAACCGACTTTCAGGGGTTCGGCGGCGAAAGCGCCGCGACCGAGCATTGGCGCCGCCGAGAGGCCCGCGGCCGCGGTCTGCAAGAAATTGCGCCGAGTGATGAAACTCAAATTCTTCTCCCTTTGCTCGGCCCAATCGGACGGGTCCGAGACCGTCAAGCGTCCTAGCAAGAAACATGCCTAATACGCGGCGGAATCGCACGAGCCGCGCGTCATCCGGCGCGACTGCGTCACGGCGCGACCTCATCCCGGACGGACGTCAGGGGAACGCCGCTTGCCCGGAAGTGGCGCGCCTCTCGCTGAGGGACGAGGGGTGCGGGTGAGGGCGCTCTAGCTCTGCACGCCCTTGACGTACCAGTCCATCACCAGAAGGTCCTTGTCCTCCATGCGCTGGCCCTTCGAGATACGGTCCTTGCCGCTCTGATCCGCGATTGGGCCCGTAAAGACCTCGTAGGTCCCGGCCTTGGTTTCGGCGACGATCTTGTCGGCGGCGGCGCGCACGTTTTCCGGCACATTCTTATTGTAGGGCGCCATGCCGAGTAGGCCTTCTTTGAAGCCCCACCAGACGTCGTCGGACTTCCATGACCCGTCGAGCATCGCCTTGGCGCGCTCGATGTAATAGGGCCCCCAAAGGTCGAGGCTCGCCGTCAGCTGCGCATGCGGCGCGAAGCGCGACATGTCGGCGCCATAACCAAAGCCATAAATCTTGCGCTTCTCACAGACCTGCAGCACCGCGGGAGAATCGACGTGCTGGGCGATCACGTCGCAGCCGAGATTGGCGAGCGTCTCCGCCGCGGCGGCCTCCTTGGCCGGATCGAACCAGGTGTCGATCATCACGAGCTTGGTGGTGATCTTCGGGTTGACCGCCTGGGCGGCAAGCGTGAACGCATTCACGCCCATGACCACTTCTGGAATCTTGAACGATCCGACATAGCCGATCGTCCCGGTCTTCGACATCATGCCGGCGATTGTGCCGGTGACAGCGCGGCCCTGATAGAAGCGCGAGTTGTAAGTGCCGACATTGTCGGCGCGCTTGTAGCCAGTGCAATGTTCCCATTTGACAGCGGGGAACTGCTTCGCGGCCTCGATGGTCTGATCCATGTAGCCGTACGAGGTGGTGAAGATGAGCTTGTGGCCCTGCTGCGCAA
>CAVXKU010000032.1:0-244900 GCA_963762335.1 uncultured Alphaproteobacteria bacterium | reverse complement strand
GAAGATCGCCGGCGTGGCGCTCCGCGAATCTCAGGCGCAAGATCCTCATCGGAGAACGCTGGCGCGCGCTCCGCGACCGCTTCAAGCGCGCTCATACTCGGGCCCTCGCTCGCCTCAGGAGGAAGGGCTTTGAAGGTCTTCAGCGCCAATACGAAGCCCTCACGGGCGTGACGCAAGTGGATGTCGAGCAGCCTCTGATCCCGCCGCCATGCGGCTTCACGCGCGCTGGTACAATGGCTGGCCACGATATCGCAGAGCACGACAAGATCATCGAGCCGCTCGTCGGCCATCCAGACGCGATCGCGGCGGTTACCTTCGTCGATCGCCCGCAGATGCTTGGCGAGTTCTGGAACTGGAGCCTGCGTGTTCATCGCGCCGCCTCCCGCCTGAGGCCTGCCCAGCCGATCAGCGCGGCCTCGGCGCGGCCGTGATCCTTCACACGCGCGAACCATGCAGCCTTATCGGGCCATCGGCGGATCGCCTCCGATCGGGCCGCATCCTTTGCTCCGTCACTGCCGGGCGAGATGCCTACCGTACGTTTCCACGTAGGAGGCGTGAGCCAAGTTGTGGGGATTTCGGCTGCGGCCAGAGTTCCCTCGACAAGGCCTTTGGCGCGGCCGAAGGCAAGAGCCCCAACCGCGCCTTCGCCTGGTCGCGGACCCACGGCCTCGACGAATGCGCCGCTCGCTTGAGACTTGAAAACGAGCTCCGCGAGGAGGGGCGCGTTTATGCTTCGCCGGCCGGCCGGTCCATCGTTGAGGCACGGCATGTCGAAGAAGTCGACAGGCACACTATCGTGAAGGATCACGCCCGCGCCTGTGACGCCTAGGTCAATCGCCAGGATGATACGAAGGGCGGTCATCGCCGCACCTCGAGCTGTGCAAGGATGCGCGCAGCAACCTCTCCGAGCGTGACAAACGAGTTTCTCGGTCGTCGAGCCGTTGAAAAAGGGCGGAAGGTGTTAGCTGAAGGCCTGCGCGGATTGCCAAATTGCGCATGCTTCCGAAGCCGGTTCGACGCGCCAGCGTCGGCCGGCTTCACACTTTTCGGGTAGGTCACAGATGACGCGATCGCCAGCCCGGGATGCGGTTCGTCCTGGACGCGGCCCTTTACCCGACGGCCAAGTGTCCGGCGACCAAAGCCAAACTCAGACGCCACGTGTTTTGCAGGAATAAGATTGATGCGTGCAGCGGGGTCGCGTGCCACTGGCGGTAGCCCGAGAACGCGCCGCTTGTAGTTTTCGATCGCCGTCTCTTCGAAGAAGAGCCGCCCATTGATCCTCACGGGTGCCGGGAAGTCAGTCGTTTGCATCTTCGTCGTGCTCACTGATGGTTGGAACACGACAGAGATAGCTTCGCCAGGACATCAATAACACGCCTGCAGCTAGCTGCAGTGACTACCCCAGCTAGCTATTGCGCTAAGAACTGTGAATTATTTCGGGTGCTTAAGCTCGCCTGCGGAGATCCAGGCGTTAATATTGCGCATCAGTGTGGGTCGGTCAGGGAGCTTTGATCTCCTTGTACCTACTGAAGTGCTTCTCGATCGCTTTCGCTATAGCCACCTTCTTAGGATTCCCTTTAGATGATGCGATGAAGTCATTGCCCACCAAGATTGCGGCCTCGCCGTACTCCTCCATTTTTCTCTCGCATGAGCTTCTTCTGCGTCTCAATCCCAGCATCGGAGTGTGGCTTACCCCTGACATAAGCGCTATTTTCCCATTCGGCTTTTGTCGTGACTATGTTGATCTCACTGATGATCGTATCTAGGTCAGCGTATCCTTGTTCCGGATCGCGGCTGGCCGCGACGACCTCGCAAAGACGACGAAGCGCATCCTTAAAGGGCGCCGCGCCCCACGATAAGCCGTCCATTCGCCACTCAATAAAGGCGGCATGGTCAGCCACCCGCTTTTTATTGCTCATCGGGCCGTGCCTCGCCATTTCCACCACGTTTGAGGATTCCATCCCGGTGACGATCGCTTCTAGCCGCCGCGCCCAGGCGTCTAGCGCGCTCGCTTCTCTGCGGCGAATCGTGACGCTGATAGATGCCAACGATGCCTGCCCGACTCCCCGAAACGTGATTGAAGACGGCTTCCGTTACCTCAAGACGGACGCCAAGCTTCTGAAGGTCTGTTGCCACGTGCGGCGGAAATCGTGAATTACCCAATCCGGCGCGGCCACCTCACCTTGATCGCCGCCGCGGCCTTCGCCTCCTCCGCAACCTTCAAGATGGAGGCGTCGATCGATCCTTTGCCCTCGAAAAGCCGCTGACCGGTGTCGCTCCGGTCGTCGCGAATATCAGCGCGGGCCGAACCTCTCCGTCTGGCCTCGCTTCGGCTCAACGCGAGGCAAGGCCCTTGAGGATGTCGACAGCCGCGGCGGAAAGTGGAACCTCATGAGCGAGATTGTTCTTCGTGCGCTCTTTAGGGATCCGCCAGACGCCGCGTCGAGGTCGACTTCGCGCCATTCCATGGACGCGACCTCATCGCGCCGCGCACCCGTCAGAAGCAGCAATTTACCGATCGGGCCGAACGGCCAGCCGATCGATTCGAACGCCTGCCAGGCTAGCTTGATTTCCGCATCATCAAGAACTCGGTCTCGCGGTCGCTCCGCTGTGGGCATCTCGACGCCGTCGCATGGCGACGTCTTGATGAGCTTGCCGCCGTCACGCGACATCGCCCAATGACAGAGCTTGCGAAAGACTGCGAAAGTCCGATTCGCAGTGATCGGCGCCCGCTCGGCAATCTCTTTCAGCAGTTTGTGGATGTCATCGTCCGTGAGGTCGCTAAGGCGCCTCTTGCCCAATGTCGGCAAAACCTCGACGCGCAGCAGACGCTCGGCTTCCTTCGCCCATGACTGCTTTGGCCTTCTTGGCGAGGTAATCATTCACGTACGCGTCGACGACATTCTCGACGCGATCAGCGGTCGAATTGGCGACCTTCTCAGCCTCGCGCGCGGCTTTCTTCTGCGCGGAGCGGGTCAATGCCGTCCACGACCTCGGCTAGCGCCTTCTGGGCCCGCTTCCGAGCCGCGGAGAGGCCGATCGACGGATAAGGCCCGATTGTGAACTTCTTCGGCGTTCCGGCGGCACGATAGCGCAGCGCCCATGACTTCGCGCCCGAAGGTTGAACGACCAAGTACAGGCCGCCGATCTTTCCATCCGGGACCTCGCGCCGCGCCGATGGCCTGGCGAGCTTTTCGATCTGAAGGTCAGTCAACACGTTACCCTCCTGCATCTCGGCGTCCGGGTATCGCGACGCGCCAGACGAAAATCAGCGGCTCTGACCTGCATCCTGCCGTGTTTTCGGGCCGTTACCCGGATCTTGTCGGGGTAACGGTTTTGGCATGGCTTAGCTCGTTACCCCGCGTCCATGACATTACGAGACAAGGCGAGAATTGTCAACGATTTAGCTCGATTTTATTGCCGATCACCTCGTCCAGAAATGTCTGACGGCGTCCCATGTTGGACCTCAGACTACGAATCTGGGGGTCAGGAGTTCGAATCTCTTCGGGCGCGCCACTTCCGAACAAAACTGGGCACTCCGGCCGGACCGCTGCCGCCGCTGGCGGCGACGAGCCGTTCGAGGACGCCCTTGCGGCCCCAGATGCGGATTTCGTCGTCGTCGACTTCGACCTGGTCGATGACCGAGCGGATGTAGGCGCGGCGGAACGGCGTGTCGCCGGTCAGGACGTTTGAGCGCATCGTCTCGACGAATTTCGCGATCTTCTCGTCCGTGATGCGGGCGCGCGGGTTTGTTTCGGCGACGGCGCGGTCATAGGCGATCTGCGCGAGGTCGCGCTCGGTTTTGACGGCGGCGACGCGGTCTTTGAGCGTCTGGTCGTTCAGATCGGCGACGCCGCTTTCGATGGCGGCGTAGAGGCGGCCGAGGCGGCTTTCGGCGTCGCTGATTTTGGCGCGGAGGGCGGTCAGGCGCGTTGTGTGATCCTCGTTCTTCGCCGCCTGCCGTTCCATCAGGCCGGCGAGGAGGTCGCCGACGCGCTCGGGCGTGAGGAGGCGATCGGCGAGCCGTTCCGTCACCAGCCGGTCGAGCTTGTCCATCGGGATCGAGCGGCCCTTGCAGGCGCTCTTGCCCTGCCGGGCGCAGGTCGAGCAGGTGTAGTAGCGATAGCGTCCGGTCTTGCCGGTGCGCAGCGTCATGCCGCCGCCGCAGCTGGCGCAGGTGGCGATGCCGGTCAGGAGAATGGGGCCGGTGACGACGCGCGGCGGCAGGATCTTCGGGTTTCTGGATTTGAGCGCCGCCTGCACGGCGTCGAACGTTGCTGCGTCGATGATGGGATCGACGGCGACGGGGACGTGATCCGCTTCCGGCTTGGCCTGGCGGGTCTTCCAGACTTTGCGGTTGAAGCGGTGCTCGCCCTTGTAGGTGGCGCGCGTCAGAATCTCGTGCAGTGGGCCGATGCCCCAGCGCGCGCCGAGGCGCGTGCGGTAGCCATGCTCGTTGAGCCAGCTTGTGACGGCCTTGACGCCCATCGGGCCGGACGTGCCGTCGCCCTCGCGGAACAGCCTGAACATCAGCCGAACGACTTCGGCCTCGACCGGATCGATCGCGAGGCGCTTCTTGGTTTTCGCGCCGCGCTGTTCCGCCGCGACGACGGCGTAGCCGTAGGGCGCTTTCGAGCCGTTCCAGAAGCCCTGCCGGGCGTTTTCCTGCATGGCGCGCAGCGTGTGCTTGGCGTTTTCTTTCGACTGGTATTCGTCGAAGAGCGCGAAGACCTGCCGCACCATCACGCTCATCGGATCTTCGCCGAGATCCTGCGTGATGCTGACGAGCCGGACGCCAGCCTTGCGCAGGCGGCGCACATGCATCTCCAGCGCGAAATGATCGCGCGCGAACCGGCTGAAGGAATGGACGAGAACGACATCGAACGGCGCGCCGCCCGCGGTCGCCATGTCGAGCAGGCGCTGCAATTCCGGGCGGCGATCGTCCGTGCCGCTCATGCCGGGCTCGACGAATTCTATGGCGACATCCCAGCCGCGGGCGGCGCAATAGGCGAGCGCCTGCCGCCGCTGGTCGGGGATCGACAAGTCCGATTCCGCCTGCCGCCCGGTCGAGACGCGGAAGTACAGCGCGGCGCGCAGGGGCGCTTCGGTCGGTTCTGGCTTGAGCGCGGCAGGCATGGTGTCGTCTTCTGCGTTAGATTTCCTCAGGCAAGCGCTTCCAGCGCTTCTTTCTCTCGCTCATCGATGCTCTGGATCTGGCGGCCATGTATCGCGATGGCCGTGTCCTCGTTTTCCCTGAAGCTCTGCATCTCGTCGCGGTGCAGCGTACGCATATGGTCCGTCTGCCGGCGTACCGTAGATCCCGCCGTGCCATGGTCGAGCGTCACGCAAAGGAGATCGCGGCCGAGCGCGCTGAATGGAAGAAGGTGGCTGCCGAACGGCAGAAGACCTGGGCAGATTTCAAACGCGAGTTCGCCATGCCCGAGCCCATGCGTGACGCCTCGAAGCACAGCGTTTCCGCGCGCGAGGATTTTCTGCGCACGGCTTCGCAGGACGCGACGGTGGAAAGAAGTCATCGCCCCCGACCGGAGAATGTTCCAGCCGAGAAAGCGAATCCGATGCAGTCCGGCCACGGTCCCCAAAGACGGCAAGCAGGACGCAGGAGAGAACAAGAACTGGCGTGCGCGGCGCTCGGCGGCAGAGCGGCGCGCGGACGGTTCCTATCGCACGCGCGACGACCCTCGGGTCGAAACGGACGCAGTCGCGAGCGCGATCCGTTCGAGCCGCGGTAGTCCAAAAGTGAAGCGAGCGGGGAATGTGCTACAATTGTACTATGGAAACATGGTCGACGACTTGGGCACAGGATGATGGAGGAGGCGGCCGTCGAGCAGGGAAAGTGAGGCCGTATGAAAGACCATCATCCACAGTATCTCGATCTCGAAGAAGCAAGGGCGCTTCTCGCCGAACTCAACGTCATCCTGTCTCCTCGCCAGATGAAGCGAGCCGCAGATCTCGACGCCCACGGTAAGCGCAAGCTTCCGTTCTTCCTCGACCCGATCGAAGGGCGTCTGAAGATCGAACGCAACTCGTTGCTGAGCGCTTATTTCAACCGACAAGTGGAGGCAGAGCGAAACTGCGATCTTTGAGCGATTACAATTGATCCAGATAAACGCAATTTTGCTATGTATAAGCGATGTCAGACATCAGAAAAAGAAGCGGCGCGAAGGGTGCCACGTACCAAGTCCGTTACGCATCGAAAGCGTCGAAAACAGGCTACGCCTACGCTACATTCGAGACGTTGAAGGAAGCACGTTCCTTCACCGAGAACCTTGGAAGCCTTAGGCATTCATCCTCGACACTCGAAGTGACCTATGCTGTCGACCGGTGGCTTGAGATTTGTGAGAAGATCGGCCGGGATGGTCGCGAGACCGTCGAACCTGAAACCCTGAAAGAGTACCGCCGACGCGCAGGCGTGATGCAAGAGTACACATGGACGAAGTCCCTCCCGGAACTTGAGCCGCCCGATATCGTCAAATTTCGGAACTGGCTTTTGGAGAATAAGACCCGGGATCTGGCGCGCCGTACTTTGTCCTCGTTCCACTCTGTGCTCATTGAAATGCAGCGCGAGGGGCATCGCAATGACGATCCAGCCGCTGGCATAACCATTCGCAGCGATGGTCGGTACGAGGCGGAGGACGATGAGGTCGAGATTCCTTCCGACACCGAAGTTAAGAAGCTTCTCGCTGCGACCTCAGTCCTGCAATCGAAGAACGACTACATGGCTGAGTGTTGGGCACGCTATCGGCCGATGATCTATCTCGCCACGTTTTCTGGCATGCGCCGTCCGAATACAGAGGACTCTCCTGGGCGAACGTCGCCGACGGGGAGATCTCCGTGCGGCAGAGGGCCGACAAGACGGGCATCATAGGGCCGGTCAAATCCAGGGCCGGACGCCGAACGCTGTACATTCCTCGGCTTGTCACAGACATGATCTTCGAGTGGCGTGCCAAGTGCCCGAAGGGGCCTGATGACCTGGTTTTTCCTACTGCAAGCGGCAAGCCCCTGGCGCTTAATAACTTCGCGGCGAACGCCTGGAAACCTCTCATGCTGGAGGCAGGCTTGTTCGTCACGGAAAATGTAGAAGGCGAAAAGGCCATAAAGCCGAAATACTCTCCCTATTGCCTCCGGCACTATCAGGCGAGTAAGCTAATCGAGAAAAATAAGGACGCGAAATACATCCAATCTTTCATGGGCCACGCCGACATCAAGATTACGTACAACACCTATGGACGTCTTATGAAAGAGCGGCCAGATGCACACAAGAATACGGTCGAAGAAATTGCAAAAGATCTATTGAATTAAATTCCTGTGGCAGGTTTGTGGCTTATGCAAGTTAGTGTATTGTAAATGAAGAGTTTTAATCAGCCTTCCAAGCTGGCTATGAGGGTTCGATTCCCTTCACCCGCTCCACTAAGTAAATCAATAGGTTATTGGACAGTAATTTTCGTAATACTGCAAAAATCAGCGGTTTTGCCACAAAATACCGGTCCTCTGTAACCCGCAGAAATCCGCCATTCTCTGAATTGGGCCGCGCTGGCTTGTGGCGAGTTTGTGGCGAATCCGTCTCCCCGACCAAAGCCGCCCCGGGTTAACCGAGGCGGCTCGTAGCGCGGCACCGTTACGGCGTCGGCGGTTTCGGAGGGCGGTTGTTCAACGCCCGCCGGAGGCTTTCAAGAGCCATGAGGGCTTCCTTGCGCTGAGCTTCATAGAAGCCGATCGCGCGGACCGCATGGTCGAACAGCGCCTTCAGCTCTGCTTCGTTCGTGAACCTGGTCGGTTTCATATCGTCGTTCCTTTCGTCCGTGGTTGCGTTTACGGGCGTTGGAAAGGCGACGGTCCACAAAGCACCCCGCAGGGGCCGCAACGTGAGAGGAGGAGCTTCACGCTTGCCAGACAGACCGGTGCCAGAAACGGCTGAAAGAACGGAACCGGACGATGAGGGACGATAGCTTTTGAAACCGCGTTTGCGACGAAGCGCTCGGGCTGGCCTGACAGACCAAGGTTCGGTCGATCGCGATGAGCAGTGAAGCGGCTATTGAAGGGCGGTATCTTCAGCCGTAGTGCTGGCGTCGAGCAGCCGAAGTCTCTGAGACACCCCGCGTCTTACGGAGTCCGCGACCGCCCCCGGAAACCCAGCAGGCAAGGTTTCGATGACGGCGTCGATCGTCTTGAGAGCGCGAGCGGCGAGATCGTCGAGGATCGCTTGAACGAGCGAATTTGCGACGCCCGAATTCCCCGCGGTTTGCATAAAATGGCGCGGCATGATCTCGGCAATCGCGTAATGGTGGCTTGTGCCAACCGACATCGCGAGCTTGAATTTGTTGCGTCGGATCTGGTTGGCGTCGAGGCTCGGTTGCGCCGTCAGGACATCGTAGAGCGGCGTCATTGAAAACCGTCCGCCCGGCCCCAGAAAGACGCTGAAATTCTTCGCGTGGCCGTCCGTCGCGCCGATCAACCAGAACACGATATTGGCTCGCAGGAACGCAGCGATATCCTCGATGGGCCGGTCGCTGCCCTTCAGAAGCTCCACAATATCGCGCACCCCCGGCCCGCCATCGGACTGGTATTTCCTGGTCGATGGAATCGACAGCGCCTGGCATGTATCTTCCTGTGGCCGCCGCAGCAGGCGACCGTCCTTTGTCCAGAGGCGATCGAAGCGTTCGACGACCAACGTGCGACGGTCGCCGAAATCCGCAATCTCAGCGGTGGCAGTCGGCACGCCGAGAGCGGCGAGCAGCTTCAGGCAGAGATATTCGTTTTCGACGCTGTTCGACAGGTCGACGCCGTTCGGCAGCGTGCCGATTTGCGGTTTCAGGATATGCGTAGTGGCGGTGGTGCCCGTGGGTTTGAACCACCGGCCGTCCTTGCGCAGCAGTGCGGTTTTTTCCTGTGCGCCTGCGATCGAGATCCGGAAGTCTACATCCTCGCTCCATGCCCAGCGGGGCCGATGCGAGGTTCTTGATGATGTCCGCGATGTCTTCCTCAGAGACCGCTTTGCCGTCGGCGCTGCCGACGGGACCGGGATCGATGCCGTCCGGCAGAAACTGGAGCGCGCCAACACAGTCATGGCCGAGGGCGGTCAGCAGGCTGTAGGCATCCGTGCCCTCCGCGCCAACGCGTTCCGCGACACGCCTTCTGATCGGATCGCTGTCGGGCAGCAGGTTGTCGAAGACATTGATGACCGGCGTACCGATATAGCGATCCTCGCGCAGTGGCAGCGACAGCGAAATCGGGAAGGTCGATGTCCCACGCGAGCCAGTCGGCTTCATACCGGAAGTCGATCGCGCCTGTAGCCTCCCGCCGCAGCACGCCAACAAGACGGCCATTCAGGAAAACATTCAGAGGGACGTGCGCCCGCTTCCGTCCCATCAGAACAGGTCCTCGATGTCAGCGGCGCTGCCCTGGCTGCGCGGCCTGACGACCAGTTCGAGGTTGAGGGCGGAGAGGGCTTCCATCAGGGTGTGCAACTGCACGGCAGGTTCTCCGGCTTCCAGCCGTGAGAGCGTGCCTTGCCGCAGGTGGATTTGCTCGCCCTACAGCGCCTTGCGTCCGTCCGGCCTGTTTGCGGGCGCGGCGCAGGATAGCGCCAAGCTGCTTTTCTGTGCGGGCAATCTGTTCGGTCATGGTAGCCTCCGCATATTAATATACGCGAAAGCGTATAAATAGTCAATATACGCGAAAGCGACTAATTTTCTTATATACGCACTCGCGTATCTAAATTCTCATATACGCGAAGGCGTATAACTTGAGGAGTGAGCGCGCCGATTAGCCGAACTATGCCGGCTCCGCCACTCCCCGGGTTCTGGTTAGTGGCTCATGGCGCTTCGATGCGAGGCCGCCTCCACGAATTAGCGGATGCAAAGTGCGCTATATTTTGGTACATATCTTATGGTCCGTTTGCACGGTTGAATTGAGATCGGTTCGAAGGCGAAACTCCGTGCCGTAGATACTCAATCGTCGTGCCGCACTTAGCGCTCGCGCGTCCGTGGGTAGATCTTGCGCCATTGCGCGGATCGAATTTCTCGCGAGATAGGCGGGCTATTCCGTTCGAACTTGGCGATACCTTCAGCGGCGCGCCGAGGGTCGCGGTTGGGATCGCGGTAACGGCGCATCAACAAAAAAGATTATATGAAGCCGAGGGGGCGAAACTGACCACCGAATACCACGCCAAGCTATTCGCTCATGAGCTTACCCGGCGGCGTTCCGTCGCTGACTCCGAGAAGCTGGCTGGTGCCTTGCTCGATGCGCAGGTCGATCTCAATCCGCATCAGGTCGAGGCGGCGCTGTTCGCGTTCAAGTCGCCGCTCTCCAAAGGCGCGATCCTCGCCGACGAAGTCGGCCTCGGCAAAACCATCGAGGCCGGCCTGGTGCTCGCCCAGAAATGGACGGAGGGCAAGCGGCGCATCCTCGTCATCACGCCCGCCAACCTCCGCAAGCAGTGGTCGCAGGAGATCGAGGAGAAATTCTTCCTTCCGACCATGATCCTTGAGGCCCGCAACTACAACAAGATGAAGAAGGACGGCGCGCGCCGCCCGTTCGAGCAGAAGTCGCTCGTCATCTGCTCCTTCCAGTTCGCCGCGCGCAATGCCGACGAGCTGATGGTCATCCCGTGGGATCTCGTCGTCATCGACGAGGCGCACCGGCTGCGCAACGTCTATCGGCCCGACAACCGGATCGGCAAGGCGCTCAAGGGAGCGCTCGCGAACGCGCCCAAGGTGCTGCTGACGGCAACGCCGCTCCAGAACTCGCTGATGGAGCTCTACGGGCTCGTCAGCCTCGATCGACGACTACGCCTTCGGCGACGCCAAGAGCTTTCGCGCCCAATATGCGCGGCTGACCGACGACAGCTCAGTTCGACGAGCTGAAAGAGCGGCTGAAGCCTGTCTGTCACCGGACGCTTCGGCGGCAGGTGCTGGAATATATCCGCTACACGAACCGCATTCCGATCACGCAGGAGTTCGTGCCGACGCAAGCAGGAGCAGGCGCTCTACGACATGGTGTCCGACTATCTGCGGCGGCCATCGTTGCAGGCGCTGCCGTCCAGCCAGCGGACGCTGATGACGCTCATCATGCGCAAGCTGCTTGCGTCATCGACATTCGCCATCGCCGGCGCGCTCGATTCGCTCGCGCGGAAGCTGGAACGCCAGCTTCGCGAGGACAAGAATCTTCGCGAGAAGCTCGAAGAGGAAATCGCCGAGGACTACGAGGAGTTCGAGCGAGATCGCCGACGAGTGGGAAGAGGACGAGGCCGAACCCGAGCTTCTGACCGAGGACGACATCGCGAACATCGAGCGCGAGATCGCCGACCTTCGCGGCTTCCGCGATCTTGCCGTCTCGATCTCCGAAAACGCCAAGGGACAGGCGCTCCTCAGCGCCTTGCGCGCCGGTTTCGCGAAGGCCACGGAGCTGGGCAGCGCCGAAAAGGCGATCATCTTCACCGAGTCACGCCGCACGCAGGAATATCTCGTCCGGCTTCTCTCTGCGAGAACGGCTACGACGGCAAGCTCGTCCTCTTCAACGGCTCGAACTCCGACGCGCAATCCAAGGCAATCTATGAGGCGTGGGTCGAGCGCCATAAGGGAACCGACCGCGTCACCGGCTCGCGCACCGCCGACATGCGCGCCGCCCTCGTCGAATACTTCCGCGAGAAAGCCGCGATCATGATCGCGACCGAGGCCGCGGCCGAGGGCATCAACCTTCAGTTCTGCTCCATGGTGGTCAACTACGACCTGCCGTGGAACCCGCAGCGCATCGAGCAGCGCATCGGTCGCTGCCACCGCTACGGCCAGCGCTACGACGTGGTCGTGGTCAACTTCCTCAACAAGAACAACGCCGCCGACCAGCGCGTCTATGAGCTGCTCGCCGAGAAATTCAAGCTCTTCTCCGGCGTGTTCGGCGCAAGCGACGAGGTGCTCGGCGCAATCGAGTCGGCGTCGAGTTCGAGAAGCGCATCGTCTCGATCTACCAGAACTGCCGTTCGACAGAAGAAATCGAAACCGAGTTCGAGCGCCTGCGCACGGAGATGGATCGACATCACCGTCACGATGACTGTTTGGCCCAGTCCTCGGAACGACGGCGGCAGCAGCCCTTCGGGAAGCTTCAGTGAGCAAGTATGGAGTTCCCCGTCCAGCAATAGAGATTTTTTTGACGGCCGCTTTTCTTGGGCTTCGCTTGGCCACAACCTTTTTCTTAGCAGACCCTTTTTCTGAGCCTTGACCGCGGCTTTCTTGGCGGATGAAGAGAAACCCCGCTCGGCTGGGATGGCTCCTCTACGCCAGCAGAAGGCGACCGCAGGAGCAGTGAGTAGTCGAAATACTTGCCGTGATTCCCGCCGAGGCAGTCATTGAGAAACACGGCAAACATCGTAGCGTCGAAGTGAACGATTAGCAGACTTAGGAATTTATAGCGATTACAATGACATAACGGTGCCAAGTTTCATCCTCTCCGGCGCGCCACTAACCGACTGAATCGTTAATCGTCTGGCCCGAGCTTATTTTTCCCCGAGCTGATGTTGATTCCAAAGCGGACCGCTTGAGGTCACGAACAAAAGCCAATCAGGCGGGCGCGCCGCCCCGATGAGTACGCTCTCCGGAAGCGCAGTCTTGTATTTGACCTGCTTGAGGGCGAAGCTCGATCGGATGTTGGCGACGCCGCGCGCTTTCGTCAGCCGTTCGATGATGAAATGCTGGAGTTCGATGGTGTCGCGAACAACCACGCGCAGAAGATAATCCGAGTCGCCCGTCATCAGGTAACATTCCATCACTTCTGGAAAGCGTTTGATGGACTGCTCGAAGCTCTCCAGCATCTCCTCGATCTGTTTTTCCAGGGTCACTTGAATGAAGACGCTCAGGCTCGGACCGAGCTTGGCGGCGTCGAGAAGGGTCACGCGCCGGGCGATGACGCCTGCCTCCTCAAGCGCTCTGACGCGAGCCAGACATGGCGAGGGCGACAAGCCGACTCGTTCGGCGAGCGCGACATTCGTGAGGCTGGCGTCCTCCTGGATTTCGGTGAGGATCCGGATGTCTGTTGGATCGAGAGCCTTTTTCAGCAGATTATGCCTTCGATACGAGGTCTAGCAGCATTTTGAGCTGATTTTTCTGCAGATCAAGCCATCTTTGGCGCCGTCTGCCGTGCGCCGCGCCTTAACCTGAGGCAGCGTCGTCGAGATTTGGTCCGACCCCATGAACTTCGCAAAAGTCGCGCAAGCAAACCGCCCTGGAGACACCGATCCGGATGAGACGGCCGAATGGCTGGCTGCGCTTGAGTCGGTTGTCCGAGCTGCCGGGAGAGGACCGGGCCGAGTTCCTTCTGTCGGCCCTCGACCGCAAGGCCAAGGAGCTCGGCGTCGGAACGGATCTCGCTCCCTACCTGCCTTACCGCAATTCCATCCCGCTCGAACGGCAACCTCCTTTTCCAGGCGATATCGCCATGGAGGAGCGGATCACGGCCATCATCCGCTGGAACGCGCTCGCCATGGTCATTCGCGCGAACAAGGCCTATGGCGATCTCGGCGGCCACATCGCGAGCTACGCCTCCGCCGCCGAGATTTTTGAGATTGGCTTCAATCACTTCTTTCACGCCGACACAGGCGCTGACGACGGCGACCTTGTCTTCTTCCAACCGCATTCGGCGCCGGGCGTTTACGCGCGCGCCTTTCTCGAAGGGAGGCTGTCGGAAGAGCAGCTGAAGCGATACCGCCAGGAGGTCAGCGGCGGGGGTTTGAGCTCCTATCCCCATCCCTGGCTCATGCCCGATTTCTGGCAGACGCCGACCGGCTCGATGGGCATCGGTCCGATCACGGCGATCTATCAGGCTCGTTTTCTCCGCTATCTGCAACATCGTGGTCTCGCCAACACAGAGACGCGACATGTCTGGGGCGTCTTCGGCGACGGCGAGATGGACGAGCCGGAATCGATTGCGGGCCTTTCGCTTGCGGCGCGCGAAGGGCTCGACAATCTGACCTTCGTCATCAACTGCAATCTCCAGCGCCTCGACGGGCCGGTGCGCGGCAACGGGCAGATCATTCCGGAACTGGAGAGCCTGTTCCGTGGCGCGGGCTGGAACGTCATCAAGGTCCTGTGGGGCTCGGAATGGGACGCTCTGTTCGCGCGCGACAAGAAGCATGCGCTGCTTCGCCGGTTCGCCGCCACGGTCGATGGCAAGTATCAGACGCTGGGCGCGAGAGACGGCGGCTACAATCTCCTTCACTTCTTTGACGAAGACCCAGAAGTGCACGACCTTGTCGCGCATATGTCGGATGGCGACATCGACGGGCTCAAGCGTGGCGGCCACGATCTTCGCAAGCTCTTCGCCGCCTTCGAATTGGCGCGAGCGACCAAGGACAAGCCGACCGTTATCCTCGCCAAGACCAAGAAGGGTTTCGGCATGGGCGGCGCGGGCGAATCCCGCATGACCTCGCATCAGGCCAAGAAGCTCGATATCGACGCGCTTATCGCTTTCCGCGACCGCTTCGCCCTTCCGCTCACCGACGAACAGACGGCCGCGCTCGAATTTTACAAGCCCGCCGAAAACAGCGCCGAGCTTCGCTATCTTCGCGCGCGCCGCGAGGCTCTTGGCGGTTATCTGCCCGCGCGGCGCAGGAGCGCTGAAAGCGTGGCCGTGCCTCCGCTCAAGGCTTACGCGGAATTCGCTCTTCGAGGCCGAGGGCAAGGAGATGTCCACGACCATGGCCGCCGTCCGGCTCTTCAGCAATCTCCTGAAGGACAAGACGCTCGGCCCGCGAATCGTGCCCATCGTTGCGGACGAGGCGCGCACGTTCGGCATGGCGAATCTGTTTCGACAGGTTGGCATCTATTCGCCGCATGGTCAGCTGTACGAACCCGAAGACGCGGGCTCCATGCTCTACTATCGCGAAGCGCGCGACGGACAATTGCTGGAAGAGGGCATCACTGAGGCTGGCGCGATCTCGTCCTGGGTTTCCGCCGCCACGTCCTACAGCGTCCACAACGTCGCGATGCTTCCCTTCTATATTTTCTATTCGATGTTCGGGTTCCAGCGGGTCGGCGACCTGATCTGGGCCGCCGCCGACCAGCGAGTCGCGCGGCTTCCTCATCGGCGCAACCGCCGGACGAACAACGCTCGGCGGCGAAGGGCTTCAGCACCAGGATGGATCGAGCCATGTGATCGCGGCGACCATTCCCAACTGCCGCGCCTATGATCCCG
The DNA here is from genome assembly GCA_963762335.1 of uncultured Alphaproteobacteria bacterium. Taxonomy (GTDB): domain Bacteria; phylum Pseudomonadota; class Alphaproteobacteria; order Rhizobiales; family Beijerinckiaceae; genus Roseiarcus. The sequence continues at coordinate 229,699 of CAVXKU010000032.1, read as the reverse complement.
CCTTCGCCTATGAAGTGGCCGTCATCTTCGACCATGGCGCGCGCGCGATGATGGAGGAGGGGAAGGACGAGTTCTACTACGTCACCGCCATGAACGAGAATTACGCGCAGCCCTCGATGCCGGAAGGCGTCGAAGACGACATCATCAAGGGCTTGTACCGCGTCGAGGCGCGCGCCCCTGAGGGATCGTCCGCTCGCGTCCGGCTCCTCGGCTCGGGCGCAATTCTGCCGCAAGTGCTGGAGGCCGCCCGCCGGCTCGAGGCGGACTGGGGCGTCGCTTCGGAAGTGTGGAGCGCGACCAGCTTCTCCGAGCTTGCGCGCGACGCGCGTGAGGTCGAGCGGCGAAACCGGCTGAACCCGCTCTCGCCGCACGAGACGAGCCACGTCGCCCGCTGTCTTCCGGGGCCAAGTCCCATCATCGCCGCAACGGATTATGTGCGCGCCTATCCGCAATTGATCGCAGCCTATGTCGAGGCGCCATTCACCGCGCTCGGCACCGACGGGTTTGGCCGCAGCGACACGCGTGCGGCGCTTCGCAGCTTTTTTGAGGTCGACGCCGGTCATATCGCCGTCGCAGCGCTTGCCGCGCTCGCAGCGGAGGGAAGCGTGAGCCAGGAGACCGTCGCCGAGGCCATCGTGAAGTATGGCATCGAGGTGGCGCATGAAGCGCCATGGTCGCGTTAACGTGGCGCGCGATCCGGACCAGAGGCGAAGACGTGGAGGCGTTTGGCGAGGGGAACCAAGGGAAGACTTCATCGACGCACTTTTGTGCGCGAGTTTTTATTATCAACGGGTTAGGTGCTCCTTTGCGCAACTTTTCGAAGACCATGAGTGCGGCTAACGAACTTAGTCTTTGTAATTCTGACAAATAGAATTATAGTCTTGAACTATCCTGAAAGTCAACAAATTGTTCGAGTCGTCTTGGCCTTCGGAATGCGAGACGCCGAAACGCTTGACGTCTCGTGCTGGCAAGGGCGCCTTACCGCCGTGGACGGCGTGCGCTCCCTGACCGCTTCCGAGCTTTTTAAGGCAGGGCGCCGCGCGCCACGAACTCGCTCTCCAGGTCGACGCCTGGGCGGAAGTGGATTGCTGACATGCCCAGCCCTTCGGCAGCATGCACATTGGCGATCGAGTCGTCGATGAACAACAGTTCGCTTGGTCGTCGCCCGACGCGCTCGAACAGGATTTCGTAGATGCGCGGGTCCGGCTTGACGACGCCGACATGGCCCGAAATGACGCGGTGGTCGAATTCACCCAAGAAGTCATAGTCGCGTTCGGCGAGCGCGAATGTTTCGCGGGCGAAATTACTCAGAGCATAGACAGGCCTGCCGGACGCGCGCAGTCGCCGGAGCAACGCGACGTTTTCCTCGATCGGCCCGTCGAGCGTTTCAATCCAGCGCTCGCGGAACATCCTCAATTCCTCAACGAATTCAGGGAAGCTTTCGGCCCTCGTCTCAAGAGCGCCGGCGAAGTCCTCGGCGAGGTCTGTGTGCGAAACAAAGTCCATGTCGAGCGCGGTCGTGAGGAAACGCTCCATGCGTACTTCGTCATCAAAAACCTTGCGATACAGATTGCGCGGATTCCAGCGCAACAGAACGTTGCCGATGTCAAAGACGACGATCATCCGAGGGACCCTTTAACCGCGAGGCAAGGCGCAAGGCAGGGGCGTCTATGCGCCATGGCGCGGAACGAGAATGGTGTCACAGCTTGACCTTCAGCCGTCGAGCGCCGGAGCTTCGGCCGCATTCGTAACGCGAGCTTGCGCCTTGCTCTGTTTCGACCCCTGCGATATTCTGGCCATCGGTAGCCAGAATACCTGAGAGACGTCGAATGGCCACGTATTCCATCGCGGAAGCAAAAGACCAGCTCTCCAGCTTGTCCGCCAAGCCGAGGAGGGCGAGGACGTCGCCATAACAAGACATGGCAAGGTTGTCGCCCATTTGCGCTCAACCGCCGAGCGCCCGCATCGGCAGCCGAGCCATGAGCTTGTCGCGAAAATTGTGGAGCGCGCCAAATCCCGGCCGAGTCTCGGCGAGAACGCCGTCGACATTATTCGCCGAATGCGAGACGGCGAACGCGATTGATCTATTTCGACGCTTCCGTTCTCCTTCCGCTTCTTATCGCCGACGCGCATACGGAGAAGGCGAGCGCTTTGGTATTCCGGTCTCAGCGCCACGGTCGTTGTCAGCGATTTCGCCGATCTTGAGGTGAACGCTGTGCTGTCGCGCCATCTGCGGGTCGCACGGCTAACGCAGAGCGAGGTCGAGAGCGCTCTTCTGGACTTCGACGCCATGCGCGCCAATTGCGAACGGCTGAGCCACGCCGCAAGCGATTTCTGCTGGCCGAGCGCCTTGTCCGCGATTTCTCGACCAAGCTCGCGGCTCCGGACGCGCTGCATCTGGCGAGCGCCAAGAACGCCGGAGCCACGCTGGCGACGTTTGACGCGCGACTTCGCCGACGCCGCGCGGCGGCAGGGGGTCGCGCTCGCCGATCTGGGCTAATGCGAGAAGTCGCGACTGCGCGGCGAGTGCCGCGCATCTCCTTCTCACGGTCATGCCTCTCAGATCGCGTTCGACTTCATCTGGTCGGCGATATAGTCGGCCTGACGGATAGCCAGGGTCACGATCGTCAGTGTCGGGTTCTCGGCCCCGCCGGTCGTGAACTGGCTGCCGTCCGAGACGAACAAGTTCTTGATGTCGTGCGTCTGGCCGTGACCGTTCACCACGCCGTCGCGCGCGTTGGCGCTCATCCGGTTCGTGCCGAGATTGTGGGTCGAGGGATAGGGCGGCGTCGGGAAGGTCCGCGTCGCGCCGACCGCCTCATACATCGCCTTGCCTTGTGCAAAGGCGTGGTTCCGCATCGCGACGTCGTTCGGATGGTCGTCGAAATGCACGTCCACGACAGGCAGGCCCCACTTGTCTTTCTGGTCGCTGAGCGTGATCCGGTTTGTTTCCTGCGGCATGTCCTCGCCGACGATCCACATGCCGGCCATATTCGAATAGCCGTCGATCGCGGTGGTGAATTCGCGGCCCCAGGCGCCGGGGTTGAGGAAGGCCGCCATGAACGGAAGGCCGAGCGAAAGCGTCTCCAATTCGTAGCCGCCGACGAAGCCGCGGCTCGGATCGTTTCGCGCCTCGTCCCGCATGATGCCGGCCATCGTCGTGCCCCGGTACATATGCACCGGCTGCTCGAAGATGGCGTAGACCGATCCGGTCGTGTGACGCATGTAGTTGCGGCCGACCTGGCCCGAGGAATTGGCGAGTCCGTCCGGAAATTTCGACGAGGCCGAGTTGAGCAGGAGACGCGGGCTTTCGAGCGAATTGCCCGCGACCGCGACGATGCGCGCCTTCTGCCGCTGCAGCTTGCCGTCCGCGTCGAAATAGGTGACGCCGGTCACCTTGCCCGAGGAATCGTGCTCGATCTGCGCGACATGCGAGTCCGGGCGAACCTCCATATTGCCGGTCGCCTCGCCCTTCGGGATCTCGGTGTAGAGCGTCGACCATTTCGCTCCCCACTTGCAGCCCTGGAAGCAGAAGCCGGTCTGGTGGCAGGCGACGCGGCCGTCGCCGCGGCGTCGAGTTGATCGCCATCCGTCCGGTGTGGACTCTTTGTAGCCGAGCTTCTTCGGCGCCCGCCTCGAAGACCTTGAAATTGTTGCTGCCCGGCAGGCCAGGCCGGTCGCCCGTGCGGGTGACGCGCATCTTGTCCTCGGCCTTGGCGTAATAGGGCTCGAGATCGGCGAGGGTGATCGGCCAGTCGAGAAGATTGGCGCCGGGAACGTGGCCGTAGATCGACGCCTCCTTGAACTCGTGCTCCTGAAAGCGCAGCGACGCGCCCGCCCAGTGGGTCGTCGTTCCGCCGACGGACTTGACGATCCAGGCCGGCAGGTTGGGGAAGTTCTTGTGAACCCGCCAGCTGCCGGAGGTCGTGCGCATATCCGTCCATGCGAGCTGGGTGAAGCTCGGCCATTCGTCGTTGATGAAATCCTCGTATTCGATGCGCTTGCCCGCTTCCAGCACCACGACTTTGACGCCCTTTTGCGCCAGTTCGTTGCCAAGCGTTCCGCCGCCCGCGCCCGATCCCACGATGACGACGACGCTGTCGTCGTTCTGATCGAATTTCGCTGCCATGTTCGTTTCCTCGCGTGATTGGGGCTTTTGTTTTTGCTGTCAGAGCCAGCTGATGTCGTCGAAGCCGCGCTCGATGTAGCCGCCCTTGGAGAAGGACTCGCCCTCGTATCCGAAGATCGGCCAGATCTCCTTCTGGTTGTAGAGCGACACGACGAGGCCTGAGCGGATCGTCTCGAACATGGGATCCGCGCTCTGGTTCTTGAGGATTGCGACACGGTCGGCTTCCCAGGGGCGCCCGACATAGCCTCCTTCTCCCGCGGCCCCGTCGAGCGCGGCGACGAAGCCCTCGATCTGCGCTTTCATCGCGGGATTGCCCGCGGCCTTGTCGTCGTAGCCTTTCATCGCGATCGCGTAGATAGCGGTCGGCGACCTTGTCGTGCGGGTAGATGTCGCGCGCGACGAGGATGAGGGTCTTCATCGTTTCGGGCTTCAGGCCCTTGACGTCGAGCGCCCACGCTTCGGAGACGTTGAGCAGCGCGCCGGTCGAAGTGATGGCGATCGCGGCTGCGAAACCGCCCGCCGATCGTTGCAAAAATCCGCGTCGGGACAGGCCGGCCGTCGCGGGCTTGGTTTCGGTGGCCGTCATGTGTGTTTCCTCCTGTTTTTGTTTGTGCGGTTTGTTGAGCTACGGCGGCTATTTGAAGCGGCCGAGTTTCTGCAGCACCTCGATCTTGTAGCCGTCCGGATCTTCGACGAAGAAAAAGCGCGCGATCGGCTTTCCGTCGTTATTGAACTCGACGATCTTGCGCGGCTTGAGGCCCTCGGCCTCGAACCGGCGGTGTTCCGCGTCGAGGTCATCGCACGACGAAGGCGACATGGCCGTAGCCGTCGCCAAGATTGTAAGGCTCGGTGCGGTCCTTGTTGATCGTCAGCTCGACTTCGTGAGGCGTCTCGGAATTCGAGAGATAGACGAGCGTGAAGTCGGGGAAGTCGAGGCGGTCGGCGATATCGAGCCCGAAAGCGCTTTTGTAGAAAGCGAGCGACCGCGCCTCATCCAGCACGCGGATCATCGTGTGGATCGCTTTCGCCATGTCTCCCCGCGTCGACTCGTCGCCGCATGCGCGACGGACCCCGTGACGGCTAGCGAGCTTGGGAGCGGGCAGGTGTTATCGGCTTACTACGCGCACGATTGGCTTCACGCAGCCTCGGCGTGCGCTCTTCCGACGGATTCAGCCGAAGTTCGAGCGGTGACGCAGATGCAGCGCAGGTGGGACGTGAAATTGGGGACCTCGCCGCGCAGGAGCAAGATCTCCTGGTGCAGCGTCGAGATGAAACGCGGCACGGTCATTCCTTCGGCCGCCGCGATGTCCTCAAGGATCTCCCAGAACACCTTTTCCAGACGAATGCTCGTGCTCTGACCGTTCAGTCGGATGGAACGCGTTTCGAAGGCGTAGCTTTCCGGCGGACTGGCTTGCAAAACAGGTGACACATGTTTCCTCCTTTGACCGGTTCGCCCCATTGCAGTCAGGCTCGCCGATCCCTTTGGCTCGCCGTTCGGGGTCTGATTTTGATTTAGAACGTTTCTAAATCGTGACCTTAGGACGCTCGTGGCTCGCCGTCGAGGGGCGACCTTACGGCTCGACGAGCGGAGGAGGTCTATGAAGCGCGCGCCATGAGCGCGCGCGAAAGGTTGGCTTATGAAAAAAGCCCGTAAGATTCCCGCCGCCTTGGCCAGCGAGGTCGAAGAGCGCGCCTATTGGGAACGTGAGGCCTCGACGGCCGATCTCGATTGGCGCCACGCCAAGCGCGTTCGGCTGCCCAACCTTCAACCGAGCACGACCGCGATCTCGCTCAGGCTCCCGGTCAGCCTTTTGGAGGAGATCAAGATCGCCGCCCACAAACGCGACGTGCCCTACCAGTCGCTGATCAAGATGTGGCTCAGCGAGAAGGTGGGGTAGGGCGGCGGAAAGCCGCCGCTCAGCGGCTAAAATTTCTTATACTTCAGCCGGTGCGGGATGACGCTGTCGATGCCGAGGCGGCGCTTCTTGTCTTCTTCGTAGTCGGCGAAATTGCCTTCGAACCATTCGACATGGCTGTCGCCCTCGAAGGCCAGCATGTGGGTGGCGATGCGGTCGAGGAAGAAGCGGTCGTGGCTGATGATGACGGCGCAGCCGGCGAAATCCAGCAGCGCCTCTTCGAGCGCGCGCAACGTGTCGACGTCGAGGTCGTTGGTCGGCTCGTCGAGCAGGAGCAGGTTCGCGCCGCTCTTCAGCATTTTGGCGAGATGCACGCGGTTGCGCTCGCCGCCGGAGAGCTGGCCGACCTTCTTCTGCTGGTCGGCGCCCTTGAAGTTGAAGGCGCCGACATAGGCGCGGCTAGTTCATCTCGCGCTTGCCGAGCGTGATGAGGTCGTAGCCGCCGGAGATCTCCTCCCAGACATTCTTCTTGGCGTCGAGCGCGTCGCGCGACTGGTCGACATAGCCAAGCTGAACGCTCTCGCCGATCTTGATCGCGCCGGAATCGGGCTTCTCCTGGCCGGTGATCATGCGGAACAGCGTGGTCTTGCCGGCGCCGTTCGGCGCCGATGACGCCGACGATGCCGCCGGGCGGCAGCTTGAACGAAAGCTTGTCGATGAGGAGCTGGTCGCCGTAGCCTTTGCTGAGATCGACGAGGTCGACGACGTTCTGGCCCAACCGCTCGGCCACCGGAATGACGATCTGTACGCCGGTCGGCGCCTTCTCGTTGCTCTTCCTGACGAGCTCGTCATAAGCCGCGATGCGCGCCTTCGACTTGGTCTGGCGCGCTCGCGGCGATGAGGCGATCCACTCGCTTTCCTCGGCAAGCGCGCGCTGTCGCGAGGCGTCCTCGCGGCCTTCCTGCTCGAGCCGCTTCTGCTTCTGCACGAGCCAGGCGGAGTAGTTGCCTTCGTAAGGAATGCCGCGGCCGCGATCGAGCTCGAGAATCCAGCTTGTCACGTTGTCGAGGAAATAGCGGTCGTGGGTCACGATGAGGATCGCGCCCGGATACGCGCGCAAGTGGCCCTCGAGCCAATTCACGGTTTCGGCGTCGAGATGGTTGGTCGGCTCGTCGAGCAGCAACAGCTCGGGCTTCTCGAGCAAGCAGGCGGCAGAGCGCGACGCGGCGGCGCTCGCCGCCGGAGAGCTTCGTTACGTCGGCATCGTCGGGCGGGCAGCCAAGCGCGTCCATCGCCTGCTCGACCTGGCTCTCGAGATCCCACAAGCCCTTGGCCTCGATCTCGTCCTGGAGACGCGTCATCTCATCGGCGGTCTCGTCGGAGTAGTTCATGGCGAGCTCGTTGTACTGGTCGAGGATCGCCTGCTTGTCCTTCACGCCGAGCATGGCGTTGCCCTTCACGTCGAGCGCGGGGTCGAGGTCAGGCTCCTGCGGCAGGTAGCCGACCCTCGCGCCCTCGGCGACGAAGCCCTCGCCGATGAACTCGGTGTCGAGGCCGGCCATGATGCGCATCAGCGTCGACTTGCCCGAGCCGTTGACGCCCAGGACGCCGATTTTCGCGTCCGGGTAGAAAGAGAGATTGACGTTATCGAGGACCTTCTTGCCGGCCGGATAGGTCTTGGAGAGACCTCGCATGTGATAGATGAACTGGCGCGCGGCCATGGGCATTCCTGAATTGTTCGGAGGTTGCGGCGGGCATAACAGGGCGGGGCAGGGGAGGCAAGGCGCGAACGCGGCTGCGCCGCGCAGGCGCCGCCAGGCCGCGCGAGTTTGAGCGAGCCGCAGCGAGCGCCTAAAAAGGGCAGGGCGGGGCGGGCGCATTTGGAGATCTTCGTATGCGTTTAGGGCTTTGCCTCGCGGCGATGCTGGCGGCGTCCAGCTTGGCGGCAGCCGAGACGCCTCTGACGATCGGCCAGTTGCTCGCGCAAGGGTGGGAGATCGCCGGCTATGCGAGCGGCTACGACAACCGCACCTCGCTCATGCTGTTTCGGCACCAGGGCACGAATGCGCTTGTCCAGTGCGGCGTTCTCTACGACGTAACGCGCAATCCGCGCACGATCGTCAATTGCTACGAGCTCAAGTGACGGCGCCGATCAGCGTGCAGCGAGCTTCGCGATGACCACATCCGCCGCCTTCTGCGCCGCCGTTCCAAAGCCGCTCAGGAGCTGCTGCAGCAGGGTCTTGCGCGCTTCGGTCGAGACTTCGTAGAGGCGCGCGCTGTCGCGGGCGCGGAACAGCAGGTCGTCTCCGGTCGAGATCTCGTCGACCAGGCCCAGCGCCAGCGCCTTCCCGCGCCAACCAATAGTCGCCGTTGGCGACGCGGGCGATGTCCACGTTGGGGCGGCACTGAGCGACATGGGCCTTGAACGCTTCGTGGGTCGTGTCGAGTTTCTCGCGGAAATGTTCGCGCCCCGCGGGCGTGATCTCGCCCAAGACGGAGACGGTGCGCTTGAACTCGCCTGCCGTTATCTCCTCGAAATCGATCTCGTTCTTCTTGAGCAGCCGATGGAGGTTCGGCACCGGCGCGACGACGCCGATCGAGCCGACGATCGCGAACGGCGCGGCGACGATGCGATCCGCCGCGCAAGCCATCATGTAGCCGCCGCTCGCCGCAACCTGATCGACCGAGGCGGTGACTTTGATCTTGCGTTCGCGCAGGCGCAGAATCTCGGCGGCTGCAAGGCCATAGCCGGTCACCGTGCCGCCAGGGCTTTCGATCCGGATCACCGCTTCGTCGGTCGCGGGTCGCGCGGCGATGAGGATGGCGTCGATCTCCGCCCCGAGCCGCTTCACCGCGCTTGCGCGTAAGTCGCCCTTGAAGGAGAGGACATAGATGCGCTTGCCCGGCTCGCTGCCCGTGGCGCGACTTGGCGGCGGCTTTAGCCTCTTTCTTGCGGGTCTTGGCGAGCGCCTTGCGCTCTCGTTTGTCGAGCAGCGCCCAGTCTATCGTGTCGCGCATGTCGTCATAGCGGTCGTTGAGCGAGCGGACCTTGATCTCCTCATCCTTGGGTTCGCCGGACCGCGCGAGGCGCGCGATCAGCACCGCGATACCGCCAACCGCGGCGACGATGATGAGGGCCTTGACGAGAAAGGCGGCGATGTCGAGCCAGAAGGCCATGCAGGATCCGTTCACGAAAGGTTTCGGGCGCGTGTTTCACGGATCGCGGCGCGGATAGCAAGCCGCGATTGGTCGCTCTGTCCCCGGCTCTATTGGCCACCGGATCGAGCCATTGAGGCTTGCAGCGCCGCGATGATCGGGCTTTGGCCCTTGTTTATCTTCTGCGATCGCTTCGTCGATCGAATACCATGCGGCCCGGTCGACCTCCGGGAATTCGGCCATTCGTCCCGAGCGAGGAGGCCATTCGATCGAGAAGGTGTTACTCTTCAGCGACGCTGGATCGAAGTCGCCCTCGCACGCCCAGGCGACGATCGTCTTGCCGCTCGGTTGCTTGTGCGCGCCAAGGTCGAGACATTCGCCCTTGATCGGCATGCCGGTTTCTTCCTGAAACTCGCGCTTCGCCGCCGCGAGGACGTCTTCGCCCTCATCGACGAGGCCCTTGGGGATCGACCAAGCGCCCAGGTCCTTCTTCGCCCAGAATGGTCCGCCCGGATGCACGAGCATCACCTCCACGCCCGTTGGACGCCTGCGAAAGAGAAGAATGCCCGCGCTCAGTTTCGGCATGGGTGTTGTCCCGGGGCCAGCGTCACCACGATTTGCCCTGTAACTAATCCGACGCAGCCGGCGTCAAGCACACGAGTGCGAGACCCGCAACGCTGAGAGCCGCGCATACTGCAAATATGGACGCGTAACCAAACGCCTTCGCCAGACCGCCGACGCTGAGAGCGGCGAGGACCGAACCGATTTGCCCTGCGTTCGAGAATAGCGCCGCGGCGGCGCCGGCGCGGTGCGGCATCAGCGAGTGGAGGAAGCTGATTCCGAGATAGGTGACGAGACCGATGGCGACCGCTCGCGGGACCTGCGCCCAGAAGACCGCGCCAACGCTGCTCGCGAGCGCGAGTATGAGGCAGTAGACGACGAAAGCCGCGAAACCGACGCCGATCACCATGCGTTCGCCGCGCTTCAGCGGCCGCCAGATGATCGCGCCCATGACAGCGATCTCGATGGCCGCGCATAGGCTCATCGCGATCCCGACGTCGCTCGTCACGCCGCCGAGCGACCGTCGTGAGCACGATCGGAAACGCGAACTGGCTCAGATACATGGCTGTGTAGAATAGGGCGAGAGCCGCGAAAGCGAGCCCGATCGTCAAGCCGCCATTGGCCTTGGCCGGGCGGGCGGGCTGAACCGCCTCGCGGGAAAGCGCCTTCGAACGGACGAAGGCGAGGGCCGCGAGAGCGGCCAGGCCCGACGCGCCGCTCGCGAGAAAGGCGCCGCGAAATCCGGCGGCTCCGACGATCACGGCGCCCACCATGGGACCGAAGGCCCAGGCTAGCGACCAGCTCGCGCGCATGACTCCAATGGCCCGATTGACGGTGTGGGGGCTCGACCGGTCAAAGCATCGCTTAATGAGTGCGACCGATTGGGAGAAGGCGGCCGCGCCAATCGCGATCGGGAGCGCGGCGATGATCGTGAGGGCCAGAAAATTGGTCGTGTAGCCGAGCAGGCCGTAGCCGATCGACGTGCCAGCAAGCGCGAGGACGAGAGGTTTGAGCGTCGTCCTCTTGTCGATCCAGGCGCCGAAAGCTGTGCTGAAAGCGATGGAGCTGGCCGCTCTTACGGTCAGGATGGCGCTCAGCGAAAGCGGGCTCAAGCCCGCCCGATCGACGAGAAAGAGCACGATGTAGGGAAGCGAAATCGCATCGGCGAGGCCAACGAAAATGTCGACGATGACAAGCCCGATGAAGAAAGACGAGCGGTCGGCGTCCGTGGTCAAAGAAGCCTCGTTGCTGCGACGAAGGACGCCGAAGGCTTCTCGATTGGGAGCGAATCGATTGGCGAGCGAGCGAAAGTCATAGTCGACCGACGCGTGTCGGTCGCTCCTAATAACCGCAGCTCAAACGGATTTGATCGGACGCAACGCCGCCGAAAGGCGGAGCTCGCCACGGAAACGCATTGTCGCCCTCTCGCGGTCGCTCGAGCCGGCAAATTTGCCGGCTCGAAACAACGCTAGATCACGTAGGATTTGAGCGGCGGGAAGCCGTTGAAGCCGACCGAGGAATAGGTCGTCGTATAGGCGCCGGTTCCCTCGATCAGCACCTTGGCGCCGATCTCGAGCGAGACCGGCAACAGGTAGGGCTCCTTCTCGTACAGGACGTCGACCGAGTCGCAACTCGGTCCCGCGATAACGCAGGGGCTAAGCGGATCGTCGTCGTACTCCGTCCGGATCGGATAGCGGATCATCTCGTCCTGCGTCTCGGCGAGGCCATTGAACCTGCCGATGTCGAGATAGACCCAGCGCTGCTTGTCGTCGTCCGACTTCTTCGAGATCAGCACCACTTCGGCCTCGATCACTCCGGCATTGCCGACCATGCCGCGGCCGGGCTCGATGATCGTCTCCGGAATCTGGTTGCCGAAGTGCCGGCGCAGCGCGCGGAAGATGGTCTGCCCGTAGGTCTTGATCGCGGGCACATCCTTCAGATAGCGGGTCGGAAAGCCGCCGCCGAGGTTGATCATGGCGAGCTGGATTCCGCGCTCGGCGAGGTCCCGGAAGATCGCAGCCGAAACCTTCAGCGCCCGATCCCACATGCGCGGGTTGGGCTGCTGCGAGCCGACATGAAACGAGAGGCCGTGGGCGATAAGTCCAAGGCGATGCGCGCGTTCGAGCACGCCCGACGCCATTTCCGGCGCGCAGCCGAATTTGCGCGACAGCGGCCATTCAGCGCCGGCGCCGTCGCACAGAATTCGGCAGAACACTTTCGCGCCAGGCGCCGCGCGCGCGATCTTCTCGACTTCGGCCTCGCAATCCACGGCGAACAGGCGGATCCCGAGCGCGTAGGCGCGGGCGATGTCCTTCTCCTTCTTGATCGTATTGCCGAAGCTGATGCGGTCGGGCGTCGCGCCCGCGGCCAAGCGCCTGTTCGATCTCGCCCACCGAGGCGGTGTCGAAGCAGGAGCCTAAGCCCGCAAGCAGATCGAGAATCTCGGGCGCCGGATTCGCCTTGACGGCGTAGAACACGCGCGTGTCCGGCAAGGCGCCAGCGAAGCCCAGATAATTCTCGCGCACGACGTCGAGGTCGACGACGAGGCGCGGCCCATCTTCGCGATTGCGGGCGAGGAAGTCCTTGATGCGGTCCGTCATGAGCGGCATCCCCCAAGAGCGCGGATGGCTCCGCGCCTGGAAACATGAAGGATTCGCCGGCGATGCGACTTAGCGCTCGCGCGTTGGAGACGCGTGCGCTTATCGTTGACCCGCCGACGCGACCGCAGCGCGAATCCGGCGACGGGCTTCGAGAAAAGCCATCGACGGACCGCTCGAGCGGTCAGCGGCAACGCCGTGGCCAAGACGCGCTGAAGGCGGGATAGCCTTAAGCGATCAGAGCCATCGTTTGGACGAGGAAATGTCCTGTCCGCACGCCCGGCAAGATAGACAAGCCTCTTTGGGCGCCGACCTTTGGAGGGCCGGCAGAGACCAAAAAAGCCCGGTCCGTCGTTGCTTCAAGTCGCGTCCCCCGTTGGGCGGGGTTCGCCGGTTCGCCTCCGGCTGCCGGTCTTCCAAGGACGGTTAACTGGCCTCTTGTCCAGATCCCCGCCGACCGACACACGACCACAGGCACGTGCGTATTGGGCAAGGTCACTATTTGTGCGAATCGGGCCTCGGCGCAAGGGGTATTTTCTCCTGCTGCCAAAGAAATGTGCGGAGGCGGCTGCTAGACGGTCGCGAACCGAGAGTCGCCTTAACGCCTATCTGCTGGCCAAACGGCCTCGGAAGCTCGACGCGTGGATGGCGCGGCGCCTGTCCGTGTCGCGACGTTTGGGTTCGCAGCACGCGTCGGCTCCGAGGACCCCAGACCTCGCCGACGGCGGCAAGCCAATAGATTTTGGAATGATTTCAAATTGAAATCATTCCGATCTTCAGCGCGCGCCGTTGCAAAGACGGGTTTGGGTGTTAGCCCTCTGACTGCATATCGCAGTCCCTGGAACTTTGGTCCGCGGGGGCTTGATGACAATTCGACGGGTGCGGCGCATTTGCGCCGGGGGGTTCCAGTCGTTTCAAGGCGAAGCCTTCTACCTCGGACCCACCCTGCATATTCAGTTCAATGGCCGCATGATGCTGGCGGCCGCGTGGTCGACGCAGGTTGGCGGTCACGCCACGGGCGAGAACTTCGGTCTCGACCTTACGAATTTCCCTCAGCAGCGCGGCAACCTGAAGTTCGAAGTCGAGTTCTAGCCGCGAATACAGAAAACAGGAGTGAAAACCATGCGCATCTCAACCATCAGTCTCGGCTTGGCGATCGTCGTCGGATTTGGCGGGGTCCTCGCCGTCGCCGAGGATTCCGACGAAAGTGAGCGTGACGCTCAAGGATCACAAATTCTCGCCGGCTGAGGTAAGCGCGCCAGCGGGCAAGCCCATTGTCATCGAGGTGACCAACCTCGATCCGACGCCTTCCGAATTCGAGAGCAAGACCTTGCGCGTGGAGAAGGTCGTCCCGGCCGGCAAGAAGGCCTCGATCCAAGTGCGCTCGCTGGCGGCTGGCCGCTATCGTTTCTTCGATGACTACCACGAGGACACGACCGAGGGCTTCCTGGTCGTCCAATAAGCGTCCGCCGGTCAGCGAAACACGAATAGAGGACCGCGATGCTTGGCGCGCTAATCATTGTCTTTCGTGAGGTCATCGAGGCCGGCCTCATTGTCGGCATCGTGTTGGCGGTAACGAAGGGTCTCGCCGGAAGCCGGCTCGCGATCGCGGCGGGCGTGTTGGCCGGTGTTGTGGGCGCCTCGCTCGTCGCGGCCTTTGCCGGCGCGATTGGCGAGGCGTTGGCGGGCGTTGGCCAGGAGATATTCAACGCGACGATCCTTCTCATCGCAGTCGTGATGCTGACCTGGCACAACGTCTGGATGGCCAGCCATGGCCGCGAGCTTGCCGCCGACGTCAAGCGGGTCGGGGAAGCAGTGCGAACCGGCTCGCAATCCATTTTCGCGCTCGGAATCGTCTGCGCTGTCGCGGTCATGCGCGAAGGCTCTGAGGTCGCGCTCTTCATGTACGGTCTTGTCGCCGCCGGAGGCTCGACGGCCACCGAACTCATGGTCGGCTCGCTTCTCGGGCTGGGTGCAGGTGTCGCCGTGTCAGCGCTGACCTATCTGGGTCTAGTGGCCATCCCACAGCGGCGCCTGTTCTCAGTGACCACCGCTCTCATCAGCCTGCTCGCCGCGGGCCTTGCGGCGCAGGCGGTGCGGTTCCTGCAACAGGCCGGCATCCTCACAATGCTGAACGAGACGGCGTGGGACACCTCGGGCATCCTGTCCGATACGAGCCTGTTCGGTCGCGTGCTGCATACTTTGATTGGCTACTCTGACCAGCCTTCCGTGCTGCAGGTCGTTGCTTACGTCGCGACGCTTGCCGTGATCTACGCTCTGACCAAGACGGTCGGGTCACGCCGCGCGCCGGCCGTGAAGACAAGCCGGGCGGCGGCTGAGTGAGGGAGCGCGCTCGAAGCGCTCCTTTTCCGATTGCCAGTGACAAATTCCGCGATTGAGCCTACATTAGAACCAATCTGTCGGCGCGAGACTTCGCGACGTTACGGTCCTCCAGGCTGACGCCCGAAATCTCGGTCGGCACAGTCGACATGATGGAGGATCCCTGTGACTTCCGCTTTCCACGTCTATTTCGGACCGGACGCCGTCGCCGCGACGCCGCGCGTGCGGCGCATCGGCTTGGCTGACTGCTTCTCGGCGCTTTCGGAAGGGTTCGATGATTTCCTCTCGATGCGCACGTATCCGGTGTTCGTCGGCCTGTTCTACGCTGTTGCGGGAATCGCGCTGTTCGCGATGGCCTCGTTTGAGCACGCGCTTGAGCTAGCGTTCCCGCTTGCCGCCGGCTTCGCGCTCATCGGGCCGTTCGTCGCCATCGGTCTTTACGAACTGAGCCGGCGGCGCGAACGTGGGCTGGCGGTGAGAGGGCGTGACGCCTTCACGGTGTTCCGCTCGCCGGCGCTTCCTTCGATTGTCGCGTTCGGCCTGCTCCTGCTCGCGATCTTCGCTGCCTGGCTGTTCGCCGCCGAGCTCATCTATGTCTGGCTTTACGGGCCGGAGCCTCCAGTCGCGGCGATGCCCTTCCTCGATGACGTCGTGACGACCGCCCGCGGGTGGACCTTGATCGCTGTGGGCGGTCTCGTCGGCTTCTGCTTCGCGGCGCTTGCGCTTGCGATCAGCGTGGTCGCATTTCCGCTCATGCTTGATCGCGACATCGGCCTCGTGCCGGCGCTTCAGACATCGCTGCGGGTGACGCGGGCCAATCCGCTCGCGATCGCGGTATGGGGCCTGATCGTCGCAACAGCGCTCGTCATTGGTTCGCTGCCGCTGTTCTTCGGCCTTGCCGATCGTCTTACCGGTGCTCGGTCACGCGACATGGCGCCTTTATCGCAAGGCGATCGAACGAGACCCGGCTCATGAAGCGCCGATTGAAGGCCCCATAAACCCGGATCTGACACGGAATCCGGTCCTCCGGCTTCTCTGGATTTTCCTGGACGCGCTCGATTTCCTTCGGCCAGGAAAAGAGCCTGCGGATCGGGATCCGTCGAATGCGTCGACGGCATCGCGTGCGAGCAAGGGTAAGTCGGCGGTCTCGACGCTCGTCGATTGACCGAGCCGTCACTGCATCAGCGGTCCCCAGGAGGGATCGCTGGCGTAGTTGGGAGTGGGCACCAGGAATTCGGCGTGGCCGAAGATGTCGGTCATGTAGATCTTCGGGCCGCCAGAGCCGCCAGCATCGCGGAAGAACATGAGATAGAGGCCGTTGGGACTGAAGGTTGGCCCTTCATTGTGAAAGCCCTCGACCAGAATTCGCTCGCCCGAGCCGTCCGGTTTCATCACTCCGATGCCGAAGGAGCCGGCTTTGATGCGGGTGAAGGCGATCAGGTCGCCGCGCGGCGACCAGACCGGAGTCGAGTAATGGCCTTCGCCAAATGAAATGCGCTTGGCCGGACCACCGCTTGCGCTCATCACATAGATCTGCTGCGAGCCGCCTCGATCGGATTCGAATGCGAGCTGGGAGCCGTCGGGCGAATAGGTTGGCGAGGTGTCGATCGCCGAACCCTCGGTGAGGCGCGTGGTGGCGCGCGAGCGCAGGTCCATTGAGTACAAATTGGTGCTCGCGCCGTCGGATAGCGACATCACGATCTGCTGACCATCCGGCGTAAAACGCGGCGCGAAGGTCATGCCCGGAAAATTGCCGACCGACTCGCGTTGCCCAGTCTCAAGATTGAGCAAAGTCACCTTGGGATCGCCGGAGCCAAACGACATATACGCGACTTGCTGAGCGGAAGGCGAGAAGCGCGGGGTGACGACCAACTCTTTGCCGCCGTCGAGATATTTGACGTTCGCGCCGTCGATATCCATGACCGCCAAGCGCTTGTGCCGTTTCTCCTTGGGGCCGGTTTCGTCGACAAAAACGACGCGGGAATTGAAAAACCCCTTCTCGCCAGTTATGCGCGAGAAAACGGCGTCGGCGATCATGTGCGCGACCCGACGGGCATTCGCTGACTCTGTCGAATATTGTTGCCCCGCGACCTGCTCGCCGGTCGCCGCGTCCCACAAACGGAATTGTGCGGTGACGCGCCCTGCGTCCTGATGCAGAATCCGCCCGGTCAGCACGAATTGCGCCGCTGCGGTCTTCCAGGCGTCTATATTTGGCGAGGCATCGGGATTGGTGATTTTCTCGGGAAAGCTCGCTGGATTGAGAGGGAGAAGGAAGATCGAGCGAGCGAAGTCCGAGGCGATAACGCCGCTGATCTTGTCGCCCCCCTCTTCCCCGGCGAAGGGGGTCACGGCGACGGTCACGGGTTTGAAATTGGCGCCGGCGCGCACATAAATGTCGCCCGCTGCACTTGCGGGCGCGCCAGCGAGCGCGGCGAGGCCAAACGCGAGGGCTGTAAGCGCACAGCGGCGAGAGACGAAACAAAGAGCATTCATCAGTTGACTCGTAAGATGGCGACTGCACCCAGCTTCCAGTTCACCGAGCGGCGACTTGAGGATCGAAGTGGATGGTCTTGCTTCTCCATTGATCATAAAACGGGCGATATTGGGCCGGCACTGAGAGCGGGTTGCAATTCTGCACCGCGGCCATGACGCTCTTCGCCTGCGGTTTGAGAGCCGGGTCCGACGGCGGATTGACGAGCTTCGCAGGCTTGGACAGCGAGCCGTCCGGATTATAGACGAGCCGCACCTGTGCGACGTAGGCGTCGGCGTCGACGGGCTGCCGCGGGGGCTTCCAGCATGCGAGATAGGTTTTGATCAGCCAGGCGTCGAAGCCGGTCTGCTGAGCCGCTGACATGCGTGTAGGGGGCTGTTCGATCGGCGCCGTCGCCTGGGGGGTCCGCGCGGCCAAAACTTCGGCCGGCGGTTCAGGAGGTTGAGGCGGGGTCAGTGGGAGCGGCGCTGTCTTGGATGCGTCCCCCGCGCGGGATGGGCTGCGATGGCGGAGGCGCTCATAGCCGCCATAAGCACCGGCTACCACTGCCACGAGGATGAGCGCTGAGACAGGTCTGGGAATTATACGCATGGCGATATGATCTCGTTTTCAGTTCTTACCCAAGTGGCGGCGCGCCCTGTCATCCCTGCGTTTCTCGCGGGTCGAAATGGATGGTTTCGACCTTCCATTGGTCGAAATAGGGCATGTACTGGGCAGGAACTTTCAGCGGGTCGCATTTGTGCACCGCGCGCATCGCGCTTTCAGCGTGCGCGCGCCACGCTCGGTCGCTCGGCGGATTGAGCAGAACCGGGCGCCCCGAGAGTGAGCCGTCAGGGTTGAAGATCACCCTGATCTCCGCGACGTATGTGTCGCCCTCAGGCGTAGTTGGCGGAGGGGTCCAGCAACTGAGGTAGCTTTCCGTCAGCCACGCATCGAGCGCCGAGGCCATCGACATCGACATGTGCGGCGCGTCGTGATGAGGAAGGCCCTGGGGCGTCGCGGTCGCCGTCTGGTTGGGGGAGGGGGTCGACGTCTTGCCCTGTCCGATAAGCTTCGCGATCGCATTCGGATCAAAATTTCGCTGCGGTTTTGGTTTCTCCGGCGCCGGCTCCTTTGGTCGCTCGGGTGGGGTGTCGACGAATTTCGGCCTCACGGGTGGCTCCTGGATGGCGAGCTTCGGCGGGGGCGGCGGCTCCGGTCGTTCGGGCGGCAAGGGTTGAGGCTCCGGCGGAGGCGTCGCGTCCGCCTTCGGTGGCGGCGGGGTGGGCTCAGGTTTCGAGGGCGGCGTCGACGCAGGCTGCGTCGGAGGTGTGGGTTCTGCGGATGTGCGGAGATCCGGGGGCGGTTGTGGCGGCGCGGGGGCAGGCTGAGGCGCGGGCTTGGCGTCTTTCTCGCCATTGGCGATCTGGTTGAGTTCGCTCAGCGAGACGGTCTCAACCGCAATGGCTTCAGGACTGTCGGCGAATTTCGGGGCCGAAGCGAAGCCGAGCAGGATCGCCGCCAGCACAGCGCCGTGCAGCGCGGTGGACCCCGCAAAACCGCCATATGACCGCCGTTCTTCCAATGCCGCTCCCGGCTATTGTTTGATCGGCTCGGTGACCAGGGCCACCTTCTTGAACCCGGCGGAGGTAACAGCCGCCATGATTTCCGCCACCCGCCCGTAGGGCACGGCCTTCGAAGCGCGAAGGTAAATGCGCTGATCCGTGTCGCTCTGCGACACTGCCTGAAGCTTGGAGACCAGGTCCGTATCCGCAGTCGGCTCGTCCATTACGTAAAGCTGCCCCTGCTCGTTGAGCGAGACCGCGATCGGCTTTCTATCGACGTTGAGCGCGGTGGCGCTCGCTCGCGGCAGGTCGACCGAGACCCCAGTTGTGAGGAGTGGCGCGGCGACCATGAAGATGATCAGAAGCACAAGCATGACGTCGATGAAGGGCGTCATGTTGATGTCCGCCATCGCGCCGTAGCGCGGCACGCCTCGGCGCCCTCGACCGTTTTTGCGCCCACCGGCAATTGGGGAGATGGCCATCGGATGGTTCCGTCCGGCTCAGGAGACTTTCTCGACCGACAGGTGATGGTCGATCTGCCGGGACAAGATGGATGAGAATTCGTCGGCGAAGCTTTCCAGCCGCGCCTGGGCTTTGGCGACGTCGCCCTGCAGCTTGTTGTAAGCGATCAGCGCCGGAATGGCTGCGAATAGGCCAATGGCGGTCGCAAGCAAGGCTTCCGCAATGCCAGGCGCGACGACCGCGAGCGAGGTGTTTTTCGACGCTGCGATCGATTGAAACGAATTCATGATGCCGAACACTGTGCCGAACAATCCGATGAACGGTCCGGCCGAGGCGACGGTCGCCAGAACAAGGAGGTTCGATTCGAGTCGCTCGACCTCACGCGCGATTGAGACGTCGAGAACCTTGTCGATGCGGGCGTGAAGGCCGCGAAAGGAACCGGCTGCCTGTTGGAACGAGCGTTTCCATTCCCGCATGGCGGCTACGAACAGCGCCGCTGCGCCCGCGTTGTTCGGCTGGTTTGAGAGGGAAGTGTAGAGTTCCTCAAGGGACTGGCCGGACCAGAAGATCTGCTCGAAGTTCTCCATTTCGTTCTTGAATTTGCGAAACAAGCGCGTCTTGTCGAAAATGATCGTCCAGCACCACAGGGAAGCCAGGAAGAGGCCAAGCATCACCGCCTTGACGACGATGTGAGCCGACCAGAACATCGCAATGATGCTGGTTTCCGGAGTCGCGGTTGCGGCGGCCACATCGGCAGGATTTATCGGGATAGGCGACCTTGTGTTGGCGGGCTGGACCGCGGGCCACGGCGGCGGAAACGGGATCGGCCGGGGTCTGCGCCGCAAATCGGCCGAAACTTGGGCTTTTGCTGGACCCCGGCAAAGCCTGAATTTCTCACCCCGATTTAAGACTTCTGATAGTGTTAACGTAGGGTTATCAAAACACCCTGCCTCTCCTGGCGATCAGCAAAGTCCCCCGTTTGACCCAGGAAGGCGCGCCGCGTCCCTGCAGATAGGCCGCCAAAGCGTGGCTGGGGGGCTGTGCGACATCAAGCCCTGGCTCCCTACCAAAATCGCGCCGCCGCCTTTATCGTGATCCGGCCGGGCGCATTTCGTCTTGCCCGGAGGAGGTAGGCTGATGGGGGCGTTGGAGACCTTCGGCTGGGAGTGGGGTTCAGCGCTTTTGCGCTGGCTCCATGTGACGGCGGCGATCGCGTGGATCGGCGGGTCGTTCTTCTTCATGCATCTCGACGCCAGCCTGCGAAAAAAAGCGGGCGACGATCCGGCGGTCAAAGGGACATCCTGGCAAGTCCACGGCGGCGGCTTCTATGAAATGAAGAAATACATGCTCGCGCCCGCCGCGCTGCCCGAGCATCTCATTTGGCACAAGTGGCAGTCCTACTGGACGTGGATGAGCGGCTTTGCGCTGCTTTGCTGGGTCTATTACGGCCAGTCATCGCTGTTTCTCATCGATCCTGCGGTGATGCCGCTCGAGCCGTGGCAGGCGGCGCTGATCGGGATCGTCGCGCTGGCGCTTGGCTGGCTCGTCTACGATTTCCTCTGCCGCTCGCCGCTCGCCGCCAACGAGCCGCTGCTGGCGCTGGTGGGATTTGGTTATGTCGTGGCGACGAGCTGGGTCTTCACCCTCGTCTTTTCCGGGCGCGGCGCGCTCATCCATACCGGCGCGCTGATGGCGACGATCATGACCGCCAATGTGTTCTTCATCATCATGCCGAACCAGCGCAAAAGCATCGCCGCGCTGCAAGCCGGCCAGACACCTGACCCGGCTTGGGGCCAAAGTTCGAAGATACGGTCGACTCACAACAACTACATCACCTTGCCGGTGGTGTTCATGATGCTGTCGAGTCACACGCCGTCGGCCTTTTCAAATCCGCGCGCGATTCCCGCCATCGTTACCTGCATCATCGTCGCCGGCGCGATGGTGCGCTATTTCTATAATGTCTGGCATCTCGATCACGACCGCGCGCCTTGGTGGGCGTGGGCGGCGGCCGCGGTCGCCATCCTTTGCGCCTTCGGCGTCGCGGCGACCGCTTCGCCAGGCATGCGCTCGCTCGATGGGACTGGCGGCGCTGCCGACCGAGACCGCGAGGCTCGATGAGCCAAAAGCGCCGCAGGACGTCGTCGACATCGTGCAACTGCGCTGCATGATGTGCCATGCGCGTGAGCCGATGGAGGAGATCGGGGAGGCGCCAAGGGGCGTGCTTCTCGACACGCCCGAGCATATCGCTCGTTTCGCGCCCGCAATCCGCCAGCAGGCGGTTCTGACCCATGCGATGCCGCCCAACAATTTCAGCCAGATGACGGACGACGAGCGCAAGGTGCTCGCGCGTTGGCTTGGGCTCGAGACGGCGCAGAACTGATGCACGCTCGGTTATCGGAAGCCGATCTCGTCGCCGGCCGCCAGCTGATGGGGAGACTCGAGACATTCGCGGCCTTCACCGACGAACCGAGACGCTTGACCCGGCTTTTCTTGTCGGACGCGCATCGTCATGCGGCCCAGGCGTTTATCGGTTGGTGCCGCGAGGCCGGGCTCGAGGCGAGGATTGACGCGGCAGGCAATGTCGTTGCTCGCTACGAGGGCAAACGGACCGGCGCGCCGGCCCTCATGCTGGGCTCGCACATCGATACCGTGCGCGACGCGGGGCGCTACGACGGAAATTATGGCGCGCTGGCCGCGCTCGCAGTGGTCGAATCGCTGGCCGCGCGCGGCGATCGCCTCGATCACGCGATTGAAATCGTGGCTTTCGGCGACGAAGAGGGCGTTCGCTTTCGCACAACTCTCACCGGTTCGCGCGCTTTGGCTGGACACTATCCGGAGGACGCGCTCGACCAGCGGGACGCCGAAGGCGTGCTGATGCGCGACGCGCTTAAGGCTTTCGGCGGCGATCCCGATCGAGCTGCATTCGTTCGCGCGGAGAACGTCGTCGCCTTCGTAGAGGCTCATATCGAGCAGGGCCCGACCCTGGAGGCGGAAGGGCTGCCAGTCGGGATCGTGACCGCGATCAACGGCGCAACGAGGCTTGAGGTCGCGGTCGACGGCGTGGCCGGCCACGCGGGCGCAACGCCGATGAACCTGCGCCGCGACGCTCTGACCGCCGCGGCGGAGATGGCGTTGGCGGTCGAGGCGCGCGCGCGCAGCGAGGCGGATTTGGTTGCGACGGTTGGGCGTTTCGATGTCTGGCCAGATGCGACTAACGTTATCCCAGGCGTGGTGAAATTTTCGATCGATGTCCGCGCCCCTAGCGACGTGCGTCGGGCCGCGGCGGTTGCCGATCTCGAGTTGCGCGTCTCCGCTATCGCTGCCGCGCGGAGAGTCAGCGCGAGCATCGCCAAGCCGCACGAGGCCAACGCCTACGTCTGCGATTTCGAACATTGTCGCCGGTCTGAAGAAGGCGGTCGCCGCCGTGGGCGTCCCGCCTCGCCTCTTGCCCTCCGGGGCAGGGCACGACACGATGGCCATGGGCAAGCTCTGTCCCGCTGGCATGCTCTTCGTTCGCTGCAAGGGCGGCGTGAGCCACAATCCGCTGGAATCGATCACTGTCGAGGACTGCGCGATCGGGCTTAAGGCGCTCATTCAATTTGTGCGCGACTTCCGCGCCAGTTAAATCGTCAACCTTCGAGGAGACGACCATGAGCAAGCGCTTTTTCGGCGATATCGGCCCCGTGCGCTTTGAAGGGCTGAAGAGCGACAACCCTTACGCCTATCGCCACTATGATCCCTCGCGCGTCGTTATGGGCAAGACGATGGCCGAGCATCTGCGTCCGGCCGTCTGCTACTGGCACAACTTCGCCTGGATGGGGACCGACATGTTCGGCGCGCCGACCTTCGAGCGTCCATGGGACGGCGAGACGATGAAGGGCGCGCGGGCCAAGGCCGACGTGGCGTTCGAGATGTTCACGACCCTCGGTTTTCCGTTCTTCACCTTCCACGATCGCGACGTCGTCCCCGAGGGCGACAACCTCAAGTAGTTCGGCCGCAACCTCGCCGAGATGACCGATCTTTTCGCCAAGAAGATGCAGAAGACAGGGGTCAAGCTCCTCTGGGGCACCGCCAATCTCTTTAGCCATCCGCGTTACCTCGCGGGCGCCGCCACCAATCCCGACCCGGACGTGTTCGCTTACGCCGCCGCGCAGGTGAAGAACGCGATTGACGCGACGCACAAGCTCGACGGGGCCAATTACGTACTATGGGGCGGTCGCGAGGGCTACGAAACGCTGCTCAACACCGATCTGCGTCGCGAGCAGGATCAGCTCGGGCGCTTTTTGTCGCTGGTTGTCGAGTACAAGCACAAGATCGGTTTCAAAGGCGTGATCCTGGTCGAGCCCAAGCCACAGGAGCCGACCAAGCATCAATACGATTTTGACGTCGCGACAGTATTCGGCTTTTTGCAGCGCTTCGGGCTGGAGCGGGAGGTCAAGCTCAACATCGAAGTCGGCCACGCGGTGCTCGCGCACCATTCGTTCGAGCATGAGATCGGGCTGGCGACCGCTCTTGGAATGCTGGGATCGATCGACGCCAACCGCAACGATTATCAGTCCGGCTGGGACACCGACCAGTTCCCCAACAACGCGGCCGAACTCGTTCCGGCGCTCTATTTCATCCTGAAGGCGGGCGGCCTTGCGCCGGGCGGTTTTAATTTCGACGCCAAGGTGCGCCGGCAGTCGATCGACCCGGCTGACCTGTTGCTCGGCCATATCGGCGGGATCGACGTCTGCGCCGCGGCGCTCGTCGCGGCGGCGCGCATGATCGAGGATGGCAAGTTCGACGCGATGCGCGCTGAGCGCTACGCCGGCTGGGATCAGACCCGAGGCCAAGGCGATGCTGGCGAAGGGCGCGACGCTCGAATCGATCGCAGCGCGGGTCGCCAAGGAGAAGATCGAGCCGAAGCCGAAGTCGGGACGGCAGGAATATTATGAGAACCTGCTGAACCGCTATCTGTGAGGGCTGCTACTGCAACTTCCACGGGGCATGAGCTGAGCGGCCATTGGCTTGGCCGATGGACATGGCGCGCAGGCAGCGTCTTATCGCCACGCTTCGCGCGGGCGCCAGCCTTGCCAATCGGGCTGGTCGTGGCGAAACATAAGCGCTGCCTCGCATGACCAACGCGCGCACGCCAACCAGCATTCGGGACCCACTTGAGCTTCCAGAGAGAATCACGGATGACGCCCTCGACCGACGCAGAGATCCGCATTCGCCACGACTGGACCCGGGCCGAGGTCGAGGCGCTGTTCGACCTTCCGCTGCCCGAACTCATGTTTCGCGCCATGGCCGTTCATCGCGCCGTCTTCGATCCGGCCGAGGTGCAGCTCTCGCAGCTCCTGTCGGTGAAGACCGGCGGCTGCGCTGAGGACTGCGGCTATTGCAGCCAATCGGTCCACTTCGACACCGGCCTGAAGGCCTCCAGGCTGATGGCGGCCGAGACGGTGATCGCGGAGGCGGCGCGGGCCAGGGCGCGCGGGGCGCAGCGCTTCTGCATGGGCGCGGCTTGGCGGGAGCTCAAGGACCGCGACCTGCCGGAGCTGGCGCGGATGATCTCGGGGGTGAAGGCCCTGGGGCTCGAGACCTGCGCCACCCTGGGCATGCTGACGCCCGAGCAGGCGCTCGCGCTGAGGGGCGCTGGCCTCGATTACTACAACCACAATCTCGACACCGCGCCCGAGGATTATGCCCGGATCGTCTCCACCCGCACCTACGACGAGCGGTTGGACACCCTGGCGCACGTGCGCGAGGCGGGGATCAACGTTTGCTGCGGCGGCATCGTCGGCATGGGCGAGACCCGCTCGCATCGCGCCGGCCTGCTGCAGGCCCTGGCCAACCTGCCCGAGCACCCGCAGTCCCTGCCGATCAACGCCCTCGTTCCGATCAAGGGCACGCCGCTTGGCGACAGCGCGCCCATCGACGGGCTCGAGTTCGTGCGCACCATCGCTGTGGCCCGCATCGTGTGCCCACGCTCGGTGGTGCGCCTGGCCGCCGGCCGGCAGGAGATGAGCCGCGAGTTGCAGGCCATGTGCCTCATGGCCGGCGCCAATTCGATCTTCATCGGCGAGAAGTTGTTGACCACGCCGCTGCCCGGCGAGGACAAGGATCGCGCTTTGCTGGCCGCGCTCGGCATGCGGCCAATGAGCGAAGGCTCGTTGGAAGCGCCGGCGGCGTAACCCTTGACGGCAAAATGATATTGGCGCCGGAATCCGCTGTGGGCAGAGCCTCGGCCACGATCCGCCGAGAGCGATCACGGTCGTCGCTGTCGGCTTGGGGAACGGTCGCTAGCCCGTCGAGAGACTGACGTTCTTCCGAACGCCCTTCGCGCGCAGTTACAGTGAGGCCGCGACTTAAACGCAATCTGCACGAATTGATTCACCGGATTTTCGCGTCTTGGCGGGATGCTCGCTGACTGTCGCAACGGGCGCCGGCGGAGTCACAATGTTTGGGCGCGTGATTGTATCGGCCGCAGTAGTTGTGGCGCTGGCGCTGCTGGGTTCATCCTTCCTGTTGAGCCGTCTGCCTGAGCCGGCCGCTGCTTCCGCAGCAGGCGCGACGCGTGCGGTCGCAGCTGAGGCGCCCTCGCCCGAGCCGCCTCGGCGTCAAACGTCCGGCTATCGGGAAGCGTTGCTCCAGGCTGACCAGCGCGGTCAATATGCAGCCGAGGTCTCGGTCAATGGAAGTCCGGTGCGGATGCTCATCGACACGGGCGCAACCCAGGTCTGCGTCTCCGCGTCGACCGCCAGGCGCCTGGGGCTGAGCCCGTCGGGAGGGCGCACGCTCGTCATCCAGACAGCGAACGGCCAGTCGACCGCTTCCCCGACGATATTGAGGAGCCTGAGCCTCGACGGCCTCTATATGAATGACGTCGAGGCTCTCATTCTTGCGCCGGAGGCGGGGGAAGTGAACCTGCTCGGGGAAAGCTTTCTCAAGCGTCTGGTCAGTGTCGAGCAACGCAATGGAGCGCTGGTCCTCAGACAATGAGCCGTGCGCGTAGACGGTGTCGCGTTGCACATCCGCGCGGCGGGCCGCGCAAGCCTCAAGCGGCGCGGCTAGGAGACGCGAATGAGCCGTGTCAGTTCGAACGGGATGTCGTAGCCGTCCCAGATGAAATCGAAGTCGAGAGCGGTCCCGATCGGCGCCCATCGTGAGACGCCGGGGCCCGTCCGAGACGCCGCAACCGCTTCGATCTCGCCCCGTTCCCAGCCGAAATAGGTGATCGTCTGATCGCTCTCGCGGATGAAGCCCGGGACCTCGTCGAGCGAGCGGATGAAGACGACGCTGAGGAACCCCCCTCCAACGCGAATATCCTGACGCTCGGGCGCGCTCGCCACCACGCTTGTCAGGTTCGTGTTTCGCCAATTGACGGACGAAGCGCGTCCGGTGCCGGCGGCGTAGAAGGCGGCCGTCATCTTGCCGATCGCGTGCCCGACATGGGCCTTGGGATCGTCCATCTTCCACTCGAGCGCGGTTGCGTCGAGGAGGCGCCGGACCCCGGCCGAATGGGTTGCGGCGTCGCCGACGACATAGAGCGCGTGCGGAGACGAGCAGGCCATCTGGTCGAAGACGAACACGTCGTTGTGGAGTTTCTTGGCGAGACCTCGAAGGGCAGGCTCGTCCAGCTTGTCGAGCGCGGCGCCGTTGATCGTCGAAAACGAGAAACGGTCGCCGAACCAGATCGACTTTCCGCCGCCACGCAAGGGCAGGGGGGCGAATAGAGCGACCTTGGCGTCGCCGCCCCACACGACGCGCGCGTCGCTGCGGGCGGAGATCTTGGCGCCAAGGTCGCCCTGCGAGGGGTAGTGAACGAACAATTGCGATTCGTCGCCCGCAGCCTCGAGTCGTTCGAGGAAGAGGTCGACAATGTCGCGCATGCGGGCGCTGATCGCTTGGGGCAGGCGCACGATATTGGCATTGCCGGCCAGATAGGAAAGCGCCCACGAGTAGAGGAAGACCGTCTCGACATTCTGCGGCGGCAGATGAAAGACGAGGCCGCGCGGTCGCGCCAGCGCATGGCTCGGCACGCGCGCCGCGAAACTCGCCGCAAGCTTCATGAGCGCGGCGCGGCGGGTCCAGAAGGCGAAATGCGCGGCCGGTCCAGAGGCGGTCGCCCCTCGCGCGCTGAGAAGAGTGTCCGCGACGCTTGCGACCAAATCGACACGCTCGGCCGCGAATGGGACCGCAAGCTGTTGGCGGGCCGAGTCGAGCTTCGACAAGAGCGCGCTCTCTTCGACCGCAGCGTCACGCGCGCTGGCGCTGTACGTGAGCACGTCGGTCATGGATCTGTCCTCACCATTGGTTCGGATAGCTCGGCGTCATTGCGAGGAGCAGAGCGACGAAGCAATCCATCCCCCGGGCCTACGCGTAAGGCGCGGCGCCCTTTGCCCCGCGTGCTACATCGCGCCGACCACCCCGGCCTTCGGCGATGGATTGCTGCCATAGCCCTCCGGAAGACGGGCGTCTTTCGACGCCCTATGGCTCGCAATGACGGGTCTTAACCATCACGCGGCGATCACGTCGCTGCAGCCCCTGAGCTCCGTCTTCGGAGCGCGGCCGACAACCCTGATCGCTTTGCCGAAACGGCCGCCGGCTCCAGCGTCGATCGTCGCGACGACGCCCATGTCCTCCGTCAGCACGCTATGGCCGGGATAGGATCGGGGCAGCAGCGAGACAACCTGGATGACGCCCTCTTCGCCGACTTCCGCAGGCTCCCAGCTGTGCGCTCTTCTGATGATGATGTCGGTGAAGTTGGGAGGATACAGCAATCCGTCCGGACCTTCGATAAACACCGACCCGATCTGCTCGACGAAACCATAGAAGTTGAAGATGTTGGTCATATTGAACCGGCGCTTGAGCGCGGCCCGGAAATCGGCGTTGGAGACCTTCTGCGCTTCGAGCTTTTTCCACCCCCCCGAATGGATGAGGATCGCGTTCGAAAGATCGATCTCGCCATCGGCGAAGCTCCGATAGAGCTTGTCCCAAACGAGAAAGGTGAAGCCGAAAATGAGAAACGGCTCGCCGCCATTCGCGCGGACGAAGTTCTCGACAAGCTCCTTGTCCAGGTCCAGCTGCGAATTGAGGGCGAAGCCGGTCTTGGCGCCGAACTTCATCATGCCCAACACGCCGCCGCCGCGCGCGGTCAGGTCGGTTGGCTTGATGACGTCCTTGGTGTCGATCGCGAGGAACGGCAGCACGGCGGTTGCCGAGAATGGGGCGGAACGACGCGACCAAAGCTTCCGACTGACGGCGCGCCGTCTCGTTGTCGATGATGATGCGGCTCGTTCGTTGTCCAGTGGTGCCGCTCGAGCGCATGACCATCGCGGGAAGCGTGGTGCTCTTAAGCTCCATTTCCTTGAACAGGCTGACCGGCAGATAGGGAACATCCGCGATCGAGCCATAGGTTCGAACGCCGCCCCAGGCTGCATCGATGATCCGCTTATATTCGGGGCTCTTCTCGTAATGATAGCGGGTCAGCTCATTGAGCCCTTCGAGCAGAAGCGGCTCCTTGTCGGCCTGCTTCAGCGAATAAGGCGGCTGGTTGAGGAGGCGCTCAAACACTCACGAGATCCTTCAGTCGCGCGTAGTCGATCTTGCCGCTCGCAGCCCGCGGAATTTGCGGAACCCTTCGCAACGCGAAGCTCGAGGAGGGCACCTTGTAACTGTCGGCGAGCTCGCGGACCCGCGCCTTGAGCGCTGTCTCCAAGTCCTGCTCGTGGGCGACAGCGATTTTCTCTCCAAGGTCGAGACAGGCGACCGGGCAGACGGAGAACAGCTCCTTTTCGATTTCATCCAGCCCGAGGCGATAGCCTGCGATCTTGGCGAACCGCTTGGTGCGGCCGGTCAGGTAAAGAAACCCTTCTGCATCCAGTCGACCAAGGTCGCCAGTCTCTAGCCGGCCGTTCATCTCGTCGCCGTTGCTCAGTTCCGCTCTGGACGTGGCGTAACCCGACATCACGTTGGGACCGTCATAGACCACCGTCCCAACCGCATCGGCCGGCAGCAGCGCGCCGTGATCGTCAACAATCGAGAATTGGCCACCGGCCAGCGCAACGCCCACTGAGCCTGCTTTGCGAGCGTGATCGGCGTGCTGCAGCGTCGCCATGCGCGGCGACGCCTCGGTCTGTCCGTACATGACGAAGAACTGGCTCCCCCGCTGCGCCGCCCAGTCTCGAATTTTTGTCTGGACGCGAAGATCGAGCGCTCCGCCTGCTTGCGTGAAGACCTTAACGCAATCGGGCGCCATGCTTAAGCCGAGGCGCGCGAGCGCAACATAGTGAAAGGGGACGCCAGGGAAATGCGATCCGCCGACATTTCCGATCTTCGACCAGAAGCTCGGCGACGTGATTGAATCGTTAATGAGACAGAGCCGACCGCCGCACGTCAGATGCGAAGTGACAACTGAAAGCCCGTAGGAATAATGCATAGGCAAATGGGCGACGCCAACGCTCCGCTCGTCAATGGCCAGCGCATGATCGATCTGATGCGCGTTGGCGACGACGGCGTCACGCGACAGCCGCACATATTTCTGGCTGCCCGTCGTCCCTGACGTAGACAAAAGCAGCTGCAAGTCGGGGTCGATGGGCGGGAAAGACGATCCGCCGTCCCTCGCAATCCATTCTACGACGCCCCCGCGGAACTGCACAGAGCTCGCGGTCGCCTTGCTGCTTGCCGCGTGGGGCAGTTTCTCGGAGGAGCCGCGAGGCCCCAGAATGAGTTCGGGTTGATACCCCTCGATCAGACCCGTAAGCACGTCTTGGGAAACCAACGGATCAATCAGCGCGGTCGCGTGGCGTGCGGCCGCCGCCGCGAGAAGGCCGACGATCGTTTCCGAATTGACGCCGCAGAGCAGAAAAACCAGACGCTTGTGTTCGGACGCAATGTTCCTGGCAAGATCAAGGCTCGCATTGCGAAGCTGCTCGCGCGTCAACCAGCTGTCGCTGCGATCGTCATAGACCGCGGGGGCCGCCTCAAGCCGTGAGATCAGCGGGAGAAGTCCGCCGCACGAGACGTCTAACTCTTTCATTGCAATCGAGGATGCGAGCGGTTCATCGGCGCTTTTCCACCCGCCTTAAACAATGAGGCCACCATCGACCCCGATGATCTGCCCGGTCACATAAGATGAGAGGTCAGAGGCGAGAAACAAGATTGTGTCGGCTACGTCCTGCGCGCCCCCAACCCGGCCCATGGGGATCTGTGATTCCAGGTTCTTGCGTTTGTCCCCGGGGATGGCCTCGATCATCGAGGTTTGGATCAGCCCCGGCGCAACCGCGTTGACGCGAATGTTCATCGGCCCGAGCTCTTTGGCGGCGGAAAACGTCGCGCCTATGACGGCGGCCTTGGTCGCGGAATAGACCATCTGGCCGCTGTTCCCTCGTCTCCCGACGATGGACGAGATGTTGATGATGGATCCGCTCTTGCGCCTCGACATGAGGCGCGCGGCGAGCTGGGTGATCTTGATCAATCCGATGATGTTGATGTCGAACAGCTCGTTGATCTCGGTGTCCGAGATCATGCCGATGAGCTTATCGCGCAAGATGCCGGCGTTGTTGACGAGGATGTCGAGACGCTTGTGTTTCATCGCGCTCTGGATGAGCGCGGTCGCGGTCGCGCTGTCCGCGACCGACCCGTAAACCGCGGACACGCGATCGGGGTAGGCTTTTTCCAATCCTGCGAAGCTCGCCGACGCTTCGTCGGAGGCGCGCGCGTTGAGCACGACGGTTGCGCCTGCCTTGAGGAGGGTTTCGGCCGCGGCGCGTCCGATGCCGCGCGAGGCGCCGGTCACGATGGCCACGCGGCCGCTGAGATCGATGACGGTCATGGATGAGGCCTGCAAATCAACCGACGGTCGGCTTCACGAAGCCGCTTTTTCGGGAGCCATTTCGTTGGATACGGACGGAGTTGCTTCTAAGTCCGTCCGGGCCGTGCGATCGATAATGCCCAATCGGCCCGTCCTAATGCCCTTTTCCATCACCCGCGCAGGGTTTCCCGCGACCAGGCAGTTCGACGGCACGTCTTTCATCACGACGCTCGCTGCCGCGACCACGCAATTGTCGCCAATTCTGACCCCTGGCAGGATCATACTCTGGGCGCCGATGTTGCATTCCTTGCCGATCCACGTATCGACATGCATCCCGCGTACGGTGTCGTGGGCGAGAACGCAGGCGCCGAAATTGATCGCGCTGTCTTTGCCGATATGGATGCCGCGGGGATAGTTTTTGTCCAGTTTTGCCGAAAAAGAGATCCGGCAACCAGGCTGAATATCCATTCCCCAGACTTTATTGAAATAGAGCCGGCGCAATTCCGAAAACCACGGGCGTAGCTCGCGGCGCACGACCGCAAGGACGCCGGTGGAGCGCAGGTCGGTTAAATTCACGGTCGAACTCCATCAGAAAAAGGCCACCGAACCCTGCGTTTGCGCTCGGTGACCGTCCCGTTCGTTTCGCCCCGACACTATTGAGAGAGATCCTGCCCTTACCGGGGCCGAGACCACGCTCGCTCCCCTTCAACAGGATTAGAGGCGAGATTTTAACAGTTCGCGCATTAGGGTCAAGCGCCCTACGTCCGCCGTGCTTATCCGCTCCAGGCCACGGGCGCGCCGGTTGCTTCGGCTTGGCGGGTCCTCTAAGCCCCGCTCGAGGCTCGTCTCGGAGCCTGTTCAAGCCCACTCGCTGAGGCCCGCCTTGTTCCCTAAGCCTGAGCCCAGGCTCTCTCGCAACACCGTACGCCTTTGAATCGCAGCCGATGGTCAAACCGACCGGCTTTCGCGAATACGATGCGCGCTGGCTGTTCGAACAAGAAATCAACCTCATGGGCGCGCAAGCGCTGGGGCTTGGCCTCGCGCGCCTCCTCAAAGAGCTGGGCGTTCCGCGTGAGATCGTCGTCGGCCACGACTTCCGCAGCTATTCGGCTTCGATCAAGCTGGCGTTGACCACGGGGCTGATGGCGGGCGGCGCGCAGGTGCGCGACATCGGGCTCGCGCATCACGCCGATGGCCTATTTCGCCCAATTCGCGCTCGATACGCCGGCGGTCGCGATGGTGACCGCCTCGCACAACGACAACGGCTGGACCGGCGTCAAGATGGGCGCGGCGAAGCCGGTGACCTTCGGGCCGGAGGAGATGGCGCGGCTGCGCGACATCGTCATCGGCGGCGATTACGGTCCGGAGGCGGGAGGCGGATATGAATTCGTGCCCGACTTTCCGGCTCGCTACATCGCCGATCTGACCGGCCGGCCGAAACTCCGCCGCCCGCTCAAGGTCGTCGCGGCCTGCGGCAACGGCACCGCCGGGGCGTTCGCGCCCAAGCTTCTGAGCGCGCTCGGCGTCGAGGTCGTTCCGCTCGACTGCGAGCTCGACTTCACCTTTCCGCGCTACAATCCGAACCCCGAAGACATGCAGATGCTGCACGCGATGGCGGCCGCGGTGAAGGAGAGCCAAGCCGACCTTGCGCTCGGCTTCGACGGCGACGGCGATCGCTGCGGAATCGTGGACAACGAGGGCAACGAGATTTTCGCCGACAAGATCGGGGTCATGCTGGCGCGCGATCTGTCGGCGCTCCACAAGGGCGCGACCTTTGTCGTCGACGTCAAGTCGACCGGGCTGTTTGCGACCGATCCCGAGCTTCGCGCCAACGACGTCAAGGTCGACTTCTGGAAGACCGGCCATTCGCACATCAAGCGCCGGGTGAGAGACCTGAACGCGCTCGCAGGCTTCGAGAAGTCCGGGCATTTCTTCTTCAACGCGCCGATCGGGCGCGGTTATGACGATGGTTTCGTCACCGCGATCGCGATCCTCGACATGCTGGACCGCAACCCGGTAAAGTCGATGGCCGATCTCTATCGCGATCTGCCGAAGACCTGGGGCTCGCCGACGATGTCGCCCCATTGCGCCGACGAGATCAAATACGAAGTCGCCGACCGGGTGGTCGCGCGCTTCCAGGCGATGCAGGCGCGCGGCGAACCGCTCACCGGGCAGCCGATTCGCGACCTCGTCACCGTCAACGGCGTCAGAGTCACGGTCGAGGATGGCACGTGGGGCTTGGTTCGCGCTTCGTCGAACAAGCCGGAACTCGTGGTCGTCGTCGAGAGCCCGGTCTCGGAAGCGCGCATGCGTGCGATGTTCGAAGCGGTCGACCGGATCTTGCGCGAGAACCCCGAAGTCGGCGCCTACAACCAGACGATCTGATGCTTGGCGCCGCAGCGGTCCTCCGCCTGTGCTGCCCGACCTGCTCGAGCCGGGCCTTAAGATTGTCTTCTGCGGCACGGCGGCGGGGAATGTGTCGGCCGCGCGCGGCGCCTACTATGCCCATCCGCAGAACCGCTTCTGGTCGGCGATTCACGCCGTCGGGCTCACGCCACGACAGTTGAGGCCGGAAGACTATGCCGAACTGCCGCAATGGGGCTTAGGGCCTAACCGACATCGCCAAGCACGTGAGCGGCATGGATCGGGAACTGCCGCCCGACGCGCTCGGCCGGGAGGCCTGCGCGGCGCTCGCGGCGAAGATCGCCGCCGTCGAGCCGGCCTGGCTCGCGTTCACGAGCCTCACGGCCGGGCGCCGATACCTCGGGCGGCCAGCCAGCTTTGGCGAGCAGCCCGAGCGGATCGGTCGAACGCGCCTATGGCTCCTGCCTTCGCCATCGCCGGCCGCGGGCTGGAACTGGGCGAGCAACGCGCATTGGTGGCAAGCCGTCTAGACGCGGAAGTCGCGCCGGAGAAGCGCGTCCACGTCCTTTTCGCAGATAGGCCGACGCCGGAATGCGCAAATACCGGTCAAGCACTCCGTTTCCCGTCTCAACCCACTTTGATCCTTCGCCGGTCTCTAATCCGCGCGGGAGAACGAGCATGAAGTCGAGTTTCTCACAAACAAATGTCGATCCTGATTTTGCGCCTGGAACGGTTCCCTCTGAGCGCCTCAGCATCCCTTCGAGGATCTCCATTCCTCCTTCTCCCGCCATCAGCACGGATGCGCCGTAAGCGCGACAATCGGTCCGCCGATGGCGTAGGCTCCGCAGGAGCGGACCGAGCAACATAATAGAGACAATATTAAAATTGAGCACGAAGTTGATGATGCGAAATTAAAATTTAGCGACAATTAGTATGTTACGTTCATACAATGACTGGCAAGGTAAGCAAAGACAATTTGCGACTTCAACTTAAGAATGAGCATAGCTTTGCACGGCTAAGCATCGGGTCCGGCGCGGGTTCAGTCAGCGCAGAGGTCTACTATGTTGCCGAATGTCGTTCTATTTGAGGGCGCAGATTCAAGCGGCCACGCGGAGTTGTGGGAGACGAACGGCACGGCGGCCGGAACATTTGAATTGACCGGCATCCCCGGGGCGGCGACGACCGGAGTGGGCTTCTACCCGTCAAATCTCACAAATTACAACGGCGAAATCCTATTCGGGGGCTTCGACGCGAGCGGCCGCAACTGGATTATGGGTGACGGACGGAACGGCCGCCGGCACGCACGAACTGGCCGTGGCCGGGGCATTAGCGACAACACAATATCCATTCCTCGCCGGATTAAACCCGTCCGGCCTTACGGTCTATAATGGGTACGTGTTTTTCGCTGGCGTCGACGCGAGCGCCCGCAATGGATTATGGGTGACGGACGGAACAGCCGCTGGAACACGCGAACTGGCCGTAGCCGGGGCGTCATCCGGACCATTTTCCACCGGATTATCCCCAGCTAATCTTACGGTCTTTAATGGCGACTTGTATTTCACCGGCGTCGACGCGAGCGGCCTTTTTGAGTTGTGGGAGACCAACGGAACAGCGGCCGGAACGCACGAACTCACCGGCGTCGCCGGCGCGCTAGCAACCGGCCAAGACACGATGCCCGTGCCCGGATTCGCGCCGTCCAATCTCACGGTCTTCAATAATCAAATATTGTTCAGTGGCAACGACGCGCACGGCCAGACGGGGTTGTGGCAAGACCGACGGAACAGCGGCCGGAACGCACGAACTCACCGGCATCTCCGGCGCGCCAACCAACGGAATTGGATTAGACCCATCCTATCTAACGGCCTACAACGGCGAAGTGCTGTTCAGGGGCATCGATTCGAGCGGCCTCTACGGGTTGTGGGAGACAAACGGAACAGCGGCCGGAACGCATGAGCTGACCGGCATCGCCGGGGCGGCGACCAGCAGGAGCGGGCTTCCTCCCGTCAAGCCTCACAAATTACGACGGAGAAATGCTATTCACAGCCTGCAGACTCGAGCGGGCTCTACGGATTGTGGGTGACAAACGGCACGGCGGCGGGCACGCACGAACTCACCGGCATCGCAGGAGCGCAGACCAGCGGAATCGGATTCGACCCGACCGATTTCACAGTTTACAACGGCGAGGCGTTGTTCACCGGCTACAACTCGAGCGGTAAACTTGGGTTGTGGGTAACGAACGGCACGGTCGCCGGAACACACGAACTGACCGGCGTCGCCGGGGCGGCGGCGACGGGATCTGGCGCCGACTGATCTGACCACGATCGGTGGGCCTGTGCTGACCGCCGGCGCGAGCTCAAAGTTCGTAGTCGGAGGGGCGCCGGTCACGCTCAATGCCGGGCTGTCCATCAGCGATGCGGTGTCGACCAGCCTCATCGGGGCGACGGTCGGCATCGGCGCGGGCTTCCTCGCAGACGATGCGCTGAGCGTCGGCTCGCCCCAGACCGGCGTCGCCAGCAGCTACAACGCCGCCACGGGAGTGCTGACGCTTTCCGGCGCCGCAACCCTGAGCGGCCTATCAGAGGGAACTCGACTCCGTCACCTTCGCCTCCCCCACCGCGACCAGTCCAAGCCGCATAATCGCGTGGTCGGTCAACGACGGTCTCACCACGTCCACTCCTGTGAGCAGCAGTGTGTCGGTGGTCGCAAATCCGCCTGTGCTGACCGCCGGCGCCAGCGCAGAGTTCGTGGTCGGAGGGCCGACGGCACGCTCGACGCCGGGCTTTCCGACAGCGATGGGCAGTCGACGAGCCTCATCGGCGCGACGGTCAGCATTGGCGCGGGCTTCCTGAGCAGGCGATGCGCTCAGCGTCGGCGCGCCCCAGACCGGCGTCGCCAGCAGCTACAACGCCGTCACGGGAGTGCTGACGCTTTCCGGCGCCGGAGCCTGAGCCGCCTATCAGACGGAACTCGAACTCCGTCACCCGCCTCTTCCACCGCGACACAATCCAAGCCGCACGATCGCGTGGTCGGTCAATGACGGTCTCACCACCTCCGCTCCGGTGAACAGCAGCGTATCGGTGGCAACCGGCTGATCTGACTGCGCTGACGCCGACGGCGCAAGCGACAGCATCCTTTTGTGGCAGAACACCAACGGTCAGGCCGCGATCTGGGACCTGAACGGGACCAACGTGAGCGGCGGCGGGTCCGTGAGCCCCAATCCGGGGCCGAGCTGGACAGCGATCGGAACGGGCGATTTCAATGACGACGGCCATTCCGACATCCTGTGGCAGAACGCCAATGGGCAGGCCGCGATCTGGGACATGAACGGGAGCACCTTGATCGGCGGCGGGTCCGTGAGCCCCAATCCGGGGCCGAGCTGGAAAGCGATCGGAACCGGCGATTTCAATGACGACGGCCTTTCCGACATCCTGTGGCAGAACAGCCAATGGGCAGGCCGCGATCTGGGACATGAACGGGAGCACCTTGATCGGCGGCGGGTCCGTGAGCCCCAATCCCGGGCCGAGCTGGAAAGCGATCGGAACGGGCGATTTCAATGACGACGGCCATTCCGACATCCTGTGGCAGAACACGCAATGGGCAGGCCGCGATCTGGGAGATGAACGGGAGCACCGTGATCGGCGGCGGAGCGGTGAGCCCCAATCCCGGGCCGAGTTGGAAAGCGATCGGAACGGGCGATTTCAACCACGACGGCCATTCCGACATCCTGTGGCAGAACGCCAATGGGCAAGTCGCGATCTGGGAGATGAACGGGACGCACCTTGATCGGCGGCGGAACCGTGAGCGCCAATCCCGGGCCGAGTTGGCACGCGATCGGAACCGGCGGCGAAGCGGTCTTCCGACATCCTGTTTCAAAACACGAGCGGCCAAACCGCGATCTGGGACATGAACGGGACCAACATCGCTGGCGGCGGGACTGTCAGCCCCAATGCCGGGCCGAGCTGGCGAGCGGTCGGGCTCCTGACCTGAGGTCAAGCGCCTGGGTTCGCACAGGCACGCGTCGCGCTCTAGGCGCCGATCGCTGTCGCCTCGAGCCTCGCGCTTAGCCGCAAGGCGTCGTTGATGACGATCGCGCCTCGCCGGCGCTCGATCAGCCCCTCGCGCTCCATGGCGTTGATCTCGCGCGACACGGTTTCCCGCCGCGTATTGATGCGCGAAGCAAGCTCCGACTGGTTCGGCGGCGCGACGATGATGGCGCGCTTCGGATCCTCGCGATCGGGACGGGCAAGGCGCAGGAGCTCCGCGTGGACGCGGCTGCGAACATCGAGCGCGCCAAGTTCGCCGACCCGGCGGGTCATCGCGCGATTGCGCGCGACCAGCGTCGCGACGACCGCTTCGCCGAGCGGTCGGTGGGTGAACATCGTGTCGACGAAAACCGCGCTCGGCATTTTCGCGATGGTCGAGTCATTGACCGCGAAGACACTGAGCGAGCGGGGGCCGCCGTCGAGAGCGGCCAGTTCGCCAAAGAATGAACCCGCCTCCATGTCGGAGAAAATAAGGTCCTGCCGCACTCCGTGAGAAACCGCCCTGAGACGTCCGGTCATGACGAAATAGACGTCGCGGTCATTGGCGGTCTGACCGAGGACCCACTGACCCGCCGCCGTCTTGAGCCATATGCAATGGCGATCGAGAACCCGACAGGACTCGGGGTCGAGCGTCTTGAAACAGGGATGAGCCGAAAGTGAGCTTATGACCATCATCGCGCTCGTCGACGCTTCCCGCTAACATAGCGGACGTCGGCCCTTAGGTGAGGTCGGCCATGCGGCCGTCGGGACGGCGTCAGGCCGACACAGGGGACGCCGCTCTCGTAAGATATTGGGCCGCCTCGGCGACCCTACGGGTCATCTCACGATTTCGAGCGACCAAGTTCGCGACCACCGCTTCGCCAAGGGGGCGGTGTGTGAACACCGTTTCGACAAAGACCGAACCTGGCATCTTTGCGAGGGTTGAGTCTTCAACCGCAAGGACGCTTAAGCGAGCGTGAGGCGCCTTCGAGAGCGGTCGTCTCGCCAAAGAACGAACCCGCTTCGATATCTCGTCAAAACATGGGCGCAGTCGAGCTCCGCGAAGCGCAGCCCGTCACGCGGCCAGTCAAGACGAAATAGACGTCGCGGTCGTTTGCTGTCTCAATCCACCACCCAGGCGCCCGCCGCCGCCTTTGAGCCAAACGCATCGACGATCGAGAACCCCGACAGGATTCGGGGTCGAGCGTTTTGAAACAGGGGTGTGCCGAAAGCGAATTTATGACCATCGTCGTGCCGCCGATGCTTCCAAACGACGGTGGCGGACGTCGGCCGCTACGTCAAGCGGCTTTCCGACGGTCCGCATTGGGCCGACACAAATGGGGAGGCTATTGCCCCAATATAGGGCCGTCTTTCTGAGCCAATCGCGGTGTATTAGCTCGCAGTGTGACGGCGATCACAGCCGAAGCTGCATTCGATCGTATAGCGAGCATGTACGAGAGCCTTCTTCGTTCTCGAGAGCGAGAGGGTCCATCCGCGAGCCGCGATCGTTCACCTCCAAATCGAATCCCGCGCCGCCGCGCCTCGGGGCTTGGCGCGAAGCGCGGTCCCCGCGTTGATCTCCCACTGCGCGGGGCAAAGAGCGCGGCGCCTGCGCTATTTCCGCGGGCTCGGGCGTCGCGCTCGCCAACTGCAGTCCTCGCTCAATGGACCCGAAACTCCATATGTACACGTCCATGGATGCGCTGGGAGCCTTGCGTATCGTAGAAGCGCGTTCTGCCGCTGCGTCCTGCGTTCGTATGAAACCCGATTTGCGCGGTGCGGCTGTGTCCGTACGAATGCGATTTGGCGCGGCGTTGCCGGGTTGCAGGCGGCCGTGAAGCTGACCGACACCATTAGCCTTGGGTCCGTGCTGGGCGAGACAGGCGTTATACGCCATCGGTTCGCGATATTGCGCGCATGCCGGATTGTCTTGGGCGCGCACGGTTCCCGCCCAAGCGAGAGCGGTAAGACAAAGCGCGATCGCGGCGCGAGCGGCCATGGCTTCAGCTCCGGAGCGTGGCGCCGGTCTTCTTCGACACCTCGGCGACGATCTTGGACATCGCAGCGTCGATCTCGGCGTCGGTCAGCGTGCGCTCGCGCGGTTGCAGGGTCACGTGAATGGCGATCGACTTCGCGCCCTCGGCCACGCCCTCGCCGCGATAGACGTCGAACACGCCGACCTTGGCGACGAGCGCGCGTTCGGCGCTCTCCGCCGCCTTTAGGATGTCGCCGGCGCTGACCGGCTCGCCGACGATGAAGGCTAGGTCGCGCTCTACGGCCATGAAGTCCGAGCGAACGAGCTTCGACTTGGTCTTGGTCGGCTTCGC
Organism: uncultured Alphaproteobacteria bacterium; assembly: GCA_963762335.1. Taxonomy (GTDB): domain Bacteria; phylum Pseudomonadota; class Alphaproteobacteria; order Rhizobiales; family Beijerinckiaceae; genus Roseiarcus. The sequence continues at coordinate 190,053 of CAVXKU010000032.1, read as the reverse complement.
CTTGGGCGCAGGAATGGTGTCGAGCGTGATCTCGAAGGCGACGATCGGTCCTTCGGCGTCGAGCGCCTCGCATGTGCTCCGGGTGCAATTGCCCAAACCATCCGACGACCGTCTTCGGCCCGAACTGGAGCGTCGCCGAACGGCCCGGATGCAGGAACGATGGGCCGCCGGGGACGACCTGGACCGTGTTCGCGTTGACGCCAAGCGCCGAGAGCAGCGTCATCGCGTCGCGCTTGGCGTCGAAGACGTCGACGAGCCCGCCGCCGCTCCAATTCCGGCCTTCCTTGCCGCCTTGGCGCGGCCGCGCCGCACGGCCGCGGCCGCGATGCGCTGGTCGTTTTCGCCCGGGCCAAGAAACACCTGACCGACCTCGAACAAAGCGACATCGCTCACGCCCCGGCGGGCGTTGTGCTCGACCGCCGCGACGAGGCCCGGAATGAGGCTCGGGCGCATGTCGGAAAGATCGGCCGCGATCGGATTGGCGAGGGCGAGAGCCAGCGAGCCGCCGCCGAACAATTCCGCTGAGGCTTTGGGGACGAACGACCAGGTCACCGCCTCGCGTGAGCCGAGCGCGGCAAGCGTGCGCTTGGCGACGCGCGTACGCTTCTGCATGAGCGTCAGCACCGGTTTCGGCACGCCGTCGTCGAGGCGGGGCAGGGGAGCGGGCGGGGCGCGGTCGACGCCGGCGATGCGCAGGATCTGCTCCACCACGTCCGCCTTGACCTGGATGTCAGGGCGCCAGGAGGGAACGAAGGCGCGGCCGTCTTCGAGATCAAAGCCCAGCCGGCGCAGGATCGCCTCGCCTTCCTCTCGCGGGATATCGACGCCGAGCAGCCGCTTCACCTCGCTATATTGGAAGGGAACGGAGCGCCGCGGCGTCGATGGATCGCCCGCCACGATCATGCGTGACGGCTCGCCGCCGCAAATCGAGAGGACGAGTTCAGTCGCGAGATCGCAGCCGGGAACGCAGAAGTCGGGATCGACGCCGCGCTCGAATCGATATCGTGCGTCGGTGGTGATGCCGAGCTTCCGGCCTGTTTGCGCGATCGTCGTCGGGTCCCACAGCGCGCTCTCGATCAGAACGTCGCGCGTCGTCTCATCGCAGCCGGAATGTTCGCCGCCCATGATCCCGGCGATCGACTCGACGCCGTTCGCATCGGCGATCGCCACCATGCTCTCGTCGAGCGCGTAGGTCTTGCCGTCGAGGGCGAGCACGCTTTCGCCCATGCCAGCGCGGCGGACCGTCAGATCGCCGGCGACCTTGGCGAAGTCGAACACGTGCAGCGGGCGGCCGCGGTCGAAGGTGATGTAATTGGTGATGTCGACAAGCGCGCTGATCGGCCTCAAGCCAATCGCCCTTAGCCGCTTCTGCATCCATTCGGGCGAGGGGCCGTTGGTCACGCCGCGAACGAGCCGCAAGGCGAAGGCCGGGCAGAGATGCTTGTCCGCGGGAGCGAAATCGAGATGCACGCGGGGTCGGACAGTCGAACGCGCCGGCATGGGCCTTGGGCGTCCGGTGTCTTCACGCTTCCGAGCCCTGCAGCGGCGAGGTCGCGAGCGATTCCCGCGACGCCCGTTGCGTCGGGACGGTTCGGCGTCACCGCGACGTCGATGACGGGATCGTCGAGCCCGGCATAGCGCGCGTAAGGAACGCCGACCGGCGCATCGTCGGGCAATTCGATGATGCCGTCATGATCTTCGCTGAGCTCGAGCTCAGCCGCCGAGCACAACATGCCGTTCGACTCGACGCCGCGGATGACGCCCTTGGCGAGCGTCAGCTTCTTGCCGGGAATATAGGTTCCGACGGGTGAGAACACGCTCTTCATGCCGGTGCGCGCGTTCGGCGCGCCGCAGACGACCTGCACGGGATCGCCGCCGGCGTCGACGATGCAGACCTTCAGCCGGTCGGCGTTGGGATGCTGCTTCGCTTCAATGACGGAGCCGACCACGAAGCCGTCGTACTTGCGAGCGGGGTCCTCGACCGACTCGACCTCAAGCCCGACGCGGGTCAGCGCGTCGACGATCTCGGCAAGCGAGGCCGAGGTGTCGAGGTGATCTTTGAGCCAGGAGAGGGTGAATTTCATCGCTGATCAGTTTGCACGGTGTCCAGGTTGGTCGGCGCGGGAGTTGTTTAGCTCGGCTTAGAAATAGGCTCTTTGGCGCCTGGCGCTTTCGCTCCCCGCAGCATGCTCGCGACGCTGATGTCCTCGTCAATTTCCGGCCAATGGATTCCGAGCGGCGAAAGTTCAACTCGCGATTTCTGTTCGGCTGTTGCGGCCAAGAGCCGCGGATACCACCAAAGAGGCGTTTGGAGCACACGGCCGTCAGCGAGAGTCACGGTGAGGTGACGATCGTCGCATTCAGCGGCGAGGGGCAGCGCGTCTTCAACCTCAATCTGCAAAGTAGTCATTCCAAGCCTCTGAGAAGGCGCCGCGCTCTTCGCGAATCTTCCGAATGGCGTCCCCAAGGTCACGGGCAGGAAAACCGAGGTTGATCGCGACCGAGTAGTCGCTTAGCCACACCTTCGCTTCGTGTTCTCCCCTTACCACGTGAACGTGCGGGGGCTCATCGCCGTCGGCAGAATAGAAGAAAAAGCGAAATCCGTTCCATCGCAAAAGCGTCGGCATCCGCTCACCCGCTCAATCCTCCCGCCAGCGTCGGGATGTCGAGCGGCTTGAAGCCATAGTGATTGATCCAGCGCAGGTCCGCGTCGAAGAAGTCGCGCAGATCCGGCAGGCCGTATTTGAGCATCGCCAGGCGGTCGAGGCCGATGCCCCAGGCGAAGCCCTGATAGACCTCCGGGTCGAGGCCGCAATTGGTCAGCACGTTCGGATGAACCATGCCGCAGCCGAGGATTTCGAGCCAATCCTCGCCCTCGCCGAAGCGGATCTCGCCGCCCGAACGGCGGCACTGGATGTCGACCTCGAGCGAGGGCGACGTGAAGGGGAAGAAGCTCGGGCGGAAGCGCATGCCGACATGGGGCACTTCGAAGAAGGCCTTGCAGAATTCCTCCAGCACCCACTTGAGGTTGGCGAGCGTCGCGCTCTGGTCGATCACCAGGCCTTCGATCTGGTGGAACATCGGCGTATGCGTCTGGTCGGCGTCGCGCCGATAGGTGCGTCCGGGGCAGATGACCCGGATCGGCGGCTTCTGGCTCAGCATCGTGCGCACCTGCACCGGGCTCGTGTGGGTGCGCAGAACCTTCCGCTCGCCCTTGTCGTCGGGCTCGAGAAAGAACGTGTCGTGCATCTCGCGCGCCGGATGGCCGGGCGGGAAGTTGAGCTTGGTGAAATTGTAGTCGTCGCTCTCGATGTCCGGCCCTTCGGCGACGGCGAAGCCCATCTCGGCGAAAATGGCGGTGATCTCGTCCATCACCTGGCTGATCGGATGGATGCGCCCGGTCTCGACGCTCCTAGCAAGGACCGGCAGCGTAGACGTCGAGCGCCTCGCGCTTGAGCTGCGCCTCAAGGGCCGCGCGCTTGAGCACCACGCGTCGCGCCGCGAGCGCCTCCGTGACCTGATCCTTCAGCGCGTTGATCGCCGCGCCGTGAGTTCTTGCGCTCGTCCGGCGCGAGCTTGCCGAGCGTCGCGAGCAGCGCGGAAATCGATCCCTTCTTGCCGAGCGCGGCGACGCGCGCCGCCTCGAGCGCGCCTTCGTCGGCGCGCTTTCGATCGCGGCCAGCGTCTCCCGTTCAAGGGCGGAAAGGTCGCGACATTCCTCAAGTGACTCCCGGCGAGGCCGATCGCTCCTCCTTCCCAACGCGACGGGAAGGCATACGTGGCCTTGCCTAAGCCCTCCCTCGCGATCGCGGCGGGAGGGGCGGAAGAGCCGCCTCAGGCGGCCTTCGGCAGCGCGCCCTTCGCCTGCTCGACGATCGCGGCGAACGCTGCCGGTTCGGAAATGGCGAGGTCGGACAGCACCTTGCGGTCGACTTCGATCCCCGCCGTGGCGAGGCCGGAAATAAAGCGGCTGTAGGTCAGCCCATGCTCGCGCACCGCGGCGTTGATGCGCTGAATCCACAAAGCGCGAAACTCGCGCTTGCGGTTCTTGCGGTCGCGATAGGCGTATTGCATCGACTTGTCGACCGCGGCCTTGGCGGCGCGGATCGTGTTCTTGCGCCGGCCAAAGAAGCCCTTGGCGGCTTTAAGCACCTTCTTGTGCTTGGCGTGGGCGGTTACGCCCCTTTTGACGCGTGCCATCGTTCAAATCTCCGGGAAAAAGGTTCAGCCGTTCGGCAGGAAGAATTTCTTGACCTTGTCGCCGTCGGTCTTGAACAGAACCGACGTGCCGCGCAGATCGCGGATCTGCTTTGGCGTGCGTTTGATCATGCCGTGACGCTTGCCGGCTTGGGCGTAGACGACCTTGCCGGTCCCGGTGATTTTGAAGCGCTTTTTCGCGCCCGATTTGGTCTTCAACTTGGGCATTTGGCTCTCCTCAAGGCTTGACGCCCTTTTGAATTTGGCGGGGCCAGAGGCCCCGTTCGCATCGGAACGAGCGAAAAAACCGCCACGGCAGCCCTTTCGGCCGGGCGGTTTCAATGACGGCGCTCATACGCGAAAGCCGGGTGTTGCAAGCACGGCGTCCGCCTGACAGAGGCCTCCGGCCCGCTCCTCTTGACCATTGTCGAGATGACTGCCGAGCAGCCGTCTGTCAGATCGTGCGACTGCGCGTTGATTTGACCCGACTATGGAAACCAAGCCAAACGCTAGCATCCACACGGTCATGATCGTTGCGAACGCGATCGTCAAAGGACGCTCGTTGCGGTTGTCGATCAGGCCCTCATCGTAGAAGCCTGAATTCGCCAAATGTTGCGACATCGTCGCTCTCCATATTACCCGCCGTTCGTAACCCTGCGGCGGTCCGTTAGTGCAATTAAACTAACCACACCTCGCGACAAGATGCTGTGATGCGGATCACACTCCGAAAGCGCGCCTCCAGTTGGCCAGCTGGCGGTCTCGGGATGCGGAAGCCGCCGGTTCCTAAGCGTCGCGCCGTACTGCGGTGTGCACGATGATCACCGGGTGAATTGGCGACCGCGTCCAGCCCGTCACTTGTCGATCGAGATCACTAACGGGTCGCACCTTCCCCCGTCTGTTGGAACTGCACATCGCGCTAGACACAGAAACCAAGCCAAACGCCAGCATTCACATCATTGCGATCGCTGCCAAGGCAATCGTCAGAGGTCGCTCGTTACGACGATCTGTCACGCCCGCGTCGTACAGGCCTGAATTAGCTAACATTAGCGACATCGTCGCTCTCCATGTCCGCCGCCGTCCTGTCTCATACGGCGCGCGATTTCTCCGTCGGAACTAACCATAACTCGCCATAAGAAGCTGTGACGCGGATCACACTCCGACAGCAGCACGGCTTTCGTCCGTCGCCGAGCTAACGCATGAAGCGGTGCCGGTCCGTCCATTCTTCTGCAGTGTCTGCCTGATTACGATGCGAAACTAACGTAGGAGCGCCTCAAACGCTTCTCCGACGTCCGGCGTGAGCAGCTTCGCCGATTGGGGATCGCAGGTCCCCGCGCGCCGCCAAAGGCATGTGCGTTCAAGGGTCATCGCTCGATCGTAGGGGTCGGTCCAGCATGGACCTGCTGGTAAGCCGAGACCCGTGAAGTCGACCGGCAGATCGACCGGATCTCCGTAGATCCTTGCTTCGCTGCTGCAAGCTGATCACGTAATTATAGGCGTTGGGAGCGATCGGTTCGCGGCGTCGCCAGCGTCGTAGAGCGGAATCCCGGGACGGAAGATTCACGTAGCTTGCCGAGCGCCACCAGAGCTTGCCGGGATAAATGCCACGCCACAGGCTTGGCCTGTCGGCGTTGACTCGCGCGCATCGCCAGGATCGAGCCGCGGGAGCGAACCCAGAACCAGATGCGGTTGGGCGAAGCCGCCAGAGCGAGTGAGGCGACGGTCCAGACCAGCGGCACGGCGACCATCAGCGCGCGCCGGAGCCGGGGTTGGCCGAGCCTGTCTCGCCAGCCAGTCGGCCGCCATCGTCGAGCCGACGCCGGCCAGCGTCATGATGAGCGGCAGGGCCGGTGAGATATATCCGATATTCCTTGTGACTGACGGCGGAATGGACCACGAAGATGAGTCACGACCACCCAGAACAGCAGCGGCAGCCTCAGTGCGCCATAGAGCGCGCAAAGCACGATCACGACGCCGAAGAGGCCCCAGGCAACCGCCTTCCCAACCGATGTAAGAGTAGAAGGGGTTGAGGCCGGCGGCGGAGGCGACTTTGGACGAGTAGTAGACGTACAGTAACGTGAGAATGAAACGGCCAACCCCAGGTAATCCAGTCGAGCAGGCCGCTCACCACGATCGGGAGCGCAAGACCGCCCAGCAAAGCCGGGTAATGCGCCCGCAGCCGAATCCCGCCGACGGCGACGACGGCGACAGCGATGGCGGGGACAAGCTGCGGGCGCAGAACCGCCGCGAGGCCCATCATCGCGGCGCCGATGAACATTTGTCGTTCGGACGAGACGTCGCGACCGGGATAGACCAGATAGAGACCCGCCACGAGCGCCGCGCTGGCGAAGCTCTCGGAGAGAGGATGGGTGTAGAAATACACCAGCTCGAACCAGACGGCGTTCAAGAGGCCCGTCATGACCGCGCCCGGGAAGCCCGCGACGTTGCGGCCCCAGAGAAAGCCGCAGATCACCGGCGCCAGCGAGACGATGCAGATCAGGACAGAGACGCCGCCGAGGCCGGCGGTGGGCGGCGAGCCGAACAGCTGTCCCATGGCCATGAAACCGGCGATCAGTCCGGGCCACAGCCAGCTCCGTTCGCCCACCTGAAAGTCCCACGGCACAAGCCCCTGGTGATTGACGAGGCGGTTCGCCTGCTTCGAGCCACATGACCTCGTCAGGGTGGAGTATGCTTGGGAGCAACGCCATGACGCTGGCGCGTATCGCAACCGCCAGGAGGCAGATCGTCAGCAACGCTAGCCAATCGCGCGGCAGTAATCGGCCTTCGGGCGACTCGGTCAGTCGCCGTCCGGCGGCGGAAACCGTCATCTGACACCCCCTGAAAGAAGGATTTTCGGACGTCCCGGTTGGTTCCGGCCGGCGCAGGCGGAATCGAGGCACCCGATCCGTTCGTCCTAGCTTGACGTTACCGAACCACGCGACGAGGTCAAGCTTGGCGCGCCGAGCCTGAAGGTACGATTCCAGAACCAGCGGAATCCGCAGCTTCATCGGATTTTCATCCCTCCTCAATCGGAAATGGAGGCGACGACGGCGAGGATGAGGACTGAGCCAAGAAAACCGCAGAACGGCGACGGACGCTCGTTGCGGATGGGCGGACCCACCCAAATGGCCCGGCCTCCGCGCGCCACCGGCTTCAGATGATTCAGGATCGCGGAGCGGGCGCAAAGAGGTAAAGGTTGGAGCTGCATGGCCCAAGCATGATTCCCGTCATGCCGATTTCGACCGTCCTATCTTTAGGGCACGCGTCTTTGAGTCGCTGCCGTGACATGAGAATCAAATTCTCGGAGGCGGCCCATTTCTCCTTGCCAAAAGCGCGGCAAGCGAGAGGAAATGTTGTGTCAAACCAATGAAAGAAAGGAATTGCCGTGTGATGTTCAACAGGAAAAAATCGATGTGGAACGGTGACATAGACCCGTCTACCTACACGCATCAATTCGGAGACGAAGAAATGCTGGTTCTCGGGGCTTCCGACGTGCTCGAGAACAGCGTTCGCAGTGACGACGTCGAATGACCCGTCGCCGAACGGCAGCGCTTGATTGGCGGCGATCTGGCGGTAATGAACCTTTGGGAACGAAACCTTGAATGCGTCCCCCTGTCCTAAGCCGACAGCCGTGATCTTGTTCTGCACAGAGTAGCGCCGCTCAATCACATTGGCCGCGTCGCCGACAACATCCGAAACCCCGACGTCAAGAATTGTGTCCGACGCGTCTGGTTCGCAAAGCCGCAAAAAATCGGCGTAGATCCGGTCGCGAGCCATTGCCACAAGCTTTTCGGATAAGGAGCCTGGTGTCGCGACTTCATAATACTGGCCGTCAAATTCGTTCGTTGACATCTGTCACCTGACGTTGCCGGGCGATCTTGTTGTGGAGAATTCTGTGTCGCCCGTATAGCGCTGTCAAACATTTGGGCTGCGCGTCCGGACTCCGCGTCAACAGAAGACGTCGCCGCCCTTCAATTCTCGCCCGACCGAGACTGGCGGATAAGATAGGTACGCCAGCCTCTTCATCTCGCTGCGCATCGTCGCGACGACATCGAGGATCAGTCCGGCGAGGCAGCTCAAGAAGCCGATGATGATCAGTCCCACGGCCAGAATGGCCGTCGGCAGTCGCGGCACCAAACCTGTTTCGAAATAGGTGTCCGTAAGGGGAATGGCGAGCGCCATGGCGTAAGGATAAGAACGACGCCGACGAGACCGAAGAACTGCAACGGACGCTCGTTGCGCACGAGATCGAAGATCAAGGCGCAAAATTCTGGCCCCGTCCCGAAAGGTGCTGAGCTTGCTGACGGACCCCGAAGGACGTTCGCCATAGGCGGTGAACTCCTCTGCGGACGGCATTCGCAGTTCGAGTGCGTGCACCGTCAATTCGGTTTCGATTTCGAAGCCTCTCGACGTCGCAGGAAAAGATTTGACATAGCGGCGAGAAAAAACTTTGTAGCCCGACAACATATCGGTGAATTGCCTGCCGAATATATTTCGCACCAATGCGGTCAGGACATAATTGCCGAAGCGATGGCCTCTTCGATAAGCTTCCATCTTCTGGGAGACTCGCGCGCCGTTGATGAAGTCCAGATTTTCCTCGATCGCTCGACGAACCATCGGCGGAGCAGCCCGAGCTTCGTAAGTGGCGTCACCGTCCACCAACACGTAGATGTCCGCATCAATGTCGGCGAACATGCGTCGGACGACGTTTCCCTTTCCTTGCCGCAACTCGTTCCGGACGACCGCGCCCGCCGCCTTTGCGATTTCGGTGGTTCGATCGGTCGAGTTGTTATCGTAGACGTAGACTGTCGCCAGCGGCAGAGCTTCGCGAAAGTCTGCGACCGTCTTTCCGACCGTCAACTCTTCGTTGTAGCATGGAACAAGGACGGCGACGTTGCATTGGCGGATGCCTAACTCTACTGGAAATTTCAATTCATCGACGCGTGCCGTCATCCGCTCGACCTCGTTTCCGGAGTTCTGCTCCGGCGCCTCGTGGAGCAGTCTTGCGTCACACTTATGTCCATGTCGGTCAACCCACGGCTGACTTAATATATCCATTCCCACGTAAGCATGATTGCAGTCTATTATTCCACTCCCTGACCCTTCGGCATTCGGCTAAGCCTCGGTTTCTGGCGGAAATCACAGATCCGGTGCGGCGCTACGGCGCCTGCGCTTGCCAATGCAAATTCGGTACCGCCCGTTAGACGTCGTAGGATGCATGGGCCTCACCGTCTCGCCTGAGCTTCTTGGCTGCGCCCCGCTTGGGCGGGCGGCCATGAGCGTCAATTGTTACAACTCCAATTTTATCATGACCGGCGCGTGGTCGGAGGGTCGCTCCCAGCCGCGAGCGTCGCGAAGAACCTGCATCCCTTTCACGGAATCGCCGAGCGCCGGGCTCACCCAAATATGGTCAAGCCGCCTTCCTTTGTTGGCTTTTTGCCAATCAGGCGAGCGGTAGCTCCACCAAGTGTAGAGCTTCTGATCATCGGGCACGAACTTGCGCAGAGCGTCGACCCAGGGCCCTGCGGCCTGAGCCCGGTTCAATTTGTCGACCTCGATTGGCGTATGGCTGACAACCCCGAGGAGCGATTTATGGCTCCAGACGTCATGTTCGAGCGGCGCAATGTTGAGATCTCCGACCAGAATCGAGCGTTGGGCGGCCGGTTTCTCATGCGTGGCCCAATCGACCATTTCGTCGACGAAGGCGAGCTTGTGCGCGAACTTTACGTTGATCTCGGGGTCCGGTTCGTCGCCGCCAGCGGGTACGTAGAAATTGTGGAGTTCGAGCCCCTGCGCCTCGCCGCCCAGGATCACGTGCAGATGGCGCGCGTCGCCTTTGGCGCAAAAGTCGCGCTTGGAGGATGTGGCGAGCGGGATGCGCGAAATAATCGCAACGCCGTGGTAGCCCTTCTGTCCGTTGATCGCGATATGCGGGTAGCCCGCGTCCCGAAAGGCGCCGAAGGGGAAATTGCCGTCAGGGCATTTCGTCTCCTGCAGGCACAGAACGTCGGGCTGGTGCTCGTGAAGGTACCTCACCACCAGGTCGATGCGCAGCCGCACCGAATTGATGTTCCAGGTGGTGATGGAAAACGTCATCCGCGGCTCCGAACCATGGCCGCCACATTCCCGGCCGCGACGACAAGCGCAAGAGGGATGAGCGTATCTTTCCACCGCCTCCGTCGGTCAGCGCCTTTTGTTTCCAAGCTGATTGGCCCGCAGGTTCTCGTCGATATGGAACAGCCCCGGGTCTGGCTGGCTCGTCAGATCGAGATTCGACAAGGTCACGACCGTCTGGAAGCCCTGGGCGTCGATCACCGTCCATTGTTTCAGCGCAAACGTCGAAGCGTCGAAGACGAGCGCAAGATGCGCGGTGCCGCCCAGCGCCGCCCGATCCTCGATCTCGATCGTGACCGCTTTGCCTTCCTGCGCGACGCTCAGGACCTTGGTGTCACGGGCGATGTCGATATGGTCGGACAGGAGAAACTTGAGCGGCGTCTGGCCGATGAAATACTCGTCCTGCGTGTTGAGCTTCTTGTCGATAATCGCGACGCTGCGGCCGTCGGCCACGATCTCGAAGCGCGGCGGGTCGGTATATTCGAACCGCATCCGGCCGGGCCGGGCCACGCTCAGCTGTCCCTCGGAGCGCCGTCCGTTCGGTCCGATCTGAACAAAGTCGGCGGTCATGACGCGGGCGCCGTCAAGCCAGGCGTTGGCGCGCGCGACCGCATCCGCGGGGAAATCTGCGCAGGCGCGGCCTTGCGATTTGGAGTCTTTTGCGCCGCCACCACGGACGGACGCAGATCGAGCGGCGCTTGCTGCGCAATCGCGGCCGGGGCCGCGACAAGGCAAGGCAGAAGCGCGAACGCGGACAAACGGAAGCGTCTCGCCACGAAGTCAGGTCCTTTCAAAATCGTTGAGGCGCCGAATCGGCGGCTTGAGCGCCTGATACTGGAAAATACCCCAGTCTGACGGACGCGTCGCCTTTCCGAAAGCACTGCGCTCTTTGTATGGCGGGCTCACGACCTTTGCGGGGTTATCGCACATCGGCGAGAGCGGCTTTGAGCGCGTCGTCGAGGCGTTCGACGATCGCGTCCACTTGGCTCCCCTGGACGATGAATGGCGGCGCCAAGAGGATGTGATCGCCCTCGACGCCGTCGATGCCGCCGCCCATCGGATAGACCATCAGCCCCCTCGCCATCGCCTCGCGCTTGACTCGTCCGTGGACTTTAGCCGCCGGATCGAACGGCCGTTTGCTCACGCGGTCGCTGACCAGTTCGAGCGCCCAAAAGAGGCCGCGTCCGCGAATGTCGCCGACCGACGGGTGCTGGCCGAAGCGTTCCTTGAGGCGGCTGCTCAAGCCGTGCGCCCATTTCGACGACATTGGCGAGCAACCGGTCCCGCCGGATGACATCCTGCACCGCCAGCGCCGCCGCTGCGGCCATCGGGTGACCCATGTAGGTATGGCCGTGCTGAAAGGCGCCCGATCCGTTCGCGAACGCATCGTAAATCCTCTTGGACAGGAACACCGCGCCGATCGGCTGGTAGCCGCCGCCGAGGCCCTTGGCGACCGTCATCAGATCGGGCGCGACTCCCTCCTGTTCGCAGGCGTGCAGCGTGCCGGTGCGGCCCATGCCGCACATCACTTCGTCGAGAATGAGCAAGCACGCCGTAGCGGTCGCAGATCGCCCGGATGCGCTTGAAATAATCGCCGACCGGCGGAACCGCGCCAGCCGTCGCGCCGACTACGGTTTCGGCCACAAAAGCGATGACCCGATCGGGGCCGATTTCGAGGATCTTCTCCTCGAGCGCCTGCGCGGACCTGGCCGCATAATCAGCCTCGCTCTCGCCCTCTCGTTGCAGGCGATAGGCGTAGCAGGGATCGATATGATGAGCCTCGATCAGCAGGGGCTCGAAGGGCGCGCGCCGCCAGGCATTGCCGCCGACCGCGAGCGCGCCAAGGGTATTGCCGTGATAGCTCTGGCGCCGCGCAATGACATGGGCCCGCTGGGGCTGGCCGGTCTCGACGAAATACTGTCGCGCCATCTTGAGCGCCGCCTCGATCGCCTCCGAGCCGCCGCTGACCAGATAGACATGGCTCATTCCGGGCGGCGCGTCCTCGATCAGCCGGTCGGCAAGGCGCTCGGCGGCCTCGGTGGTGAAAAACCCCGTGTGAGCGTAGGCGATCGTCTCGAGCTGCCGGCGCATCGCGGCGAGCACGTCGGGATGCCCATGGCCGAGGCACGAGACCGCCGCGCCTCCCGAGGCGTCGAGGTAGCGTCGACCCTCGGCGTCGACGATCTCGACGCCGGAACCGGAAACAGCGACCGGCATCACGGCGTTTGTCGAGCGATGCAGAATGTGCGTCATGACCGGCAACAATGGCGGGTTGAGTGAAGGGGCGGTTCGGCCCACTCTACCCGTCCGACGAGAGCGGCGGAAAGGCATAAAACCGTGGGTGAAACGCGAGGACGGGTCGTGTTGGCGGTTGCGCCCAACGGCGGGCGCAAGACGAAGGCCGACCATCCGGAGCTGCCGCTGAGCGCGGACGAACTCGCGCGCACCGCGGCTGAATGCCTCGAGCGCGGGGCCTCGATGATCCACCTGCATGTGCGGGACGCTGAGGGCCAGCATTGCCTCGATCCCGAGGCCTATCGCGCGGCGATCGCCGCCGTCTGCCACGAGGTCGGAGACCGGCTCGTGCTGCAGATCACGAGCGAATCGATCGGCCGCTATTCGCCGGCCGAGCAACGGGCGGCGGTGCTCAAAACCAACCCGGAAGCCGTGTCGCTGGCGCTGCGGGAGCTCGCCCCCGAGGCGCCTGACGAGAAGGACTTCTGCGAGTTCCTCGGCAAGCTCAAGCAGATGCGCGTCTGGCCGCAGATCATCCTCTACACGCCCGCCGAGGCCGAGCGTCTCGGGCGCGATGGTGAAACAGGGGCTGATCCCCTTCGACAAGCTCTCCGTCCTCTATGTGCTCGGGCGGTTCTCGCTCACCCGCACCGCGCTGCCGCGCGACGTCCTGCCGTTCCTCGCGCCCGACATGCCCCGGTTCCATTCGTGGAGCGTATGCGCCTTCGGGCGCCGCGAGACCGCCTGCGTCACGGCCGCTGCGCTGCTCGGAGGCCATGGGCGGGTCGGCTTCGAGAACAATCTCAGCCTGTCCGACGGCGCACGCGCCGAGTTCGAACGCCGAACTGGTCGGCGCGGCGGCGGGCGCGCTCGAAGCGGTCGGGCTCGCGACCCAGACCGCAGATGGCCTGCAGGGAGGAGATCGCGGCGGCGATGGGCCGGTGACCGGTTTTAGCGCTGTGGCGGAGGATGCGACCCTGCAGATTTTGCATAGGCCGATTTCAATAAACGGGAGTAAACGACAGTAAAAGCGCGTAAACGCTAGTAAAATAGCTAGCGTTTACTAGCGTTTATTTTTCCGAATCGAGACTTTTCAATGGGTTATGGGCCAATTCAAATAAAAAAATCTCTGGCTTCTACTGGCCTCGATCAGAAATGCACTAAACGCATGGCTATCCGCTTGAGATGCGGCGGTAGATTCTCTCAGTGAAAGACGTATAACATAAATTCTGATTTTCGTAAAGACGATGAGGGCGAAATTTCTCGGCGGCCGGGCGCAACAAGCGATCGGCTCGATCCGCTTCAGCCCAACCGGACGCTTATGCCTTTGACCGGGAAACCGGATTGGCTTCAACAGCTTCGCCGTCTTCCTTGACGAAGCGGCCAATGTTCGACTTGGGAAGAATATCGAGCACCGCTTCCGACGGACGGCAGAGTTTGGCGCCTTTGGGCGTCACGACGATCGGCCGGTTGATCAGAATCGGGTGCGCGATCATGAAATCGAGCAATTGGTCGTCCGACCATTTCGGATTCTCCAGCCCCAACTCGGCATAAGGGGTTCCCTTCTCGCGCAGGAGCGGCGAACCGGGATGCCCATGCCGACGGTGCCTTAGCCGCTCCGTCTTGGCGGGTTTTTAGATACTCGATAACAACCGGTCTCGCCGCCGGATCATCGCGAGCACGTTGCGTGACGTGCCGCAATTGGGGTTGTGATAGATCGTGACCGTCATCGCGCCTGGGAGCAAGGCAGGGCCCCTCACTCCCTGAGCAGCTCGTTGATCCCCGTTTTCGCCCGCGTCTGGGCGTCGACGGTCTTCACGATCACGGCGCAATAGAGCGAGGGGCCGGGCGAGCCGTCGGGCAGGGGCTTGCCGGGGAGGGAGCCCGGCACCACCACCGAATAGGGCGGCACGTGGCCGACATGAACTTTTCCGGTCGCGCGGTCGATCACTTTGGTGGAAGCGGAAATGAAGACGCCCATCGACAGAACCGACCCCTGGCCGACGATGACGCCTTCGACCACCTCCGAGCGCGCGCCGATGAAGCAATCGTCCTCGATGATGGTCGGGTTGGCCTGCAGCGGCTCGAGCACCCCGCCGATGCCGACGCCGCCCGAGAGATGCACGTTCTTGCCGATCTGCGCGCACGAGCCGACCGTGACCCAGGTGTCGACCATGGTCTTTTCGTCGACATAGGCGCCGAGATTGACGAAGCTCGGCATCAGCACGACGTCGCGGGCGATGAAGGCCGAGCGGCGCACGATCGCGCCCGGAACGGCGCGGAAGCCCGCGTCCTTGAAGCGGTTCTCGCCCCAGCCTTCGAATTTCGAGGGCACCTTGTCCCACCAGGTCGCCTGGCCCGGGCCGCCGTCGATGAGCGCATTGTCGTTGAGGCGGAAGCTCAAGAGCACCGCCTTCTTCAGCCATTGATTGACCTTCCACGAATTCGGCCCGGTCGCGCCGGGAAGCTTCTCCGCCACCCGCGCCTTGCCGCGGTCGAGCAGATCGAGCGCCTCCTCGACCGCGTCGCGCGCATCGCCCTTCGTCGCCGGCGTGATCGTGGCGCGATCCTCGAAGGCCTTTTCGATCTGGGTCTGAAGGCGGACATCAGTCATTGGCGATCCTGAATTGAAGCGCGCCTGAATTTCGAAGCGCGAGACGTTTCGTCGCCCGAGTCCGCGAGCTTGTCAACGGCCGCAGGCGTGCCGAGAATGTTCGTAAGCCAAACTCGCCATCATTCGCTCGGAAACGGTCAGCGATCGCCTTAATCGACATTTGACCTTGTCGGGCGCTTGAAACCAAGGCAAATGAGGGCGATCTCAGTTGCGTGGGCTCCTCATTGGCGAGGGTCGGATCATGGCAAAATCGATCGTCATCGCCGCCTTCCTGCTTGCGGCGACCGCGGGCGTTGCGGCCTACGGGCAAGACAACAAGTCTTGTGGCTCCGGAACTGAGCAAGCCTACGCCGGGGCAACTTCTGGATAAGGACTACCGACGTCGACCGGCGAAACTGTGCCGCGGCCAGGCGTTCCTCAAGCGTCGGGGCCGACGCCGCTCGATCGCAAGATTCAGCAGGAGAACAACAAGCTCGACAACAGCATCTGCAAGGGGTGCTGAGCGCGGCCGGCTCGCGGCGCCGTACTGGACTGGGTTCCGCAGAGCGGACGCTGCACCCGACCGGCCGAGCTCTATTCCGACGGTACACCTCTGCGTCTTCACCGAATTCGCGATGAAGCAGATTTCGTGGGCCTCGTGGTGCAGGCGATCGAGCGCCTCCTTCTCGGGCGCCGCGCCGGCCCATTCGATTTTCGGCCGAAGCTTCACCTTGGTCACCGCCAGTCGTCCCGGCGCGATTTCAGCGGTCGATCCCTTCGGCGTGATCCTCGTAGGCCGTGACCGTGAAGCCGGCCATCCGCGCCAGATGCAGGAACGAAAGCATGTGGCAGCTCGAGAGCGACGCGACCAGCATTTCCTCCGGATCGACCGCGGCCTCGACCGCCCATTTGCCGACGACATGGGGCGAAGCTGACGCAGGAACCTCCGTCCCGCCGTCGAAGCTTACCGTGTGCGCGCGGCTGAAGCGGCCCTTGAGGAACTCCTCGCCGCTCTCCTTCGCCGCCCATTTGATCGCTGCAACATGGGTCGCCATGAGTTCTCATCGCCGGTCCGTTCGCTGGCGCACACTAGCAGACGCGGCGCTCGCGTGGAGAGCGTCGGACGCGAAATTTGAAATGGATCAAAAACGAAGCCGTCGAGTTTACAGCTGTTCAGCGACTGAGGAGTGGACCGATGGGGCGTTTGACGGACGCCGACGCGGAAGCCTTGCAGAAGGACATTCCGCCGACGCTTGCCGAGCTTGCCGAGACAATCGGCAAGAAGGCGAACGCCACGGCAGTGTTCGGTTCGCCGATCGTCGATGGAGACCGGACCGTCATTCCCGTCGCGCAGCGCGCGCTTCGGCTCTGGGCGGGGGCGACGGTCTCATCGCCAAGGGCGTGGGCGGCGGCATGACGGCGAAGCCGCTTGGCTTCATCGTGATCGACCGGAACGGCGTGCGCTTCCAGAAGACGCCGCAGCCGTCGCTCACGCGCGCTCGTGATCGGCGTCGTGATCGGGCTCGCGCTGGCGATGCGGCTGACGCGGCCGCCCGGCCGAGAATCGCGCGATAGCACCGATACAATCGCGCCTCTGCGTTGGCGGAATCTCCAAAGCTCTTTTTGATCGTCGCTGAGCGCGGATGACTGCGTCTGCGTCTTCGCTTGAAGAACGGCCGTTTGCGCCATGAGCGAAGCGCGCGGAACATTTCCCGTGCGCGTTCGGGTATTGAATCGCAATAACGTTCTATGGCATGGTCCGCCGCGTACGCGACGACGGCGAGGAACGCCGGGTCGCAGGGAGGAAGTTATGACTGATAAGAAACTGGTATCGGAAGATCGCCGCAAGCTGATGAAGGCTGCGGTCGCGGGCGCGGGGGCTGCGGCTCTGTTCGGCGGATTGGGCGTCAGCCCGTTTATGTCCGCAGCGTTGGCCGAGGCGGCCGGCCGGTCGGAGAAGCCGCTCAAGGCCGCGTTCTCCAACGCCGGATTGCAGGCGACCTGGTGCGCGCAGGGCAAGCAGGCGGCCGAATATTGGGGCAAGCTGTTCAACGTCGACGTGACCTGGTTCGACGGTCAGCTCGACGCGGTCAAGCAGCGCGCCGCGATCGACAACATGGCCTCGCAGAAGTGGGATTTCGTCGCCATCCAGGCGTTCGGCATCGGCACCCTGACCGCGCCGGTCAACAAGATGATCGACGCCGGGATTCCGGTCATCGACATGGACACGCTGATCGCGCCGCTCGACACGATCAATGTCCTGACCTTGCTCGCGCCTGACAACGTGTTCATGGGCGCGTCGGTGACTCAGGCGCTGGTCGACGCCATCAACGGCGAAGGCAAGATCATCATGACCCAGGGCGCGCTCGGACACACCGGCGCGCAAGGCCGCGCCAAGGGCTTCCACTCCGTCGTCTCGAAGTATCCCGAAGCTCAAGGTGCTCGACGAGCAGCCGGCCGACTGGGACGTGACCAAGGTCGCGCGCATCTGGGAGACGCTTCTCACGAAATATCCGAAGATCGACGCGGCCTACTTCCACAATGACGACATGGCGCTCGCCGCCTACAAGGTGATGCAGGCGAAGGGCCGCACCGAGATCAAGATCGGCGGTTGTCGACGCCATGCCGCCGGCGATCAAGGCGGTGCAGGCGGGCCAGATGCTTGCGACCGTCCGCAACCCGTCCTGCCGCATCCATGGCGGCGTCGATCGTCGCGGGCGTGCAGGCCGTGCTTCAGGGCGCGAAGGCCGGCATCCCCAAGAACATCGTCACCGACGGGCCGGTCGTCACCAAGGCCAACGCCGACGGCATGCTGTGGATGCAGGAGCAGTTCCTGATCTAAGCCTGACGAAGCCCGATGGCGCTGCTCGAACTGACTGACATTTCGAAGTCGTTTGGCGGCGTCCAGGCGCTTCGGAATGTCGACTTCACGCTGAACGCCGGCGAGATCCATGGTCTCGCCGGCGAGAACGGCGCTGGCAAAAGCACGATGATGAAAATCATCGCCGGCGTGCACTCAGCCGATTCCGGAACCATGCGCGTCGACGGAAAGGAAGTCCATTTCCGCTCGACGCGCGATGCGCTCGGCGGCGAGCATCGGCATGGTGCATCAGGAGCTCAGCGTCGCGCCGGAACTGACCGTGGCCGAGAACGTCTTTTTCGGCAATCAGCCCGTGAATGGAATGGGCGTCGTCGCGTGGCGGCGGATGGCTGAGCGCGCGGCGGAAGAGCTGAAGAACCTCGGGCTCGACATCAACCCGCGCGCGCGGCTCGGCGATTTCCCGATCGGCGTGCAGCAGCTCGTCGAGCTCTCGCGCGTCCTGTTCTCGGGCGCGCGCATCATCATTCTCGACGAGCCGACGTCGGCTTTGTCGCCGCCTGAGATCGAACGGCTGTTCGGCGTCCTCGCGAGGCTGCGCGACGAAGGCCGAAGCATCATCTTCATCTCGCATTTCCTCGACGACATTCTCAAGATCTCGAACGGGATCACGATCTTCCGCAACGGCCGCAAGGTCGAGACGGCTGAGGTCACGCCGGAGATCGACAAGGCCTGGATCATCGAGCGCATGATCGGCACGGGTCGCGAGGAGCTCGAGGAAAGCTACCTCGGCGCGATCAAGCTCGACAGTCGCCCGGAGGCGCCGGTCGTGCTGCGGGCGAATGACCTCACGCTCGCGTCTTCCTATCGCAATCTCAAGTTCGAGGCGCGGGCCGGCGAAGTTCTCGGGATCTACGGTTTCATGGGCTGCGGGCAGCTCGAATTGGCGCGGACCCTGTTCGGCAAGTATCGTCCCGAGAGCGGATCGCTCGAGATCGACGGCAAGGTGACGACGCTCAAGAGCACGACGGCGGCCAAGAAGGCAGGCGTCGCCTATGTCGCCGAGAGCCGCCGCACGATGCTGTTCAGCGACGAGCCGGTGTACAAGAACGTGTCGATTGCGGTCCTCGAGCGGCTGTCCAAGTGGCTCCTGAAGCCGGACCGCGAGCGGGAGATCGCCGAGGTTCAGGTCAAGAATCTCGACGTCCGTCCTCCCGATGTCGAATGGCGCCTGGGCGGCTTGTCGGGCGGCAATCAGCAGAAGGTCGCGCTGGCCAAATGGCTGACCCACCCGCCCCGGATTCTCCTCCTGGCTGAACCGACGCGGGGCATGGACGTCGGCGCCAAAGAGGACGTGGTGCGCATCGTGCGGCATTTGCGCGATTCCGGCATCGCCATCGTCGTCTTCTCCACCGAGCCGGAAACCGTGCTCTCGCTTGCCGACCGCGTCCTGGTGATGCGCAAGGGCGAGATCGCGCATGAATTCGCCGGCGAAGCGATCAGCAAGGATCAGCTGCTCGCCGCCGCCTGACGATAGGAATAAGTCTAAGCATGGATATGCAGAGCGCCGAGGTCGGATCCACACGCGCCTTTCGGCTGGGCGATTTCCTGCGCGATCAATTGCGCAACATCGCGCCCTTCATCACCCTGATCGTGCTCGTCGGCTTTTTCAGCATCGCGAGCCCGAGTTTCGCCACGCTCGGCAATCTGGAGAATATCCTCCAGCAGGTGTCCATCACGGCGATCATGGCCGTCGGCCTCACCTTCGTCATCCTGACGGCGGAGATCGACCTTTCCGTCGGCGCGATCGCCAACGCGACCGCGATCGTGCTCACGTTCTTCACGCTGCAGCCGGACTACGTGAACATCGCCAATCTGCCGATGCCCGGCGCGATCGCCATCATTTTCGCGCTTCTGGCGTGCGGCGCGCTTGGCCTCCTCACCGCCTTCGGCGTGACCCGCATCGGCATCCCGTCCTTCATCATGACGCTCGCCATGATGCAGATCGGCGCCGGCATATCGGCGGTTCTGGTGCGCGGCCAGATCGCCTATTCGGTTCCGCCGCTCATTCTGACGCTCGGATCCAAGACGATCTTCGGCGTGCCGTGGATCATCATCGTTGCGGCGATCCTCCTGCTCGTCGCCCATCTCGTGCTGACCTACACGCGCTTCGGCCGCTACGTTTACATGGTCGGCGGCAATCGTGAGGCGGCGGAATATTCCGGCGTCAATGTCCGCTTCATCGTCGGCGCGGTGATGGTGATCTCGGCCGTGTGCTCGGGCTTCGCCGGCATGGTCGGCGTCGCCTATTTCGGCAGCGCCCAGCAGAACGAGTTCGACACCTTCCTGCTCGACGCCATCGCCGCGGTGGTGGTCGGCGGCACCAGCCTGTTCGGCGGGCGCGGCGGCATCGGCAACACGATCGTCGGCCTGTTCGTGCTCGGCGTCCTCAACAACGGCCTCGACTACGTCAAGATCGACAGCTTCCTCAAGATCCTGATCCGCGGCCTGATCCTGCTCATCGCGCTGATCATCAACGTCTACGCCGAACGGTTGCGCACGGCGCGGAGCGGCGGGGCGACCTGAACCAAGGGCCAGAACCGATCCATTGGGGGAGGGCCTTGTTCATCGGCCGCGCCGACAATGCGGCGCGCAAATCGCACTCGCTTCCGCGCAAGTCGTATTCTGAACAACCGGGGTGGAGATTTCGTAGCATGGCGAAGCTGGTCTTCGGATTGAACCAGTCGCTGGACGGCTACGTCGACCACGACCACCAGGAGTTTGCGCCTGATCCGGCGCTCTTTCGTCATTTCATCGAGCAAGTGCGCGGCTCGACGGGCAGCGTCTACGGTCGTCGCATGTACGAGGTCATGCGCTATTGGGACGAAGATCGTCCGGAATGGGGCGCTGAGGAACGCGACTACGCGGCGGCGTGGCGGAGCCAAAAGAAGTGGGTCGTGTCGCGCTCGCTGAAGTCAGTCGGCCCGAACGCCACGCTCGTCGAGGATGACATCGAGGCGGTGATACGAGGGCTGAAGGCCGAGCTCGCCGGAGAGATCGACGTCGCCGGACCGGACCTGGCGCGAAGCCTGACCGACCTCGGTCTCATCGACGAATATCGGATCTACCTCCACCCCGTCGTGCTTGGTCGCGGCAAGCCATTCTTCGCCGGCCCCCGGCCGCAACTCCGCCTTGTGGCCAGCGATCGAATTGGCGAGGACGTGATCAGGTTGACCTACGTTCCGGCTTGATCGCGCGACGCGCCCGACGCGGACGCGACTCTCAAGCCCACGACGGGCCGAGATCGGTCCGAGCGGTTGCAGACGCGGAGCGGCGTGCGGGTCGCTTGAAAACTCCGCACTCGTCGACGGGGTGCGATTGCTCGCGCCACCATCGACAAACACGTTCGGCGCGCAACCTTCGCTTGGTTCCGCTCAGGATCGTTGAGGCCGCCGGCGTCTTGTTCAAAGAAGACGGCCTCGCGCGTGGCGAGAGGTGGATTACTTCGGCGTCTCTGGCGCCATCATGTGCCCGCCCTCTTTCATCATATGCTTTTTCATGTGGGGCTTCTTCATCGGCGCCATGTGGTCCCCCGACATGTGGTCCCCCGACATGTGGTCCGCCGCCATAGCGTCCGGTTTTGTGGAGGCGTCTTCGGCCAGCGCGACATTGGCGAAGGCGATTGCGCCAAGGGCGAACGCGGCGGCGGGAATTAGAAACTGGAGTTTGGACATCATGGCGCGCACTCTCCTCGATTGAAGACGCAGTCCGGGATTGGGCGCGTCCTTAAAATTGCGGCGCGATCGCCGCAAATGACAGCGCTCTCGCCGGAGGTGAGGCGCTTTTGGTGAAGCGTTATCTTCGTGAGAGGGTTCGTGAGAACCGAGGCGCTTGTTACAGTGTGATCGGCGTTTTCAGACGCGGGTTCCCCCAACGACGACCGAGCGCTGACAACAGGAGCAGGCGCGGCGTGACGCGAGGCGCCGACACCACCGCCCTGTAGCGGAGGCGCGCACAGGCTGGCGAGCCCCCATGAATCAAAAAGGCCGCCTGCGCCATGGTGGCGAAGGCGGCCCTGAGTTCAGTTCAGAAAACGATTATGATTTCGGCGCTGGGACGGGCGTCGCCTTGAACGGCGGCGGAGCCTTGTGATCCTTCGCCTCTTGACCAAGCAGGTACCTCAGCGGCACGTCGAGCACATAGATCTGGTCTCCCACTTGCGAGAGGCCGACCGGCCCGTCGAAGCCGCTCTTGATGGTCTCGATCTTGGCGTTGTCGCCATCGATGGTGATGAGGTCGAGGTTCCCCTTGGTCTCGCCTTCAACCATGACGAGCTGGTTGGGCCCGAACGCCTTCAGTCCGTCCGAGTGATAAAGAGGACGAGAGGTCTGCAGCTTGGTGACCTTGCCAGCGCTGCCGTCGGAATTGACCGGAACGCGATAGAGGCCATCACCTTCGAAGAGATTGCTGTAGACCGCGCCGTCGGCAAGAATCGCGATGCCGTCCAGTTGCGGCTTGCCAGGAACGTTCCATCGGTCATCCTGCGCCCAGACCTCGAATTCCTTGGCGCCGGGCTTGAGGCGCAGGATGCGGGCGGCGAATGAATCCGCGACATAGGCGGTCCCGTCGGCTGGCGACGACAATGTCGTTGCACAGGGTCGAGTCCTTTCCAGTCAGCGGAATGCTGGCCTTGGCCTCGCCGGTCTTGAGGTCGAACGTCTTGAGCGACGCGCCCGGGGTGGCGCCGGGAAGCTTGATGCCGGCTGCGGAGAAGTCGTTTGAGCACACAAAGAGCGTGTTCGACTTGTCGTCCGCCAAGACGCCAAGAGCCGAGGCCAAGCCATTCGAGCCCGACTTGATGAACTCGCTCGCCGTGGTTTCACCTGGCTTCGCGCGCCAGACCCGACCGTTGCCGAAGCTGCTGAAGTAAAGCGTTACCGGCGGCGTCGGCGCTCATGCTTTCAGGAAAATCGGTCGAGCCCGGCACGACGACGGCCTCGGCTGCGCGCGCCGCCCCCGCGGCGATGGCGATCGCGCTGGCGAAGGCCAGCAGCCCGAAAGCACGGCTAAATTTTGAAAGACGCATGGTTTTGTTCCCTCCAGGATCCAGTGATTGGTTGAACGGCGCCGTTATAGCGGATCGAAAATATCGCGTCCATGCTCAGCAGCGCGCAGAAGCGACTCTTTGCGTCACTATGTTGATGGGTTTGAGCGCAAATCGTACGCGGGCGCTGTGACGCCGGCATGTCGACGAGCGATCTTGCAGGCCAAACGACGCGCCGATGACAAAAGCGATCCATGAGGTCGTTTCACCGGCAACACCTGGCCTCGTTCTGCGGATAGGCGCATAGGCCCATGAATAGGCGTACATGCGCCTATTGTCAACATCACTCGCTGTGCTGACCGACGCTCTCTCCTGTCTTCGGGGCGCACGCGTTGGCGTTTACCAGGCGAGTCCCAGGACCTATCCGGCCCACAGGACGGCGATGTCGTTGCGCGCCTTCAAGCGAGCGTCCGCGGTGACGAGCGCAAGGTCGCGGTTGAGACAATGGGCGACCAGCATGCGGTCGAACGGATCGCGATGATCCCAGTCGAGCGCGCTCGCGGTTTCCGCGTCCGCGCCGCCGATTGCAAGCTCGGAAAACCCGGCCGCGAGCGCAGCGGCGCGCGGCGATCCCTCGAGGGCGAGCTTGCCGGCTCGCTGCTTGATCTCGATTTCCAGGAACGACGCCGCGCTGACGTAGACGTCCGGCTCTCGCCCAATGGCCCGGCGCAAGAAATCGCTGAGCTTCGCAGATCCTGTCTCAAACCAAAGAAACACGCGCGTGTCGAGGAGAAGGCTCAAGCCTCGGCCTCGTACGTGCGTTCCAATTCGGGATCGGCCGCGTCAAAATCGTCGGCGATATGGGTGATGCGCAGGAGCCCGGATGGCTTGCGCGCCCGCTTCAACGGACCGATCGGCGCGAGACGGGCCTTGGCGACGCCGTTTTTAGCGATGATGGTCTCGTGGCCGCGCTCCGCGGCCTCGATCAAGCTCGAGAGTTGTGTCCTGGCTTCGGAGAGACTGACCATGCGAGGCATGGCGGTGCTTTAGTTGCGAGGCGTGCTGCGGTCAAATTGCTCAGGCTCTGTGATGAAAACGGTTCGTCTTGCGATTTGGCCTGGCGCTTTGCTGTTTGCAACGTTGGCGGCCTCTACCGCGCAAGGCGGCGGCCGTGTTCTGACGGCTTCGGATGTCGTCGCCATTCGAATCCCCGCCCATCCGGAGTTGGACACGACCACGCGCGTAGAGCCCGACGGGACGATCAACTTTCCGTATGTTGGCCGCATCCAGGCTGCAGGTCGGACGGAAGACGATCTCGGTCGCGCCGTCTGGAGGCGACTGGTCGCGCTGAAAATCGTTGCCGAGCCTTGAGTTATTAGGGGCCAAGGCCGCGACGAGGCCTTTGGCTCAGATCCGCTTCGGCGTGGACTTAATTACATAATTAGTCCGCATTGAAATCGAAGGCGTTCGCCCCATCTGTACATCTGTTCAGCCTCTGAGCTGGATGAACACAAAGCACAAGTAAGAAAAGACCAGAACCGAAATGAACTGCTCACATAATACCCATCGCGCCGGCGACGCGTCGCCCCTCATCGTCAACGATCTCTGCGCGCAGCTTGCGCCGCTCAATCGCTATGGCTTTCCCAACCTCGGCGCGGCGGCCGTCGACGGCTTGATCGTTCTCATCGGCGCATCGCGCAAGGCGGTCGGCGCTGCTCTCACGCGCTCCGAATCGTCCAACCAGCTCGTGGCGTAACCTGGTGTAATGCCGACGTGCTGGCTTGCTAGCGCGCCAGCACGTTCCGGAACTGCCACGGGTCGCTCTCGTCAATGTCCTCGGGAAACAGGCCCGGGCGGTTGGCGAGCGGCGTCCAGTCGGTGTAGACGCCGATGACAGGTCCAAGGTAGGGCGTTTGAACCTCGAGGCAGCGGCGAAAGTCCAATTCGTCGGCCTCGACGATTCCAGCCTTTGGATTCTCGAGCGCCCAGACCATGCCGGCCAGGACCGCCGAGGTGACCTGCATGCCGGTCGCGTTCTGGTAGGGCGCGAGCGCGCGCGTCTCCTCGACCGAGAGCTGCGAGCCGTACCAATAGGCGTTGCGGGCGTGGCCGTAGAGAAGCACGCCCAGTTCGTCGATGCCGTCGAGAATCTCGGCTTCGCCAAGAATATGGTGGGCGCTCTGGATCTCGCCGGCGCGGCCGAACAGTTCGTGCAGGCTTAGGACCGCGTCGTCGCACGGATGATAGGCGTAGTGGCAGGTCGGCCGGTAGACGGCCGCGCCCTTGTCGTCGCGCACGGTGTAATAGTCGGCGATCGAGATCGACTCGTTGTGGGTGACGAGGAAGCCGAACTGCCCGCGCGCGGTCGGCGTCCATGAGCGCACGCGCGTATTGGCGCCGGGCTGGTTGATGTAGATCGCCGCGCCGCAGCCGCTCTTGTGAAAGCCCGCGTTGGCCGGCGTCCATTTCTCGTGGGTCCCCCAGCCGAGTTCCGCCGGCTGCATCCCTTCCGACAAGAAGCCTTCGACCGACCAGGTGTTGACGAACACGTTGCGCGGCTTCGGGCTCTTGGCGCGCTGGGTGTCGCGCTCGGCGATATGCACGCCCTTGACGCCGAGGCGCTGAGCGAGGCGCGCCCAATCGTCCTTGGTCTTCGGCTCCGGCGCCTTGTCGCCAAGATCCTTGGCGAGATTGACGAGCCCCTGCTTGACGAACCAGGACACCATGCCCGGATTGGCGCCGCAGCACGAGACGGCGGTCGTCCCGCCCGGATTCTTGCGCCGTTCGGCGAGCACCGTCTCGCGCAAGGCGTAATTGGTGCGCGCGTCATTGCCGAGCGACTTGTCGTAATAGAAGCCCGGCCAGGGCTCGACGACGGTGTCGACGTAAAGCGCGCCGATCTCGCGGCAATGACGCATGAGGTCGAGCGACGAGGTGTCGACCGACAGGTTGACGCAGAAGCCCTGGCCCGAGCCTGCGGTCAGATATTTGGTCAGCACGTCGCGATAATTGTCGCGCGTGAGTCCGAGATGGACGAAGCGGACGTCGCGGTCGTCCAGAAGCTTCCGGTCGGAATCGTCCGGATCGATGACGACGAAGCGATCCTGGATCGAACTCGAAGTGACGCTCGATCAAGCGGCAAGGTCCCTTTGCCGATCGATCCGAAGCCGATCATCACGATCGGGCCGTCGATGCGCCCGTGCTGCGGCCAGTGGGTCATCAAGTCTCCTTCAAGGACGAGCGTCTTCGAAGGGGGCTTAAAGCCACGGCGTTTTGGGCCATGTCAATAGCGCGAGAAGCCGGGTTTCTGTCGTAAAACTGTCGCATGAGCGGGCGCCTTGACGCCTGTTCTCTTTCGGCGCAGGCTTGGGCCAACTTCAAGACGCTGCAGGTGGCCCATGAGGGGTGAGCGCTCGCGGCATTGGACTTTGAACCGCGCGAACGCCTGCTTTGCAGCGAGCCTGCTGCGTCTCCCGAACATTGGTTTTGGGTCGAATTCGCGACGGCTTCTTCGCCGGAGCGCAATTGCGTCGATAATCGTCAATGAACGGAGGAGAGCGCTATGTTGAGCATAAGGACTGCAGTCGCGATTGTCGTCTTGCCCTCGCTCCTGGCCGGAATGGCGCTGGCGGCGCAGGACCGATATTCCCTGCAGGTGCCGGGCGGTCTCGCCTTTGCCGACTTCAGGGGATACGAAGATTGGCAGGTCGTCGCCGTCAGTCACAACGGAGACAAGCTCGCGACGATCCTCGGCAATCCCGCGCTGATCGAGGCCTACAGGGCGGGCATTCCCGGCAACGGCAAGCCTTTCCCCGACGGCGCGAGATTCGCGAAGATCCATTGGACGGCGAAGAAGGATGAGAGACCAGCCCGGCGAGCCGATCGTGCCGGGCGCGTTGCATGACGTCGACTTCATGGTGAAGGACAGCAAGAAGTTCGCGGACAGCGGCGGATGGGGATACGCCCAGTTCGACTATGACCCCGCGACCGAGGCGTTCAAGCCCGGCGACGACAAATAGCACGCCGCCGCAGGAGCACGACGCCAAATGCGGCTTCGCCTGCCACACGATCGTGGCCGACAAGGATTACGTGTTCACCGCCTATCCGAAGCGGTGAAGGGCGCCGCTTCGGCTCGAGCGACGCCAGCTACGCCGGCCGAGCGCAGCTTCGTCTTCAGCTAGGGAGGATGATCATGACGACGACTGAAGTTGGACAACGGACCGAGCGCCGACAAGACCGCCATTCGTCCGTTCCGGGTGAATTTTCCGGATTCGGAGCTTGCCGAATTGCGCAGGCGCATAAGCGCGACCCGCTGGCCCGACCGCGAAACCGTCGCGGACCAATCGCAAGGCGTGCAGCTCGCAACGATTCAGGCGCTCGCGCGCTACTGGGCGAGCGAATACGACTGGCGCAAGGTCGAAGCGAAGCTCAACGCCCTGCCGAATTTCATCACCGAGATCGACGGGCTCGACATTCATTTCATTCACGTCCGTTCGAAACACGACAATGCGTTGCCGCTGATCGTCACGCACGGCTGGCCCGGCTCGATCATCGAGCAGCTGAAGATCATCGATCCGCTGACGAATCCGACCGCGCATGGCGCGAAGCGCTTCGGACGCCTTCGATGTCGTGATCCCGTCGATGCCCGGCTACGGGTTTTCGGCCAAGCCAACCACGACCGGCTGGGACCCTGTCCGGATCGCGCGCGCCTGGGACGTGTTGATGAAGCGCCTCGGCTACACGTCGCTACGTGGCGCAAGGCGGTGATTGGGGCGCGGTCGTCGCCGATCAGATGGGCGTGCAGGCGCCTCCCGGATTGATCGGCATTCACACGAACATGCCCGGCATCTTTCCGGCCGAGATTGACGCGGCGGCTTTCTCCGGCGCGCCGGCGCCATCGGGTCTCTCAGCCGACGAGAAACTCGCTTACGAGCGTCTGCAATTCGTCTATCAAAAGGGAATCGCCTACGGATTCCAGATGGGGCTGCGACCGCAGACGTTGTACGGAATCGCGGATTCACCCGTCGGCCTCGCGGCGTATTTCCTTGATCACGACGCGCGCAGCTACGAGCTGATCTCACGCGTCTTTCAAGGCCAAGCCGAGGGCCTGACGCGCGACGACATCCTCGACAACATCACGATCACCTGGTTGACGAACACGGCGCTTTCTGGCGCCCGTCTTTACTGGGAATATTTTGGCAAAGGGTATTTCAACGCCAAGGGCGTCTCCATTCCGGTCGCCGTGAGCGTCTTCCCTGACGAACTCTATCCAGCCCCGCGGAGCTGGACAGAGCGAGCGTATCCGAAATTGATTCACTACAATAAGCTCCCCAAGGGCGGTCACTTCGCCGCCTGGGAGCAGCCGCAACTCTTTTCGGAAGAGGTCCGGGCCGGGTTCCGGTCGCTTCGCTGACTGCGCTGCGCGGAAGGCTAGTTGATCGCCCTGCGCCTTGCGCTCCAGCCGTCGAGGCCAAGCAGCCGGTCGAGCGAAATCGCGCCGGGGCCGAAGGTGAGGATCGCGAGCGCCATCGCCGCCCAGTACAAATGGAAGTTCGCCCAGCCGTCCGGATAGGTGAGCTGGATGATTGCGGTCATGCCCAAAAGGCCGAGCGCCGCCCAGCGGGTGAGGAGGCCGAACGCGAGCAGGATCGGCAGCACGATTTCGGCCGTGCTCGCCATCGTCGCGACGAGTTCCGGCATGGGAAACGGGATCTCGGCGCCGAAGATGTGCAGCTTGTAGTCCTGCGCAAACAGGATCTTCGTGCCGAACGACAGCGTGAACCAGCCGTCCCAGCGCGTGAGCCCCGAGGCGAAGAAAGGCCGCGCCAGCGCGAGCCGCAGGACGAGCAGCGGCAGCCATGCCGGAACGAGCCCGAAGACGAGGCTGGTGAGGCGAGCGATCGGGTTCGAAGGGCGCGAGCGCCGGCGCGTGGCGGCGTCGGCGATCATGACGCTTGTCCGGGGATGATGGAGGCGACGGCGCCGGATTCGACCAGTCCGACCAGATGGGTCGCCGAAGTCGAAGGCGGGGTCGTTGAGCGCCGCGACGGCTTCGATCAATGTCGCGCCCTCGCGCAGGCTCAGAGCGAAATCGTAAGCCAAGCGGCGGCAGGACGCGCACGCGGACATCGCAGTCGGGACGCGTGATGAGCGCGTCTTCGCCGGTCGCCTCGGTTGAGCGCGGCCGGCTGGTCGCGGCTCTGGGCCGAGGCCCAGACGAGCGCGGCTGGCGTCGCGAAGCGCAGGAGCCGCGCCGCGGGATGAAAGACGATCCGCGTATCGGGCAGACAATCGGGGCTCGAGCGCGGCGAGTTCGCCGACGGTCGCCACGGTTGCGTCTTCGGCATGATAGGCCTCGACCCAGGCGTTCTCGAGCCGCGCGACGTCGGGGAGAGTAGGCGATGGCGTGATGCACAGTGAACCGAAGCCGTCAGCGCCTCGCCCCCTCTTGTGGGGGCGGGCAGGGTCGAGAGTCGCGCTGGCCGACGGAGCTTATCGGACGCGCGCGCTGCTCTGGTGTGCGGACGCGGCGCGACCCCGCGTCCTTGCTCCTCCACAAAGGAGACGCGGTGCAGCGATCCGGCTAAACTCGAGAGCGTCGAGCCTGAGCCTCGCGTCGGCCGCGAGATAAGCAGCCACGAACTCCGGAAACTCCCCGCCATAGGCGATCATCACCGGCGAGCGCGGCTTGTGGGCGCGCACAAACGCGCGCGCCATGGCGCGGAACAGATCGTCGCCCGCGATCCGGCGCGAGACGGGATAGCGCGCCTCGAGCGCGCCGATCAGTCCGACCGCGACATTGTTGCGATAGACCGCAAATCGGCGGGCGTCGGGCGCGCCCATGCGCCCGTGGGTCATCGCGGGCGGCGGCGCGGAAGGCTCGCCAAGCGCCGCCGCGAAAGCGCGGACTGTCGTCTCAAACGACATCGGCGCGCTCCGGGCTCTGTCACCGCCTCGACAATCGCGCGCTCCGCTCGGCGCGCTTCGTCGAGAAGCGTCGGCCAGGCAGGCACGTCGTTGTCCCATTCGATGAGCGTCGGCGTGGCCCCGAGCCGCGCGGATCGTCGTCGGCGTAAAGGGACCACACGGCGTCGCGAACCGGCGAATTGTGGGCGTCGATCGAGCAGCGGCAGGCCCGCATCGTCGCTGTCGTCGGCGTAGCCCGCGAGATGGATTTCGCCCACCGCTTCAAGCGGAAAGTCGGCGAGATAAAGCGTCGGGATCGAAGCCGTGATTGACGGCGCTGACGAACACGTTGTTGACGTCGAGCAGAAGGCCGCAGCCGGTCCGCCGCGCGATCTCGCGCAGGAAATCCGTCTCAGCCCACGTGCTTTCCGCGAACACGACATAGGTCGAGGGATTTTCGAGCAGCATCGTTCGCCCGAGCGCGTTCTGGACCTCGTCGACATGCTCCGACACCCGCGCGAGCGTTTCGTCGGTGTAGGGCAGGGGCAGGAGATCGTTGAGGAACGCGCCCTCGTGCGTCGACCAGGCGAGATGCTCGGAAACGAGGGTCGGCTCGAAGCGCTTGGCGACCGCCGCGAGCCGTTGCAAGATGGGCGCGGTCGAGCGGCCCGGGCGAGCCGATCGACAGGCCGACGCCGTGCAGCGACAGCGGATAAAGCTCGCGGATCGCGTCGAGGCGGCGATGCGGCGCGCCGCCCGCGCCCATATAGTTTTCCGCGTGGACTTCGAAAAACCCAAGCTCTGGACGCGTCTCGACGATCGCCTCGAAATGCTCGGGCTTGAACCCGACGCCGACGCTCGGCGCGCCAAGCCCTCTTGAGAGAACGATGATCCGCGACGGTCATGGGTTTCTCCAAGGCCCTGTTTCGCGATTGAACGGCATTGGCGACTTCGCTGGCGCGTCGGGGCATGTTACATCGGCGTCAATTCGTGCTTCGAGCAAAATATTTCCCCGAATCTGTAACGGCAGACGAAACGAAACGAAGCCCGTATGAACCCCCAGCCCATCAAGGGTCCGTTGGACGATCCTTGGTCGCGGATGATGACCGCCTCGATCGCGGGCGATGAGGGCGCATACCGGCGCCTCCTTGAGGACATCGGTCGGTCGGTGCGGGCGATGGCGCGCGGCGCTTTTGCGCGTTCCGGTGTCGGGGACGCGGACGTAGAGGATGCAGTGCAAGAGACCCTGTTGGCGATCCACCTCAAGCGCCACACCTGGGACCCCGAGCAGCCGCTCGCGCCATGGGTGTACGCGATCGCGCGTCACAAGGTCGTCGACGCGCTACGCCGCCGCGGCCGGCGGAAGGTCGAGCCGATCGAGAATTTCGAGGAGTTCCTCGCCGCGCCCGAGGCCGAGGACCCGCACGCGCTGAGCGACGCGCGCAAGCTCCTGGAGACGCTGGCTCCGCGTCAGCGCGACATCGTGACCTCGATCTCGCTCGACGGCCAATCGATCGCCGCGACGGCGAAGCGCCTGTCGATGTCCGAGGTCGCGGTCAGGGTGGCGCTCCATCGGGCGCTGAAGTCGCTCGGCGCGGCCTGGCGGAGGTCGGTCGAGTGAAAACGTCCGAATTCATCGCCGCGCTGGCGCCGATCCCGTCCCGAGCCGATCCGGCTCGGCCGGCGGGTCGCGGTCGCGCTTGTGGTCGGCCTTGCCGCCAGCGTCGCGCTCTACTGGTTGTTGCTAGGCCCGAGGCCCGACGTCGCCGCCGCCGCCGACACGATGCGCTTCTGGCTGAAGTTCGTGGATTCGTTCGCCTTCGCCCTGCCGACGCTTCTGCTGACGCTGCGCCTCGCCCACCCCGACGCCAAGCCGAGGGCGCTCGCGCTCTGGCTCCTTGCGCCCTTCATCTTGCTCGCCGCCGGAGTGGTCGTGGAATTGCTGGTCGTGCCGCAAAGCGAGTGGATGTCCCGGCTCATGGGCGCGACCGCGATGCACTGCACGGTCACGATTCCGATGCTGGCGGCTCCGGTCCTCGCGGCGCTCATCGTCGCGTTGCGCGCCGGCGCGCCGCTCTATCCGGGCCTGACCGGCGCGCTCGCCGGGGCGGCTGCGGCGGGGGTCGGGGCCCTGGTCTATGCGTCGTCCTGCCCGGGCGATTCGCCTTTGTTCGTGGCGACCTGGTATCCGCTCGCGACCCTCATCTGCATGGGGCGTCGGCGCGCTGGCCGGACGCCGGTTTCTCGCCTGGTGACGCGGCGTCGGGAGCCGCTACTTCTTGATCAGCGGGTCGAGGATCACTTTCAGCTGGTCGATGCTGAGCTCTCCGCCATAGACCTTGCCGTCGATGACGAAGGTCGGCGTGCCGGTCATCTTGATCTCTTCGGTCGCGCGCTTTTCGATGGCGACCATGGCGTCGGCCTTCTTTTGATCCTTAAGGCACGCCATCGCCTGATCATGAGTGAGGCCGGTCGGGCGCATGGCGGCGATCAGCGGCTCAAGCGGCTTGTCGACGAACGCCCACTTGTCCTGCTGGGAAAAAAGCAATTCGATTGCGGCATACGCCTTGTCGTCGCCGATGCAGCGGGCGAGCACGAAGGCCGCGACGTCGAGCGGATTGCGCGAGAATTCGCGGAAGATGAATCGGACCTTGCCGGTGTCGATGTAATCCTTCTTCAGCTCGGGGAAGATTTCGCGGGCGAAGACGGCGCAATGGGGACAGGTCAGCGAGCCGTATTCGACAACCGGCACGCCCGAGGCGTCGCCAATCGACAGTTCCGGCAGCGGCCCCGGCTTGAGGACTGTCGCCATGTCCACCGTTCGATCGGGATCGGGCGCCGCGCCTTCGGCAAGAGCGCCATTCGCGGCGAGCGCCGCGGCGGAAAAGACGACGGCTAAGGCGAAGTGGCGAAGCGAGGCGAAGGCCAAGTCGGGCTCCTCAAGGGTGGGAACGGTCGAGACGGCGACAAATGCGCATAAAGGCCCGCAAGCGGCAAGTCCGCCGTTTCGCGGCGTTTCAAACAAGTGCGCGGCTTATGAGCGCGACGGGTCACAAGCGCGTTATCGGGCCGGGACGGCAACCTTGGCCCACTTCAGCTGGCATGTTAGGCCCGACGCGCAAATTCCGCGATCGAAGGACGAGGGCGCCACCGGACAGGCGGCGCGCTCGCCCACCTCGGGGCGAGCGCCACCTATCCGCTTAGCGGGCCGTCCAGCCTTTGTAGTCCTTCAGGTTGTCACTGGTGATGAGCACCGGGTCGAGCAGCACGACCGGCTTCTCTATCTTCTCGCCCTTGAGTATCTTCGCGCCGTACTCGAGCGCCATGCCGGCCATCGTGTAGGGGTCCTGCGAGGATGAGGCCTTGATCAGCGACTTGCCGGTCTTCAGCTCCGCTTCGATGTCGGGCGCGCCGTCGACCGCTGTGATGAAAAACTCGTCGCGATGCATCTGCTTGGCGGCAAGCGCCGAGCCGATGCCGGTCGGATCGTTGATGGCGAAGATCGCGTCGATCTTGGGGTTGGCGGTCAAAAGGCTCTGGGTGACGGCCATGCCGCCGTCGCGCGAACCCTTGGCGTCCTGATCCGAAGACAGGACCTTGATGCCGGCGTTCTTCGCGAACACTTCCTTGCAGCCCTTGACGCGATCGACAACCGAAGTGACCTGCGGGCCATTGACGATCAGCACATCGCCTTTCCCACCGGGCAGATGGTCGACAATATATTGGCAGGCGAGCGTGCCGGCCTTCACGTTGTCGGTCATGACGGTGACGTCCGCGCCCTGCGCGCCGACGTCGAAGGCCGCGACGACGATGCCGGCCTTGTGCGCGCGCTCGACTGCCGGAGCGATGGCCTTTGCGTCGACGGCGTTGAGCATGATGATATTGACGCCGGCGGCGATGAAATTGTCGATCTGCGTCGCCTGCTTGTTGAGGTCATAGTCTGACGAGACGGATATGACCTGCACGTTCGGATTGATGGACTTCGCCTTGTCCGTGATGCCCTTGATCGTGGCGACGAAGAACGGGTTGCCCAGCGAGCCTACGGAAATCCCGACCTTGTCGAGGTTCGCCGCCGACGCCGAGCCCAGCATCGAGACGGCGAGGGCCGTCCCGCACAGCAGTTTTGCATAAATCTTCATCTTGCTTCCTCCACTGGCCGCATCGCGGCCTCCCATCCGCCGGCATTTGCGCCGGAGATTTCTTTTGAACTCAGGCGCTGAGCTTCAGGTTCGCGCACCCTCGCGCAGGCGGAAGCGATCGAGCGCGACGGCGATCACGATCACCAGGCCCTTGATGATGTACTGCCAGACGTCGGACACGCCGGCAAGAATGAGCCCGTTCGACAGGACGGCGATGATCAGCCCGCCGATCAGCGTGCCCCAGATCGAGCCGATGCCGCCGACGAAGCTGGTGCCGCCGAGAATGACGGCGGCGATGGCGTCGAGTTCGTAGGACTGGCCGAGTTGCAGCCCGTTTGCCGCCAAGAGCCGCGCGGCCGACATGGCGCCGCCGAGCCCGGCGAGGAAACCGGACACGCCATAGACGAACAGCAGCACGAGAGGCACCTTGATGCCGGTCAGCCGGGCGGCTTCCGAGTTGCCGCCGATGGCGTAGATCCAGGTTCCGAGCACCGTGCGTCTGAGGATGAGCCACGAAATGACGACGACCACGAGCGCGATAACGACGAGCCAGGGCACGCCGAAGATCGAGCCGTTGCCGATCTCGGCGAAGGGGAGATCGGCGTTGAAGACCGTGGTGTCATGACCGATCAACCGCGCAACGCCGCGGATCGCCGTAAGAGTCCCCAGCGTGACGATGAAAGGGGGAAGCCGCACATAGGCCACGAGCAGTCCGTTGACGAGGCCGAACCCAAGCCCCAGGGCCATGGCGGCGGGAATTCCGAGCATGCCGAAGTCGGGCCACAGAGACGCGAGCACCGCGACCATGGCGGACGCCGCGAGGATGGAGCCGACCGACAGGTCGATGCCGCCCGTCAGGATCACGAAAGTCATGCCGGCCCCAAGCACGATGTTGATCGCGGACTGCTGCAGGACGATCGTCAGGTTGGTGTTCGTCATGAAGCGCGGATTGATCCCCCAGAACACCAGCGCGATCAGCACGAGGGCCGGCAGCATGCCGAGCGTCGACATCAATTCGCGCGGGTTCAGGCGTGAGCGTGAGCCTGATCGAGAGGCGGGCGCCTTGGCGGTGTCTTCCTGAGTCAAGGCGTGCGTGCTCCAGTGGCAAGTTCGATCACGTCTTCCTGACGGATCCGGTCGCCGTCCCTCGGTCCCACTTCGCCGACGACGACGCCTTCTCGCATGACCAGCGTCCTGTCGCAGACGCCGACGATCTCCGGAAGGTCGCTTGAGATCAACAGAATTGCGATATCGCGTTTGGCGAGTTCGTCGATCAGCCGGTAGATCTCGGACTTCGCTCCGACGTCCACGCCGCGAGTCGGCTCGTCCAGAAGGATGATGCTGGGCTTAAGCTCGAGCAGACGAGCCAGCAGAACCTTCTGCTGATTGCCGCCCGAAAGCGCGCCCAGCGTGACAAGGGGCGACTTCGCGCGGATGGACAGCGCGGAAAAGGCGGCGTCCGCCCGGCGAGCAGCGGAAGTGAGGTTGCGCACGAAGCCGCCATAGGCGTCTTCCGGCATGACCCCCATGTTGA
This sequence comes from uncultured Alphaproteobacteria bacterium, assembly GCA_963762335.1. Classification (GTDB taxonomy): domain Bacteria; phylum Pseudomonadota; class Alphaproteobacteria; order Rhizobiales; family Beijerinckiaceae; genus Roseiarcus. The sequence continues at coordinate 154,476 of CAVXKU010000032.1, read as the reverse complement.
TGTTGTCCGAGATGCTCATGTCGAGGAAGAGACCGAGCGACTTCCTGTCTTCCGTCAGATACACGAGGCCCATCGCCATCGCGTCGCTCGGCGACCCGATCTCGACGGGCTTGCCGTCGATCAGGATCTCGCCGCCGTCACGCGGGTCCGCGCCATAGATGATGCGCGCCGCCTCCGTGCGGCCTGAACCGACGAGGCCGGACAGTCCGAGAACTTCGCCGCGATGAAGATCGAACGAACAGTCCCGCACCAGGGCGCCGCCCGAGAGGTTCCGCACCGACAATGCGACAGCCTTCTTGCCCTGGGCGGAAGGACTGTGCTCCTTCTTGTAGAAGCCAGACAGATCGCGGCCGACCATCATCGAGACCAGACGCGACGCGCTGAGCTCCGAGCGGTCGAGCGTGCCGACGTAGCCTGCGTCCCGCAGGACCGTCACGCGATCGGCGATCTGATAGACCTCCTCCATGCGATGGCTGATGTAGACGATCGCGATCCCCTGCGCGCTTGAGCGCGGCGATCACCTCGAACAGCTTCTCGGTCTCGCGCGAGGTCAGCGAAGTCGTCGGCTCGTCCATGACGATGATGCGCGCGTTGGTCGACAAGCGCGCGCGCGATCTCGACCATCTGCCGCTCGCCGAGCGACAGCGACGAAACGCGCGTGCGGGCGGAGAATGGAAGGCCGAGCTTCTCCAGGACCGCGCGGCTGCGCTCGGCAATCTGGCCGCGATCCGGGACGCCGAGGCGGCTTGGCTCGTTGCCCAGAAAGATGTTCTCGCTGACCGTGAGATTGGGAGCGAGCGACAGCTCCTGATAGATGACGGCGACGCCGTTGGCGCGGGCGGCGATCGGATCGCCTGTGGCGACCGGCGCGTCGTCGATGAGGATTTCCCCTCCGGGATCAGGCGAATAGGCGCCCGAGAGGACCTTGATCAGGGTCGATTTTCCCGCGCCGTTCTCGCCCATGAGGGCGTGAAGCTCACCGGCGTGGACCGAGAAAGACACGCCTCTCAAGGCCTTCACGGTATGGAAGGTCTTGCTGATGTTCCGCATCTCGAGAATTGGCCGCCTGTCCGCGGGATCGTCGCGCCGGACCGCGTCATTTCCCCCCTGCGCCCCGCTCATCGCCTCCCCGCCTACTCTAAGCTTGGGCCATCGAGGCCCGCGAAGACGCGCGACGAACCCGCGACGCCGATTTGGCTCAGCATATCATGAACGAGTTCGGGCGGAAGAGCCGGGCGACGGCGTCGGCTTCGCCGCTGGCTGGCGCGCCGCGCAAAAATGACGCAAATGGGCGTCAACTTACGCCCGATTGGGAGGGACACATGGCGCTCAAGGAATATAAGCCGGGCACGACGTTCCCGGGCCGCATGGGCCGCACGATCGGCGAATCCGAGCCGGCATGGCCGTCCCCGCTTCGCGCCAGAGAAGGCGCGCCAAACGTCCTCTTCATCGTCATCGACGACACCGGATTTGGCCAGCTCGGCTGCTACGGCTCGCCGATCAGCGACGCCGAACATCGACAAGCTCGCGAAGAACGGTCTCCTGTTCAACAACATGCATACGACGGCGCTCTGTTCGCCATCGCGGTCATGCATTCTGACCGGCCGCAATCATCATTCGAACGCGATGTCCTGCATCACCGAAGGATCGACCGGCTATCCCGGCGGCAATGGCGCGATCCCGTTCGAGAACGGCTTTCTGTCCGAGATGCTTCTGCAGCAGGGCTACGCCACCTATTGCCTTGGCAAATGGCATCTGACGCCATCCGAGCAGATCAGCGCCGCCGGTCCCTATGACCGCTGGCCGCTCGGGCGCGGCTTCGAGCGCTATTACGGCTTTCTCGGCGGCGACACGCATCAATATTATCCCGACCTCGTCTACGACAATCATCAGGTCGAGCCGCCGAAGACACCGGAGGAGGGCTATCACCTCACCGCCGATCTTGCCGACAAGGCGATCGACTTCATCGCCGACCTGAAGCAGGTCGCTCCCGACAAGCCGTTCTTTCTCTATTTCGCGCCGGGCGCGAACCATGCGCCCCATCACGTCGGCAAGGAATGGTCGGACAAATACAAGGGCAAGTTCGACGAGGGCTGGGACGTCTATCGCGAGAAGGTGTTCGCGCGACAGAAAGAGCTTGGCATCATGCCCAAGGACGCGAAGCTCTCGCGCCACGATCCTGACGTTCAGGAATGGGCCAAGCTTCCGGCGGACGAGCGCAAACTCTATGCGCGCATGATGGAAGTGTTCGCGGGCTTCTGCGAGCACATGGATCATCACGTCGGCCGGCTGATCGATTTCCTCGAAGAGATGGGCGAACTCGACAATACGCTGATCATGTTCATTTCCGACAACGGCGCGAGCTCCGAAGGCGGACCGAACGGATCGGTCAACGAGAACAAGTTCTTCAACAATGTGCCGGACGATCTGAAGCAGAATCTGGCGGCGATCGACGAACTCGGCGGCCCCAAATATTTCAATCACTACGCCTGGGGATGGACGCACGCCGGCAACACGCCGTTCAAGCGGTGGAAGCGCGAGACCTATCGCGGCGGGACCGCCGACCCGTTCATCGTTCACTGGCCGAAGGGCATCAAGAATACGGGCAAGGTCTGTCCGCAATTCGCGCACGCGATCGACATGGTCCCGACCGTGCTCGAGGCGCTCGCCGTCGAGGCGCCGACGCATGTTCGCGGCGTCACGCAATCGCCGATCGAAGGCGTCAGCTTCGCCCATGTCTTCCAGGACCTGAAGGCGGAGAGCCGGCACAAGACGCAATATTTCGAGATGTTCGCGCACCGGTCGATCTATCATGACGGCTGGCGCGCGGTGTGCCCGTTGCCCGGAACGTCGTTCAAGGAAGGCGGCCGCCTTCGGCGTCACTCACGCTGACCGAAGACATGCTGCGCGAGCTCGACGCCAAGAACTGGGAGCTCTACGACCTTTCCAAGGATCCGACCGAGACGACCGATCTCGCCGCTTCAAACCGGCGCGAAGCTGATCGAGATGATCGCGCTTTGGTACACGGAGGCGGGCAAGTACAACGTCTTCCCGCTCGACAGTCGCGGCACGATGCGGTTCGCCGACGAGCGTCCGGAATTGACCAAGGCCCGCAAGACCTACGTCTACTATCCGGGCACTCAGATGATCCCGGAGAACGTTGCGGTGAAGCTTTTGAACAAGTCGCACAGTCTCACCGCGGACGTCGAGATTCCCAAGGGCGGCGCGGAGGGCGTGCTGATCTGTCACGGCGGCAATGTCGGCGGCTACACGCTCTTCGTGAAGGACAAGAAGCTCCACTACGTCCACAATTATGTCGGCGCGGAGGAATTCCACGTCGTGTCGAATGCGGACGTGCCCGAAGGCAAAGTTTCGCTGGCCTACGAATTCGAGAAGACCGGCGAGCCCGACTTCAAGACCGGCAAGGGCGCCGCGGGCAAGGCGCAGCTCTATATCAACAAGAAGCTCGTCGGCGAGACGACGCTGCCCTATACGGTGCCGCTCGCGCTCGGGATCGGCAGCGGTGTTTTCATCGGCCGCAATTCCGGCTCGCCGGTCAGCAAACTTTATGGCCCGCCGTTCGAGTTTACGGGTACGATCCATCAGGTGACGGTGGACGTTTCCGGAAAGCTGATCGAGGACAGCGAGGAGCAAAAGCACGCGGTCGCGAAGATGGCGATGGCGCGGCAGTAGGGCCAAGAAGAGCAAACCGCGATGACCGACACGCCGTTTCCGCCGCTCAAGCGCGAACCGCTCCTGGAAGAGGAACTGCCCGCCGCGAACCCGACCGTGCGCCTGATCAAGGGCGCCCGGATCAAATTCGCAGCCGGACAGCCGACGGGATTGCATCGTCATCCGATCTCGACCGTCGGCGTCGTGACAGCGGGAAGCTTCAACCTGCAGTTGGAAGGAAAGCCGGTTCAGTTGCTCAAGACCGGCGACAGTTTCTTCGAGCCCGCCGGCCACACGATTCTCAAGTTCGACAACGCGTCGACAAGCGAGCCTGCGGAAATCGTCTGCTTCTATCTTGCCGATACGACGGAGCGCCCGCCGATCGAGATGCTCGCGGGTGGAATGGATAGCCAGTTGGGTAAGAAGTAGCGCCGGCCGTTTTGTAGCTGGTGAGGCGCCGGCGATCGCCGACAAGCGGCGCCTTCACCAAACGGCCGCCTCCTTGGCACGAATTCGCAGCATTTTGGCTCGTTGCGACAAGCACGACCGCATCGGGCGGCGTATCGCGAAGCCATAATGAACACGAATCGCACAATGGCCTCGGCCCTGCTTTACCTTATGCTGGGCCTTTGGCTGGGGCCAAGCAGGGCGATGCATGTGGTCCTCATCACCACGCTCATATTCGCGTGGTACCAAGTGAGCCGTGGCGTTCCGCTCGTTGCGATCGGCCTCATGGGCTTCGTTCGGGGCGCGCTCGGCCGATAATTCCTGCAAATGTCTATCGGGGAATTTTCGTCAACCCGCGAATCCGGGAGCGCCCCCGTCAGCTCGAGCAAAAAAGTTGCGGCCTTATCGGCTCGACTGGATGTGGTTGCGCAGCACGGGATAGACCTGCGCTTCCCAGCGCTTGCCGTTGAAGACGCCGTAATGGCCGACGCTCGCCTGCAAATGATGGGTCTTCATGTAGGGCCGCAAGCCTGAACACAGGTCTTGCGCCGCGAGCGTCTGCCCGGCCGCGCAAATATCGTCCCGCTCGCCCTCGACCGTCAGCAGAAACGTTTTCTTGATCGCGCTGAGATCGATCGGCTCGCCCTTGTGCTGCATTTTACCGAGCGGCAGCAGATGGCGCTGAAACACCTGATCGACGGTCTCGAGATAGAAATCCGCGCTCATGTCCATGATCGCGAAATATTCTTTGTAAAAGTCCCGGATCGCATCAGCCTTCTCGATGTCGCCGGCGACGCGATGGTGGAAGAGGTCGATGAAGGATTTCGAGTGCCGCTCGGCGTTCATGCTCATGAAGGCGCAAAGCTGGAGAAATCCCGGATAGACGCGCCGGCCGCGTCCCTCGAACTTGGCCGGCACGGTTCCGATCATGTTGGAGCGGAACCATTCGATCGGCTTCTCCTGGGCGAGTTCGTTGACCTTGGTCGGCGAGACGCGCGCATCGATCGGGCCGGCCATCAGGGTCAGACTCGCCGGCTGGATTCCGTTGCGCTCCCGCGCCATGACCGCTGTCGCCGCAAGGGCCGAGACCGTCGGCTGGCAGACTGCGACGACATGGCAGTCCTCACCCAAGAAGCGCACGAAGTCGATGAGATGCTGGGTATAGTCCTCCAGCGAGAAGTCGCCATCTTCGAGCTTGACGTTGCGCGGATTGATCCAGTCGGTGATGAACACCTGGTGGTCGCGCAACAGAGTGCGGATCGTGCCGCGCAAAAGGGTGGCGAAGTGGCCCGACATTGGCGCGACCAGAAGGATCTTGGGATCGTCCTCGCCGCCTGCTTTATGGAAGCGAAGCAACTGGCAGAACGGCGTCCACATGACGCCGCGCTCTTCGACGGGAACCGGCGCGCCGTCGATCTCGACGCTGTCGATATCGTAGTCAGGCCGTGCGTGCGTGAAGCCGGCGAGTGCGACCAATTCGTAATAGGCGCTCATCCGCGCCCATGGCGATGCGGTCGGATGCGCAGACCAGCCGGCCAGAATCGCGTGGGCGTTCTGCGCCAGCAGACGCACGCGATCGCCAACATCGGCCATCCCTTGGTAGGCGTCGTACATCATGAAGGCGTCCGAACTCTAGGAATTGAAATAGCAAAGCGTATGCCATGTGCGACTGGCACGCCCTTTGCTCATTGGCCAGCGAAGGATGCGGGCCACCTCAATGTCGCAGACAACCCTGACCATCAGCAGCAAGAACTATTCGTCGTGGTCGCTGCGAGGCTGGCTGATGGCCAAACTCGCCCGTGTCGATTTTGAGGAAGTGGTCGTTGCTCCCGGCGACGCCGAGGCTCGCGCCGAGATTTTGCTGCTGTCGCCGTCGATCTTGGTTCCTTGCCTTACCTATAACGGATTTCGCGTCTGGGACACGCTTGCAATCGGAGAATTTCTGAACGAAATCGCGCCAAAAGCCGGACTTTTGCCTAAGGATCAGGCAGTTCGGGCTCACTGCCGCTCGGTCTGCGGCGAGATGCATTCCGGCTTCGTCGCGCTCAGGCAGGCGCTGCCCATGAACATCAAGGCCAATTTCCCGAGCTTCAAGATCTGGTCGAAGGCGCGCGCCGACATCGACCGGATCGTCATCATCTGGAGCGAGTGCCTCCAGGCCTATGGCGGACCGTTTCTTTTCGGCAAGATCAGCATGGCCGACGCGATGTACGCGCCGGTGGTGAGCCGCTTTCGCACCTACGGCATCAAGCTCGACGGGGAACTCAAGACCTACGCCGAGCGCGTCTGGGATTTGCCAGCGATGCAGGAATGGCGAGAGGCGGCGCTCGCCGAGCACGAGGAGATCGAGGAACTCGAGGCCGAGTTTTAAGCGCAGCTCTTGGTTGGGGCGCGTCGCCTTGAGCACGCGGGAGCTCTAAGTCACGGCGACGCCGTCATGCCCTTCTGGCCGAAGCGAGTTTATCGGAACCGCGCCGACGTTGGCGTTCTCAGTTGAAAGTTCGCGCGGCCTTCCGTTCGCTCCATTCGATTAATCACCGCGAACATAGTGATGACTGCCGCGACAGTGTAGACTAGGCCGATCAAGTGAATGGAGAGATGAGGCGCCGCCAAGGAATGGGCTGCGCCCATCAGCGCGCGTCCCCCGGCGCTCGCAACCGTAACGAGCGCGAAGAACAGCAAGCTGTTGCGGCCCATGCCCTGAAGGGATTGGCCCGATCGGCTGCCGACGATCCGGCTCATGCGCGTCGCCCAAGGTTCGACCATCGCAATAGCCGACATCACGTAGGCCAGCGCCAGGAAATGCGCGAGCCGCACGAGGCCAAGGTCGTGTTTGTCGAGATCCAAATGGGCGAAAGCGGCGGCCTTGAGACCCATCAATTCGATAGACAGGATCGCGGCGCCAAGAATGATGGCCAGAGCGAGGACGACGAGCAGCCGCTGCGGTCGCGGCAGTCCGCTGCGCCATCTCAAGGCGCAGATGACGCCGATCGCGAACAGAAGCTGCCAGGCGAACGGGTTGAAGAACCAGCCATCGCCTTCTCGCTCCGAAGCGACCTCGTCCCGCGATGTAAACAGCGATGGACGCAACAAGCGCCAGAGCGGAACTGCGCGACGCCAGAAAAAGAACGACGGGCGCCCAAAGCATCAAAACGACGTAAAGCGCAAGAACGTCGGCAGAAGTTGGGCTGATAGGCGAGTGAGACGGCGCCGACGAGCGATGAGACGGGAGCGCGACAAACCGAGAAAGCCCCGATCTCAGCATGCAGATTCGTCATCGCCCACGGCCGTGGCGGCGGCAAGCGGGATCGCGATGCTGCACGCAACCATCGCGACCTGGACGAGGTAAAGCTTACCGGCGCGGGCCGCGCATCGCTGGACGAGACGCGTGAAGCCAGCCTTCCGAAGCATCGGCGCGTAAGCAAGCGTGACGGACACGCCCGACAGGAAAACGAAAACCTCCGCAGCGTCGGAGAAGCCGAAGTTCCGCGGGGTCAGGCGGTCGAGCCCGTTCCAGGGGACATGATCGACCAAGATGACGATCAGCGCGAAACCCCGCCAAAAGTCGATCTCAGGAATACGCCGACGTTTTATAACAATCTCAGCGTTGAGACACTGTCGCGGGCTCCGCAGTTCATCCCCGCAGAACGGGCAGCCGCTCACGTGAGACTAAATTATATTTTAGAACTCTGAAAAGGGGAATAGGGTATCCCTGTAAACTATCCCGCCGGATGGCTGAATCGGGCGGCTCCAGTCTTCAGCGGCTCCGACTTTTCAAGCGCGCGGTCCAATCGCGGCGCGCGCTACATGGAGATCGCGCCGACCGGGCAAGCGTTGCGAACGTGCGGTGACAAGGCGTCCTAGCGAGCGAACGCATACGGGCCGCCCCGGTTCAGCGCCCGTTGATAAGCCGGCCGCGCGTGAATGGGGGTAAGAAAGCTCATGAGATTCGGTCGCGTCGCGTTCAGGCCTCCCCGTGAACTCGCGGTCTCGAGAAGACCAGTCGCCGCGCGAGTCTACGGAATCGTGAAAAATAGAAAACAATTTATTGCATAAAAGATAAACAGAAGCTACCTTGATCTCCGAATGAGGAAATCGGGGACGATGCAGAAGGACGACCCAAAAGCCGGGACCAGGCCTAGGCGCCAGCGCGCGACGAAGCGCGAGCTCGCGCAACGCGACCTGAGGCTGATCGAGAAACTGGCCGCCGGCGTGACGATCGAGGAAATCGCGGCGAGCGAGGGGATATCGTGCAAATGGGCGCGAGAGCGCAAGGCGGCGATCCTCGTCGAGCGCACGCATCGATCGGCCGCACGAATTCATCCAGCTCCAGATCCGCCGCCTGAACGAGGCGATGCTCGTCGCCTACAGTTCGATGACCACGGGCAACGTGAAGGCTGTGGATCACGTGATCAAAGTCGTGCGCGAGCTCGACCGCTATCATGGGTTTGGCGCAATCTCGCGACCGCAGAGTTTCCCTGAGGCGCCGGTCACGCCGCCGCCTCCCGCCCTGCTGGAGCCCCCGGCGGCGGCGCCAGCCGTGGGCTGGACTGAGAGCGAGCCCTGCGACGACGGCGCGCCGAGGAAGGACATTCCAGTCGCAGACTGAAAGCGCTTGGCCTGAGCCTCGGTGGACCGGCTGAAGGTCAAGCAAATGGCGTGACAAGCCGCTCTCCGCGGCGAGCCGAGTTCTCGCACCCGATTTCTGCAGCTGGTAACACGCTGTTTCGATTGAAGCTGGTGTGGCGTGTGTAAATCTTGATTTATGCAATGCCGATAGGGCTAAACTCCCCTGTACCCATTTCTTGGTGCGCAATTTGGACCGACTGGAAGCTATGGCGATGCTGGTGTCCTCCGTTGAGGAGGGAAGCCTGTCGGCCGCTGCCAGAAAATTGCGAATCCCGGTCGCCACGCTCACGCGCAACGTCAACGATCTTGAAGCGCTGGTCGGAACAAAGCTGCTCGTCAGGTCGACGCGAAAGCTCGAACTGACCGATGCCGGGGCTGATTACGTCGTCTCCGCAAAGCAAATCCTGGAACAGGTTGAAGAGCAGGAGCGCCGAGCCGCTGGCGAATTTTCGGTCCCACGCGGCGAGCTTGTCGTCACGACGCCGGTGCAAGTTGCCCGTCTGCGGGTGTTGCCGGTCATCGATCAGTTTCTCGCGCTGTATCCAGAGATACGCATCCGGCTCATGCAGTCCGACCGTATTGTCGACCTCATTGATTCACACGCTGACGTCGCAATCCGGGTTGGCCACCTAAGCGACAGCAGCCTCGTCGCGGCGCGCGTTGGAAGCTTGCGCGTGGTGGTGGTCGCCAGCCAGGAATTGCTGCGGAAGCACGGTGAGCCAGAGAAGCCGGAGGACCTTCGCGGTTATCCGTGTATCGTGTTCGATAGTCCCAGCCTCTCACCATGGCGCTTTCGCAACCCGGATACGGACAGATTTTTACAGATGACGGAAGTGCCCCGGCTTCTTGTGTCGTCGCCCGACGCTGCGGTTGACGCCGCAATCGATGGTATTGGGGCGACGCTCGTTCTTGAGCACGATGTTGATGCTGCAGTAAAAGCAGGAAAGCTGAAGTTCATTTTACAAGAATATGAAGTTGACCCGATACCAGTTCACGTGGTCCATCTTTCCCGAAACGTGATGCCGATCAAAGTCCGAAAATTTGTTGATTTTGCCGTGCCTAAACTTCGCGAAATGCTTGCTGAGTTTGGGCGCATTCCATCGATTTAAAAAGCGACCCGCCGTCTGCGAGTGATCGAAACGGCGGGCCGGATGGAACAATCATGCGTTAGAACTGGGTCAAGCCACCATCAACCACCAGTTCCGTGCCCGTCGTGTAAGACGAGTCATCGCTGGCCAGAAACAGCACGGTCTTTGCGAGTTCGGCCGCTTCGCCGAAGCGCTTCAGGCCAACCTTCTGCGTGATGCTGGCGGCGACCTCCGACAGCACGTTGTCGGGCAGGCCGATCTTGCTGTAGAAGGGCGTCGCGATCGCGCCGGGGCTGACTGCGTTCACGCGGATGCCGCGCGGCGCCAGTTCCGCGCCCAGAGTGCGGACGAGGGAGCGCGTCGCCGCCTTGGTCGCGGCCAGGATCGACAGGCCCGGGTAGCCGATCGTGTTCAGGAACGACGTCGTCACGATGATGCTGCCGCCCTTGGCCATGATCGGAGCCGCCTTCTGGATCGTGAAGAACGTGCCGGTGAAGTTGAGCGCGAGGTTGTCGGCGACATACGCTTCCGTCACAGCCTCGAGCGGAGCGACCGTCGTGGCGCCAGCGTTGGCGAACACAACGTCGATGCGACCGAACTTGGCGCGCGTTTCTTCGACGGCACGCTCGATGTCGGCCACCTTGCGGATGTCGGCACGAACCAGCAGAGCCTTGCCGTCGAGTTCCTTGCCGGCCGCGGCCAGGCGCTCTTCGTTCGAGCCGACCAGCACCACGTGGGCGCCTTCGGCCTGGAAGAGCTTCGCGGTTTCCAGACCGATGCCCGACGTGCCGCCAGTGATGAATGCAACTTTGTTCTTGAGCTTCATTGTAGCCTCGATTGAGTGGAAAATTGAGTTTCGAACCGCAAATCCGACCGCTTCGAGCACCTTGCATCGTCGATCGGCTCGCTTGAGACAGAGAATGCGCTTAACCGCCAATCTGAGTAATTAGCTAAAATTGCGTAACATTTAACCGAAAATTGATGAGATCGTGAGTGGAGCAGAAATCTGATAATTGCCGAAGCACAGCCTTCGCGTAATTCATAATATACTAAATGCGCAGGTAGTTATATTGCGGCGCCACTGTCCCGCAGTTTGGGTTTGACCGCCCCGCAGTGCGAAAGCACTGCAGAGCCGCCCTCAACGTCAGACGCCTTTTCCACCGACCTCGTGCCTCAAGGCGCCGCGAAGCGGGCTCGAAGGACGCTTCAGCCGGTGCGGACGCGGCCATCCTTCGAGACGCGACGCTCTGCGTCGCTCCTCAGGATGAGGCGCCAGTCGTGGCGCCATTTTTCAGCGCGGAACTAAACGGGGTCGTAAGCCTCTGAGTTCATTGAGGCGTGCCGGTAAAATTGCTGCTAGGTGCGATGTGGGCCTTGTGGAGGACTCCGCCTGTCGGCATCTGTCTTGTCATTCTCGACGGCTGCGCAGCAGCCGATCGGGAATCCAGGTCAGCCGCCGGCGCTCGGTCTGGACTCCCGGTCAGACCTTCGGCCCGCCGGGAATGACAAAGTCTTTACTCCGCCGCGACGGCGGTAACAGGCACGTAGTTCAGGACCGGTCCGAGCCAGCGCTCCACTTCGCCGACGTCCATGGCCTTCCGCGCCGCATAGTCCTCGACCTGGTCGCGCTCGACCTTGGCGACCCCGAAATAATGCGAGTCGGGGTGGGCGATGTAGACGCCGCTCACCGACGAGGCCGGCCACATGGCGTAGCTCTCGGTGAGCTGGACGCCGGTCGCGCGCTCCGCGTCGAGTAGGCGGAACAGGGTCGCCTTCTCGGTATGGTCGGGCTGCGCGGGATAGCCAGGCGCCGGGCGAATGCCCTTGTAGGGTTCGGTGATCAGTTCATCGGGCGTGAACGCTTCATCAGGCGCGTAACCCCAGAGCTCGCGGCGGACGCGCGCGTGCATCGCCTCGGCGAAAGCTTCGGCGAACCGGTCGGCGAGCGCCTTGACCATGATCGACGAGTAATCGTCGTTGGCGTGCTCGAAGCGCTTGGCGATGGCGTCATCCGCGAGGCCGGCGGTGACGACGAACGCGCCGACATAGTCGTGCGCGCCGCTCGAAGCGGGCGCGACGAAATCGGCGAGCGCGACGTTCGGCCGTCCATCGCGGCGGGTGAGCTGCTGGCGAAGCGTGAACAGGGTCGCGACCGGCGTCGCGCGCGAATTGTCAGCGAACAATCGGATGTCGTCGCCGACCTGCGCCGCGGGCCAGAAGCCAACCACCGCTTTCGGCGTGAACCATTGCTCGTCGATGATCCGCTTGAGCATCGCTTGCGCGTCGTCGAACAAAGAGCGCGCCACGGACCCTTGCTCAGGATCGTCGAGGATGGCGGGATAGCGGCCTTTCAGCTCCCAGGTCTGGAAAAACGGCGTCCAGTCGATGTAGCGCGCAAGGTCGGCGAGATCGGTCCACTCGTACGCGCGCGGTCCAAAGTAGGTCGGAATCGTGGGACGATACGTGCTCCAATCCGCTTTGAGCGCATTGGCGCGCGCCTTGGCGAGCGGAACGCGGACCTTGTCGGCTTCGCTGCGCTCATGCGCCTCGGCCACCCTGCGGTACTCGGCGCGCACAGACTGGATCGTCGCGTCGCGGGTCTCCGAGGAGAGCAGCGACGAAACCACGCCGACCGCGCGGCTCGCGTCGTTGACATGCACCGCCTGCGAACGGGCGTAGCGGGGATGAATCTTGACCGCGGTATGGACGCGGCTCGTCGTCGCGCCGCCGATGAGGAGGGGAATGTCGAAGCCCTCGCGCTCCATCTCCGAGGCCACGTGCACCATTTCGTCCAACGACGGGGTGATGAGGCCGGAGAGGCCGATCGCGTGGGCCTTTTTCTCTTTCGCGACTGCGAGGATCTTCGACGCCGGCGTCATCACGCCGAGATCGATGATCTCGTAATTGTTGCAGGCGAGCACGACGCCCGACGATGTTCTTGCCGATGTCGTGCACGTCGCCCTTGACGGTCGCGAGCACGATCGTGCCCGCGGTCTTGCGCTCGTCGCCGCCGGCGGCCTTTTCCGCTTCCATGTAGGGCAGGAGGATCGCCACCGCCTGCTTCATCACGCGCGCCGACTTCACGACCTGCGGCAGGAACATTTTTCCTGCGCCGAACAGGTCGCCGACCACATTCATGCCCGCCATCAGCGGGCCTTCGATGACATCGAGCGGGCGCTTGGCCTCAAGCCGCGCTTCCTCGGTGTCGGCCTCGATGAATTCGGTCACGCCGTTGACGAGCGCATGCGAGATGCGCTTCTCGACGGGCCACGTGCGCCATTCGAGATCCTGCGGCTTCGCCTCCATGCCCCCCTTGCCGCGGAACCGCTCAGCGATGGTGAGCAGGCGCTCGGTCGCGTCCGGGCGACGGTTGAGCACAACGTCCTCGCAGGCTTCGCGCAATCCCGGTTCGATCGTCTCGTAGACCGCGAGTTGTCCCGCGTTGACGATCCCCATGTCCATCCCCGCCTGGATGGCGTGGTAGAGGAACACGGCGTGCATCGCCTCGCGCACCGGTTCGTTGCCGCGAAACGAGAACGACAGGTTCGAGACGCCGCCGGAAATGTGCGCGTGGGGCAGGGTCTGGCGGATCTGTCGGGTCGCGTCGATGAAGGCGACGCCGTAGCCGTTGTGCTCCTCGATGCCGGTCGCGACGGCGAAGATGTTCGGATCGAAAACGATGTCCTCGGGTGGAAAATCGGCTTGCTCGGTTAGGAGCTTGTAGGCGCGCGCGCAGATCGAGACCTTCCGCTCGAACGTGTCGGCCTGACCCTGTTCGTCGAACGCCATCACCACGACGGCCGCGCCATAGTCGCGCACCAGCCGCGCCTGGCGCAGGAATTCCTCCTCGCCCTCCTTCATCGAGATCGAGTTGACGATCGCCTTGCCCTGAACGCACTTGAGCCCGGCCTCGATCACCGAGAACTTCGACGAATTGATCATCACCGGCACGCGCGCGATATCCGGCTCGGAGGCGACGAGGTTGAGGAACTCGACCATGACCGCTTTCGAGTCGATCAGCCCCTCGTCCATATTGATGTCGATGACCTGAGCGCCATTCGCGACCTGATCGCGCGCGACGACGAGCGCGCCGGCATAATCGCCCGCAGTGACGAGTTTGCGGAACTTGGCCGAGCCCGTGACATTGGTGCGCTCGCCGATATTCACGAACGGAATGTCGGAAGTGAGGGTGAATGGCTCGAGGCCGGAGAGGCGCATCAGCGGCGCAATCGTCGGGATCGTGCGCGGCTTATACTTGCCGACCGCGTCGGCGATGGCGCGGATGTGCTCCGGCGTCGAGCCGCAGCAGCCGCCGACAATGTTGACAATGCCGTCCGACGCGAACTCGCCAATCTGCGCGGCCATCGCCTCCGGGCTTTCGTCATACTGGCCGAAGGCATTGGGCAGGCCGGCGTTCGGGTAGGCGCAGACGAGCGTGTCCGCAGCCGCGGAGATCTCCGACAGATGCTCGCGCATTGCGCTCGCTCCAAGCGCGCAATTGAGACCGATCGAGAACGGGCGTGAATGGCGCACCGAGTGCCAGAACGCGGTCGGCGTCTGGCCCGAAAGCGTGCGTCCCGAGCGGTCGGTGATGGTGCCCGAGATCATCAGCGGCATGTGAAAGCCGCGCTCAGTGAACGCCTCAAAGCCCGCGAAGATCGCGGCCTTGGCGTTGAGCGTGTCGAAGATGGTTTCGATCAGCAGGATGTCCGCGCCGCCGTCGATGAGCCCCTTGATCTGCTCGGCATAGGCGATCCGCAGTTCATCGAAGCTGACCGCGCGGAAGCCTGGATTGTTCACGTCCGGCGATAGGGAGGCGGTTCGATTTGTCGGCCCCAAAGCGCCGGCGACGAAGCGGCGCCGTCCGTCCGCCTTCTCCGCCTTGATCGCCGCGCGTCGCGCCAATCGCGCCCCGTCGCGATTGAGTTCGTAGACCACACCCTCCATTCCGTAATCGGCTTGCGCGATCGAGGTCGAAGAGAAGGTGTTGGTCTCGAGAATGTCCGCGCCGGCCAGCGCGTAGGCCAGATGGATGTCTTCGATCGCCTGGGGCTGGGTCAGGGTCAGAAGATCATTGTTCCCCTGCAGGGCGCGGTCGCAGGAATGAAAACGATCGCCCCGAAAATGCGACTCACCGAGATTGAGGCACTGGATCTGGGTGCCCATCGCCCCGTCAATGATCAGAATACGTTGGCTCGCAGCGCTCTTAAGCGCCTTCAGCGCGTCCTCGCGCCGTGCGGATTCCGTTTCAGTATTTGGATCGGACCAGTTCATTTCGCATACCGCTCATGTGGTCATTCGGTAACATAATCATATAAACATGTCTTTATATGAAAGCAAGTAATGATGCGCTCAGGGGACGGTTGCAAAAGCCTTTGCTGCCGCGCGGCGATCTGCCAAAAGCATGGCGCTCCTCAGTCTGCGGCCAGTTAAAAACGGCGACTTCATTTTGCGGAACCAGGGAGCCGTCGGAGGAAGAACTGGTCGAGGCGGCGGACACCCTCTTTCCCGTGAGCGATCACCGACCGAGTCGCGCTCCGACCGGCAATGCGGGCGTTCCGCTTTAGATCCAGGCAGGGTTTTTTTTATGAACGACAGGGTCGACGGACCAAACAAACGCTTTTCGATCACCGATCAAGAGGCGCTTCAATTCCACTCGCGAGGGCGCCCCGGCAAGCTCGAGATCATGCCGACCAAGCCGATGGCGACCCAGCGGGACCTGTCTCTCGCCTATTCGCCGGGCGTTGCGGTTCCGGTCAAGGCGATCGCCGCGGATCCTTCCACCGCCTACGACTACACAACTCGCGGCAACATGGTCGCGGTCATTACCAACGGCACAGCGATTCTTGGCCTTGGCAACCTCGGCGCGCTCGCGTCCAAGCCGGTGATGGAAGGCAAAGCGGTGCTGTTCAAGCGCTTCGCCGACGTCGATTCGATCGACTTGGAGGTCGGGACCGAGGATCCGGACGAATTCATCAATGCGGTGAAATACCTCGGGCCCTCGTTCGGCGGGATCAATCTCGAGGACATCAAGGCGCCGGAGTGCTTCTACATCGAGGAGCGCTTGCGGGAGATGATGGACATTCCCGTCTTTCACGACGATCAGCACGGCACCGCGATCATCGCCGCCGCTGGCATGATCAACGCGATGCATATGACCGGGCGGGACATTCGGACCACGCGGCTTGTCTGCAACGGCGCTGGCGCGGCCGGTATCGCCTGTCTCGACTTGATCAAGGCGATGGGATTCGAAGCCGCCAATGTCATCCTGTGCGACACGAAGGGCGTCGTCTATCGCGGTCGTCACGAAGGCATGAATCAGTGGAAGTCCGCGCACGCAATCGAAACGCCGCTGCGGACGCTCGAGGAAGCGCTCAGGGGAGCCGATATTTTCTTCGGCCTTTCAGCCAAGGGCGCGCTGACCGAGGACATGGTTCGCGACATGGCGCCCAATCCGATCATTTTCGCCATGGCGAATCCCGATCCGGAAATCACGCCTGAAGACGCAAAGAAGGCGCGCGACGACGTCATCATCGCGACTGGACGCTCCGACTACCCCAACCAGGTCAATAATGTACTTGGATTTCCTTACATTTTCCGCGGCGCGCTCGACGTGCGGGCCACGACGATCAACATGGAAATGAAGATCGCCGCGGCGGAGGCTCTCGCTCACCTCGCGCGCGAAGACGTTCCGGACGAGGTGGCCGCGGCCTATCGCGGAGCAAGGCCGCGCTTTGGCCGCGAGTACATCATTCCAGTTCCGTTCGACCCGCGCCTTATTCATGTGGTGCCGATCGCGGTCGCCAAAGCCGCAATGGCCTCGGGGGTGGCGCAGCGGCCGATTGTCGATCTCGACGCCTACAAGGCGCAATTGTCGGCGCGTCGCGATCCGATCGCAGGCGCCATGCAACTCATCATCGAGCGCGTGCGCCGGACTCCCAAACGCGTGGTGTTCGCCGAAGGGGAGGAAGAGCAGGTCATCCGCGCCGCCTATTCCTTCGTCAATCAGGGGCTTGGCGAGGCGATTCTCGTCGGCCGGGAAGAGCGCGTGCGCAGCGTCGCAAAGGCGGCGGGCCTGGATCTTTCGGACAAGGGTATTGAGATACACAACGCGCGCCTGTCTCAGCGCAACGCGATCTACGCTCAGTTCCTCTACGAGCGCCTGCAGCGAAAGGGCTATCTGTTCCGAGATTGCCAGCGCATGATCAACCAGGATCGCAACTACTTCGCAGCTGCGATGGTCGCCCGTGGAGACGCCGATGCGATCGTGACCGGGGTGACCCGCAATTTCTCGATTGCGCTGGAGGAAGTCCGGCGCGTCATTGACGACAAGCCGGGTCACCGGGTTGTCGGCGTTTCGATCATCCTGGCGCGAGGGCGTCCGATTTTGGTCGCTGATACTGCGATCTCCGAGACGCCGACCGCCGAGGATCTCGCCGAAATCGCCATAGAGGCGGCGGGCGTTGCCCGGCGGCTGGGTTACGAGCCGCGCGTGGCGATGCTTGCTTTCTCCAATTTCGGTCATCCGCCCGGCGAACGTGCGCTGCGGGTGCAAGAAGCCGTGCGGATCCTCGACGCCAAGCGGGTCGACTTCGAGTACGACGGCGAAATGGGGGCCGACGTTGCGCTCAACAAGGAGCTGATGGCCGCCTATCCGTTCTGCCGGCTGAAAGACACAGCGAACGTACTCATCATGCCAGCCTTCCACTCCGCCGCCATCTCGACGCGGATGTTGCAGGAACTGGGCGGCGCAACAGTCATTGGACCGTTGATCGTGGGGCTTGAAAAACCGGTGCAGATCGTCTCGCTCGGCGCCAAGGATTCCGACATCGTCAACATGGCTGCGATGGCCAGCTTCAATATCGGAGGATGACGGTTGGTGCGTTCAGGGGGAACGTCCGCGTCCGACGTTCACCCCACGTCGACCGTCGTGGATTGCACGCGGAGAAACGTCTTCTCGTAGCTTCGCTCTAGCAGGGTCGCCACTTGGCCGGCGAGACGAACGCTCTCTCGCCCGACCTTGTCGAGCCTCGAGGATTGCTGAATCTTTGCGCGCCGATCCGCCGCAGCCATTGTCGTTGCGAAGGCTTGGCCGCCCCGGTCCGGTTCGAGAAGGTGATCCTGCATCGCAACCGCGGGACAGAGCTGATAAATGCGCAGGCCGAAGCGGCGCGGATGATTGGGAAACAGCGCGTAGTCCGCCGGCAGCGAGGGGACAGCCGTCAATTCGAGATAACGCGCCGCGCCCGCACGGGTGAGAATGTAAGCGGCGCTGCTGTGGTGGCGCGAATACAGCCTTGCGATCTGGCGTCCATCGACCGCCGTCCGTTTCGCGCCGAGCTCGACCTTTTGCAAATAGCTGTCGAGCTTGACCGAATGAGCGTCGGACGGGATCCAGGAACTGTCGCCCGTTACTGCCGCGAATCCCGGCCAAACGTGCAAGTCGTCCTCGATGAAGCAAGCCTGCTCTTCAGGACTGTTCAGGAGTTGACGCCAAGCGAGCCTATGGCTCTCCAGGCAAGCGATTTCGAAGCGGCTGAGGCCTTTCGTCGTCGGCGGATCGTTCGACCCGTCAACGGCTGAAATGCGTTCAAACGCAACGCCGCTCAACTGCTTACGCATGTGCGCGAGGCGATCAGGGTGGCGATCGAGGTTGATGAGGTAGATCTTCATGCGCTTACGCCAGCGCCCTATCCGTACTTGCTTGCAGGTGAGCGCATGGTCCGCTCAGACCTTCATCTGCGCCCCGAGTTCGACGACGCGATCGGAAGGCAAGTTGAAGAAATCCGGCGCGCTGGCCGCCTGTTTTGTCATGGCGATGAAGAGTTTGTCCTGCCACTGCGGCATGCCCGAGTTGGCGGCCGCTTTTAACGTGCGTCGGCCCAGAAAGAATGAGGTCGTCATGATGTCGAACTTGAGTCCGGCCTTCCGCATCGCCGCCAACGCCCGCGGGATGTGCGGCTGCTCCATATAGCCGAAATGCAGCGTAACCAGCATGAAATCGGTCGACAGACTTGTCATTTCATATCGGTTGGCGGCGGCCACCCGGGGGGTCGTCTCCGTGCGCACGTTCAAGAGCACAACACGCTCGTGCAGCACCTTGTTGTGCTTGAGATTGTGCATGAGCGACGATGGGGCCGAGGTCGGATCGTTGGTGAGGAAAACAGCCGTTCCCTGAACCCGCACAGGTTTCGACTTCTCGAGCATCTTGATCAGGTCGAGCATCGGGATCGAGTCTCGATGCGTCCGAGCGAGCAGAATTCCGCTGCCGCGTGACCAGGTCCACATCAGGATGAACATTGCCGTGCCCAGTGTCAGGGGCACCCAGCCGCCGTCCACGACCTTGTAGAGGTTGGCGACGAAGAAGCCGACGTCGATGACCAGAAATACGCCCGCTAGGGCGGCAGCGGCCGCAAGAGACCATCGCCACAGCTTCCAGACGACGAAAAACGCGAGTGAGGTGTCGACGACCATCGTGCCCGCGACCGCGATGCCATAGGCGTTGCCGAGCGCTTCGGAGGTGCGAAACAAGAGCACCAGCGCGAGGACTCCGATCAGGATGATACGGTTGACGCGGGGAATGAATATCTGCCCCTCCTGGGTGGAGGAGGTGTGGACGATTTCAAGCCGCGGCAGCAATCCGAGCTGGATCGCCTGGCTGGTTAGCGAAAAGGCGCCCGTGATAACGGCCTGGCTCGCGATCACCGTCGCGGCGGTTGACAGAAGAATGAGCGGCACGAGCGCCCAGCTTGGCGCCATCAGATAGAACGGGTTCTCGACCGCCTTCGGGTTCGTCAGGATCAGCGCGCCCTGGCCGAGATAGTTGCAGACCAGCGCCGGCAGAACGAGGAACAACCAGGCGGCCTGAATCGGCCGCCGTCCGAAATGACCCATGTCGGCGTAGAGCGCTTCCGCGCCGGTCACCGCCAGAAAGACGCTGCCCAGGACGATGAATCCGATAAGGCCATGCGAATGCATGAACAAAATTCCCGGGATTGGACTCAAGGCCTCCAAAATGATCCAGGCGGAGGCGATATGCATAAGGCCGAGTAAGGCGTTGACGGCGAAGAACGTCACCATGATCGGGCTGAAGAAGGCCGCAACCCGAGCTGTGCCTCGGCTCTGGGCCGTGAATAGCAGCACAAGAATGACGATCGTGGCCGGCAGCACATAGCGCGCGAGGTCCGCGTCGACCTGTTTCAAGCCCTCGAGCGCCGAGAGCACTGAAATCGCCGGAGTGATGATCGCGTCGCCGGAAAAAAGGGCCGCCCCTGCGACGCCAAGCAGAAATACGATTGTGGTTCGTCGCCCCAGGGCATTCTGCGCGAGCGCCACCAGCGACAGCGTGCCGCCCTCGCCCTTGTTGTCGGCCTGCATCAGGAACAGCACGTATTTCCCGGTGACGACGAGCAGCAGCGCCCAGATGATGAGCGAGACCACGCCGATGACTTGCGAGGGTCCGAGCGCGCCTTCGTCAAGCTGACCGAGCGCCGTCTTCAACGCATAGAGCGGGCTTGTGCCGATATCGCCGAACACAACGCCGATCGAGCCGAGCGCCAGAACCCCGAAATTCCTTGACGAATGCTCCTGGCCCTCGCCGCCGCTGCTGACAGACGAGGGCGACACGGCATCCTTCGAAACGGGATCTGACATTCGGAAAACGGACCTCGCGGCGGCCGGCTGCCGCCGGGCCGTCAAACGGCGGGTGTCTATACCCTCTCACCCCAAGAACGGAAAGGGCTGGAGTTCTGGCGTCGCACGAACCCTCGGCGGCGCGTTTCGGCGCCGGTGTCGATGGATCAATGACGCCGCACCTCAAGAGGCCGCCCGCTTGGCGTGCTCGGCGACCAATCCCGCCACGATCTTCGGCCTCTCGACGTTTGGTATATGACCAGCGCCCTCGACGATCTCAAAGCGTGATCCGGGGATGAGCGCCGCTGTTTCCTTGACCAGCGCGACCGGCGTGGAGCCATCCTCGTCGCCGACCAGGCCTAGCTGTTTCGTCCCGGACTTTGATGGAGCATTGTTGTCGAGTGATTCGAAGGATGCGCTATGGGACAGGTTCTTCATGGGAGCGCCACAAGGACAGAGGCGGTCCGTCGAGCGATACACCATAGTCAAGAGAGCCTGAGGACGTTGGCCAGGCGCCACGGCGTCAATCCGAAGACCATCGCCAAGTGGAAGTCGCGGAAGTCAGTTTCTGATCTTCGGACCGGACCCCAGGAGCCCAGATCGACGGTCCTGTCGGTCGAGGAAGAGGCCGTCGCTGTCGCCTTCCGAAGGCATACTTTGCTCCCGCTCGACGATTGCCTGTACGCCCTGCAGCCCACCATCCCGCATCTGACGCGCTCGTCCCTTCACCGGTGTCTGCAACGCAACGGGATCTCCCGGCTGCCGCAAGTCGAAGGCGAAGCCTCCGCCAGACGCAAATTCAAGGCCTATCCGATCGGCTATTTTCATGTCGACATCGCCGAAGTTCGAACCGCGCAGGGCAAACTCTACCTCATCGTCGCCATCGACCGAACGTCGAAGTTCGCCTTCGTCGAGTTGCACGAGAAAGTGGCGCGCCTCACCGCGGGGGACTTCCTGCGCCGCCTGATCGCCGCCGTCCCCTACAAGGTCCACACCGTCCTCACCGACAACGGAACCCACTTCACCACCCCAGGCAATACGAGTTCGGCCGCGCCGGACATCAAGGCCGCCCTCGACGCCGGGGAGCCTGTCTGGGCGCACGCCTTCGAATACGCCTGCGCCCAGAACGACATCGATCATCGGCTGACAAAGCCCAAGCATCCTTGGACCAACGGCCAAGTCGAAAGAATGAACCGCACTATCAAGGACGCGACTGTCAAACGCTACTTCTACGACACCCACGACCAACTGCGAGCCCACCTGCGCGACTTCGTCGACGCCTATAACTTCGCCAGACGGCTCAAAACCCTCAGAGGCCTCACCCCATACGAGTACGTCTGCAAAGCCTGGACTTCAGAGCCCGCAAAGATTCAAACTCAATCCGCTCCAGCAAATGCCGGGACTAAACACCTAGAGCGTGTCCGCTAGGCGACGTCCCGGTTGAGGTCTGTCTCCCGCACTGCAGCTCTGAAAGAGACACGAATTACCGTGCCAGCGTCATCATTAGGACCAATCTTAGGGTAGGCGAAGGAGCGAGTGTGACGCATAGGACTAGACTTGCTAGCTTATGAGAAGTCTCTATGTGCCTCAGTGAGAGTATAAGATCGATGAAGTCATTATATTTCAGATAGTTAAATCTATCAGATTAATCGCCTTCTAAGCGGCAAGTCGCAGGTTCGAGTCCCATCGTCCCGGGTGTCCGATGGGCGCATCGTTATATCGAGCGTTCATGAAGAAACACGCGGCTTTAACGTCTCGCACGCAGCCAACGAGGGCTGAACGGCGAGTTGTCGACCAGCTTGGAAAGTTGCGGAACCCAAACTGCGGAAGACGCTCCATCGCGATCACCGGCCTTGTCGGCCCGTGAGGCATTTCCAAGACAGCCTGGCCGAGGCTCCGACTAGCACGGCAAAAGAGGCTGCATGAACATACGAGCTTCAAGATCTCCGAAACGCGCTCCGAAACGAAACATCTGTAGCGGATGCGCAATGGCCGGATCTTGAATGATATCAAATGGCTGGGGGACCTGGATTCGAACCAAGATTGACGGAGTCAGAGTTCGCAGTTCTACCGTTGAACTATCCCCCAACGGGGCCCAGGACGCTCTTCGCGCGGGCATGGCGCGTCAATAACGAAGGGAAGCCGGCGGCGCAAGCGCTTCACCGCGGCGGCGCGCGGGTGATGGGCGCTATCCTTGGAGCCTTTAACCCTGACGCCTCCGCCGGACTATTCGTGCTTTAGGCTCCGTCCATCCAACTTGGCCGCGCGGCTCAGACCTGCTCCACCGCCACCACCCCTGGCGCGGCCTTGAGGGCGCCGGCGATCGCCGCGCTCACGGAATAGCGGCCGGGCAGGCGGATTTCGACCTCGCCGTCCTGCGGTCCGAGGATCACGACCAGCGACACCTCGCCTTCGCCGGGCGCGGTCAAGCGCCGCTCGATCGATTCGAGCGGCGCTTCGTCGCGCACGAACACGCGCAGTCCTTTTTGGACTTTGGCGGCGGCTTCCGTGAGCCGCTCGACGTTGACGATGCGCGCGCGCACGTCCTCGCCTTCCACAGACGCCTGCAGCGTCACGAGGACGTCTGCGCCTTTCTCGAGAAGATCGCGGAACTGGCTCAAGCCCTCCTGAAACATGATCGCTTCATAAGTTCCGGAGGGATCGGAGAGCTGCACGATGCCGATCTTGCCGCCGTTCCTCGTCCGCCTTTCGTAGCGGTCGAGCACGCTCGCGCCGAGTCGCGCGGTCGAGGCGCCGTTGCGCACCGATCGCGCGAACTCGGCCCACCGCGTGGCCCGCAGGCGCTTGAGGGCTGTGTCATAGACTTCGAGCGGATGCCCGGAGAGGAAGAAGCCGACGGCGTCGAACTCGCGCGTCAGCCGCTCCGACTCGGTCCAGGGCGTGGCGCGCGCGTTCAGCGGCGCCGCCTCCGTTTCTCCAAAGAGCCCGATCATGTTCGCCGCTCTTTCGAGCGCGTCCCGATTGGCGATCGCCAGCATCGGTTCGATCGCCGCAAAGGCGGCTGCGCGGTTGGGCTCGAGGCCATCGAAGGCGCCGGCCGCCGCGAGGCTTTCCAGCGCCTTCTTGTTGACGGCGCGGGGATCGAGCCGCGCCGCCACGTCGGCGAGCGAAGCGAACGCGCGGGAGCGGCGCGCCTCTACCAGCGCCACGGCCTGCGCTTCGCCAACGCCCTTGATTGCGCTCAGCGCATAATGGATGGTCGGCGCTCCGGCCTCCGTTCGCACGTCGAAATCGACAAGGGATTCATTGACGGAGGGGGCAATCACCTTGATGCCGAGGCGCTGCGCCTCAGTGCGGAATTCGGCGAGCTTGTCGGTGTTTCCCTTATCGAGCGTCATCGAGGCGGCGAGGAATTCCGCCGGATGGTTGGCCTTGAACCAGCCGGTCCAATAGGCGATCAAGCGCATAGGCCGCGGCGTGACTCTTGTTGAATCCGTAGTCGGCGAATTTGGCGAGGAGGTCGAAGATCTCGTCCGCCTTGGCGCGCGTGAGGCCGCGCTCGACCGCGCCATCGACGAAGCGGGCGCGCTGCGCGTCCATCTCCTTCTTGATCTTCTTGCCCATCGCGCGGCGCAGCATGTCGGCTTCGCCGAGCGAATAGCCCGACAGCGTCTGCGCGATCTGCATCACCTGTTCCTGATAGATGATGACGCCGTAGGTCTCGCTCAGGACCGGCTCGATCAGGGCATGGATGTAGTCGGGCTTCTCCTGTCCGAGCTTGCGAGCGCAATAGGTCGGGATGTTCGCCATCGGGCCCGGGCGATAGAGCGCGACCAGCGCGATCAGGTCCTCGAACCGGTCGGCCCGCATGTCGACCAGCGCCTTGCGCATGCCGCCGCTTTCCACCTGGAACACGCCGACTGTTTCGCCGCGCCCGAGCATTGCGTAGGTCTTGGAATCGTCGAGCGGGATCTTCTCAAGGTCGATCGCTTCGCCGCGGCGGGCGATGAGGTCGACGGCCCGCTTGAGTACGGTCAGCGTCTTCAGTCCTAAGAAGTCGAACTTCACCAGGCCAGCCTGCTCGACCCATTTCATGTTGAACTGGGTCGCAGGCATCACCGATTTCGGGTCGCGGTAGAGCGGTGTCAGCTCAATCAAAGGTCGATCACCGATGACGACGCCGGCGGCGTGGGTCGAGGCGTTGGAATAAAGTCCTTCGAGCCGCTCGGCGATCGCCAGCATCCTGGCGACCTTCTCGTCCGCCTTCGCCGCCTCCTGCAGCCGCGCCTCGTCCGCCACAGCCTGTTTGAGGGTGACCGGGTGGGCCGGGTTTTGCGGCACGAGCTTGGCGAGCTTGTCGACCTGGCCAAGCGGCATTTCGAGCACACGGCCAACGTTGCGCAGCACGCCGCGCGCCAGGAACGAGCCGAAAGTGATGATCTGCGCGACCCGGTCCGCGCCGTAGCGATCTCGCACGTAACCGATCACTTCGTCGCGTCGGTCCTGGCAGAAGTCGATGTCGAAATCAGGCATCGAGATGCGTTCGGGATTGAGGAATCGCTCAAACAGGAGGCCAAACCTCAAGGGATCGAGATCGGTTATGGTAAGCGCCCACGCGACGACCGAGCCCGCGCCGGAACCACGCCCCGGTCCGACCGGAATGCCTTGCCCCTTCGCCCATTGGATGAAGTCGGCGACGATCAGGAAGTAGCCGGCGAATTTCATGTTGACGATGACGTCGAGCTCGAAGGCGAGGCGCTTCGTGTACTCTTCCTCGGTGCGTCCAGGGGTTAGCCCATGCGCGGCAAGGCGGGCGCTCAACCCCTCGCTCGCCTGACGCCTGAGCTCCTGCTCCTCGTCGAGAGCCGCGCCGCCAGCTACAGAAAAGCGTGGGAGGATCGGCTTTCGGGTTAGGGGCCGGTATGTGCAGCGCATGGCGATCTCGACGCTGGCGTCGGTCGCCTCGGGGAGATCGGCGAAAAGCTCCTTCATCTCCGCGCGTGTCTTGAACCGATGCTCGGGCGATAACCGCCGGCGCTCGGGCGTCGACACAACCGCGCCCTCGGCGACGCAGAGCAGCGCGTCATGCGCTTCGTAGTCCGAGGCGTAAGCGAAATAGGGCTCGTTGGTTGCAACCAGGGGCAAGCCAAGCCGGTCCGCAAGGCCGACGAGTTCAGGCTCGATCGCCCGCTCGCGGTCGAGCCCATGGCGCTGGATCTCGACATAGAGCCGCGAGCCGAAGACGTCGCGCAGCCGGCCAAGCCGGCTTTCAGCCAAGTCGCCGAGTTCCTGCTCTTAGCGTTCGATCGATAGGTCCGCCGGGACCGCCAGTTAGGGCGATGAGGCCCGGACTGTCGTCGAGCGCCGCGAACGGAATGTGCGCCTCGTCGCCATCCGTGGGATCGAGCCAAAGGGCGGAAACGAGGCGCATCAGACTGCCGTAGCCCGCTTCGTTCTGCGCCAGGAGCACGATCGGCGCCCGAGCATTGTCCCGCTCGACGCCGCGCAAAAAGGAGGGGGCCGCATCGCCGAAATCGACGGTGGTCTGTGCGCCGATGATCGGCTGGACGCCGCTTTTGGCGAGTTTCTCAGAGAATTCGAGCGCGCCGAACAGGTTGTTGGTGTCGGTGATCGCGAGCCCGGGCATGGCGTCGGCCGAGGCGAGCTTGGCCAGCGTCTCGATGGTCAGCGCCCCCTCGCGCAAGGAATAGGCGCTGTGCACGTGCAGATGCACGAAACCGACGGCTTTGATGACGGATGAGTCCATTGTGCCGGTTGTCGCAAGAGCTAGCGCGCGGGTCGAGACCGGGCAGGGCATCGGCTGTGGATGACGCCCGCTCGCTTACTGGCCAATGGCGCGGGCGATGAACGCAATCATGACCAGGAACGCTCCAAGGGCGGCGATCTCGGTAATGTCGCGAAGCGCATAAGTGGCGATGGTCTGCATCTCGGCCTCCTTGATCTCTATAAATTCATGATATGTTCTCTTCTTGTTCGAGTCAACTCAACCGGCGACGCGCATAGTCCGAAGCAAAGCGCGTGGTTAACGTTACGGAATGGGCTCAGCCTGAATGCGGCGGCGTGTGTCCCTCACGACTTCCGTTTGCGCGCCTTCGTTGGCCCCGAATTCGAGTTCAGGATAGTGGCGGAAGATGCCTGAGGTGTTGAACGGAATGCGTCGGTCGGAGGCGAGATAGGCGGCTACGTTTTTCTGCGCCGCGACCGACTTCGTCAGCGCCGCAAGCGCTGGATAGAGTTTGGCTGCGTCCGCGAACGCATGCGGGAAGGCGTAAGTCATGCCTTCCCAGATCTGGAACAGCGACAGGTCGACGGTCGTGAGTTTGTCGCCCACAATATGCGCCGATCCAGCTGGATTGTCGGTGAGCACCCGCTCGAAATAGCCGAGATATTTCGGGACCCGGCCCTGAAGGAAGGCGGTCGAGCGCGCCTTGGCTTCTTTCCTCTGGTCCTCGTAATAGAGGTCGGTCGCGATCGGGTGATGCGTGTCGTGAACCTCCGCGACGAAATCGGTGATCGTGAGCTGGAGGCCGTTCGCGAATATGCGGCCGGCCTCATCCTTCGGCGCAAGGCCGAGCTTGGGGCCAAGATACTGGAGGATGTTGGCGACATGCGAGACGACGATGTCGCCGTCGCGCAGGAAAGGCGGCGCGAGGGGCGTCTGCGGCGCGCCGCCTTCGAGTTTCGTGGTCATTGCTTTCATGCCGCGCCCGGCGCCGTGCTCTCTCGCGACATCGACATAAGGCGCAGCTGCCGCCTCGAGCGCGAGGCGCACAAATTCGCCGCGCCCCTGAATGCCCGGCCAGTAGTAAAGCTCATAAGGCACAGGAAGTCCTTGTTTGAGAGTATCTCGCGGCTACCGACGCGCGACGGCCGCCATGCGCGCGTTGTGAGAGGTTCCGCTTTTGACTCTACCGTCTCCACCCTGGCTGCGCTATGACGCGCTCCATGCGGAAAGATGGCAACGCCGTGGCGGCGGCTCCCGCGCCGCCCGACAAGCCGGCCTCGTACGAGATCGGCGAGGACGAGGAGGGCATGCGGCTGGACCGCTGGCTTCACCGCCGGTTTCCGGACGTCTCGAACTCGCATCTGATGCGGATCGTGCGCAAGGGCGAGGTGCGCGTCTCGGGCAAGCGGGCGGACATTTCGACACGGCTCGCGACCGGCGAAAGCGTGCGCGTGCCGCCGCTCAAGATCGCCCCGCACAAAGCCTCGATCGTCAAGCGCGCCGGTCCCGGTGACGCTGACGAGATCCGCGCGATGACCTTGTTCGAGGATCGCGACGTGATGGTGCTGAACAAGCCCTTCGGGCTCGCCGTGCAGGGCGGCTCGGGCACCACGCGCCATATCGACGGCATGCTTCAGGCGTTCGCCGACAAGGACGGCAATCGGCCCGTTCTCGTTCATCGGCTGGATCGCGACACCTCGGGCGTGCTGCTGATCGCCAAATCGCGCAAGATGGCGGCTGAACTCGGTGAGACCTTCCGGTCGCGCCGCGCGAAGAAAATCTACTGGGCGCTGGTCGAGGGCGTGCCGAAGCCGGCGCAGGGGCGCATCTCCATGTTTCTCGCCAAGGGCGAGGGCATGGGGGAAACTCGCGGGCAGGGCAGGGCGGACCTCGAGCGGATGCGGGTCGCGAAGCACGGCGATCCCGACGCCCAGCATTCGCTGACCCTCTATGCGGTCGTCGATAAGGTCACGCCGCGCCTCGCGTGGTTGTCGATGCGCCCGGTCACCGGCCGGACCCATCAGCTGCGCGCCCATTGCGAAGAGATCGGCCATCCGATCATCGGCGATCCGAAATACAATCGTAAAGCTCTGAACGACCCGGCGCGCAACGATCCCCTGCGGGCCGTTCCGCCGGGGCTCGAGCCCAAGCTGCATCTCCTGGCGCGCCGCCTGGTTCTTCCCCATCCGCGTCACGGCGTGATCGACGTTACCGCGCCGCTTCCGGGGCACATGAAAAACAGCTTCGCCATGTTCGGCTTTGACGAGAGCGAGCGTGATCCGATCGAGGACGCGCCCGATGCGTGAGCCTTTACCCACCGGAGAGGGGAACAAGGACCCGATGCGCGCCGCGCAGGCGAACATGCGGCCCAAGCCGGTCAAGCGCTTCTACAAGGCGGTTGAGGTGAGCGAGGCGGATGGGCGCCATGCGCTGTTGCTCGATGGCCGTCGCGCGCGGACGCCCGGACGCAACTCTGTATCGGCGGCAAGCCGGGCGCTCATGCTGGAAGTGGCGGCCGAATGGGAGCGGCAGAGCGAGACTATCGACCCGACGGAAATGCCGCTGACGCGGCTCCTGAACTCGGCGATCGATGGCGTCGCGCATACGATGGCCGAAACGCGCGCTGATATTCTGGGCTACGCCGGCTCCGACCTCCTTTGCTACCGCGCGGAGGAGCCGGAGACGCTCGCTGCGCGCCAGGCGCAGGCCTTCGATCCTGTTTTGCGCTGGGCGGCGGAGTCGCTCGGGGCGCGCCTCAATGTGACGGCCGGCGTGATGCATGTCGCGCAGCCGCACACAGCGCTGGCGGCGATCGGCGCCGCGCTCGAGGCGTATGACGATCCCGTAGCGCTCGCCGCGCTCAGCGTGATGACGACGCTGACCGGCTCCGCCCTGCTGGCGCTGGCCGTCGCGCGCGGATTCCTGTCTGCCGAGGCCGCGTGGCGGGCGGCGCATGTCGACGAGGATTTTCAGACCGAGCGCTGGGGCGAGGATGCGGAGGCAATGGCGCGGCGCGAGGCCCGCTGGCGCGAGTTCGAGGCGGCCGCGGCTGGGTTGACGGTGGGCGCGTCGGGTCTGACGCGCACAGGCCGCGAAGTTCCAGTTCGAGTAAATCGCCAAGCTCGACGCCATCTTTGACCTGCGTGTCTTCAGTTCACGATTTGTTGAAGTGTATTAACTGTGGCGTCGACAGCACAGCTCTCAACAATCGTGTTCAGTTCATGGCGTATCTAAGAATAAAGTGTGGCCTTTCGTGGGTGGAAAAGAGTAATCCCGCTGAAAGAACTTCGATGGAGTCGCAGAGTGCGCACATCGCCACGCACTGGCCGCGAGATTTCTCGTTCTGCGGTTCTTGTCGAGCAAGCGCGTCTGATCGCATTTGCAGACCGGCTCCTTGAGCCGAGTGGCGCGGAGCCGCTCACACCTCGCCATACTTGGCTGAATTGCCGCAGCGCCGCACTGCTGGTGATTGCGTCGCTGGTTGCGGTGACGGCGTTCGCGTCCGGCGCGGCAACGGCGCAGGAGACTTGGCTCCTCAACCCGGCATCGAGTGATTTTAACAGCGGGCCCAACTGGAGCCCAGCGTCGGTGCCCAACGGCACCGCGTTCTTTGGCACATCTAACACCACCGCGCTGACGTTCTCGACCCCCACCACGCTTGGCGGCTGGACATTCAACGCCGGGGCCTCCGCCTATACGTTCGCTAACAATCAGTCGCTCAGTTTCAATGGCGCCGGCATCGTGATTAACGGCGGCAGCGCCTCCATCGTCAACGCCGACAACCTTAATTTCAATTTCACCAGCACGGCCGCCAACGCCACCATCACGAACGCGATTTCCGGCTCGATAGATTTCACCGGCAACAGCACGGCTGGCCACGCCACCATAACCAACAATAACAATGTATTTTTCTCAAGCACCAACGGGGCCGGCAACGCCACTATCACAAACGACCACAATATATTTTTCTCCAACAGCACGGCTGGCAGCGCCACTATCACCAGCAGTGGGACGATGGAGTTCGAGAATGGGAGCAGCGCCGGCAACGCAACGATCACCACCACCACCCCCTTCGGGGTAACGAATTTTCACGATACGAGCAACGCCGACACCGCCACTTTCACCGTCGCCGGCGAGGGCGTTATGAATTTCTTTGACCAGAGCAGCGCTGACGCCGCGTCCATCCACGTCGACGGTACAAGTTCTGTGAACTTCCATGACGGAACCACAGCAGGAACCGCGAAACTGATCGCGGGTGACGAGGGTAGTACCGATGACTTCACCGGCGGCTTCATATTTTTCGAGGGGAACAGCACTGCTGATCACGCGACGATCACGGCTTTTGGAGACTCGAACATTGAATTTGACGACGCGAGTCACGCAGGTAACGCAACACTCGTAGCAGGTCTGCCGACGCGCCCCATCGGGGCGGACACCAATGGGTTCATTTTTTTTACAGGGACGAGCACTGCTGAGAACGCAACGATCACCGTCAACCAATTCGCTGAACTGAGTTTCGCTCCTGGTTTTTTCGGGGGCGGCACCGCCACTGCTGGCAATGCTAACATCACCAACAATGGAAACACGAACTTCTACCAAGGGAGCAGCGCCGGCAACGCAACGATCACCACCAACGCGGGCGGGGTCACCAGCTTTTTCGGGAGGAGCAGCGGCGGCCCCGCGGCGTTCATCGACCAATGCGGGCGGCGTCGTCGACTTCTCCGGCCTAGGCACTTTTCCCGACACTGGGGCGGCGAACGACCCCAGCATAACCGGGACGACAGCCGGTTCGATCGCGGGCGCAGGGACATACGAGCTCGGCTCCAAGGAGCTGACGGTCGGCTCCAACAATCTTTCGACCGACGTCAGCGGAGTCATCGAAGGCGTTGGCGGCTCGCTCGTGAAGGTCGGCACAGGCACCCTTACGCTCTCCGGCAACGCCAATTTGAACGGAACAACCATCGACGGCGGCACGCTCGCAGTGAGCGGCGGAACTCTAAATCTCGGCGGCGGGGTCGCCAACACCCAAAATCTCAGCGTCGGTCAAAGCGGGGTTGGAACGCTCGCCGTCCAAAACGGCGGGACGGTGACCGATTTCGGTGGGTTTATTGGCGCATTTGCCGGGCTCGCAGGGCACGGCGACCGTATCCGGCGCAGGCTCCACATGGACGAACACCGGAACCATTGTGGTCGGCGGCTTGGGTGCGGGCACGCTTACCATCGAAGACGGCGGTACGGTGAACAGTGGCGGCGGCGGCTCGATCGGATTGTCTCCCGGCTCGACCGGTACGGTGACGGTGACCGGCCCAGGCTCCACTTGGAACAACAGTCCAGGCGGCGGGCTCAATATCGGCGCTTTTGGCACGGGCACACTCACGATCGCGAACGGTGGGACGGTCATCAATGACACCCCCAACGCCGCCAACATCGGCAATGGCGCCGGCTCGCAGGGGACGGTGACGGTGACCGGCGCGGGCTCCACCTGGACCAACAGTTCGGGCGTGAACATTGGCAACTGGGCACGGGCACGCTCACGATCGCGGACGGCGGCGTTGTCACCGCGGCCTGTCTGTGATCGCGACGAATGCCGGTTCGACTGGAACACTCAACATCGGCGCGGGCGCGGGCAGTCCGGCGGTTGCGCCCGGCACGCTCACTGCGCCGAGCGTCGCATTTGGCGCTGGAACCGGTACGATCAACTTCAATCACACGTCCGCCGACTACGTGTTTGCGCCCGCGATCAGCGGCGACGGCACTGTCAATGTGCTTGCGGGCTCCACCACGCTCACGGCCGCCAACAGCTATAGCGGAGCGACGAACGTCGAACGCGGGCGCTTTGCGAGCAGGCGCGCTCAACACGTTCAGCCCGAATTCGGCGGTGACGGTCGCGGGGGGCGGAACGCTCGATCTCAATGGCTTCAGTCAGACCGTATCCGGCCTCGCCAATGCCGGCCTGGTGAACATGGGCACGGGCACTGCGCCGGGCACGGTCTTGACGACGACCAGCTACACGGGAGCTGGCGGCACGATGGCCATCAATACCGTGCTCGGGGGCGACGGCTCGCCCTCCGACAGATTGGTCATCAGCGGCGGCGCCGGCCAGCGGCAGCACGACCGTGCACGTGACCAATGTCGGTGGTGCGGGAGCGGAAACGACCGGCAACGGCATTCAGGTGGTGAGCGCGATCGACGGGGCCACGACTGCGCCTGGGCGCCTTCGCGCTTCCCGCTGGCGAATTGCGCGCCGGCGCGTTCGACTATGATCTGTTCCGCGGCGGCGTCGTCCGGAACCAGCCCCAATGACTGGTTCCTGCGCTCGGACTTCGTCGCTGGCGGCGGTCGGCGGCGGCGGCGGCGGTGGTGGCGGCGGCGGCCGGCCGGTGGCGACGTCGCGCGTGCCGACGACACCGCTGCCGCCGGTGACGAGCCTGCCGACCGATCCGCCCCCGAACCCGCTGCCGCCCGGCGTCGCCTTTCCGATCATCGGGCCGGAACTCGCCACCTATGGGGTGGTGCAGCCTCTGGCGCGGCAATTGGGGCTCAGCATCCTCGGCACGCTCGACGACCGGGTCGGCGACACTTACGAGCCGGATGGTTGCGCCGTTGCGCCTGCGGTCGCGACCTGCGATCGATCTGCCGACCAGGAAGTCGGGGCTGCCGACGAAGCCCGTGGCTCCCTGCCCGTTCTTTTCGCCCTCGGTCTGGGGGCGCTTCTTCGGCCAAACGATCCACAACCACTATCAAGCCTTCGCCGATCCCAGCGCCAACGGCGATCTGGGAGGCTTCCAGGGCGGGATCGATCTTCTGCGCGGCCCTGCTGATCCCCGGAGGCTACGACCGCGCCGGCCTCTATGGCGCTTATGGCGACGTGCACGCCGACGTGAACGGCCTGGTCACCAATCCGGCGGCGACCGCCTATGTCCTCAACCGCACCGGATCGATGAACCTCAACTCCTGGTCGGCGGGCGGCTACTGGACGCATACCGGGCCCGGCGGCTGGTATCTCGACGCCGTGCTGCAAGGGACCTGGTATTACGGCTCGGCCAGCACCCAGTTCGCGAGGCTTAACACCGACGGCACGGGCTTCATCGCCTCCCTGGAGGGCGGCTATCCCTTCTCTTGGCCGCAACTCGGGCCGGGGTTCGTGATCGAGCCGCAGGGGCAGATCCTATGGCAGAAGGTGTCCTTCCGGCACGACTATGACGGGCTTGGCGATGTCGCGCTCGGCGACACGACGGGGCCGAGCGGGCGCATCGGGCTCAGGACCAAATGGACGATCGCGACTGCGGGCGGTCAGGTGTGGCAGCCGTATCTCCGGGCCAATCTCTGGCGCGATTGGGGGGCTGAGGCCGACGCCGTCTATTCGGGGACGGACATCGTGCCGCTGGTAAGTCAGATCACCAGGCTGGAGCTTGGCGGCGGCCTGACGGGACGGATCAACGCCAACGTCTCTGTCTTCGCCAATGTCGACTATGAATTCGCGGTCGGCGCCAGCGAGAACGAGAAACGAAGCGGCGTTCGAGGCGCGTTTGGCGCCAGATACACGTGGTGATGCACCCGTTGGCGGCTTTCGGCCCAACCCGATTGGCGACGGCGCATCGAGAGCCCCGTTAGGCGACAGATCCGGCGCCTGGCCAATCGCGGCCCAATAGCGCGCTCAGATCGGAAAGGCGCGGTGTCACGCGATTCAGATGACCGGCGGAGGATGAGTTCCGGCTTCGCCACCGTCATGCTATCCCAAGCCTTCCCGGCAAGCCCTTACCCTTAGAGCAACTTATGAAGCACATCCTCGCCCGCCTTGACGCCCGCCGGGAGCGCGCCCGGCTCGGCGGCGGCAAGGAGCGTATTTCGGCGCAGCACGCCAAGGGAAAGCTCACCGCGCGAGAGCGGATCGATCTCCTGCTTGATCACGACTCGTTCGAGGAGTTCGACATGTTCGTCGAACATCGCTGCGACGATTTCGGGATGGAGAAGACCAAAATTCCAGGCGACGGGGTCGTGACCGGCTGGGGCACGGTCAACGGTCGCACAGTATTTGTATTCGCTAAGGATTTCACAGTGTTCGGCGGCTCTCTTAGCGAGACGCATGCGCAGAAAATCACCAAGATTCAGGACATGGCGCTCAAGAACCGCGCCCCGATCATAGGTTTATTCGACGCGGGCGGCGCGCGCATTCAGGAGGGCGTCGCGGCGCTTGGCGGTTATGGGGAGGTCTTTCAGCGCAATGTGCTCGCCTCGGGCGTCATCCCGCAGATTTCGCTGATCATGGGTCCGTGCGCCGGCGGCGACGTCTATTCGCCCGCGATGACCGATTTCATCTTCATGGTGCGTGACACGAGCTACATGTTCGTGACCGGTCCGGACGTCGTGAAAACGGTGACCAACGAGACCGTGACCGCCGAGGAATTGGGCGGCGCGCAAGTTCACACGACCCGCTCCTCCATCGCTGACAGGGCCTATGACAACGACGTCGAGGCGCTCCTGCAGATGCGCCGGCTTATCGATTTTCTGCCGGCTTCGAACCTCGAGTCGCCCCCGACGCTGCCGAGCTTCGACGATCCCGACCGGATCGACGCGTCGCTCGACACGCTTGTCCCGGATAATCCCAACAAGCCTTACGATATCAAGGAATTGATCGCTAAAGTCGCGGACGAGGGTGATTTCTTCGAGATCCAGGAGGCGCACGCCAAGAACATCATTACCGGCTTCGCGCGCATCGGGGGAACGACTGTCGGCATCGTCGCCAACCAGCCGCTCGCGCTCGCGGGCGTTCTCGATTCTGACGCGTCGCGAAAAGGCGCGCGGTTCGTGCGCTTCTGCGACTGCTTCAACATCCCGATTGTCACCTTCGTCGACGTGCCTGGCTTTCTTCCCGGCACCGCGCAGGAATACGGCGGCCTCATCAAGCACGGCGCGAAGCTCTTGTTCGCCTACGCTGAAGCGACGGTTCCCAAGGTCACGATCATCACCCGCAAGGCGTTCGGCGGCGCCTATGACGTGATGGCGTCCAAGCACTTGCGCGGCGACATCAATCTTGCATGGCCGACCGCGCAGATCGCGGTGATGGGGGCCAAGGGGGCGGTCGAAATCATTTTCAGAGCGGACGTAAACAATCCGGCGAAGATCGCTGAAAGAACGAAGGAATACGAAGACGCGTTCCTTTCGCCCTTCGTCGCCGCCGAGCGCGGCTATATCGACGAAGTGATCATGCCGCACGCAACGCGCAAGCGCCTGTCGCGTGTCTTGGCGATGCTACGCAACAAGAAGCTCGAGAACCCCTGGAAGAAGCACGACAACATTCCGCTCTGAGCAGCTTAAGTATCAGCTGTATCCACGCGAGTTCAGACCCAATCGGTTAGGCGAGGGTCTGCCAAACAAACATCATCATCGAGTGTCGCTCGACATGGCGGAATCACACAAGGCGCAACACTGGGTACCTAGATGTTTAGTCCCGGCATTTGCTGGAGCGGATTGAATTTGAATCTTTGTGGCTGTGAAGTCCAGGCTTTGCAGATGAACTCGTATGGGGTGAGGCCTTTGAGGGTTTTGAGCCGCCTGGCGAAGTTGTAGGCGTCGACGAAGTTTTGCAGGTGAGCTCGCAACTGATCGTTGGTCTCGTAGAAGTATCGTTTGACGGTCGCGTCCTTGATGGTCCGGTTCATGCGTTCGACTTGGCCGTTGGTCCAGGGATGCTTGGGCTTGGGCTTGGGCTTGGGCTTGGGTCAGGCGATGATCGATATCATTCTGGGCGCAGGCGTATTCGAAGGCGTGCGCCCAGACAGGCTCCCCGGCGTCGAGGGCGGCCTTAATGTCGGGGCCTGCCGAACTCGTATTGCCTGGCGTGGTGAAGTGGGTTCCGTTGTCAGTGAGGACGGTGTGGACCTTGTAAGGGACGGCGGCGATCAGGCGGCGCAGGAAGTCTCCCGCGGTGGGACGCGCCACCTTCTCGTGCATCTCGACAAAGGCGAACTTCGACGTTCGGTCGATGGCGACGATGAGGTAGAGCTTGCCTTGCGCGGTTCGAACTTCGGCGATGTCGACATGAAAATAGCCGATCGGATAGGCCTTGAATTTGCGCTTGGGCGAAGCTTCGCCTTCGACCTGCGGCAACCGGGAGATCCCGTGGCGCTTGAGGCAGCGATGCAGCGACGAGCGCGTCAGATGCGGTATCGTTGGCTGCAGGGCGTAGAGGCAATCGTCTTAACTAGCCCCGCGCCAACGCTGCCTTTACCTAATCCACTGGCGCAACGATATAGCAAGTCGATGCAGTTAAATTGGAAGAAATCGACGGACCCATCAGGACACTCCCACACGCTAGCATAAAGTTAGACAGGTGCGCAGCGATTGTGACCCGGGGGTGCCCCCCGACTATTGACATTCACATGACTTGTGTAATCACGCCAATTTTACTCATTATATCAATTAGTAAGATGGTGCCCAGGGGCGGAATCGAACCACCGACACCGTGATTTTCAGTCACGTGCTCTACCAACTGAGCTACCTGGGCGGCTGGCGCCATCAAGACGCAGCGGGGGCTTATAGTCGTGCGCGCCGCGCCTTGTCCAGCGTTAGCGTCGGATAATTTCGCAAGCCCCTGAGCCGCAAAAACGGCTAGGGCCGCGCGCCGCCTTCGCCATCATTATGCCGCACTCGAAACCGCAATGCTTCGCCCGCTTTTTCATGATAACAGACAAGCATCATGCGCCTCGCTATCGCCTGTCTCCCTGCCGTCTCCGTCGGTGCGGCCGCGGTTTGCCTCCAGGCAGCGCCTGTCGCCGCTGCTGATCTGCCGACGGCTCCGTCGAATTATCCGGCGCTTGGCCCCGGCGCAGCCGGCGCCGCGCCCGATTACTGGTCGGGCCTTTCGGTGAGCGCGGGAGTTCTCGGTATGGGGAGGCAAGGGGGTCAAGGGCGGCGTCGGGGGCGAAACCGACCTGAATTATGAGCACGTGTTCGACAACGGAATCATGCTCGGGGTGCAGGCGTCGACCGGTTACATGCCCTATTTCCAGACGAGCCCCGGATACTCCCAGTTCACGGGCGGCGCTTTCGCCGGCGGCTCGGCCATCGTCGGATACAATTTCGGCCAGGTGACGCCCTATGTCATCACCGGCGTCGATTTCGTCCGTTCGACGCGCTTCAGCAGCGGCGCCTTCAACCCAAGCGACGCCATCAACACCGTCTTCTCCGGTCCCGGCGCGGTGCAGGCGGTCGGCACGTTCGGCGTCGGCGTCAATTATCGCATCACCTCGAACTTCAGCATGGGGCTCGAAGCGATCGTGCACACCAATCCCGGCAGCAGCGGCGCGTTTGCGCCGTGGCCGTGACCGGCCTTCCGCCGCCGGCGCTGCGCTCAGCCCCAACCTGATCGTCCTAGCCTGAATGACCCACATGCCTGACCTGTCTCGCCGGGCGCTGCTCGTCAGCATCGTGGCTGCTTCCGGCGCGCGTCTGGCCGGCCCGGCCGCCGCGCAAACCGATGCTCCGCCGGCCGCCGCCGCCCCGGCGCCGGCGCCGTTCGGCTACCAGGACGTCGTTAAGCGGGCGCGCGATCTTGCCGCCGCGCCCTTCGACAGCTCGATTCCGCCGCTGCCCGACGGG
Organism: uncultured Alphaproteobacteria bacterium; assembly: GCA_963762335.1. GTDB lineage: Bacteria > Pseudomonadota > Alphaproteobacteria > Rhizobiales > Beijerinckiaceae > Roseiarcus. Next base: position 116,700 of record CAVXKU010000032.1, on the reverse strand, counting down.
CTCGCGAACATCGATTTCGACGCCTGGCGAGACATCCGCTTCAAATCCGACAAGCCGCTGCTCGGCCAGGATGGGGCCAATTTCCGGCTCGAGCTGTTCCATCTCGGGCATCTCTACAAGCGCCCGGTGGTCGTCAACGTATTGCGGGACGGCATTCCGGCTCCCATCCCCTATGCCGCCAATCTGTTCGACTACGGCCGCGCCAAGCTGAACGCCCTGCCGATCAACCTCGGTTTTGCCGGACTTCGTCTGCGCTTTCCGATCAACGCGCCGCACGTCTGGGACGAAGTGATCGCGTTTCTCGGCACGAGCTACTTCCGCTTCCTCGGCCGCGGGCAGCGCTACGGCCTCTCGGCTCGGGGCCTTGCGATCGGCGCGGCGCCTCGTCTCAACGAGGAGTTCCCGTTCTTTCGCGAATTCTGGATCGAGACGCCGGACGCGACGGCCGAGCATGTTGTCATCTACGCGCTGCTCGACGGCGAATCGGCGACCGGCGCCTTCCGCTTCGATCTGCACTCCCGGCCAGGAGACCTTCATCGACGCGAACGTCACTCTGTTCGCGCGCAAGCCGACGCCTGCGCTCGGCCTCGCGCCGCTGTCGTCGATGTATTTCGTCGGCAAGGCCGATCGGCGCTTTGCCGACGACTTCCGCGGCGAACTGCATGATTCCGACGGCCTCCTGATGCACACCGGCGCGGGAGAATGGATCTGGCGGCCGCTCAGCAACCCGGCGACGCCGAGGGTCTCTGTCTTCCTCGACGCCAACCCGCGCGGATTTGGGCTCCTGCAGCGCGATCGCAATTTCAGCGACTACGAGGATCTCGACCTCGCCTACGAATTGAGGCCGAGCTACTGGATCGAGCCGCACGAAGGCTGGGGCGAGGGCAGGGTGGAGCTGGTCGAACTGCCGACCAGCGACGAGACCAACGACAACATCGTCGTCGCCTGGGCGCCCAAGCAGGGGCTCGAGGTCGGCAAGCCGCTCGTCTTCGGCTATCGCATCACGGCGATGGCGATGGATCAAAGCCTGACGCCGGGCGGCCGCACGGTCGCGACATTCCGCGTCGCCGCGCGGGCGTTGGGCTCGCCGGATCCGCCGCCGCCGCCCGGCACAACGCGATTTCTCATCGACTTTTCCGGCGGCGACTTGTCCTACTACATGAGCGACCCCTCGCTCGTGGAGACGGTCGCGACGGCGTCGGCTGGGCGGATCCTGCGCACCTTCCTCACCCCCAACACCCACATCCGAGGATTTCGCGCCGGCGTCGACGTCGCGGTCGATCCTGGCCAGAGCACGGACCTGCGCGTCTTCTTGCGCGCCGGGCCCAAGGCGCTGACCGAGACCTGGACCTTTCCCTGGAAGGCGTGACCAGGGTGTGCAAAACTGCGCGCGACGCAGTGATTTCAGAGACTTAACCTCATTTTTCTGCAACTCCGCGTGGCGCGCTCTATCGCGGATGAAATAGTTGGTGTTGCATATAGTCATTTATTATCAAGATGTTACGTATATTACATAGATTGACACATCTGTAATACATCGTATCTATCTGTAAAAATGCACTAATATTCCACAATTGATAAAGCGTCGCACACGCGAGCTGACAATGCGGGGGCCGCCTGCCCGTGAACCCCGGATTGCGAGCGACAAGGTGAGGAGAGGAGCGCTCGCGCTGGTCGGCGCTCTTTTCTCGCGAGGGAGCGCCACGCAGTTCAGGACCGTGTCGCCCGCGAACCGAGGACCGCGTCGAGATCGGGCAGGAGAACGATCCCGTCCTGATCGCTTCCTGAGGCGTGAACCACGATCCAGGTGCAGGGCGCGCTGCTTTCGTTCGACGGCGCATGCGGGACATCGGCCGGTATGTAGATCTGTTCCCCGGCGCGGACGGCGAACTGACGTTCCAAGCGCTCGCCGTAGTAAACCACACACTCGCCTTCGAGCAGGTAAGCGATGGTCTCGATGCCCTGGTGATAGTGGACCTTGGCGCGTCCGCCGACCGGGACCGGCAGCACGTTCATGCAGATCCGTTCAGCGCCGACAGTCTCGGTCGACGCCCCGGCGCCGTAGACGAAGCCCTGCTTGCCGACATAGGTTTGACCCGGCCCGATGACCTGCACTCTGTCTGACGCGGAGGTCATGATCGGTCCTATCCCTTTTTTCTCGCCGCCGGTGGATCGATCGACGAAGCGAAGCGCCGAGCGTTTCTGCCAGAAAGCCTTTGTCCGCCAAGCTGGCGCAAGTTGCTTCGTCGCCATCCGCGCTTCAGAACCGTGCGCGGACGGAATTCCGGACGTCCGCGCTTGCGCTTAAATCCTGGTACTTTTGATATAGCTTTTGATAGGCCGTTTCATTCGCTAAATCCGGCGTGAACATTTCGAAATGGCGCGCCCCGAATCTGGCTGCACCCTCACCGAAATTTGCAACCACGCCTGCCGCGACGGCGCCGTGAATCGCTGCGCCGACGCAGGTCGGATTGTCGATCACGGGCACGTGCACTGTTTGCCCGAGAACGTCCGCCATGATCTGCAGCAGGAATGGATTGCTCTTCGCGAGCCCGCTCGTCAGCACGATGCGATCGACGGGAATACTCGCCTCGCGGAACTCGTCGACGATGGAACGCGCGCCAAAGCAGAGGCTGTCCATGAGCGCGCGATAGATGTCGACTGCGCTGGTCGAAAGATCGAGGCCCGCGAGCACCCCTCGCAAGCCCTTGTCGGCATAGGGCACGCGATTGCCGTTCCACCAGTCGATCGCGACCAGGCGGTTCTGCCCGGGCGTCAGGGCCGCGGCCTCCCGATTGTACTCGGCGAAGTTCGCGTCGAGGTCGGAGGACCGCGGGAAGGCGTCGAACAAACCATGCGAGCACATCGCCGAACGCGGCCTGTCCCGCCTCGTAACACCAGAGGTCCGGGAGCGCGGCCCCATGGGCCCGACCCTCGACACCGGCGGGCATCGGCCGGTCCTGGTCGTCCAGAAGGAGATAGGCGGCCGAGGTGCCGAGCGCGCCGACCAGGACGCCGGGGCCATAGGCGCCAACAGCCGGCAAAACGACATGCGAATCGATGACTGCGACAGCGACGACGGCCTCGCCGCGGATTCCCGTGCGCTCGCGCCATTCGTTCGAGAGCTGACCGGCGCCCGCACCCTACCGGCTCAGGCGTGGAGAGCTTCGCCGAAAGGCCGGGGGCGATCCCGTCCGGATAGCCGGCGCGAGAGTCGTATTGCGCCTTGTAGGCCGCGAAATCGAGGCTGCGAGCCTCGCGCCCGGTCAGTCGCCAGACCAGCCAGTCGCCGGCTTCGATGAACTTGTCGCAACGGCGCCAGACCTCAGGCGCTTCGGTTGCGATCTGAGCCGCCTTGGCGAGCAGCCATTCGCCCGAAACCTTGCCGCCGAAATTCGCGAGAAACGAGCCGCCGCGGCCGTTGATCGCCTCGGCGTAAGACTGCGCCGCTGCGTGCTTCCAGAGCTTCACATAGGCGTGCGGGATCGTCCGGCATGACCTCCGACATCGCGCGACCGTCGGCGAGCGCCGGCAAGGGCGAACTTGCCGTGAAGTCGACTCCGATTCCGGCGATGTCTCGCCCGGCGCCGATCGCGGTCAGGATGATCTCGGCCGCCTCGAGATAATCCGCGGCGTGCCTGCAGCGCGAAGCCTGCGGGCAGAGGTCGCCCGCCGGGCAGCGCCTCCGTCATGATCCCGTGCCGATAGGCATGGACGTGATAGGCGGCCTGCCGCCCGGTGCTCGCCTCGATCAGGACGCCGCGCGCCGACTCGGAGCCGAAATCAAGACCGATCAGGAAGGTTTCAGACATGCGATCTTCGATCGCGTCTGCAGCGACGCGCGGCGACGCTGGCAGGCTCGTCCCGCAGCGCGCGCCGACGAGAATGGGGTCGCAGCGGCGCCGGCGGCGCGACATGGCGCCGCCGGCGACCTTTCCGTCAAGCGTTCGCTGGCGAGCCTTCAGCCCCAGCACTTGGCGAGGCCTTCCTTCGACGAGATCGACGGAACGCCTTCGACCGGCTTGTCGGTGACGAGCGAGACGCCGGTGTTGAAGAAATCGAGACCGGGGCTCGGTTCGGGCTTCTTGCCGGTCTTGGCGTATTCGACCGCCGCTTCGACGCCCATGGACGCCATCAGCAGCGGATATTGCTGGGCGGTCGCGCCGATGACGCCGGCGGCGACGTTCTTCACGCCAGGGCATCCGCCGTCGACCGAGACGATGATCGCGTCCTTGGCCTTGCCGGCGGCCTTCAGCGCGCCATAGGCGCCCGCCGCGGTCGGCTCGTTGATCGTGTAGACGACGTTGATGTTCGGATCCTTCTGGAGCAGCGTCTCCATCGCGGCGCGGCCTTTCGCTTCCTCGCCCCTGCCCCATTGATGGCCGACGATGCGCTTGTCGGTCTCGTGTCCGTATTGCTTCCAGTTCGAATTCTCGACGCCGAAGCCCTTCGAGAAGCCGAAGTCGCGCAGACGATCGACCGAAGGCTGATCGACGAGCGCGTCGACATAGGCGATGCGAGCGTCCTTCGCCTTGTCGCCGAGCGTCTTTGCCGCCCATTGGCCGATCAGTTCTCCGGCCTTTTGATTGTCGGTCGCGAAAGTCGCATCGGCCGCGTTTGGAGGATCGAGCGGCGTATCGAGCGCGATCACCAGAATTCCGGCCTTGCGCGCTCGCTCGACCGAGTCGGAACGATCGCCTTGGTGTCGCTTGGCGTGATCAGGATCGCCTTGGCGCCGGCGTTCACGAGACGCTCGATGGCGTCCACCTGGCCCGTGTTGTCGCCATCGTATTTGCCGGCGAAGCTGCGAAAGTCGACGCCGAGCTCCTTCGCCTTTGCCGCCGCGCCTTCCTTCATTTTGGCGAAGAACGGATTGGTGTTCGTCTTCGTGATCAGCCCGACGATGATCTTCTCCTCCGCGAAGGCCGGGCCGGACGCGAGCGCCCACGCGGCGACAGCGCAGGCGGCCATGGTCTTCCAACGCGCGCCGTGGCGCGCACGAACGTTCCTGGTCATGCTTTCCTCCTTGTGACGCTTCGCCGTTGTTGTTCGCTTTGCCAGCGACGACGATCAGCCTGATCAGGCTATGTCCTGGTTCGGCGTCCTGGCAACTGTGCCTTTAAGGGGCTGCATATGGCGCCACGGCCGCTCCCGCGATTTAGGCCGGCGCCTGTAGAGCCGAGCCACGGCAGAGCGTCTTGGCCAAGCCAAATGCGCTGGGCGCCCGATTCCGAGGCAGGATTGGCGCTCTGAGCGCGGGACCGGCGAATGCGGCCCGGTTCTCGCAATCCCCCATTCCCAAATCGCGGCATTCATGAATTAGCGGAAGCAACACGAGAAACAGAACGGGTACACGAACTTAACGAGATTGAAATCTTTTGTTAATTTGCAACGTCACGTTGAAAGCCTACATTCATTCCTGCCGCTTATATTTGAGCCTGGAAACGAAAAAACCGGGATCTTAAGTATAAACTGCCACGGTGGTGGGGACTGAAATGCGCGATTGGTACGTTGGTCAAAAGATCGTATGTGTGAACGCCCAGCCAATTGATGGCGTGAGAAACCGTTTTGTTGACGAATATCTGACAGAAGGTAAATTCTACAAAATCAGGCAAATTGTGAGATTTAATTATAAATTCGCCGACAAAAGCGAAGAGAGACTTGCTTTCAGATTGGAAGGCGTATTTCCCCGATCCGGTAGACGGGATCGAATATGCTTTCTTCAACGGTCGATTTAAGTCGCTTGAAGATGAAGACGAAGATCAAGACATCGATATCTCGATATTCTTGGACGGCCTGCGTGAGGTGAACGAAGGCGTTTTCACCCTCAGAAACGAAGATATTCGGGAATTGGAGCCCGTCACCTAGATCGGCGAGCGGCTTTTGCTCGGCAGTTTGGCTTCATCGCCAAGCTGCCGCGTCAACCTCTGGAGTGGTTAAAAAAACTCTGGGGGAGCCGGAATGCCGCTGGAAGCCGCACAGTCTGACGCCCCGGGCTCCGACACGCAGGTTCGGGCGAAGGAGCGGCAGCGGCTCTCGAGGCGCATCTTTCGACCTATCTTCAGCCGGACTTCGCCGTCGCGGAAAAGGTCGCCGCTGACGCCAGTTGATCGCGCAGCCTCCTGGCCCGGGCGACGGCTTCGAAACCCTTACAAATTCGTGGCCTTAACCCCATATCCGCCTTGCTTCGCGCGGGGTTTCCTGCTAGCGGAGCCGCTTCGCCGCCGCGGATTTCCGCGACAGCGGAGAAACCCTGGGCTTCCGCCGCCGGCCATATACGCCGGCTCAGCCGCGAAAGCGGTGATAAGGGTCGCGCGCTGATTAGGCGCGGGCCTTTCCGGTCGGCAGACGCCTGAACGTCAACGCGAACCCAAAGCCGGCGTTGCCCGACGACCATCGGGCGCAATTAGGAGAACCAATGGCTTCCATTCAATCCCTGGCGCCGACGCGCGAGGATTTCACCGCACTATTGAACGAGACCTACGGCGACGACGAGGCGTTCGAAGGAACGGTCGTCAAGGGCAAGGTCGTCGCGATCGAAAAGGACATGGCCGTCATCGACGTCGGCCTCAAGACTGAAGGGCGCGTGGCGCTCAAGGAATTCACCAATCACGGACGCGACCCGGCGCCCGGCGCTCGGCGACGAGGTCGAAGTCTATCTCGAGCGGATCGAGAACGCGCTCGGCGAAGCCGTCATCTCGCGCGACAAGGCGAGGCGCGAGGAGAGCTGGGTCAAGCTCGAGCAGGCGTTCGAGAAGAATGAGAAGGTCGAGGGCGTCATCTTCAACCAGGTCAAGGGCGGCTTCACCGTCGACCTCGACGGCGCCGTCGCCTTCCTGCCGCGCAGCCAGGTCGACATTCGGCCGGTGCGCGACGTCGGGCCGCTGATGAACGTCCCGCAGCCGTTCCAGATCCTCAAGATGGACCGGCGCCGCGGCAATATCGTCGTCTCCCGCCGCACCGTGCTCGAGGAGAGCCGGGCCGAGCAGCGCCACGAGATCGTCGCCAACCTCGCCGAGGGGCAGGTCATCGACGGCACGGTCAAGAACCTCACCGACTACGGCGCGTTCGTCGATCTCGGCGGCATCGACGGCCTCCTGCATGTGACCGACATCGCCTGGCGGCGCGTCAACCATCCGAGCGAAGTCTTGACCATCGGCCAGCAGGTCAAGGTGCGCATCATCAAGATCAACCACGAGACCCACCGCATCTCGCTCGGCATGAAGCAGCTGCAGGAAGATCCGTGGTCGAACATCGAGACGCGCTACGCCGTCGGCCAGAAGCTGAAGGGCCGCGTCACCAACATTGCCGACTACGGCGCGTTCGTCGAACTTGAGCCCGGCATCGAGGGCCTCATCCACGTCTCCGAAATGTCGTGGACCAAGAAGAACGTCCACCCCGGCAAGATCGTCTCGACCAGCCAGGAGGTCGAGGTTCAGGTGCTCGAGGTCGACGCCTCCAAGCGCCGCATCTCGCTTGGCCTCAAGCAGACGCTGCAGAACCCGTGGGAGGCTTTCGCCGAGAAGCATCCGATCGGCTCGACCGTCGAGGGCGAGGTCAAGAACAAGACCGAGTTCGGCCTGTTCATCGGCCTCGACGGCGACGTCGACGGCATGGTCCATCTTTCCGATCTCGACTGGAACAGGCCGGGCGAGCAGGCGATCGAGGACTTACAAGAAAGGCGACACGGTTCAAGCCAAGGTGCTTGACGTCGATGTCGAGAAGGAACGCATCGCCATCGGCATCAAGCAATTGGCCAGTGACCCGTTCTCGGCCACGAAGGCGGGCGAGGAAGGCGAAGGCGATGTGCGCAAGGGCTCGGTCGTGACCTGCGAGGTCATCGAGGTCAAGGACGGCGGCCTCGACGTGAAGATCGCCGGCACCGAGCTCACCGCCTTCATCAAGCGCAACGAGCTCGCGCGCGACCGCGGCGATCAGCGCCCCGAGCGCTTCTCGGTCGGCGAGAAGGTCGACGCGCGCGTCACCCAGTTCGACCGCCAGGCGCGCAAGATCGCCGTCTCCATCAAGGCGCTCGAAGTCGCCGAGGAGAAAGAGGCGATCGCGCAATACGGCTCGGCCGACTCGGGCGCTTCGCTCGGCGACATCCTGGGCGCGGCGCTCAAAGCCCGCGACAAGGGCGAGAAGGCGAAGTAACGCCCGCCGCCCTCTCAAATATGAAAGCCCGCCCGGGAGCGATTCCGGGCGGGCTTTTTGTTGGGGCGCGCTCCGGCACGCGGCCCCTTACGTTCAGCTCTCGATGAGGAAGGCCGCGTCGACGGGCAGTTGCAGGCCTGTCACCAGCGCGTTTGTCTGCGAGGCCATGCCCACCACCGCCAGAAAATCGGAATATTGCGCGTCGGTCATCCCCTTCGCGCGGGCCGCGGCCGTATGCGAATGGATGCAATAGGAGCAGTTGTTCGTTATCGAAACGGCGATGTAGATCAGTTCCCGAGTCAGGGGATCGAGCGGTCCGGGCGCGCCCATCACCGCTTTCAGCGTGTTCCAGGTGCGTTCGAGAACCTCGGGCTGGTTGGCCAGACCGCGCCAGAAATTGTTGACGAAGTCCGACTTCCGGGTCGCCCGGATATCGTCGAAAACCGCTTTGACCTGTCGGGTGCGCTTCCGCCTCCGCATCGGTCCAGAGCTTGACTGTGGCCATCCTCGCCTCCCTGTGAACGCAACCCGAGCGGCAGGCCCGCCCGGATCACGGCGAAGCCTGTAGCATGGCGGCGACGATTCCGAAGCGGCGGCTTGGCATCCCGGCACGGCGGCCATTCTTGTTGGCGAGTCGGTGGAGGGTCAGCTCGTCACCTGCTCCGAGCGTCCGTAGACGAGCAACATCAGGATGATCACGCCGCCGTAGATCACTTGGCGGCCGGCCTCCGGCATCTGCATGATCGAGAGCACGCTGTTGAGCAGGACGATCAGGATCACGCCGACCAGCGTTCCCAGATAGCGTCCACGCCCGCCGAGGATGTTGGTCCCGCCAATGACCACGGCCGCGATGGCGGGCAGGAGATAGGCGTCGCCCATGCCCTGATAGGCTTTCTGCGAATAGCCGGCGAGAAGGACGCCGGCGAGAGCGGCGGTGAGGCCGCACAGGGCGAAGCAGGTCACGGTGACCCCCTTCGTGTTGACGCCGGCGAGGTAGGCGGCCGACTCCTTGTTGCCGAGCGCGTAGATCGCGCGGCCGAGCAACGTGCGCTGCAGGATGACCGCGACGATCGCGGAAACCGCGAGCCAGACGAAGAGCGCGTTGGGCATCCCAAGAACGTGTCCGGAGGCCAGCGTCCGCATGAGATCGGTGGCGGCGGTGTCGGGAGCGAAGCCTCCGGTATGGGCCACCATCAGTCCGCGCATGACCGCGTTGACGCCAAGGGTGAAGATCATCGAGGGAACGCGGAGATAGGCGACGCCGAGCCCGTTGACGAGGCCGACGATGAGGCCGACCGCGAGACCGACCGGAATCGCCCAGGGCCCGCCGACCGCGGTCGCCATCATTGCCGCCGCGGTCAGCGTCCAGGGGACGGAAAGGTCGATCTGCGCGATCAGAATGACAACCATCTGCCCGGCGGCGACGATCCCGAGGAAGGCGCCGATCTGCAGCTGCTGCAAAAGATAGTTCGGCGAGAGCAGCGGTGCGCTGCCGAACCGCTGCCAGGTGTACGCGGTTCCGGCGATGAGGATGGCGACGATGAACAGCGCCGCGATCAGGATTGGCCGGTCGTCGCGCGACGGCTTGAGGATGGCCGGAAACGCAGCTCACCGAAAGAGCTCCAGCGTGTTCTTCACCCGCAGCACGTGCAGCGCCCCGATGCTGACCGCGGCGAGCAGAATAATCCCCTCGAACAGCGGCTGAAGCAGCGGAGCGATGTCGAAAATGCGGAAGAAGTAAGAGATGACGCGCAGGATCAGCGCGCCGAACACGGAGCCGATCGCCCCGCCGTTGCCGCCCAGAAGAGACGTGCCGCCGATCACCACCGCGGCGATCGAGTTCAAGGTATAGGTGCCGGCCTGCGGGATGTCGGCGTTGCCCGACGAGGTCTGGATGGCGAGGAACAGCCCGCCGCAGGCTGCGAAGAAGCCGCCGAGCGTGAAGGCGACGATCCTGGCGCGGTTGACGTCGAGGCCGGACATGTAGGCTGCGCCTTCCGCCGACCCGATCGCGTAGATCGTCCGGCCGGTGACCGTGCGGCTGAACGGAACCCAGACTAAGAGAACGATCAGCGCCAGGAGGACGAAAGGCGTAGGGATGCCGGCGAAGGGAGCAAACCAGGGCGCGGCGCCGTCGTTGAAGATATGGACGGTCGAGGCGAAATCGCCGAGCGAATTGGTGAGCGCCCAGTTGAGGTCCTCGTTGACCTTGCCGCCGGGCTGCGGCCGCAGAAAGAGCGCGATGCCGATGTAGATGGCGCCGGTGGCGAGTGTGGCGATGATCGGCTGGATGCGGCCGTAGACGACGATCGACGCCGTTGATGAGCCCGGCGACGAGCGCCGATCAGGAGGCAGATGACGGCGCCGAAGACGATCCCCGTCACGCCTCCGGGCAGGGTCCCGAGCGCAAGCCGCCATCCACCGAAGTCGAGTCCAAGCGGCGTACCGGCGGGCGTCGCCGCTCAAGAGATAGCTTGCGAAACAGGCGACCATCGTCATCAGGGCGCCGACCGAAAGGTCAAGGCCGGCCGCGAGAACGGGCACGGTCTGCGCCATCGAGACCAGCGCGAGCGTGAACACCTCATTGCTGTTCTGAATGAACACCGCCGAGCTGAAGCCCTTGGGATGGGCGAGGTTGTAGAGGAAGTAGACGACCACGAACAGCAAGGCCGCGGTGAGAAAGGCGAAGTTCTGGCGGACCTTGATGGCGAGATCAGACATGAATCGCCCCGCGTGCGGCGCCCGGGGAAGGAGCGGCGCTGATGTTGAGCGAGCTTTCGACGATATTGGTCTCGTTCAATTCGTCCCCCGCGAGCTCGCGCACGATGCGCCCGTCATACATGATGGCGACACGGTCGCAGCAGCCGATGAGCTCGTCATAGTCTGTCGAATAGAACAGGATCGCGGCTCCCTGGTCGGCGAGCTCGCGCATCAGCCGATAAAGCTCCTGCTTGGTGCCGACGTCGATGCCGCGAGTCGGATCGTTGAGCAGGATGATGCGCGGCCCGGTCATCAGCCACTTGGCGATGACCACCTTCTGCTGGTTCCCGCCGGAGAGCGTCGAGACCGCGTCGTCCTTCGAGCCGACCTTGATCTGAAGGCGCTCGATCGCCGAATCGACGGCCTCCGCCTCCTTGCCAGCGTCGACGAACGGGCCGATCGACATCGCCCCGAGCGAAGCGATGGTCAGATTGTCCGCAATCGACATCGGCAGCATCAGGCCTTCCGTCTTCCGATCCTCGGGCACCAGCGCGATGCCGATGTCCGGCGCCTTGGCCTTGGCCGGAGAGCGCGGCCGGACGGGACGGCCATTGACCGTGATCGCGCCGGTCACCCCGCGCAGCACGCCGAACAGGGCGAGCAGCAGGGTCTTCTGCCCCTGGCCGTCGAGTCCGCCAAGGCCGACGATCTCGCGCGCTCCGACTTCGAGCGAGATGTCGGCGAGGCGGTCTTCCCATCCGAGCCGCTCGACCTTGAGGGCCGGCGCCGACCGGACCGGCTTGGGCTTTGGCGGATATTGCGTGGCGATGTCGCGGCCGATCATCAGCTGCACGATCTCGGCGGTCGAACGCTGGCCCTTGTCGAAGGTCTCGATGTGGCGGCCGTTGCGGAACACCGAGGCGCGGTCCGCCAGCGCCTCGACCTCGTGCATGCGATGCGAGATATAGAGGATGGCGACGTTCTCGGCCTTGAGCCGCGCCAAGAGCGTATAGACCTTCTCGACGTCCGCGCTGGTCAGCGCCGACGTCGCCTCGTCGAGGATGAGCAGCTTGGGGCTTCTGGCCGAGCGCCTTGGCGATCTCGACCATCTGGCGGCGCGACAGCGGCAGATCGCGGACGCGCAGAAGCGGGTTGACGTCCTCGCAGCCGACTTCGGCCAGCAGAGCCTCGGCCCGGCGCCGCTGGGCGCGGGTGTCGATCATGCCGAAGCGCCTCGGCGGCGTGGCGATCGAAATGTTGTCGGCGACGGACAAGTCCGGCATCAACGACAGTTCCTGGAAGATGCAGACGACGCCGGCGGCCGTCGCGGCCGAGGGACTGGCGAACTGGCGCGCGCGGCCGTCGAGCGTTATCGTCGCCGGCGTCCGGCTGGACGACGCCCGCGACGATCTTGATCAGCGTCGACTTGCCCGGCGCCGTTCTCGCCGAGGACCGCGTGGATGGAGCCGCGCGCGCAGCGAAAATCGACGTTCTCGAGCGCGCGCACGCCGCCGTAGCGCTTGGATATTCCGGAGAGGACAAGAAAATCGCCTTGCGGCGCGTCCGCCATGATCAGCCTCGATGAGAATGGGCGGCGAGCGCCGCTTCGGCGGCGGACGCCCCGGCCCGGCGTCCGGCCGGGCGAGGCGTCCTGATCGCCTTTAAGGCGGCTACTTCGTGTTCTTCTCGCTTTGCGCCATGATTTCCGGCGCGGTGAAGTTCACCCCGCACGGGAGTGAACTGGTTCGGCGCGAAGAAGTTCGCCTTGAGGTCCGGCCAGTAGTTCACGCCAGCCTTGAGATCCTGGTAGGTCGCCACCGGGATCGGGATCGAGATCAGTTGCGGCATCGACGTTGCCCTGGAGCGCCTCGATCGCCGCCTTCATCGAGATAGCGACCAGCGCGGGCGATTGTCCGTAGGACATGCCCTTGAGCCCGTCCTTCGAATGTTCGGCGATCTGCTTGCGGAACTCGTTCTCGCCCTCGCCGGCGAAGGGCACGAAGCGGACGCTTGGCGTCGAGAAACGCCTGCACCGTGCCGTCGTCGCCGCCCTGGCTGAAGATGCCGTCGAAATGCGGATGGACCGCGAGAGCGTCCGCCGTCACCTTCTGCGACGTTCCGGTGTCCCAGTTGCCGACCACCTCGGTGACGTTGAACTTGTTGGGCAGCGCTTGTCGATCACCTCGCGAAAGCCGTCATGGCGGTCGCGGTCGACCGAATTGCCCGGCAGGCCGCGCACTTCGAGAATGTCTCCCGACGTCTTGCCCATTTCCTTCAGCAGGAACTCGGCCGACATGCGGCCCGCTTCCTTCTGGTCCTCGTTGACCTCCATCACCTTGTCGGTGTCGAGCACATTGTCGAACGGCACGAGGATCACGTTGTTCTTGTCGGCAAGGCGGATGATGCGGTCGAAGCCCTCGGGCGAGACGGCGTTGACGATGATCGCGTCATAGCCCTGATTGATGAAGTCCTCGATCGCGCCGAGTTGCGCGGCCGCGTCGGTGCCGGTGGAGACGACCTTGAACTCCTTGATGTGCTCCTTGATCCCCGGCTGTTCGGCGAAGGCCTTGGCGGTCTTGATCATCTGGATGCGCCAGGTGTTGCCGACGAAGCCGTTCGCCAGCGCGATCTTGTAGGGTCCGGGCTTCTTCTCCCACTGGAGGAACTTCGTCTTGTCCGACCAGGGCTTGAAGCACTGCGGATCGACCCCGGGGCCGGAAACGACCTTGGGGCCCGCCCACGCGGCTGAAGACATCAAGAAAGCCCGCGAGCGTAAGCGCGGTTAAGCGGCCAACATGGTTCATTCAGAGATCCTCCCTTTTTTGATTTCGCGTCCGACCGATGACCGTCCGGACGCGCCCGGCTGGGCAAAACCCAGCGCGATTGGGAGCTAACATGCCAGACGCCGAGCCTCGCCGCAAGGCAACCGCTCGTCTTCACCCGATCGCCGCCGTGGTGCTGCTGGCGGCGCTTCGATCCTCGGCGGGCGAGGCAGCTATCTCGGCACGGTCGCTGGCGTCATTCTCATCACCGCTCCTGCAGTCGATCCTGCTCGGTGGTGCAGATGCCGGACGCCGGGCGGCAGATCACCTACGGAATTGTCATCGTCGCGATGCTATTGCTTTACGGCCGCGAGGGCAGGGCGCGATAGCGGCTTGACGCTGGCCCTTGCGTCGGGCCTCGGGCGACGAACATCCGACCGCGCGAAGTTCACCATTTGAGCACCGAAGCCATGAGCCTTTTGGACGACCTCGCGTTCGGGCCGAGCGGCGGTCGAAAGGCGTGGGCGAGGGGCCTCTTGATCGCGCTCGCCGTTCTCGCGGCGCTCGCCGGGCTCCTCTATTACACCGTCTCCGGCGACTACGCGTTCCTGCGGGCTTCCGTCCTGACCGGGATCGCCGACGGGCGCCTATCATGCGCTGGGCGACCGGCTGGCGGCGCGGGCGCTCAAGAAGAACGGCCATCTGAAGGTCGTCGCCACGGCGGGGTCGGTCGAGAACATCGCCCGCCTCGTCGGCGAAAACGGGCGCTGCGTTCCTGCCTTCGCGTTCGTCCAGGACGGCGTGCCGACGCCGGCGGACGCCGGCCTGACGACTCTTGGACGTCTGCCGCAGCCCGAGTCGCTGTTCCTTCTCGCCAAGCGCGGGCGCGCGATCAGCACCTTCAATGACCTCAAAGGCGCTTCGGTCGGGATCGGCCCGGAAGGTTCGGGCACGGCCTATCTGATGCAGCAATTGCTGGAGAATTCCGACCTCAGCGGTCTCGGCCTGAAACCGTCCAATCACGATCTCGAAGCGCAGGCGGGACTTGTCCGCGACGGTCAACTCGACCTCGCCGCCTTCGTCATGAACGAGAACGCGGAGATGGTCCGCACGCTCGTGAACAAGTACGATCTCGAGATCGTCGCTCCCGCGGACATCGAAGGCCTGGTGGCGCGAGACAAGTGGCTGCGTCTGGGTCGAATCCCGGCCGGCTATTACGACATCGCCAAACCGATCCCTGCGACCGACAAGCTGGTCGCGCAGGTCGATACGCTCGTCATGACCAACGCCTGCGTGCATCGCGCGGAGCGGGTCGCCTTCCTGATGCTGCTCAGCGAGGAGTTCCCCAATTTCGTTCGCGTCAACCCGCCGCCATCGGCGAAGTCGCAGGACAGCGCGCCGTTGGCCGACGAGGCGCGCGAATTCTTCGCCAGCGGCCAGCCCGAGATCGCGGACAAATATTTCCCCTGGCTCGTGAACCTGATGTCGCCTGCCTACTGGATTTATCTGGCGATGGGGGCCACGGTTCTTCTGAACGCGATGGGCGTCTATAGTCGCTTCAGGCTCTGGCGCATCGACGCCAACCGGGGGCTGCTCGAGGCCCGGCTCAAGGCGCTCGCCTATCCCGGTCTGAACGAAGAACAGATCAAAGCGCGCGCGCACTCCAGCATCACGCGAGACCAGATCAAGGCGCTTCCGCCCGAGCATGTCATCCAGACGCCGCAGGATCGAAAAGCGGCGGAAGAGCTGATCAAGGACTTTGACGCGCTTCATCGCCGCTGTGAGGAGCAGCTCGTCTCGTATGTCACGCCGATGGGCTCGGAGATGTACTACCGATACCAGGAAGGGCTGATCGACGAAGCGAAAGCCGTGCTGACGGCGTTGCTCCGCTCGCCGAAGTCCATGACGGGCGCTTCGCGACAGCGGCGACTCCGGCCAAAAGCGCGCCCAGGCAGCCGTCTCAAGCCGCTGCGGCTTCGGCCTCCGCGGAGCACTTCCTCGCGAGGGCGATGCGCGCCGGGGCATGTCTTCATCCGCTCGCGCAAGTCGGCGATCAGCCAGCGTCCGGCGCGACCCGGCAGACGACCGCGCTCATGCACGACGGAAAGAGGCAGCGCGACGTCCTCTTGATTGGCGATTGTAAGCCTCTTCAGCCGACCGGCCGCGACGTGCTCGGAGACCATGTGGCTCGGCATGTTGCACCAGCCGAAGCCGGCGAGCAGGAAATCGAGGCGGGTCGCCAGGTCCGCGAACCGCCAGATGTGACGGCTGACGATCCCGCCTGAAAGATGCTGGGTGAGCGACGTGCGGTCGGTCAGCACGAGTTGCACGTGCGGCTCGAGCGCCTCGCGCGCGATCGGCTGGGGCAGGGCGGCAAGCGGATGGCTGGCCGCCACCACGGGCCACAGGGCGATGCGCGTCATGAACTCGCTCACGAGATCGCAGGGGCTTGTGGGCGCGATCGTACAGATCGCAAGCCGGGCCGCGCCGTCGCGCAGCCGCTGCTCGGCGCCGCCGAGAGCCTCGGTGAACACGGACGCGGGCAGAAGCGGGAAGGCGACGCGCAACGCCTTCAGGCTCTCCATAAGCAGCGGAATCGGCAGCATCGAGTTCGACCGCCAGCGTGAGCTCCGGCTCGACGTCCTCCGCCATGCTTTGGGCGCGGGCGCGGATGGCCTGGGCGCCCGCGATCAGCGCGCGCGAGTCGCCGACCAGCGCTTTTCCCGCGTCGGTCAATTGCGGCGTCTTGCCGGAGCGATCGAACAGGCTGACGCCAAGCGTCGTCTCGAGCGTCTGGATCGACTGGCTGATCGCCGACTGGACCCGGCCGAGCTTTCGCGCGGCGGCCGAAAAGCTTCCCGCGTCGGCGACCGCGACGAGAACGCGCATCTGGTCGAGCGTGAGCGAGTCGATCATCCATCACCTCCGGAGATGGATACTAGCACAATTTGGCCAATTGCAACGATTGGAGCAAGAGCCGACATTGCGTCGCAATGCAACAATTTGAGGGGCCGCCACGTCATGACCATCCACGTTCCTGAGCCGAAGACGATCGAAGCGCAGTCGCTCGCGCAGATATTCACCGATGCGCGTACGCACAACGTGTTTCTCGACAAGCCGGTCTCGGACGAGCTGCTTCAGAAGGCGATCGAACTGGCCAAGATGGGGCCGACCAGCGCCAATCAGTCGCCGATGCGCGTCCTCTTCCTGCGATCGCCCGCGGCCAAGGAGCGGCTTCGCCCGGCTCTGTCGCCCGGCAATCTGGACAAGACGATGAGCGCGCCGGTCGTCGCGATCACGGCCTATCGACGAACAGCTTCTACGAGCATCTGCCGTTCCTGTTTCCGCACGCCGACGCCAAGGCCTGGTTCGCCGAGCGATCCTGTGAAAGCCGCTCGCGCCGCATTCCAGAACGGCACGCTGCAGGTCGCCTATCTCATCATCGCGCTGCGCGCGGTCGGTCTCGACACCGGACCGATGACCGGTTTCGACAATGCGAAGGTCGACGCCGAGTTCTTCCCCGAGGGCCACGTCAAGTCGAACGTCCTCATCAACATCGGCTACGGCGACGCCGAGAAGCTGTTCCCGCGCAGCCCGAGGTTTTCCTTCGACCAGATGGCGAAGATCCTCTGATCGCGTCGGCCCACCGTTCAAGCTTGAGGACATGAATATGGCGAAGGTGCTTGTTCTTTATTATTCCAGTTACGGCCACATCGAGACAGATGGCGCACGCGGTCGCGGAAGGGGCGCGGGCCGCGGGCGCGACGGTCGACGTGAAACGTGTGCCGGAGAATGTTCCGGAAGACATCGCCAAGGCCTCGTACTTCAAGCTCGATCAGCCGGCCCCGATCGCCAAGATCGAGGAACTCGCCAACTATGACGCGATCATCGTGGGCGCGCCGACACGCTTCGGCCGCATGCCCTCCGCGATGGGCAGTTTCTGGGAGCAGGGCGGCCAGTTGTGGATGAGCGGCGCTCTGATTGGAAAGGTGGGCGGCGCGTTCACCTCGACGCGACGCAACATGGCGGCAACGAGATGACGCTCTTCTCGATCATCACCAACCTCATGCACTTCGGCCTCGTCATCGTTGGGCTGCCCTACAGCCACCCGGGGCAGGGCACGCTCGACGAGATCGTCGGCGGGGCGCCTTACGGCGCAACCACGGTCGCGGGCGGGCAGGGCCAGCGCCAGCCGACCCAGATCGAACTCGACGGCGCCCGCCATCAGGGCGAGCTGATCGCCAAGACCGCCGCCAAGCTCTTCGGCATAGGCCCGGCGTCAGCAATCCTTCAACCAACTCAAAGAAAGCGACGACAATGAGTAATGTTCTTCCCCGTTCCGCAGCTTCGCTGCTGAATACGGCGTGGCTCGCGCCGCACGCGCGCTCGCTGCTGCGCATCGCGGCCGGGCTCGCGTTTCTCGAGCACGGAACAGGCAAGCTCCTGGGCTTCCCTGCTGGCCTGCCGTTCATCGACAAGATGCCGACGGGCCTCATGTATTTCACCGGAACGATGGAGCTCATCGGCGGCGTGCTGATCGTGCTCGGCCTGTTCACACGCCCGGTCGCCTTCATCCTGTCGGGATTCATGGCGGCCGCCTATTTCATGGCGCATTTCCCCATGAGCTTCTTTCCCGCGATCAACATGGGCGAGGCCGCGCTGCTTTACTGCTTCATCTTCCTTTATCTCGCGGCTGCCGGCCCCGGGCCCTGGGCGATCGACAAGGACTGATGCCGAGCTTTCCGCGAGCCGCCGGCCGCCCGCCGGCTCTTCGCAGCCAGACAGGCTGTGACGTCAGTCACAGTCGCATTGGCCGACGATGCCGTATGAAGCCGATAGCAGCCGAAGCCGCCTCGGAGAGGCGGCTTTTTCGTGCATGAGGAAGCACGCAACCCGGATATGACCTGCGCTGCGCGCTGGGCTTGTCTTCCTCGGCGTCGACAGAGGTGGAGATCGCCATGCCGGGCAAAAAGTGGTCGTTCTTCGAAAACGGGATGCCGGGATTACACCTGACCATCAATCCGCAGAAGCCGTTGCCGCCCGAAGCCCGCGTCGTCCAGCAGTTCGCCAATCAGGGCATCACCTTGAGTGATCAGGAGCGCGCCTCCATTCTGCGTGGACGCAGCGAAGGCGTCGGCACAGTCAAGACGATATTGGACCGCGTCATACCGGGGTTCGCGCCCGACAAGCGGCTCAAATTCGCGAACCAGATCGTCGACGCTCTGCTCGACAAGAGCATGTCAGCGCAATTGTCGCGTGAGGCCCCCAGTCCCCAGGATCAGTTTCAACAGGAGGCCGACAAGCTCAACGCCGTCCTGCGGGCTCCGTCGCCAACCCTCTTGCAGCAGGTGCCGGTTGGCGTTTCCGTCACCATTCACTTCGACTCCCTGCTGGGAGGACGGCGATGGCGCGGAGATAGGACTAGGCAGCTGAGCTCTGGACTGCTTGTTCAGCCGGCGCCGAATCCTTCGTAGGCTCGAAGCCGCGGACCTAAACTTGGTCCTATTGCTGCGGTCCGCGCATCTCGCCGGGGCTTGGATCGGCGGTCTTGAAGCCGAGGCCGCCAAACAATTGCGCAAGGTCTTCAGCCGCCACCGCCGCTGTCCGAACGACCCAGCCGTGCTCTGGCGGCGCGGGTGTTTCGGCGCTTCCCGTCTTGTCAGACGCCGGGGCCGCGACCTTGTCGGGGGCAGGCGCGGGAGCGGTCGCAACCGCAGCGGGGATCGGCATGGGCGGCAGGGGCGCGGTGAGTTCGGCCGCCCGCGCGAGCAGCGACGCTGTCGTCATACCTCGGCGCGGACGGCGCCTCGAGCAGCGCCAGCGCCCCAGTCGGGGTGCGATCGACGCCGGAGGTGATGACCTTGGGCAGCAAACCGCGCTGGCTGGCGGCGGGCGCCGCATTGAACGGTTTGTTAGACGCGGCGCAAGAGCAGGCGCCGGCTTGATCGGTCTTTGAGGCGACGATCAGATCCGACGGCCTGGTCGGAGGCATGGGGGAGCCAGCCAGAGCGGCAAGGGCGACCAGATCGGCGGGCTTCCGGGGCGGCAGCGGGGCGAAGAACTTCGCAACGGGCGCGCTATGCGGTTCGTCTGTCGAAGCGTCGCTCGCCACATTGGGTTGCTCCAGCGCCGCGACCGTCTGCGGCTTGACCGGCGGCGTTGGCGCTGAATTGACGGCGCTGGCGTAAGCCTGACCAGTCGGCAAGTTGCGCTTGGCCTTGGCGACCGCCTCTGGAGCGGAATCGACGCTCTCCGGTTTGTCGATCGGCGCCGCTTCGGGGGCGCTGGCGTAAGCCTGACCGGTCGGCAAGTTGCGCTTCGCCTTGGCGACCGCCTGCGGCCCGGCGTCAGCCACCTCAACCTGCGGCTCGGGCGCCTGATAGCCGCCGCCGTTACGGCCACCGCGCGCGTTGCCGCCGCTCGACGGCCACCGCAGGTCGTCGCTTCCTGCCCGCCCGACTCCTCTGCGTCGTCGGCGCCGCCGCCGCCAAACAGCCAGGAGAAAATCCCGCCAATTCCGCCGCCACGGGCCACCTGGATATTTCCGCCGCGCGATTCGATCTCGGCGCGCGCCAGCTCGTATCCTGGCATCGGTTTGCCGTCGGCGGGAATGAACACCGTCTTTCCATCAGGGAACAGGCGCGTCAGCGCGTCGCGGCTCATCTTCGGCCAATATCGGACCGAGCCGCTGTCGATATGCACCCAAGGCGTGTTTCCGGTCGGGTAGAATCCAACGCCGCCAGTCTGCGCGCGCATGGCGACGTCGCGGATGCGGGCCGTGCTTACGTCAAGGAAATGCGCGTCGATCGCCTTGCCTTGCATATGCTGCGAATGTTCGGCCACCTGTCGCGACCGTCGGCGCAACATCGCGTTGGTTTGCGGCGACCGGTAGGCGGAGAGAACGTCGATCGGCTGGGTCGACCCGGATTCGCGATAGACTTCCCAGATGATGTCGAAGAGATGCGGGTCCATCCTGGTCGGCTCGTTGAGCCGCCAATCCCGGCAGAAACAGTTCAGTTTGTCGAGCGTCCCTGAGTCATAGACGCCATTGACCATGAAGGTGAACGAGCCGGATTCGTTGGTGTGCTGGTTCGAGAGGGTGATGGTGCGCGTGTCGCCGTTGGCGACCGCCGACTCGGTCGAGTTCGGAACAAGCCAAGCGGCCGTGAATGCCGCCGCCACCGCCATGTGCGCTGCCGCTCCGCCGCGGCTCACGCACTTGCTCAGGTTAAAACCCGCCAATAACCCATCCTTCCCCAACACGTCACGACCGGCGGCGAAGCCGGCAGACTGTGCCTATATCGATGTCCTACGCTTACGCTTTTGCCGGCCTCTCCCGCCGACCCTACCGCGACCTCCCGAGCGCCCTGTCCCTGGCGCTCCTTGTTCGCATTGTGACGCTCGCGTCACAGTTAAGGCAAAAAGCGATCTATTTCGCGTATAGCTCGATATGGCCTCCCGTTCAATCTTGACTTGTTCGGGCGAGTATGACCTCGACCTTGCGAATCAGCCCGTAGACGTCCGGACGCTCCTTCAGTTCACCGAATTCGTCAACGAAATCAGTGAAGTATTCAATGTGAATGGGCAGAGGGCGAGGCAGGAATATCGTGCGCTCTTTTCCTCCGATCGCGGCTTCGATTCGCCCGTCCGTCCAGCCCGTTGATTCGCCCCCGAGAACGAGCACCGCCAGGCTCTGCGGGTCCTCGACGCGAATGCAGCCATGGCTGAAGGCGCGAGTTTCCTCGTCGAACAGATCCTTCGACGGCGTGTCGTGCAGATAGATCGCGTGGTCGTTCGGAAACATGAAGGCGAACCGTCCAAGCGCATTGTCGTCGCCGGGCAATTGTCGGACCGTCAGCCGCCCGCCGACGGTCTTCACCTCGTAGCCGCGCCGGCTCAAGGAGCCGAGCTTCGACATCATTTCCTTCTTGATGATGGAATTGGGCACCTGCCACGACGGGTTGATCAAGACATAGCGCATAACGTCGGAGAAGATCGGCGTCGGCGTCTCTGGCTTGCCGACGACGACGCGCGCCTGATGAATGATCCGATCGCCCTCAAGCACCGCGACGGAAAAGTCGGCGAGATTGACCTCGATCCGCCGCTCGCCCATGTCGCGCGGCTCCCAGCGCCACATTTCCATGTTCGCTAGGATCGCCGCCCGTTGGCGCGCGGACGAACCGTAAGCGAATGTGGCGCTGGTCGAAGCCGTGCGAATCCGATCCACTGCAGGCCGTCGCTTCGCTCGCCGCGCGTCGTTGCTTCGGCGTATCGCTTAACCCATCGGGATCGAGATCAGCCGTCACCGCATTCGTATGACGTTCGGCGCTGTCCGGCGCCTCGAGGCGCTTCAAGTGGTCGCGCAAGTCGCGGTAGCCCCGCTGCGGCGGATTGAAATCGGCAAGCCGGCGGGCGGGATCCGCCGCCGTCGCTGTCTCGGCTGAGCGCCGTCTCGGGATCGACGACGCTGGGGCTTGCGAAGATGAGCGGCGAGACACGCGAGGGGAGAACGCGCGATCCTGACGCCTGCTCGGCGTAGGTCACGATCGCCGAGGCGATCGTCGTTTCGGCTTCGGCGAGCGCGTCCGGATCGAGACCGGCGCCGAGATCGCGCGGGAGCGCGAAGGCGGACGAGATCGAGGCCGTCGTCGCGGGCGCGCCTGCAGCTGCGACAGCGCCGCTCGCCCCATTCTGGTCAGGCCATCCTCGTCGACCCATACCGGCGCGTAGTCGCGCCTTGCGTAGAAAGCCGCGATGGCTCCGCGCGCGGCGCGCCAGTCGCCGCTTCCCAGAGGGTTGCGCTGCTCGGCCCGCGCGACGAGCCGCTCCAGCGCCGCCTTCAGCGCGCTTTGCGTCGGCGATAGCGGGGGCCCCGCCGTTGGGTCGTAGACGACTGGCGGTGGGTTTTCCTGCGGGGCTGGCCCATCTCCGGGCGCCGCCGCGAACGGCGCGAACGCCGCCGCCCGGAGGGATCTGAGCCGCAGATGCGTGGTCGAATATCGGCTCGGCCAAGCCGGCCAGGTCTGGTCCCGGGACTTGGGCGACGCGCCCGGCGTTGTAAATCGCCAGCAGCGGGCTTGAGCCGCCGAGGTCGCCGAAGTTCACCGGCGCCTCGGGTGACAGGATCGAGACACCGGGCGCCGACTGAGTGTCGGCGAAGGCGAGGCTCGTGGCGAGCGCGACCGCGACGGCGCTCATGCCGCCCAGCAGTTGCGCGCGCCACGCGCCGCGCGCAAATGCGCCCGCGATCCATCCACGGACCTCATTCTGAGGAGCCGCGCGAAAGCGCGGCGTCTCGAAGGATGACCCAGTTGGGGCGCCGTTCGCGCTCGCTGGAGCGTCCTCCTCGACGCAGCGCGTCGCCTAACGCTCCGCTCCTCAGGACGAGGTTGAGTAGAAACGTTCGCCACCGACATGCCTCGACGCTTTGCCCGCATTATGCCGCGGCGTCGCCAAGCATGTCATCGGGGATTCCGATGTCTTTCATTTTTCGATAGAGGGTGGAGCGGCCGATGCCGAGTTTGCGCGCCATTTGCGACATTTGTCCGCGATAATGGCCGAGCGCGAAGCGAATGATCTCGGTTTCGATTTCCTCCAGCGTGCGCACGTCGCCGCTGTCGCTGATCATTCTCAGCGCATGCGGATCGCGGTGGTCGTGGTTGGCGGGCCGGAAAACAATCGCCGCCGACGGATCGGCGGCGATCGGCGGAGGGGCGGGCGGAATGTGGATGTCGTAGCCCTCGACCTGGGCGGCGATCTGCGGAAACTCCGCCGTCGTCAGTTCATTGCCATCGGCCAGCACCACGGCGCGAAACAGCGCGTTCTCGAGTTGGCGGACGTTGCCCGGCCAATCATAAGTGGTGAGCAGCGCGAGCGCGTCGCTGGCGATGCCCCGGATGCGCTTGCCCTCTTCGACACAGAAGCGGGCGAGAAAGCGCAGCGCGAGATCAGGCACGTCGCAGAGTCGCGCCCGCAACGGTGGAATGGAGATCGGGAAAACGTTGAGGCGATAGAAGAGGTCTTCGCGGAAGCGGCCGGCTTTGACCAGTTCGATCAAGTTCTTGTTGGTCGCCGAGACGAGGCGGAAATCGACCCTGACCGGGCGCCGCGAACCGATCGGATCGATCTCGCCCTCTTGCAGCGCGCGCAACAGCTTGACCTGCGCCTCGGGCGGCAGCTCGCCGATCTCGTCGAGGAAGAGCGTGCCGCCGTTGGCTTCGGCGAACTTGCCCATATGCTTGTCGGTCGCGCCGGTGAACGCGCCTTTCTCATGTCCGAAGAGAATGGACTCGACCAGTGTCTCAGGCAGCGCGCCGCAATTGACGGTGACGAACGGTTTGCCTCGCCGGTCGGAGCCGCCCTGGATCGCGCGCGCCATCAATTCCTTGCCGACGCCGGACTCGCCTTCGATCAGCACCGGGATGTTCGACTTGGCGGCGCGCTCGGCGAGGCGAACGGTGCGCGCCATCGATTCCGCGCGGGTGACGATATCGCGGAAGCTCAATTCGCCGGCGTTGCGTCGCGTGGCGCGGCGCAGTTCGTCCTCCAGCGCATCGACGCGCAGCGCATTGCGGATCGAAACTTGAAGCCGTTCGCCGCCGACCGGCTTGACGACGAAGTCGATTGCGCCCGCGCGCATGGCGGAAATGACGGCCTCGATCGAGCCATGCGCGGTCTGGACGATCGCGGGCACGGCGATTTCGCGCTGGCGCATGCGCGCCAGCACGCCCATGCCGTCGAGATCGGGCATGACGAGGTCGAGGATCAAGAGGTTGACCGGCGGGCGGTCGTTCGCCGCGAGACGCGTGAGCGCCGCTTCGCCGGATTCCACTGTCTCAGCGTCATAGCCAAATCGCCGGGCCATAGCCTCGAGCAAGCGCCGCTGAATGGGATCGTCATCAACAATGAGTATGAGAGCGGTCATAGTCGTTCCGAGGGCGCCTCAAGAGCCGCGTAGTGCGCCACATTGTGTCATCACGGTAAATGCGATGTTAATGCCGTCCCGTTCCGACCCGTCCTCTCCGCAAAAGCGCCGCTTTGTGGGCTAAAACACCCGTGCAGCGTTAGCGTGAACCTAACAAAGAAGCTTGACTGATGAACTTCAAACTCCATGCCCCCAATGTCGCTTTGGCGACATCGCCAGCTCCGGCGGATCTTGGCGCGCTGCCGGAATGGCGCCTCCAGGATTTGTACGAAGGCATGGATTCGCCGCGTTTCGCCGCCGATCTCGAGCGCGCCGAGGGGCAAGCCAAGCTCTTCGCCGAAGCTTATCGCGGCAAGCTGGCGGAGATGACCGGCCGGCCTGACGCCGGGGATAGATTAGCCGTTGCGGTCAAGGCCTACGAGTTGCTGCAGGATTTGATCGGCCGCATCATGTCGTATGCGTCGCTGCTTTACGCGTCCGACACGAGCAATCCGGCGAATCGCGAAATTTTATGCCGATGCGCAGGAGCGCGTAACCGCGTTAGCCGGCGACCTTCTGTTTTTCGAGCTCGAGCTCAACCGCATCGATGATTCCAAGTTGAACGCCGCCATGGCGGCGCCCGCGCTTGGCCATTATCGCCCGTGGCTCGAGGACATCCGCAAGGAGAAGCCGCATCAGCTCGCCGATGACCTTG
Organism: uncultured Alphaproteobacteria bacterium; assembly: GCA_963762335.1. GTDB lineage: Bacteria > Pseudomonadota > Alphaproteobacteria > Rhizobiales > Beijerinckiaceae > Roseiarcus. Next base: position 91,466 of record CAVXKU010000032.1, on the reverse strand, counting down.
AGCGGCTGTTTCTGGACAAGTCGGTCAGCGCCGCCGCGGCGTGGAACCGGTTGTTCGACGACACAATGGCGTCGTTGCGGTTCGACTTCGAAGGCGAGAGCCTGACGCTTGAGCCGCTGCTCGGCAAACTGCAGGACCCGGACGCGAAGATCCGGGAAACGGCGGCGAACGCGCTCGCCGCGACGCTTGGCGCCAACCAGCGTCTCTTCGCCTTGATCACGAGTACGCTCGCCAAGGACAAGGAAACTTCCGATCGCTGGAGGAAGTTCAAGGACGTCGCCGATTCTCGTCACCTCGCCAATCGGGTCGAGCCGGAAGTTGTCGAAGCGCTGGTCACGGCGGTCACCGACGCCTATCCGCGCCTCTCGCATCGCTATTATGCGCTGAAAGCGCGCTGGTTCGGCAAGGAACAGCTCGACCACTGGGATCGCAACGCGCCGCTGCCGAACGCGCCGCGCCGCGTCTACAAGTGGGAGACCGCGCGCGACATGGTGCTTGACGCCTATGGCGCCTTTTCGCCGCGCATGGCGGATATCGCCCGGCGCTTCTTCGATGAAGGCTGGATCGACGCGCCGGTGAGGCCCGGCAAGGCCCCGGGCGCGTTCGCGCACCCGACGACGCCGTCCTCTCATCCCTACATTCTGGTCAATTTCCTCGGCAAGGCGCGTGACGTGACGACGCTCGCGCACGAGCTCGGCCACGGCGTCCATCAGGTGCTGGCCGGCGTCAACGGACCGCTGATGGCGCCGACGCCGCTGACGCTTGCCGAAACGGCCTCGGTGTTCGGCGAAATGCTGACCTTCCGCTCGATGCTCGATACGGTCACCGATCCTGTCGAGCGCAAGGCGATGCTCGCGGCCAAGGTCGAGGACATGCTCAACACCGTGGTGCGCCAGATCGCGTTCTATAAATTCGAGCGCCTCGTTCACCTTGAGCGCCGCAGCGGCGAATTGACCGCGGAGCGGATCAGCCAGGCGTGGATGACGCACGCAGGCCGAAAGCCTCGGGCCTGCAATTGGGCTGAGACCCGGCTACGAGACTTATTGGGCCTATATCGGGCATTTCATTCATTCGCCGTTCTATGTCTACGCGTATGCGTTTGGCGATTGCCTGGTGAATTCGCTGTACGGAGTCTACGAGCGCACCAGCGACGGGTTCGCCGAGCGGTATCTGGCGATGCTCGCGGCCGGCGGATCGAAGTCCTATTCGGAGCTGCTCGCGCCGTTCGGCCTCGACGCGAAGGATCCAGGCTTCTGGACGATCGGCCTCTCGGTGATCGAGCGAATGATCGACGAACTCGAAGCGATGGGGTAGGGGCTGCCTCAAACGCGCGCTGCCCGGAACGCGCGGAGCGCGGTTGAGGTCGGACGCCGCGCTGCTGGAAGGCGCGCGGCGGTCGAGCTTGTCGGGTCAAAACGCTCAGATGGATATCGCGACCGCACGGAAGGCTTCCGAACTGCTGGTGCGCTGCTGGCGCGAGGGCAGCGTGATCGAAGCTCTGCCGTCGCACTTGCGTCCGTCAAGCCGCGCCGAAGGCTATGCGATTCAGGCGGAGATCGAGGCGTCGAGCGACAAGCCGCTTGTTTGGCTGGAAGATCGCCGCGACGAGCCTCGCCGGGCAGAAGCACATTGGCGTCGATGGGCCGCTCGCAGGACGGCTGCTTGCGGAAACGGTCTATACGAGTGGGGACGAGATTCCCCTTGGCGCCAATCGCATGCGGGTCGCGGAATGCGAGTTCGCGTTCCGTATGGGCCGCGATCTGCCGCCACGACAAACACCATACGAGCGGGATGAAGTGCTTGCCGCGGTCGCGGACCTTTATCTCGCGATCGAAGTTCCGGACTCGCGCTATGCCGACTTCGTCACGGCGGGCGGACCGCAGATCATCGCCGACAACGCCTGCGCGCACCGCTTCGTGCTCGGCCCGCAAGCGCCGCCGATTTGGCGCGAGCTTGATCTCGCTGCGCACCGCGTCGTCGCGAAGGTGGGCGCTCGCTACGAACGCGAGGGAATCGGGTCTAACGTGCTTGGTCATCCCCTGATCGCGCTCACCTGGCTCGCAAACGAGTTGTCGGCGTTCGGGGTCACCCTGGCGGCCGGCCAGATCGTGACGACTGGAACGTGTCTGAAACCGCTGGAGATCGAGCCTGGCGACAAGGTTACGGTCGACTACGGGAGTTCTGGGCCATGTCGAATGCTCGTTTTCGACGTGACGACGCCATGAGGAATGGACTGCTGCCTCCGGCGCCGGCTGAGGTCGCCGCAGTTTTCTCCACGTTCCCTGCCAGCGTTCGCGCAACGCTCCTCAAGGTGCGGGAACTGATCTTTGAAACGGCAGCGCAAATCGAGGGCGTCGGTCCGCTCAAGGAAACGCTGAAATGGGGTGAGCCCGCTTATCTGACAGAGGCGACCGGAAGCGGAAGCACCATTCGGCTGGGCCGGTCCCGATCCTCGGAGCGCGAATGCGCAGTGCTTTTCAACTGCCGCACGACGCTGGTCGACGATTTCCGTGAGCGGTTTCCCGAAATGTTCGCCTATGAGAAGAACCGAGCGCTTCTTCTCGACGCTGGCAAACCGCTGCCCGAAGCGCCGCTTTCGACTTGTCTCGGAATGGCGCTCACCTATCATCGGCGCCGCTAACGTTCGCTTCCTGCATGACGCGCCGCTCAAAGTGCGCGGCCTTTTCGTCAAAGCGCGCCAGCACGGCGCGGGCGGCAGGCGGCACGACGGACACTTCCCAGTTGGAGCCGGCGAAGGCCTTCACGGCGTCCCATGAGGCGAATCGCATCAGCGTCATGAACTCGACCTCGGCCTCGATTGGGCGGCGGAAAAGCTCAAGCCCTTCCAGTCCCGCGATTGTCCTTGCGAGAATGCCGGGGAAGATCGTTTGCCGGATAAGCTCTTCATAGCGGTCAGCGTTCTCTGGCGTCGTCCAGCCGCGCCACAAGCGCAAAATCATCTCGTCCTCCGTCTCGCGCCGCTTCGTAGCTATGAGACGCGATCCGGTCGGGCATAGCGACGAGCCGCCGCCGCCTCTTGGGGAAAATTGCTATTTCGCCGCGGAGCACGTGACCGTGGCTGAAAATGATCGCCGCTCGACCTATATCCTAGGCCGAGCCTCTCAATGGGATTTCGCGTTTGGACCATGACAACGAAGCCAATCGTCTGAGCGCGCGGGCGACCCGCTACGCGCGCCTCGGCGTCAACGCCGGCGCGTTCGCCGCCAAGGTCGGCGTCAATCGGCTGCGCGGGGGCGGGCGCGAGACGCGACGCCAAGGCGCTCGCGTCCGCCTTGGGCTCGATGAAGGGCCCGCTCATGAAGGTGGCGCAAATGCTGACCACCATCCCCGATGCGGTGCCGGCCGATTTCGCCGCCGAACTGACCAAGCTCCAGTCGCAGGCGCCGCCGATGGGCGCCTCGTTCGTGCGCCGGCGCATGCAGGCCGAGCTCGGGCCGGACTGGCGCGAGCGTTTCGCCGATTTCGACTTGAAGCCCGCGGCCGCCGCGTCGCTCGGCCAGGTGCACCAGGCCACAAGCCTCAGCGGCGAGCGGCTTGCCTGCAAGCTGCAATATCCGGACATGGCCTCCGCGGTGGAGACGGACCTCTCCAATCTCGACCTTTTGTTCTCGCTCCATCGGCGCGCGAGCGCGGCGATCGACACGCGCGAGATGGCGCGCGAGATCCGCGAGCGGGTGCGCGAAGAACTCGACTACCAGCGTGAGGCCAAGATCGCGCGGCTCTATCGCGTGATGCTCGCCGACCGGCCGTTCGTGCGCGTGCCGCGAGTCGACGAGAGCCTGTCGACCCGGCGTCTGCTGACGCATGGAATGGCTCGACGGCGAGCCGCTCACCGCCTTCGAGACCGCATCGCAGGAAGCGCGCGACGCCATCGCCGTCGGCCTGTTCGACGCGTGGTGGCGCCCGTTCCTGCGCTATGGCGTCATTCACGGCGATCCGCATCTCGGCAATTATACGGTCGCCGCGTCAGGCGAGGGCGGCGAGCGCAGCGTCGACGGCGTCAATCTGTTCGACTACGGCTGCGTGCGCATCTTTCCGCCGCGGTTCGTGCTCGGCGTCGTCGAGCTTTATCGGGCGCTCAAGGCGAACGACAAGGCGCGAATCGCGCACGCTTACGAGATGTGGGGCTTTCGCCAGCTCACGCCGGGCATGACTGCAGCGATGACCCTCTGGGCGCGGTTCATGTGCGGCCCGATCCTCGACGATCGCGTGCGCACCGCGGCCGACGGCGTCAAGCCGTCGGAATATGGCCGGCGCGAAATCGGCCAGGTGATGCGCGCGCTGAGGGCCGAGGGCGGCGGCCTGCCGGTGCCGCGCGAATTCGTGTTTCTCGAGCGCGCGACGATCGGCCTCGGCAGCGCGTTCCTGCGTCTTGGCGCGCGGCTCAACTTTCATCGCATGTACGAGGACGCGATCGTGGGCTTCGACGAGGAGGCGGTCGCCCGCCGGCAGGCCGGCGCGCTCGAGGCGGTCGGGCTCGCCGAATGAAGCGAATGGCTCTTGCGGCGCGACCTGATCACTTGCCGCGCGCGAGATCCCGCACTCGGCGATAGGCCGGCCGCGCGAAGCACGCGTCCAACCATCGCGCGACCTCGGAGCACGCCGACAGATTGAGCCGGGCCATTCTCCCCCAGGCGAGAAGGCTCGCCACATTGAGATCAGCGGCGGTAAAACCGTCGCCGGCCAGGGACTCGCGACCGGTCAGTCTATCGTTGAGCACCGCCAGAGGTTTTCTCAGGAGCAATTCGTTACGTTCCGCCTTCGAGGCGTCGCGAGCGAAATCGGGCAACACCGCACGATGCTCCAGGAGGCCCAAAAGCAGCTCCTCCATCTCCAAAACGGCCCAAAAGCTCCACTGGGCCGCGAGACCCAAATCTTTGGGCTCCACGAGATGAAGCGGTCCGTCATACTTTTGCGCGAGATAAATGTTGATGGCCATGGACTCCCACAAAGTCACATCGCCGTCCACGAGGGTCGGAATGCGCGCATTGGGGTTGAGCCGCGTGTATTCCGCCGTCTGCAAATCGTCGGCGCGGGTGCTTTTCTCGATCAACTCATAGGGCTGGCCGATCTCTTCAAGCATCCACAGGCATCGCATCGCTCGGGATCTGGGATTGCCATACAATTGAATCATCGCTCGCCTCCAAGGGCGCGTGGCGCACTCTGAGCCAGTCCCGCCTCGGGAGTTCTGAGCGCCCGGCGACTCTAGTCGCGTCTAGCGAGCGCGGCTACAAGCGGCATGGGGAGGCGGTCGAGTTTGTGGCGCGACCCGTAGGGAAGGATCATGAGGCGCACTCAGGTCGCGATCATCGGCGGCGGCCCGGCCGGCCTTCTCCTGTCGCATTTGCTGCATCGACACGGAATCGACAGCGTCGTGCTCGAGCGGCAGACCAAAGCCCATGTACTCAAGCGCATCCGCGCTGGCGTCCTCGAGTTCGGCTCGGTCCAGGTCTTACGCGACTCGGGCGCGGGCGAACGCATGGACCGCGAAGGCCATGCGCATGACGGGAGCTTTATCGTCTGGCAGGACCGCGACCCGTTTCTCATCGACACCAGGACGCATGCGGGCCGCCCGATGTGGTCGTACGGACAGACGGCGATCACCGAGGAACTCTACCGGATCCGGGAGCGCGACGGCGGGCGCATCGTTGAGGAGGCGGAGCATGTTGAGCTTCATGATCTGACCAGTCCCGCGCCGAAGGTGACTTACGAGAAGGACGGCGCGACCGCGACGCTCGAATGCGACTTCATCGCCGGCTGCGACGGATTCCACGGCGTGTCGCGGCAGAGCATTCCGAAATCCGTGCTCAAGATCTTCGAGCGCGCCTATCCGTTCGGCTGGCTCGGAATCATGTCGGAAACGCCGCCGGTCGGCGAGGTCATCTACGCCCGGCACGAGCGGGGCTTCGCGCTCGCCTCGCTGCGCAATCCGATGCTGAGCCGCTACTACATCCAGTGCGGCCTCGACACGCGGATCGAGGACTGGCCGGACGAGAAGTTCTGGGACGAGCTCAGGCGCCGATTTCCGGACGACATCGCGCGCAAGATCGTAACCGGCCCCTCGATCGAAAAGTCGATCGCGCCCTTGCGCAGCTTCGTCGCCGAGCCGATGCGGTACGGCCGGCTGTTTCTGGCCGGCGACGCCGCGCATATCGTCCCCCCGACCGGCGCGAAAGGGCTCAACCTTGCGATCTCCGACGTCTTCTATCTGCAGCGCGCGTTCGCGGCGCATTTTCTAAAGGGCGACGACCGCTATCTCGAGAGTTACTCGGATATGGCGCTGAGACGCGTCTGGGCGTCCGAGCGCTTCTCGTGGTGGCTGACCAAGTTGCTGCATGTGTTTCCCGACGACGACGCATTCGAGACCCGGATCAAGCTCAGCGAATTCGATCATCTGCTCCGATCGACGCACGCTGCAGCCATGGTCGCCGAACAATATGCGGGATTGCCGTTCGAGGACTGATCGGACTTGGCTCCGATCGTTCGATTTGTCATTCCCGACGGCCGCAAAGCGGTCGATCGGGAATCCAGGCGTTGCGGCGCCGCCGCTGGATTCCCGGTCAGACCTTCGGTCCGCCGGGAATGACGAGACCGAATTGACCATCAAAGGCGCGAGAGAATCGGCAGCCTTGGCCCGATCGCGTAATTGAGCTGGATCAGCATGATCAGCGTGATCCCGAGCGTCACGTTGACGAGGCCCGCAAGCGCGCCGACCGCGTAAAGCGATTGCGCGACGACGATACGCCGCTTGACCGCGCGCGAGACGTCGCCGCGCGCTTCCTCCCGAATGAGGTTCGCCCGCTCGGCGCACACCCATGTGGCGTAGAGCGACGCGCCGAGGAGAACGATATTGAGCCAATAGACAAGGAAAGCGGTTCGATAGTCGAGGAAATCGGCCAGGAGCCGCGTCGAGAATGGCAGCACGGTGACGACCGCAAGAAAAAGGAAATGCAACCAAGCGAGGTCACGATTCGAACGGTCGAGCTGGCTGAGCTGCGTCTGCTGGCCGAGCCAGAAGATGCCGAGCGTCAAGCTGCTCAGGAGCCATGGCAGGAGTCTCGGAGCTGAGGCCAGGAGCGCATGAAGGAGTTCGGCGTCGGAGTGGATATCGACTGACTCGGGGGTGTGAAAGTCGAGCACCAGAATGGTCGCCGCGATGGCGAAAATGCCGTCGCTCAGCGCCGCGATACGACCGACTTCGCCGCCGGCTATCGTATTGTAGTGGGGCTGCATGGCGCGACCATCGCGTCTCAGGTCAATCGGGTCAATCCGCCGTGCGGCGTCCTCGCGCCGCTCTCCTACGGGAGAGGGGTTGGGGGTGAAGTTTCGCGCGAAACGCATCTTGCCTCGGAGGGCTCCCTCATCCGGCGGGCTATCGCCCGCCACCTTCTCCCGCAGGGAGAACGGACCGCGCGGGAAAATGGAGCCACCCATAACGCGGACTGGTTTGACTTGGAGACGCCCTCATTCGAGGATCGTCCGCGAAACGAGTGACCCAAGAGCAGCCGATGCCGCAGCCGTTCACATTGCACGTCCCCGACAGCGACATCGCGGACTTGCGCGAGCGTCTCGCGCGCACCCGTTTTCCCGATTCCGCGCCGGGCGAGCCATGGCTTTATGGAACGGATGTCGACTATCTGCGCAGCCTCGTCGAATATTGGCGCGGGTCCTTCGACTGGCGCGCGCAGGAGGCGCGGCTGAACGCCTTCCCGCAATTCAAGGTCTCACGACCCGATCACGACCTGCACTTTCTGCATGTCCCGGGGAAGGGGCCGAACCCGACGCCGCTCTTGTTGATGCACGGCTGGCCGGGCTCCGTGTTCGAGTTCCTGGATTTCATTCCCCGCCTCACCGATCCAGCGAGTTTCGGTGGCGATCCGGCTGATTCCTTCACCGTCGTCGCGCCGTCGCTGCCGGGCTACGGCCTCTCGTTTCGGCCTGGGCAGAAGCGTTTCGGCGTCGAAGAGATGGCGGATTGTTTTGCTGAACTCATGAGCGACACGCTCGGCTACAAGCGCTTCGCGGTGCAGGGAGGCGACTGGGGCGGCATCACCGCCGCGCGCATGGGCTACGCGCATGCGGACAAGCTGATCGGCATTCATGTCAATTTTCTCGCCGTCCGCCGCGAGCCGGACCTGATTAAGAATCCGACCCCCGAGCAGCAGGTTTTTATCGACCAGGTGAAACGCTGGCTCAAGGAGGACGCCGCCTATGCTTCGATTCAAGGCACCCGCCCGCAAACCCTGAGCTTTGGCCTGACCGATTCTCCGGCGGGTCTCGCTGCCTGGATCGTCGAGAAATTCCGCGCCTGGTCGGATTGCGGCGGCGATGTCGAAAGCGCCTTCACCCGCGACCAGATGCTCGCCAATATCAGCTTCTATTGGTTCACGGGCGCGATCGGGTCGTCGTTCTACCCCTACTACTTCCGCATGCATCGGCCCTGGATGATCCCGGAAGGCGCAGCCGTCACGGCGCCGACGGCTTACGCCGAATTCCCGCGCGAGATCCTGCACCCCCCGCGCTCGCTGGCTGAGCCCATGTTCACGAACATTCGCCGCTGGACGGTGATGCCGAAGGGCGGGCATTTCGCCGCGATGGAGCAGCCCCAGGCGCTCGCCGAGGACGTGCGCGCTTTCTATCGCCCGCTGCGAGATTAGGTAACGCCGCCGCCTCGCTCGGCGATGAGCCGCGCGATATGCGCACGCAAGTCCGCGACCCCATCGCCGGTGCGCGCCGATGTCAGGATCACCTCGGGATAGGCGGCGACGTGTTTTCGCAAACCTTCAAGCGTCGCATCGATCCGCGCGCTTTGGTCGGCCGCCTTCACTTCGTCGCCCTTGGTCAGCACGACCGCATATGAGACGGCGGCTGCGTCGAGCGTGCGCATCGTCTCGTGATCGTTCTCCTTCAGGCCATGCCGCCCGTCGACGAGCACGAACACCCGCATGAGCGAGGGACGGCCGCGCAGATAGTCGCGCGCGAGTTCGCCCCAGGACGCGGACTTCGACTTTGCGACCGCCGCATAGCCGTAGCCCGGCATGTCGACCAAAAGCGCGCGTCCGTCGAGATCGAAGAAAATGAGTTCCTGGGTGCGGCCGGGCGTGCGCGACGTGCGCGCGAGCGAATTGCGGCCGGTCAGCGCATTGACGAGCGAGGACTTGCCGACGTTCGACCGGCCGGCGAAGGCGACCTCGGGGGGGCCGACCGGCGGCAGGCCGTCGGAGCGGGCGGCGGCGAAGATGAACTCGCAGGGCCCCGCGAACAGTTTGCGCCCGGCCTCGATCCAGTCGGGGCCGGCGGCTCCGTCGCTCATACGCTCGGCGTCTTCGCCGGGCTGGTCTTCTTCGGGAACAGCTTGAAGAGGTTGTCCCAGAGTTCGACCTTAACGCCCGCCTTGGTCATGATGTAATATTGCTGAAGCACCGTCAGCGTGTTGTTCCAGGTCCAGTAGATGACGAGACCAGCCGGGAACGTGCCGAGCATGAACGTGAAGATCACCGGCATCCAGGAGAACATCTGCTTCTGAACCGGATCGGCCGGCTCGGGATTCATCTTCATCTGGAAGAACATCGACACGCCCATGATGAGCGGCCAGATGCCGAGATGAAGGAAATGGCCGATGGCCGGCAGCGCCGTCGGGTCCCAGGGAATCAAGCCGAAGAGCGTGAACACGTTGGTCGGATCGGGCGCGCTGAGGTCCCGGATCCAGCCGAAGAACGGCGCGTGCCGCATCTCGATGGTGATGAAGATGACCTTGTAGAGCGCGAAGAACACCGGGATCTGGATCACCATCGGCAGGCAGCCGGCGACCGGATTGACGCCCTCGCGCTTGAACAGCGCCATCTGCTCCTGCTGCTGCTTGGCGCGATCGTCGGGATAGAGATCCTTGAGCGCCGCGATCTGCGGCTGGATCTTTTTCATCTTCGCCATCGACTTGTACGAGCGATTGGCGAGCGGGAAGAAGGCGAGCTTGACCAGAACCGTGACGGCCAGGATCGCGAGGCCGAAATTGCCGACGACCTTGTAGATCGAATCCAGAAGCCGGAACATCGGCTTGGTGATCATCCAGAACCAACCCCAGTCGATCATCAGAGAGAACTTCTTGATGCCGAGATTGGTCTCGTAATTGTCGATCGTGCCGACCTCTTTCGCGCCCGCGAACACGCGGGTCGTCGTCTCAAACGTAGCGCCCGGCGCGACGGTCTGTTCCTTGCCGAGGAAATCGGCTTGATAGTCGACCGGCTGAACGGTTCCACTGGCCGTGAACCGCGCTTCGATCGGGGCGGTCTGGTCGGGAATAACTGCGGAACCCCAATACTTGTCGGTGAACCCGAGCCAGCCGCCGTCGCCCTGGAAGGCGCGCATCCTGCCGGTGTCCTTTTCGACCGCCGCGTAGGTCACTTCTTGAACCGGCAATGTGAGGCCGACCTTCGAAGCGCCGCTCGCCGGTGATGACGCCCACGAAGCCCTCGTGCAGCACCGAATAACCGGCGACGTTCGGTCTGCCGTGACGCAGGATGAGCCCATAGGGCTGCATCGTGGCGGGCGCGCCGCCTGCGTTCACGACCGAATCCTTGATCGTGAACATGTATTTGTCGTCGACCGCAACCACGCGCTTGAAAACGAGGCCTGCGCCGTTGTCCCAGGTCAACGTCACCGGTTGGGTCGGGGTCAGCGTCTTGCCGTCGGCGGTCCAGAGCGTATCGAGATTGGGAGTCTTCGCTCCGGCCGCGCTTACAAACCCCGTTTCGGCCCAATAGGCGTCCGGAGCGCCGGGTGGAGAGAACAACCGGATGTTCGGGCTCTTCGGGTCGATCGTCTCCTGATAGTCCTTGAGGACAATATCATCGATCTTGCCGCCCTTGAGGTCGATAGAACCACCGACGCTCGGCGTGTCGATCATTACGCGCGGGCTTGCCGCGAGGACTTGGGCGACTGTCTGTGGCGCCGCTGTGGCCGGAGCGCCTGGCGGCGTGGCGGCGGCCGGGGCGCCTGGCGGCAAGGCCGTCGGGGCGGCGCCGGCCGGCTGCGCTTCCGTTGGCGGCGCTTTATTGGCCTCATTTGCGGCCTGCATCTGCGCCTGATGCTCGCGCTGATAAAGCGGACCGGCATAGAAATATTGCCAGGCGGCCATCACCAGGACCGACAGCGCGATCGCGAGAAAGAGGTTTCGCGTGTCCTCGGATTTCATGTTCGCGTGTCTCTGTCTTTCGCCGTCCGGTTGGCCGGGCCGCGCCTGCGACTGTCCGCAACGCCCCGCCTTGCGGCCTGAAAGGCAGTGCGGACGTCATTGACAAGCGCAGAAAAACCGCGGCCTAGCGCTTCACGCCGAGCCATCAGCACGTAATCGTGATCGCCCTCAGCCTCAAGAGGCGCCGCAGCGCGCAACGCCTCTTTCAATCGTCTGCGGACCCGATTGCGTACGACCGAGCCGCCGACGCCTTTGGTCACCGTCAATCCCACCCTCGCGCCCGGAACGGCTTCTTTTGCCGTTTCCTCACGGCGGCGGGACTGCAGCGTGAAAGTGTCGACAGATAAGCGTCGTCCGCGCGAGACGCGCTGATATTCGGACCGTCTGGTCAGGCGGCCAAGAGGTTCGCCAGTGAGGGCCGGCCCGCCATCCTTATCCAAGGCGTCAAGCCTCCCTTCGGCGGCGTCGTCACCGGACACGCGAACGGCCGGACGGCGGCCGAAGCCGCAGCGGATCGATCAGGCGGAAAGCTTCTTACGGCCGCGCGCCCGGCGTGCGGCAAGCACCTTGCGGCCGCCGACCGTCGCTGAGCGGGCGCGAAAGCCATGGCGGCGCTTGCGCACCAGCTTGCTGGGTTGATAGGTCCGCTTCACGGGTCTGGTCTCCGAATTCCGATCGTCGGCGAAAAAATCGGGCGTGAAGCCCGACCTTAAACGCGCAAACGCCGACTCGGCCGCTACGGCCGATGCAACCAAGCGGCGAGCCGGAAAAATGAACGCGGCGCTTGAGGCGCCGCTGCAAGGCCGGGCTTATGCCGCGCCGGCGCGAGCAAGTCAATCGCGAGGAAGCCCCCGGATCGACTCGCGGCCGTCATCTTCGAAGCCGCGATGATGGCGTCCGCTTCAGGCTGAGGTTCACGACGTGAACAATAGGTAATACCACCCATTGCCACATCCGAATTATGGATTACTATGCGCTTGCCTGATCGGATCAACCATTCGTTGAACGCGGCGCCAATCACAAAACTATTTTTAGATCGTCTCCTATCGTCATTTTCTTAGCGACTTCATATCGGCGCGAAGAGTTTCGCGAAAGAATTAAACCAGACGAAGCCTCTTCTCGCTGTTGCTAGTCCTTTTTGGACAGGAGAGCAGCATGACAAATATTGACAACGATGAGATTAAGCGGGTGTCAGCGGCAATCAACGCGCGAAGGAGCGCGCCTCGGCTCGGGCCGCCAACTTCCAAAATTTTGAACGGGAACAGGGCGGAAGCCAAAAAAGTTCTCACATCTTATTTCACCAAGACCGGTTTGCCTGTCGACAAGCTGAAGGAGTTGGCGGCCGCAAATCGGGCCGAACTGCGAAAACTGGAGGACGCGCAGGCCGCCGCCATAAATTGGAGCGCGGCGGAGGCCGCGTTTCATCAGGGGATGAACTACCGGCTTCAGGCCTTGCAGATTCTCTCAAAGCCGTTTCTGTCTACGTTCATCACGTTTCAGCAGCCGTTCCTGATCTGGGAGCTTCCCCATCCGGAAACCAACGTCTGGATCGATACGCACGTCGAGCCGCTGAACAGTTTCGTCAGATTCCTGGTCTTGACGGATCGCGGCGCTGACTCGACGTCATTCGTGTTCTATTTCATCTGGAGCAACGACAGTGATTTCGCCGCCGTCATCAATGTCGACACGTCGCTCGTTCTGAGCGGCCTGTGCCAGGTCCTCGCTGACGGCGGCGTCCTGCGCGGCCATACCAACACGATCACGCTGCAGGCGAATTTGCAGTTGACCAGGTGGTTTGGTTGGGGTGTCGATCCGGTGACTGGCGCAAGCAACGATCAGACGCCGTTCCCGTTCCCGCAGCCCACTCAATCGCAAAGTGTGGCGCAACTCTCTCAATATGGGGGGGACTGGTTCGACGACCCGAGTGGCGACAATCAACGGACGTTTCTTTTCCAGCCATTTTCGTTGAGCGCCGATCTGATCCCGATCCCAGCTGGCGCGAGCATGCTTTTCCAGGTCTCCCTGACGTCCTCCTACGCGACCGAGGACGGTGGAGGCGGAACCAATGACCGCATAGCGATCGATTTCGCCCAAGAGAAATTCTCGCGGCGTCTCATCTGCCCGGCGCTCCAAATTGAATTGCTGACGCCGGCGCCGATGGCGACTTGAGCGCGCGGCAGCTCTGCCAGAGGGGGCTGTCTGATCGCCGAGCGCGAGCGCTCTGTGTCTCGCGCTGGCGTCTATCCCAGCGAAGGCGTCAACGGCGCCGCGATTGTCGGCATGCCTCGCTAACCTCCATTGATGCGCTGAGCGCAGTCATGGCGGCCCGAATCGAGGCAGTTCTGCAACTTGCGCTGCTGGTCGATGTAATGGAAAGCCCAGTAGCCGAGCGCGGCGATGACCACGACGGCGATGATGGCGGCGATATTGCCGCGTCCGCTCGGACGCTCCTCTCGTCCTCGTCGTCCGAGGAGGACTGGCTCACGCGGAGCGGCTCGAGGAAAGGCGTTCGACGTCGCCTAGCGCCGCGATCGCCTTGGCGACAATGCCCTTGGCGTCGAGTCCGGCGGCCGCATACATCCGATCCGGTTTGTCGTGATCCTGGAATTTGTCGGGCAGCGTCATCGTGCGAACCTTGAGCCCATGATCAAGCGCTCCCGCTTCGGCTGAGCAAGGTCAGCACATGCGCGCCGAAACCCCCGGCTGCGCCTTCCTCGATGGTGATGAGAAGCTTGTGGGTGGCGGCCAGCTTGAGAATGAGTTCCCGATCGAGCGGCTTCGCAAAGCGCGCGTCGGCGACCGTGGTCGACAAGCCGCGCGCCGCAAGATCTTCGGCCGCCTTCAAGGCTTCGCCGAGTCGTGTGCCGAGCGACAGGATTGCAATTCGCGAACCTTCGCGAATAATCCGGCCCTTGCCGATCGGCAAGATCTCGCCTTGCTGCGGCAGGTCCACGCCAACGCCCTCGCCGCGCGGATAGCGCAAGGCGATCGGACCTGAATCATGAGCAGCGGCCGTCGCGACCATATGGACGAGGTCGGCTTCATCCGCCGCCGCCATCACCGTCATATTCGGCAGGCAAGTGAGATAAGCGATGTCGAACGCGCCCGCGTGCGTTGCGCCATCGGCGCCGACAAGTCCCGCCCGGTCGAGGGCGAAGCGGACCGGCAGATTCTGGATCGCCACGTCATGCACGAGCTGGTCGTAGCCGCGCTGCAGGAAGGTCGAATAAATGGCGCAGAACGGCCTGTAGCCCTCCGTCGCCAAACCTGCGGCGAATGTGACTGCATGCTGCTCGGCGATGCCGACGTCGAACACCCGTTCGGGAAAAACCGAGTGCATGCGGTCGAGGCCGGTCCCCTCCGGCATCGCCGCGGTAATGGCGACGACCTTCTCATCGCGCCGAGCCGCATCGACCAGCGCATTTGCGAAGACGCTCGTGTAGCTCGGCGCGTTGGTCTTGGGCTTGGCCTGGGTTCCGGTGATCACATCGAACGCCGAAACGCCATGGTACTTGTCGTCGGCCGCTTCGGCCGGCGGGTAGCCCTTGCCCTTCTTGGTCACCACGTGAACGAGCACCGGCCCGTTCTGCACGTCTCGCACATTCTTCAGAATCGGCAGAAGGTGGTCGAGATTGTGGCCGTCGATCGGCCCGACGTAGTAGAAACCGAGCTCCTCGAACAAGGTGCCCCCGGTCCAGAAGTTGCGGCCGTACTCCTCGGTAAGCCGGGCCTTGTCGTACATGAACTTCGGCAGGCGGCGCGCGAGCTGCTTGGCCGCGTCGCGCAGCGAGCGATAAGCCCGGCCCGAGACGAGGCGCGCCAGATAAGCCGACATCGCGCCGGTCGGCGGCGCGATCGACATGTCGTTGTCGTTGAGGATGACGATAAGCCGCGAGCGCATGGCGCCCGCGTTGTTCATGGCCTCATAAGCCATTCCCGCCGACATCGCGCCATCGCCGATCACCGCGACAACGTGATTGTCGCCGTGCGACAGGTCGCGCGCCACCGCCATTCCGAGGCTCGCGGAAATCGAGGTGGACGAATGCGCCGCGCCGAACGGGTCGTATTCGCTTTCCGAGCGCCTGGTGAAACCGCTCAGGCCGCCGCCCTGTCGCAAGGTGCGGATTCGATCGCGCCGGCCGGTCAGGATCTTGTGCGGATAGGCCTGGTGGCCGACATCCCAAAGGATGCGGTCGCTCGGCGTGTCGAAAACGTAATGCAGCGCGACGGTCAGTTCGACGACGCCGAGCCCGGCGCCGAGATGACCGCCAGTCACCGACACGGCGCTGATCGTCTCGGCGCGTAATTCCGCTGCGAGTTGAGTGAGGTCGCTTTCCTCCAGCATACGCAGATCGGCGGGCGAGCCGATCTGGTCCAGGAGCGGCGTGGAAGGCTTGGTCAATCTTTTCCCCAAGGCGCAGCGCTTATCGGTCGCCGCTTAACGAAGGTCCACACGTACACCAAGTCTCGTGTTCACCGCAATTACGCGCTTTCGCCATTATGACGCCGTAAAGTCAACCACTTTTGACTTGGGTCAACGCGTCCCGTCCCTTATGTGTTCCGATTCGCGCCAATTGCTATCCCCGCCCGTATGGCGCAAATTTGTGCAATGAACCAATTTTCGAGCGTTCTAAAGTCATCCGACCATTACGCTCCCGACGGCCCTTACGCGTTCGCCCGGCTCGGCCTGTCGCTTCTGATCGCCACCATGCTCGGGGCGGGCATGTGGGCCGTGATTGTGGTCCTGCCGCCGGCGCAGCTCGACTTTGGCGTCGGCCGCTCCTCGGCTTCGCTTCCTTACACGGTGATGATGTGCGCGCTCGCCTTCTCGACGATCGTGCTCGGGCGAGTGACCGACCGCTACGGAGTTGTTCTGCCCTTAGCCATCGCTGCTGTCGCTTTAGGCATTGGTTTTGTTCTTGCCGGCTACGCGCCGAACCTTGCTGTGTTTACCGCCGCCCATATCCTGATCGGAATTGGCGCGGGAGCAGGCTTCGCGCCGATGATGGCCGACATTTCGCATTGGTTCGTCAAGCGGCGAGGGCTCGCGGTCGTCATCGTTGCGTCCGGCAGTTACCTCGCCGGAACGATCTGGCCGTTACTCATGAGCCTGACGATACCGCTGATCGGCTGGCGGTCGACCTACGCCGGCCTCGGCCTGATTGTCGCGGCGGTGGTTGCGCCGCTTGCGCTTGCGATGCGCCGCCGGCCCTCCGCCGCGGTGTTCGAGCAAGCGGAGGCCGCGACCGCCGAGGCGCGGGCGGATGTCGGCCTGTCGCCGCGGCTCCTGTTGATTCTCTTGGTGCTCGCCGGCTTTGCCTGCTGCGTCGCGATGTCAATGCCGCAGGTCCATCTGGTCGCCTATTGCGGCGACCTCGGCTACGGGGTCGCGCGCGGCGCGCAGATGCTGTCGCTGATGATGGCCCTCGGCATTGTGTCGCGCATCGGCTCCGGCTTCGTCGCCGACGCCATCGGCGGAACGACGACGCTGTTGATCGGCTCATTCATGCAGGGCGTCGCGCTCCTGCTCTATCTTTACTTCAATGGACTCGAGTCGCTGTTCATCGTCTCCGGAATCTTCGGCCTTTTTCAGGGCGGCATCGTGCCGATGTATGCGGTCATCTGCCGCGAGCTGTTGCCGCCTCGTCGCGCTGGCGCGGCGATCGGTCTGGTCGTCTCGGCGACCATCTTCGGCATGGCGTTTGGGGGCTATATTTCCGGTGTGATCTTCGACCTCACCAGTTCCTACCGCATGGCCTTCCTGAACGGGGTCTTATGGAACGCGTTCAATATCGCGATCGTCTCCTGGCTCTTCTGGCGCCGCCAGAAGCGCGCGCCGGCCGGCGCTTTTGTCCCGGCGGAATAGTGGTCAACCGGTCTGGATCTGGCGGTTGACAGGAGTCCACCGGCCGCGAGCCCGCAATTTCGATATTGGGAACGCTCAGGCACAGGACTAAAGTCGCCGGCGAAGCCCGGTCCCTTTAATACGTGGCCGCGCATAGGTGGCATATTCAGAGCTAACGGCCTACGCTAACGTCCGGAACAAGCGTCATGAATGATCCGGGCGCGAGTTCAACCGTCAAGGCGAGGGGACGACGAACATGCGGATCCGATTGTCCACGACCGTCAAGTTTGCGCGTTTGGCCGCGATCTTCTTTTTCATCGGCTATGTCCAGGCTGACGAAACGCGCGAACGTAAGGTCAAAGTCGACGACTCGACGTTCAAGTGCATCGTGAAGATGACCCCGGTGAGGGGCTTCTTCGTCGATAACCTGGCCGGAAATCTCGCCGCCACCCTCGCGGTCGCCCAGGCAGGAAAGGGCGAATATCCCGAGGGAACCTTGCTGCAACTGATCCCCAACGAGGCCATGGTCAAGCAGCAGAAGGGCTTCAGTCCGGGAACGAATGACTGGGAGTTTTTCGCCCTCGATTCCGACAAGAACGGCTCCAAAATCGTCACCCGCGGAGCCCAGGAAGTCAACAACTTCCTCGGCCTGAACTGCTTTGAGTGCCACAAGGCGGCGCGAGCGGAATTCGACCTCGTCTGCGAGGAGGACCATGGTTGCGTCCCGCTGCCGCTCACTCGCGCGATGTTTCACGCCGTGCAGCACACCGATCCGCGCTGCCAGCCTGCGGAATCGCTCAGCGCGGAGGACGCCGCCGCGTTGAAGGACCTGGGCCCCGTGATTGACCAGCTCAAGAACGAGGCCGCCGCGAACAAGAAATAAACTGCGCCTGGCAGAAACGCGCGTCCGGCGCCATGGCGCCTTAGTAGCGGGCGGGACGCACTTTTGCTTGATTTTCGCGCCCGCGCCCCGACATAAGCTGATCGGCAGCGGATGAAGGAACGTCGGACTCCCGCATGAGCAAGACGTTCGAGCAAGACATCGCCGCCGTCAGCAGCATCAAGGCGATCCCGACGATACTCGACATTGTGTGCCGGACGACGGGCATGCGTTTCGCCGCGGTCGCGCGCGTCACCGAGGACCGATGGATCGCCTGCAGCGTGCGCGACGACATCAACTTTGGACTGAAGCCTGGCGGCGAACTCAAGGTCGAGACGACGATTTGCCACGAGATCAGGCAAAGCGGCGAGCCGGTCATCATCGACAACGTGGCCGAGGATCCCCTTTACGCCAGTCACCACACTCCGCGGACTTATGGCCTGCGAAGCTATATCGCCATGCCCATCCGTCTCACCGACGGGTCGTTTTTCGGCACGCTTTGCGCCATCGATCCTGAACCGCGTCGGTTGAACACTCCCGAAACCATCGAGATGTTCGAAATGTTTGCAGATGTGATTGGCTTCCAGCTCAGCGCAGCCAGCAGATTGGACATCGCGGAAGAGAACCTGCTCAACGAACAGAATGCGTCCGCGCTCCGCGAGCAGTTCATCGCGGTGCTCGGTCACGATCTGCGCAATCCTCTGGCTTCCATCGATGGCGGCGCGCGTCTTCTCCGCAAGGAGACTTTGAGCGGCAGAGGCGCGCAGATTCTGGACATGATGCATGGCAGCGTCGTCCGGATGTCTGTCCTGATCGACAATGTTCTGGACTTCGCCCGCGGCCGCCTCGGCGGCGGCATCGCCCTTAACCGCGAACCCGCAGTGGCTCTGGAGCCGATGTTGCAGCAGGTCGTCAACGAGCTGCGGATCGTCGCGCCCGACCGGATGATAAAAACGGACTTCGCGGCGCCGGAGCGGATCAATTGCGACCCAGCCCGCTTCGGGCAGATGGTTTCAAATCTGCTCGCCAACGCGCTCACCCACGGCGCGCCCGAGGAGCCCGTCCGGATCCATGCAGGGACCGATGGCGCCGAGCTCGAACTCTGGGTCGCCAACGGCGGCAAGCCAATTCCGCCAGAAGCGATGGATCGGCTTTTCCAGCCGTTTTTTCGTGGAGAGGTGAAGCCAAGCCAGCAAGGTCTGGGGCTCGGTCTGCACATTGCATCCGAGATCGCCAAGGCGCACGGTGGAGTCATTGAAGTCCTTTCGACGCCAGAAGACACCCGTTTCACCTTTCGGATGCCACTGCGTTAAGGCGCGGGTTTCCGTGCTGACCGAGCGAGTGCGACGTCTTCCGCGGCTGGGAGAAACCCATGAACATAGCGCAATGGTTCACAGCGGCGTCCAACGCAGTCGCGCGCGGCGCGGGGTCGCCAATAACCTTCGCCGCCTGCTGCGTGATCGTGATTGTATGGGCGGCCACCGGTCCGATGTTTGGCTATTCCGACACCTGGCAGCTCATCATCAACACCGGCACCACGATCGTGACGTTCCTTATGGTGTTTTTGATCCAGAACACTCAGAACCGCGACGGCGCCGCCATTCAAGCCAAGCTTGACGAACTGATCCGCGTGAGCAGCGCACAAAACACTTTTATCGGAATCGAACACCTCACCCAGAAGGAGGTTGAGGCATTCCGGGATTTATGCGCGCGCCGGGCAGCCGCCGCCGACGCGGGCGACAAGTCAGTCCTTGAGGCCAACAGGAAAGCTCAGCAGGCCTCTGATGACGCTATTGGGTAGTGGGCCAGGAGGGCCGGCTCTTGGGCAGAGTCCATCACGCGGCCAAGAGCTCATTCATTCTGTGGGCTATGGTCTTTGCATGTATGGCTTTTCGACAAAGAGCGCGCCCGTTGGGAGGTCGATGTCTCGAACCTTGGCATAGCCCGAGGTGACGATGATTTTCACCGGAGGCCACCGTCCACGGACGTAGTGGGCGAGCTTCAAACCGTCGATCGAGCCGGGCATGTTCACGTCGGTGAAAACGAGCCGGATTTCGTTGTGAAGCTCCAGAGAACGAATGGCGTCGTCGGCGTTGGCCGCCTCATAGACCTTAAAGCCCTCGGACTCGAGGGAAGACACCGTATCCATCCGAATCAGGTACTCATCCTCCACAACCAGGACCGCGACGCGTTGGTTTTGAGGATCGCCCATCGCACGGCAAACTCCGCAGCGGGGTAATTGTTCACTAAATTTCGTAAATACTTTGGGTGGGACACCGAACTGCGTCATTCTTAATGAGCATCGGGGCTTGGACCGCCCAGATGCGGAACGAGTGCGCCCGGCAAATGCACCAGGTAGCCGAATGCGTGCGTCACTCCATCGGCGACCCGCTGCTGAACGCTCGTCGTTTTAACCGGCGCCAGCGCAGCCGGACTGCCGACGCCTTGCGCGGGCTGGGGCGATCTCTCCGCTTCTTTGGGCGGCGCTGGCTCAGTCGAGTGTCGCTCAGCCTGGGCAATTGGTTTGACTGGCGGCTTTCGCGGCTCCCAAGAGGCTTTTGCCGCGCCGTTTTCACAAGCGGTTTCTTCTTTGAATCAATCGTCGGCGTTGATGGTTGCGTCAGCTCGCTCGACACAGACTCCGTCGGCGTTGCGTTCGGCTTCGGCGCCTCAGCCAGAGGCGGCGTTGAGCCGGGCGAGGCCGGAGGGGGCGGCGCTGTTGCGATTGGCGGGCCTTCCGGCTTGATCGCTTGCGCGGCCGCCGACGGGGCCGCCGTCTTTGGCGCCTCAGCCAGAGGCGGCGTTGAGTCGGGCAAGGCCGGAGGGGGAGGCGCTGTTGCGATTGGCGGGCCTTCCGGCTTGATCGCTTGCGCGGCCGCCGACGGGGCCGCCGTCTTTGGCGCCTCAGCCAGAGGCGGCGTTGAATCGGGCGAAGCGGGAGTGGGCGGCGCTGTTGCGATTGGCGGGCCTTCCGGCTTGATCGCTTGCGCGGCCGCCGACGGGGCCGCCGTCTTCGGCGCCTCGGCCAGAGGCGGCGTTGAATCGGGCGAAGCGGGAGGGGGAGGCGCTGTTGCGATTGGCGCCCCGTCTGGCCCGATCCTGTGCGAGGTCACCAGCGTCGGGGCCTGGTTCGGCAGGGCCGGCATCGACGCCGGGGCGGCCGAGCTGGGGGAGCCCGAGGGCTCGAGCGTCTGTTCGTTGTGCGGCCTGACCTGCGCGCTCGGTCGCGGCGACAGAGGGCTCAGGCGCCGACAGGTCTGGAGTTCGGTTCATGAGGACAAAGCTCACACCGATTGCGGCGGCCGCCGCCAACGCGAGCCCGCCAGCTATCAGTTTCCAGCGTCGGGAACTGGGCCTCGTCGCCTTTTGAAGATCGGGCCGCGGTCCAATCGACGTCTTGGCGTTCGCCTTGGCGGTGACTTTCGCTTCCCCTGTCAATCTGCGATCGCCGAACCTCTCGGCCTGGGGAACTGGACTTGGCTGCCGTCGACGCGGAGGGCGGCGGAGCGTTAGGCGCACGCGTTGACGCCTCCAGCGCTCGCTTCAATTCCGCAAGCATGTCTTCAGCGTTCACTTGCCGCTTTGGGGCGCCTTGCATTGGCTCGAGGTCCTTCGTGTCGATGTCTCTCGCCCCCGAGAGATGTCCTGCTCCTGCCCGTCCCATCACACCGATGGTTAATACTTCTAGTAGGAACCGCTCATAGCAGCGCGAGCCGGTTGGCCTCAACCTCCTGCTAAATATGTCGAATTGAGGGTTGTTGCGGCGAGCGGAGCGTCGCTGACGGGAGAAGCGAACTTAGGGCTTCGCTGGGACACGCTGGGGAAACGGCGTCAAGCCTAAGCGTTTGGGTCGATGCGGCCGTTTGCAGCCGGGCTCGTCAGCCCGTCGCCGGCGGGCGTTCTTCCGAACGCCCTTTGGAGCGTACGCGGTCGGCGACCGCGCCCACAAACCCGATTCGACGGAATGGCAATCTTCGCTGGGGCAGGCGGATTCGCCCGCAAGGCGCCGAGCGAAGGCCGGCGGTGAAGCCGATTTTGGTCCACTGACCTCTGCGTGATCAGGACCGCCGCCAAGTCATTGGAGGGGCGAGATGTCTCCAACGCCCCCATTTTCGTTGCCGTCGACAAATGCTTGGCAAAAACCGGAATCGCTCGTATACTTTCTGCTGATCAAGACTGACGACGCGCGTCCAAGGCGCCGGCGGCAAGGGGAAAACCATGAAGGTGAGAGCACGGCCCCTGGATACGTCTTTCCCACATATCTGGGACGCGAATTGGCGGGGCGAAAAATTTTATTTGAATCGCTCGTAACCCTTTGAAAAGTCACGATTCGAAAAAATAAACGCTAGTAAACGCCAGCAAATTTACTAGCGTTTACTAACGTTTACTGGCGTTTATGCTCGCTTATTTGCGTCACGCGCGTGTGGCCATGAGCGGACCCTTGAGGCTGTGTCGCCTGCTCGAGCGACAGACTACTCCTCCAGCTCGCTGTCCCAGTATAGATAATCCATCCAGCTTTCGTGCAAATAGTTCGGCGGGAAGAGGCGCCCGTTCTGGTGCAGGTCGTGCACGGTCGGCTGATATGGCTTGGTCGCCGGCCACATGCGCGCCGTCGCCGGCAGCATGTCGGCCTTCCTGAGGTTGCACTCCGAGCAGGCGGCGACGACGTTCTCCCAGGTCGTGATCCCCCCCTTCGAACGGGGCACGACATGGTCGAAGGTGAGGTCGTCGCGGTCGCCGCAATATTGGCAGGTGAAGCGGTCGCGCAGGAACACGTTGAACCGGGTGAAGGCGGGGAAGCGTGTCGGCTTGACGTAGCTCTTGAGCGACACCACCGAGGGCAGGCGCATCTCGAAGCTCGGAGCAGCGCACCAGCGTGTCGTACTCGGAGATGATGTTGACCCGGTCGAGGAACACCGCCTTGATCGCGTCCTGCCAGCACCAGATCGACAACGGATAGTAGCTGAGCGGACGGTAGTCCGCGTTCAAAACGAGGGCCGGACAATTCCCCGGCGAAACTGAGCGAACATGAACCGTCAAACCGACGCTCCGTCCTCCGCATGTTGACGCGGGCCCGTCTCCGAATCCGGCCGCGCCCTTACTCTACAGCTTGCGTGACGCCCTTGTGAAGGCCCGAATTTCCGGCCCTTTCCGAGCCTTCGGTCGTCTGCGAGGCTTTTCCTTCGAGCGAATCGCGATCAGCCGACCGACTCTTCGATCGCCTCGATGTCGTCGTCCGAAAGCCCGAAATGATGGCCGATCTCGTGGACGAGAACATGGGTCACGACCTCGTCGAGAGAGTCCTCGCCCTCGCACCAGAAGTCGAGCAGCGGCCGACGATAGAGCCAGATCATGTTGGGCAGTTCGCCCGTCTCATCGGCCGCGCCGCGTTGAGCGAGCCCACGGCCGCGAAAGAGGCCCAGGAGATCAAACTCGCTTTCGGCGCTCATCTCCCTGAGCGTCTCGTCATCAGGGAAATCGACGACCTGAATGACCAGGCCTTCGCTCAAACGTCGAAACGAAGATGGCAGCTTATCGAACGCGGCCCGGGCAAGGGCGTCGATATCTTCCGACGTCGGGGCGCGCAGAGAGGAAAGGCCGCTCGCCGGCTCGGCGGTCACTGTGCGGCTCGAGGTCTCGTCGTGATCGGACCTTCGAACGACTTGATTCGGGTCGCCTCCAGCCCGTCGACCAGACGGCGCGTTTTGGCGGCGAGGGCCGCGCGAATCTTCTCGGCCCCGCGCGGGAAATTCGGTGAGCACACGCCGGAACGTCTCGCGCGGAATTCGCATCACGACCGCGTCCTCGGCCGCATGGGCGCTGACGCGGCGCGCGGTCGGAGCATAGAGCGCACTCTCGCCAATGAGCGAGCCTGCGTCGACGCGGCGCTCGCCCTTTGGCTCCGCTCGATCCTCGACCAAGGTGATCGCGCCCGAATGCACGAAATACCCGGAATCGGCCGTCTCGCCCGGAAAGAACAGCGCTTCGCCCGCCCTCAAGCGCCGTTTTTCACACGAGAAGGCGATGAGCTGGACCGCTTCGCGCGGAAGGAGATCGAAGGGCCTTGTCCGTGCGAGCCGTGCGACGTCGTCGTCGAGCGTCACTCGGCTCGTCCCGTCGAAGTCGCGGCCGCCACGAGCTTGTAGCCCCCGCCTTCGGTGACAAGGAGTTGCGCTTCGGCCGGATTGTTCTCGATCTTCTGGCGCAGACGATAAATGTGCGTTTCGAGCGTATGCGTCGTCACGTTGGCGTTGTAGCCCCACACATGCTTGAGCAGCGTCTCGCGGGCCACTGGCTGTTGGTCGGCGCGATGGAGGTAACGCAGGATGGCGGCTTCCTTCTCAGTCAGCCGCAATTTGACGCCCTGCGGGTCGACCAGGTTTTTCGACGTCGGCCGGAAGGTGTAAGGGCCGACCTGGAATTCTGCATCTTCGCTCGCTTCATACTGCCTGAGCTGCGAACGGATGCGAGCCATGAGCACAATGAACCGGAAAGGTTTGCCGACATAATCGTTCGCGCCGGAATCAAGGCCGGACACGGCGTCTGCGTCGGAATCGTGCGCTGTGAGCATGATGATCGGCCGCCGGTACCCGTCGCGGCGCATGCGCTTGACCGCCTCGCGGCCGTCAAGATCCGGCAGACCAACATCCATAATGATGAGGTCGGGCGTTGTGGTTGCGACGGCGTCGAGCGCTGCTTCAGCCGTCTCGACCGCCTGAACCTCAAACTCAGGATGCAGAACCAACTGCTCGACCAGCGCCTGACGCAGGTCAGCATCGTCGTCTACGATCAGCAATTGCCGCGTTTGGCTCATTCGCTCTTCTTTATCCGCTGGATAGCGCGCCGGCTAGCGTAGGATTACGGCGAGCATGCGGCTGGCGCTGAGCGGCGGAGGAGGCCGCAGAGCTTTTCCAACGCGGCGGTGATCCGTAACGGATCAGCGCGAGGACCGCGCCGGCGCTAAAAGGGGCGCTCGTGCGAATCGTGGACGGCAGGGATCGTTGCTCAATCACTCGCCGAAAGCACGTGAATTGTGCGGCTGGCAATCAAGTCCTTCGCCCGTTGTCCGTAGGTCTTCATATGAGGCGCCGCTGCGTGATCCCTGAGCGCCTGAGCGCTCTCCCAGAACTCGAGAACGACAAACGTATCGGGCCCGAACTGAGTCTGGAGAGGACCTATGTCCGCCGCGTCCACATGGGCTGCATATTCAATGCACCCCTTTTCCGCCCGCACAGCCGGGACATTGGCGCGAAAGATGGTCAGAAGCTCCTCGCGGCGGCCGGGATTGGCGGTGATGACTGCGACTACGCGGATCATTTGTCGTTCTCGCTGTTGCTGGCCCCTGACGGCCGAGCGCAACTAACCTCAACCTATATGCTTTCGCCAGCAAAAAGGAGATCGCCGAACCAAGCAAACGGCGCGGGTCAGGCCGCGCCCTCGCGCGGGCGATCGGGGGTCAGCTGTGGGTTTTGCAAGCCCGCAGTTCGGCGATGAGCTAAAGCCAAAGCCGGCTTCTCAATGAACGTCCAACTAGCCCACGCCGCCGTCACGGCGAGCGCCAAGGAAATTGCCGAGAGCCCCCACGGGTTGATGGCGCGGGCAGTGACGAACGCGATCGTCGATTGGATTGGCCACGCGTAGAGATAGATGCCGTAAGATAAATCGGTTTTGTTGGAAAACCGGCTGATCCGAAGAATAGGACATCGGAAGGCGAACCAGAAGATCAGGTAGCCCCCGAATATTGCGAGCGCCAGTGGGACGATAGGCGCAAAGTACAAGCAGATTATTAGCGCGGCCGCGGCTAAGACCGCGAGCGGGTGGCTGTAGACAATGTTGCGCTCAAAAAGGGCGAACAGGGCGCCTGTTCCAAACATGGGAAGCAGCTGAAGATTTTGCTCCAGCGTGCCAAAAAGCGTCGCAAAGACGCCATAGGTAGGCCGGCTTTCGGCAACCCCCGAGACCGCGAGGGCAGCCAGGACTGAAACGAGTACAAGATAGCGCAGCCATCCCTTTAAAAGTCCCGCCATGCCCAGTGCAACGACCAGGAGGTAGCAATGAAACTCGTATGGTATCGTCCACATCGAGCCATTCAGCGCAGCGACTGGAAGGCCTGGGAAGATTCCGTCGGCGTTTGGATGCAAGAGAATCGCCATTCGCGCGGCGTTACGGACGAGCGCGGATGGATGGAGCGTGGAAAATCCGGCGCCGACGAGAGGAGCGAGGACGATCAAGCATAACCAGAAACAGACTATAAACGCTGGGTATATGCGGAGGACACGACGTTTCAGGTAATCGAGCAGAGTGGGAGACGAGAGAAAGCTCTTGGTGATCAAATAGCCGCTTATAATGAAAAAGCCATCGACCCCGACTACGCCAAAACTCAGGGTTCCAAAAATGTTAGTCAGCAGCTCGCGGCTTCGGTTGCCGTCGAGTATCTCGGGGGAATGCGAAAGAATAACCACGGACGCAAACAATAGACGCAGCGTGCCGAAGTTGTTGTCTCTCCGCGGGGTTTTCTCGTCCAACATGCGTCGTCCCCGGCTCGCAGATATTGTAATCGCCGACGAGTCCTGCTTACCAGAGCCCGGCCCGCATTCGGCGTAACTTACTTGAAAAATGGTTTTGTTATCGGGCGCGGAGGCGTCCCATCAAGGCTGTCACGAGCGTTGCACGCAACCGGCATGAGAATTCAATCTTTCGTTTGCCGCCCAGGCGCCCGGCAGTCAAGCCCGCCCCCTGTTGCCCGGGTGAGGCAAGTCGCGGCGAAACCCTTAGGCGTTGCTCAGCTTCCGTCCGCATCCTTGCACTGTTCGTCCGGGCGTCCTATCGCAGTGCAGCATTTTGTCCAAGCGCCGCGAGGAACAATGGACCCCCTGATCGAGGGCTACCGCCGATTTCGCGCCGACGTATGGCCGGCCGAGCGCGCGCGCTATGAAGCGCTGGCCCACTGGGGGCAGAGCCCAGAGGCGATCGTCATCGCCTGCTCGGATTCGCGTGTCGATCCCCAAACCATATTCAGCGCCGTGCCGGGCGAATTGTTCGTAATCCGCAATGTTGCGGCGCTCATTCCACCTTATAACCCAGACCCCGCTCATCACGGAACGAGCGCGGCGCTCGAATTCGGCGTGAGAGTGCTCAAGATTCCGCGCCTTGTGGTGATGGGGCACGGGCAGTGCGGGGGCGTAAAGGCGATGGTCTATGGCCCACCGCCGCAGGCGCAGGATTTCATCGCCACGTGGGTGGAGATCGGGAAGCCCGCCTTGGTCGCCGCGGGCGACAAGCCCGAAGGGCGTCTCGAACGGATCGAGGCCGAGGTCGTTCGCCTCTCGCTCGCCAATCTCATGACCTTCCCCTGGATCGCGGAGGCGGTCGCCGCCAACCGGCTTATCCTGCAGGGCTATTGGTTCGACGTCCACACCGGAGTGCTGGCGAACGTGGGCCAGAGCGGGCTCGAGCCGGTGGATTGAGGGGCAGGCGTTCGCGTTCGCCTTCGCCCTCAACCCCGGCCCTTGCTCTCCGGTTCCCCTTTGCTGAACAGGAATGGCGCGACGTCGGACACGCCGGGAGGTTTGTCGACCGAGAAGGGCGCGGGCCGGCAGACGGCAAGGGCCGAGAGCCCTACGCGCGTGGTGAGCAGGCCGTTGAGTACGCCTTCGCCCATACGGGCGGAGATGCGTGAGGCGATCCCGTGGCCGACGAGTTGTTGAAGCAGGCTGTCGCCCACAGCCATGCCGCCGGTAATCGCAATATGGGCGCCGATCGAGCGGGCAAGCTTGATAAGGCCAAGCAGGCCCGGCCGGCCGCCGTAGATCTCGGCGATGCTACGAACGAGCCGCACGATCTGGGCGACCACGAACGCCACGTCGAGAATTGCGCGCGGGCTGATCGCGGTCACCAGCGACACGCGCTTCGCCGCCGCGGCGATCTCGGCTTGCGCCTTCGCGTCCAGGGGCTGCAAGAGGGAGCGCTCCGTGAAGTCGATGAGGTCGCGTCCGTCGATGATCGCGCGCGCCGCCTCCTCGACCTGCGCGCGGGCGCGAGCCATTTCGGGTCGATTGCTATAGAGCGTGACAAGTTGGCCGACGAGTCGGCGGGCTGCGGCGCGATCATCGGCCGCGCGCGCCTGGGCGAAGGCGACATGCATTTCCGCGATCCGCGTCTGGCGCCCGACTGCGATGATCTCGCGCGCCGCGATGCCGATCACGCCGGCCAGAAAGACCAGGCCGAACAGAACTCCGATGATTCCGAGCGACTCCGCCCTCGCGAACAGTCCTTCGATAAGGTCGGTCGCCCACAGGCCCAAGGCCAGCGAGACCAAGCCCCCGATCCCCGACCAGACGAGCCCCCCGAGGGTCACGCGAGAGCGAGCGATAAGGCCCGATTTTTGTGCGGCTTCGATCTCAAGCTCGGCTTCATCGATCGGCGCCGGAACGCCCGCGGGGATCGGGTCATGCTGCGAGAGAATGAAGGCGTCAGGCGCGAGCGGCGCGGGCCGGCTGTCGACCGCGACGCGCGAATCGTCGAGGCGGAAAGCGCGGGGGCGGGGCGGGCGCGGGTTCACGCGAGCCGATCCCCAATCAGGAATTGCAGCGCGCGGTCGAGACGGATCTGCGGCGCAGGTTCGCTGCGCTGCGTCAGGGGTGGGCGGAAGCGCACGAATCGCCAGTCGTTGTCGGCTTCGGGCAGGGCGATCGCGTCGCCCTGAAAGATTGCATTCGGATCATCCGGCAATTCGCCTGGGAAGACGGCCGCTTCGGCGACGCCGTCGAACACTTGTCCTCCGATCGTCTCGCCTTTTTCCGGCACGCCAATGATGGCGTCGAGCGTCTCCCCGCCCGTCTTGATTTGCGCCTCGCGGGTGGCGCGAACCGCCGCCAGCGCGATGACGTCGATCTCGGCTCCGACCCCTTCCGCGCGCGCGATCGCTTTTGCGGTCAGGGCGCGCAAGATCGCTTCCAACCGGTCGTGGCTCTTGTGGTGGAGGTGGTCGGCCTTGGTCGCCGCGAACAGGATGCGGTCGATGCGGGGACGGAAGATCGAACCCAGCACGGACGCGCGTCCGGCGCGGAATGCGCGCATGACATCCGTGAGCGCGTTCTCGAGATCGACCATGGCGGCCGGACCTGAATTGAGCGCGGAAAGCGTGTCGACGAGCACGATCTGCCGATCGAGCCGGGCGAAATGATCGCGAAAAAAGGGCCTCGCGACATGCGCTTTGTAAGCCTCGTAACGGCGCGCCATCATGGCCGCAAGCGAGCCGGAAGCGATCGCCGCGTCGTCGCTGAGCGGAATCGGCGCGAAGGTCAGCGCCGGAGACCCAGCGAGATCGCCTGGCATCAGGAAACGTCCGGGCGGCAGGGTCGAGAGCGCATACACATCGTCGCGCGCCCGCTTGAGGTAGGCGGTGAACAATTCGGCGATGCGCCGCGCCGCGTCCTCATCGGCTTGGGCCTGAGGGTCGAGGCCGATCATCGCGGATCGCCATTTCTCCGCCAATGGCGCGCGGGCCGGAATCCGGCTTGCGGCCAATGTTTCGCGCGACCATTCAGTGTAGCTCTTGTCGAGCAGCGGCAGGTCGAGCAGCCATTCGCCCGGATAGTCAACAAGATCGAGCGTGAGGCTGGAACGTCGGGAGCCCCAGCCAGCCGCGCTCTCGAATTCGATCGTGAGCCTGAGCTGGGCGATGCGGCTGGTCGACTGCGGCCAGCGCCGATCTGGCCCCGAAAGGCTCGCCAAATGCTCCTCATAGGCGAAGCGCGGCACTGCGTCGTCCGGCTGCGGCTCAAGCCGGACCCGCGTGATGCGGCCCTCGACGGACGCTGCCAGCACCGGCAAGCGTGCGTTGGCGATCAGATTGTTGACGAGCGCTGTGAGGAACACAGTCTTGCCGGAGCGCGACAGGCCGGTCACGCCGAGGCGAAGGGCGCCGCCGGAAAAATAATCGCCGATCGAGCGGGCGACGAGCCCGGCCTCAAAGAGAAAATCGCTGAAACCTGGCAAGGAACTATCCGCGCGGGAAACCGGCGAGCTTATTTAAGCGGCGCCTGCCGGTTTGCACAGTGGGGCCTTGCGCGGCCAACACGCAGCCAACATGTAGCTGCGTGTCCGGCGGCTTTGACGTCGGGGAGAATTTCTCCCTCCAGTTCAAGCAAATGATGGATTGTTCGCCACGGCAGTACGGTCGGGGAGCGACCCCGGCTGCGTTGGTGCAGAGGCTGTTGGCGCCGATCGGTTCGAACCCGTCGGGGGCTGACGCCTCAAAGCGCTAACCCCCATCCGCCTCGAGTTCTGCAGGCGTCAGGTAAAGCGCCAGCCTCCCGGAATTGGGCTCGACCTCCTCCCATCGCTGGATGGAGAAGTCCAGAACCGTGACCGCGCCGGTCGGATATTTCTGAGCAAAGCGCTCTCGCTCGGCGGCTCGAACCCGCGAGTTCCGTCGCCAGTTCGCCAAGCCCAGGATTGTGTCCCACCAGTCCCACGCGTTGGCGCGCCTGGCCAAGCGCGCGCAAACCGTCAAGAAGCGTCGCGAGGCTCGCGTCGTAAAGCCGGGCGTCTTCTTCAAGCTCGACCTTGTCTTCCCAGGTGGCGGCGAAAATCTCGGCCGTCTGCTTGGCGCGCGCCGCGCCCGAATGGATCAGGAGGTCTGGAAGAAAGCGCCGGGCGGCCAGCGCGTCGGCGACTCGCCTTGCGTCGGCGCGCCCGCGGTCAGTGAGTCGGCGCGCGTAATCGTCGCGCCCAAATGAGGAAGGCTCGGCCTTGGCGTGACGAACGAGAAAGAGTCGACGCATGGATGAAGATTGCGCAGGGGCTCAAGGATTGGCAAGCGGCGCTTCCCATGTTCCGGGCGTTGCCGAGGGTGTCGGCCGAAGTTTTTCGCGCCTATGGTTTGTGTTTTTCCTTCAGGAATTCCTGAAACGACGCCTTGGCCGGCGGGGGCACATTGGCGGCTATAAACTCGTCAACCGTCCACGTCTGCAGAAGCTTGACCTGAGGGGCGGTGGGCGACCGCGCGTTCGGTGTAACGCGCTCGCAAACGACGGACTCGCCGTCCAGGCGATACCGCTCAAAAGATAGCGCGCGCTTACTTCGCGATTTGTAGAAAATGCCCGGGCCAAGTGTCACAATCGTCCGTCCCTTTCGTTCCTGCTACGCATATCACTGGACCGGACGTTCGGCGAGCGCTTGTAGCGGCCCTATTTCATAGCTGAAACATACTCGTCCCTATCGCTCCCGCCGGCTCAGGAAGGCGAGCTTCTCGAACAGATGGACGTCCTGCTCATTCTTCAAGAGCGCCCCGTGAAGGGGCGGGATCAGTTTCTTGGCGTCGCGCTCGCGCAGCGTCTCGGGCGAAATGTCCTCGTTGAGCAGAAGTTTGAGCCAGTCGAGCAGCTCCGACGTGGTCGGTTTCTTTTTCAATCCCGGCGTCTCGCGCAGCGTGAAGAACGATCGCATGGCCTCCTCCACCAGCCGCGGCTTGATCGACGGATAGTGCGATTCGACGATTCGGCGCATCGTCTCGGCGTCGGGAAAGCGGATGTAGTGAAAGAAGCAGCGACGCAGGAAAGCGTCGGGCAGCTCCTTCTCGTTGTTGGAGGTGATGATGACGATCGGCCGCAGGCGCGCCCGCACTCTTTCCGCCGTCTCGTAGACGTGGAACTCCATCTGATCGAGCTCAAGCAGGAGATCGTTGGGAAATTCGATGTCCGCCTTGTCGATCTCGTCAATCAGCAGCACGGGCCGAACGGGCGAAACGAAGGCCTCCCACAGCTTGCCGCGGCGAATATAATTGGCGATTTCGGACACGCGCGGATCGCCAAGCTGAGAATCGCGCAGGCGCGACACCGCGTCATATTCGTACAGGCCCTGCTGAGCGCGCGTGGTCGACTTGACGTGCCAGGCGATGAAGGGAGCGCCAATTGCGCCCGCGATCTCCTGCGCGAGCAGCGTCTTGCCCGTGCCTGGCTCGCCCTTGACCAAGAGCGGACGCTCGAGCGCGATCGCGGCGTTGACGGCGGTCTTCAGTTCATCGCCCGCCACATAGGCGGCGGTTCCTTCAAAACGCATCATGCACTCCTCGTCGTGAGGAGCGCCGAAGGCGCGTCTGAACGACGCTCGGATGCTGCGAAACCCACTCGCCGTTCACTCTGGAGCATTCTTCGAGGCCCGCTGGCGCGGGCGCCTTGACATAGGTATGCCCAGCGAGCGGACATCTCACGCCCCGTCGTCAATTCATCAGGCCCTTGACGGTCTCGATGAGCTGCTTGAGCGAAAAGGGCTTCGGCAGGAACACGAAGTCCTGACCCTCCGGGAGATTGCGTGCGAACGCGTCGTCGGCGTAGCCGGAGACAAAAACAACCTTGGCGTTCAGTCCGCGTTTGCGCAATTCAGTCAGCATCGTCGGACCGTCCATTTCCGGCATGATGACGTCCGAAACGATGAGGTCGATCGGCTCGCTTGCGGACTCGACGACGCGCAGGGCGTCAAGACCGGTCTCCGCCTCGAGCACCGTATAGCCGCGCGAGGCGAGAGCGCGTGCGGCGAAAGCGCGCACCGCCTCCTCGTCTTCGACCAGCAGGATCGCGCCCCGGCCGGTCAGATCCGCAGCCGGCTTGACAACATCCGTTTTGACCGGCTCGTCGACCTCATCGCCTAGCCGCCGGGGAAGCAGAATGCGAAATGTTGCGCCTGCGCCCGGTTCGCTGTCGCAGAACACGTAACCGCCCGTCTGCTTGATGATGCCGTAGACCATCGACAAGCCGAGTCCGGTGCCTTTGCCAACGTCCTTGGTCGTGAAGAACGGTTCGAAGATCTTGGCCCGGACCTCGGCCGGAATGCCGTGACCCGTGTCCTCGACCTCGACCAGCACGTAATCGGCGGCGAGCGACATCCACTTCTTTAAGTTCGCCGCATTCGGACGCCGGAAAGTTGCGCGTGCGCAGCGTGATCTTGCCGTCGTCCTGGATAGCGTCGCGCGCATTGACGACGAGATTGACGATCACCTGCTCGAATTGATTGAGATCGGCTTTCACTTCCCACAAGTCGCGCCCGTACACGACGTCGAGTTGGATCGTTTCGCCGACAAGCCGGCGCAGCAGCATCTGCAGTTCCGACAGCACGTCATTAAGCTGCAGCGTCTGGGGACGTAACGTTTGACGGCGCGAAAATGCGAGCAATTGTCGCACGAGGCCAGCCGCCCGGTTGGCGTTCTGCTTGATCTGCATGATGTCTTGGAAGGACGGATCGGTCGGGCGGTGATTGGCGAGCAGAAGATCGGAATAGCCGATGATCGCAGTCAGCACGTTGTTGAAGTCATGGGCGACTCCGCCGGCGAGCTGGCCGATGGCCTGCATCTTCTGGCTCTGCACGAGATTCTCTTGCAGGGTGCGCTGTTCTGTCGTGTCGAGCGCGAAGATGGTCGCGCTAGCGCCTTCGTCGCTGCGGGGATCGGCGGCGGACACGAAAAGACGCGCCGAACGCGCGGCGCCGGTTCCTTCCAGTGAAACGTCGAGAGGCGCGATCTCGCCCTCTCCGTGGGCCGCCGTCTCAATGGACGCGCTCAGTGCTGCGCGGTCGCGCTCGGCGACAAGATCGATAATCGACAACCGCCCCTTGGCGACGTCGCTCTTGGACGAAGCCTGAGCGAGGCGTGCAAATGCGGCGTTGGGACGCAACACCGAGCCTGCTGCGTCCACCGCTGCGATCGCCACCGGCGTCGAATTGAAAATGCGCGCGAAACGCACCTCCGCGGCGCGTAGGTCCTCTCCTTTGATGTCGCCAGGCGCTCGATTGATCACGACCGAGCGCGAGGGGCCCGGAGCGCCATCGCCAGAGAATGCAACCTTATGGAGGATGCGTGTGGGCAAGAGCCGGCCCTGGCGCGGCTTAAGGTCGACATCGAACTGCTGGGTCGTCACGTCGCCTGGCGGGCCAGACATCATGGTCAGCATCGCGCCGCCGTCGCCGGCGACGATGTCGTCGATCTTGAGCCGGCCAACGCTGAATTGGGCGAGATCGTAGTCGAGCCAGCCGGCCAAGGTGGCGTTCATATGCGCGATCGAGCCGTCGGGCTCGGCGGAAAAAAAGCCTGCGGGCGCGTGGTCGAGATAGTCGATCGCGTGCTGGAGATCCTGGAAGAACGTTTCGTGCCGGTCGTGGTCGCGGGTCTCGTCCGAAACCGTCCATACCATCAGGTCGTCCCTGACGACGCCCTCGAGCGGGCGAACGCGAATACGGTACCAAGCGACCTCGCCCTGGCCACCTGGTGCGGGGGAGAGACGAAGCTCCTCGCTAGCTCGCGCCCGCGATTTCGCGGCTTGCGACAGACGATAGACGGATTCCGAGACGTCGGGCGAGCCGGTGAACAGCCGTTCGACCGGACGCAGATCGCTGGCTGCGGGCGCGCCAGAGAGCGCCCGATAAGCTTCGTTAGCATAAACGATTCGAGCTTCGCGGTCGGTGACCAGAAGGCCGTCCGGACTCGAGTCGGCGATGGCTTTGGTGGTGTCGAATCGCGCCGCTCGGGTGGGAAACTGCAACATACCGAAGGCGTAGAGCAGCAACCCGAAAGCGCCGCAGATGGCGAGGATGACGATCATCCAGGTCATGAGCGTCGCGCCAATGGCGCTCGGCGCGAGCCACAAAGCTAGAAGCGCGCCAGCGAGACACACGAGCAAAATCGCCAGCGCGACCGGATTGACCGTTCGCTCGATTCTATCCACCGGTGCAGGCGGCGGAGATTTCATTTGAGGATCAGGCCCCTAAGGACATTGCATCAACATGGGTCTGACGAACGCGCCGAGTTGATCGCCATCGAGTTGTGCTACCATGGGCCGCGAGCCGTGTCTTGACGGCGGCGCGTTCAACCCGGCGAAAGTGCGGTTAGGCCCGCAGTTTTCAACGGGATCGCAATTTGTTATGAAATGTGACATTGGGCGCGCGTCGATCGGATTCGGGCGCGCGGTGATGCGCGAGGCCGGCTCGATGGGCGGCGCGACTGTGCGTCACGGGGCGCAGGAATCTCGTTCGGCTGACGAACTTGAATTGCGGTTGGTCGGGCGCCCGACGGCGAAAGTCTTGGATCAAGCATGCAGTGGTTGAATGAGCTTCCGTTCGCGGACAATCGGGTCCTTCAGATCGGATTTCTCTTAGCTTGCGGCATCGCCGCACTCATCGTGCTTGCGCTCGTTTATCGGCTGGCGTTTGCACACCGGCTGCGCGTCCCGGGGGGACGAACCCGCCAGCCTCGGCTCGGGCTTGTCGATGCATTCAGCCTCGACGGGCAGCGGCAGCTGGTGCTGGTCCGGCGCGACAATGTCGAACATCTGGTCATGATTGGCGGGCCGAACGACGTCCTCGTTGAGTTGCAGATCAATCGCGCGGCGGTCTCGGCGCGTGAGAACACCCAGGCTTCCCCGCTTCTCGTGCCGAGCGCACCTGTGCGGCAGGTCCCGTTGCCAGCGCAAGCTATCCCCGAAGCGCCGGCGCCGGTGGCCGCGAAGGTTCCCGTTTCCCCGCCGCAACCCGCTCCGGCGCCTGTTGTTGTCCCGAAGGCGCCTGCGCCCGCCCAGCCGTCCGCGCCTGCTTCCACCCAGGCGCCCGTTCCCGCCTCCTGCCGCCCAAACCTCTCCGGTCGCCCCAACTTCCGCACCGGCGCCCAAACCAGTCGCGCCAGAACAGCCACGCCCTTCGGCCCCACAGCCGCCAACGCAAGCGCCGGAGCCGGGGATCGGCGCCGGCGAGTTCGCCGCCCCCGCGCCAAGTGGAGGCCCGTCCCGTGCGTCCGGCGATGCCTCCGCCGATCGTCCCGGCCAGCGTGGCCGCGAACCGGGCGACCGCTCGCGCGCCTGAACAGACTGCCCCAAGAGGCGCAACCACTCCGCCGGCGACATCTGCCGTCGCGCCCGCTACGCCTCGGGGTTCAGAGAAACCAGAGCCCGCAGTCGTGAATCGGGAGTTGGCTATGGGGTCGGCGAAAACGGAGCCGGTCACGGGGCCGACGGTGACCGTCCCCGCGGCGACCGCCACTTTAGCCCAAGCGCGGCCGGCGCCGAAGGCTCCGCCCTCCGCTCCTACGTCAGACGGGCCGCAGAAAATGACCGACACGCGCGCGCCGTCGGACAAGACGACCTCAACGCCGAGCGCCAAGCCGCCACCGAAAGCCGACGATCCCTTCGCCGATCTCGATTCGCTGGAAGCGGAAATGGCGCGCTTGCTCGGGCGGGAGAAGTCCGACTGATACAGGGCCTGCCTTATGGTCGCATCGCCTCTGATCTAAGCGCGAGGCGGGGCGGCCGCACCTGTAAGCGATTGCGTGAGACGCCGAAGTGTCCAGGGACAACGCTCGAGTGCGCTGACGTTCGGTTAGCGATGAGCTTGATCGTAAGACCCCTGTCGCCGAATGTGACCTGATCGCGCGACAGGCTTTCCTTGCGTAAGCGGCGTTGATGTCCATGCCCGATGACGCGCGAACTCACTCGTCGCGATAAATCCGCTCGCGCCGTTCATGGCGCTCTTGCGCCTCGACCGACAGAGTTGCGATCGGACGCGCGTCGAGCCGCCTGAGCGAAATAGGATCTCCGGTCTCGACGCAATAGCCATAGGAGCCATCGTCGATGCGGGTCAGCGCGGCCTCGATCTTGGAGATTAGCTTGCGTTGGCGGTCGCGGGCGCGAAGCTCGATTGCACGGTCGGTTTCCGAGGAGGCGCGATCGGCGAAGTCGGGGTGGTTTTCACTTTCCTGCTGCAAGGCGGTGAGCGTATCGCGGCTTTCGGCCAGTATCGATTCGCGCCAGGCGATAAGTTTACGGCGAAAATATTCGCGCTGGCGATCGTTCATGAACGGTTCGTCGTCCGACGGTTTATAAGTTTCAACGGAGACGTCGTTCATTAGCGATCCCTGTTTCCGCATAGATTTTGCGGCCTTATAGCGATCCATCGGCGAAGGAACAATGACTATCGTCACGGGGTCGAGACGCGATCGGTCGGCCGCCCCAGGAGCGATTCGGCAGGGCCTGAGACTATTTGCCGCACGAGGCTTGCCAGACAGTAAAGACCGCCTCACGTTCAAGCGCCGAAGGAGAAATGGTCATGTACAAGCGTATTATTCTTGCGGTCGATCTCGCCGAGCCGACGCCTGCTCCGAAGGGGCTGACGCAGGCGGTGGAGCTGGCGAACGTGAGTGGAGGCGACTTGAGGCTGGTCAATGTCCAGCCAGTCATACCGGCCACGTTCATGGAGTATGTGCCGGTCGACTTCGACGTCGAGCAGGCGAATCGAGCCAAAGATTCGCTCGACGCGATTCTCGCCGGCGTCGTTTTGCCTCCCGAGCGCAAAAGCGCCGCGACGCGCGCGGGCGGGATCTATCACGAAC
The DNA here is from genome assembly GCA_963762335.1 of uncultured Alphaproteobacteria bacterium. GTDB lineage: Bacteria > Pseudomonadota > Alphaproteobacteria > Rhizobiales > Beijerinckiaceae > Roseiarcus. The sequence continues at coordinate 54,160 of CAVXKU010000032.1, read as the reverse complement.
TCCTACAGGAAGCCTCGGAATGGGGCGCCGACCTCGTCGTCATTGGTTCGCATCGTCCGGTCATGTCGGACTATCTCCTTGGCTCGAACGCCAAGACGATCGTGCGCCATGCGCAATGTTCGGTGCTGGTGGTCAGGGAATGACGCAGCAGCGCGATCGCGAAGGCATGAGCGTCAGACGGCCAGCGCCCGCATCGCGGCTTCGACCCCGTCCGGGGTCAGCGGGAACATCCGATGCTGAAAAATCTCGGAGATCATCGTCGTTGACACCGAGTGATTCCAGGCGCCCGGCGGCGTCGGATTGATCCATACGGTGCGCGGCCAGGCGAGAATCGCGCGCTCCAGCCACACCCTTCCGGGCTCTGGATTAAGATGCTCGACCGAGCCGCCGGGAGCCATGATCTCGTGCGGACTCATCGAGGCGTCGCCAACGAAGACGACGCGATAATCGCGCTGGTAGGAATGGATGAGATTGTACGTCGGCACGCGCTCGTCGTGACGGCGGCGATTGTTTTTCCACACGCTCTCGTAGAGGCAGTTGTGGAAGTAGAAATGCTCGAGCCGCTTGAATTGACTCTTTGCCGCCGAGAACAGTTGCTCGGCTTCGTCCACGTGCCAATCCATCGAGCCGCCGACGTCGAGAAACAAGAGCACCTTGACGGCGTTGCGTCGCTCGGGCCTCATCTGGACGTCAATATAGCCTTTGTCGGCGGTCGATTTGATCGTCCCGTCGAGATCAAGCTCGTCTGGCGCGCCCTCGCGTGCGAAGCGCCTAAGCCGTCGCAGCGCGAGCTTGATGTTGCGCGGCCCGAGCTCCGCGTCTCCGTCGAAGTCTTTGAACTCGCGCCGATCCCAGACCTTGACGGCGCTGCCGCGACGGCCCTTGTCCTGGCCGATGCGCACGCCTTCAGGATGGTCGCCAAAGGCGCCGAACGGCGATGTCCCGCCTGTGCCGATCCATTTCGAGCCGCCCTGATGACGACCCTTCTGCTCGGCGAGGCGCTGGCGCAGCGTTTCCATCAGCTTGTCGAAGCCAAGCTTCTCGATCTGGGCTCGCTCTTCGGCGCTGAGGTATCGCTCGATCATTCGCCGCAGCCACTCCTCCGGCAAGTCCTTGGCCTCAACTGCAGCGTCGATGTTCAGAACGCCCTTGAAGGTCGTAGCGAAGACGATGTCGAATTTATCGAGATTGCGCTCGTCCTTGACGAGGATAGCGCGTGCGAGTCGATAAAACTCGTCGACCGACGTCTGAGCCAAATCGCAATCGAGCGCGTTCACGAGGTCGAGGTACTCGCGCGGCGTCACCGGCACACGCGCTTGGCGCAGATTGGCGAAGAAAGTGAGAAACATCTTGCAATCCTAGCGTGTGCAGTCGCCGCCGTGCAATGTTAGTCATTCACAACGCCTCAGCCTAAGATCGATCAATGTCCGTAGTCGTCGAGCGCCGAGAATTTTCGCTGCCGTTGAGCGTAAGCCCTGAGGTCGAAGTTTTCGCTGTTGGCGACATTCACGGACGCAGCGATCTGCTCGCCGCGCTGATCGACGAGGCTGCGCGCGAGCCCAAGCTTCGCGATAAGCGCGTGATCGTGTTTCTCGGAGATCTCATCGATCGTGGACCCGACAGTCTTGGGGCGATCGATCTTGCGGCCGGAGCGAAATTGCGTATCGGCGCTGACGAACAGATTGTCCTCATGGGCAACCACGAGGCGCTCATGCGCCTCGCGTTCGATTTCCAAACGCCTTTGGACGATGCGATCGACGCCTTCGAAACCTGGATGGCCAACGGCGGCGATCGGACGATCTCGGAGTTCTTCAAGACCGAGGCGGCGCCGGAATATATCGATGATTTGCTGACGGAGGCGCGCGCGTCGCTGCCTGCGCGCGTGCGCGACTGGTTCGCGTCGTCGCGGGTGAGCTGGCGCTCGGGCCAGGTTCTGTTTGTCCATGCAGGCGTCAACCCTCAATCGAACTCGAGGCTTTTCTCGCAGCTCCCTGGAACATCCCCCTCACCAAGCTTGACCAAGACCAACATTGGGCGTGGGTTCGCCGGCCGTTCCTCGATCATCGCCCGGGGCCGGAGGGCTTCAGCGGCTATTTCGTAATCCACGGCCACACGCCGAACGATGCTCGTCCCAAGGCCTCGCACGCAGACCAGATCGCGGGCTACCGCCTTAATCTTGACGCGGGTTCAGCGATGACTGGAGTAGCCAAAATGGCGATCCTTCGCGGCCGCCACGTGGAAGTGGTCAGCGCTCGTGGGCCGACCAAGAGAAACCTCGGGGACGATGGGAAGGACTAGGATTGGGCGCGCCCGCAAAAATACGGACTCGCGTACGCAGATCGAATAAACTGCGGGCCTCGACCGTTATCGCGTAAGGCCCAAGGTCGAGGTCTCGGTCGTGCGTGGGTGGCGTTGCGCCAAGCAATTTTAAGAACCCAATGTGGAGAGTTGAAAGATGAACCGGAAATTGCTCCAAAATCTCGGCGGCGCGATCGCTGTCGCGACGCTCCTCGGAATCGCAGCTTCATCGCCGACGCAGGCGGCCGAAAACGTCCGGGTGCGCGGCACGGTGGTCGGTCTCGAAGGGTCGACGCTCACCGTGAAAACTCGCGAAGGCCCGAACGCCATGCTGATGCTGAAGCCGGGTTGGAAGGTGGCGGGCGTCACCAAGGCTTCGGTTGAAGATATCAAGCCGGGCGATTTCGTCGGCATCGCCTCACTCCCCACGGCGTCAGGCGGAGACGGAGCCATCGAAGTGCTGGTCTTTCCGCCCGCGCTGAAGGGGACCGGCGAAGGCAGCTACCCCTGGGACCTGAAGCCGAAAAGCTCGATGACCAATGCGACGGTCACCAACGCGGTCAAGAGCGTGGACGGGCGGACGCTCGATCTGTCCTATAGCGGCGGCAAGGAGAAGAAGATCTCAATCCCTGACGGCGTCCCGATCGTCACTTTCGGCCCGGCTACGGAGGCGGATCTCAAGCCCGGCGCCACGGTGTTTGTGCCTGCGCAACGAGGCGACGATGGCGCGCTGGCTGCAGGCTTTGTCGCCGTCGGCACGAATGGCGTCGATCCGCCGATGTGAGCGAACGTCGTCTATTGAAGGACTAGCAGGGAGCTCTTTCGCGGAAGGCGGGAGCTCCTGTCGCTCTCACGTCGTCAGACGCTGACCTCGTTTGGTGATGCACGATAAGCCATTTGTCGTCGTGCTTTTCGTAGATCTCCGTTCCTAGCGCCGAGAACGCGAAGCGCTCGCCGTTTCTTATTTTTCCACCAACCCGTTCCAAACTCGCAATGTGCGCGATCGATGCTCGGACTTTGATTGTGAACTTCGTCATGACGCAGGACATCTCCCCGAAGGATTTGAACGGCGCGTCTCGCCAGCTTTCTAGCGCAGCAGGCCAGCCGACTGCGACGTGAGAGCTGGTCTCATGAAGGGTGGTGACATTTGGGTCGTGCGCGCACGCCGCGGACATGCCGTCGATCGAACTGGCGGAAAGCACCTCGTAAAACCCCGTGATGAAGACTGACGGAAGCCGATGGCGACGCGGTTTCTCGATCGAGCCGGGAGCAATGCTCACCGAGGTGACCCGAACGGCCCCGTCCTCATAAACCACGGTTTCATTTTCCCGCGCCGGCAGAAAGCCGTCTAGCGAAGGATTCCATTGGGCAAGATCGGCGCCGTCGATGCTACTCTCGCGCCTCATTGAACGGTCGGACTGAATCTGCAACGAGGCTTGCATACGAGTGCTCAAACAGATTGTGACGGTTCACTTTGCGAAACCATAAAGCCTCGGCATAGTCGGGAGAATTGTGGAAACTACCTACCTCGCTCAGGAGGCTGCATGCGGACTTGGATCAAAGACCCGTTGGCCATTTTCGCCGAGAGCGCCGAGCGAGGGTTCGTTGTCGAAGGCGCACGAATCGCTGAGCGCGTGGGAAAAGGCGAAACGCCGGAGCGCATTGACGCGACCTTCGACGCCTCGGGCCATGTCGTGCTGCCGGGGCTCATCAACACGCACCACCATTTCTACCAGACGCTGACCCGCGCTCATCCGTCCGCCATCAACAAGGCGCTGTTTCCCTGGCTCGTCGCGCTCTATCCGATCTGGGCGCGACTCAAGCCGAACCACTTGCGGCTCGCGTCTCGGCTCGCGTTGACCGAGCTCATGCTGTCGGGCTGCACCACCGCTGCCGATCATCATTATCTCTATCCGGACGGCCTTGAGAACGCGGTCGACATCGAAGTCGAGGAGGCGCGCTCGCTTGGCATGCGCATGACCGTCTCGCGCGGCTCGATGAACCTGTCCGAGAAGGACGGCGGCTTGCCGCCGGACAGCGTGGTGCAGGACGAGGATACGATCCTTGCCGACAGCGAGCGGGTGCTGAAGCTGTTCCACGATCCGAGGCCCGGCGCGCAAATCCGCGTCGCGCTCGCGCCCTGTTCGCCGTTCACGATCTCGAAGGCTCTCATGATCGAAAGCGCGCGGCTTGCCGAGCGCTACGATTGCCAGCTCCACACGCATCTCAGCGAGACCGAGGACGAAGAAAGGTTCTGCCTTGAGATGTATGGCATGAGGCCGGTCGATCTTCTCGAGGAGACAGGCTGGATGTCGAGCCGCGTCTGGCTCGCGCACGGCGTTCACTTCAACGCCGAGGAGATCGCGCGGCTCGGCAGGGCGAAAGTCGGAATCTGCCATTGCGCGGCGTCGAACATGGTGCTTGCGTCCGGCGTCTGCCGGACGTGCGAGCTCGAGGCCGCTGGTTCGCCGCTGGGTCTCGGCGTCGATGGTTCGGCCTCCAACGATTCCTCAAACATGATGGAGGCGATCCGCCACGCGTTGATGATCGGGCGCTTGCGCTACGGCGCCGACAAGGTAACGCATCGCGATGTTCTGCGCTGGGCGACGGAAGGCTCGGCGCGCTGTCTCGGTCGCTCCGACATCGGCCGGATTGCCGAGGGCTACGAGGCGGATCTCGCTTTGTTCAAGCTCGACGAGCCGCGCTTCTCGGGCGCGCATGATCCGCTCGCGGCGCTGGTTCTGTGCGGGGCGCACCGCGCCGACCGCGTGATGATTGCGGGCGAGTGGCGGGTCGTCGACGGAGAGCCGGTCGGGGTCGATCTCGCCGCGCTGATCGCCGAGCACAAGGCGGCAGCGCGAGATTTCGCCTGAAGCGATTAAGTCGACGACTTGCGCGGCGTCGACTGAGCTTTTCCGTTTCGCCTCATGGCTGCGTAGCCAAGGCCGCCGAATCCGATCAGCATCATCGCCCAGGTCGACGGCTCGGGGACCGCTCCGCCGAAGGCCAGATCCATGCCATAGCCGCCGGCGCCGCCGGCGACGAGATCGTAGGAAAAGGTGACGTCGGTGGCGCCGGAAACGGCGCCGAGGCTGAGCACGCGATCGCCGAAGAAAAGATCAGCCGCCGCAAGGCTGGTGAAGACCTCGTCGACGACTTCCGCTCCGTCCACCGTTACGGAGAACTCGATCTGCTGGAAGTCGGTCGGCGCGCCGTCGAGCGGAGCGATCAGCCCGAGAACGAGATTGCCGCTGTACGAGAAATCGAACGTCGAGCTCGCGCTATAGGTGTTCGAGACGGATCCGTCGCCGCTGAGATTGGCGCCAAGGATGGAGGTTCCAAATACAGCGTCGCCGGCGCCAAGCAGGGCGCCTGCGACGTTGCTCGCGCCGCCAACGAGCGCGGTGGAATAGGATTTTGCGGGCAGGGCGGTTGCGAAGGAATATGCCGACTGCCCCGGGTTGACGAGCATTTGGCCATCGCCCGCTTGAACGATCGCATTGGTTGTCGCCGTGCTGTCCGTGCTCGAGGATGCGACGGTTTTGGCGGTGATCCCGCCCACACTCGTCTGCGATGTTGATTGCGCGTGCGCAGCGGAGCCGGTCGCGGTGGCGAGGGATTGCGCCTTCGCGCCGCCGCTGGTGGTCGCCGATGCGGTGGCGTCACCCTTTCCGGCCACGCCGTCAGATCCCGTCCCGCCGCCTACCCGGCCGCCTGCACCGCCCGTAGCGATGGCGGTCGCGGTGGCGGGGCCGCCTGTCGCGGTCGAGCTGGCGTTGGCTGTGCCATCGCCGCCATTCCCGCCGTCGCCGGTGAAGCCGTCAGCGCCGCCTCCCACGCCGCCGGTAGCGGTGGCAGTGGCGGTCGCGGCGCCGCTCGCCGTAGTGGACGCTCGCGTTGGCGGACCCATTACCGCCGTTCCCGCCATTGGAGGAGACAAAAAAAGCGGCGCCGCCGTCGCCGCCTGCGCCGCCCACACTGGTTGCGTCTGCCGATGCCGAACCGGTTTTCGTCGAGGACACAGCCGAGGCCGACCCGTCGCCACCCAAGCCGCCAGAGAATTCGGAGCTGGAGAAGCCGCCGCTTCCGCCAGTAGCGCCAGCGTTTGCGGCGGAGTTTCCCGCGTCGAGAACCTGCGATACGGCGGAAGCCTTGGCGGCGCCTCCCCTGCCGGGCTCAACGTCGGTCTCTGTTGCTCCAGGGGCCGTGCCGCCGATCGCTGTCGCGTTGGCTGCGCCGCCGGTCGAAGAGGTCGCTGAGGCGGTTGCGTTGGCCGCGCCGCCGTCCCCGGTTGTACCTTCTGCGTTTGAACCCCCTGCGCCGCCGCTCGCCATGGCTCCGGCCGACGCGGTCCCTCCATTCGTGGCTGTCGATGTGGCGCCTGCGTCCGCTTCACCGCCGTTTCCGCCTATAACGTCGATCTCGGCGCCTCCGAAACCGCCCGTGGCGGTTGCTAAGGAATGTGCGGCGCCGCCAGCACCGCTTTCCGTCGCGGTCGACGTCGCCGTCGCAACCCCGCCAGCCGCTCCGTTCCCGACCACCGCGCCGCTACCCGCATCTCCGCCGGTCGCAGATGTCGTCGCGGTGACGGAGCCATGGTCGGTTGAGCTTGCCGCGGCGACGGCCGCGGTTGCAGAGCCTCCTGCTCCCTCGCCGCCGAACCCTCCTCCTCCACCTACTCCGCCGGCCGCATTGGCGGTCAGCGAATAGGCGCTCGCGCCAGATGGGTTGCTTCCGGTCAAGATGCTGGCAGCGTCGCCGCCAGACGCATCGCCTCCCGCGTTTCCGCCCGTGGCCGACTGCGTCAAGGTCAACGTTCCGCTGGTCGACCCGCCGACGGCGTTTGAAAGCGTAACCGACACTCCGCTTCCGCCCAACTGTGGGTCGGCATTTCCGCCCGTCGCCGATCCTTGAACAACGACCGGGCCGCCTGAGGATTGGCCGAAGACAGCCGGCCCAGTCCCGCCATTAGACAGCTGGGCCGAGCCGCCGCGCCACCATCGGAACCGCCGTTGCCGCCGATGGCGCTGGCCGACACGTTGACTGGGCCGCTGCCGCCGATCGCCGAAGCTGCCGCCGTTGCATCGCCGCCGTTCCCTCCGGGAACTCCAGCCCCCGTGCGCGAGACTCCTCCGCCGGCGCCTCCTGTCGCGGTTGACGTGGCTGAGACAGTTCCCGCCGCGGCGGGCGCCATAGTGGTGGCGGATGCGTTCGCTGCGCCTCCGGCGCCGCCGGCGGCGTCGACGGGTAGAGCCTCCGCTCCCGCCCGTCGCGGTCGACACGCTCGAGCTGTTTCCCGAGGCGCCGGACGCCGTTGTGGCGGCGGATGCCGTCGCCGCGCCCCCATTGCCCCCCGCGAAACCAATTCCCCCGCTACCGCCGTTCGCAACCGACAGGCTTGAGTTGTTTCCCGAGGCGTCAGTCGTCGTCGTGGTCGCTGATGCGCTTGCCGCGCCGCCATTACCGCCGTTCCCGGGGGGGCCGACGAATTCGGCGCCCGCGCCTCCCGTCGCGTTCGCCGAGTTAACGGAGTCGGCGAGGCTGTTGGCAATTGCCGTGGCGGCGCCGCCATCGCCACCGTCGACTCCGTCCAGGGAGCCCGGGATAACGGGGATCGTAACGGTCTCGGCGAGCGCGGGCGAAATTGCACATAGCCCGATGGCCGCGGCAGACAAAAGCAGCTTGGCTTTCATTTCTTCCTCCCGCAGGCGAAGAAAGACGTCCCCGCCAAAATCTCCTTGCCTGAAGCGTTGGTCCGCACGGTCGACAAGTCAACGACAGAGACGCTTCAAATCTTCGTGACCGAGCCACCAGCGCTGTCGGTATCTCGTCTTATAAATGCCGCCGCCAGTCCGCTTTATGACAGCTTGCGACTGGCCGTGCGAAGCCACCGGCTTAGCCGTTGCCGCCAGAGATTCCTGTCCTGGGCGCTTAACCCGCGCGTCGCCATTTATGCGTTCTTCGCAAAAATGCGTTCCGCCCATTAGCGGCTCACTCTAGAACGGCTAGCCGCATCGGCAGCGCGCGCGGGCTCTAGTCCAAAGAATTTCGTGATGACAGCTCTAATCATCCTCTTCATCGCCGCGATCTGGGCTGGCGTGCAGAACGCGCTCGCCGGCGGCGGTTCGTTCATCACCCTTCCGTCACTCATGTTGACCGGCATGGACGCGCGCGCCGCCAACATCACTTCGACCGTGGCGCTGTTTCCCGCGCAGCTCGTCACCGGCTTCACGGGCCGCGCGGATGCGATGAGTCCGACTGGGCTCACGATGCGGCGGCTGTTCATCATCAGCCTCGTCGGCGGTGGACTCGGCGCGCTCATTCTTCTCGCCACGCCGCCGTCGATCTTCGCCCGCCTCGTGCCCTGGCTTGTTCTGTTTGCGACCGCGCTCTTCGCCTGGGGCAGCTTTTTTCGTAAAGCTCCATTACCGGACGAGACCCATTTGTCGCCTCGCAGCGCGGGCGTGCTGCAATTCTTCATCGCCCTTTACGGAGGCTATTTTGGCGGCGGCATCGGCCTCTTGATGATGGCTGCGCTGACGATGACCGGTGTCGCGCTACGCAATGCCGGCGCGGCAAAGAATATTCTCGCTGGCGTGATCAACGCCTCCGCTGTTGCGATCTTCGTCTTTTCTCGCGACGTGCATTGGCCGCAAGCGCTTGTGACGGCGATCGGCGCATCGTTCGGAGGTTGGGCGGGCGCCTTGATGTTGAGACACGTCAACGAGAAGCTATTGAAGCTCGCCGTTGTCGCCATAGGCGTCGCGCTTACGGTCGGGCTGTTCTGGAGCGCGCCCTAGCGGTAAAGATGCAAGGGCGGAGCAACGAGACATGAATAGCCAACTCTTCACGGCCTTCCTCCTGATCACGGTCGTTCTGATCATCGTGCCGGGACCGATCGTCACTCTTGTCATTTCGACCGGCGCGACCCGCGGCGTGCGCGCCGCCCTGACGACCGTCGCGGGCACGACTCTCGGCAATGCCCTGCTGCTGACGACGATTGCGCTAGGGCTCAACTGGGTCCACGCACACGCGGACCTGTTGTTCAACGCGTTGCGATGGACAGGCGCGGCCTATCTCATATGGCTCGGCGTGCAGGCGTGGCGCCACGCAGGGGAGGGGAGCGAGGAGGCGCCGGAGACCGGCCGCACGCGCTTCGTGCGAGGCTTGCTTGTCGCGCTGTCGAATCCAAAGACGATCGTTTTCTTCACCGCCTTCCTGCCGCAGTTCATCGATCCGCACCTGCCGGCTGGGCCGCAGCTCGCCGCGATGTGCGTCGCCTCGGTGCTGATCGCGGGCGCCTTGGATTGCGCCTGGGCGATCGCGGCCGGCATGGGGCGCGCGTGGTTCATGAAGCCGTCGCGAGTTAAAATTCTTGGGCGGGTGTCCGGAACCGTTCTCATCGGCGGGGGCCTATGGCTTTCGCTGGCCCGGCGCTCGAGCTGACGGACGGCCGGCCACGGCTAACGGCGTTAGCCAGCCTGCGAGAACGAGGGGGGATAAGGATCCATGGCTCGACGCTTCATCGACATTTCCGCGCCGCTGCGAAACGACGTCGTGTCCGACCCGCCGGGGCATAATCCGAAGATCGAGTATATCGATCATCAGCAGAGCCTGGCCCAGATCCTGCCGTTCTTTGCGGGCCTCAGACAAGAGGATTTGCCGGACGGGCAGGGATGGGCGATCGAACGCGTGCAATTGACGACCCACAACGGCACGCACCTTGACGCGCCCTGGCATTATCATCCGACAATGAACGAGGGGGAACGTGCATGGACAATCGATGAAGTGCCGCTCGAATGGTGCTTTCAGGCGGGCGTGAAACTCGACTTCCGCCATTTTCCTGATGGGTATGTCGCGACCGCCGCCGACATTGACGAAGAGCTTGAGCGCATCGGCCACGCCCTGCAGCCACTCGACATCGTGGTGGTCAACACGAGCGCTGGCGCGAAATACGGACGCCCCGATTATGTCGCATCAGGCTGCGGAATGGGCGCGGAGGCGACGCTGCATCTTCTTAAGTACGGCGTCCGAGTAACGGGAACGGACGGCTGGAGCTGGGACGCGCCTTTCATCCACACCGCCAAGCGCTACGCCGAAACGCATGACGCCTCGCTCATCTGGGAGGGTCACAAGGCCGGCCGCCATGTCGGCTATTGCCATCTCGAGAAATTGCACAACCTCGAAGCGCTGCCGTCGACAGGCTTCGCAGTGTCTTGCTTCCCAACGAAAATCGAGGGCGCGTCAGCCGGTTGGACGCGCGCGGTCGCGATCATCGAGCCCTGAAACTTGTCCGCGATCGCTCAAGAGCCGGCGAAGGCGTGCGCGGCCTTGAGTGGCCAGGTGAGCGCGTCGGGCAAGGCTTGAACAACCCGGTCCGCTAGAACGGACGCCGGCTCGGTGCTCCATGTGGATCGAATGATTGGCGAAAGGACCACGCCCACGCCAACCAAATAAACGATGACGATGATCGCAAGAAGAAGACGCATCTGTATGGGTCCGAGCGTCGCCGAGACAGACGACCAGAGTAACTGAACACGCGGACGAACAAGTTTGTTCCACGTCGGCGGGGCGAATGGGATCGACGTCAGGGCCTTACTCGGAACCATCGATATCTCAGCGCGTTGGAGGCCTCGCCTGTCTTCGGGATTGCAATTTGCGGCTGGATCATGGAAAGCGGCCCGCCGACCGGGATTCCCGATTGAGCGCTTGCGCCAGGTCTTTTCTGGGGCGTCTGGCGGAGGTCTTCGCTCCGGTTGGGCGCTGTGCTAAAGTGTCCCGGATCGCTCGGTCCCGAGTTTGAGAGTTCGTCATGGCGCAAAGTTTGACTGCCCGGGTCGTCGGAATTGCGGGCGCCGACCCGCTGTTCGCCCGCATCCGGCAGGAAGCGGAAGAAGCAACGCGGCGCGAACCGGAGTTGGCGCTGTTTCTTGCCGTGAACGTCCTCAACCATGACACGCTCGAAGGGGCGGTGTCGCACCGGGTCGCGTCACGCCTCGATCATCGAGATCTTCCCGCCGCGCTGATCCGCCAGACCTTCGAGGAAGCGATCGCCCGCGACCCCTCGATCGGGGAAGCGTTCCACGCTGACCTCATGGCGGTCGCCGATCGCGATCCCGCCTGCCTCAGAATGATCGAGCCCTTGCTCTATTTTAAGGGCTTCCAGGCGCTGCAGGCGTACCGCCTGTCCCATTGGCTCCTGAAGGCGGGCAAGCGCGATTTCGCCCTGAGCCTGCAGAGCCTCGTCTCGGCGGCGTTTGGCGTCGACATCAACCCCGCCGCGCGGATCGGTAAGGGCGTATTTCTTGACCACGCCACCAGCCTCGTGATTGGCGAGACGACGGTGATCGAAGACAACGTCTCGATTCTGCAGGGCGTGACTCTCGGCGGCACCGGCAAGGAGACCGGCGACCGGCATCCCAAGATCCGCCACGGCGTGTTGATCGGAGCGGGAGCGAAGATTCTCGGCAATATCGAGATCGGATATTGCGCCCGGGTGGCGGCGGGTTCGGTGGTGCTTCACCCGGTGCCGCACAACAAGACTGTCGCCGGTGTCCCGGCCCGCATCGTTGGCGAAGCGGGCTGCGCCGAGCCCTCGCGCGACATGAACCAGATCCTGGCCGAAAAGGCGCTCGAAGCGTAAGTTTACAGCGGCGCGGTACCTGAAGGGGGCGGGGAAGGCCGTGAGAGAGCGGGCTTCGGCGCCTTAGATCCGGGCCCTTCACGCTTGCCGAAAAATAACGCTTGCCGCTGATTTGGCGTATTGCAAGGCCGCGTCTCTTCATGCCAAGCCTCCACGCGCGGCTCGCGAGCCGGAGAGAAATCATGGACAAAACTGAAATTGTGAAATTGCGTGAGTTCCTGCGCCGTTCCTTTGGAGCGCCGACGCTGCAGGTCTCGCCGAATTCAAAGTCGGGCGAAGCCGCCGACGTATTGCTTGGCGAACGCAAGCTCGGAGCGATCACGGTCGACGACGAGGACGGCGACCGCTCGTTCGCATTCGAGATGAAAGTGCCGGTAGGCCGTCCCGTGTTGCAGGATTACCTTCGCCGCCTGTTCGAGAACGACAAATTGACGATTGCCGGGCGGCTCAAGAAAACGGACTCGGTCGAACTGAACAACGGCCCGGACTTTCTCGGCGTCATCTCTGCCGACGATCCCGCAGCTTCGAGCTTCACGCTGCAGATGGCGATCCTGGACGTCGATCTCGACGGCGAAGAGTAGGTCGCATGCCGCTCTATTCGCTCGATGGTCGTCGCCCCACGACGCCTCCTGAAGGCTTTTTCTGGATCGCGCCGAACGCCAGCGTGATCGGCGATGTCATGCTTGGGCTCGACGTCGGAATTTGGTTCGGCGCAGTCCTGCGCGGCGACAATGAAACGATCAACATCGGCGCGCGCACCAACATTCAGGAATCCTGCACGCTGCACACCGACATAGGATCGCCGCTCTCGATCGGCGAAGAGTGCACGATCGGCCATAACGCGATCCTGCACGGCTGCGCGATCGGCGAAGGGTCGCTGATCGGCATGGGCGCGATCGTGCTCAATGGCGCGAGGATCGGGCGCGGGTGTCTGGTCGGCGCCGGCGCCTTGGTGACGGAAGGTAAGACTTTCGACGATCATTCGCTCATCATGGGATCGCCCGCCAGAGCGACCCGGACGCTCGATGAGACGGCGATCGCGACGCTTAGGAAATCCGCCGCCCATTATGTCGAGAAATGGCGCCGTTACGCCTTGGGGATGAAGCTGATCGACGTGTTGAAAGCGCCTCGAACTCTTTCGCCGAATTCGTCGGCGGGCAGCGGGCTTAGAAATTCAACCGCAATTCCGCAATTGACATGGCGGACGACCTCAGCCGGCGTTTCGCCGACCGTGACGCGCGCGCCAATCGGGGGCTCGCAGTCGACGTTGAGCGCCGCCCCTGACATCGAGATGTCGATCAGGGTCGCCGTGAACTCGCGTCCATTCGGAAGCCTGAGGATCGTATACCGATCGCGTGGCGCAATGCGCTCATGGCGCCGGTCGTCGGGCAAACCGAGCGACTGCCGGTTTGCGAGCCACGCAATTTGGCTCGCCAGTTTGTCGCGCTTGGCGGGCGGCACGCTCATCTGGATCGCGAATCCGCCCGGAAAGATCCGCGTCACCCGTCCCTCGACGCGTCCAATCTGGTTGAGATAGGCGACGATGCGCTCGTTGGGTTGAACTCCAGCGCTCGAGGAAAAACCAATACCGCTCGGAGACGCATCGATCGATTCGCAGTCGAACTCTTTACGGTCGGACCGCATGAATCGTCCCAGGAGCCGCACCTTGACGGGCTGGTCCTGCCGGCGCTCCGCTTGCTCCGGCTCCGGGAGTTTCCATGCCAACGCGCCCATGGGCCGCGTGCTCCTCGAATTCTCAGGCGCCGGCCAACGCGATCGTTGAGCGCCCCTCAAGGAATCGCGATCAGCGCGGCAAGCGCGGTGACCATAGGCCTTAAGGGATTAAGGCGCTGTTACGCGCGGCGCATGTCGCAGCGTCAGGTCGACGGCCGATCGCCGGAATAGACAAACAGATGTTTGTAACGCCTCGGCATATTGCGGAGGGAAAAGCTGGCGGGCGCAGAGTCCTTTGGGGCCAGCGTCTCCAGCGTCGATGAATTAAGCGCGCGCAGCGAGGTAAGTGCGATCGGTCCGGCCCCGACCAGACCCATCCACGTGGGCGCGGCATGGACGGCAAGGCCGCCTAGGACACGGGAATGGGTGAATCCATGATGACGGAGAGGCAGCAGAATGACTTCGATGTCCACGGATCCCAGACCGGGCGGCCGGGCCTCGGCGCCGATGACGAAAGCCTGCGTTTCGTCAGCAACGTAATGAAGAATTGAGTCGATCTCTTCACGATCGGCGTCGCGCCAAAGGTCCATGAACGACAGACCCCGCAGCTCCTTGAGGAAAATCGCATTGGCTCGTGATCCAGCGATCCGAAACGGAAAGCCGCGTTGATCGTCGAAATCGAGGATGAACGTGTCGGCCAGCACGCCGCGAATCGCGCCGGGATCGACCGCGTTTCGCTCAGGCGCGCGGCGCGCGCCGCGCAACCGGTTCCAGTACGCGTAGAGCTCCATCGTGGCGGCAAGCTTCACCCGTGAATCTCCCACGACTCGCTCCATGACGCGTCCCGGAATGAGACGCAGTCGATCCCTTAATCTGGGATCGCATGAAACGAGGCAGGGACCATGCCGTTCCCCAACGGAAGCGTGGGATCGCAAGCGCCGCCAGGGCAAGCGCGCCGGCGCTCACCTTGGGCCAATCCGGAAATTGCACGATCAGTCCGAAATCGGCACAAGGCTCGGAGGCGCTGAACTCAGAACGAGACGTCCCGGTTCACGCCAACGCTTCGCGCCGTCGCCGTGATCAGCGCCCACGCCTCGTCCGAGAGCGGCACGCCGCTTTGAGTGCGCTTTGCGCGGCTCACGCGCTCGGGTTCGCCGGGCGTGAAGATCGCTTGGCCAGGAATGGTTTTCCCTTGGCTGAACCAATCGAGATAGCGCGTCATATCGGCGTCGAAGACATGCGCGGGGTCGATTTGCTTCGGGTCGAGGTAGAGCGAGAACATGCCGTTCGAGAATTTACGGTCCGGTTCAGTCGCGCCATTGCCGGTGAGCGATCCGCCCAGGAGTTCGCACAGCAACGCAAGGCCGGAGCCCTTGTGCTCGCCGAAGGCGCGGATGGCGCCGGCGCCGCGGGTGTGGTCGCGAGTCCCCTCCGAGGCCAGTGGCCCATAGATCAGCGCGGGATCGCCGGAGAGCTTACCGTCAGGACCAACCAGAGCGTCGGGCGGCAACGGCTTGCCGCCGTGGCTTGCGACATTGACCTTGCCTTCCGCGACCAGCGAGGTTGCGAAATCGAGCACGACGGGCGGGGCGCCCTCGCGCGGAACGCCGACGCAGAACGGCGCCGTCGACAGCCGACGCTCGAGGCCTCCGAACGGCGCGACCAGGATCGAACCGGCGGCGTTGACGAAATGGATCGAGATGAAACCTGCCGCTGCGGCGCGCTCGGCCCACTCGCCGACGCGACCAACATGGCCGGAATTGCGTAGCGAGATCGCGGAAAGTCCGGTCGCCTTCGCCTTTTCAAGGCCGACGTCGACGGCCATTGGCGCCATTGTCTGACCGAAGCCGAAGCGGCCATCGACCACCCCAATGACCGGAGTGTCGACAAGACGCTCGAGCGATTGATTGGGAACGAGATCACCCGTGCGGACCCAATCGACGTAACGGGGCACGCGAATGACGCCATGGCTGTCATGGCCTGTCAGATTGGAGTCGACGAGCGAAGCGGAAACCCGGCTGGCTTCTTCGGACTGGCAGCCGACACGAGCGAAAATCTCGGCGCAGAAGTCTGTCAGCGGATCGGGAGGAATATGAACCGTCATTTCGCCGCTCCGGAACCTCGGCGGCAGGGACAGGCGTCCCACATTCTCTCGTCGCTTGTCAGCATTCTCGATCCTCCCCGGCGCAGGGTCTCCGGGGTGGTCCCCATCGGCCAGCTTGAGCGCCATATGCGTATTCGGCGCGGTCGGCAACACCGTCGTTCCAGGCCTAGGAATTTCGTTGGGTTCCGCTTAGCCGTCGCGCCTAAACGGAGGTCGCGCGGCTAAATTCGCCAAAGCCATGACTCCGGTTTACACTTGTCTTATGGCGCGGATCGGTCCCGGCTTCGATTGCGGGGCGTCGAGGCGGGTGACCGAAAGGCTGGACAGGGTATGAGCGTGAACGAACCGCGTCGGATCGTGAGCCGCCGCGAACCCCTTTTCAATGCGCCTGCCGTCGTCCTGGGCCTGGTCGCTGTTCTCATTGGAATTTACGCAGCCTTCAATTGGGCGCCCGAGGCGGTCCAGGACAGAATCCTTCGGAATTACGCGTTCATTCCGGGCCGGTTGACCATCCACATTTGGCCAAATCGGCTGATTGATCTGCTCAACCGCGCGAACTCTGATCCAGCGGCGCTGCACCAGGCGCGGCAGATTCGAGACTTGCATGTGCTGACCGGCGGCGCGAAGCCCTGGACGCTTTTGACTTACGCCTTTCTGCACGGATCATGGACGCATGTTCTGCTCAACTGCGTCTGGCTGATCGCGTTCGGACCGCCGATCGCGCGCCGATTCGGCTCGACGAGGTTTCTTCTGTTCATGGCGGCGACCGCAGTCGCGAGCACCCTCGCGCATTGGCTGATCTCGCCCATGGATTTCTCCCCGCTCATCGGGGTGTCGGGAGCGGATTCGGGCCTGATGGGCGCGGCGACGCGTTTCATGTTTCAACCGGGAGCGCCGCTGGGCCCCTTCAGTTCGATTGACCGACCCGAAATCGAGACGATACCGCCGGCGAGTTTGCGCCAAGTCTTTCTTGAGCGTCGCCCCCTCATATTCCTTCTGATCTGGTTGGGAACGAATTTCGTGTTCGGCGCCGGAGCTTTAACCCTCGGCCTTTCCGACATGCCTGTGGCATGGATCGCCCATGTCGGCGGCTTTCTTGCTGGGCTCCTCATGTTCCCGCTGTTCGATCGCCCGTTTCGCGCGCCGCCGATGAGCGGAGAGCTTGCGCGGGACCTGCCGCCGTCAATGGCCGGTTGATCGCGTCTCGGGCGAGCGGCTCGCCGGTGCTTGCTCCGAGTTCAGCGGGAGGCGGCGCGCCGCTCAAACGCTGGAGGGAAAAATGATTTGCCGACCATCGATCCGCTGATCGCCGGGGGAGTCGTTGTGACGACGGCGTTCACGGACGCCGTCTATGTGCAATTCAACGCCGCCGTCTCCGCGCGCCGGCGGTTCGCGGCGGCGAGCTGGAGCAGCGTCTGGTACCTACTCGCGGCCTTTGCGGTCATCAGCTACACGTCGAACTGGGCCTACGTGCTTTTCGCGGCGCTCGGCTCATGGATCGGTGGCTTCCTGTCGATCACTGCGCTGAATCGCACGCAGCCGCTGCGGAAGGATTGAAGGCTCGCCGCGGCTCATCAACGAGGCCAATGAGCGCCCTCTATAGAGCGACTTGCTCTTGGGCCGAGCTCTTGGCCGGACGACCGACCAAAGGACCCGCACGACAATTCATTGCAGAAAATCAGAAATCCGGTTAAGCTTGCCCTATGAGCAACTCTGTCCGTCCGCACGGCCTCGACCCTAGGCGCCCTTCGACGCGCCGCGAACTCAAGGGGAAAAGGGCCGAGAAGATTCTTTGCTCGGTTTTTGCCGCATAACCCATTGATAAGTCTCGTTTCCGACGAGAGAATCCAAGGAAATCCAAGACAATCCAATAGTCGAAAGCGGGGGTCTTAGCTGCGAAGCGGCGACGGCCAAGAAAACCCAAATCGAACGACCGGGCCGATGTCGCGCGCTGCCGAGAAGGAGCCAGGTCGCCCATCCCATCCGAAACGCCCTAGGCGGCGTCCGGCTGCGCCGTCGCGTTTGGCAGGCGCGCCAGCATGGCGATCAGCGCGCGGTCCCCGAGAACGGCGAGCCGTTCCCGCGGGCTCAGCCAGGCGCGGGCGTCGGCGACCGTCTGGGCGTCATTGAGCTTCGCCGCCGCGACCGCGGTTTCGATCTCGATATCGCCCCGCCGACGGCGAGGGGCCTCGGCAAGGAAGGACTCGTGAGCGGCCCGCAGCGCCGGGTCCGCCCAGACCGCCTGGAGCGCGTCGTCGTTGTCGCCCCCGGTCAGGGCCAGTTCGGCGGCAAGCGCGTTGGCGCGCCCGACCACAGGAGGCGGGGACGTCTCCTCGGGCGTGCGCAGAAGCCCGATGCGCCGCATCGCGAGGCCAAGCGACAAGTTGCCGCTCGCCCAGGAGAGCGGAATGGCGAAGATGAGTCCGGCGATCGTCGGCGACATCCAGAGGACCAGGGATGGAGAGATAAGCGCCGCGGCGAACAGGGTGATGAGGCCCAGCACCGTGTGAGCGCGATGGCGCCGCGCGATGCTTTTGAGCGGGATAGAGCCGTCGTCCCGGCGCTGTGGATTCCACCCGGTGTCCCGCCCCGACAGGATCTGCGCCACCGACCCTGACTGGATCAGCATCATGATCGACGCAAATGCGGCAGAGATGATGATTTCGACGATCGTCGAGGCGATAAGCGCGAGAGCCCCGCCCGATCCACGACGAGTTTTCGGCTCGGTCAGCGCAATGATGAGCCCAAGGAACTTGGGCGCAAGCAGGATCGCGATCGTCAGTTCAAACAACCGCAGCGCCCGCTCATAGTCGAAGCGCGGCCAGGCTGGAAACAGGGAGAAGTCCCGGGTGAAATATTCCGGCCGAATGTAATGCGACTGCAAGACAAGCATGATGCCGACGAGCAATTGCGCCATCCAGAGAGGCGAGGCGAGATAGCCCATGATGCCGTTGGCGAGATGCTGGCGTGTCGCCAGTGTGAAGCCGCGGGCGCCGATGATGCGCGCGTGTTGCAGATTTCCCTGGCACCATCGACGGTCGCGGCCCGCGAGATCAATCAGGGAAGGCGGGCTTTCTTCGTAAGAGCCGCCGAGATCTGGCAGCATGTAGACGGTGTATCCGGCCCGCAGCATGAGCCCCGCCTCGACGAAATCGTGACTGAGAATGTGGCCTCCGAACGGTGGTCTGCCGGCCAAGTCCGGCAGGCCGCAATGATCGGCGAATGCGCGCGTGCGGATGATCGCATTGTGGCCCCAATAGTTGCCGTCGCGTCCCATCCAGGCGCTGAGGCCTGCGGCCATGACCGGCCCCGCTATCCGCGCGGCGAATTGCTGGAGGCGCGCGAACATGGTGTTGCGGTTGATGATCAGCGGCAGGCTCTGGATGACGCCAGCATCCGGATCCGCCTCCATGGCGGCGGCCAAACCCACGATCGCGTCCCCAGTCATCACGCTGTCGGCGTCGAGCACGACCATATGGGGGTAGCGGCCGCCCCAATGGGTCACGAAATCAGAGATGTTGCCAGCCTTGCGGCTCCAATTCTTGCGCCGCCGCCGGTAATAGATACGCGCCTGGGGGAGCCGGGCGCGCATTGAAAGAAACGCGCGCTCCTCAGCGATCCAGAGATTAGAATCGGTCGTGTCGGAGACGAAAAAGAAGTCGAACGCGTGGGCCTGACCGGTGCGCTCCACATCCTCGAAGATGGCCTGCATGGCGCCGAAGACGCGCGAGGGCGCCTCGTTGTAGATCGGCATCACGACCGCCGTTCGCTCGCGCAGTCGCGCCGGGGCCCCGCGCCCCTTCCGGTGAGCGAGAAGCCAGAAGAAGCCAACGAGGGTGGACGTAAAAGAGAGCGTGATCCAGGAAAACGTGAGGACGAACAGAACTGCGATTACCCATTCAAGCGGCGTGACCGGACCGATCGAAACGACCTTGAACATCTGATAGGCGCCGTAGGCGGTGAGCGCCAAGGCGCCGCCGAATACAGCGATGCGAGTGAGGATCGGTGGCCTGGCGAGGCCGGGCGATACCAGGGCGCGGCGATCACGGGCCGAAAATCGCCGAAAGGACTGCGCCGGCATGGTGAGCGGCGCAAAACCAGGCATCGATCCGCCAAGCGAGGAGCCCGCGTCGCCCGACCCAGTCTCCAAGGGCGTGAGCGTCAGGCTGTCCAACGGTAGAGCCATGTCTCGCTCGCCGGCTGATTGTCGAGTTTCAGCGTCAGACGTAGCTCTGAATAGTTTTGCGATCCCGGGTCAAGATCGAAAACGACGCGCACCGAATGCCTGTCTTTATAGGGAAAAACCCGGACCGACGCGATTTTGCCGGGCGATGCCTGCAGGTCGGCGGTCGCCGCCGCCGCTTTCACCGGGTCGGCGAACATGTCTCCGGCCATCTCGACCGCAAAGCGCTGATAGGCGCCGACCTTCCCGCGTCGGGACGACACGCAGACTGCAAGCGGCGGTTTTGACGGCGGCGACCAGCACCAGAACTGCCGGAAGGCGATCGACTGCGTCGTGACAGCGGCCATACCCGTCTTGGGGCGCCATTGGACGATGACATTCTCATTGGTCTCGGCGTCCGCCGGGATTTCCAGGAGACGGAGATCGCCCGCCGCCCAATCGCCGATCGGCTCGATCCACAGCGAGGGCTTCAATTCCCAATGCGTCTCGTCATCGTAAAACGCATCGAAGGTGCGGCTGCGCTGCAAAAGACCGAAACCACGCGGGTTCACGTCAGAAAAGGCTGATATCTGCAAGGTGTCTCGATTGGAGACCGGGCGCCAAAGCCACTCGCCGGTTCCACTCAGGATTTGTAGTCCGGCCGAACTCGTAGGCCGCGGCCCGAACATCGTCCGGACGTCGATTATTGAGGGGGCTGAACAAATAGGACGAAGCCATCGCCGCGAACCCCAGCTTGTCCACCGCCGTCCGCGCAATCATCGTCATCTCAGTGTCGATGATGGTGGTGTCCGAGGGATGCAGCGTGAAGCGAACGGCGCCGGTGACGCTCGGCGAGTCGAGCAGCGCGTGAATGGTGAGCGTATTCGCCGCTGGATTCGGCTTTTCAATCCAGAACTCACGGAACAAGGGGAATTCTTCACCCGGGTCGTCGCCGGTCCGGATTGCAAGTCCGCGCGCCGTGAGCCCAAAGGGCTGCGCGTGCGCCCGCGCCCGGTAGAAGGTCGCGCCCTGGAAGATCGCGACGTCTTCGAAGCCTTGGTCGGAGGACTTGAGAATACGCAAGCCGGAAAAGCCGAGGTCGCCCAGAGGGAGAGGAGGCTTCAAGGGGCCGAAGTTGAAGTTGGCGGGATCGTAAATCACCTTCTGCGCCACGCCGTTCTCGACAATGTTGATCCCGATCGGCGTCGTGTAGACGAAGCCGCGATGCAGCGGCTCAAGCGAAAAGCCGAGCTTCAGGTCGCCCCAGATTGCCGTGCCCGGCACGCGCTGAATTGCCGCATATTGATCGAAAGTCAGGCTCGAAAAGAGGGTTGGCAGCGGCGCCGCTTCAGGGTCCTTGAAGGGCTTTGAAGCCAGTTCAGCCGCCATCTTCAAGACCGCGTCGGCGGCGAAGGGAACGGGCTGGCCCAACGGTTCGGCCGCGGCGGGCGCGGAAGCCTGGCCCGCCAGCGAAACCGCGAGCGTCCCGCCGACGGCCAGCTGCAAGAATTCCCGACGCTGCCTGTCCGCCATCGTATTCGTCATCATTCGCCGCCGGAACGGAACCGCAAACGAACGGTCGAACACGGCGTCGCTGCCAGCCAAAATGTAAAATCAGCCCGTAAGAAAACAACGCGTCGCAACCAACCGCGTTCCGTCCGGGGCCCTCCGGTTGTATATTGTTTTTTGCGGCGCAGCGAGACGCTTTTTGTCGTAGCGGTAAAATCGCGCTGATACGGGGGCGTTTGGGGCTTTAAACCGCTCCCGCCCGCGGCGATAGTGGCGCCCCAGCGGGGATTTGGAGCGGCCGAGGACCCCACGAGAATGCTTGACCGGAGAGCAGACGTCCCATGAACGCCAACGCCCGCCGCTGTCTGACCATCGTGCTTGCCGCGGGCGAGGGGGTGCGCATGCGCTCGGCCCGCCCCAAGGTTCTGCACGAGCTCGCTGGCCGCTCAATGCTGGCGCATACGCTTTCGGCGGTACTCGCGGACGCGGTTGGTGATATTGCGGTCGTCGTCGGACCGAATGGCGACGCCGTGGCGGCGGAAGCCCGGAAAATAGCGCCTGAAGCGAAAATCGCCATTCAGACGCAACGGCGTGGCACCGCCGACGCTGTTCTTTCGGCTCGCGCTGAGATTGAGCGCGGTTATGACGACATTCTGGTCGTCTACGCCGACGCTCCGCTTGTCCAGGGCCCGACCTTGGCTGCAATGCGGACCGAGCTGGCGTCAGGGGCTGATGTGGTGACGCTCGGTTTCGAGGCCGCCAATCCGGCCGGTTACGGCCGCTTGATCGAGCGCGGCGGACGGTTGATCGCTATCCGGGAAGAAAAGGACGCGAGCGACGAAGAGCGCGCCTTGCGCTTTTGCAACGCCGGGCCGATCGCTTTCAGCGGCGCCGAGGCGATGACCCTTCTGACCGCAGTCAAGCCCGATAACGCCCAGAGCGAATACTACCTTACCGACATCGTCGAGATCGCCAATGCGCGAGGCCTCACGGCCAAAGCCCTGATCGCGGGAGAAAGGGAAGTTATTGGCGTCAACGACCGGGCTCAACTCGCCGTCGCCGAGGCCGCCTTGCAGGACCGACTGCGCCAGAGCGCCATGGCTGGGGGCGCGACGCTGACTGCCCCCGAAACTGTGTTTTTGTCGTTCGACGCCAAGATTGGCCGCGACGTCTTGATCGAACCCCATGTGGTGATCGGCCCCCGGTGCGTCATCGAGGATGGCGCAACCATCCGCTCATTCTCGCATCTCGAGGGCGCCCGGGTCGCTGGCGGCGCGATCGTCGGCCCTTTCGCCAGGCTTCGGCCGGGCGCGGATATCGGGGCTAACGCCAGACTCGGCAATTTCGTCGAGATCAAGCAGTCAACGATCGAGGATGGCGCCAAGATCAACCATTTGAGCTACATCGGCGATGCGCGCGTTGGCCCCAAGGCCAACATCGGGGCCGGCACGATCGTCTGCAATTACGATGGCTTCGCCAAGCACAAGACCGACATCGGGGCGGGCGCCTTCGTGGGCTCGAACTCGTCTCTGGTCGCCCCTGTGACGATCGGCGACGGCGCCTATATCGGCTCGGGCTCGGTGATCACGAAGCCCGTCGAGGCCGATGCGCTTGCGGTGGCGCGCGGCCGCCAGGAGGCCAAGCCCGGTTGGGCCAAGGTGTTTCGGGCGCGGCACAAGAAAGGCTGAGTTGCGTTAAAGCAGCGCTTGATCAGTCTGGATGTCCTTTCGTCGGCTAACGCCAACGGTCGGTTCTGGGCAGAGGTCGAGCCGTCGCTTCTGTTGAATTGCGCCTGCTGTCGCATTGGCGGACGATGATTTTCCGCCGCGGAAAAAATGGGTGATGTCGAACTGGACTTTGCGTGTTCTGACGCGTCTTGCTTTGGCGCTCTTCGTCAATGCGGCGGAGGCGGGCCCGATCGCAAGCGCTCCCCTCACATTGGAGCGCTTGTCGCTGGTGCAGCTCGTTCAGTTCCAATCGTTCGGCACGAATTATTGCACGTACAGTGACGGGTGGAACGGCCGCGGCTGGTATCGGTGCGGCGATCAGTGGAACACGAGTTTTGGTTGGGCCGGCCCTTTCGGCTCCAGCGGGCTGTCCGGCCCCGCTGTCCGGCGACATCCCCCGAGCGTCACGGCTCCGAAACGCGTTTACCCCGGCTACCAACCGTCCAAGGGCCGGAACACGGGTAGCAGCGTGGCCTTTCCAACTTTTGGCCGCGCCCCGGGCTTTCGTCATTCTGGCGCAGGCGGGGTTCATGTCGCGCCCAATTTTCGTGTCGGTCCGGCGCCTGCTGTCCCAGGTCTCGTTGGCGGCGCGTCTGGCAATGTGCATCAGTTTCACGGCGCCGGCGTTCCGCGCATCGGCGCGCGCCCTTCACTCGGCGTTGCTGGCTCAGGATTTCACGGCGTCACAGGCGCCGGAGCCTTCCATGCTCCCGGCGGCGCGGGAGTTCCGCGCATGGGGGCGCCCGCCTTGCCAGGCGTTGGAAAAGGCTTTCGCGCTCCCGGAGCGCCGGCCTTCGGACATCGCTGAGCCACCCGTCTTTCCGGCGTCAATAGGTCTTGAGGTATTCGAGCAGCGCCATGCGATCGGGCTCGGACAGGTCTGTGCCCCAAAGATGACCGCCATTTCCATTGCCCGTTTGCGTGGCGTCGACGAGGCAGTCTTGCTGACTGCACGCTGCGGCGACCGCGAAGCCAACCTTCGCTGGGTCATATTCGCGCGACCCGAGCGCAAACGCTTTGGGCCGCTCATCCGGGGGAAGCAGCAGGTGGTACAAGGTCGGAACCGATCCATTGTGGAGGTAGGGCGCCGCAGCCCAGATTCCATACAATGGTCTCGCAGCATAAGGGCCGTAGGGCCGCTTGGTGTCGAGCAGCGTGTCGCGCCAAGCGTCGCCTCCACGTTGGTCGCGATCCTCCATGTCCCGCTGCTGCGCTTCGTCGATTCCGGCCGTCGCGTAGGCCTTTTGCTTGATGCCGTCGACCGCGACTTGAACGGTTTTGGCGAAGGAATTGCCGGAGAAAGCTTCTCCCGCCTTGACGCCGGCGCAGTCCTTCAGGAGTTGCGAATCCTCAACAGTGAATGACTTGGGCGCGATCGCCAGCGCGCCAGTGTCCGGGATCGGGCAGGAGATTCTAAGCGCCGCCGTCGCGTCAGTCCCGACATCCTCCGGACGCATTCCGTTCAGCTTGATGAGGCCGGTTGGCGTGCGCTTGTCGTCGCCGTATTCGTGGCACGCGGCGCATTTCTTCTCGAAGATTTCTTTGCCCGCCGTAGCCTGATCGGCATTGACCGCGCCGAAGATCGCGGCGGGCCACTGCGGCGGATCGATGTAATAGGCCAGCCACTCGAGGTCGTGCATGTCCTTCATCGGGATCGAGCTCTCAAACAGAGACCCGGTCCTCTTGGGATCGAGGACGACCGTCGCCCCTGCGCCCAAAGTTTCGGTGAAATTGCGCTCCATCACCGTGTTGGTGTTGATGGTCCATTCGAGCCAGTCATAGTCCTTGAATCCCCACACACGCGGGAAATTCTGGGGTTGATTGCGGTAGCCCTCGACGGGCGCCGGCTGTGAAGCTTTGCGCGACCAAAGCCACGGGAACTTCACCGGCGCGTCGAGCTTGACCATATTCGCCGTGTTGACCTTGAAGGCTCCGCGCGTCGTCCGCTTTGCGAAGGCGTGTGAATATGAAGTTGCGAGCGCCGTCGAACGCGTCGAGGCGACCAAAGCCCGAGGTTGGGTGATTGGGATCGCGATGCTCTTTGGCGACTTTGATCACGTCCACCAGTTCGAGCCGCGCGTCGAGCCTGTCGCGGTGCATCAGCACGTTCGCGCCATAATAGACGAGGGTCGCCGGGCGGACGAATGGGGCGGCTATTCCATAGCGGGCGTAATCCTGCCGCCCAAGGCGCTTGAGCGCTCGCCACAGCTTGCCTCGATCGCTTGTCGTGGCCATCACGGCGTCGATGGCGTCCGAGTAGAAGAGCTGCAGATTGAACATGTTGGGGGCCCCGTCGACCCGCACGGCTTTGCCGCCGTAGCGCAATTCGCCCACGTGGCAGGCCGCGCAATTGACCCCAACGAAGTCCATGCCGAACGTGAACGGGTTTGAGGTCACGGTCAGACCCACCGGCGCCCCGTCGGCTCGCCCAGGATCAGGCAAAAGTCCGTAGCGTTCGAGGTTCTCGACGAACGGCTTGGTCGAGCCAGGGTCGGCGACATCGACCGCGGTCAGCACGATCCACGGCATGATCTCCGAGCCCTGCGAGAGGTGGTAGAAACCTTGCCTCTGCGTGGGCGTCAATCCATTGCTGTAGTCCGCGACAATCGACGGATCCGGACGATCGAACTTGACCGTCATTGTGTCGTCGACAAGCCCGCTGGTCATCGGAATGATGTAAAGGACGGCCGCGAGCGCATAGAGGCCGGCGAGGGCCGCGAGCGCATAAAGCAGAAGGCGCGCGAACCTCATGGCGCTCTCCTAAGTCTTCGTGAGACCTAGAAACACTTTCGTAGCCGCCCACACGCCCTTCAGATCATATTGTCCCTGATAGACGTCAGGCGGCGGGGGGCCGCGCTTGACCAGGCGATAAACCGCCTCCCAGGCTGTGCGTATCGAGTATTCGAACGTGAACGCGATATCCCGCTCAAGCTCGACATACTGGCCGAGAAGCCCAAGATTGGTCACGCCCTCCGGAACCACAGGCGGTCTTTCGCCACGCTTGCGCGGCAGCCAGATGTTGTTCACGTAGGGCATGTTGCAGGGAATGCAGATCGAGTTCTGCATGATCGCCGCGGTCGTATCGAAGCGAAGATGCTGCAGCAATTCCGTGAGTATCTCGCGGCCCGTGCACTGATACATGGGCTTCGTCACCCACTTGCCCTTGCGCTCGGGAAAGAGCCCGTACCCCCACCAGACCGATGTTCCAGGCGGTTGATCGAGGACTTCCGGCTGCTCGAAGATCGACAGCGAGATGACCCAGGGCGAGTCCTTTAGAGTGAGAAGGCCGCCGCTTCCCGGGCCGCTGTGAGTGAGGTTGGTGATCTCGTCGATGAATTCCTTGCCGGTCGTGGTGACCGTGAATGTCACCCAGCGCGAATTGGGGATTCGGTCGTCGCCAAAGAATGCATCCGGATTGCCGAAGCCTTTGTGCTTCTCGGCCAAGGCCTTCCACAACGCCCACGACCGTCCGGGATGCGGATGCGGCGGGGGGGCCACGTCCATCGTTCCCGCCGTGAGATCGGCGGCCTGAGAGCCGGTGGTCACGAGCACGATGTCGTCGGATGCGACGTCGACCGAATGTGGAGCTCCGCGGAGGCCGTATCTGAGTTGATTGGCGGTGATGCCGCCAGACGACTGGGTAAATTCGATGTCGCCGACGAAGGCGCCCTTCACGAAGTTTACGTGGCTCCTTTCAAGCCAAGAGACCAGCGGTTTGACGAAGGCTTCGTGCTGGTTGAATTGCGAGCGAAAGACGTGCGCCATGGTCGAAAGATCGGGAAACAAGTAGACGAACCGGTTCAGGTAGCGCCGGAACTCGATGAGGGTGTGCTGCGGCAGCGAACCCATCAGCGTCGACCACAGCAGCCAAAATTCCGTCTCGAAGAACTCTTGCGGGGAACCAGTCCTTGATGAGCCGGCCCTCCAACGACGCTTCGGGCGTCAGCGAGAGCTTGGCGAGGTTGAGGCCGTCGCCAAGGTTCAGCCCGTACCGCAGGTCATGCACGCGGCGCAGGCCGCCATCGACGATATGCGTTTGATCGGCGAACGGGTGCTCTCGATTGAAAGTGAGGAACTGCTCCGCAACGTTGATATTGGGGTAATGCTGAGTGGGGATCTTCGCCGAGCAGATCCAACATGCAGCGGAACTCCTTGTCGAAGATGGAGCCGGGCAGGTTGTATCCGTGCTCCGCGTCGCCATCCAAAAAGAACCCGCCGCCGAGCTTGTCCTCCGCCTCGTAGATCGTGATGTTGGGACCCGGCACGTCGGCGTTCCGGATGAGCAACGCCGCCGCGGCCAGTCCGGCAAATCCACCGCCAACGATATGCGCCTTCATCCGTCCCTCCCTGCTCGCATCCGCAAATATTGGCCTGTTGTCCCCTCGACTCAAGCTCCGATGCGTTCGCCCTTTTGATGCTGGCACTATGCCGGTAGGGCATCGGCGACAGTGATCGCTGTCACACAACACCCGAGTTGCGGGGGACAGTGCGGCGAGGCGAACCCAAGATTGTGACGCCGCGGCCGATTGCGCGACAATGGGGGTTACTACCTATTGCGCTTCACGCCGGGTCGAAAAGCGCAAACACGCTGACGAGACTGATCACCACGCAACCGAGCGCGATCTCCGCTACGCTGGTCGTACGCAAGACAATAAGCGCCGTTGCGCTCTTCTTGAGCCGCGGAGCGAGAACGAAGCGATTGAACAGTGCGAGCGAGATCATGATTCCGACGACGAGAATTTTCGCGACCAATAGCGCCCGGTAAGGCGTTGTTGGCGGGATCGGGGCGCGATGCGACGTCAGCGCGATATTGACGACGCCCGTCAGAATGATCGCCGCGACATTGAGTTGGCCCCAGAAGGAGAACCCGCTCATCGCGTGCACCGCGTCCTTGCGCAGATCGTCTTGATCATAAGCCCGAAGGCACATCACGAACGGAACGAGGCCGCCGATCCACGCTCCGGTCGTCAAGAGATGGACAGCGTGGTTGGCGCGGTGCAGGGCGCCTTCGGCGCCGGTCTGCATAGCGGCGTGGCCGACGAGACCGAGGCTCGCCAGCATCGCCGCCGATACCAGCGACGTCGCCGCCCATCGCTCGGGCGGGCCGGAGGCGACGACGGCGACCAGCGCCGCCGCGAGTAACAGATGCAACGCCCAAGCTTGGCCGAAGGCGGTCTCGGTAAGGACCGCGCCGACCTGACCAGGATCGATTGCGGCGCGCCAATCGTCGGCCATCGAGGCGGATTCGAGCGCGAGCCACGCGATTGCGGTTAGAAGAGCGACAAGACTGGCGATGAGGGCCATTCGGCGCAGAAATGGCGACAGCGCGAGCGTCAGCCGTCTGGGCGTATAGGCCCAAAGGTAGGCGCTCATGCCGAACGTCAGCATTGCCGCCGTGAAATGCACGAAGCGGCAGAGGGCGAGAGCGGTCACGCGCGAGCCGAACTAGCCCGCCGAGCCGGTATCCCGCGTCACATCTTCATGCCCTTCATGGCGCCGCCAGCGCCGCCCCCCGTGGCGCCGATCCCGGTCACGTTGAACTCGACTTCGATCGCACCGGCATGTTCGAAATTGAGCGTCGCCTTGACGCTTTCGCCCTTGGTGAGCGGATGGGTGAGGTGGGTGAACATCAGGTGATAGCCTCCGGGCGAGAACCCGATCGAGCCATGGGCGGGAATGTTCAATCCGTCCTTGAGCTGACGCATCTGCGACACCCCGTTTTCGGTGCTCATCTGATGGATTTCGACAGTCGCGAAATCCGCCGTGCCTCCGGTCAGGCGATCGGGCGCGGCGCCGTTGTTCTGGATCGCCAGATAGCCGCCGCCAACCTCGGCGCCTTTCGGAGTCGCGCGCGCCCAGGGTTTCTCAACCACGATGTCGCCGACCTTGAACTCCTGCGCCTGTGCGGGGCAGCGCTTAAAGCGAGCGCGAGAGCGAGAAGATAGAAAATGTCTCATGGTTCGTCCTTTCGGATTGCTGAAGCGACCCAACCGGCTGTCAAGGCTTCACGGTGAACTGGAAGGTTCCCTGGGTATGATGCGTGTCGACCGAGACGGCCTGCCAATGCACTTTATAAACTCCGGCCGACAGCGCTTTGGAGACGGCACGATCAGCACGCGCCTGATTGCCGCCTTCGATCTTTGCTGCCCCGAGCGGCACTGGCGCCGCCGGGCCGGTCACCGTCACTTCGAAAATTTCGGCTCGACGCCCTCGCTGAAGGTGAGGCGGATCTCGGTCGCCGAGGCGACCGTGCCGCCGACCGGCGGCGTCGCCTTCTCGAGTTGGGCGTGGGCGAAAGCCGCGGTGGCCGCCGCGCAGATAAGCGCAAGCGAAGCGGCGATGGCGCGAATCGAAAGGCTCATTGTCGGGCTCCTGTGAACATCGGCAAGGTTTGCGAGAAGATTGGTTTGCCGATCGTGTTGGGGAAGATGTCGTCGAGGAAGAGATCGAGGCTGGCGACCACACCGGCGCCGTGACCGCTCGCGCCATTGACCGGGATCACGGCTTCGACCGCGAGCTGCCATTTGTCCGCCATATAGACGACGCCGGGTTGGATCGTTCCGGTTGTTCCCCAAGTCCCCTCCTCGGCGTGCGCAGTCGGCGTGGAGAAAGCAAATTCGACGGTCGGAATGAGATGCTTGAAGAAGTCATTGCCGATCTCGCCGACATGCGAATTGTAATAGGGCAGGCTGTATTGCAGGGAGAAGCCCCAGTTGAAGGTTGTCGGGAACATTTCGTCGCCCCAGATCGCTTGTCCGGGCGTCGTGGTGCTGAGTTCGGCAGTGATGGCGAAAGGCCGCAGCAGGTTCATGCTTTGCGGCAAAGCGCCGAAGCCCAGGCCCAAATCGAGCACCGGCGAATACATGTTGGGTTCGCCGACCTGCGAGCCTGTCGCGCTCCCGCCCCACTCGACGCTGAACCCGACCGAGCCCATGAGCTCAAGTTGGGGAATGCACATGAACTGGTATTTCGCTTCGGTCTCCAGAGAGTCCCAGCCATAGCCGCCGGGGTGCAGCCACGTTGCGCCCGACGCCGACCGAAACCGCGAAATTGGGAAAAATGGTCTTCGCCCATTCGACGCCGGCGTCGAGTTCCTGCACGCCGTCCGAGTTCTTCGGCAACCAGGTCAAAGCGGGCAGCGTCAATTCGTCGGTGACGCCGGGATCATCGATGGCCTGCGTGGACGGGAAGACGCGGTCGCCGCAGACAGCATGCGCGTGAGCGGCGGCCGTTCCCACGGCGATGAAGGCGCAGGCAAGCGCGCCTGCGGGCAGGCGGATTTGGAGAAGAAACATGAAAAAGACCTCGAATCTGAAGGAATGCGAACGCACGCCGGAAGGCGCGCGGCGGATGACCGTCAGACGGCGAGGGGAGGGGCGCGGGCGGGATTGGGCTGCGCGGGATATGCGGGAAGATCGTCCTGGCCGGGCGGGGCGCGGATCGCGTGCGCGTCGCTTTCGAACCGCTCCGGCAGGGCCGGCAGGTCTGGCGCAACGAACGCCGCGGCCTGAGCGGCGAAGCGGCAAAGCGGACATTGATCGCAGCAATGGCCGGACGGGTTGTGCTTGGCGGGCGCTTTGTCGTCGTTGACCTGGACGCAGAGCTGGGCCGTGTCGCCAAACAGCGCCCTAAGCTCGGAGGCGATCGCCGCTTCGTCCGCGCCAGCGAAGGCCGGCGCCGCAAGCGCAGGCGGCGTGGCGGCGGCGAAAAGCTGTACGACAAGCGAAAGCGCGACGAGAAACGCGGTCATAGGCGAGCGCAAGCAGCGGCGCCCGCCACCCGACCGTGACGCTCGGCCACTCGCTTTCTGGGCGCGACTGCTCACACGGAATACCCTATTGCCCGAGCGACGCGTCGGCAAGATCGCCGCCATCGAAACGGCGACAAGTCCGCTCCTGGATTCGGATGGTCAGATATCCGGTCTGCAGCTGGACAATTGCTGGATGACAAGCACGAACCCCGCGTCGTTGAAAGTCGTGCTCTATTCACTTTCGTGCAAAGCTGACTTTGGGGAGGGCAAGCCGATGTTTTCGAACCCGTTTGACGACCGGCCAGACCAAGTCAAACCCAAAGCCGGTGTGATTTTTGTCATCTTGATTGCCGCCAATGTCGGCGGCGTGGGTCTGGGCCTTCGCGGCCTTTGCCGACCGTCCCGCTCTCATGGCCACAGCCTTTTTGGCCTACACGTTTGGGCTTCGTCACGCCTTCGATGCCGATCACATCGCTGCTATCGACAATGTCGTGCGCAAGCTGATGCAGGAAGGCAAGAAACCTTACTCAGTTGGGTTCTTTTTCTCGCTTGGTCACTCAACAATCGTGGTGCTCGCCTCGATCGCCATCGCAGCGACCGCCGCTGCCATGCAAAGCAGGCTTGAGGATTTCCACGGCATCGGCGGCGTGATCGGAACGTCGGTGTCGGCGGCGTTTCTGCTGGCGATCGGCATCGCCAATCTGTTCATCCTCAAGGGGACTTGGGCAGCCTTCTCGCGTGTCAAGCGCGGAGAGAAGATCGTGGACGAGGACCTTGACGCGATGCTGGCGGGCGGCGGCTTCATTGCCCGTATCTTCCGCCCCATGTTCCGGGTCGTTTCGCGATCCTGGCATATGTACCCGATAGGCTTCTTGTTCGGCCTCGGATTCGACACAGCGACGGAAATCGGGGTGCTCGGCATTTCCGCAACGCAAGCCGCGCAAGGCATGTCCTTCTGGACGATCCTGGTCTTCCCTGCGTTATTCACGGCCGGGATGTCGCTGATGGACACCGCCGACAGCGTGCTGATGACCGGGGCCTATGGCTGGGCGTTCATCAACCCGATCCGCAAGCTCTGGTACAATCTGACCATCACGGCCGCGTCCGTTGTCGTCGCGATCTTCATCGGGGGAACCGAAGCCCTGGGACTAATCGGCGGCAAGCTTGGCTACGAGGGGGCCTTTTGGGGGTTCATCGGGGACTTGAACGATAACCTCGCCAATTTCGGCTTTGCCGTGGTCGGCATTTTTCTGGTTAGCTGGCTGATCTCCACGCTGATCTATCGAGCTAAGGGCTACGATCGCATCCAAGTCGGTGTGTGATCGAGAACCCAAGACTTTCCATTCGATCGGGTGAGCCCTGGTGGCGGGGAGCGGCAAGAACGCAATTGTGCGCCGCAGTCGCGCCGCGTGCGCCATCAGGGAGACGCCCGACCAGCCCGTT
This sequence comes from uncultured Alphaproteobacteria bacterium, assembly GCA_963762335.1. Taxonomy (GTDB): domain Bacteria; phylum Pseudomonadota; class Alphaproteobacteria; order Rhizobiales; family Beijerinckiaceae; genus Roseiarcus. Next base: position 21,850 of record CAVXKU010000032.1, on the reverse strand, counting down.
AGGGATCAGTTCGGGAAGGCGGCTAAATCGTCGCGTAGACGGTCGGATCCGCGCCGCCCTTGCCAAAGGCGTAGATGACGAATTTCTCGGTCTTGTCGCCGAACATGCCGGGCGAGCCAGCCGGCATGCCGGGCAGCGTGATCCCGGCGATCGCTGGCTTTTCCTTGAGAAGCTTCTTGACCACTTCAATCGGCACGTGACCGTCTACCACGTAGGGGTAGCCCTGGACGAACATCGTGTGGCAGCCTTCGAGATTCTCAGGCACGCCCGCCTTGCGGCTGATCTCGGCCAGGTCATTGGTCGGCTTCACTTCGACCGTGAACCCATTCTTCCGCAGATAGTCCGCGTAACCCTCGCAGCATTGGCATGACGGGTTCTTGTAAAGTGTCGCGTGAAAGCCGGCCTCCGCGAGCGCCGGGACGCGCCCAAGCAGAACTGCGGCGCTTCCGAGGAGAAAAGTACGTCTTTGCATCATAAACATCCTTTGATCCGGTCGGGTTTCGAGTTCAGGCCACGCGCAGGATGGTCATCAGGCCGGACATCTGATGGTCCATGACGTGGCAATGCAGCATCCAGTCGCCGGGATTATCGGCCAGAAAGGCGACGTCCACGGTTTCTTGCGGCGAAACGAGGACCGTGTCGGCCCATTGCCGATAGGGGACAGGGGAACCATTGCGCTTGAGCACCCGGAAGCTGTGACCGTGCAGGTGCATCGGGTGCAGCCAGGCGGTCTCGTTGCGCAGCGCGAGCATGACGGTGCGCCCTCGCTTGAGCTTGAGCAGCGGCGCCATGCCAGCCTGGCCGTCACCGGTCATTGACACGCCATTGACCGACCATGCCGCGCCGCCGCCCATGCCCGTCATTGCGCCCATTCCCTTCATCATGCCCCCCGTCATGCCTCCACCCATCATTCCTCCCATGCTTCCTCTTCCTGCGCCCATCATCCCGCCCATTCCGCTCATCATGCCGCCCCGCAGCGCGAGCTCATGGCGCTCGGCGGACGCGAGGTCGGGCTCCGGCACGGGATTGCGCGGGAGGCTCAAGGACGGTTCGAGAGGAATGGCCCGCAACGGCGGTTCGGCGCCATAAGCGAGATGGGTCAGCGTGTAGGCGAGGTCCTGGTAGAAGTCGTCCGTCACCGCATAACGCCGGCCGGGCTCGCCCATGAGGTCGAGCGCGACATCGACGCGCATAGCGGGGCCGAGCAGAAGCCGGCCGCCGTCCGGCTCGTGCGGCTCGCAAGGCTGGCCGTCGATCGCCACGACCATCGGCCGATGGCCCTCGAAGCGCAGGGCCATCATCCGGGCGACGCACGCATTGACCAAGCGCAGGCGGACGCGCTCGCCGGCGCGGGCTGGCTCGTTCTCCGAGACGCGGCCGTTCAGCGTGACCGTGTTTCCAACGCGACCAGACATCGCCGCTTCCATCGAATTACCGAATCCGGGGGCAATCTCCCCATCCTCGGTCAGCCGCCAATCCTGGAGAAACCAGAGAACGTCACGGTCGACTCGGGGAGGCTCGCGTTCTTCGACGATGATGGGGCCTGCGAGGCCACGTCCGAGCTGTTCGAGGCTGTTGGCGTGCGAGTGGTACCAGAACGTCCCCGCGTCAGGCGGAGTGAATTCGTAGACGAAGCTGTCGCCCGGCTTGATCGGCGGCTGGGTGAGGCCAGGCACGCCATCCATGGCATTCGGGATGCGGATGCCGTGCCAATGGACGGTCGTGACCTGATTAAGCCGGTTCTCGATGATGATGCGCGTCGGCTCGCCCTGCCGCAGGCGCAAGAGAGGACCGGGCGCCATCCCATTGTACGCCCAGATTCCCGTATCCGGGCCCTCTTCGCCTGTCGAGTCGCGCACGGGCCGGCCGCGCGGCGAGGTGAATGCCGTTCTCCGCTGCGGCGCGCGTCGTCTGCGCCAGAACAAGGCAGCCGGAGCTGAGAAGCAGTTTCCGGCGCGTCACGCCGCGAATGCGTTCGGTGTTCATGTTCAACCTTCCGACGATCTTGGACAGCCAACGCGTCGCTCAGCCCGTCGGCCAGAGGCGCGCAACAATGCGTGCAGACGCATTGGTTCGCTCGGTCCAGTCGCTGGTCGCGACGACCGAGAGGTCAGGCGATGTCGGAGGTTCTTGGCGGGTGAGGATCGGGCTGCAGCGTCCGGCCATGAAGCGCGGCGCCGTTGGCCGAGATCGGATGGCCGCAACCAGTACGACGACCCTCGGCGGCGCCTCATCCTGGTGCGCTATCGCGGGCGCTGCGCACACCGCGGCGCAGAACGTCGCCTTGGCTCCGTCCTTCTCGGGGAGATGGAGGCAATTAGGGCAGTCGCCCTGGCCGTCGGCGCCCATGTCCGACATCATGGCCATTTTCACCGCCATGTCGTTTGCCCGAACGACAGACAAGCCCATCCCGACCGTGACGAAAACGGCGAGAAGCAGCACGAGGCCTTGTCGGAGCGACCAACGATTCATGGCGGCACTGACGCTCTCCCCGAACTGTGTCGAAGACAAGGCCGGCAGCGGTCTCCGGAGGCGTGCGGAGCGCGCCAATCCGGAAGGATCACGCGGCTCGCGGGTTCCGGAACGGCCGAAGTCAGGGCGCCGGAGGACCTTCATGCGCAGAATCGACGAGAGCGAACGCCCGATGCGAGCGGAGTCCTCTAGCGCGACTGACCGAAGGCGCGGCAGGCGGCAAACGTCGCAATATAATCGAGCGGCGCGTCACCCGTCCCGATCGGTTCGATCTGCCAGAGAACCGCGAGAAACCGGTGCGCCATTACCGATGATGGTCGGACCCGAATGAATCTTCGGCGTCCCCGCTGGTCCCGAGACCCAAGCCCATGCCGCCACCCATTCCCATGCCGCCGCCGCTTCCCCCGCCTTTCTGCGAGCTTTCGTTTCCGCGTTCGCCTTTGCTGCGGCCGCCAGAACTTATTGATCGAGTTGGGCCTTGCATCGGGATCATGAGATCGGAGGGAAGCGGATCGAGATCCAGCGCTTCGCGAATGAAATCGCGAAGGGAGATCACGAGTTCATGGGTGTGGACCGAGTTTCCGGCGATCAGTTCGCTCGCGGCGCGCGAAGCGAGCCGGACCTGTTGGTCGGTCCCCAGGAGAATAATGTCCGACAACGCCGCTTCGACCGCGTCGCGGATGCGCCTGGGGCGATCCGATCCAGCGGCGCCGTCAAGGGACGGGTCTACGGCTCCGGGAGCCTCGGCTTCGGCGGCGGGTCGGCTGAAATCGCGTCGATGTCTCGGATCGACAGTCAAGTCGCCGGTGAATGAACCGCCCAGGGTCTTGTAGGCGCTGATCAGCGCGCGCAAGCGCTCGTTGATTTGCCGGTTCATGCGTTCCCGGCGTCGCTGGACCTCAAGCATCATGACAAGGCGAAAGCCGACGCCGACCAGGGTGATCACGGCCAAGCCGATCAACGTCGCGAGCAGGCTTTGCCACGAGCTGAAATCGAGGTTGCGCAATCGCGTCTCCTGGGGTGGGCGGCGCGATTATACGCCGGCCTCGCTCTGGCGCCGACAGGGTGGGAGCGATGGCGAAGTCGCGCTCGATCCTTCTGCAGGTGTGGCGCGAATCAGAAAAATTCTGCAATTGCTTTCATGAAACCAGAATTTATGCTATACCTTTCCTACGTGCAGGATCGAGCCCGGTTTGGAGAGCGAAGAAAGGAGGGAACGCGACCGAGGCCGGCGCAGACAAGTCTGAGGTGAGGGAAATTTTTTATTTGAATCGGCCATAACCCATTGAAAAGTCCCGATTCCGAAAAATAAGCGCAAGCAAATGCAAGCAATTTTGCTCTCATTTATTTGCATTTACTTGCGTTTATTTGCGTTTGCTGAAATGGGTTTCTCCGCCCAAGCCGAACGCGCGCCTGCTTGGCATTCACCTTGCACCGCTCAATCCGAGCCGGCATCCTGTCCGCGCGCAACGGGCTAAGGTTCTCGTGTCCGATCATTTTCCGACCCCGGGCCACCGCACCTTCACTCAGAGGCTCCGCTCCTGGTTCTTCACCGGTCTCGTGGTGTTCGGCCCGATCGCGGTGACAACCTATATCGCCTGGTGGGTCGTCGACACGATCGATAACTGGGTGAGGCCGTGGCTGCCGACCAGCCTGTCGCCGGACGGATACTTGCCGTTCCATATTCCGGGCTTCGGCGTCGTGATCGCCCTTATCGGGCTGACCTTGCTCGGCTTCCTGACCGCCAACTTCATCGGCCGCTCGCTGGTGCGGGTCGGCGAGGCGATGCTCGATCGGATGCCGTTTGTTCGCGGAATCTACAAGGGTCTCAAGCAGGTGTTCGAGACCGTCTTCAGCCAATCAGGCAGCCAATTCCGCAAGGTCGGGCTGGTCGAGTTTCCGGTCAAGGGCAGCTGGTCAATCGTCTTCATCTCGTCCGCGCCAACCGAGATCATCGCCGACGCCCTGCCGGAGAAGAGGCCGATGATTTCGGCCTTCATGCCCTGCACGCCGAACCCCACGACCGGGTACTTCTTCTACATCCCGGTCGACGAGGTCATCGAACTGCCGATCTCAGCCGACGAGGCGGCGAAGCTCATCATGTCGGCTGGGCTCATCCAACCGCAAGGCCACTCGGCCCTGGCCGCTATGGCGGAAGCCGCGAAACTCGCAAAGCCGCCGATGGAGACGCAGGCGTCCGGCGCCGCGTCCTAGAAAGCGCGCGCCGACGGCGGCGAGGGATTTGCCCGTCGGTTCGCTCTCGGCCGGATCGCCCCCTTCTTTGGACGCTGTTAGTGAGCTAAGTCTATGCTAATGAGGCGCCGGGCGAGAATACCGCCGCAGACTTGCTTTTAAGCCGCTCGGGCTCGCTTCGGCGTGGCTCGGCCTTTGATTTCGTGTGACGGACATGGCCCAACTACCGCAATTCGATCTTGCCGACCTCAAACGCCGCATGCAGGCCGCGCACGCGACGCTCAAGCACGAACTGGGCGGCCTGCGCACCGGCCGCGCCAGCGCGAGCCTGCTCGAGCCCGTGCAAGTTGAAGCCTACGGCCAGCGCATGCCGCTCACTCAGGTGGCCTCGATCAGCGTCCCCGAGCCGAGGGCGCTTTCCGTGTCTGTATGGGACAAAAGCATGGTCCAAATGGTCGACAAGGCGATTCGGGACGCCAATCTCGGCCTCAGCCCAACGATCGAAGGGACCATGTTGCGCATCCGCATCCCCGAACTGAACGAGCAGCGGCGCAAGGAAATGGCCAAGATCGCCCACAAATACAGCGAGGACGCGCGTGTGGCGGTGCGGCACGTCCGCCGCGACGGCATCGATATCCTCAAGAAGCTGTTAAAGGAACACGCAATCAGCGAGGATGACGAAAAGCGCCAGGAGGCGGAAGTGCAGAAGGCGACCGATCAGACTATTCAGGAGATCGACGTCTCCCTCGCCGCGAAGGAAAAGGAGATCATGCAGGTCTAGAGGCTCCCGCTCCTGTCCGAGGCCACCATGCATCATCATCGCTCCTCACCCTGTTCGGCTCGGACGCCGGCTCACGTCGGCATCATCATGGACGGCAACGGCCGTTGGGCGCAGTCGCGCGGACTGCCACGCTTCGAGGGTCATCGGCGGGGCGTCGAGGCGGTGCGTCGGGTTGTCCGCTCAGCGATAGAGCGCGGGGTGCAGTTCCTCACGATCTATAGTTTTTCGGCAGAGAACTGGAGCCGGCCGCCGGAAGAGGTGGCGATGCTGATGGGCCTCCTCAAGCGGTTCATTCGCGAGGATCTTGCTGAACTCAACGCCAATGGGGTCAGGGTCAGGGTCATAGGCCAACGCGATAATCTCAAGCCCGACATCGTCGGACTTCTCGTCGAGGCGGAAACTCTGACTGTCAATAATCGGGCGCTCACGTTGACGGTGGCATTCAATTACGGCGGCCGCCAAGAGATTTTCGAGGCGGCGCGACGTCTGGCGATTGACGTCCGCGACGGTCGCCTCGACGCGCGGTCGATCCGACCGGACGAGTTGGCTGAGCGGCTTGACACAGCGGGTCTTCCCGATCCCGATCTCATCATTCGCACCTCTGGCGAAATGCGCCTGTCTAATTTTCTGCTGTGGCAGGCAGCCTATGCCGAGCTCGTGTTCCTGCCGATCCTCTGGCCTGACTTCGATGACGCGGCTTTCCTATCCGCGCTCGATCAATACGCCGCGCGTCAACGGCGATTTGGCGCCGTCGCCGAACCCGCGGCTGTCAAGTCGGCGTCGTGAGGACGTACGAATGGCGGTAAGCGGGGAGGGGCCAGCGATCCGATCGGCGCCGCGCGCTCGGTTTGGGTCGGATCTTAAGCCGCGCGTTGCCGCCGCCGCGGTCATGGGGAGCCTTGCGCTGGTGACGGCGTGGATCGGCGGCTTCATTTTCGCGGTTTTCTGGTGGCTTGCGTCGACAGTCGTCCTTTGGGAGTGGCAACGGCTTGTCGCCGGCCCGCGGCTCGCTGAGCGGGTCGCGATCGGCGGGTTGGCGCTTGCCGTCGCGGCACTGTTTGCACTGCATAATTCCGTCCTCGGCGCCATCGCCGTGCTCGTTCTCGGCACGATCGCGGTTGGCTGGCTGGCCGGACGGAGGGATGGGATCTGGGCCGCGGAAGGCGCGCTCTATGCGGGCGCCCTGGTCGCCAGCGCCGTGCTGCTGAGAATCAGCCCGAGCTTCGGCTTCGCTGCGATTTTATGGCTTTTCGCGGTCGTTTGGGGAACGGACGTTGCGGCCTATTTCGCCGGGCGGTTGATCGGAGGCCCCCGCCTTTGGCCAAGCGTCTCGCCGGGCAAGACTTGGTCAGGCGCGATTGTTGGCGCGGTTGGTGGGGCAGTCCTCGGACTCATGCTAGCAGGGTGGACGAACCGTCTCGTGGCGCTGTTCTGGCTTGGGCTTGCGGCGGCGATCGTGTCGGAACTCGGCGATCTGTTCGAGTCCGCGCTCAAACGACGTTTCGGTGTCAAAGATTCGAGCGAACTCATTCCCGGACACGGCGGGCTGATGGACAGGCTCGACGGGTTCGTGGCGGCATCCGTTTTCGCCGCCATGATTGCAGGCCTCAATTCGCGAGGTTCTTTCATCGCGGACGGATTGTTTCAATGGTGAGTTTTGTTGCCGACGTTCGGGCTCCTTCGCTGCGTTCGCGCGAAAGCCGCCCAAAGACGAAGCGATTGTCGATTCTAGGGGCGACGGGTTCGATAGGACGATCTTGCGCTCAAGTTATTGCCGCCGCACCCGGCAGGTTTTCTGTCATTTCCCTGGCGGGCGGGCGCGACGGGGCGGCGCTCGCAAAATCCGCAATCGAACTCGGCGCTGAATTCGCCGCGCTAGCCGATCCGGCAGGCTATGCGGACTTGAAAGCGGCCTTGGCTGGCTTTCCGATCGAAGTCGCCGCCGGGCCGGAAGCTGTTGAGGAAGCCGCTTTGCGCGACGCTGATCTGGTCGTTTCGGCGATTGTCGGTGCCGCAGGGTTGCGCCCGACCTTCGCTGCGATCGCTGCCGGACGAACGGTCGCTCTCGCTAACAAGGAGACGTTGGTCTGCGCGGGCGACATTGTGATGGAAAGGGCGCGGCGCTCAGGCTCACTAGTGCTGCCGATGGATTCCGAGCACAACGCCTTGTTTCAGGCGATCGGGTCGCGCGATCCCAGCACCATCGAGACGATGACAATCACCGCTTCCGGCGGACCCTTCCGCGAATGGAGCGCCGGACGCATTTCCGCCGCCACGCGCGAGGAAGCGCTCGCTCACCCCAACTGGGTGATGGGACCGAAGGTGACGATCGATTCGGCGGGCCTGATGAATAAAGGTCTCGAACTGATCGAGGCGCATCACCTGTTCGGCGTGCCGGCCGACCGCCTGGATGTCGTGGTTCATCCACAATCGATCGTGCACGGTCTGATCGCCTTCGTTGACGGGTCGCTGATCGCCGGTATGGCTTCTCCGGACATGCGCACCCCGATCGCGCATTGCCTTGCGTATCCGGATCGGATCGTGTCTGGAGTCCCGTGCCCCCGACCTTGCTGCTCTTGGCCGTTTGACGTTCGAGCGTGCCGATCTCGAACGTTTTCCGGCGCTTGGCCTGGCTATAGAGGCGCTACGCTCCGGCGGAGGCGCCCCCACCGCGCTCAACGCCGCCAATGAAATCGCCGTTTCAGCATTTCTCGATCGACGAATTGGCTTCGGCGACATCGCGCTCTTGGTCGCAAAAACGGTCGCCACGATGACCTCGGCCGGCGAATTGGGCGCGCCGGCCGACATTGCGCAAGCCATGACAATTCACCATATCGCGACAGATAGGACGGCGAGTCTATTGGCGTAAGAGCGGACTTGCGCCACTGTAACCGTTCAGTAACCATCGCCGGAGCGACGGCTTAGATTGGAGGCGCCGGAGATGGCGATAGTGAATGCGATCGCCGACCTCCTGGCCTGGCTCGGATGGTACGTCGTCCCGTTTATCGTAATCCTGAGCCTCATCGTCGCTGTCCACGAATTGGGGCACTATTTGGTCGGCCGGTGGTGCGGCGTCAAAATTGACGCTTTTTCTCTCGGTTTCGGCCCGGAGTTGGTCGCGCGAGTCGACTCCCACGGCACGCGTTGGCGAATTGGCGCGCTGCCGCTTGGCGGGTATGTCAAGTTTCACGGCGACGCCAACGCCGCCAGCGTCGGAGAGGGCGCCAACACGAATCCGTCGGTCGATCGCTCGTTGACGCTGGCTGGTCAGCCATTACGAAATCGGGCTGCCATCGTGGTCGCAGGACCCGTTGCTAATTTCATCCTGGCGTTCGTCATTTTCACCGGCATGTTCATGGCCTTCGGACGGGTTGAGCACGACGCCCGCATCGGGCGGGTCGAGGTGGGTAGCCCAGCCGCTGCAGCCGGATTTCAGGCCGGCGACGTTGTCAAGGCGATCAACGGTAATTCGATCGACAGCTTTGAAGCGCTTCAGGAATCGACGCTGATGAGCACCGGCCTGCCGATGAACTTCGTCGTTGATCGCAAGGGCGAGAAGGTCGACCTCACAGCGACGCCCCAGATAACGGTCGTCGACCAGGGCGTTTTTGGCAAGCGTCGCATGGGTCATCTTGGGCTTGCCTCGTCATCCGACAAGAATGACGCGAAGATCGAACATTGTGGTCTAATGACATGCGCGGCCTGGGGCGCTGCGCAGGAATGGTTCATCGTGAAGGCGACCGGGACGTATATCGCGGGGATTTTCGCCGGGCGCGAATCAACGGATCAAATGTCGGGATTGATCGGCGCTGCGCAGATGGCGGGCGAAATGGCGAAAATCAGCCTGTGGGAGTTGTTCAGTCTAGCCGCGTGGTTTTCGGTGTCCGTTGGCCTCATGAACTTGCTGCCGGTGCCCCTTCTGGATGGTGGACACCTCGCTTTCTACGCCTTTGAAGCCTTGCGCGGACGTCCGTTAAGCGAACGAGCGCAGGAAATTGGCCTTAGAATCGGAATCGTCCTGGTCGCGTTGTTGGTGGTTTTTACCACGTCGCACGACCTATTCCGCTTAGTCGTGAGCGGTAATTAACCAACGGTCGACCATGTTTGCGTGTCCTCAACGCAACGGTCGCGAGAAATGGTGTAAGCTCTGCCAATAACGGTTTGCAGGCGCGAGCAAAGATTGTAAAACGCCGTTAATCTTCCCGACCGCCGATTGGCGAAAGGGAACGAGCGCCACGTTGCGTTTGCGGCGTTGCCCGCGATCGGCGTCACGAGGCGCGCGGGGGGCGCAGGCAGGATCACGCCGAGGCGGCGCCGTTGTGGTGGGCTGCGTCGGCGCGAACAGGGGCTATGGGCCATATGGAATGGATTCGCGGGCGTATCGGCGGCGTCCTTCTCGCAGTGACATTAACTTTCTGCGGCTTGGGCTGGGCGGCGGCGCCGCGAGCGCGCAGCAGATTGTCGTCGAAGGGGCTAAGGTCGATGCTTCGACACTGAAGCCGTATTTCAGCGGGACCGATCCCGCCTCCGTCCAGCGCGGCGTTGAGGACCTGAAAGCCACCGGTGTCTATTCTAATGTCAGCGCAAGAGTGGAGAACGGCAGGATCGTCGTGACACTCGCAGGGGGCGAAAAGGTCATCAATAGAGTTGCATTCGAAGGCAACAAACAAATCGAAACGAAACAACTCGAAGTTGAAGTGCAGTCAAAACCGCATACTGCCTATAACGAGGCGACTGCCGATGGAGACGTCGGCCGAATCAAGGATGCGTACAAGAAGTACGGACGCAACGAAGCCGGGGTGACAAAGCGACTTGTTGAATTGCCGAATGGCAGGGTGGACCTCGTGTTCACCGTCAGCGAAGGCGACAAGACCGGCATCCGCGAGATAAAGTTCGTTGGCAATCACGCTGTTTCGAACTATCGCCTGCACGGCCTGATGCAAACGAGCACGATGAATTGGTTATCGTGGTTCAAGAGCACCGACGTCTATGATCCTGACCGTTTAGCCTCCGATTTAGAGGCAATTCGCCGTTATTACATGAAGAACGGTTACGCGGATTTTCAGATAACCAATACAGACGTCGCCTACCAGGCCAACCCGGCAGGCTATGTGATCACCATTACGATGGACGAGGGCCCTCAATATCATGTCTCATCCGTTTCGGTGGTTTCCAACATTCCGAAGGTCGATGGGCCGGCGCTGAATCGATTTGTCGCGCTGAGGCCCGGTGACGTTTACGATGCCGGCAGCGTCGACAAGTCAGTAGAGGGGATCACGCGCGACGTAGCCCGCCAAGGGTATGCGTTCTCGGAGGCGCGGCCTCACGGAGAGCGCGATGCCGCGAATCATACGATCGCGCTGTCCTTCTCGGTCGACAACGGTCCGAAGGTATACATCGAACGCCTTGACATTGTCGGTAATACCCGCACTCGCGACTATGTTATTCGCCGCGAATTCGATATCGGCGAAGGCGACCCCTACAACCACGTCCTGATCGAGCGCGCTGAGCGACGTCTGAACAGTCTTGGTTACTTTAAGAAAGTCCACATCTCGAATCGGCCGGGATCTTCGCCCGATCGGGTCATCGTGGTCGTCGACGTCGAGGACCAGCCGACCGGCTCGATCAGCCTTAGCGGGGGCTATTCCACAACTCAGGGCTTTTTGGCCGAACTTGCCTATACAGAAACGAACTTCCTTGGCCGCGGTCAATACGTGCGTTTGAGCGTGTCTGACGGCCAATATACCCAGGGGTGGAAGGCCTCCTTTACGGAGCCTTACTTCCTTGGACAGCGCCTAGCGGCGGGCTTTGACATTTACCATCAGGTTAACAACAACAATCAGTTCGCGCTTTACGAGAACTGGACGACGGGCGGGACTCTGCGGCTTGGGATTCCGATTACCGACGATCTGACGTTCCAGCCTAACTATTCGCTATATGAATCGAAGATCACGATCCCGAACACTCAGTCTCAGCCTTACGACGATTGCTCGGGCCCCAGTTCGATCTTCTTCCCCGGCGGAACTGTCATTCCGTTGACCCCGACGCCGTTTATCAACTGTTTGACCAACGGCGAAGCACCGGTCGAAATCAAGCAAGCGGCCTCCCAGGGCAACATTGTCACCTCGATGGCTGGGTTCTCGGTCCTGTTTAATAATATCGACAGTCGGAAGGACCCGACCACTGGGTACATGATCAATTACAAGCAGGACTTCGCAGGCCTTGGTGGCCAATCCGAGTTTATCCGTGAAACGCTCGATGCGCGTTGGTATCATCCGATCACGGAGGATTTCATTGGGATGATTCACCTGCAGGCCGGGCAGATCAATTCTTTCGGCTCAAAGCAGGCGCTGATCATCAATAACTTCATGCAGGGCCCATCATTGGTGCGTGGCTTCGCGCCAGGGGGCATTGGGCCGCGTGACATTTCTGATCCGTTCAATATCCAAGCCAGCGCGCTTGGCGGTACGTCCTATTACGGCGCCTCAGCCGAGGTCGATTTTCCGATCTTCGGCTTGCCGAAGGAAGTCGGGCTAAAGGGCGCATTATTCGCTGATGCGGGCAACCTGATTGGATATTCAGGGCCGACGGACTTTTCGAGTTTCCTCGGGTATACGTACTGTCCAGCTATAAAAGCGTTCCCGGTTACGCAATTGAGTTGCGCCAATGTCTGGGACCCGAACCAAATCCGCGCTTCAGTAGGCGCGAGTTTGATCTGGGACTCGCCGATGGGTCCGATTCGCTTTGACCTCGCCATCCCGCTTTCAAAAGGAAAATACGACCAGACTCAGCTGTTTAACTTCTCGGGCGGCACGACCTTCTAAATCAACCAGCCGCCGTTTCCCCACCAAGCGGGCGCGCCAGAAAGCTGGCGCGCCCGCCGTCGCTTTTGACGGAACTCCTTTTTGCCCCGAATTCGCTTTTTCCCATCGAGCTCGACACCTTCTTTGGCTGAAGTTGCAGGTTGGTGTGGTGCGACGCTCGCCGCCGATCTTGACCCCAGCAGCGCCATCAAGGACGTCGCCGCTCTCGATCGAGCAGGTCCTGACGACCTGACGTTCCTTGACAATTCTCGGTATCTTGACGTGCTCAAGCGCACTCGCGCAGCAGCTGTGCTGATCTCGCCGCGCTACGCCAATGCCGTGCCAGCGGCGTGCGCCGCGCTCATCGTATCCGAGCCTTACCGCGCGATGGCGCTTGTGATGGCCAAACTTTACCCGTCAGCGGTGAAGCCGAGTTCAGTTTTTGGGGAGGCCGGAATCTCTGTGACCGCGTCGGTTCACACGACGGCGCGCCTCGAAACGGGTGTAATTGTCGACCCTGGCGCAGTGATCGGCCGCGGCGTTGAGATTGGCGCCGGCACAGTCATCGGCCCTAATGCGGTTATCGGTCCTGAGGTGCGCATTGGTCGTGATGGCTCAGTCGGCGCCTCGACTACGATCGTGGCGGCGCTGATCGGCGACCGGGTGATCATCCATCCTGGGGTGCATATCGGGCAGGACGGCTTTGGGTTCGCTCTTGGCGCGCGAGGGCATCTCAAAGTCCCCCAGATCGGACGGGTCATCATTCAGAATGACGTCGAGATCGGCGCAGGCGTGACGATTGATCGCGGCGCGAACCGCGATACCGTGATTGGAGAGGGAGCGAAGATCGACAATCTGGTGCAGATTGGCCACAACGTCGTCATCGGCCGCCACGCGGTGCTGGTCGCACAGTCCGGGGTTTCTGGATCGAGCATCATTGGGGATTTTGCTGCTCTCGGCGGGCAGGCAGGCATCGCTGGACATTTAACGATTGGTGCGGGCGCCCAAGTCGCGGCAGCGGCCGGGGTGATGACGGATATCCCGGCCGGTGAGCGGTGGGCAGGGGCGCCAGCAAAACCCGTTCGCAGGTTTTTTCGTGAAGTCGCTGCGATCACACGTTTGGCCGATCGCGATGCGCGCGGCGACGCCAATGCCGAATAACGCTGCCGAACGGACGGGAGAGAAAGGAAGTGGAATGAACGAACTGGGCGCCCAGACGTTCGACAGCTACGACATCCAGAAGCTGCTCGAGTTATTGCCGCACCGCTATCCTTTCCTCCTGGTCGACCGAATCGTCGAAGCCCGTGGCGACGAATATGGCGTCGGGATCAAGAACGTGACGGCCAACGAGCCTCATTTTCAGGGTCATTTTCCCGGCCGACCGGTCATGCCCGGCGTCCTGTTGATCGAAGCAATGGCGCAAACCGCAGGCGCTATGTGCGTTGCTTCGCAGCAGGACAGGAGCGCGCCGAGCGTTGTCTATATGATGACGGTCGACAAGGCGAAGTTTCGCAAGCCGGTCGTTCCCGGCGATCAGGTGCGGTTTCACATGACCCGCATCGCCAAAAAACGAAACATGTGGTGGTTCCGGGGCGAGGCGAAGGTCGACGGCGTGCTGGTCTGCGAAGCCGAAGTCTCCGCAATGCTGGTGCGTGAATGACGAACGCAATCCATCCGAGTGCGGTCGTCGAAGACGGCGCTCGGCTCGGAACAGGGGTCGAGATTGGGCCGTTTTGCCATGTCGGACCACAGGCGACCCTCGGAGACGGTGTTCGGCTTATCTCGCATGTGAGCCTGGCGGGCGACACCACCGTCGGCGCGCGCACCATAATTTATCCCTTCCCCAATGTACACACGAGTGTGTATATTGGAGCGCATCGTTCTACGCGATAGCGGCAGGTGGCGCCGGGGAAAAGCTAAAATCTAACGTTTTTAGTCCCTAAAAAGTTTGCGGCCAGCTCTTGGGGGAGAGCTGGCCGCGCGCGATCCGGTCTGGGACGGGGAGGGGTGGGGATGTGACCGGGTCGCGTGTCTCCGTTGTCTCTGTTGCTCGTTAGCGGTCGTGGGCGCTGGCGGTGGCGACCGCGGGGCGGCTCGTCGCCAAGCGAGACCCATACATTCGGATCGCTCTGCGACTGACGCTTGACGAAGCGGTAACCGGTCTCGGTCCAGGCCACGACGTTTTCGTTCTGGTTGTCGAGGATGAACTCGCCCTTGTCGGTCTTCACGGTCAGCACCGCGTGGCCTTCGCCCTTCTTGTCGCGCACCACCGTGATCAGCAGCGCCTCGCGCGGCCAGCCGGCGTCGATCAGCATCTTGCGCTTCAACAGCACGTAGTCCTCGCAGTCGCCGTAACCGTCCGTCGGCAACGACCATTTCTCGATCACGCCCCAATGATCCATGTCGGTCAGCGGTTTGACGGTTTCGTTGACCCAGTTGTTGACCCGCAACAAATCCCGCCATGCCGTCTGCGACATCACGATGTCGCGCGGCTGTGATGCGCCGCCGCTGCAATCGCCGGGATTCTCGGCACAAAATTCGACCCAGCCGATCGGCGAGCGCGTGATTTCGCCAAGGCTGGCATAAAGAGCTCGTTCGTCACCCGCACTCGCCGGCGCACTCGATGCCCATCAGGACGGCGACGATCGCCAATCCCTTCCCCTGTCCCTTGATACCAAACATTGTGGCCCCCGTTTCTTGTTGGGACCACGTTTCGCACAAAGGTTTTGCGCTGCCGCTAAGTAAGCCAAGTACATTTGAAGCGAATACAGAGTAAAAACTGCGGCGAATTCGATCTATACTTGAATCAAATTCGATTAAAATTTTAGACAACTGCAATTGATTCAAATTTTACGCATTAACGCCTCACGGCCCGTCAAACCGGCTGTTGGTGGCAGCAAAGGCCGCGCGCGTTAACCCGCTGCGGCGCGCCAAACGACGCAATGGCGGTATCCGGCAACGCGGATACCGCCTTCAGGCTTGAGGAAAAATCGGGGAATGCGGGGTGCGCGGCGTTTACCGCGCGGTAACGCTGTCTTCGAGCGTCTCGGCCAGCTGCTCGTGAACGAACTCGAGCGCGAAGCCTTCTTCGAGGTTTCGCACCACCCGGGCCTGGACCTTGCCGAGCATGACCAGGGATCTCAGCGGCGGCCGGTTTTCCGCGGCGATGGCGGCGCCGGACAGCGACATGTCGATGATCCGGCAGGTCATCTTGGTGCCGTCCTCGAGCGTGAGCAGCGACGATCGGGTTGCGCGGCACGATACGGTCGTGGCGGCGATCTTCCGGCAGGTTGAGAATGTCGCGGTTGGCGAGCCAGGTCAGCTGGGCGGCGAGTTTGTCGCGCTTGCGCGCGGTCGCGCCCACGGTCATGGCGAAGCCGTTGTCGATAATGCGGGTGATCTTGCCTTCGACCCGGCCGATATGGTCGAGATAGGCGATCACGCGATCGCCGACATTGCCGATGCCGGGCGCCAGCAGGGCCAGCCCACCGGGCGACATATTGATGATCTGGCATGGAAACTCGCGCCGGTCCGGCAGCATGTAGCGGCCGAGCAGATGGACCTTCACGCGCTGAAAGCGCCGTCGCTCTTCGGCGGCCGGAAGAATCGATTTTTTGTGCGCTAACGCCATCTTCGTACCCGACAACCGGCTTCTCGGTGTCCTCTGACCCTACGGCCAGCAGGGTTAACGGGTGGTTAGCGGCAGGTTGCACGAGATGTGGTTCACGCCGCGTCCCGTGCGCGGTCGACCTGCGACGATTGGATCAGCCTGCATCGAGGGCCAGTTGCATAGACTCGGTTCACCTAGCGTCCAGCGCAGACCCACAATCAACGATCGCCGATGAGCGGCATGGGCGAGGAAAATCCGCATGCGACAGATTCGCGTATGCACCTATGACGGTCCCGGCGCGCAGCCGGTCATTCGCACCGTGCCATGGCCGAAAATTCCGAAGAAGGCCGCGCTGATCAAGGTCGGCGCCTGCGGCGTCTGCGGCACCGATCTGCATATCCTGAAGGGCCACTGGCCGAAGCCATTGCCGTGGCCGTTCACGCTCGGCCACGAAATCGGCGGCGTGCTGGTCGAGGTCGGCTCGGAATTCACCGAAGACTTCATGAGCAAGCCGCTCAACGTGGGATCGAAGGTGATGATCCCGCCGCTGATGCCGTGCGGCCATTGCTATTACTGCATTCACTATCCGCAGAGCGCCAACAAGTGCCTGACGCCGGTCTATTACGGCCGCTATCTCGGCTTCGACAAGGCGCCGCATCTGTGGGGCGGCTGGGCCGAATATGTCTATGTCGATCTCGACATGCTGCCGGGCACCAAGATCTACAAGCTCCCGGACGACATGTCGCTGCGGCTCGGCGCCTTGTCGGAGCCGCTGACCTCATGCATCCGCGCCTTCAACCGCGCCACGCGCGCCGGCGGATTCACCTGGGGCGATACCGTGGTGATCCAGGGCTCCGGCCCGATCGGAATTCTGGCAGTCGCCGCCGCGCAGGAGATGGGGGCGGGCCGCGTGATCTGCGTCGGCGCGCCGGAGACGCCGCGGCTTGAGCTGGCGCGCAAGTTCGGCGCCGAAGCCACCGTCGATATCGAAGAGGTCAAGACGCCGGAAGCACGGATCAAGAAAGTGCGCGACATCGTCGGCGGCTTCGGCGCCGATCTGGTGATGGATTGCTCGGGCCATCCGAGCGCCGGTCCCGAAGGCATCGAAATGCTGCGCGACGGCGGCACCTATGTCGAGATGGGCCAGTTCACCGATGCGGGCTCGATCACGACGTCATGGCACCGCATCTGCACCAAGGACCTCAACGTGCTGGGGTCGTGGGGATTTACCGGCAACGATCTGCCGCTCGGCGTCGACATGCTCTACCGCACGCGCGACAAATATCCCTGGCTCGAGATGCAGACGCTGTATCCGTTCTCCGAGGAAGGCATCGGCCGCGCGGTCGCGGATGCGATGGCGATGAAGACGGTGAAATCGACCATCGTGCCGTGGCCGGAACTGGTGGAGATGGGCACTTTCGTAGCTCAGGCCTTCATAGACCATGAAGCCGCGCGCGATCGCGAGCTTGCGCAGGGCGCGCGGAACGAGCCGCTGCGGCGGGTGACCGAGATAGCGCCACGATGTCAGCTTGAAGTCCCGCAGCACGGCCGTGTTCGCGTTCGAACGGCGCCAGCAATCCGGTCAGGCTCAGCGGCGTGTGGGCGCGGGCATTGAACGGCAACAGCAGCAATTCCAGATGCGCCGGCGAGCCGTCCTGCGACGTCGCGGTAATGCCGGCGACAGCGGCCAGCATTTCCTCGGCTACGACCGTGATGATGTCCTCGATCTCGCGGCGGCCGTCCGGCTGCGAACAGCGCCGAAAAGCTCCGATCCTTCAGGTCGCAGCCGAGCAGGGCGCAGACCCGGGTCCCGGCGACGCGAAACGGATAACCGGCGGCGGCGTCATAAGACAGCACGAAGATGTCGCCGAGCAGTTCACGCACCGCGTCCGGGCTCGATCTCGCTGCGATCCGGCGCGCGCGCG
Organism: uncultured Alphaproteobacteria bacterium; assembly: GCA_963762335.1. GTDB lineage: Bacteria > Pseudomonadota > Alphaproteobacteria > Rhizobiales > Beijerinckiaceae > Roseiarcus. The sequence continues at coordinate 4,066 of CAVXKU010000032.1, read as the reverse complement.
CCGGCGCGCTTGCTCGTCCCAATATGCGAAGAATTCGCGGCTCGACGGATGTTTCATGCTTCGACCTTGCCCCGGCGTCCGGCTCGGCGGGACAAATCTGTCCCGCTTTTGCGCACGCGCATTCCCTTGTTTGTTTTGCAAGACAGGCTTTGCAGCGTCCATGCCGCGGGCGCATTTTCGGCGCCGTCGGCGGCGGCTTTGCGCTGTTAACGTTAAATTAACTATGCGGTAGGGCTTGGCGCGGCACTGCTAGTGCCGCGCGCTCTACTCTGCGGCGTCGCGCAAAATCGGGCCGCTCGGAAGGGCATTTACCTGCCGCGGCCGACCCATCAGAACCGGCTGGAACAACACCGCGGCAGCCATCGTGCACAGCAGCGCAAGGCCATCAGCTTGCCCATGCTCGACATGCCCGGATAGCTCGACGCCCACATGCTTCCGAACGCAACCGCGGTGGTCATGGCGCTGAATATCACCGCCCTGGTCAGCGTCGATTGCAGCAGGCCGGTTTTTCCGGCGCGCCACGCCATGATGTAATAGATCTTGAACGCGACGCCGACGCCGAGCAGCAGGGGAAGCGCGATGATGTTTGCGAAATTGAGCGAAAGACCGTCCAGCACGCAAATCTCGAGCGTAACGACGCCGGCGAGCAGGAGAGGGACGAGTGTCAGGAGCACATCCGTCAAGCGCCGCAACGCGATACAGGAGCAGAATGGTGATCGCAGCGATTGCCAGGATGCCTGCTTCGACAAAGGCCGCGGTGACGGTTCTTCGCGGCTTCATAGAGGCTGATCGCGCCCCCCGTCGCCGACGGTTCAGCGCGAAGCACCGCGGTCGCGAAATCACGCAGCACATTGGTGTCGTTCGGATCGCCCTTTGGCAAGGCCTTAACGCGGGCCTGTACCGTCGGGCGCCACCCAATCGCGCACCAGATCTGGCGGCAGCGTCTTGATCGTCACCAGTTGCGGGGCAAGGCTCTTGCGAAGCAGGTCGAGATCGTAAACCAACGGTGGCACGATCGCGGCTTCGGCCTGGCCCGGATGCCGGCATCTGCGCTTGCGAGACGCCTCAGCAAATCGGAAACATGCCGCGCGGCTTGGCGGCCGGAGCCGTTTGCATTGCCCGCAGCCGTGGAAAGGGCTTCGGCTGCGTTTTGAATCGCAGCTATATTCTCCTGATCGCTCGGGGCAGGCCGCGTCCACGGAGGATTGAGGGCGGGGCCAAGGCGTTGCGACGCCGCCTTCAACGCGGCGATCTTCTGGTCCTGATCGGCTGGAATGAGGCTGTTCAGCGTCAAGAGTCGCGAGACCTCGGGAAGTGCAGCCAGACGTTTGGCCGTCTCATCGGCCTTTTCGAGTGACGGCGCCAATACCTCCGCGTCGTTGCCGCTGGTTTCCGGATCGCTCTGCAATTCGCGATAGGTCACGACCGAGGGAGAGTCCGGACTTTGCAGATCGACCGGATTGAAGTCGAACGGCAGATGCAACAACAGCGGTGTGCCGGCGAGAACGACGAGAAACGTGCCGGCGATCACCGCAATGCGATGGCGCTGGAGAAAATCGTCGAGCGGCGCGAGGCTTCGAAAACCGACCGGCGCGGGCTCGCCCGGAGGCTTGAGCAGCGCCAGCATCGCCGGCACCAGCGTGATGCTGCAGGCGAATGCGATCAGCATGCCGCAACCGGCGATCAGGCCCAACTCCGAAAGGCCACGATAGCTGGTCGGCAGAAACGCGAAAAACCCGACGGCGGTGGCCGCCGCGGCCAGCGACAGCGGATCTCCCGCCTTGCGGGCGGCCCATCGCAGAGCCTCGTACAAGTCGGTGCTCGTGCCGTTCGGCGCGATAGCGCACGCTGAACTGAATGCCGAAATCGACGCCCAGGCCGACGAACAGCACGAAGAATGCGATCGAGATCAGATTGAAGGAGCCGACCATGACGAGGCCGAGCGCGGCCGTCGCCGCAAGGCCAACCGCCAGGCTGAAGAACACCGCGGCGATGATTTTCCAGGAGCGAAGCGCCAGCCAGAGAATGATCAGGACGCCGAGCACCGCCGTCAACGTGTCGCGCACCGCGCTGTATCTGATGACCGAAAATTGGTCGTCATTCATCGGCACCTGACCGGTCAGCTCGACCGTTGCGCCGAACTTGTTTTGCAAGTCCAGATCGGCGGCCGCGCGCCGAATGCCCTTCTTCCGCCTTATGTCCGGGCTGAAGCGCGGCAAAATCGAGCGTGGGCTGAACCCCGATGAAGTGCCGCAGCTGCTTGGCGGGCAGCGGCTGGCCTTGCAACAGCTCCTGCCAGGAAAATGTGGCCGGCTTCCCGGACAGAACGTCGCTCAATGTTCGATCCGCCAGCGAGAGAGGCCACGCAAGCTGCTCCAGCCTGATCTGACCTGCCCTGCACGCCTGCGGCCGCAAACGAGAGCGCCGTCATAACGCCGCGAAGACTCGGATCGCGCGGCGAGCGCTGCGATGAAGGGCTGGGCTCTCGCCAAGTCCTTCGGCGCTTTTTCTGACATCGTCCGGAGCTCGAACAACAATCCATTGCGTTCGAAAAAATCCCCGCTGTCGAGTTGTTCCACCGCGGGAAACAAGTCATGGTTTTTCGAGAGGCGTCTGCGCCAGCGCGTTAGTCGCCTGTTCGGCGTTTTCGGCCGTCGGTGCTTTCACGACAACCAGAATGCCTTTCTGCGGAAATGCCTTGGACAACTGCAATTCGCGCTGATGCCAAGGCAGATCCTGGGAAATCAATCCTTCGATATCCGTATTGATCGAGAATCGCGCGACATCGAAGGCGGCCGCTCCCAGCATCAGCAGCGCGCCGGCAATGACAATCGTCCACCGATAGCGGGCGCAGAAATCGACAATTCGGACGATCGCTGGATTTATCGTCATGGCAGGCGAGCAGCTTTCGATCTGCTACGCCGGGGGAACCCGGGCTCGATAATTCACGCGCCATCATTTCCCGACAGTCATGACGACGCGATTCCACAGCCGCATGAGCGCGATCGGGCCGAACGGGTCGCACGCTCGTGCCCCTCCTGGGCGACTGATCGCAACAGTAAGACCTCCGTTGCTACCTGCTCAGTCTCGGGCTTTCTCGGCCATCAATCTTCATGCGGAGATTCCCGTGTCATCGAGCTTCTTGCCGCCGTTGGATCAATCTTTGGCATTAATGGTGCGGCACGGTTGCGGCGTTGCACCGGCGTAGCACTGGTGCGAGCGGCCCAACGTCAATTTTCGTCGCCCGCGACGACGCCGTGCTTGCGCCGCACGGCCAAGCCGCCTATTGGGGGCGCAATCGCGCGCGTGAGCCGCCCATTCAGGTCTTGAGCCCTTGGAATCCCCGCCAGAATTGCCTCCGGACACCCGGCAGGACGCCCCGCGCGAACCGATCCTGACGCTGCCCCGGGCGCTGACCGTCTACGTCCTGCTGCTTGCGATCATCCATCTTCGCGTGCTGCTGCCGCCGGAACTGGAAAACTGGACCGTTGACGCGTTCGGCTTCATTCCGAAGCGCTACGATTCAACGCTGCTGGCGATCAATTTTCCCGGCGGAGCCGGCGCCAAGGTCTGGACCTTTGTGACCTATTCGCTGCTGCACGCCAATCTCAGCCATATCGGTTTCAACGTGCTGTGGCTGTTGCCGTTCGGCAGCGCGCTGGCGCGCCGGTTTGGCGCGACCAGGTTCTTCGTATTCATGGCGGTGACCGCCGCTAGCCGGCGCGCTGGCGCATCTCATCACCCATGAGCACGCAGTGGCGCCGATGATCGGCGCATCGGCCTCGGTGTCGGGCACGATGGCGGCCGCGATCCGGTTCGCCTTCGTGCAGGGCAGCTTCCTTTCGTTCAGCCGTGGCGATGCGGACGCCGCCGCGTCCGTGCCGGCGCTGTCGCTGACGCGCGCGTTGCGCAACCCGCGCGTGTTGGGGTTTCTCGCGGTCTGGTTCGGCGTCAACATCATTTTCGGCCTCGGATCGATCGCGATCGGCGCCGACGGCGCCAGCGTCGCCTGGCAGGCGCATATCGGCGGGTTTTTCGCCGGCCTGGTGTTGTTTTCGCTGTTCGA
>CAVXKU010000031.1:0-18496 GCA_963762335.1 uncultured Alphaproteobacteria bacterium | reverse complement strand
GCGTGTACGGCGATCAGGCGACCCTCGATCCCGTAGGCGAGGAGGCGCCGCTCAACGCGACGGACATCTATGGCGCGAGCAAGATCGCAGCCGAGACTGTGCTTCGCGCCTATCGGCATGACCACGGCCTGACGGCGATCGCGCTACGGCCTTCCTCAGTCTACGGGCCGGGGCGGACCACCGCCTGCTTCATCCGGGACATGATCGATCACGCGCGGCGCGGCGATCCGCTAGCGCTCGCTCCAGAGGGCGCTTGCCGGCGCCAGTTCGTGCACGTTGATGACGTCGTCGCCGCAATATTGGGCGCCCTGAACGCGCCGAGCTTCGATCATTTCGCCTTCAATGTCAGCGGCGGAACCTGGCTCAGCGAACAGGAGATCGCGGCGCTTGCGGCGCCCGTGCTTCCCGGATTGCGGATCGCATCGATCGCTGCGCCCGCGCGCTGTCTCGACGGCGAGATGGGGCCCCTCGACACAGCCCGCGCGCAGGCGGCCTTTGGTTTTTCCCCGTCCATTCCCCTTGCGGAGGGCATCGCCGCCTACGCGGCCGACGTCAGCAAGTCCGAGGGCGACCAAGCTATCGCTGGCAAGCTCTTTGCTTAGCTTCTGACTGGCCCTGACAGTCGCCTCGTCCGGCGAGAGCGGTTGCGGACCCGGCCCCGTAAAATCGGAGACAAGCACCCGATGACGCGAATGAAATCGATCCTTTCGATCGCCACGGCCATCTCTGCGCTCGTACTTCACATACTGCCCGCGCAGGCGGACGCGGGCAAGTGCGAGCCAGACAAGCTCGCGACGAAATATCCCGGGCTGGTGGGCAAGACCATCCGGATCGGCCAGGACGGTGAGAGCCCGCCCTACAGCTATCGCGATCCCAAGAATTTCGACAACCTGATCGGTCTCGATGCGGACATGGCCCGAGCGGCCTTTGCCTGCATTGGCCTGCCGGTCGAATTCAAGACCGGCGCATGGTCGGGTCTGCTGCCGGCGGTCATCGCCGGCCAGTTGGATGTGATGTGGGACACGCTCTACTATACGCCCGAGCGCGCCAAGTCGGTCGATTTCGTCACCTACATGATCGCCGCGACCGGCGGCCTGGTCGCTAAAGGCAATCCCAAGAGCATCAAGGCTCTGGACGATGTCTGCGGCAAGCGTGCGACCGCTGGTCTCGGGACCGTCGAAGAGGCCGCGTTCCGCGACCTCAGCAAGAAATGCGTGGCCGCTGGCAAAGGCGAGATTTCGATCGTCACCTATCCGGACATGCCGGGTGGCACGCGCCTCATCTCGAACGACCGCGCCGACGTGCTGATGTCGGACCTCGGCATGGTGAATTCGCTGGTCAAGAACAATCCGACCAGTTTGAGCGTGGCTTCATGATCGTCACCAATTTCAAGATCGCGGTCGGTTACACGAAGGACAACAAGGACCTCGGTCAAGCCCTTCTCGACGCCCTGACCATTCTGCGCGCAGACGGAACGAGAAGAAGATGTTTGAGAAGTACGGCGTCGACTACGCGCTCGCGCAGCCGTCCGAGATCCTGACCAAGTGAAGTCTGGCGCGCGGCGTCTCGGAGTCGCGCGTTTCCTGCGCGCCGGCTCCGATCGTGCGGCGACGTTGAGGGAAGCGAGAATCGATGCCGGCGGTTCGGCTGTTGTTCGCGCTGTTCCTGCTGGCGCAATTGGCGCCGGCCTTAGGCCAGTCCGCCGTCACTGGAGGAACGGGATCGTCGGACTGCATCATCGGCTGCGACAATGCGCCTCTCTCAGCGCCTGATCTCAACAAGATGGGGAGCACCGGCGGCGCGGCGCCGCCGCCGGCGCCCATTGCGCCGACGTAAAGCCTCCCACGCGAAGCGCTCTTTCGCCTCTCAGCGACATGCTGGGCTATGTCGTAAGCCCCTTTCTGCTGCAAGGCGCGTTGCTCGCCGTCGAGATTGCCGCGCTCGCCATGGTGGGCGGAATGATCATCGGGCTGGGGCTTGCGCTGATGCGCCTGTCGCGGTTGGCGCCTCTGCGCGCGATCGCCTGGTTCTACATCTGGTTCGTGCGCGGCACGCCGCAGCTCTTGCAGCTTGTGTTCATCTATGACGCGCTGCCGCCGCTCGGCATCACGCTCGACACATTCACGACCGCCGTGCTCGGCTTTGCCTTGAACGAGGCGGCGTTCAGCGCGGAGATCATTCGCGGCGGCATCCTATCGGTCAACCGCAACCAGGGCATCGCCGCCAACGCGTTTGGCATGAGTCCGTTCCTGACCTTGCGCCGAATCATTCTGCCGCAGGCCATGCGCGCGATCCTGCCCGGCATGGCCAATGACGTGATCAGCATGATCAAGGGAACGTCGATCGCCTCGGTCATCTTCGTCAACGAGCTGACCTTCCGCAGCCAGCAGATCGTCGGGCAGAATTTCAAGTTCTTCACGGTGTTCGCCGCGGCCGGCATCATCTATCTCATCATGACCAGCGCTGTCGCGATCGGACAGGCATTGCTCGAGCGGCGCTTCAATCTCGAGATCGATCGCAGCGCGGGACGAGGGTCGGGCTTCGCAGTTTTTCGACTTTTCGCTCTTCAATGGGCGTGAGCGGACAACCCCCGACATCGGCCGCCCAGCCCTGCGCCGGCGCGCAGATCCCAGTGCCGCTCGAGCCGCGTCACTCGATTGGATCCGCAAAGTCACCGATCGAGCGCCGAGAGACCACAAGCGACCCCTTCGTCATCTTCCGCAACGTGCACAAGGCCTACGGCTCGCGCGAAGTGCTGCGCGGCATCGACCTTGAAGTCCGAAAGGGCGAAGTCGTCGTGATCATGGGTCCGAGCGGCTCGGGCAAGAGCACGCTGCTGCGCCTCGTCAATCATCTCGAAGCCCTCGACTGGGGCGAGATCAGGTCGAAGGCAAATATGTCGGCTATCGTCTCCGCAATAAGATGCTGCGCCCGATCCGCGACCTCGCCAAGGCGCGCGCCGACGCGCGCATCGGCATGGTGTTCCAGCACTTCAATCTTTTCGACCATCTGACCGCGCTCGAGAACGTGATGGAGGCGCCGCTGCGCGTCTATGGGGAGCCGCCCGAAAAGGTGCGGACCCTCGCCCTCAACCTGCTCGCTGCGGTCGGGCTGAGCCAGCACACAGACAAGCTTCCGCACCGGCTGTCAGGCGGCCAGCAGCAGCGTGTCGCCATCGCCCGCGCCCTGGCCATTTCGCCGCGGCTCATGCTGTTCGACGAGCCGACCTCCGCGCTTGACCCGGAACTCGTCGGCGACGTGCTGGCGGTGATGCGACGTCTCGCCGAGGCGGGCATGACGATGATTGTCGTCACGCACGAGGTCCGTTTCGCCCAGGAAGTCGCCGACAGAATTGTCTTCATGGACGAAGGCCTGGTCGTCGAGCAGGGAACGCCGGCCGAGGTCCTGCGAAATCCGAAACAGGAGCGCACGCAGCGTTTCCTGCGCATGGTCGAACGGGAAGCTGACCCCGTCGTCTAAAGCCGCCCGACCGGCGTTCGACGCGCCGCGGCAGACCGCGGCATCGGCGCTCTCTATCGAGCAGAAAGGTCCGTTCAATGTCCGCCGCCCACCATCACCTGCCCGCCTCCGCGAAAACCATCCATTGGGGTTTCTTCGATGCTCAACTGCCGCCGGTCCTTAACGTGCGCTCCGGTGACACGATCACGATTGACACGATCTCTGGCGGCCCTGAGATCCTCGAGGATTGTTCTTACGCCATCCTTCCCGAGCATCCGGCTGTCCTCAAGGCTCTCACGCCGAAACTTGGATTGCACATCCTCACCGGGCCGGTGGCGGTCGAGGGCGCGGCGCCGGGCGACATGCTCGAAGTGCAGATCGAAAAGATCGAGCTGCGACAGGATTGGGGATGGAATCTCAATAAACCGCTCCTGGGCACGCTGCCGGAAGACTTTCCCTTCAACCGGCTCGTGCATCTGCCGCTCGACCGCGTTGGAATGACGTCGACCATGCCGTGGGGGACGAAGGTGCCCCTCGCGCCGTTCTTCGGCGTCATGGGCGTGGCGCCGCCTCCCGCGTATGGGGCGATCAGCTCGATCGAGCCGCGCGAGCATGCCGGCAACATCGACAACAAGGAGCTCATCGAAGGGACGAATTTATTTCTGCCGGTGTGGGCGCACGGCGGCCTCTTCTCGGTTGGCGATGGACATGCCGTGCAGGGTGACGGTGAGGTCAACCTCACGGCGATTGAAACGGCGCTCACGGGTACGTTTCGTCTCGTGCTGCACAAGGGCCGGGGCCTCGCCTTCCCGCGCATCACGACCCCCAGCCATTTTATCGCGATGGGCATGGACCCCGACCTGGACGACGCCGCAAAGCAGGCGTTGCGCGAAATGATCAAATGGATCGGCGAACTCTCCGGCCTCGAACCGGCCGACGCCTATATGCTGTGCAGTCTTGCCTGCGATCTTCGGGTCACTCAAACGGTCGACGGCAATAAAGGCGTTCACGCGATGCTGGCCCGATCGCTGCTGCCGGACCACAAACCCTTCCCGTGAGCGAGGTCAGGGCATGGCGTCGCCGCCGTTCGGGTGCAGCGTCTGCCCGACATAGAAACTGCCGCCCGCAGACGCCAGCAACACCGCCAAAGGAGCGACCTCCTCCGGCCTCCCGAATCGTCTGACCGGCAGGCTTGCCGACCTTCCACACGGGCTCAGCGTGTCGTTCAGGCGCGTATCGATCGGGCCGGGGGCGATGGCGTTGACCGGACGCGCCCTCGCGCACAAGGTTACGCGCGCTAAGGATTCCAAGGCCTTGGCTGCGCTTTTGCGCAACTTTTTCGCTGCAACTTGCTCTGACGCGCCGACGGACGAGGAGGGGCGGCCGACCGCGCCGTTGCGCTTCGGGGCTTCCAGACGCCGAAAAACGGCCAAACGAAACGCTCATTTCGCCAGGCGAAACAAAACGTTTCGCAGACCGGGTCGTAAGTCATTGGAATCCTTATGGGCGCCGAATCAGGCATTTCGCGGAATTGTTTGTTTTCAATGACTTAAGCCCATTTTCGTTTCACCGCTTTCGCAGCATGCTGTTCTGACCTCCTGAGCCCGGCCCAAGGGTCGCGATCCGCCCTTCGGCGCGCCGCCTCGACCATTCGCCACTCTACCACGATTTCTCGAAAAAAGAAACAATATGATATCTTCTGTGCATCCGAACGACATGCGAGGCGCGCCGAGCTGAAAGTTGCGCCAGAGCCGGCCAGCGCCGCAGGGCGCGTGCGCCCCAGGATGACTCGGCGCTGTCCAGGAAGCTCAGGCGATGGCGAGCGCTTCGCTCAGCGCGGCGTCGAAGTGTCCCCGGTCATCCGGAACGGAGCGCCGCCTCAGAAAATTGTGGCGCCTTCGGCGATGCGTCTCTGACTCGCTGGGTGCGCATCCATTTCAGGGAGACGTCCTGTTCGGCCTTTTCGCAATGAGGTCGATCTCGATCAGGGCGTCGTACGCAAGGCCGGTGACGCCGACGCAAGTGCGGGCGGGCAAACGCCCTTCCGAAAAGAAACTGCGATAAACGCGGTTCATCGCCTCATAATCCTGCTTGAACCGGGTCAGGTAGATCCGCGCCATGACGACGTGTTCGAGATCGAGACCCAGACCGGCGAGAACGGTTCTCAGATTCGCGACGACGTTACGCGTCTGCGCTTCAATCCCTTCTGGCAGCACGCCTGGCGCTTCGGGCGTGTCGGGCATCTGGCCGGTAACGAAGACGAAGCCGTCCACTTCGACGGCATGGCTGAAAGGCGCGACAGGCTTCGGGCCGCCCGGGATCATGTGAAACTGCATCGTTCGCGAACTCGATCTGCTCTAGACTTTCAACAACGATTTTCGAACGATGGCGTGGACGCCCCAATTGCCGTCCACGACCTGCGTGACGCCGAAATCAACCGCGGCGGACATGACGGCGACGGCTTCGTCTTCATTGAGCCCCCGCATCTCCATGAGGAAACGGCGCGTCTTGCGGAACGCGTCCTTCATCGCGAGATCGAGAGAGGAGGTGGCGTACACCTCTCCTTGTCCCCGAGAACCGAATTCGGCGAGGTAGTTCGGGTGGCTGAAACCCGTAAGCACCCACTCCGTCGGCGTCTCGATCAACGGGTAGGTGAGTCCGGCGAAGCGGCCATCCTTCTTGTGCAGCACAATTGTGAAGCGCCCGGTCATCGAGCATTCGATGGCGGTCCCGGCGATCTCACCGTCCCCCTGCGCCGCATGCGGATCACCGATCGATAAAAGGCCGCCTGGCGCTGAGACAGGCAGGTAGACAGCCGAACCTTTGCCGAGGCGCCAATTGTCGAGATTGCCGCCGAAATAAGCCGGCGGAACAGAATCGACCGGCCCTGCTTCTCGCGGCGCGAGCGCCATGACGCCGAAATGCGGGCGCAGCGGGATGCGTACGCCGTTCCGAGAAGCGGCGCGCATCTCGACTGTGCTCCTGTCGACGGGAACGCCGGGATAGTCATAAGTCTGATGAAGGACGCCGAACGGATCGACTTGGGGAGACCATCGGTAGGCGTAGAGGGCCTGTGCGTAGTGTTCGTCGCCGTCCGCGAAGATCTCGTAGATCGTGACGTTCTCTCGCGGCTTCGGCTCCTCGATGAGTTCGCCATAGTGATAGCCCCACCAAGCCGCGACATTGCTGCCGAAGCAACGCCCTTCGTAACCAGGGCTGCGGCTCGGCCTTGGCCGCATGTCATCGATCCGCACCTCGATGACGTCTCCCGGCTCCGCGTCCTTGACGGAGATCGGACCGGTGCAGATGTGCACGCCGAAGCCTTCGCCAGCGCCGCGCCCGAAGATCGACGCGTCGAGTGGACCGGCGCCTCGTCGGTCCACGCCCTTTCTGTCCTTGGTCCAGAAGAAGACCTCTTCCGCCGCCTCATCACCCCGGATCATCAATTCGGGATCGTCGGAAGCGTGCTGTGTGAGCGTTTCAATCTCGACGCTGTCCCCGGAACGAATCTCGAGCACAGGCCGCAGCGAACGACTGAAGTAGCCCCAATGCACGTTTGCCGAACTGACCGCGAGCCGATGATGCGTCGACTCATCCCGCCTGTCGTGAAGATCGGCCAAGCCTTTGGCGAGCGTCTCGCTGATGACGCTGCGGTGCTTATGCTTCGGGTTAGCCAGCGCGCTAAGCGGCCATCCGCGCTGCGCTGCCCGCCCGCTTTCCGCGAACGCGCCGGCGTGCTGGTTGCGAAAGGAGCCGGGCGGCGCCCCAAATCGCTCTTTGAACAGCCGGTTGAAATTGGCGGCGTCGCCGAAGCCACAGCGATAAGCGACATCGGCGACCGAGGTGTGAATGTCACTGGGCGAGACGAGGGCGGCGCGGGCGCGCTCCAGGCGGCGGTCTCGCAGATGGTGGCTAAAGCTCACGCCGTTCTGCTCGAACAGCTTTTGCAGATAGCGCTCTGAAATCCCCTCGGCTCGAGCTACGCGGCTCGCCGTCAAGTTGCGGATCGTGCAGGCGCCGTTCGATCGCGAGCGTCACCCGGTTGAAGAGCGCGACGTGGCTCGGCGCCGTCGAGGCGGTGGCTCCGCCTTCCCCAGCGACTATGGTCAAGAACAGGTCAGCGACGCCTTGCTCCAGACCCTGCCACTCGGCCGTCGACAGCGCGTCCATCTCGGCGGCCGCAGTCTCGACCAGTTTGATGAAAACACCCGCGAATCCCTCAGGCTGGAGGCGCTGGGGGGCGTCGAACGCCCGCCATCCCGCGAAGCGGCCATTCAAGAGGCTATCCGACAGGGAAAGTGCGACGATTGGGACGATGCGCTCGAGGGCGATCCGCCATCCTTGATTGGCTGTCAGCAGAACGAGCGTTCCGGGTGGAACCCATAATGGGCCGCTGACCGTCTCGACTTCGATGTCCTCTTCGAGCGGTAGAAGAGCGATTGGAAGGCGGTGCGGGCGCGCAGACGGCGAGAGGATTTGCGAACCGGCGGTCAGGGAGCCCAGCACCATGCCGTCCGGGTCCCCGCGCAGCGAAGCCTTAGCGAAGGTTTCAAGCCCGCCCTCAGACGGATCCGAGCGCAGCCGAAGCTGCGCGAGCACTCCTCGCCACGCGTCGCCGCGAACGATTCGGGGATAGGCTTCGCTCGCAAACTGTCTGACGTACATCCCTTCGCTCGTGGCGCCAGCGGGGCCAGCCTGTGCGCCGGCCGGGTTCATATTGCACCTGCGAAGAGGCGGACGCCAGTCCGGGATTCATGAGCACTGGAAGACGCTCTTGCGGATCGAGCCGTGCACGCCCCAGTTGGCGTCGACGACCTGGGTCACTCCGAAATCCGCGGCGACCGACATGAGCGAGATCGCCTCATCCTCGCTGAGCTTGTGGGCGGTCATCAGGAAACGGCGAAGCTTGCGGAAGGCGTCGCGCATTGCCCGATCGATGCTCGAATGCTCCGCAATCGTGGTCTGCGCGTCGGCGCCGAGACTTGCGAGATAGTTCGGATAGGTGAAGCCGTAGACCGACCATTGTTGGTCTGTCTCCAGCATCGGATGGTCGAGCCCTTCAAGCGTCGTGCCCGCGAGGTCGTTCTTCTTGTGCAGATGAAATTCGAAGTCGCCAGTCAGCGACGTCTCGATGGCGGTGCCGCCGAGCTCGCTGTCGCCCTGGGCGGCGTGAGGATCGCCGACTGAGAAAAAGGCGCCAGCGACCGCGACCGGATAATACATCGTCGCCCCCTTGCCGATGCGCCAGTCATCGATGTTGCCGCCGGTGTATGACGGCGGAACGGAGCTGACGAAATCCGCCTCCGAGGGCGCCAGTCCCATCGTGCCGAAATGAAGACGCGCCGGCACGCGCACATTGGCGAGCACGTTCTCGCGATGCTTGACGAGCCGATGATCGACGCGAACGCCCGGATAATCGATCGTTGAATGGACCACGCCGTCCGGGTCGGTCTGCGGGGTCCAGACGTAGTTGTAGACCGCCTTCGCATGAGGCTCGCCCGACGTATCGAGCTCGAAGATCGTTATCACCTCGCGCGGCCGAGGCTCCTCGATCAGGTCGTGATACTGGAAGCCCCACGACGCGGCTGCGTTTGAACCGAAGCAGCGCCCGGCATAGCACGCGCTGCAGCTCGGTCGCGGCCGCGCATCGAGGACGCGAACCTCCAGAATATCGCCGGGCTCGGCCCCCTCGATCGCCACGGGGCCGGTGAGGAGATGAACGCCGAGGCCTTCTCCGGGCCCAAATTTGAGTTTGCCTTCTGTCGGTCCCGCGCCGCGACGCCGAATCGTCTTTTCTTCCTTGGTCCAGTGGAAAATTGCTTCCGCCGCAGGATCATCCTTGATCATCCGCTCGTAGTCGTCATTGGCGTGGTGGGTCAGTGTTTCGATCGTCGCGCGATCGCCCGACTTGATGGTCAGCGCGGGTTTAACCACCTTGCTGAAATAGCCCCAGTGCACTGTCGAGGGCGAAACAGGGAGCTTATGGTGATTCACGTTGTCTCCGATTGTTGCCGGCCTGCACGGCCGAGTGAGCCGCTCTCGTCGTGAGCGCTTGTCAGGGTTTGCTTCGAATCACGTTTGTGCGGCAGCCTCGTCGGTCATGATCTGAAGGAATTGCGCGGTGCGCGCATTTTTCGGTCGCGACAACACGGCATCGGCCGGCCCTTCCTCGACAATCGACCCATCGGCCAGAAACATCGCGCGGTCCGCGACCTCCCTCGCGAAGCTGATCTGGTGGGTTGAAATCATCATCGTCAGGCCATCCTCCACCGCGAGCCGACGGATGACGTCGAGCACCTCGCTGACGAGTTCGGGATCGAGCGCCGAAGTAGGCTCGTCGAGAAGCAAAATCGTTGGATTGGGGGCCAGCGCGCGTGCGATCGCCACGCGTTGCTGCTGCCCTCCCGACATGTGGCGCGGCAGCGCCTCGGCGCGATCCGAAAGCCCGACGCGATCGAGCAGCTCTCGGGCGCGCGTGTCCGCGTCGGTCCGCGAGAGACCATGCACCCAGCGAAGGGGTCCGGCGATGTTCTCTTTGGCGGTGAGATGTCCGAACAGGTTGAAGCTCTGAAAGACCATGCCGACCCCGACCGTCGCCCGCTCGTTGGCGATGGCGCGCGGGGAGAGCGGCCTGTTTTGTGCGTCGAAACCGATGTTTCGGCCCGTCACTCTGATGCTGCCGCTGTCCCAGGATTCGAGATGGTTGATGCAGCGCAAAAGGGTGCTCTTGCCAGAGCCGCTCGGCCCCAGAAGCGCGACGACTTCGCCGATGCGGACGACGAGATCGATGGACTCGAGCACGGTCTTGCCGTCATAGGACTTGTGTAGCGCCTTGATTTCGAGAGCCGGTCGGCTGCTTTCAAGCGCGATCAGGCGCTTCTCTCGGTCGATCGAGAGTTCTCGCTCTCAGGGGCGGGGATGGAGAGGCGAAGTGAGGAGGAGGCGGCCGGGTGCGGACTGACGCGGCGCGATCTCTGCGACCGTATTCGCCGCTCACTGTTTTGCGCGGCTGACGCCGCCAAGGCAGAAGGCGCGCAAGACGCGCCTGCGGCGTCGGCAGGTCGAGATCGAGCAAGATCTCCACGATGATCTGGATCACCGCGATTGCGCCGGTCAGCACGAGATACATGAGGCCCGAGGCGAAGAAGACCGAGAAGAAATCGAAATTTGCCGAGGCCAGCTGCGTACTCCGCAGCGTCAATTCTTGCACGGACACCACGGAGGCGAGCGACGAGTTCTTGAGAGCGCTGACCGCTTCGTTGCCGAGCGCGGGAACCATCGAGCGAATCGCCTGCGGCGCCACAACGCGCAGCATCACGACGCTCGGCGTCATGCCAAGCGCCTGCCCGGCGATGACCTGGCCTCGATCGACCCCGAGGACGTTTCCACGAATGATCTCGGCAATGAAAGGCGCTTCGTTCAGCGCCAGGGCCAACCCTCCCGCCTCGACCGCGGTCAGCTTTATGCCGATCATCGGCAGCGCGTTGTAGCAGAAGATCATCTGCAAGATGAGCGGCGTCCCGCGAAAGATAATGGCGTATGCGCGCGTGATGAGAGAAAGAACCGGAAGCCGGCTGAGTTGCATGCCGGCAAGCACGATTCCCATCACCAGGCCGCCGCCGAGGCCGATAGCGGTGATGAGAAGCGTGTAGAGGATGCCGGTGAGCAGATAGGGCTGGCTGAGATAATGGAAGAAGAGTTCCATTGAAGCTTTCAGCTGCCGCGCATGGGACGGTCGGGCCTTGCGGCGGTCCGTCCGGTCCCGGGGCTAGTCCGCGATAACCAGCTTTGGCGCTTCCATCTGATCCTCGGGCAGACTCCACTTCTTCATCAGTTCGGTCTGGACCCCCGATTTCTGGATCTCGGCGAGGGCGGCGGAGACCGCGTCGCGGAAGTCGGTCTTGTTGCGCGGAACCGCGATGCCGACCGAATACGGAAGCGTCACCGCGGTCGCCTTCTCGAGCTTGTCCGGATAGGCCTTCACCGCGCCGTCGACCGTGTTCACGTCATTGACGTAGGTGTCGGCTCGGCCCGAGAGGATCGCCTGAATGCAGTTCGCGTTGTTGTCGTAAAGTTGGATTTCCGGAGCTGGTTTCCCGGCCGCTTTACATTGCGCCTCAAGCGCCTGAACGAGGGGCACTTCGACGAAGCCAGTGTTCTCGGCCGCCGTCGCGCCGCACATGGATAGGTTGATGCCGTCGATCTTCTTGGGATTGCCCTTGGCGACCAGGACGCCGTCATAGACCTTAAGATAGGTGACGAAGTCGGCGGCTTTCGCGCGTTCCTTGGTCGCGTAGATATCGGAGATGACGATATCGGCCTGGCCCGCCTCAAGCGTCGTGAGGAGGGACGCGAAGGTCACGGGTTTGTAGGAGACTTTAAACCCGAGGCAGTCACCGATCGCTTCGCCAAGATCGATGTCGAACCCGACGTACTTGCTCGGATCATTAGGATCAAGCGCTTCGTAGCCAGGCGTGTGGGCATTGACCGCGTTGACGAGAGTTTTGCCGCTGAGCGACGGATATTTCGCCTGGAGCGCCGCGCAGGCCTCTGGCGTCTTCGCTGTCGCCGAAGCTACGGGAAGCGCAATCAAAGCGCCCGCAACGACCGTCGCAATTTGCGTCACCGTGACGACGCCGAGCCAAGCTTCGCCAGCAACACGCCATCCGTGTTGAACGATTTTCATGTTCTGCTCCGTCGCGTGATACCGGGAACGCTGCTGCGTGTCCCGGCAAGCATAGGAGCGTTTCGTGCAAACCGGGTTGTTGGTCTGCGCACTCATTATTGTAATTGGGAGCTAAGAAAGCCTCATCACGATCCGGTTGCTCTTTGCGTATTCATGACCAGCCTAAATCCTAATCCCCGATGACCTTTTCATAGGCAAAGGTTTGAGCCCATCTCGGTGTCACAGACAGACACGCATTTCGCCATCTGCGTCAGTCGGACTTCGGCGCAACGCGCTGATCGGCGGATGAGGAGGGGACGGATGGGCGGCGAAGTTCCCTGCGGTTACAGCGCCGGTGCGCTGGCCGGGGCGCGGCGATAACCCGTCGCGCGCTCGAAGGCGTAGCCGAGACGGAAGAGGTCCGGCTCGTGGTAGGGCGGCACGACGATTTCCATGCCGACCGGCAGCCCATCCGGGGTGAAGCCGGCAGGCAGACAGATCGAAGGCATCCAGGTCTGCGCTGCGATCAGCGTGTTCGTCGGAAAGCCCAGGACGGTCCATTTGCCGGCGTTCAATTCCGCGCGGGTCGGCGGCAGCACCTGGGAACTCGGGAAGCATAGGGCATCAAGTTCGTTCATTGCGACAAGGGACACGACCGCGCGCTGGAAGGCCTCGCGCGCCGCAAGCTTACGGTAATAGTCGGGATCGTCGGTCGGGTGCGCCGGTCCTGTCATGATCGCGTCGACGAGGTCGAGACGGCGGTCGTATTTGCCATCGCGCACAATGGCGTCGAGCGACGAGTAGGCGAGCGCCGGCCGCGCGGCCAGGAACGCGTTGATGTCATGCCGCGAGTGGGTGATGTAGAGCGAGGTTTCGACGATATGATGCATGAGGTCCGGGAGGCTGACTTCCACGACGGTTGCGCCCGCTGATTTCATCGCCTCGATCGCGCCGCGCACCACCGCATTCACTTGCGCACAATCCGGATCATCGTCGGAGCCGAATGCCTCGCGCACTGCGCCGATCCGCTTGCCCGCAAGGCCGTCGGCCGAGAGGCCCGCGGCGTAGCTGCCCTTGTGGCCGGCGATCGTATACGCCGTGGTGTAAGGGTCGCGCGGATCGAAACCGACGACGGCGTCCAAAACGTGCGCGGTGTCCACCACCGTCCGTCCCATGGGCCCGGCGGTGTCCTGAAAGACCACGAGCGGCGAGAGGCCGGCTCGGCTGATGAGGCCCGGGGTCACGCGCACGCCGACGAGATTGTTGAAGCTCGCTGGCAGGCGGATCGAGCCGCCGGTGTCTTCGCCGATGCCGACCGTCGCCAGATTGGCGGCGATCGCCGCGCCGGTTCCGGCGCTCGACCCGCCGGGATCGCGCGCAAGGTCATAAGGATTCCGGGTTTCGCCCGTGGCGGAAGAATAGCCGAACCAAGAGGTGGCGAAATCGGGCAGCGTCGTCTTGCCGATGATGATCGCCCCGGCCGCTTTCAGCTTGGCCACGATCGTCGCATCTTCGGTCGGCACGTAGCCTTTCAGCGCGATCGAGCCGAAGCAGGTTGGAATTCCAGCCGTCTCCGCCTGATCCTTCACCGCGATTGGGATGCCGTGCAGCGGCCCGACAAGCGCGCCGGTTTCGGCGAACTTACGGTCAAGCTCACGGGCCTCGTCCAGGAAGCTCAATATTTCTTCGGCGAACAGCGCGTTGCCCTCGGCCTTATCAATCAACTGCCGCGTCAAATTTTCGGGCGGGGTCGCGACGCCGAGCCGCGTCTCGGCAAGGCGCCGGATATCGCCCGCAGGCAGCGGCGCCAGACTGAGCACCGTCACCACGGAGGTTTCACGCCAGGGCGGCAGAAATTCCGGCCGCCGCGTATGGAGGATCAGCAGTCTGAGATTGGCTTCGTTGGCGACGATCGTACCCAAACTTCCTGCGAAACGCTGTCGATCCAATGCAGCTCCGCGAGCAGCAGCACGACCGGCGAGAGGCGGCAGCGCGCAGGGCTTGCAACAAGTCGCGCGTACGCAAGCCAATCAGCACGCCATCGAGGCCGACGAGCGCGCCCTCCGACGGTTTGAGGCCGAGCAGATTGAGCAGCAAGTCGACATTTTCAAGCGTATGCAGGCTTAGCAGATCAGGGCCGCTCACGAGTTTGCGGGCGATCTCGTCCTCAGCTTCGCCCGCTCTAACCTGAAAGGCGCCGCGCACCACTTCAATGAACGGCAGAAACGGCGTCTGCTGACCGTCGGGCGATGAGTTGCCGATCAGGACAAAGGCCCGCTCGTTCGCGATGCGCTGTTGGAATTCGTGAGCCAAGCGCGACTCGCCCATTCCAGGCTTGGCGACCATATCGACGACGCGCAGGTTTTCGGGCGCCGCCGCGAAGGCGAGCTCGAGAATTTCCATCTCGCGATCCCGTCCAACATAGGCGCTGAGCCCGCGACCAAGCGCCGCGTCGAACCGCGCCGCCCCGCGCCGGATCGCTTCAAGCCGATAGACGCGCTGCGGTTCCGCTTTGCCCTTGATCGCACCCGCTCCGGCAAAACTCGTCTCGACCAGGCCGTCGACGAGGCCAGCGTCCCTTCGCTCAGATAAACCGCTCCCGGCTCCGCGAGCGTCTGCAATCGCGAGGCGAGGTCGACCGTGTCGCCGAGCGCGGTCGTGGGACCGGCGGCGCCGTGAATTTGCGTAACGATCGCCAGCCCCGAATTGACGCCGATCCGCATCTGCGGGCGAATGCCGTGCTTGGCCTCCATAGCCTCCGCGGCCGCGGCGAGCCGTTCGTGGATCAACGAGCCCGCGGCATGCACGCAGCGGCGCACCTTCCAGCGCATCGGGCACGCCGAACAGCGCCATGATTCCGTCGCCGGTGAAACTCTTCACCGAGCCGCCCTGCCCTCCCACCGCGGCGGCCATGAGTTCGTAGATCGGCTGGATCAGTGCGAACGTGCCTTCCTGGTCGAACCGTTCCGAAATCGCGTTGAAGCCAACCATGTCCGCGAACAACGCCGTCACCTGCCGGCGCTCGCCCGAGGGCGCGGCTGTTCCGGTCGGAAGTCGCGGCGAAGTCGCTCACTTCCGAGCCCCTCAGCGTACGGGACTAATCACGCCCGTTACGGTGAATCTCTTTCGGCCCGTCTCTGGAAGAACGATAGCATAGCGCGGGCTCGACACAATCACCCGGGACTACATTGGGTATGCGCCCCATTCTCCGCCCAACTCTTTGCGACGAACGACTGCTGTTTGCGCGTTTGAGACGTTCGGGCGAATGTCGCGAAGCGACGTGAACCGGACATTCGCGATCCGCGACCGTGACCATCGCCCTCCACGAAATCCTGCGGATATTGCCTGGTGCATCGGGGCTTGCAAGGTAAGGTGGCCTTCCCGCTGCTGCGCTCCTGGTCAAGCCGAATTAAGTGCCGCGCCATCATTTGAAATGAATTCGCCCTACTCATCGCCAGCAGATAGCGCCGTTTGGCAACCGAGTCCGCCGCAGTCGGCGCCGCCACCCGCCCCAAGATCCGAGACGGGGCGTCAAGGGCGGACCAGCACTACGTGACGTCGCCGGTGGAACTATAGACCGCAATCGGCGGCGGGGCGTCGGAATCCGTCAAGCCGTTGGTCGTGTTGCCAACCGTGTAGCGGATAGCAAAGGTTCAAATGCCAGTTTCCCCCGCCGACTGGCGTTCGCGGTAAAAGGTCGCTCCTCAGCTCTACCAGGACAGCGCCGCCGTCTTAACAGGAGCGTCCCATAGCCGGATCAGGGACTCGATCGAGCAGGCTCACCGTCAGTGAGCACCCGGCCATGTCGAGAGAGGTGACCAGCGAGCCGGTCAGATGCCGGACGACTTTCAGGCCGTGGCCCGCGAGGATGCGCCGGGCGGCGTTGACCATCAGGTAGAGCTCCATCAGCGGAGTTCCGCCAAAGCCATTGACCAGCAGAAGACATTCGCTCCCCGCGTGGGGCGCGAGATCGCCAAGGATCGCGCCCAGCATGTCCTCGGCGATCGCATCGGCCGAAGCCAGCTTGCTGCGCCGACGTCCGGGCTCGCCGTGGATGCCGACTCCCACCTCCATTTCATCGACGGCAAGCTCGAACGTCGGCTTGCCTGCGGCCGGCACGGTGCATGGGGTCAAAGCGACGCCGAACGACCGCGTGCGATCGTTCACCTTCCGGCCGAGCTCCTGCAATTCCGCGAGGCCCATCGACTGTTCAGCGCCGGCGCCGACGATCTTCTCCACCACGAGCGTGCCGGCGACGCCGCGCCTGCCGGTCGACCAGGTCGAGTTGGGCACGGCGACGTCGTCGTTCGTCACCACCGTCATGATCTTCCGGCCTTCGCCGGCGGCGAGCTCGCCCGCCATCTCGAAGTTCATGACGTCGCCTTCGTAGTTCTTGACGATCAGCAACGAGCCTGCGCCGGTGTCGACAGCCTCGATGGCGGCCGCCATCTGGTCTGGCGTTGGGGACGTGAACACCTGGCCTGGACAGGCTGCGTCCAGCATGCCGCGGCCGACGAAGCCCGCATGCAGGGGCTCGTGGCCGGAGCCCCCGCCGGATATCAGCGCGACCTTGCCGGGGCTCAGGACCCGTCGGCGAACGAATTTCCGCTCGGCTCCCAGTTCGACAATGTCGGCGTGCGCGGCCGCAAAACCATCGAGGCTTTCGTCAAGCATCGCATCGGCCGCATTCATCAGCTTCTTCATCCCGGCTTCCTCCGTCTTTGCCGACGTTCGAACGCGCCGGCTTCAGTCTTTCAGCAGAGTTGCGAGGCGCGCGACGTGGCGCCCGTATTCCGCGATCAAAGCGTCGACCGCCTGGTTTCGGCGCGCGTTCCCCAAATCGGGCACGGTAAGGCTGACGACCCGAGTTCCCTGAGCCTCCTCGCCGGTTTCGCGGCGACCCGGATGGGCATTGTCGTAGGTGGCCAGAAATGCAGCGCGATCGGCCGGTGAGAAGTGGCAGACCTCGAAAATGGTTTCGAGATGCTGGGCCGGGATCGGCATCGCGTAGGCGGGGTTGACCAATTGCGACACAAAGGAACGGTTCGTGCCAAGCGCAACCGCGAGGCGCCCGCGCGTGCCGGAAGGCCGGTTGTCGCAGACGGCCTGAAGCAGGCGCTTGTAATCAGCGACGGTCTCGCCTCCGACCGCGTCGTTCATGGCGCCGCCTCACTCAAGTCTACGGCGGCGATCGCCTGCTTGGTTGCCGCGACGGATTGAGGCGCGACCGACAGCGAGCGAAGCCCAGCGCGAAGCAACGCGCCGATCACCCGCGGTTCGCCGCCGGCATCACCGCAAAGACTGACTTCGCGTCCCGACGCGCGCCCGTGCTGCGCGACGCACGCGATCAATCGCATGACAGCGAGGTTCAGGGGATCGGCCAGATCGGCGACAGCGCCAATATCGCGGCCGGCGGCGGTCACATATTGAGTGAGATCGTTGGAGCCGATCGAGAAGAAATCGGCGTCGAAAAGGTCGATCGCGATTGCGGCGGCCGGCACCTCGATCATGATCCCGAGCTTCGGGCGGACCGCGGGAATGCAATCGCGCGCGAGGCTCGCCATGGCCTCGTCCAGTAGCGTGCGCGCCGCCTCGAGTTCCGCCGGCACAGTCACCATGGGCAGCATGACGCGCAGGTCGCCGTGAGCTGCCGCACGCGCGAGCGCGCGAAGCTGGGTTTGGAACAGCGCAGGATGGCGCAACGACAACCGGATGCCCCGAACGCCGAGGAACGGATTGCTTTCGCCGCTCATCGTCACGCCTTCGATCGGTTTGTCGCCGCCGGCGTCGAGAGTCCGAATGGTGACGGGACGCCCCTGCGCCCAGCCAAGGATGCGCCGATAGGCCTCGTATTGCGCATCCTCGTCCGGCGGACCGCCAGGTCCGTAGAACATCAATTCCGTGCGCACGAGGCCAATGCCGTCGCAGATCGCCGGATCGATCCCTTCGAGCTCCTCGGCGCTGGCGGCGTTGAGGTTCACGGAGATCGCGGTTCCGTCCTTCGTTACTGCAGGCCGCTGACAGAAAGGCTGCGGTTGCGGCGGCTGCGACCTCGGCGCGGCCAGCCCTGGCGGCGAATGCGGCGCGGGTGTCTTCCGTGGGATCCAAGACAACTTCGCCGCTGGCGGCGTCGACCAGCGCCTCGCGGCCGGCCATGGAGTGGGCTGCGGCGCGAGTCCGACGACCATTGGCACGCGGCGGGCGCGCGCGAGCATGGCGACGTGGCTGGTCGGGCTGCCCTCGGTCAACACAATGGCGCCGCCTTGCGCCCAGTCGATGCCGAGAAAGCGCGAAAGAGGCAGGTCGACCGCGACCACGACGGAGCCGCCAGGAATGGGGACGCCGTCCGCCGCAGGCGCCAAATGCCCGAGC
>CAVXKU010000030.1:0-106499 GCA_963762335.1 uncultured Alphaproteobacteria bacterium | reverse complement strand
GCCAATCATCCTGTTGATGAGAGAGGAAGGGCGGGTCTCGCCGTCCTGCTCAGGCCGGCCTGGAAAAAAAAAAAATGGTGAGCATGTGACCTCCGTGCCAGCCCAGCAGCAGCGCCGCAGTGTGACGGTCTACCGGAACACACATCCGGTTTGGCTTGGCTCCGCCAAACTTCAGCCGAAACGTGGACACCGGGTTCGGCATGCACGCTGTCGCTCGCTGTGGGTGGAGCCCGGGAGGAAAGCCCATTTGTCCATGGGAGGGTCGGGCGTGGTCGGCTCCTGGTGCTGCACCCCAGTGTACCCCCACTGTCTCATTGTCCATTCATTTGACAGGTGTGTGTGTGGGGAAGCTTGCAGTGACATATGTGTGTGGTGGCTAGAGGTGGCGACCTTTGAATGTGTGCCGTCCGTGGTCCACTGTTACGGAGGATGCTGGAATTGGTTGTTGTATGGTACCTTTACATTGTGTTATTACAAGCTCTGTGACTTCAATGCCCATAAAATGGTGGTTTAATTTTTCTCTTATATGTAGGCAGAGCGCGAGCCATGTCTCTGTGAGCGAGGGTGTGTGGCTGCACAGCTGGATTCCAAGGTCACTTGTTGCTACTCGCTGCTGTGGGTTTGGTGATCCATCCTCAATGGCCCATGGTTAATGTGACGGGCGTGGCTTGAATGGCTTGGGTGTCGGGATCTCTCGCCGCGGGTTTACGTGTGTCAGGACGCAGCAGCGGGATTGCGTCCGCTTCACCTTTGTGTGTTAAGGTACCGAAGACAGGCTCCTTGCTGTGACATCGCGGTGAAGCTCCACCCATGCGCCCAGCGCCTCGCCCCGCCCGTCCATGGGAGGTGATGTATCCATTGCCTGGTGAAGGTGATCATTGATCTGGCGCACAGGATTGCTTTTGGGTTCAACAGACCGCGACGGGTACCATGGCGTTATGTTTTTGCACGCCACTGAACTTTTTCCAGCAGGTTATTATTTTCTTAACCAAAATGAGTCGAGCATCTCCAGTGCACAAAAGGAGATCATTGAATAGTCATATAGCTAATGATCTTTTCACCTTCTCCACAGAATGAGTGTCACATTGCCCATACGATTGCATGAACCGTTGCCAGGCACAAAGTATGTTTAGGCACAAACCTGCGAGATATCAAAGTCATCATGCGTCGACGAACCTCGGCGGAGGAACAGACGCCAGGCGTGTTCGTCGCCTCGCGCAAGAGGCTGTAGACCGTGCGTAGCGAAGGCGATCACGGCGGCTGATGCCGAACTTCTGCTGGGAAGATTCTGCAACTCCTGCACCGTATTGGCGCGCCCACTTCTTGCTGCTCACGCGGACCTCGCAACGCTCAAAACCCTGCACGCCGCGCACGCCGAGGTTATCCCATTCGAGGGTCTCGATCCCCTGCTCGGCCGCCCGGTCAGGCTCGACCTCGCATCTCTCCAAGAAAAGCTCATCGACAGTCGGCGCGGGGGCTACTGTCACGGACAGAACGCCCGTTCAGGGCGGCGCTGGAGGCGATCGGTCTTCAAGGTCACGGGGCTCGGCGGACGTGCACGCTGGGTATCCCCGCCAGACGGCCCGTTAGGCCCGCGGACGCACATGCTGCTCAAGGTCGATCTGCCGGAAGGGCCCTTCATCGCAGATGTCGGTTTCGGCGCCTGCGTGATGGACGCGCCGCTCGAGTTCAAGACCGGAGTTGACCAGCGCACGGCGATGGTGGACATCCGCCTGTCCGAGGCCGAACGGGAGTTTCCGGCTCAGCGCCAAGCAGCCCGAAAGCTGGCGCATGATGTACGCGTTCAACCTCGAGCCGCAGTTGCCAGCCGACTACGAGCTCGCCAACTATTACACATCCACCAGCCCGCAGGCCTTGTTCACGAGCAAGCTGATCATGGAGCGAGTAGGTCAAGACGAGCGATACCAGCTTGTCAATCGCTGCTTTCGGGTAGAAGCGCGACGGCGAGCTCTCGGAACGAAACGTGGAAAGCGCGGACGAACTGCGGAGGGTGTTAGATGAGACCTTCAACGTCGATTCCCCTACGCCGGTCGAACGGCTTTTCGCCAGGATCGGGGACTAGAGACGCGCTATGACCGACACCTTCTCAACCACATCAGCGCCACTCTCGACGAAATCGAGACGGCGGGCTTAACAAAACGCGAGCGCCTGCTGACCGGGGCCGCAGGGTGGGCGCATCCATGTCGCGTCCCCGCAAGGCGCGCGCCAAGCCGTCAATCTCTGCCCCAACAATTACCTTGGCCTCGCCGATCACCCGGACGTCATCGCGGCGGCGCGCCGCGCGATGGACCAATTCGGCTTCGGCATGGCTTCGGTGCGCTTCATCTGCGGCGCGCAGACGCTGCATCGCGAGCTCGAACAGGCGATCGCCAAGCACCTGGGCAAGGCGGACGCGATCGTGTTCGCCGCCTGTTTCGACGCCAATGGCGGCGTGTTCGAGCCGCTGCTCGGCGAAGAAGATGCGATCATTTCCGACAGCCTCAACCACGCCTCGATCATCGACGGCGTGCGGCTCAGCAAGGCCAAGCGCTATCGCTTCGCCAATTCCGACATGAACGAGCTCGAGGATCGCCTCAAGGAGGCCGACGCGCCGGCGCGCGGTTCAAGCTCATCGCCAGCGACGGCGTGTTCTCGATGGACGGCTACGTCGCCAAGCTGAAAGAGATCTGCGAACTTGCCGACCGCTATGGCGCGCTGGTGCTGGTCGACGATTGCCACGCGACCGGGCATCTCGGCGAGAAGGGCCGCGGCACGCCGGCGCTGACCGGCGCTGGCGACCGCGTCAACATCGTCACCGGCACCTTCGGCAAGACGCTCGGCGGCGGCATGGGCGGCTTCGTCGCCGCCGACCAGCCGATCGTCGATCTCCTGCGCCAGCGGGCGCGGCCCTATCTCTTTTCCAATTCGCTCGCGCCTCCACTCGCGGCCGGCGCCTTGAAGGCGCTGGAGATCGCGATCGGCGCCGACGCGCGGCGGGCGCTGCTAAAAAACCACGCGCGACGGTTTCGCGAAGGCGATCGAGAAAGCCGGATTCACCGTCGTGCCCGGAGAGACGCCGATCATTCCGGTGATGCTGGGCGAAGCGCAGAAGGCGCAAGCCCTGGCGCAAGCGCTCGACGAGCGTGGCGTGTTTGTCGCCGGCTTCTTCTTTCCCGTCGTGCCGAAGGGCCAGGCGCGCATCCGCACGCAAATGTCGGCGGCGCTGACCGAGGCCGACATCGACTTTGCGATCGGCGCTTTCGAGGAGGCGGGCGGGACGCTCGGGGATGGTGTGAGCCCGCCTGTCGCTCCTCGTGGAGCATCCTTCGAGACGCGCCTTTGGCGCTCCTCAGGATGAGGCCGGTGGATAGATTGTCGCATCACACCGCTGGCCTCATCCTGAGGAGCGATGCGGAGCATCGCGTCTCGAAGGATGCTCCAGCAGGCGCCGGCAGCACCTCGCCGTTCACAGCTCGGACCTCGACCGCGGACGAGACAACGCCGTCAGCGCTGCGAAATCACCGCGAATGTAGGGCTTCTTCTTGGCCCGCGACCAGCCTTTGATGCGCCGCTCGGCGGCGATGGCTTCGTCAATTCGCTCGTAGCCTTCCGCATGCACGAGCGTCACCGGGCGCCGGGTAAAAGTGTAGCCGTTGTGAAGGCCGAGCGCATGCTCGCTGACGCGCTCTTCGATGGGACGACGCGTAAGTTCCGTGTAATAGCTCCCGCTCCGAGCAGCGGAGGAGGTAGCATTGTAGCGCCATCACAAGTTGAACTCCTGCCCACCAATCAATGCATCGGTATAGCGCTTCGACTGGAGGGCCAACCGTTACAATTTCTGGAGCATCCTTCGAGATGCGCCTTCGCCGCTCCTCAGGATGAGGGGAGTCAGCGGAATGATTATCGCACGCCTACAGAACGCTTTTGACCGCGAACCCTCCGCCCGCCTAGCTGTCCCGCCCCATGCGCGCCCTCGTCAAAGAAAAGCCGGAGCCGGGCCTGTGGCTCGAAGAGCAGCCGATGCCGGAGATCGGCCCCGATGACGTGCTGGTGAAGGTGCACAAGACCGGCATCTGCGGCACCGACATCCATATCTTCAACTGGGACGAGTGGGCGCAGAAGACCGATCCCGACGCCGATGACGGTCGGCCACGAATATTCGGGCGTGATCGCCGAACTCGGCGCCAATGTGCGCCGCCTCAAGATCGGCCAGCGCGTATCGGGCGAAGGCCACGTCATCGGCATGAAGAGCCGGGCGTCGCGCGGCGGCCGCTATCATCTCGACCCGGAGACGCGCGGCATCGGCGTCAACATTCCCGGCGCCTTTGCCGAATATGTGAGCGTCCCGGCGTTCAACATCGTGCCGCTGCCCGACGATGTCGATGACGAACTCGGCGCGATCCTCGATCCGCTCGGCAACGCCGTCCACACCGCGCTCGCCTTCGATCTCGTGGGCGAGGACGTGCTGATCACCGGCGCCGGTCCGATCGGCATCATGGCTGGCTGCGGTCGCGCGTCATGTCGGCGCGCGGCATGTCGTCATCACCGACATCAATCCGAAGCGCCTCAAGCTTGCGGCAGAATCGCCGACGTCGTCCGGTCGACGTCTCGAAGACGGACCTCACGGAGTCGATGAGCCGGCTCAGGATGAAAGAGGGCTTCGATGTCGGGCTCGAAATGAGCGGCGCGCCGGCCGCCTTCGATCAGATGTTCGACGCCATCGTCATCGGCGGCCGGATCGCGCATGCTCGGCATGCCTGCCGAGCCAACGCTCAGTCGACTGGACCAAGATCGTCTTCAAGCATGCTCACCATCAAGGGCATCTACGGGCGCGAGATGTTCGAGACCTGGCACAAGATGATCGCGATGCTGGAAAGCGGGCTCGACGTGCGCAAGGTCATCACCCACCGCCTGCCCGCGGAAAGTTTCTCGAAGGCTTCGAGATCATGCGCCGGGGCGAGTCGCGGCAAGATCGTGCTGGACTGGGCGGCCGAGTAGGCGCCAAACGCGAGGGGTTTGGGCGCTTGCTTTGCAAGGCGCAACATCGCTTGGCAGGCTGCATTTTAGCGACCTGGCCGTCGGCCGCGAAGGAAGCGCCCACGTCACCGCTTTGGGTAGCGCTCGCTCAACAGCTCGAACAGCCCGCGCGCCGCCTGGATCTCCCCGCCCGCCGGGCCGTGGGCGCGCGGCTTCGGATTCCAGGCGTAGACGTCGAAATGCGCCCAGGCCTTCGCCTTCTCGACGAACCGCCGCAGGAACAGCGCGGCGGTGATCGAGCCGGCCATGCCGCCGCCGGTGCCCGAATTGCTGAGGTCGGCGACCGTGCCGTCGATCATCGTGTCGTAGGGGCGCCAGAGCGGCAGCCGCCACACCGGATCGCGGGCCGCCGCCGCGTGGCGGGCGATCGCGCCGGCGAGCGCGTCGTCGTCGGTGTAGAACGGCGGCAGGTCGGGGCCGAGCGCGACGCGCGCGGCGCCCGTCAGCGTCGCGAAATCGAACATCAGTTCCGGCGCCTCCTCATCGGCGAGCGCTAGCGCGTCGGCGAGGATCAGCCGCCCCTCGGCGTCGGTATTGCCGATCTCGACCGTCAGTCCCTTGCGGCTCACGATCACGTCGCCCGGGCGCATCGCGCTGGCCGAAATCGCGTTCTCGACGATCGGGATCAAGACGCTCAGGCGCAGGTCGAGCCCCGCTTCCATGATCATGCCTGGCCAGCGCCAGCGCGGTCGCCGCGCCCGCCCATGTCCTTCTTCATCAGCTCCATCCCCGAGGCCGGCTTGATGTCGAGACCGCCGGTGTCGAAGGTCACGCCCTTGCCGACCAGCGTCACCTTGGGCGCGTCCTCGCGGCCCCACGAAAAGTCGACGAGCCGCGGCGGCTTCGGCCGCCGCGCGGCCGACCGCGTGGATGAGCGGCAGGTTGGCGCCGATCAGATCGTCGCCGCGCACGATCGAGACGCTGGCGTCAAAATTCTCGGCGAGCCTGACGCTTCCTGCTCCAGCGCGTTGGGACCAAGCACATTGGCGCGGCGCATTGACGAGATCGCGCCCGTAAGCGATCGCCTCCGCGATGCGCTGAATGAAGCGTCTAGGCCGTCCGGGGCGACGAGGCGCGGCTTTGGCGCTTTATTCGGCCTGAAGCGATCGTAGCGATAAAGCGCGAGCAGGAAGCCGAGCGCGGCGAGATCGACGCGTCGGCCGGCGGATTCGCGAACCGGTAGACGCCCTCAGGCAACGACGTCGCGAGCTTGCCCGGTCCAAAGGCGTCGCGCGCTGACGCATTCGCTTCCCCGACCCCCGAACAAGACGCCCGCCAGCGCGCCAGCCTCGCCCGGAAGAAGTTGCAGGCGTCCGCGCTCGGTTGGAACCCGCAATGTTCGGCGAAGGCCGCCGCGTTCGCGCCAATCGCCAATTTGACCGTCGGCCAGTCCGGCGTCGACCAGCCATACCGGCGTCGCGTCAGGCGTTGGCGAAGCGAATGCGGGCAAGCTTCGAGCCTCCATCGGGCAAATGATTGGCGGCGGCTTAGCCTGATTTCGCGGCTTGGCATAGGCCGCCATCCTGCTCGCGGAGAACGCCGGACGGGTCTCGGCCGACTGTCGACGCCTCACGAATTCGTTCAGATTTTCCTGCTAGTTGCGTTTTTGTTTCCCGCGTGCGCGAAGCGGTGCCACAAGAGTGCGGCTTGACTTGCCGGCCCCTTGCGGTCGTTAGGCCCGCATTCAAATTAGGCGCCGCTCGGGCTTAAGTTCCCCGAGCGCGTTGAGGAGGATCGATTGTCCGAGCCAAGCGCGAATTCGAAGCTCCGCCTTCTCGGCGAGGCGGCGACGAGCGACAAGCCATCCGTCGTTGCGCTCTCTCCCCGGCGCGCCGGCCCAGTCGGCCGCGCCGCCGGTGTCGCTTGCGCCGCCGGCTACCGTGGCCCCGGTCCATGCCGAGCCGATCTTCCTCGGCGATTCGGCGGATGGCGCGGATGTCCTGAACGCCGGCCAGATCGTGCAGCCGCTGGCTCAGCTTTGCGTTATTCCCCAAGTCCAGACGCCGTTCTAGCGGCGATCTTGGGGCCGTCTGGCGCGGGCAAGACGTTCGCACTCAGGCGCCTGGCGCAGGCGATTGAACACCTGAGCGCCTCATCGACCGCAGCGAGCAGGGCGCTTTCAAGGATTGTCGTTGCTCGCGTCGACGCTTCGGCGGCGTCGAAGCGCCGGTGGCGATCGCGAGCGCCGCCTATTCCATGCTCGATCGGGAGCCCGGCGGCGTCGACTATTCGGGGTTACTGGACGAAATCAGCCATGCTGGCGGCGATCCGCAGCGGGCCGCCCGGGCAGCGTCCGACCGACATGACGATGTCGTAAGGAAGCTCGAGGCCGAGCGCTCACAGCGTGACGAGGTCGAGGCCCGGCGCGCGCGGCTTGCCGACACGCTGGCGTTCGAGACGCCCGGCTCGGGCATCGACGTCTTCGCCCGTGCCCGCAGGGGAACGATCGAAGGCCAGCTGCGCCGGTTCGGACTAGCCGGGGCGGACGCCCCGACTCGAGCTACCGCAATCTGTCGCGCGACATGTCGACGCTCGGCGCGGGCGCCCGCGCCGGAGTGGTCGCTCGGTCGATATGGGCCTATGGCAGCCAGGCGCGACTGCTCTTGTGGGGTATTTTCGCCTTCGTGCTGGCCTTCATCCTGCGGTTTCTGCACGGCGAGACGGCGACCTCCGCAATCGAGCGAGGGAGCGACTCCTTGAAGCCCGCCGGGGATTGGGTGACGACCCACGGCGATTGGTTCGATCGAGCAGCGCAGATCCTGTTCATCCTCGGCGCCCTGGCCATAGCGCTCAACCTTTGGCGCGCGCTTCAGTTCTCGAACCTTCTGCTGCGAGGCGGACGGCTGATCACCAACGAGGTCCGCGACCGCCGCAACGATCTGGACTCCCGTGCCGCGCGGCTCAATCAGCGCGTAGCCGCCCTGACGGCGGAGGCCGACGCGGCGGCCAGCCGCGCTGACGCGGCCAGCCAGCGCGTCGGCGGCAAGACGTCGATGCGCCCTCCGGGGCCGGAGTTTCTTCCAGTCTGGCCAGGCGCCCTCGGCGTCCGCGCGCGAATTCCTCGCCGCGCTCGGCGCCAGGGTCGGACACTCGGCCGGGGCGGGTCCGGCGCCGGATCGGCTCATCCTGGTCGTGGACAACCTCGACGCGCTCCCCCCGGCTGAGGTGGTGAGTTGGATCGACGCCGCTCAAGGCGCGATTGGACCCGGCTGCATCGCTCTGTTGGCTTTCGATCCCCAGCCAACTCGCAAACGCGCTCGGCGGTCCGCTCGAGGCGAGGCGGCGCCTCGGGAAATGGCTGCAGGTCACGCTCAACCTGCCCGCCCGCAAGGACGCCGATGGCGAACGCGTGGTCACACGCCTCCTGTCGGCGACCGGGCACACGGCGACCGCGCCGAATTTGGCGATCGCCACGGCGCTCGTGGAGCCGCTGTCAGCTGCCGGAAACGACGCTCCTCGCCGCGCTTGCGCCGCTCGCCGCGCATTCGCCGCGCGACGCCAAGCGCTTCCTCAACGCCTATCGGCTTGCGCGCTGCTCAGGCTCGCCGCGGCCGGTGATGGCGCTCATGCAGGCGGTGGCCTTCGCCGGTGACGACGCGCAGGCGGCGATGCTCGACCGGCTCGCCTACGGATCTGGCGAGCTGAACGACATCGGCGGTCCGCCGGCGTTAACCGACGCCATCAGAGCCGCCCGCACGGCGAATAACGGTTTGATATCCATCGAAGACGCGCGCGCCGCGGCGGAAACGGCGCTCCGATACGCCCTGCCACTCTGAAGGGTAGCACGCGGGGACGTTAGTCAGCGCGTGCCGGCCATCGGCGCCGTCCGCGCGCAGGTAGTAACGGCGCCACAGGCCGCGCAGCCACTTGCCGAAATTGTCCAGGTAAATGAAAACCACCGGCGTCGTGTACAGCGTCAGCGCCTGACTGACGATAGAGCCCGCCGACAATGGTTATCCCGAGCGGATGACGCAGCTCCGAGCCTTCGCCGGTCCCGAACGCCAGCGGCAGCGCGCCGAACAGAGCGGCGAAAGTCGTCATCATGATCGGCCGAAAACGCAGAGGCAGGCCTCTTCGATCGCTTCGCGCGTATCGCGCCCCTGCCGCTCCGCTTCCAGCGCAAAATCGACCATCATGATCGCGTTCTTCTTGACGATGCCGATCAGCAGCAAAACGCCGATCGCGGCGATGATGGTGAACTGGGTGTCGAACAGCCATAACGCCAAAGCCGCACCGACGCTTGCCGAACAGCGTCGAGAGAATGGTCAGCGGATGGATGAGGCTCTCATAGAGAATACCGAGCACGATATAGATCGTCACGAGCGCGGCGCCGAACAGCAGCGGCATGCTGGATTGCGATTGCTGGAAGGTGGCCGCAGTTCCGGCGAAGGCGCCGCGCACGGTCGAAGGCATGCCGATGCGCTCGATCGCCTTGTCGATCTCGGTCCTGGCGTCGCTCAGCGAGCGACCCGGCGCCAGATTGAACGAGATCGTCGTCGCTGCGAATGGTCCCTGGTGATTGACGCTGAGCGGCGTGTGGCCCGGCGTGAATTTGGCGACGGCCGAAAGCGGAACCATCGTCTCGACCGAAGTCGCGACCGCGGAGCCTGTCGAAGCGGCTGAGTGGCCGCTGGCGGCGATGGAATTGGTCGCCAGATTGCGGGCTGAATCGGCGGCGATCGACGCCGCGCTGCTCGCCGTCCCGGTCGACGAGACATAGTTGCCGGCCGCGAGCCCCGTCTGGACGCCGGTCGGGATTCGCGCGCCGTCGAAACGTAGATCTGCTCCAGCGTGCGCGGATCCTGCCAGTAGCGCGGCGCGATTTCCATGACGACGTGATACTGGTTCAGCGCTTCGTACATCGTCGAAACCTGCCGCTGTCCGAGCGCGTCGTATAGCGTGTCGTCCATCTGCTGGGGAGTCAGCACCAGAGTCGCGATGCCGTGTCACGATCGTATGCCAGCACCGCCAGCAGACCTCGATTCTGCAGGTCCGTATTGGAATCCTGGAGCGCGGGTATCTTCTTGATCGGTGTCTGAGACATCTTCTGTCCCCACTTCTGCGCTTCTTCCGGAGTGTCGGCCTGCACCGTGTATTGAAACTGGGAGTTGCTCTGCCTGCCTCCGATGCGAATGATCCTGCGCCGACTGCAGGAATAACTGCGCGCCCGGAATCTTCGTCAGCTTTGGCCGCAGACGCGCAATTACCTGGTCGGCGCTGATCTTGCGAACTTCGATCGGCTTCAGTTGCAGTAGACGACCTGGCCGCCGCCGCGTCCATTCAGGGCCGCGCCAACAGCTTCAACGGCGGGATCGGCCCGGACGATGTCGACAATCTGATTGAGTTTCTGATTCACAATCGCAAATGCCATGTCCGGAGACGCCTGGATGATTGCCCTGCAGTCGACCGGTGTCCTGCTGCGGAAAAAATCCCTTGGGAACAATCACGTACAGATACACGCTGTTCAAACATGCCGTCACCACCGTGAGTCCCAGCATGAACGGCTGGTGCCGCAGCACCCAGCCGAGCGACACGCGGTATCCAATCCGCGAGAATCCCGTTCGAACACCCGCTCCGATCGCCCGATACAGTTTCCCGTGTCCGCGATGCTGGTCCGGATGAAGAACCTCGCGCACATCGATGGCGTTGTTGTCAGCGACACCACCAGCGAAACGGCGATGGCAACGACCAGAGTCACGCGAGAATTCCCGGAACAGGCGGCCCACGATTCCGCCCATCAGCAGAATCGGAATAAAGACCGCGATCAGCGACAGACTCATGGACACGACGGTGAAAGAAATCTCGCGCGATCCCTTAGTGCAGCCACGGCCGGGCTGAAGCCCTTTTCGAGGTATCGCGTGATGTTCTCAATCACGACAATGGCATCGTCCACGACGAATCCAGTCGAAATGGCCAGCGCCATCAGTGACAGGTTGTCGACGCTGTATCCCAGCAGGTACATCACGCCGAACGTCCCAAGCAGCGACAGAGGCACCGAGATGCTCGGAATGATCGTCGCCCAGAGATTGCGCAGGAACAGGAACACCACCAGGATCACCAGCCCAATGGAAATCAGAATCGTGTATTCGATGTCGGAGATCGACTGCGCGAATGGTGGCCGTGCGGTCGAGATGACGGCGAGATTGACCGATGGTGGAATCGAAGCCTTCAATTGCGGAAGCAGTTCGTAAACCCGATCCACCGTTTCAATGATGTTTGCCGAAGGCTGTTTCATCAGCTGAATGAGCACCGACGGCTTGCCATTGGCCAGTCCGGCATTGCGGCGGTCCTCCAGCGAAATCGCTGGACATCGGCGATATCCGACAGCCGTACCGCCGCGCCATTTCGATACGCAATAATCAGCGGCTTGTATTCGTCGGCCGTGAACAACTTGATCTGTCGTTGAGATCTGCCACATCGTCTGGTCACTGGAAATGGATCCCTTGGGGCGATTCGCATTGGCGGCTGTCAGCGCATTGCGAACCTGATCCCAGCCGATGTCGTATTTGCTCAGTCGCGCCGGGATTTACCTGGACGCGAACCGCCGGTTTCGAACTTCCGGTCACCTGAACCTGGCCAACACCGCTGACCTGCGGCGAGCTTTTGCGCGAGCACGGAATCGGCAAGATCGTACATTTTGCTGCGCTGGACGGAGTCGGATGTCAGGGCCAGGATCAGGATCGGGCTGATCCGAAGGGTTGACCTTGCGGATGTTGGGATTGCTCGGCATGACCGGCAGCTGTCCGCGCGCCGCGTTGATCGCCGCCTGAACGTCGCGTGCCGCTGCGTCGATGTTGCGGTTCAGACCGAACTGAAGCGCGACCTGCGTGGATCCAGGTTGCTTCCCGACGTCATCTCCGAGATTCCGGCGATTGCCCAAATGACGTTCCAGCGGCGTTGCAACGGAAGACGCCATCGTGTCCGGGCTCGCCCCCGGCACGCTGGCTTCACGATGATGGTCGGATATTCGACTTGCAGCAGGGCGAAACCGGAAGTGCGAATCGCCCAGGAGCCCGGCGAGACGATGCGCGAACGTCGCAACGGGTCGCGATGGGCCGGTAAGTGAAAGCTCAGGAAAGCGCTTGTTCTCCGCGTCTCGGCGCCAGCGCGAGATCGGCGACAGGACATGCCGAAGCGGGCCGCGAGCTCGGAGAAAGAGATAGATGACCGGCGTCGTACAAAGTCAGCAGCTGGCTGAAGCAAGACCGCCGGAGAATCGTAATGCCGAGCGGCCTGCGAATTCGGCGCCGAGCCCGTCCCCAGCACAGGGAACAGCGAACATCGCAGCCTCATCGTCGTCAGGATCGGCGAACGCAGCAGCAGCCTTGATAGATCGCCTCGCGACGGAAGCCCGTCCTTGCGTTCCGCCTCGAGCGCAAAATCGATCATCATGATCGCGTTCTTCTGCACGATGCCAATCAGCAGAATGATACCGATCACGCCAATGAGTTCACCCAGGTCCCCGCGGAGTTCAGCGCCAGGAGGACGCCCACTCCCGCGGAGGGAAGCGTCGAGAGATCGTGATCGGATCGATGTAGCTCTCGTCAACCCCAGCACCGATCTACATGGCGCGATCACCAGGCCGGAACGCCGACGACATCCACAAGCCAACTGAAAGGCCTGCGCCACGCCCTGAAAGCTGACGCCGAAAGCATGGCGGTAGTCTGAACCGACCCTACGCCATGCCGATGGCGTCGACCGCCTCGCCAGCAACGCGCCCGGCGCAAGATTGAACAAGAGCGTGGTCACCCGGAAGTTGCTCCCTACGAGGTCCAGCGGCGAGGTCTTGATTGTTAAACCTGGCGACCTGGCCAACGGAGTCTGACCGGTAGTCATGGCCGCCGACCGCAAATAGACGAATCGAGCGAATCCGCCGAGCGCGACATATGCGGCGCGACCTCGAGGATGACGTGATACTGACTGGGTGAACATGGTCGAAATCTGCCGCTGGCCGTGCGTCGAAGCGATTGTCGACGATCACCTAGGTCGTGCAAATCGCGACGCGTCGCGGTCATGACGACCGCTGACGACCGTCCGGCTGCTGATCGCTGGCGACGTCGACATCAAGAAGATCCGGCAGGCGCTGCAGCACCTTTGCGACCACCTTCGGCGAAGAGATTCAGCTCTTCCTGGTCCTCAAGAGTGAACTGATACTGCGTCGGCTGACGCGGTCTCGACCGACAGGTCCTGCACCGGCTGCATGAACAGCAGGAGATGCCAGGAACGTTCGCGGCTTCCTTTGCAGTCGCCGATCGACTCGCTCGCCGTCGCCGTGCGAGCCGCATGTGGTTTGAGGTTGATGAGGAAACGGCCGGAGTTCAGCGTGATGTTCAGCCATACGACCCCCGATGAATGATGACAGGCTTTCGACATACAGATCGGCAAGAGAATTCCTTCCTCAGCGCTTCTTGATGATCCGCATCCGGTCGAACGAAATAGCCTGCGACGCTTGCATCACACCCTGGAATGTTGACGCGGGTCTCCTGAATGGGAAAGAAGCCTCGGGATCGTCATCTAGAGGTAGCCCGTAGACCCGAACGTCCCGAGCGCGACCAACAGCATGAACCCTTGATGATTGAGCACGACGCGCAGCGTTGCAGCATAGAAATTGGTCAGAGCCTGGAAGAAACATACCGCTCGCCTCGCCGCCGTGGCCCTGGCGCGCAAGAGCTTGGCGCATAGCATCGGCACCACGAAGTCAGGGAGACCACGGCGGAAATGACGATGGCGGCGAGAGCGTGATCGCGAATTCATGGAACAGCCGCCCGACGACGTCACCCATGAACAGGAGCGGGATAAGAACCGCGAGCAGCGAGAGTTCGGTCAGCGAAATGATGGTGAAGCCGATCTGCGCCGAACCTTTTTCATCGCCACGTAGTAAGGACTGTCGCCCTTCTCGAGAAAGCGGGCGATGTTCTTGATCACGACGATCGCGTCGTCGACGACGAAGCCGGTCGCGACCGTCAGCGCCATGAGACAGATTATCGAGGCTGAAACTCGGCCTGATCATGATCGCCAGCGCGCCGATCAGCGACAGCGGCACCGACAGGCTCGGGATAATCGTGGCGGGGATGTTGCGCAGGAACAGGAATATGACCGGCACAACCAGGCCGAGAAGCCGCAGAGCGCCAGCTCGAATTAGACGTCCTCAACTGAGGCGCGGATGGTGACCGTGCGGTCGGTCAGCGGCTTGAGTGTGATCGACGCCGGCAACGAAGCGCTGAGCGTCGGCAGGAGCGCCTTCACGCTGTTGACGACGCTGATGACGTCGCCGCCGGCTGGCGCTCGATGTGATGATCAGCGCTGGCGTCGTGTTCATCCAGGCGCGCACAACCGTTGTCGGCCGCGGTTGTCAACCTTCGCGACATCGGAGAGCCGGACCGGCACGCACATTGCGATATAGGCGATGACCGATTTCGCGTAATCATTGCCGATGGCGTCGAAATCTGGTCGTTGTGCGTCATCGTCGAGGCCTGCGCCGGACCGTCGAAATTGCCTTGCGGGCGTGCTCACGTTGAGGTTGGCGTATTGTCGTGCGCAGATCGTCAAAAATCATTAACGCCGACCCGGAAAGGGCGAGCGGGTTGACGTGGATGCGACGGCAGGCGCTGTCCGCCAGAAGATCGAGACCGAGTCCGACGCCAGGAGCTGCGACAGCTCCGGCACGATGTGGTTTCGATGATGCTTTCGGCATCCGTCAGCTTCATCGAAGAACTTCTTGAAGCGACGCCGAGGGTCAGGATCGGCGCTCTGCCGGATTGACCTTGGCGTAAATCGGCGGCTCGGCGAGACGGCGGAAAGGTTGCCGGCAGCGTTGATCGCCTGCTGAACCTCCTGCTCGGCAATGTCGAGACCGATGTCGAGGCCGAACCGCAAGGTATGACCGACGAGCCGGCGGAGCTCTGCGACAGCATCTGGTTCAGGCTGGCCATCTGGCCGAATTGACGCTGAGTGGCGCCGTACCGAGAGCCATCACCTCCGGCTCGCGCCTGGAGAAGGTCTGGACCTGGATCGGTCGGCATAGTCGACCTTGGGCAACGCCGAGAGCGGCAGGAAGCGAAACGCCAGATGACCCACAAGAGCGAAAATCGCGATCATCAAGAACAGACGGTCGCGACCGGACGATCGATGAAGAGGCGGAACGGGTCGACCGCCCGCCCCGAGCCATAACGTCATTGCGCCTGGCCCTGCCCCGACGAACGCCGGAGTCGCTGTGATGTGAGCGGCGACGGATCGGTGCGCCTTGGGCTGCTCCGACTGGCGCGGTGCTGCCGCTAGCGGCAGCCTGCCGATCCATCGCGCGGCGGCAGGCAGTTGCTTCGAGGAGCAGGCGCCGCGACGGCGCTCTCATGGGCGCTGTCCGCTCGACGAGTTCGCCTGACCAGACCACGAACTTGCCGACCATTGCACCAGGATCGGCTGACGCCGAATTCGGGGCAGACGCGACATAGATCGCCTTCGCCTCCGTGTGGACGATGTCCACTTGATTGGTCGAGCAGGCTGTCGGTGGCGATGCCCGACGCGGGTGCCGCGGAACCTGCTGCGCCCTGTTCGGCGCTTTCCGGCCCGAGCCTGCGAGCCGGCTCCGGCTGGATGCTGCGATGGTCGACCACCTTCACCTTGGCCCCGTCGCGCAGCCGATCGACGCCATCGATCACCACTTTGTCGCCCGCCGCCAGGCCTGAAGTGATTACGGTATGCTTGCCATGGACGGCCGGTGCGACGTCTCGCTTCGAGACCGTGTCGCCGTTGAGCAGATAAACGAAGTTGCCGATGCGCCGAGCTTGAAATCGCCGCATTGGGCGCAGGCACCGCCGCAGTCATCGTATCGACCAGAAGGCGGACGTTGACGAACTGGTTCGGGGAACAGGACGCCCTTGGGGTTGTCGAACGTCGCCGGCATCCTGATGGTGCCGGTGGTCACGTCGATCTGGCTGTCGTAGGTGGTCAGCGTCCCCGTCGTCAGCGTGTTCGCGTTGCTTCGGTCGAGCACCGTGACCGGAAGCTTGGCCCCGGAATTGAGCCGCGCTCCGATGCGCGGCAAATTGTCCTCGGGTGTGGTGAACACCACGCTCATCGGATCGATCTCGGTGATGACGACAATGCCGCTGGCGTCCGAGGGTTGCAAATAGTTGCCGGGGTCGAGCGAGCCTCAATCCCACCCTGCCGGTGATCGGCGACACGATATGGGTATAGCCGACGTTAAGTTCGCGCGGTCTTGCCGCGCCTGGTCGGCGGAGATCGCCGCCTTGTCCTGCGCGACAAGCGCCATCTGATCGGTGACCTGCTGCTGGGCGATCGGAATCCTGCTTGGCGAGCTGCTGATAGCGGGCGAGGTCGCCCTGGGCCTGGGTCAGCAGCGCCTGATCCTTGGCCAATTGCCCCTGCGCCTGGGCGAGCGCCGCCTCATAGGGCCGCGGATCGATCTGGGCGATAAAGTCGCCAGCCTTGACCGTCTGACCTTCGGTGAAGCCGACATGCTGTAGCACGCCGGCGATCTGGGTGCGGATGGTCACGGTCTCAAACGGCGTCACCGTTCCGAGGCGTCGATGGTGAGGGGCATGTCGCCAAGGATGATCGGGGCGACGCGCACGGTTTGCGGCGGCTGCGCCGGACGACCCGAGTTTTCTTGTGGCTGCGAGGTCGGGGCGGTGGCGCCGTATCTCTTCCAGAAAAACACCCGCAGCCGCAGGCCAAGACGGCGATGACCGCGATCCACGTCAGCCAGCTCCCCCGTCGGCGCGGCGGGGCGCTCACGGTCGCAGGCTCCCGCGGCGCAGGCGCTGAGCGCTGCGTCACTTCGTCCGGTTTAAGGGCCTCGTTCATCCCAAACGCTCACAGTTCGTGTTCAGGCTTGGCACGGTAAAACCGTCGATTCAAATCAACCTCGCGTGCGCGGACCTCGAGCGCGGGTCGCGTCGAGGTCTCAACTGGCCGGGTGTTGCATTCTCGTTATCATTGCGCCATAAGCGCGGCGGGCGGCGGAGCCGCCTACGGATGCGGGTGTAGCTCAGGGGTAGAGCACAACCTTGCCAAGGTTGGGGTCGAGGGTTCGAAATCCCTTCGCCCGCTCCAAATTGCTCAGTTAGATTAAGCGCTTAGCGTCCTTCAGGCCGAGGGCAGCCTGGCACGGCGGTCTCCTGGCCGCCGCGATCAATTAACATTTTGTAAAGATTGCGAACGGCGCATCTTCTGCCGAATGCGGCGTTGCGCTTGATCGTGACGCGCTCCCAGGCCGCCGTCTATCGCAGCTGGCCCGCACCTTTAGCGGCCGGGCTCTGGCCGATCGTGGTTCGTGGTCCAAGGAGTTCCGCGACGTCGAGGACGCGCAGCCGGTCCTTGACGCCAAGAGCATCGACAGCCGCCGAGTACATCACCTTGTCTTTCGGACAGGCGACAACGAAGACGGAGATGTCGCCCAATGCGAGGGCTTCTTTGATCCGGTTCTCGCTCGGGCGCTCGAGCACGCCCTCATCCCCCGCCCAGATCCTTCCCCCGCCCGCGCCGCAGCAGAAGGAATTCTCGCGAGACCGTCCCATTTCGACGAGCCGATATCCCGACGCTGCGATGAGACGGCGAGGCGCTTCGAATTCGCCGTTGTATCGACCGAGATAGCAGGGATCGTGGTAGGTCGCACGAATGGCTCTCTCGGGCTCTGTCTCAATCGTCCCCGCGTCAAGGAGTTCGGCGAGCAGCGCCGTATGATGAACGACGTCGAACGACACGCCGAACGTCCGATACTCGTTCCGGAGCGCATTCAGGGCGTGAGGATCGGTCGTCATGATTCGCCGGAAAGAACAGGCCTCGAGCGCTGCGATGTTTGCCTGGGCTAGCGAGCCGAAGAGGCCTTCTTCTCCGCATCGGCGCACGTCGTTGCCGCTGTTCTGCTCAGCGTCGTAGAGAATTCCAAAGTCGACGCCCGCTGTGTGGAGGAGCGTAGCCAACCGGCGGCTGACCTCCAGGGCGCGTGGGTCGTAGGAGGCGTGGTCCCCCACAAACCACAGCACATCCACCGGCCCTTCGCGCGCGTCCTTGATCCGGAAGGGCAGATCCTTGGTCCAGC
The DNA here is from genome assembly GCA_963762335.1 of uncultured Alphaproteobacteria bacterium. Classification (GTDB taxonomy): domain Bacteria; phylum Pseudomonadota; class Alphaproteobacteria; order Rhizobiales; family Beijerinckiaceae; genus Roseiarcus. The sequence goes on along the minus strand of CAVXKU010000030.1, from coordinate 88,399 downwards.
GGGCCCGCATCTTTGCGGGCTTGCCCATCGAATTGCCTGCGCGCCCGATATTCGAGAGCGCATCCTGCACCCCGCGGGGGATTCGGTCCTGCTCGATCGCATCCCGACGAAGCTGAATGATCTTCGGCACGTGCTCGATATGGACCGGGCAGGCCTCCATGCATGCGTGGCAGGTTGTGCAGGCCCAGAGCGTGGCGTCCGAAATCGCGCCGCCCGGAAAGGACTCGAGGGCGCCGTCCACCGGAAGCGCATCGCGAAGGTCCATGATCAGGGTCTTGGGACTGAGCGGCAGACCCGACTGCATAAGCCGGACAGACCGCCTGGCATCGGCCGCATTCCGTGCAGGCGAGCAGGTCGAGAATTTGCTTCCGATCGAAACCGGGGTCGACGAGGCCGTCCGGTTTTGGCGACGCCACAGGTTCCGGAGCCAGGCCTCTTGGCGCCAGGCTTCGAAGGTAGACGTTCGGAGCAGCCAGAAACATGTGGCGATGCTTCGAGCCTGGAAGATAGATCAGAAAGCACAGGATCGCTGTGACGTGCGTCCAGTAAAAGAAGGATTCGCCCGCTCCGGCAGGAATGCCGAAGGGCGCGACGGCGTGGGCAAGCAGCCCTGACACGGGCCGCCATCCGGAGGGCGCGCCGCCAAGAATTGCGAAGGCCGCCTGCATGAGCATGCTGAGGACAATCGCCTCGATCAGCACATAGATGATCATTGCGTCGAGCTGGTTCGACCCTTCAAAGCGTTTCGGACGGAGAACGAAACGCTGATAGGCCGCCATGCCGACGCCAATCGACATGAGAACGGCGAAGACGTCCTGCAAGAGACCGATCCAGGTGTCGCCGCCGAAGCCGCGCAGCGAGAAGCCAGGAAAGAACCCGGAGCCGAACGCATCGACGATCGCCGTGAACAGGACGAAAAACGAGCAGAATATCAGCGCGTGAAGCACGCCCGAAAACGGCCGTTGAAGCAGTCGCCGATGAAGGCCGACCGCCTCCAGGACCCCAGACAGTCGTCGTCCCACATTGCCGCCTCGCGAAGCGGGCGCAGCGGCGGCGATGACGCGGGCATAGGGCGATGCGCGCCAGATCGTCAGGGCTGCTGCGATCGACAGCAGCGCGGCGAGCACGAGTGGCCTTGGCAGGCTCACGCGGCTCCAAGCTCGGTCAGTCGCTCCGTCAGACTGTCGACGAATTCGAACAAATCGCAAGTGGCCGAAAAATGCGCGACGCTGAAGATCGGCGCGGCTGGATCTGTGTTGACCGCAACGATGAGTTCGGACCGCGACATGCCTTCCAGATGCTCGGGAGCGCCCGAGACCCCGAGCGCCAGGTAAAGCTTTGGCCGCACCTTCTGGCCCGATTTACCCACCTGACGCGCCTTGGGCAGCCAGCCGCTGTCGACAACCGGACGGCTTCCCGCGATCTCGGCGCCGAGAAGGCGTGAAAGGTCGCGGGCAAGGTCGATGTTCTTTTCATCGCCGACTCCCCGACCCACGCAGAGGATACGCTCCGCCGTCGTGAGATCGACATCGGCGAGGGCCGGCGCGATCTCCTCGATGAGTTCGATCTTGCCGAATTCGAGGCCTGAGCCAACGTCGAGTGTCGATATCCGGCTTGCATCGAGCGGGATCGACGGCGCCTCGGGGTAGGCGCCCGGGCTGACCATGACGAGAGCGGGCCCAGATGCCTGGAGGTGCGCGATCATCTTGCCGCCATAGATCTGCGAATGGATCGTTACGCCATTCCCCTCTCGCCGGAGCGCCACGACATTGGCGGCCATGGGAAGGCGGGCGCGCGTCGCGGCTTCGGGCCCGAAGTCCATCCCTGCGGCCGTATAGCCAATAATCGTAAGGTCCGGCTTTTCGGCTTCGATCGCACGGTGAAGCACCGTCGCGATAATGTCGGCGGTTGCGGAAACGAAGCGCGGATCCGTCGCGACTAGAACGCGGTCGGCGCAACCCATCTGCCCTCTTGGCGCCTCTTCGTCAGTTCCGATCCACAAAGCGACGACCTCGCCCGAGTCGGCCACGGAACGCGCGGCTGTCACCAGCTCAAAGAACAGTCGGTCGGGCTGATTTTGGCGCCCTTCCGCGCAGACGAGAACCTTCATGCCGCGCCTCGGATCAATCCCCTGTCCGTCAGAATGCGGACGAGCGCCTCGGCGGCCTCGCTCGGTGAAGCGCCGAGCGTCTCGGCCGAGCCTGCCTGGATCGGCTCAAGCGCGACGATCGGAAGCATAGGCCCGGCTTCGCCGAGCGGAGTGGACTCGATCGGCGCCCGCGCGGCTTCCCGGAGTTTTGTGCCGGAGGCGTAGCGTGGCGGGCTGCTCGCGGTCTGCACGCCAAGGACGGCGGGCGTCACGACACGGTAATTGGCGACGAATCCCCCGCCTCTCTCCTGCGCCACGACGAGCTTTCCAGGCCCTTCAAAGGCAACCCGGCTCGTGCCGGAAACGTGCGGCCAGCCGAGCAGACCGCCGATGAAGGGAGCGGCCTGCCCAAGAACGTCCTCCGACGTTTGCACCCCCGTCATGACCACGTCGACGCCATGCTCGCGTGCAAGCCCGGCCACGGTCGGGGCGATCGCGGGCGCAAGGATCATCTCTTCCTCCGGCCATTCGACAGCAATTGCGGATGTGGCGCCGCGCGCGATCGCCATCTGCAGCGTGCGTTGAGAACCCTCCCCGATGGCGACGGCGATCACCGATCCACCCGTCGCCTCTTTGAGGAGAACAGCCTCTTCCAGCGCGTGATCGTCAAAATCGTTGAGCTTCAGATCCATCCATTCGCGATCGAGCCCCGAACCGTCGGCTTGCAGCTCAAGCGCGCCATCGGGATCGGGACTCATGCGCAGCAGCACAAGGATCTTCATTGCTTCCGCCCGTGGAGACCAGCGTTGCCGTTCATGGCCGCTCTCGCCTTCCGTCGGCGACATACCTAGCCGCTGTTCGGCGCTCGCGGGAATATTAACAGTTATGACAAATCGTGCGATTGACCCCTGACTGCCGCCACACTCTAACATTAGCGTTCAAAATAGACCCTGCGACGGCGGCGCGGATAGCTTCTTCGCGTGTCCGCCGCGGCTAAAGGGCTTCGTCGTTCGATTCACTCAGCCACGGCAAATTCGCCAACGGCGTGTCGATGTCAAAAGCGGCAAAAGACGTAACAAGGGAGGACTGCAAATGTTCATATTCGGCAATCCCAACAAAGAGACCGATCAGACGCGCAGGCGCTGGCTCGCCGCCATGGCTGCGGCGCCAACGCTCGGAATGGTGGGCGCAACCAATCTCGTGACGCGGGCTGCGTTCGCCGACGACGCGCCGGCCAAGAAGGGCTATTTCGGCGTTCCGCGAACCTGGCTGTGGAACCCCGGTTTCAACACCATGGTCGAGACGACCAAGTGGAAGAAGGCCGCTCCCTACACCATCGGGTTTTCCAACGCCTCGATCTCCAACGCATGGCGTGTCGCGTTCCAGCACGGCGTGCTCTGGTCCGCTGGCCAGCACGGGGATCAAATCAAGCATTTTTTCATCACGGACGCCAACGACGATCCGACGAAACAGATCGCGGATATCGAGGACCTGATCAGCCGCGGCGTGGATCTTTTGCTGATCGCGCCGGCTACCGAAGAGGCGTTGAATTCGGTTGTCGGCCGCGCGATGAAGCAGGGCATTCCCGTCGTCATGGTCGACCGGAAAGTAACGAGCCGTGAGAACTACATCACCTTCGTCACCGCCTCCGACACAGCGGTCGGCCGCATCGAGGCGCAGTGGTTGTGCGAATATCTGAAGGGCAAGGGCAACATCGTCATGCTGCCCGGCATCGCCGGCGCGAGCCCCGCCGAAATCCGCATCCGCGCCAATAAAGAGGTCTTCACGAAATACCCCGACATCAAGGTTCTGGAGATGCAGTACACGAACTGGAATCCAGCCACCGGCAAGACCGTGATGGCGACCTTGATTCAGAAGTTCGGCAAGAAGATCGACGGCGTGCTCGCCGACAGCGCCCTTCAGGGATCGGGCGCGATCGAGGCCTTCCTCGACGCTGGATACAAGAAGGGCGAAATTCCGCCCGTCACCGGCGGCGACGTCGCGCACATGTATCAGCTCGCGAGTCAGTATGAGGTCCCGATGTGCGGGATCGACTATCCCACGTCGATGGGCATTACCGGCGTCGCCACAGCGCTCGACGTGCTGAACGGGATTTCCGTCCCCGACAAGGTCGACGTCAACACGCAGATCGTGCTTTCGCCGGGAGCTGACACCCTCTCCGTGAAGGCCGACCGCTATATCCTCGATCACGTGAGCATGTCGGATCCAGGCGACTTGTCTCCGAGCAACGGACTGCCAGCGGGTTACAATCCGGCGAGTTTCAACCCGCAATATCCGAAGTAACCGGACAATTGCGGTCGACCGCATCTCAACGGTCGGCCGCTCGCCGGGCCTCGGTTGCTCCTAGCAGGATGATCCTATGACGGCCCCCGTCATCAGGCTGACAGGCATCGAGAAATTTTACCCCGGGGTGAAGAGCCTCGACGGTGTGGACTTCGAAGTGGCGCCAGGAGAGATCCACGCGCTTCTTGGAGAAAATGGCGCGGGCAAATCGACGCTTACCGCTGTGATGGGAGGCGCGGTCAAGCCGAATGCTGGCGCAATCGAATACCTCGGCCGCACTGTCGCCTGGCGCTCGCCGAAAGAGGCCCAGGCGGCGGGCATTCACGTCATCCATCAGGAGCTCGCGCTTTTTCCCGAATTGACCGTGGCTGAGAACATCCTGCTGACCGAACAGCCGCGCGGCCCGCTCGGCTTGATTTCACCCAAAGCGCGGCTGAAGCGCGTCCAGGCCGCACTCGATAGTCTCGGCGTGTCGATCTCGGCTTCAGCGCGTATCGGCGATCTCACGCTCGCCGATCAACAGATGGTCGAGATCGCCAAGGCGTTGGTCGGCGAGCCCCGGCTTCTCGTCTTCGACGAGCCGACAGCCGTCATCGCGGGTCGAGAGGTCGACCTGCTGTTCGACAACATGCGCAAGATGCGCGGCCGCGGGATCGGAATTGTCTACATCTCGCATCGACTCGATGAGATCTTTGAAGTCGCCGACCGAGTGACGATCCTAAAGGACGGGAAGCTGGTCGGCACGCATCCGATTGGCTCGCTGACCCGCGACGGCATGATCAATCTGATGGTCGGGCGCCGGCTCGAACAGATTTTCCCGCCACGTCCCGCGAAGCCGACCCAGGGCCAGGTGGTGCTGGCGGTCGACCGACTGAGCGCCGGCGATCGGGTCAAGGACGTGAGCTTGAGCGTGCGCGAGGGCGAGATCGTCGCGATTGCCGGGATGGTGGGTTCGGGGCGAACCGAAGTGGCCGAGGCGGTGTTCGGCGCGCGCGCGGTCGAATCGGGCGCGATCTCGATAGACGGCGAAACAATTCCCCGGCGCGGGCCTCGCCAGTCGATCGGGCGCGGCGTGGGATTTCTGACCGAGGACCGGAAGGACAAAGGCTTGTTCCTCGGCCTCTCTGTCGCCTCCAACATCGTTGCGCCCGCGCTGGACGAGATCACACGCAACGGTCTTCTCGACCGAAGCAAGGAATCCGATATCGCCCGCCGACAGATCGGCGGCTTTTCGATCGCGGCGCCTTCTCCGGATACGCGCGTGGGCGCGCTCTCTGGCGGCAATCAGCAGAAGGTGCTCTTCAGCCGCTGGGCGCGAATTGCCGACCGCCTTCTCATCCTCGACGAGCCGACGCGCGGCGTGGATGTCGGAGCGAAAGTAGAAATCTACCGCATGATCCGATCGCTCGCCGATCAGGGCGTCGCGGTGCTCATGATTTCATCGGAGCTCGCCGAAGTCGTCGGACTGGCGGACCGGGTTGTCGTCATGGCGCAGGGACGTGTGACGGGAGAGCTCCGCTGGCGATGACGTTAAGCGAAGAATCCGTCATGCGGCTGGCGGTCCACACGCAGGACCGCAGCGCGCCGGGCACGATCCAGTGACATTCGCGCAGTCGATCGTTCGCAGAAACCGGCTGGCGCCGTCCTACATCATCGTGACGGTCCTCTTGATCGCGCTGGTCATCACCGGCGCGATCGTCTCGGACCGCTTTCTGAGCTGGCGGAACATCTCGAATCTCTTCCAGCAGATGTCGGTTCTGGGTCTCGCCAGTCTGGGGCAGACGTTCGTCATTCTGCTCGGCGGAATCGATCTCTCCGTGGGCTCGATCGTCAGCGCAGCGACCGTCTTTCTTGCGAACTTCCTCGATTGGCGAGCCGGATCTGGTCTGGGTTGCTGTTCCCGTCGCTCTCGCGGCGGCCGCCGGGATCGGCGCGCTGAATGGATATCTGTCGGTCCGACTGCGCGTTCACCCGCTGATCGTAACTCTGGGAATGTCGTCCATCATTTTTGGCAGTTCGCTCAGCTACCGAAAGGAGCCCGGCGGCTCGATCCCGCCTGGCTTCGACGTGCTCGCCTTCGGCAGTCTCTGGGGCGTTCCAATACCAGCGATCGCCTTATTCGGCGCCTTCGCCATCGCGGGCGTCTGGCTGCAGCGGTCGCGAAGCGGACGAAGCCTCTATTTCGTCGGGGGCGGCTTCGAGAACGCCCGCCTGAACGGATTGCCCGTCACGCGGATCACGACGGGCGTCTACGCGCTCTCCGGCTTCTGCGCCGGGCTCGCGGCAATCTTCCTTGTGGCAAAGACCGGCGTCGGCGACCCGCGGATCGGCGCCGCGTTGACGCTGCAGTCGATCACGCCGGTCGTCGTCGGCGGCACCATTCTCGTCGGAGGACGAGGAGGCGTGTTTGGGACGTTCCTGGGCGTCCTGCTTGTCTCGATGCTGAACAATCTTCTCAATTTCAGCGGGGTGTCTTCGTACTATCAATGGGTTCTGCAGGGCGTCATCATCCTGATCGCCGTCGGCCTGCGCAACAAGGGCGGCGAGCCGTGATGGACACGACCCAAGAGGCGAACCGGCCCGATCTCAGCCTCGCGACGCCAAAAGCATCGGTCATCCTGGAGCGCTACGCGCTTCTGGCGTTCCTGGTCGTCATGCTCGGCTTCGCCGCGCTCGCCTCGCCAGCATTCCTGCAGCCGGCAAACCTCCTGAACGTGCTGACGATCGCTGCGCCCCTTGGGATGGTCGTGCTCGGTCAGACCTTCGCGCTGCTCGTGCGCGGACTGGACCTTTCGGTCGCCTCGCTGATGGCGACGGTTGCGGTGCTGGCGACGGCCTTTCGCGCCAGCTCCAACGACATGATTCCGCCGATCTTCGTCGCCGCAATCGTGTTCTCGGCGCTTGTGGGCCTCATCAACGGGTGGCTGATTGCGAAACGCGGCGTCTCGCCATTCCTCGCAACGCTCGCGACCATGATCATCCTGCAGGGCGCGCGGTTCGCCTATACCGGCGGGGCTCCGATCAGCACCCTGCCGCCGGGCATGGCGGACGCTCGCGACCGGCCGTTTCCTGGGCCTGCCTATCAACCTCTGGACGCTTGCCGCCGTGGCCGCTGGTGCTCGGCGCGCTGCTTCACAAATCGCGTTTCGGCCGTGAGATCTACATGGTGGGCGGCAATCCGAAGGCCGCGAAGCTCGTCGGCCTATCCCCGCGATCGCGTGGTGATCGCCTGCTACGTGATCTGCTCGATTTGCGCGGGCATCGGCGGTCTCTTCCTTCTCGGCTACGTCGGCACCGTCTCGAACTGGGTCGGTCAGGGGTACGAACTCGACAGCATCGTCGCGGCCGTGATGGGCGGAGTCGCGCTTTCGGGCGGGCGCGGCGGCGTCGGCGGCGCGCTGCTCGGCGTCGCGGTTCTCATCGTCGTCGGCAACCTGGTCATTCTGCTCGGACTGCCGATCGACGTTCAGCTGATCATCAAGGGCGTCATCATCATCGGCGCCGCGGCGATCTATCGGACGAAGCTCGTCTGATCCGGCGATACGTCGTGCTTGTTGGGAGGAAGTGATGGCGGAAGAGAGTCTGCGGCGACCGCGACGCGACGAAGAGGTTGACGTCGCGATCGTCGGCGCCGGGCCGTCGGGTTCGGTCGCCGCGCTTCATCTTGCACGCGCCGGCTTCTCGGTCGTCGTTCTGGAACAAGGCGGATGGCCGGATTACGCGGATTATACGGGCGCGCGGCCGGAGCATGAACTCGTCAGCACGAAAGTCTGGCATCCCAATCCGAACGTGCGCGACAATCCTCGGCGACTATCCCGTCGACAATTCGACGTCGGACATCAATCCTCTCATGTTCGCCGGGGTCGGCGGGAGCGCCACGTTGTACGGCGCTCAGTGGATGCATTTCCTGCCGTCGGATTTTCGTGTCCGTTCGCTCGACGGCGTCGCCGAAGACTGGCCGCTCACCTACGAGGATCTGCTTCCGTTCCAGCTCGAAATCGAACGCGAGGTCGGTGTCTCCGGATTATCGGGCGATCCGGCGTTTCCGCCGCGCGGTCCCTATCCCTTTCCGGCGCTCCCAATGGGTTCGGTCGGACGACGCGGAGCGCTCGGGATGGAGCGCATGGGCTGGCACTGGTGGCCCGGAAGCAACGCCATCCCGTCTGAGAAGTTCGGGGAGCTTAACCCCTGTGTCCGGCGCGGCGTCTGCCTGACCGGCTGCCCGGAAGGCGCGAAGTCAACGACCGATCGGTCCCATTGGCCGCTTGCGCAGAAGGCCGGCGCACGGCTTGTGACCGAAGCCCGGGTCAAGGAGATCGAGACGGACGCTTCTGGCCTGGCGAGCGCGCTGGTCTATGTGGACGCCAACGGACGCGACCGGCGCCAACGCGCCAAGGTCATCATACTGTGCGCGAATGGTGTCGGGACGCCTCGACTGCTCCTCATGTCGGGCGGCTCTCGCCATCCAGACGGACTCGCCAATTCGTCGGGCCTCGTTGGCAAGCGGCTGATGATGCATCCGTTTGCGAGCATTCTGGCCTCTTACGAAGATCCGCTCAATTCGTGGCGCGGTCCTTTCGGCCAGCAGGTCTATTCCCTGGAATTCTACGAGACGGATGAGCGACGCGGCTTTGTTCGCGGATCGAAATGGAACTGCATGCCCTCGGGAGGTCCGGTCGGCGTCTCTGGCGCGATGGGCAGCAAGGTCTACGTTTCTGAGGAGGGGCGCTTTCAGGACTTCTGGGGCGAAAACCTTCACCAGAATGTGGCCCGCCGTTTCGGGCACTCTCTGATCTGGGGCATCGTCGGCGAGGATCTGCCGGAGGCTGCGAACCAGGTCACGCTATCGACAGACGCTCGTCGACTCCGACGGTCTTCCGGCGCCCCAGATCGTCTACAAGGTCAATGAGAATTCTCATCGGCTCCTGCAGTTCAACATCGACCGCTGTCTTGAGTCGGTGCGGGCCGCCGGCGCTATCGAAACGCTGGTCAGCGTGCCGGTGCGCGAGTCGGGCTGGCACCTCATCGGGACGACGGTGATGGGCGCCGACCCGAAGACATCGGTCGTCGATCAGTGGGGCGCCGCCCATGACATCCCAAATCTCTACGTCATGGACGCCAGCACGTTTCCGACCAGCGGGGCGACAAACCCCACAGCCACGATCATGGCCCTCGCGTTGCGCAACACGCGCCGCCTGATCGCGGAGCGCCGCAATCAGCAAGCTGCCTGAGGAAGACGATGGCTAACACCGACACGTTTCTGGCGATCGCCGATTTCCTCATACCCGCCTACGAGAAGAAGCCGTCCTTCGGCGCCTTTTGCTCCTACGACGACGCCGTCAAGGCGCTCGGCTTCCGTCCCGATCTGCGCGAAGCTTTCGAACGCGCTCTTGCCGTGGAGATGAAAGGGGGTCCGGAACCTGCTCTCGAGAAGCTGAACGCCGAAGACAGCGAGGCTTTTTCGGCGCTGACGACGATCGTCATCGCCACCTATTACATGAATCCGAAGGTGCGCGAATCAATCGGCTATCCCGGCCAGGAGAATGTCACTTACGATTCCAAAGAGACACAGTCGTACCTGCTCGACGGATCGCTCGCGAAAGTCATCGCGCGCGGACGCAAATATCGTCCCACGCCCGGCCTCTGACCTTCAGCGCAGACCAATCCGCGAAAGACGCACTTACGATTTGAAAGAGTTCGGTCATGTCCTGCTTCGAAATCATTGATCCGCGCTTCAAGGCGCTGATCGATCCGGTCGCGTTCCTCGAAACCATTCACACCGGCAATCGCTGGGCTGAGGGACCGGTCTGGTTTGGCGATTTGCGTTGCCTCGTCTGGAGCGACATCCCGAACAGTCGAATGTTGCGTTGGGACGAGGAAAGCGGACACGTGTCCCTGTTCCGCAAGCCCACGCCGAACGCGAACGGCAATACGCGTGACCGGGAAGGGCGCCTGATCACGTGCGAGCAGGGCGGCCGTCAGGTTGTCCGCACGGAATGGGACGGCTCGATCACCGTGCTCGCCGCTGCGTATGAAGGCCGACAACTCAATTCTCCCAATGACGTGGTCGTGAGATCCGACGGCTCGATCTGGTTCACCGATCCGAACTACGGCATCATTTCAGACTACGTGGGAGAAAAGCGGCCACAGGAGCTGGACCGCTGCAATGTCTTTCGCATCGACCCGCTGGACGGGTCGCTCACAATTGTCGCTGACGACTTCTCGATGCCAAACGGTCTTGCCTTCTCGCCGGATGAGAGCGTGCTCTATGTGGGCGACTCCGGCTTTCTCACCGACGACAGGGCTCCCCATCATGTCCGAGCCTTCAATGTGGCGGGCGCGAAACTCACTCGACAGTCGAGTTTTTGCCGAAATAACGCCGGGGATCCCGGACGGTTTGCGGGTGGATGTCGAGGGCAATGTTTGGATTAGCGCTGCTGACGGGGTTCAGTGTCACACGCCGGGCGGCGAATTGATCGGAAAGATTCGCACGCCCGAAGTGGTCGCCAATCTCGCCTTTGGCGGTCCGCGCAACAACCGGCTTTTCATCACAGCGACCACCACTGTGTTCGCGGTGTTCCTGAACGTCCGCGGTCTGAACTATCCGTTCAAGGCGCGTGCCGCGCTGTGTGACTCGTCCCGAAAGCGGCGAGAACCAACCGCTGTTCAAGTCGAGGCCGGATACAGGAGCGAGCCCATGCAGGAAAGAGCCCCGACCGGGTCTGGCGAGCGGGTCCGTATCGAGATCGCCAATGGCGTCGCCGAGGTCACGCTCAATCGCCCCGACAAGCTCAACGCGCTCGATCCCGCGATGTTCGAGGCGATCATCGCCGCCGGCGAAAGCTTGGGTCGAACGGCGGGCTTGCGCGCCATCGTGCTCACGGGCGCCGGCAAGGGCTTTTGCGCCGGCCTCGACAAGGGGACATTCGCCTCGATGCTGGCCGGAGGCGCCTGCCCGGACGCTCGGCGATCTCACGAAACGCACGCATGGAATCGCCAATGCGTTTCAGGAGGCCGCTTATGTCTGGCGCACGCTTCCCGTTCCGGTCATCGCGGCGATCCACGGGGTCGCGCTCGGCGGCGGCTTCCAGATCGCGCTTGGCGCCGACATCCGCTACGTCGCGCCGGACGCGCGCCTCTCGATCATGGAAATCAAATGGGGCATCGTCCCCGACATGGCGGGAATTGCGCTCATGCGCGAACTCGCCCGCGCCGACGTCGTCCGTGAACTCGCCATGACCGGACGCATCTTCTCCGGCGCGGAGGCGCTGAGTTATGGCTTCGCCACCAGCCTCCACGCCGACCCGCTCGCCGCCGCCCGCGCGACCGCTAAAGAGATCGCCGCGCACAGCCCGGATGCGGTCCGCGCCACCAAGCGGCTTATGAACTTGACGAGCGATGCCGACTCGGCCGCCATTCTGCTCGCCGAATTGAAGGAGCAGGCGGCGCTGATCGGATCGCCAAATCAGATCGAGGCCGTGCGCGCGGGAATGGAGGGAAGGCCAGGACGGTTCGCGGACGGAGGATAGGGCGCCGGGATTTCAGGCCTCGTATTGTTCGTCGGTGACCTTGTCGATCCAATGGGTCGGCGCCTCGTTTATGGCGACATGGGTCATGGCGGCGGTCGGCGAAGCGCCGTGCCAGTGCTTCTCGCCTGGCGAGATCAAGACGACGTCGCCAGGACGAATCTCCTCGATCGGTCCGCCCTCGCTCTGAACGCGACCCGAGCCGGCGGTGACGATAAGAATCTGGCCCTTTGGATGGGTATGCCACGCGGTCCGAGCGCGGGGCTCGAAAGTGACGACTCTCCAATCCGCCCCCGCTGCCGGAGTCGGCGCGATCGGCCGATCGATGTGCACCGCGCCGGTAAAAGTTGTGGCCGATCCCTGCTCAGCCGAAACCCTCCGTTTGATTTCCATGCGGTGATCTTCCTTGTTGACCGGCCGGCGCGCCGCGCTCGCTGCCGCGCAATCTAAGCGCGCGCGTACGTCGCGGCTAGACGCAATCCCGTGAACTCGCGGATGATCGTATAGCTTGCCGCGCCTCGCCATCCGAGGCGCTCTTTCCTAACCCGGCCGAACCGCGTACCGATTGACGCGCGTTTCCGAGCGCGGTCGTAGAGCGCCAAGCGGGAGAGGAAACCTCAATGTTTGTCGATGGCCTGTTTGCCGGCAAGAAAATCCTCGTCACCGGCGGCGGCACCGGGCTCGGCAAGGCGATGGCGGAACGGTTCCTCGGGCTCGGAGCCGAGATCGCCATCTGCGGCCGGCGCAAAGGCGTCTGCGACGCGACCGCCGCGGAGCTCATGAAGGCCCATGGCGGGCGCGTCGCGAGCTATGGCGTCGACATCCGCGACGCCGCCGCGGTCGAAGCGATGATCGAGGAGATCTTCCGCGACGGCCCGCTCACAGGCCTCGTCAACAACGCCGCCGGCAATTTCATCTCGCGCACCGAAGACCTGTCGTCGCGCGGGTTCGACGCCATCGCCAACATCGTCATGCATGGCACGTTCTACGTGACGCAGGCGGTCGGAAAGCGCTGGATCGCGAGCAAGCAGAGAGGCGCCGTAGTCTCGATCGCGGTGACCTGGGTGCGCAACGGCGGCCCGTTCGTCGTGCCATCGGCGATGAGCAAATCGGCGATCCAGGCGATGACCATGTCGCTCGCGCAGGAATGGGGCCGCCATGGCATTCGCCTCAACGCCATCGCGCCGGGCGAAATCCCGACCGAGGGCATGAGCAAGCGCCTGATGCCCGGCGTCGAGCCCGGCGCGTCCGCCGCGCGCAACCCGATGGGCCGCGTCGGACGGATGGAGGAATTGCAAAACCTCGCGGTGTTCCTGATGTCAGACGGCTGCGAGTGGTTGAACGGCGAGACGATCGCGATGGACGGCGCCGACGCGATGGCGACGGGCGGCAATTTCTACGAATTGCGCCATTGGGGCGATGCCGAATGGAAAGCGGCGCGCGACGCGATCCAGGCGTTGAACGCGCGCGACAAGGCGGCGCGCGGCTGACGCTTGCGATCACGCCGAAGCGTCTCCATTCTCGCGGCGAACGAGATTGAGGAGAATGCTTTGGGCAAGATACTGGTCATCGGGGCCGCCGGGCTGATCGGCGAAGACGTCGTCAAGGCGCTGGGCGAAAGCGAGTGCATCCGCGCGTCGCGCAGTTCAGACGAACGCGTCGACATCTCGGATCCGAAATCGATCGCCGCGCTGTTTGCTCGGATCGGGACCGTCGACGGAATCATCTGCACCGGCGGCGCCGCGCGCTTCAAGCCGTGGGATCAGCTGACCGACGAGGACTGGACGTTCTCGCTCGCCAACAAATTGCTCGGCCAGGTCAACGTCGTCCGCTACGGACTGAAGTCCGTGCGGACCGGCGGCGCGATCACGCTGACGACGGGTCTCGCGTCGCAATATCCCGCTCCGGGCAGCGCGATCATCACCACCGTCAATTCCGCCGTCGACGCTTTTGTGCGCGCGGTCGCCGCGGAGCCATCGATCTCCATTCGGGTCAACGCCGTTTCACCGGGCTGGGTTTCGGAGACGTTGCAGGCGATGGGTCGCGATCCGGCGGGTGGGATTCCCGCCGCCGAAGTGGCCAAGATCACCGTCCGGCAATTTCGCGAGGGCGCGACGGGCTCGGTGGTCCCGGCAGCGAAGGCCTGAGCGGCCGTTCTCACCATTCCGGCGCGCCGCGCGCGGCCTCGGCGAGCGAGCCCGCGAGATAGGGCGCGAACGACCGCCAGACTTCGACATGGAAAGTCGCCTCGGCGCGTCGCCAGAGCACGATCTCCACTTTGTCGAACAACGTGCGCGTGGCCATGCCTACCGGAAAGGCCTTGAGATCGAGATCGAGCGGGCAGCCGGCGTTGAGGACGCGCGCTGCGGCTGGACCGCTGGCGATGAGGCCGATCTGCCGATGCGAGACGTCAACGAGACTATGCGCGGTTCCCTCGAGCACCGAACTCCAGCACGTCGCCGATAGCGGCCTCATCGGCGCGATCCGCGATCAACAACCATTCGTCAGGCCCGAGCCACAAAGCCGCGCGCCCGGCGCCCTCGCCCGCTGGACCGAGCTGCGAGGGAAAGTCAGCGCCGAACACCATCCCACAAGCGACGCGCACCGCCTCGGCGCCGCGAAGAATGAATCGCGCCGCCGGCGGCGCCTCCGACAACGTGAATCGCGGTCCCGCAGGAAAAGCAAAACCTTCAAGCGGCGAGCGGGCTTTAAGCACAGCATCAGCCATTGAGCCGCGCCCCTGCCTTGTCGTAGAAAACCGTGCCTACGACCGTCACGCTGACGGCGCCGCCAGGCATCGGGACGTGGAGCTTCGAGCCCATTCGCGATCGTCCCCGCGGCGACAAGAGCGAGCGCGATCGGACGGCCGAGAGCTGGGCTCATGTAGGACGACGTGACATGGCCCAGCGCGGACGAGCCGATCGCCGGGTTCGCGCTTTCCGTCACCTGCGCGCCCTCTTCGAGCGCGATCGCCGGGTTGTCCGTCAGAAGCCCGACCAGCTGCTTGCGATTGTCGACGAGCATATCGGGGCGCGTGAGCGATCTTTTGCCGACGAAATCCTTCTTCGTTTTTCCGATCGCCCAGTCGAGGCCAAGATCGGCGAGCGTGACCGTGCCGTCGGTCTCCTGGCCGACAATGACGTAGCCTTTCTCCGCCCGCATCACATGCATCGCCTCGGTGCCGTAAGCGCAGCCTCCGTGCTTTTGAACCTCGCGCCACACGGCCTCCCAGACGGGGCGGCCGAAATGCGAAGGCACGTTGATCTCGTAACCGAGTTCGCCGGTGAAGCTCACCCGCATCAGCCGCGTCGGAACGCCGCAGACGCGCGCCTCGCGCAGGCTCATATGCGGAAAAGCGTCGCCGGTGAGATCGACGCCCTCGACAAGAGGCGCGATTACCTCCCGCGCGCGCGGCCCCTGCACGGCGATCGTCGCCCATTGCTCGGTGGTCGAAGTAAGCCAAACCCTGAGATCGGTGAACTCGGTCTGGAGATAGTCCTCCATATGCGCGAGCACGCGCGGCGCGCCGCCGGTCGTCGTCGTCACGTGGAAACGATCGGGCTTCAGGCGCGCGATCACGCCGTCGTCCATGAGGAAACCGGCTTCGTTCAGCATGAGGCCGTAGCGGCAGCGCCCGACCTCGAGCTTCTGGAAGGCGTTGGCGTACATGCGTTCGAGAAAAGTCGCCGCATCGGGGCCGACGACCTCGATCTTGCCGAGCGTGGTGGCGTCGAACAGGCCCACACTTGCGCGGGTGGTGCGGCATTCGCGCGCGACCGCGTCATGCATCGTTTCGCCGCTTCGTGGAAAATACCAGGCGCGTTTCCACACGCCCACATCCTCGAACGCGGCGCCGTTTTCGGCCGCCCATTCGTGAATGGGCGTGCGGCGGATGGGATCGAACAGGTCGCCGCGCGCCGGGCCGGCGAAGGCGCCGAAGGTCACCGGCGTGTAGGGCGGGCGGAAGGTGGTGAGACCCACCTCGGGGATCGGCTTCTTGAGCTCGGCGGCGGCGATGCCGAGCGTATTCATGTTCGAGAGCTTGCCCTGGTCGGTCGCCATGCCGGTCGTCGTGTAGCGTTTGATGTGCTCGATCGAGCGCATGCCCTCCTGGACCGCCAGGCTCACATCCTTGGCGCACACGTCGTTCTGGAAATCGACGAACGCCTTCGCGCGACGGTCGGTGTGAACGGCCGGCGGGCTGACATCCGCGGCGCCAAACGCGGGAAGGCTGTTGCCGACTGCGTAGGTTCGCGCTTGCGGCGCCGTGAACCCGGTAGCCGTCGCCGCCGCGCGCCCAGCCGCGTCGCCTTCCGCGAGGGCGCCCGCCAGATCGAAGGTCGCGTTGCAGGCGCCGGCCGACCGCTCGCGTTGGGTCGACGCTCCCGGCTTGAAGAGCTGCAGCGCCTCGTCGAAGACGAGCTTGCCGCGCGATTGGGAGAAGAGATGCACCGAGGGCGTCCATCCGCCCGACATGATGAGCGCGTCGCAGGCGACTTTTCGGTCTCCGCCCGAATGCCTGATGCGAACCGCATTGACCCGCAAGCGACCGTCGACGCCAAGGATCTCGGCGCCGGCGATGACTTCGATGCCCGCGGCTCGCGCGGCCTCCGCCAGCGGCCCTTTGGCCTCAGCGCGCAAGATCGGCGATCAATTCGACGCCGACGCCTGCCTTCTTGAGATCGAGCGCGGCGCGGTAGGCGCTATCGTGCGTGGTCGCGACGACGACGCGGTCGCCGACCTTGGCCCCATATTGAAGGCAGTAGCGTCGCGCGGAATCGGCGAGCATCAATGCGGGGCGGTCATTGTTCGGGAACACGAGCGGGCGCTCGATTGCGCCAGTCGCCAGCACCACTTCGCGCGCGCGCATCTGCCACAGCCGCTCGCGCGGCAAGTCAGGATCAGCGATGAGGTCGGCTTCGGAGACGCGCTCGTTGAGCCCGACAAAATTCTGCGCGTAATAGCCGAACGCCTGGGTGCGCGGCATCAGCCGTACGTTTGGCGCCGAGCGCAACGCGGCGAGCGTATCATCGAGCCATTGCCGCACGCCTCTCCCGTCAATCTCGGCCTCGGCCTCGGCAAGAAGCGAGCCGCCAAGCGCGGGGTTCTCGTCGCAGACGACCACGCGCGCGCCGCTTTTGCTTGCGGCCAGCGCCGCCGCGAGACCCGCCGGCCCGGCGCCAACGATCAGCACATCGCAATGGTCGAACGTGCGCGTATAGCGATCAGGATCGGGCTCGCGCGGAGGCATGCCAAGTCCTGCGGCGCGACGGATCAGCGGCTCGTAGACGCGGGTCCAGGCCCAGTTCTTGCCGAGTACGTTCGGGCCCATAAAGGTCTTGTAGTAGAAGCCGGCGCCGAACAGAGGCGAGACGAGATCGTTGACGGCGCCAATGTCGAATGTGAGCGACGGCCAGCGATTCTGGCTCGAAGCCTTCAGCCCGTCGGTGAGCTCGATCTGGGTCGCGCGCAAATTCGGGGTCACGCGCCCCGCCCCGCGCGTGACTGTGACAAGCGCGTTCGGCTCTTCCGCGCCAGCGCTGAGGATTCCCCGGGGACGGTGATACTTGAACGAGCGCCCAATGAGATGCACGCCATTGGCGATCAGCGCGGAAGCGAGCGTATCGCCGGCATAACCCTGGTAGAGGAGTCCGTCGAAGGTGAAGGCGAGAGGGCGCGAGCGGTCGATCGAACCGACGCTGGCAAGACGAAACCGCTGGCTCATTCGCGCCGCCCAGCGCGTTCGCCCGCGGCGTCCGGACGCGGCTCGCCCGCCTTGTAAGTCGCAAGAATCTTGTCGCTCAATGTGTCGCGCAGACAATTGAAGAAGCGCCCGCAACCGAACGAATGACGCCAGCGCTCGGCAAGCACGCCCTTCGGATTGGAGCGGAAATAGAGGAAGTTCGCCCAATCTTCGTCCGTGACCACGCTCGGATCTGCAGGCCGCGCGATATGGGCTTCGCCGCCGTAAGCAAACTCGATTTCCGGGCGCGCCATACCGCAATAGGGGCAATCGATCAGCAGCATGCGGCAGACCGATGCGTCAAGCGAGTTCGATCGGTGCTGCCCTCACCCCAGCCCTCTCCCCGAGGAGGGGGGCGCGGCTGCCGCCGACCACCTTCTCCCCGCGGGAGAGGAGGCGTCTCGGCGCAGACGAGCCCCTTCTCCCCGGGGAGAAGGTGGCCGGCGGATAGGGCGTCCGGAAGGACGCCCGTCCTTCGACGGGCTATGAGCCGGCCGGATGAGGGTGTCGGGAGCCAGGCGGGTCAAGATCATCTTTGCTCTAATGCGCGACCGCCGCCGCGGCGGCTTCGTCGATGAGCCGGCCGGAGCGAAAGCGTTGAAGCGTGAAGGGCGCGGCGAGCGGATGTGGCTCGCCCGTGGCGATTGTATGCGCGAACACGTGGCCCGAGCCCGGCGTCGCCTTGAAGCCGCCGGTGCCCCAGCCGCAATTGACGAACAGGCCCGGAACCGGTGTCTTCGCAATGATCGGCGATCGGTCGGGCGTCACGTCGACGATGCCGCCCCAGTTGCGCAGCATGCGCATGCGGCGAACGCTAGGGAAGAGTTCGCAGATCGCTTCGAGCGTGTGATTGGCGATGTGCAAACCGCCGGTCTGCGAATAGGACATGTAGGCGTCGGTGCCGGCGCCGATGACGAGTTCGCCCTTGTCCGATTGCGACATGTAGGCGTGGATCGTGTTCGACATCACGACGCATGGCATCATCGGCTTGACCGGCTCGGACACCAAAGCCTGCAGCGGGTAACTCTCGAGCGGCATGCGGACGCCGGCCATCGCCATCACGACCGACGTATGCCCGGCAGCCACGACGCCGACCTTTTTGGCCGCGATCGGGCCGCGCGTCGTTTCGACGCCCGAGACGGCGCCGGATGAGTCGCGGCGGATCGCGGTCACCTCGCAATTCTGGATGATGTCGATTCCGCGCGCCGAGGCGCCCCGCGCATAACCCCACGCAACCGCGTCGTGTCGGGCCGTGCCGCCGCGCCGCTGGAGCGCCGCGCCGACCACTGGATAGCGAACGTCGCGGGCGATGTTGAGAATCGGGCAGAACGCCTTGGCCTCCTCGGGCGAGAGCCATTCGTTGTCGACCCCGGCCAGGCGATTGGCGTGCACATGGCGCTTGCCCACCTGAACGTCATGCGTATTGTGCGCCAGCATCATGACGCCGCGCGGCGAATACATGACGTTGTAGTTGAGCTCCTGGGACAAGCCCTCCCACAGCTTCACCGCATGCTCGTAGAGCGCCGCCGATTCCTCCCAGAGATAATTGGAGCGGATAACCGTGGTGTTGCGCCCCGTGTTGCCGCCGCCGAGCCAGCCCTTTTCCAGCACCGCGACGTTGCTGAGGCCGTGCTCGGCAGCGAGATAATAGGCGGTCGCGAGCCCATGCCCGCCCGCGCCGATGATCACCGCATCATAGGCGGCCTTCGGCTCCGGGTTGCGCCATTGCTCCGGCCAGCCGGAATTGTGCTTCAGCGCCTGCAGCGCCACATTGACAAAGGAAAACCGCACTTAGCGCCTTGATGTGAGTTTCGGCGGACGATTGCCCGCTTCGGCTTGCGATTGCGAGAATAATTTCGCGGCGGGGTTGAAACTTTGTTGCGCGGTGCCCGCGCGGATCTCCCGCGATCCGTATAACAGAATATGTGGATAAATGTTGACTTTTTCAGAAATCTTCTGTTATTGTGCTAAAGTTGTGTCGAAGTGGTTTCCGCTGCCGGTCGCTTCGCGATCGCTCGCTGATTTGAGGTAACTCCCAAGGTGTAGCTTCGGAATGGCGCCGAACTCCACGGACCTCATCCTGAGGACCACGCGCAGCGCGGCGTCTCGAAGGATGGTCCAGTTCGGAGCTTCGTTGCGCCTCCTGGAGCGTCTCCTTCGACGAGCTAGGACAGGCTTTCGAAGCCGCTTCGCGGCGCTTCAGGACGAGATAATTTGGAGCTGCAAAGTTGCACAAAAACGCACTTAAGTCACTGATATGATTGAGCGGCGTAACATTGTGCGCGGACCTTGTCGGAGCGACCCAGGCGGGGGTGGGCCAGCCTCTAGCGCGAGCAGCCGACGAGTTCCTTGTCTTCGATGGCGAACACCTTGCCCGCCTCGATCTGCACGCCCTTAGCCATGCACGCCCGTCCGTCGGCGAGCTTCAGCCGCGCATCATAGGGACCCGTTTTCACGCCTGTGACCTTTATCCGCTCATCGTGATCGACCTCGCCGTCGGGATCGTTGGCGCATTGGTTGGGGCCGAACGTGGATGTGCCGGCGGGCGCAAGTTCGAGCGACTTCACCGTTGACGACGTGAGGTTCCAGAAGCGCGTGTCCTTCGCGGCCGCAGGCCCGGCGAGAAGGACCGCCGCGACGCCAACGAGAATTGCACGGTTCATCATTCCTCCCCAAGGTTGGCTTGGCCTGGCGCCTAGCCTCGATCGTTGACGATCATGGCGCCCCGTGTCGACCAAGACAACGCACGTTACGCCGCACGACTTGCCGGGCCGCCTCGTTTGAACTCGAGCGCGCCATCGTCGATCGCGCCGAAGCGCAGGGCCATGACATCGAGGGCGTAGTTCTGATTGAGACGCCAAGGCCTCCTCGTCCCCTGCTTGAACAGGAGGTCCTTGGCCCTCTCGATATAGCCTGAGGTAAGGGGCAGAGTCGGCCCCTCTGCAATCGCTGCGCCTCCTCGGCGCGGGGTACAGATTGCGTACCCTCGACGATCCATGTGGCTGAGCAGCCGACAGACATACTCGGCGATCAGGTCGGACTTGAGCGTCCAGGAGGCGTTGGTATAGCCGAAAATCGACGCAAGATTCGGGACGTCGCTGAACATCACGCCCTTGTAGGCGGTCGTGCTCGCGATATCGACCGGGGCGCCGTCGACCTCTACGACGACGCCGCCCATGAGCCGCACTTTAAGTCCGGTCGCAGTGACGATGATGTCGGCTTCAATCTCCCGGCCCGACGTCAGGCGCAGGCCCTTCTCGGTAAAAGTCTCAATCTCGCCATTGACGATCGACGCCTTGCCTGCGCGCATAGCCGCGAAGAAGTCTCCGTCGGGCGCGACGCACATACGCTGGTCCCAAGGTTCGTATCGCGGGTTGAAGTACTCAGCGGCGTTGAACCCTGGGCCAAGCTCCGCCTGCGCGAGCTTGATGATCTGCGCCCGCACCTCGGCCGGTTTGCGCCGCGAAAGGCGATAAAGGTACATCTGCAACAGGATATTCTTCCAGCGCACGGCGGCGTACGCAGCCCCTGCGGGAAGCCATCGCCTCAGTCGGTTGTCGACGGCCTCCTCGGCCGGACGAGCGACGATGTAAGTGGGCGATCGTTGCAGCATGACGACATGCGCCGCTCGCGCCGTCATCGCCGGAACGATCGTCACCGCCGTCGCCCCGCTGCCGATCACCACCACGCGCTTGCCGTCGTAGAGCAAGTCGTCGGGCCAGTTCTGCGGATGCACGACGCGGCCGGCAAATCTCTCCATGCCTGGCCAACCTGGCATGTGGCCCTCCGCATATTCGTAGTACCCCGTACACAGGAAGAGGAAGTTGCAGGAGAGCCTCACCTTCTCGCCATTTGGACCATCAACATCGAGCGCCCAGCGAGCGTCCTGGGACCGCCACGACGCCCGCCCGACCTTGAGGCCGAAACGAATGTGGCGATCGACGCCATAAGCTCTCGCGGTTTCCGCCAGATAGCGCAGGATCGAGGGGCCTTCGGCGATCGCTTTCGCATCGCCCCACGGACGAAACGCGTAGCCGAATGTCGACATATCCGAGTCTGAGCGAATGCCCGGATAACGAAAGAGATCCCACGTGCCCCCGATCGCTTCACGCGCTTCGAGGATGGCGAAGGTTGTCTTCGGCCGCTTCCGAACGAGATGGCAGGCCGCTCCGATTCCCGAAAGACCGGCGCCGATGATGAGAACGTCAAAATGCTCGCCCGAAGTCCCTGCGGCCGGGTGATCGTCGTGGACCCGCGTCCCCGGGGTTGGGTCGTTCACGCGCTTCTCCGATCAGAATAGCGATATTCGGTCGGGCACAACCCATCGGCAAGCAGCGATTCCGAATTGACCGGACAGCAACTTGTCCCACCGCTGAAAGGCGCCGGTCACAGTTTCATGTTAAGGGCCTCCACCATGCAGCCCTTACCCTTCCCAGCATTCGCCATTTGTGGACTTGACGAAATCATCGGCCACCAGAGCCGCGGCGTCACGCATGTTCTGTCGATTTTGGACCCGGAATGGCCGGACCCGGAAGCGTTCCAGGCGTTCGATCCGCACTTTCGCGCGACCTTGCGCTTTCACGATGCGATCGAGCCGGGCCCCGACATTTTGTTGCCGCAGAGGTCGGATGTCGAGGCGATCCTCACTTTTGGCCGCGACGCAGCCGATGCAGGGAGCCTGCTGATCCATTGCCATGCGGGCATTTCTCGCTCGACGGCCGCCACGCTGATGATCCTGGCTCAGGCTCGTCCACACGAAGGGGAAGATGAACTTGCTGAGCGACTGTTGCAAAATAGGCCGCAGGCTTGGCCGAACTCTCGAATGATAGGGTTCGCCGACGAGCTTCTGGACCGCCGCGGCCGGCTCGTTGCCGCGACTGTGGGCGTCTACGCTCGGCAACTCGTGAGGCGCCCAGAACTTGGCGAGATTATGCGCCGGCTGAATCGCGGTCGAGAAGTCGAACTTGGCCAGAACAGCGAGCAACTTGGCCAGAGCGGCGAGCAACTCGGCCCGTTCAAGCGGGCAATGCAGATCGTCTCGCGGCTCGGCGCCCGGCAGGGATGTGACCAGAGCTGATTAAAGGATGAGTGGTCGCCGCAGGGGCTTAGAGGTATGGCCGGTTACGCCTTGGCCGCCGCGGGATTGCGCCACGGGCCATCGGCGCCGATAAGCGCGTTCGCCGCCTCAGGTCCCCACGTTCCGGGCGCGTATTCCTGCACCGCTGGAGGATTCTTCAGGATCGGCTCTACGATCCGCCATTGGGCGTCGATTGTGTCCTCGCGTCCGAACAGCTCGTTGTTACCGCGCATCGCGTCGCCGAGCAGGCGTTGGTATGGCGGCATGTCCGACCCGGCGCGTTGCATCAGGGAGAGCTCGACATTGTCGCCCGTCATGCGTTCTCCGGGATGTTTCATCCGCAAGCCTATTGCAGAGCCGACGTCTGGGCTCAGCCGCGCACGCATGTAATTGGCGGACGGATCTAAGGTCTCGCCGAAAGTCGAGCGAGGTGGCGTCTTGAACTCGACGGTGACCTCGGCGGCGGTCAAAGGCATACATTTGCCGGCCCGGATATAGATGGGCACACCTGCCCACCGCCAGCTGTCCACGAACAGCTTCAACGCGACAAAGGTTTCAGTCGTTGAATCCGGACGCACGCCTTTAACCGCACGATAGCCTTTATATTGCCCCCGCACCAGGCTCGCGGTGTCCAGCGGACGAACAGCCTTCAACAACGCCGCCTTCTGGTCTCGTTGCGCCTCGCGCTCTTCGCCGGTCGGGGCGTCCATCATGACGTTCGCAAGGACCTGAAGCATGTGATTCTGAACCACGTCGCGAAGCGCGCCGACGGCGTCGTAGAAGCTCCCGCGATCCTGAACGTCGAAGGCTTCCGCCATTGTGATCTGGATGCAGCGAACGAAGTGGCGGTTCCAGAGCGGCTCGAACATCGCATTGGCGAACCGTGTGTAGAGAATGTTCTGGACTGGCTCCTTGCCCAGATAATGGTCGATGCGAAAGATCGCATCTTCCGGGAAATGCTCGAGCAGCGTGTTGTTGAGCCCCTGCGCCAACTCGCGATCGCGGCCAAATGGCTTCTCGACAACGAGGCGCGCGTCGACGTTGAGCCCGCTCTTGGCTAGAGCCGAAACCACGACGCCAAACAGGCTGGGGGGGATCGCCAGATAATGCAGCGGCCGCTTGGCGCCGCCGAGCGCCCGCTTCAGTTCCTCGAACGTCTGCGGATCGTTGTAATCCCCGTCGACATATCGCAAGAGCCCCAACAGCTTATCAAGCTCAGCCGCGTCGGCGCCCCCGTGCTGTTTGATGCTGTCCTTGGCCCGTCCCTTGAGCTGTTCGACCGTCCAGCCTGCCTTGGCCACGCCGACGATGGGAACGTTAACGCCTTCGCCGCCCACAAGGCCTAAGAGAGCGGGGAAGATCTGCTTGAAAGCAAGATCGCCAGAAGCGCCGAAGAATACCAGAGCGTCGGACTGGGCGGTCTCCATTTTACCTCCTGTGGTCTTCCAATTGCGAAGTTGACCGACCGTCGATTGCCACACTGCGGCGCGGCGCTCACTCTAATCACACTCTTGCAAAGATGAGCAACTTGAAGCGCGCGTCGGTGGATGCTCGGAGGCGGGCGCGACTCGACCGCTATGAGATCGGGCGCCGGTTCGGAGAGGCGCCCATTTCCGCGGAGATTCGCCTCGCCGTCTCGAGAACGAGCGCGCCAAGTGGACCTACGCGGTCTTCAACGATGCGAGCCATCGGACCCGAGGCCGAGACCGCCGCGATGGCTTCGCCGGTTTCGTCAAAGATCGGCGCTGCGATGCAGCGTAAGCCGACAGCGTGCTCCTCGTCGTCAACCGCGTAGCCTGCGGAGCGCGCATGTTCGATCTCGACGCGCAGCGCCGCTGGCGTCGTGATTGTCTTCGGTGTCAAGCGCGGCATGCCTCGCTGATGAAGGATGCGCGAGAAGGATCGGTCGGACATCGTCGAAAGGATGGCTTTGCCGACGGCGGAGGCGTGTAAGGGAGCGCGCGAACCTGGTCGGGCGAACGCGCGCATCATCTGCCGGCATTCCACTTGTGCGAGGTAGACGGCTTCGCCGTCATCCTCCACCGCGAGGTTCACGGTTTCTCCCGAGCTTTCCATCAGAAACCGCATGTGCGGCCGGGAAAGCGTCCCGAGCCTCCGGCTCTTGGTGAAAGCCAATCCGGTTACGAACGCTTGTACGCCAATCGACCACAGCCGCCCCTCTTGATCGAAGCGGAGGTAGCGCTCCTGTTCTAGTGTAGTCAGGAGGCGATGTGCGGTCGAAGCGGGCAGACCCGTTTGCTGAGCGAGTTCAGTCAAGGTGAATCCGTCGCCAGGCGCCTCTGCCACTCGGTTGAGCAGAGTGAGAGCTCTGACCAACGATCGAACCTGATCACCGCCTGCCGCGGACCTTCCGGCACGTTTCCCATGGGCGGCAACGTTGCCTCGCGCAGCGGACCGTTCTTGTTGCACCAGAACCCCCAACATCGGCCGAAGCCTGCAGCAGATGCTAATTGCTGGAGCGACCGTAGGAAAACATCCAAACTTTCACGATACGGGAAAAGTGTTGGGCTTATCGTCATCATGCGGCCTCACGGCACGCAAGTCACTGTTTCAAACAATGTTTGTCTCCTTTTTCCGTATCATGGAAAGCATTCCAACCAGATAAAAGTCTGTTATGTTTTGCTCGCTCCATGGTGGTTCGGGAGGAAACGATGGCCAAGATGAAAGCCGTGGAAGCTGCGGTGCTCGTGCTCGAACGAGAGGGCGTGTCGGTCGCTTTCGGCGTGCCCGGCGCAGCCATTAACCCGCTCTATGCGGCGTTGCGCAAGCGCGGCTCGATCCGCCACATCCTGGCGCGCCATGTCGAGGCCGCCTCCCACATGGCTGACGGCTATACGCGCGCCAAGTCAGGCGCCATTGGCGTGTGCATCGGCACCTCGGGCCCCGCCGGCACCGACATGATCACCGGGCTCTACGCCGCCGCTGCGGATTCGATCCCCATTCTCTGCATCACCGGACAGGCGCCGCGCGCAAAGCTCTATAAGGAGGATTTCCAGGCGATTGACATCGAATCCATCGCGAAGCCGGTGGCGAAATGGGCGGTGACCGTGCGAGAGCCGGCGCTCGTGCCCATGGTCTTCCAGCAGGCTTTCCACGTGATGCGGTCGGGTCGTCCGGGCCCGGTGTTAATCGACCTGCCCGTCGACGTTCAGACGGCCGAGATCGAATACGACATCGAGACCTACGATCCCCTGCCGGTGTACAAGCCGGCGGCGACGAAAGCGCAAGCGAAGCGGGCGCTCGAAATGATGAACGCTTCAGAGCGGCCGCTGATCGTGGCGGGCGGCGGCGTCATCAACGCCGACGCCAGCAGCCTTCTGGTTGAGTTCGCTGAACTTACGGGCGTTCCTGTGATCCCGACTCTGATGGGCTGGGGTTCGATCCCCGATGATCATGAGTTGATGGCCGGAATGGTCGGTCTCCAAACAAGCCACCGCTACGGCAACGCGACTTTCCTCGAATCGGACTTCGTGTTCGGCATCGGCAACCGCTGGGCCAACCGCCATACCGGCTCGATCGACCTCTACACGAAGGGCCGAAAATTCATTCATGTCGATATCGAGCCGACGCAGATCGGCCGGGTGTTTGGCCCGGACTTCGGCATCGTTTCCGACGCGCACGCGGCGCTGGAGCTGTTCATCGAGGCGGCGCGTGCGCTGAAAGCGGAAGGCAAGCTCAAGGATCGGTCCGACTGGGCCGCGCAGTGCCTGCATCGCAAGAATAACATGCTCCGCCGGTCCCACTTCGATCAGGTCCCGCTCAAGCCGCAGCGGGTCTATGAGGAGATGAACGAGTGCCTTGATCGCGACACGTGCTACGTGACGACAATCGGCCTCTCTCAGATCGCCGGCGCACAGTTTCTGCACGTCTATAAGCCACGCAACTGGATCAATTGCGGTCAAGCCGGGCCGTTGGGCTGGACGCTTCCGGCCGCTCTCGGCGTGCGCGCGGCCGACCCCCATCGCAAGATCGTCGCGCTCTCGGGCGATTACGACTTTCAGTTCATGATCGAGGAACTGGCCGTCGGGGCTCAGCACAAATTGCCCTATCTGCACGTCGTGGTGAACAACTCCTACCTCGGCCTCATCCGGCAGTCGCAGCGTGGCTTCCAGATGGATTTTGAGGTCAGTCTCGCCTTTGAGAACATCAACGCGGCGCCGGACGGCGACGCTGTGCCCGGCTACGGTGTCGATCACGTGGCGGTGGCGGAGGGCCTTGGCTGCAAAGCCATCCGGGTCAAGAGCCCAAACGAGTTCAAAGCCGCTTTCGCTCGCGCCCACGAGCTTATGGAGGAGCATCAGGTTCCCGTGGTGCTCGAGTTCATCCTCGAACGCGTCACCAACATCTCGATGGGGACGGAAATCGACGGCGTGAACGAGTTCGAGGAAATCCTCTGCCTCGATCCCAAGCTGTCGATCAAGAACAGCCAGGACATGCGGACCACGGAGAAAAAGCCAGTGGACGCTCTTGCGGGCAGGCGCTAACCCACCCCTCCAAGGGTGGGAGTTGGCTGCGACTATAGGCCCGGTCTCTCATGACTCCATCCGAGCCGCGAGAGCCGCCTGTATCGCGATTTCACTGAGCTGGAGACATAAAGAATGACAAAGATCGGCTTCATCGGACTCGGCATTATGGGGCGCCCGATGGCCGGCCACCTTCTGGAAGGCGGTCATGAGCTTTTCGTTCACACCCGCCGCGCGCCGCCGAAGGAGCTGATCGACAAGGGCGCTGTTGCATGCGCCAGCGGCAGGGAGCTGGCTGAGAAGGCCGAGGTGATCATCACCATGGTTCCCGACACGCCCGACGTCGAGACGGTGCTCTTTGGCGCGGGAGGCGTCGCGGAAGGCCTTTCAAAGGGCAAGATCGTCGTCGACATGAGCTCGATCTCGCCAATCGACACCAAGGCGTTCGCCAAGAAGGTCAACGATCTGGGGTGCGAATATCTCGATGCGCCGGTTTCCGGGGGCGAGGTGGGCGCAAAGGCGGCGAGCCTCACGATCATGGTCGGCGGCCCGGAGAGTGCGTTCGAGAAGGTCAAGCCGATCTTCGCCCTCATGGGCAAGAACATCACGCTCGTCGGCGGCAATGGCGACGGACAGACGACCAAGGTCGCAAACCAGATCATCGTCGCCCTGACGATCGAGGCCGTCGGCGAGGCGCTGCTCTTTGCTTCCAAGGCCGGCGCCGATCCGGCGCGGGTGCGTCAGGCGTTGATGGGCGGATTTGCGGCGTCCCGCATTCTCGAGGTTCACGGCGAGCGGATGATCAAGCGCAACTTCGATCCCGGCTTCCGCATCGCGCTGCATCAGAAGGATCTGAACCTCGCGCTGCAGGGCGCGCGGTCTCTCGGCGTCAGCCTGCCGAATACGGCAACCTGCCAGGAACTGTTCAACTCCGCTGTAGCCGGCGGCGGCGCGGCGTGGGATCATTCCGGCATGGCTCGCGTGCTCGAGGGGCTCGCTCACTTCGAAATCGGCCAGAAGGCGTCGACCTGAAGCGCTCGGAAATGTAGGGCGATCAGGCGGGGAGGAGCGGAGGCGATGCAAGAGCGGCAGTTGCTTCGGGACATGTTCGAGGCCGCGATCGCGGCGGCCTCACCCGACAAAGCCGTGCCTGCGAACCTTCCACCACCGCCCGCGGGGCGCACGGTCGTCGTCGGCGCTGGCAAAGCCGCCGCTTCGATGGCCCGCGCGGTCGAGGCCCATTGGCCTCTCGATAAGCCTCTCTCCGGCCTGGTCGTCACGCGCTACGGCCACGGCGTTGACCCCTTGAAGCGGATCGAGGTGGTCGAGGCCTCGCATCCGATTCCCGACGCCGCAGGGCAGAAGGCGGCCAGCCGGATTCTCGATCTCGTCAAAGGCCTGGGGCCGGATGACCTCCTGCTCTGCCTGATCTCGGGCGGCGGCTCGGCGTTGCTTTCCCTGCCGGCGCAGGGGATCACGTTGGACGACAAGCAGGCTCTGAACAAGGCGCTCCTCAAGAGCGGCGCCAACATCCATGAGATCAACTGCGTCCGGAAGCACCTGTCGGCGATCAAGGGCGGCCGGCTGGCGGTTGCCGCCGCGCCAGCCAGGATCGTGTCGCTGATTATCTCCGACGTGCCCGGCGACGATCCGTCGGTGATCGCCTCCGGTCCGACGACGCCTGACGCGACCACGCTCGCTGACGCAAAGGCCGTGCTGAAGCGCTACGGCATCGTCCCGTCCGCCGCGGTGCAGGCCTTTCTCGACGACAGCCGGTCGGAGACCCCAAAGCCCGGCGATCCGGTCTTCGCGCGCAGCGAGACGCGCGTCATCGCGGCTCCCCAGGCCTCGCTCGAGGCCGCGGCGGAGATCGCGAAACGGGCCGGCTATAGCCCAATCATCCTTGGCGACGCGATCGAGGGCGAAGCAAGCCAGGTCGGGAAAGTGATGGCTGGAATCGCCCGCCAGGTCGCCGTCCGCGGCCAACCGGTCGCCGCGCCCTGCGTCTTGATCTCGGGCGGAGAAACGACGGTGACGGTCGATGGAAAAGGCAAGGGCGGGAGGAACGTCGAGTTCCTCCTGGCGATGGCGGTCGAACTCGACGCGCGGCCTCGGATCTTCGCCATCGCCGGCGACACCGACGGCGTGGACGGGGCCGAGGAGGTCGCGGGCGCGATCGTGACCCCCGACAGCCTCGATCGCGCAAGACAGCTCGGACTCAACGCGCGGGCGTCGCTGGCCGACAACGACGGGCATGGCTTCTTCGGCGCGCTCGGCGATCAGGTGGTCACCGGGCCGACGCTGACCAATGTCAACGACTTCCGCGCCGTGCTCGTCAACAGCCCATGACGGGCCCAACGCACGCGAGGCTCCATTCGGCGGCCCGATCCGCGCAAATAGAAGCGCTTAAACGCCAATAAACGCCAGTAAACGCGCATAAACGCTAGTAAAAATACTGACGTTTACTAGCGTTTATTTTTCCAAATCGAGACTTTTCAATGGGTTACAGCCGATTGGAATAAAAAAATCTTCTCCCGTCTCGGATGGTGCGCGAGACATCTCAGACGGACGAATTCTTCTCCTCCAGCGACCGTCCTCAAGGATGCGGACCTAATTTTTTGACCAAGACAACATATAACACACATTTCTGCTTTGCGCAAACAATATGCGCGGAAACCGCCCATTTGGCCGATCGCGGCGCTTTCGAGCGAAACTCAGCACGCGCTGGGTGTTCTGGCTACGGCCGAGCATTATCTGTCCCCATAATGGTCCCAGCCAACGGAGGCGCGCGATGATCGCCATGCCAGAACCCGACCGCGCCGTCCTCGACCGCCGCGCCGAGATTGTCGAGGCGCTTCGGCGCCTTGTCCCGGGCGAAGGGGTGATCGACCAGCAGCACGAATTGCGCGCCTTCGAAAGTGACGGACTCACCGCCTATCGGCAACCGCCGATGGTCGCCGTCCTCCCCGACACGACCGCGCAGATTGTCGAGGTCATGCGCTATTGCGCGGCCAACAAGATCAAGGTCGTCCCCCGCGGCGCCGGAACATCGCTTTCGGGCGGCGCTTTGCCGCTCGCCGACGGCGTTCTCCTCGGCATGGGCAAATTCAACAAAATCCTCGACATCGATGTGGCCAATCGATGCGTTGTCACTCAGCCGGGCGTGACCAACCTCGGCATTACCCACGCCGTGCAGGGCCTCGGGCTCTATTACGCGCCCGATCCGTCCAGCCAGATCGCATGCACGATCGGCGGGAACGTCGCCGAGAATTCGGGCGGCGTTCACAGCCTCAAATACGGGCTCACGACCAACAACGTCATCGGCATCGAAATGGTGACGATCGACGGCGAAATCGTGCGGCTCGGCGGCAAGCATTTCAATTCGCCGGGCTACGACCTGCTCGGCGTGATGGTCGGCTCAGAGGGCATGCTCGGGGTCGTCACCGAGGTCACCGTCCGCATCCTGCCAAAGCCGCCGGGAGCGCGTGCGCTTCTCATTGGCTTCTCCACCGTCGAGGGCGCGGGCGACTGTGTCGCCGACCGTGATCGGCGGCGGGATCATTCCCGGCGGAATGGAAATCATGGATCGGCCGGCGATTGCGGCGGCCGAAGCCTTCGTCCACGCGGGCTATCCGCTCGATTGCGAAGCGTTGCTGATCGTCGAACTCGACGGCTGCGAGGCCGAAGTCGATCATCTGATCGCCGAGGTCGAGGCCATCGCCGAACGTCACGGGGCGACGAGTTGCCGAACGAGCCAATCCGAAGCGGAGCGCCTCTTGTTCTGGGCTGGGCGAAAGGCGGCTTTCCCCGCGGTCGGGCGCATCTCGCCTGACTATTACTGCATGGATGGAACGATCCCTCGCAAGCAGATCGGCCAGGTCCTGCAAAGGATGAACCAGATGCAGGAACGGTTCGGCTTGCGGGTCGCCAATGTCTTTCACGCCGGCGACGGCAACCTTCACCCGCTCATTCTTTATGACGCCAACAAGCCCGGCGAACTCGACAGGGCGGAGGAATTCGGCGCGGAGATCCTCAGGCTTTGCGTTCAGGTCGGCGGCGTGCTGACAGGCGAGCATGGAGTCGGCGTCGAAAAGCGTGATCTGATGGACACGATGTTCAACGAGGACGACATCAATCAACAGTTGCGGCTGAAATGCGCCTTCGATTCGGACGGCCTGCTCAATCCCGGCAAGGTGTTTCCGCAGCTTTGCCGCTGCGCTGAACTCGGCCGCATGCACGTGCATGCGGGCAAGGTTGCCTTTCCCGATCTTCCGCGCTTCTGAGGCCATCGAGACGTGTCGCACTTGCAACCGTCAGACGCCGCGCAAATCGCGGAGATGATTTCCTGGGTCGCTGCGGAAGGCGACTCGCTCGAAATCACCGCGGGCGGCACGAAGCGCGCGCTGGGCCGTCCAATGAAGACGGATCACGTTCTCGACGTTTCGGGGCTCGCGGGAATCGTCGACTACGAGGCCGCCGAACTTGTCCTGACGGCGCGTCCTGGCGAGTCGCTCGCCTCGATCAATGCTGAGCTTACGAAGAACCGGCAGATGCTGTCTTTCGAGCCGCCGGACTGGCGCGCGCTCCTCGGCGCAGAGGGCGAGCAAACTATAGGCGGCGTGATCGCCTGCAATCTGGCCGGGCCGCGGCGCGTGCGCGCGGGATCGGCGCGCGACTACATCCTCGGCTTTGCCGCCGTAAACGGCTTCGGCGAAATCTGGAAATCCGGCGGCAAGGTCGTGAAGAACGTCACGGGCTATGACATGTCCAAGCTTCAGGCGGGCGCCTATGGCACGCTGTCGGCGCTCACCGAACTCAGCCTCAAAGTGATGCCGAAGCCAGAGACAGCCTGCACGATCGTGCTGCATGGGCTTGCCGACGAAATCGCAATTCCTGCGTTGGCGCTCGCGCTGAATTCGCCCTTCGAGGTCTCCGGCGCAGCGCATCTGCCTGCCTCTGCAGCGCGCCGTTCGAAGGTCAGCGCGGTGGCGTCAGGGCTCGGCGCAGCGACCGCTCTGCGGCTGGAAGGCCCGCGGCCATCGGTCGCCTATCGCACCAACGCGCTCGAAGGCCTCACCGGACGCGGTCTTCGCCTCAATGAGATGGAGACAGAAGCCTTATGGTCCGAGGTCGGCGCCGTTCAGCCGCTGCTTGGACAAGGTTCCCGTATCGTTTGGCGTCTCTGTCCCACGCCAAGCCATGCTCCAGCGGTCACGCAGGCGCTTCGCTCCGGGTTGTCGTCCGCAGAATTTTACTTCGATTGGGGCGGCGGGCTGATCTGGCTGAGCCTCGATGCCGAGGAGGCCGGCCCCGACGCAGGCGCCGGCATCGTTCGTCCCGCGCTGAAATCGTCGGGCGGACACGCGACCCTGGTCGTCGCGCCGGAAGCTGTGCGCGCCTCGGTGCCGGTGTTCGAGCCTTTGAGCCCCGGGCTCGCTCAACTCACCGCGCGCGTGAAGAATGGTTTTGACCCTCGCGGCGTCCTCAATCCGGGACGCATGCGGGAGGGCGAGTAACACATGCAAACGAATTTCACCGCCGCTCAACTCGCCGACCCGGACACCAGCGCCTCCGAAAAGATCTTGCGCGCCTGCGTGCATTGCGGCTTCTGCACCGCGACCTGTCCGACCTATGTGCTGCTTGGCGACGAACTCGACAGTCCGAGGGGGCGCATCTACCTCATCAAGGACATGCTGGAGAACGATCGTCCGGCGACGCCCGAGGTGGTCAAACATATCGACCGGTGTCTCTCGTGCCTCTCGTGCATGACGACCTGCCCTTCTGGCGTCAACTACATGCACCTGGTCGACCACGCCCGGCATCATATCGAGAAGACCTATAAGCGGCCCTGGTTCGACCAGATGTTGCGGCGGGTCTTTGGCGCTGTGCTGCCAAAGCCCGGTTTGTTTCGCGCCGCGATGTGGGCGGGTCGCCTGGGCGCGCCGTTCGCTGGACTTATGCCGGAGCGGTTGAGGGCCGCGCTGGCGCTCGTTCCCTCGCGGCTGCCGTCCGCTTCGCCTGTCGACCGACCGCAGACCTTCAAGAGCGAAGGGCGGCGGGTCCGTCGGGTGGCGCTCTTGAACGGGTGCGCCCAACAGGTTCTGGCGCCCCAGATCAACGAAGCGACGATCCGGCTCCTGACCCGCCATGGCTGCGAGGTCGTCGTCGCCGAGGGCGCCGGATGCTGCGGCGCGCTCAACCACCACCTCGGGCAGAACGCGCACGACTACGCGCGCGCCAACATCCTCGCCTGGACGAAAGAGATCGCGAACGGCGGACTGGATGCGATCGTCATCAACGCGTCCGGATGCGGCACGACGGTCAAGGACTACGGGTTCATGTTCCGCAGCGATCCCGAACTCGCGGAGCCTGCCCGCGTCGTGTCTTCACTGACGCGAGACGTGACCGAACTCATGAGCGAGATCGGGCTGCAAGCTCGCATCAACGCAACGGGGCAGCGCGTCGCCTACCACAGCGCCTGTTCGCTCCAGCACGGCCAGCAAATCCGTGAGCAGCCGAAGCAATTGTTGAAGGAAGCGGGCTTCGTCGTGCTCGACCCGCCGGAAGGGCACCTGTGCTGCGGCTCGGCCGGCACGTACAATCTGCTGCAGCCGAAGATCGCCCGCAGGCTGCGCGACCGAAAAATCGCGAATATCGGCGCGACTTCACCGGACCTGATCGCCGCCGGCAACATCGGCTGCCTCACCCAGATCGCCAGCGGAACCAAGGTGCCGGTCGTTCACACGGTCGAGCTTCTCGACTGGGCGACGGGCGGCCCGCGGCCCAAGGCGAGCGTCGCGTAGTTCAGCGCCGGTCCTCGATCGCCGCGAACCGCTCGGCCTCGGCGAGATCGTCGATCGTGTTGGCGTTGAAGAACGGATCGAAGGGTTCAGCGGTCCAATCGACCGTCGCAACCCGATAGCGCGCGGTCCAGTCGTGGACCTTGCGAAGGCCCTCGACGACGAGAGCCTGGCGCAGCGCCTCGCGCGACGCGACATTCCACAAGCCCTATGACCGGATGAGATCGCCCTTGCGAGGCCGCGACCGCAAGCTCGGCGCCTTCCGCGAGCATCGGCTTGACGCAATCGCGCGACCAGATCGCGAGGCAGGAAGGGACAGTCGCCGGGGACGCTCAGAACCCATTGCGCTTCGGGCCGATGGATCGCGGCCCAGTCGAGCCCGGCCAGGATTCCAGCCAGCGGTCCTGGGTAGTGCTCGACCCCGTCGGCGATGACAGGCAAACCGAACGCGGCAAAGCGAAGCGGATCGCCATTGGCGTTGAGAAGCAGGCCCTCGCATTGCGGCGCGAGCCGAGCGATGACCCGGGCGAGAATTGTGCGCCCGCCGATCTCGCGCAATGGCTTGTCGCCGCCGCCCATCCGCCGCGCCAGTCCCCCGGCAAGCACGACGCCCGGGACGCGATCCGCCTCGCCCGTCACGGTCGCCGACCGTTCACGATTGACGATGTGCGCACGTCAGCGCATGTCCCGCCCATGACCATCACCAAGTTGGATCTGTCGGGACTGAAATGCCCTCTTCCGGCGCTCAAGACGCGCAAGGCTCTGAGATCCCTGGCGCCGGGAGATCGGCTGGAAGTGCGCTGCACAGACCCGCTCGCGGTCATCGACATTCCGCATCTGGTCGGAGTGAGCGGCGACAGGCTGGAGGCGATCGAGCGCGGCGAGAACCACATCGTCTTCCGCATCGAAAAAATCGCCCCCAGAGTCGGAACATAGCTCAATTCATCGCGCCGTTTTGACCACATTCGGTGGACGGGCGGAACAGGCCAAAAGCGTGGGCGACCTCTGGTATTTTGCCGCGGCGTTCCCCATTCAAGCATGTCCCTGCTGACGTTCTCGCCAAGAATTTCGGCGCGCCGGCGACGCTGTTCGGACATACGCCCGACCGATCCGGGCCGCTCTACGGCGACACCCTCGACGACGCTTTCGCCTTCCGTCCAACCTTCGCAATCTTCGCCGCGCCGGACTTGAGGGCGACGCACGCCGGGCTAGCAGAACGAGATCCGATCCCGACCACTGGCTTTGTCTCTTGGGCGACCTTTGTCACGCCAACCCAACGACTCGGCCTTAAGCTGTGCTGGCGCGTTTGCACGAACAGCGATAGCCCGCAAAGCCAAGGCCCGCGAAGCCCACCAGCATCATCGCCCAGGTCGGGGCCTCAGGAGCGGCCAGCGCCTGGGCAGCAAATTCTGCCGCCCAGAGGTGGCCCGCCTCGGTCGGATGAACCGCATCCCAGAAAAGAAACTTGTTCTGGTCGTCGGGGACCGTCGAGCAAAGCGTGCCTGAGGACGGATCGGTGAAAGTGCCGGTCCAGCACGGACTGCTGACATTGTTGAAGCCGAATCCAGCCGGATCGGCTTTGATCTCACCAAGCAAATCGTAGGTGTCCAACGAAAAGACCTTCAAGCCGGCGCCCTCAAGCGGAGCGAGAC
This sequence comes from uncultured Alphaproteobacteria bacterium, assembly GCA_963762335.1. Taxonomy (GTDB): domain Bacteria; phylum Pseudomonadota; class Alphaproteobacteria; order Rhizobiales; family Beijerinckiaceae; genus Roseiarcus. The sequence continues at coordinate 52,724 of CAVXKU010000030.1, read as the reverse complement.
CCTTAAGCACCTCGACATTGAACGATTCCGCCAAATCGCTCGCGAGACTCTGAAGCGCCGTCCCTTCGAACCGAGGCGTCAGCCCCAGGTTCGGCACTTCGTAGAAGAGCAACGAGCGCGCTCCGAGTCCAAACAATGTGCCGACCGAATCGATCGTATTGGCTTCGGCCTGGGAGACAACCGTCTTGACTTCGGCCAGCGAGATCGTCCCCCCGACAAACGCCGCCAAGGCGTTCATGATGTCGTTGGCGCCAATGTCGAGCGTATAGAGCGCGCCTTTGACCGGATTGGGATCCACAAGATTGAATGCGGTGATCTGGTCTGGGAAATCGATGTGGACCGGGCTCGAAGGGTCGAACGGGTTGATGTCGGTGATCCCGGTCTGCGCGCCTCCGAAGGCATAGTTGGTTCCGTCGTTGGACGTGAGAAACGGCTTCATCGGGCCAAGGCCCAGCATTTGCGACAGATCTTCCACCCAAGTCGGACCGTTGCTGAAATGGCCATCGACATAGGGCTTAAGCGGAATCGTGCTTCCAGATTCCGCGAAAAGGTTCCCCGCATCCGAGAGGCTGTCGCCAAATGCAAAAATGCTCGTATAGGCGGCGGCCGCGGGCGTGCAAGCGAACGCCATTGAGATCGCGACAGCCGCGAGGCGCAGTTTCTTCCTCATAGGTCCCCTCCCCGTTGCGTAAGAGGGCTATCTCACCTGCGCGGGACGGACAAGAGGCAGCCGGAGCCGCCGGCTAAGGCAATCCGAGATGTGGAAAGCCCACGGGGAGCGACATCCGTGCCTGGCGTCGCGTCGAACACGCCTCGGGCGGTCGCGATCAGCAGGCGCTCAGCCCGCACGCGGAACGCCCAGGCTCCTGCCCGTGAATTCGCCGAATGCAGGCAGCACGATCTGTGAACCGCCCACCACGAAGCAGGGAACGCGAAGCGAGTCCTTTCCGGGTCCGTTCAGGCGCGCCACGGGATGAACGCATATCGCTTACCAGGCTGAACCCTGGACGAAACGCGGATCTCACCAATTCCGGCTCAGAAATCGCTCGCGAGGCCCTTAACCTCCCAGTCGCCGTAGCGCGCGGGGTCAAGACCGCCCCGGCCGTTGATCTCGTGGGGCGGCTGAGGTTTGCGCTCGGCGCGTCTTGCGTCGGCTTCAGCGAGCGCCCTTCGCGCCTCCGGCGACAGTTCACGCGCGCGGGATTTGTCCGCCTCCTGCCGGTCGCTTGCATCTTGAGGGTCGTCGTTCATATCTGAACCTCGCTGCGCGGCCGCCGCCATGATGTTTGTCTGTCGGCCCGACGCAAGTCGGCCTCAGATTTCGCGTATAGATGCGGTGTTGGCGGCAGGCTAATTTTGATTCGAGGCGAGGATTGGCGCGACAATCGGGCGGATTTCGTGCTGGCCGTCTGGAGACGCCGGCTCCGGCGCCCCCGGGAATGGCGGCGCGGGTCGCCGCGGCTCGAGCGGTCGGCGAAGCGTTGACCTTGTCGCGCCCGCTCGAAGAGCGGCTCGCCGCCGACCTTACGATGCACAGAGGCGGCCTTGACCCGCGAGACCGGGCGCTGGCGCGCTCGATCGCCACGGTGTCGCTTCGTCGGCTCGGCACAATCCGCAAAGCGCTGGCCCGGCGGTTGGAAAAAGGCCTGCCGAGGCGCGGCGGCGCGCTGGAATGGACGCTTGTCGTCGCTGCGGCGCAAATCCTGTTCCTCGATATTCCGGACCATGCGGCGGTCGATCTTGCGGTGAAGGCGACGCGCGCTGATCCGGCGAGCGCCCCGTTCGCCGCGCTCGCCAATGCGGTGCTGCGCGCAATCGCGCGGGATCGCGAAACCATCCTGGCGGAATCCGATCCTCTCGACGACGATACGCCCGCGTGGCTCGTCCAACGCTGGCGCTCGACCTACGGCGACGGCGTCGCGCGCGCTATCGCCGCGGCGCACCGCGAGGAGCCGACGCTCGACCTCAGCGTAAAGAGCGATGCTTCCGGGTGGGCCGAGCGGCTTGGCGGAATCGTACTGCCGACAGGCTCCGTGCGCCTCGACACACACGCGCCTGTCGTCGGAGCTCGAAGGTTACGGCGACGGCCAATGGTGGGTGCAGGACGCCGCCGCGGCTCTGCCAGCTCGTCTGCTTCGCCCTCAACCCGGCATGCGTGTGGTCGATCTCTGCGCGGCGCCGGGCGGAAAGGCCGCCGAACTGGCTGCAATGGGGGTCGATCTCACGGCGGTCGATCGCTCGGCCGAGCGGCTCAAGCTGCTCGCCGCCAATTTCGAACGCTTGCGGCTGCACACCAACGTCGTCGTGGCTGACGCGCTTGCCTTCGACGCGGCGCCGTTTGACGCCGTGCTGTTGGACGCGCCGTGTAGCGCGACCGGCACGATCCGCCGCCATCCCGATGTCGCCTGGATCAAGCGCCAGGGCGACATTGCTCCCCTCGTCAAGTTGCAGGCCGAATTGCTGAACAGGGCCATCGGGCTCGCCAAGCCCGGCGGCGTCATAGTCTATTGCGTGTGCTCGCTCGAGCCCGAGGAGGGCGAGGCGCATATCACGGCCGTACTGCGCCGCAATCCCGACGTGCGCCGCCAAGCGATCACGCCCGACGAGATTGGCGGCCTCGCCGAAAGCGTGACGCCGTCCGGAGATCTGCGCACCCTGCCCTGTCACCTGTGGGGCGAGAATCCGAGGCGCTCCGGCCTGGACGGCTTCTTCGCCGCGCGGCTGATCAAGGCGGGCTAGGCGTCAGGTCGCCTACTGGAAGAAGGGAAATGGGCTCTTCCCATGCACCCGCAGCCATTCAGCGCCGTTTTCCGCCTCGTACTTGGCCTGATTGTCGGAGTTCCATTGGCGTTGTTTGGGCGTCAGCGACTGGGTGGGGATTATGGGTCCCCAGCCAACGGTGCCCCAGGCAGACGTATCGCCCTGTTGGGCGAAGGCTGAGCCTGACGCAAGTGCGAGCCCAGCGGCGACGCTCATGAACCTAATCGATTTCAACATCTGATTTCCCTATCTCAATCGGATATCAATGAATGCTGCGGATCTCGCAAACGACGCTCGTCTAATAAACCCTTGACGCTGCTAAATATTCGCGAGGTCGAGGCGATCGCGTAATTTCGCGGTCGCTTCTGAGCCTATTGCAGGCCAGCGCCGTGATGATGGCGAATCCACTCCGCTCCGGCTCTTGCGCGCTCCTTGCTCTCGTTGGCGTGGTTCCACGAACGCTGGAACGGCGTTAACGACTGTGTCGGGACCGTGGGGCCGTAACCCTCGGTGCCGTAGGCGGACGAACTGCCGTTGACCGCGAAAGCCGAGGTGGACGACAGGGCGATGGCGGCTACAAGACCGATCATCGCGATTCTCTTAAGCATGGGTCGCTCCTTTCAGGTTCGACCAGTGGACGCACCTCACATAAGAAACGCCCATGGCCCGGACAATGGTCCATTCTTGCGCTACAGCCATGACGTTTTAGTGGGTCGAGTTCCGATTCTCAGCATTCCTGAGCGGCTTGAGCTGTGCTATTGCACCGCAACAAAATCGTCACACGACGAAACTGAGGTATGCGGCGCCAATGGCCACGGATGACGTCAAGATCGGTCGGGCGCTGCTATCTGTTTCCGATAAGACCGGCCTCATCGATCTGGCCCGGGCGCTGCAGCCGTTCGGCGTCGAGTTGCTCTCGACGGGCGGCACGGCGGCGGCGCTGACCGCGGCTGGCTTCGGCGTGGTTGATGTGGCCCAGGTCACCGGCTTCCCCGAGATGATGGATGGCCGGCTGAAGACGCTGCACCCGCGGTTGCATGGCGGCCTCCTGGCGATCCGATCCGAGCCGGCGCATCAGGCGGCGATGATCGCCAACGACATTCCGCAGATCGACTTGCTGGTCGTCAATCTCTATCCGTTCGAGGCGACACTGAAGCGGGGCGCGCCGTTCGACGACCGGATCGAGAACATCGATGTCGGCGGGCCGGCGATGATCCGAGGCGCGGCCAAGAACCACGATGACGTCGTCGTGATCGTCGACGTGGACGACTATCCCGCGCTGATCGACGAACTCAACCGCAACCGGGGGACGACCACGCTCGCGTTCCGCCGCAGAATGGCGCAGAAGGCGTTCGCGCGCACTGCGGCCTATGACGCGGCGATCTCCAACTGGCTCGCGCAAGAGATTGATGAGCCGACGCCGAAATGGCGCGCCTTCGGCGGCGTCCTGCATCCGAGCTTCGGCGCGTTGCGTTACGGTGAAAATCCGCATCAGCGCGCGGCGCTGTATCTCACCGCCGAGACCCGCCCCGGCGTCGCGACCGCGCGCCAGGTCCAGGGCAAGGACCTGTCCTTTAACAACATCAACGACACCGACGCCGCTTACGAGCTTGTCGCCGAATTCGATCCGGCGGAAAGCGCCGCAGTGGCGATCATCAAGCACGCGAACCCCTGCGGCGTCGCCATCGGCGGGTCGCTGCTTGAGGCTTACGAAAAGGCGCTCCGCTCAGATCCCATATCGGCGTTCGGGGGAGTGGTCGCGCTCAACCGGAAGTTGGACGCCATCTCCGCCCGCAAGATCGTCGAGATCTTCACCGAGGTGATTATCGCCCCCGAGGCCGACGAGGAGGCGTTGGCGATTATAGCGGCCAAGAAAAACCTGAGAACTCTTGCTGGCCGGCTCGCTTCCCGATCCGAGGGCGCCAAACCTCACCGTGCGAACGGTCGCGGGCGGGCTCCTGGTCCAGGATCGCGACAATGGCGTGCTTGAAGAAGGGGCGCTCAAGGTGGTGACCAAGCGCGCTCCAACGCGAAGCGAAATGGCCGACCTCAGGTTCGCTTGGCGCGTCGCCAAACATGTGAAGTCGAACGCGATCGTCTACGCGAAGAACGGCGGCACAGTGGGCGTCGGAACGGGCCAGATGTCGCGGGTCGATTCGGCGCGTCTCGCCGCCCGCAAGGCCGAGGAAGCCGCCGAGATGGCGGGCTTGCACGAACCGCTGACGCGAGGCTCCGTCGTCGCCTCAGACGCGTTCTTTCCGTTTCCCGACGGCCTGGTTGCGACGATTGAAGCCGGCGCGACCGCCGTCATCCAGCCCGGAGGGTCCGTGCGCGACGCCGAAGTGATCGCCGTCGCCGACGAAGCGGATGTGGCGATGGTCTTCACCGGAATGCGGCACTTCCGGCACTGACTGATCGACCGAGATCGACCAGGACGCCACGGTTCGGCCAAGCGCCGCTGCTGGCTCGGTACGACCGAGAAGGCCCGGACAGTGACGGGCTATTGGTCGGGTGAAACGATAACGGAGATTTGATCCTTCGGGACGCCGCTGAATTGAAGCGTCAGCGGGCGAGCCGGCAAGTCGAATCTGACGCTCTTGCGCACGCCTTCGCATTCCTTCGCGCCAGAAAAGCCGAACGGATGCAGGAAGGCGCCGCCGTCGAGGACGTCGACCCAGCCTTCCGAGGAGATTGTCACCCTGTAAGCGCCAGCCTTGGCCGGCGCGGCGAGCGCAAAGTGGCCGGCAAACGACGACGGCGCCTTCGGCGCCCGCTCGGGGGCCTTGGGCAAGCCGGCGGAGGAAAACGGCTGAAGCTGGAGCGTCATTGCGGCGTCGTAGGCAAGCGCTCCCCCGTTGGGAAGCGACGCCTTGTCAGCGCGCGTAAGCGCGGCGCGCTCATGGTCGAGCGGCCATTTAAACGCGCCGCACCCCGTCCCTTCCTGCGCCCGAGCCAGGCCCGGCGCAGCGATCAGCACGCCCACGAAGAACCACCGAGCGAACGTCATTGCGCGGTCACGGTGGCTGGCGTGTCGGGGCTTCTTAGCGTCTCGGCCTTGGCGCCGTGCAACAGTTTGACGGCGGCCGCGAGCTGGGTGTCCTTGTCGTGATCCGGAGGCACGTAGGCGTCGGAGCCCTTCTCCTCTTCGCCGTCATTCTTCAGATGACCGAACAGCGAGGCTTCTCCCATGCTCGAAACTTTGCCCTTCAGGTCGTCCGGAATATTCTCGAGCACCTTGATATCCGGATCGATGCCTTTGGCCTGGATCGAGCGGCCGGCGGGCGTGTAATAGCGGGCGGTGGTCAGCTTGAGCGCGCCATTCTCGCCAAGCGGCAGGATCGTCTGCACCGACCCTTTGCCAAACGTGCGCGTACCGATCAGGGTCGCGCGCTTGAGGTCCTGCAATGCGCCGGAGACGATCTCGGAAGCCGAGGCGGAACCGCCATTGATCAGCACCACGACTGGCTTTTGCTGTGACAGATTGACGCCCGAGCGGGCGGAGTAATGCTGCCCCTGGTCGGTGTTTCGACCACGGGTTGAAACGATCTCCCCGTTGTCGACGAAGGCGTTGGTGATCTCGACCGCCTGGTTGAGCAATCCGCCGGGGTTGTTGCGCAGATCAAGGATATAGCCCTTCAGCTTGGCTTGCCCCGGTTCGGCGCGGAAATGATCAAAGGCCTTGCGCACCCCGTCGTACGCCTCCTGGTTGAACTGGGTGACCCGGATATAGCCGATGTCGCCGCTCTCCAGGTGCGAGCGCACCGACTGAACATGAATGATCTCGCGAACGATCGCGACCTCTTTGACGTCCCGGTTCGACCCCCGTTCGACCGTTAGCCTGACTGTGGACTTGGCCGGACCGCGCATCTTGTCGACGGCTTCCTTAAGCGAAAGACCCTTGACCGCCGTGTCGTCAATGCGGGTGACGAAATCGCCGGACATCATCCCGGCGCGGGCCGCGGGCGTATCGTCGATCGGGCTCACCACTTTGACGAGCCCGTTCTCCATCATCACTTCGAGGCCGAGGCCGCCAAATTCCTCGCCCTTCATACTGCTCTGGAAGTCCTGCAGGGCCTTGGGATCGAAATAGTTGGAATGTGGGTCGAGCGACGCCAGCATGCCGTCGATCGCCGACTTGACCATTTTATCGTCGTCAGGTTTTTCGGCGTAGTTGTCGCGGACTTTGTTGAACACCTCGGCAAAGAGCGCCAACTTGTCGCCAGTACTCGAGCTCGCCGCACGCAAGGCGTCGTGCGAGGCGCCCACCAGCAGAACGCCGGCGACGACCCCACACGCAAGATAGGAGATGCTTTTCCTCATCGATGGACGCTCTCGGCTCTGTTGCCCGTGTTGAGCCGCATCAGTTCGGCTTGGCGGGGGCCGTCTGGCCTGGGTCAGTCGGCGCGGGGGACGTGGCCGAGGCCGCGGGCGCATCGCTCTTCGCCGGAGCCGCATCGGCCTTCACCGCCGGCTTGACCCCGTGCAGGAGGTCGACGGCCGCGAGCAATTGCTTGTCATCCTTCTCGTTCGGCGGCACATACGCCTGCGAGGCCGACAGATCCTCGGCGCCGTTGGCGAGATGGCCCTTGAGCGACGCTTCGCCCTTCATGTCGTCCTTGCCCTTGAGATCGTCGGGCACGTCTTCCAGCACCTTGATGTCGGGCTCGATCCCCTTGGCCTGAATTGATCGGCCCGATGGCGTGTAGTAGCGCGCCGTCGTCAGGCGCAACGCGCCGTTCTCGCCGAGCGGCATGATCGTCTGCACCGAGCCTTTGCCGAACGAGCGCGTGCCGATCAGCGTCCCCCGCTTATGATCCTGCAACGCTCCGGACACGATTTCCGATGCTGACGCTGAACCGCCATTGATAAGGACGACGAGAGGCTTTCCTCCCGACAAGTCGCCGCCCGCCTTGGCGTCGAAGCGTTGTGTCTCGTCCGCGGTGCGGCCGCGGGTCGAAACGATCTCGCCCTTGTCGATGAACGAATTGACGACGTCGATCGACTGATCGAGCAAGCCGCCCGGGTTGTTGCGCAAGTCAAGGATGTAACCCTTGAACTTGTCGGCCGGAATCTCGCTGTGCAGCTTCTCCATCGCCGCCTTCAGGCCGTCGGCGGTCTGCTCGGTGAACTGGGTGATGCGGATGTAACCGATATCGTCGTTCTGGACGTGCGAGCGCACCGACTGGACGTGGATGAGATCGCGAACGATGGTGATATCCTTGATGTCCTTCTTGGGGCCGCGGACGATTTTGAGCTTCACCGGCGAATTGATCGAGCCGCGCATTTTCTCGACCGCCTGATCGAGCGTCAGCCCCTGCGTGGGCGCGTCGTCGATCGCCATGATGAGGTCGCCGGAGAGCACGCCCGGCCTTCGAGGCTGGCGTATCGTCGATCGGCGTCACGACCTTGAGGACGCCATCCTCCTGCGTCACCTCGATGCCGAGTCCGCCGAACTCGCCCTTCGTCTGGACCTGCATGTCGCGAAACGATTTGGCGTCCATGTAGCTCGAATGCGGATCGAGCGAGGACAGCATGCCGTTGATCGCGGCCTCGATCATCTTCGATTCGTCTGGCTTCTCGACATAGTCGTTTCGGATCTTGTCGAACACGTCGCCGAACAGATTGAGTTGCCGATAGGTGTCGGCGGCCGCAGCGTAAGCGGATGGGCTGACGAACAGCAGCGCTTGCGGCGCCGTGGCGGCGACTGCCGCTCCCAAAACAACGCCAACTCCCAGGTAACCAGCTTTACGAATCATCCGCGCGCCTTCTCGATGTCTGACTTTGCCCACCACGGCCCCGGATCGATCGCAGTTCCGTCCTTGCGTAACTCTATATAGAGAACCGGCCGCGCCGCGCCAACTGCGGCCGCCGTCGCCATACGAACAGACCCGTCTCCCATGACGCCGATCGGTTCGCCCGCCAGCACGAACTCGCCGGATTGAACATTGATTCGATCCAGTCCGGCAAGCAGGACATAATATCCTCCGCCCGCGTCGATGATCAAGAGTTGCCCGTAAGTCCGGTAGGCTCCGGCGAAAAGGACCGCGCCGTCCGTCGGCGCGGAGACGGTCGCGCCTGCCGGCGTCGCCAGGGAGACGCCGTGCTCGATCCCGCCAAGGTCGTCCGGCGAGCCGAATGTCTTCAGGATCGCGCCCGCGGCGGGCAACGGCACCTGTCCCTTGGCGTCGGCAAAGGCGATTTCAGGCTTGAGGCGCGCCCGGATCGGCGCCACGCGCCGCGTGCGCCCGAGCTTCGATGTCGGTCGCCACGGCGACCTCGGCCGCGTGCGCCGCGAGCGCCGCCGCCTTGCGCGCCGCGTTTTCGCTGTCGAGCCGGGCGATGAGATCCTTGAGCGAAGTCGCTTTTTTGGCGAGTTCGGTCGCGCGCTGTTGCTGAGAGCCGAGAGCGTCCTGCGCCGACGCCAGAGATTGCTGGCGCGCTTCGATAAGTGCGGCGAGGCGCGTCTTGTCGACTGCAAGCGCCCTGCCCTTCTCGGTGAGTTCGTCGCGCTCGCGCGCGATGGACTCCCGGGTCTTGGCGAGGTCGTCGAGATCGCGGCGCGCCGCCTCGATCTCCGATTTCAATTCCGGAATGACCGAGCCCATGACCGTCGCAGCGCGCACCGCTTCCGACATGTCGCCGGGTTTCACGAGGATGGCGGGCGGAGGATTGCTCCCCATCCGCTGGAGTGCGGCGAGCACGTCCGCTATCACGCCACGCCTGCCATCGAGCGAACGAGACAGGTCATCGGCCTTGGCGTTGAGGCTCGCCAGCTTGTCGGCCGCCGCAGCGGCGCCGCGCTCGGCGTCCTGCACCTTGGCCGTGGTTTCGATCAGCGCCGCCGAAAGGCGCGCCCGGTCGGCGCGAACGGAGTTGATCTCGGCCTCGATCGCCCGCCGCTGATCCTCCGATTGACGCAGCGTGTCCTCGACGCCGCGCAACTCGATCTCTTTGTCCGCGCGTTGCTGGTCGTTCGGCTCAGGGGTGGCGGCGGGGTCGGCGAGCGCGCTGCAGGCCGCGCCGAAAGAAGCGGCCAAAACGGCCGCCCCCGCGCAACTTACCCATTTTCGCCGTGGATGCATGGGCGGCAAGGATCATCAAATCTAGCCAATATAAGGGCGGGTGAGCCGTTCCGACTTCTCGTGGCTCGCTTATAGGCAAGGAAATGAGACAGGGCCTATCAGCCGCGATGATAGGGATGTCCGGTAAGAATCGTCATCGCCCGATAGAGCTGTTCGCCGGCCATGACCCGGACCAGCTGATGGGGCCAGGTCATTTGGCCGAAGCTCAAGATTCGATGCGCCATAGGGCCGAGCGACGGGTCGAGCCCGTCCGGTCCGCCGACCGCCACGACATAGGCCGGTCGCGACGCGTCTCGCGCCCGACCGATGTCCTTGGCCCAGTCCTCGCTGGTCGCCGACGACCCTCGCTCGTCAAGCAGAACCAGCGCGGCGCCTTTGGGCGAGGCCGCCAGAATCGCGGCGGCTTCTTCGGCCCGGCGTTCGTCCGGCCGCCGAGCTCGCGATTCCGCGATCTCGCGCAAATCGACGCCAACGAAGCCAGCGCTCCGGGCGCCGTCAGTCAGCCGTTTGAAATAGCGATCGAACAGCAAACGCTCCGGCCCCGCCTTCAGCTTGCCAACGCAAACCAACGCGAGGCGCATGGGTACAGCCCTTGGCCGGGTCAGCTCTTGGCCGATTCTCCTGGCCGATCGGCGCTCCACATCTTTTCGAGGTTGTAGAACCGGCGAACGTCCGGGCGGAAGATGTGGACGATGGCGTTCTGGGCGTCGAGCAGGACCCAGTCGCAAAGCGGCATTCCTTCAACTTTCGGTGAAGGATAACCAGCGTCGCGACAGGCTTTGACGACTCGGTCGGCGATGGCGCCGACATGTACGCTCGAGCGGCCGGAGGCGATGATCATCCGATCGGCAAGCGTCGTCCGGCCGGAAAGATCGATCGAGACGATGTCTTCGGCCTTGGCGTCCTCGAGTGCTTCAACGATGATCTGCGACAGACCGTCAGGCGTCAGCGAGCGTTCCCGAAGTGACCGGATTGCGGGCGGCAGGCGCCGCCACTGGATGAGGCGTCAGATTCAGCGTCGCGTTCCTCTCCGCGTGGGTCGATTCGCCCACGCAACCAAAACATGCGACCTCCGGCCGCGCATTTCAAGTTCGCCTTTCGCAGTCGTGTTTACATCGTCAACACGATCTTGCCGACATGGTCGGCGTTTTCAATACGCTCATGCGCCTTCGAGACCTCCGAAAGGGGAAAGACAGCGTCGATAACCGGCCGGCAGCGCCCCTCCTCCAGGAGCGGCCAAACTTTGGCCCGCAGAGCTTCGGCGATCACCGCTTTCTCCGCGGGCGAGCGCGGACGCAAGGTCGAACCGGTGTGGATCAGACGCTTGGTCATGATCGGTCTCAGATCGACCGTCGTCTTTTGTCCTTTCAGAAACGCGATCTGCACGATGCGTCCGTCCAGCGCCGCCGCCTCGTAGTTGCGCTCGACATAGTCGCCGCCGACCATGTCGAGAATGACGTTCGGCGCCCCGGCCCTCCGGTCACGCGAAGCGTCAGCGCGACGAAATCGTCCTTGCGGTAATTGACGCCGAGATCGGCCCCTAGCCGCTGGCATTGCGCGGCTTTGTCGTCCGATCCGGCGGTGGCGATGACACGCGCCCCGAACGCCTTGGCGAGCGCAATCGCCGTCGTGCCGATGCCGGACGTTCCGCCGTGCACCAGCAAGGTTTCGCCGGCTTTCAGCGCCCCGCGGACGAAGACATTCGTCCATACGGTGAAATAGGTCTCGGGGATCGCCGCCGCCTCGACCGGCCGTGAGGCCGGCGGGAACCGGCAACGCATTGGTCTCATGGGCGACGCAATAATCGGCGTAACCGCCGCCGGGAACCAGCGCCGTGACGCGCGCGCCAAGGCGATGAACCCGGGCGTTCGGTCCGAGCGCCACGACTTCCCCGGCGATTTCCAGGCCGAGCACGTCGGTCACGCCGGGCGGCGGAGGGTAGTGGCCCTGGCGCTGATGGACGTCAGGTCGATTGACGCCCGCGGCTTCCACGCGAACCAGAATCTCGCCTTCAGCCGGAACCGGGCGGGGGCGCATCTGAATTTCCAGCGCCTCCGGACCGCCCGGGCGGGGCGCGACCACGGCGCGCATCCTCTCGCTTTGCTCAGCCAACTGACGCTCCCTTTCGCCGGGTTTCGCCGGCAGTTCGTCAATCGCCGATCGCCGAGGCGGTCGCGCCATCCTCCGGCGGGGCGGCGCGAAACGCGGGAAGCGCTTCGGCGCGGCCACTGAACGCGCCTAGATTCGGATAGCGGCGGGTCTCCACGACGTCGGCTAGAACGGAGTGGGTGAAGCCGAAGGCGCAGACAACGGTAATGTCCGCAAGGCCCAATTCGCCGCCAATCCATCCCGAACCGGGCAGTTCGGCGTCCAGAGCGCTCAGACCCGCGGTCAACTGACCCATAACCCGTTCGACCCACGGCCCGTGCTGCTTTTCGACCGGCCGCAGCATACGCTCATAGTGGCGCTGGACCGCTTTTTCCATGACAGTCAGGGCAAGGCCGATCGCCCGCAGCGCGGCTAGGCGCTGGGGCGCCTTCGACGGCGTCAGCGCGGCGATGCGCGGATCGACGCCGGCCAGATAATCGAGAATGACGCTTGAATCCATCAACGCCGCTCCGTCCTCGGTGACGAGGGTCGGCGCTTTCAGGAGCGGGTTGAGCGTTGAGAACTCATCGATATGCCGGAAAAGTGAAATTGGCCGATGTATAAAAGGAGTTTTTGCAATGATCAGCGCAATCGCGACCCGGCGCACGTAAGGCGAATCAAGCATTCCGATTAGTTGCATGAGCTTTCCTCATCGGCGCGGCGTCGTACTAGGGAACGGAAAGAGCCAAATTGCAAGAGGTGACAGCGGAATGGAACGATGCGGCCGGGGAGAAGAGCTTGCGCTCGTAGGCCATGCGGGGTAACTAATCTCATAGCCCGACCGACTCAACGCGGGCGTCGAGAGCGAGCGAAACAACAATTTTGACGACCCTGGCGGCTGCTTTTCCGCGGCTGGGCTCCCGCGGCGACCGCGCGACGGTCGGCCCCGACCTCGGAGTCGAGCCGCCAATTCGATTGGGCGAGGATCGGTTCGACCGCCACGAGCGGCGGAATACGTCGTTCCGGTGGCTCGCTGGCGCATCGCTGGCCGGGCTCTGCGGCGTGACCCTGATTGGCGCGGCGCTCTATCTTGATCTCGACAGCCAATACAATTTCGCCGAGGCGCCGGAATTCGCGGCGCCGACGCGGCTCGCGGACGCACAGGAAGGCGGCGTCAACCCCGGCAAGGGCGATCGGCTCCTGCGGCCCGTCGACATCGTCTCGGACAAACAGACGTTCAAGGCGCCGACAATCATCAAGGTTGGCGATCGGGAAGTGGTGAAGGCGCGACCTTTCACCCGTCTTCAAACGACGCTGACCATGACCCCGACCGGGTTCGCCGACGCAGTGCCCGCCTTCAACCCTCTCAAGATCGTGAACGGCGGAACGGACGTCGCCGAGGCGCCGCCCGATCCGGGCCCGGTGCAAGACAGCGCGGAGGTGACGTTTCGCGTCGCGGACCTCACTCGCGAGCGATGCGGAGCAGTCGTCGGGAGAATTGACCCAGGCCGAGGCCGAAGCGCAGGTCGTGGAGACGCTGAAGGCGCCCAGCGAGAAAGCCGTCACTCAATCTCTACCGCCGCAGATCCTGTTGATGCGGACCAGCAAGGCCACCGGCGATTCCCTTGGAGCGCTGACCCCTTACGCCACCACAGGGACCGTAAGTCCCAGCACGCCCTTCGCGTCGATCGAAGTGCGCATGATTCCCGAGAATGTGACGAATGCCGTCAAGGCTAACCCAGAGGACGCATCTCCGAGCGAGAGGCTCGTTCAAATGCACCATGGCGAGAGTTTCGAGGACGTGCTCAAGTCCAATGGCGCAAGTCCCGAAGCCGTCCAAGGCATTCTGGCCGCGTTCGGCGTGAAGCACGGCGAGTCGCCGGTCGGCGAGGGGCAGAAGATCCTGCTCCTGCCCGAGGAGCCGGCCGTCCGAGGGGAAAAGCCGGCAATAGCGCGAATCTCGGTTTATGCCGACGATCAACTCAAAGCTACGGTCGCTCTCACCGACAGCGGCGCCTACAAGCCTGTGGCGGTGCGCACCGCACAGGCGCCGCGAAAGCCCAAAGCGGCCGACGAAGACAGTCCGGGCGGCGGCGGGATGAGCCTCTATGAGAGCCTGTACGAGACGGCGCTCAAGCAAGGGCTGCCCCGATCGATCATTGACGTCATGACGAGGGTTTTCGCCAACGATGTCGATTTTCAGCGGGCCACGGCGCCGGGCGATTCGCTCGAGGCGTTCTTCTCCGATCCTGACGACATCAATCCCCGGCCGGAGCTGCTGTGCGCTTCGATGACGGTGCGGGATCAGACTTTCAAATACTACCGGTTCCAGACGAACGACGACAATATGGTCGATTTCTACGACGACAACGGCCGCTCGATGCGCAAGTTCCTGGTGCGCAAGCCGATCGCGGAGGGCGACATAACCTCGCCGTTTGGGATGCGCTATCATCCAATTCTGCACTATGCGCGCATGCACACCGGTGTCGATTGGGCGGCGCCGATCGGCACGCCGATTTACGCTGCCGGCAACGGAACGATCATCAAAGCGGGTTGGGACGGCGGGTATGGACGGCGGGTCGAGATCCAGCACGCCAATGGCTATGTGACCGCCTACAATCATATGTCCGGTTTCGGCCGCGGCGTCGCCGAGGGCGCGCATATCCTTCAGGGCCAGACCGTAGGCTATCTCGGCGAGTCCGGGCTGGCGACCGGCCCGCACCTGCATTACGAGGTGATCATCAACGGCAACTTCGTCGACCCGATGGCGATCAAGCTGCCCCGCACGCGCGAGTTCGACGGCCGGATGCTCGCCTCGTTCAAGCGGGAGAGGGACCGCATCGACCAACTCATGGCCGAATCCCCGTCCGCCGCGGCGATGGCGTCGGAACGGCCCACGTTTACCCCGGTCTCCGCGACTCCTGAGCCTCAACCGAATTCAACCGCAAGCCTGCCGTCGGCGTCCGCGCCGAACCCCAACGCTCCTCGAACTTCCGCCGAGGCCAGGCCCGTCCCGCGCAATTCGTCAAGCGACCAGGATTGACGGCTCTTCGACAGTTTCGCTCCGTCTCGGTCGAGAACCAGCCGATGGTGCCGATAGCGCGGCTCGGCAAGGCCGAGCAACGCCTGCAGCAGGCGGTGGACCGCGGTCGCCGCAAGCAGGTCCCGCCCCCGCACGACGTCGGTCACGCCCTGCAGCGCGTCATCCACGACGACCGCCAGATGGTAGCTCGCCGCGAGATCGCGCCCTCTGAGGACGACGTCGCCCCAAACCTCCGGCGCGGCCGGATGCTGCGACGGAACGGCGCCCTCGCCATATTCCATCCAATAAAGACGCGACGGAACGGCTTTGGCGGCGCGCCGCATGTCGAGGCGCAGAACCGCCCGTTCACCCTTCGCGAGACGCGCTTGCGATTCAGCCTTGCCCAGCAACCGGCACGTTCCCGGGTAGAGAGGGGCGCCGTCAGGATCGCGCTCGCCCGAGGAGGCGCGCGCGACCTCCGCGCGGCTGCAAAAACAGGGGTAGACCAGGCCTTTTTGGTCAAGGCGCGCCAGCGCCGCCGTATAGTCGTCCCCGTGCTCGCTCTGTCGCCGCGGGGGCTCTGGAAAGACAAGTCCAAGCCAGGCAAGGTTCTCGACAATGGCTGCCTCGAACTGCGGCTTGCAACGGGTGCGGTCCAAGTCCTCGATGCGCAACAGCAGGCGACCGCCGAGTTCGGCGGCGATGCGCTCATTCATAAGCGCCGAATAGGCGTGGCCGAGGTGGAGCGCTCCGTTCGGCGAGGGCGCGAAGCGCAGGACGGGCGGCGCGAGGACGTCATCGATCATGGCGGTTAAACGCCTAACTGAGCAAAAGACGCGCGCAAGGCGGACAGCGCGCCGCGTGAAAAAAAGGCTCTACCACCCCGGTCCTCCGATCACCGATGAGGCGGCCTTGCGAGAGGCCGCCGAGCGCCTGCGCGCCAAGGATCCGGAACTCATCGAGCGCCTGATCGCGATCGGGGGTCCGCCGCCGCTGCGGCACAGAGCGGCAGGCTTTGCGGGCCTGGCTGCGATCATCGTCGCGCAGCAGGTGTCGACAGCCAGCGCCGCCGCCATTTTCGCCCGGTTGCAGGCGCGCATCGTGCCGCTCGAGGCGGCTGAAATCGCGAAAGCGACGGAGGAGGACCTGCGCGCCTGCGGATTGTCGGGCGCCAAAATCCGCGCCTTATTCGCGCTCGCCGAAGCGATCGTCGAGGGCGGCCTCGATCTGACGAGCCTCGGGGTTCTCGACGCCGAGGACGCGCACAAGGCGCTGGTCGCGGTGAAAGGGGTGGGCCCGTGGACGGCGGACATTTTCCTCCTGTTCTGCCTCGGCCATCCGGACGCCTTCCCCGCGGGCGACCTCGCGCTGCAGGAAGCCGCCAAGGTCGCCTTGAACCTGAAGCAGCGCCCCGACGTGGCCAAGCTCGAGCGGATCGCCGAACGTTGGCGCCCGTTGCGAGGCGTCGCCGCGCGCATGCTCTGGGCCTATTATCGAGGCGTCAAGGCCCGGTCGGGGATGGTCCTCGCCGACGGTTCGGGCTAAGCCAAACCCCGATCAGCCCTGGAGCCAATATCAAGATGAGCGCCGCCCTGGACGGACCCCGCATCCCGTCGGCCGCCGGCAAAACCAGCCAGCTGGTCGTCTTTCTGCATGGCTATGGCGCGGACGGCAATGACCTTATCGAGCTTGGGCGCCAATGGCGGGCGCTGATGCCCGAGGCTGCGTTCGTGTCGCCGCACGCGCCCGAGCGCACGCCGGGGGCGCCGATGGGCCGCCAATGGTTCGCGCTCTCCAACCGGTCGCCGGACGATGCCGCCGGCGGCGGGGAACGCTGGACGGGCGCGGTCAACGCACGCGGCGCGATCGATGCTTTTCTCGACGCCGAACTCGCGCGCCTTGGCCTTGATGATTCGAAGCTGGCGCTGGTCGGGTTCAGCCAAGGCTGCATGATGGCGCTGCATGTCGGCCTCAGGCGCCCCCGGGCGCCGGCCGGCATTCTCGGTTTTTCCGGCCTGTTGGTTGGTCCCGAGCGGCTCGACGAAGCGAAAGCGCGCGACGCGCGCGGCGCGCCGCCGCCGATCCTGCTCGTCCACGGCGACCAGGATCAGATGATCCCGTTCGACGCGATGTTCGTGGCGGCGGAAGCGCTGGCTCAGGCTTCGATCCCGACCCAGTGGCATCTCTCGCTTGGGATCGGCCACGGCATCGACGCCGAGGGCCTGCGCCAGGGCGGCCTTTTTCTAGCCAAGGCCTTCGCGACCCGAGGCCGCTAGGCAGTCCGACGCGCGCGAGTTGGCGGGTCCCAAAGGCCGCGAAGCCAAGTGTACGTTTTTGCGCGCGACTCAAGCTTTTCAATTGCTTAAGCTCATTTTCCTGCAACTCGTAAATCCGGGGCGCAAAGGCGCGTGGCCCTAAAACGGGAAGTCCCCGAATCCCCGGCCGATTGGACATAGCCAACCCAAGCTCCGCTTGGACAGCTTGCGGGCCGCACTGCACCCCGCCCCCGCCGCCCCCTTCCCAATCTCCGGTTTCGCAGTGTGACGCGCGTCACAGCGCACGACCCGGAGGGGCGTTAACTTTGCGGTAAGAATTGAGAGGGAATTGCAGTCATGAAGAGGATCCTGGTCGCGGTGACCTGCCTCCTACCGTTTGCTCTGGCCGCCCAAGCGGGCATCAACCGACATTCTCCCGAGGCGGCGATCAGGGCTGCTTACGTGGCCGATGACACAGCCATCCAAGGTCGCGGCCCCGGAATCATGGCTGACAACACCCTGCGGGCCCGCTTCTTCTCGCGCTCGCTTCTGCGCTCAATCGCGGCAGACGAAGTGCTCGCCGGGCGCGATTCCTCGCCCGCGACTGCAAGGGACCCATTCAGCGACCAGGCGCCGCATCTTGTGGCGCTCAACGTCGCGCCGATCTCGGAGAATCGCGACGCCGCCAAGGTGCTGGCGGAGTTTGCCCGGGGTGACGGCGCGCGGGAGCAACTGACCTACGCCATGCTGTTCGAACGCGGCGAGTGGCGCATCGACGATATCACTTACGCAACGCTCGACGGCGAGCGCCACACGCTGCGGGGCATGCTCGCGGCGAACTAGCACAAAACGATCGTCTGCGGTCCGTTGGTGAAACTCACGCGCGAGAGGAGAACCAAATCAAGGATGCGTCATAAGGCGTAAGATCCCATTCTAGGAATGGGCGGCAGACGCACCGCTCCGCGCGGCGGCCCTTTTTGGATCGTCCTTGATTTGGTTCTCCTCTCGCACTTCTCCTCGTAAACCGGAGACGTCGCGGGTTTCGCTCTCGTGGAACGAGGGCGACCAGCGAAATTCACGCTATCCTTCACAGCAAAGTGACCGCGCCTTGGCTCTTCCGGTGTGCGCTTAGCCGCCGTATGATCTCCGGGTAGGGTGAAGGAGGCTTGATGCGCAGTCGCTTGCGGACTGATCTGGCGCTCCTGCGCCGCCCTCGTGCTTGCGCTCATTTCTGCTCACACGTCGGGTGCAGTGGCGGCGAGCGCGCCGGTCGCGGTCGACGCCGCGATCGTCCTGGCCGCCGACGTCTCGCGCAGCATCGACGACGAAGAGTTCGGCCTGCAGCGGCGCGGCTACGCGGATGCGATCCAGAGCCAGCAACTCATCGACGCGATTTCTACCGGCCCTCACGCCGCAATCGCGCTCGCCTATGTCGAATGGGCCGGCGACGGCGAGGAGAAGGTGGTTGTCGACTGGGCGGTGATCCGCAATGAGGCGGAGGCGCGCGCGTTCGGCGCTGCGATGGTCGCGGCGCCGCGTTCGTATATCGGACGGACCGCCATCGGCACGGCGATCGATTTCTCGTTCTCGCCTGTTCGCCGAGAGCCCCTTTGAAACCAACCGGCGGGTGATCGACGTTTCCGGTGACGGAACCAGCAACCAGGGCCGCGTCGTGGCCGAAGCGCGCGACGCGGCGGTTGGAGGGGGCGCGGTGATCAATGGGCTGGCGATCTTCAACAAGAAAGCGGCGGGGACAGGCGGATACCTCGCTTTGCACACCGACCCGCCGGGCGGCCTCGCCAAATATTACCGCGAGAACGTGGTCGGCGGCCCCGGCTCGTTCGTGGTGCAAATCGACGATTTCAGCACGTTTGGCGCAGCGATGATGCGCAAGCTCGTCAACGAGGTTTCCGACGTGCGGGCGCCGGGCGGCTGAAACACGTATTCCCGCTTCAGACGCGCCTCTGACGCCATTGCCGTAGCGTCTATTGCGCCAGGAATCCGCCGTCGACCGCCAGCGTATGTCCGGTGATCATCGTCGCTGCCGGGCCCGCGAGAAAGGCGATCGCCGCTGCGATGTCGGCGGGCTCGGCGAGTTTCTTCAAGGGCGTCATCGCCTCGATCCGGGAGACAAGCTCCGGGTCCTTGAGGATCGCTCCAATGAGGTCCGTGCGCACATAGGTTGGCGCGACGGCGTTCACTCGAATGGCGTGCGGCGCCCACTCGACCGCAAGAGCGCGAGTCATATTGACGATCGCGCCCTTGGTCGCCTGATAGGAAACATTGGGATAGAGGCCGCCGCCCGATAGCCCCATGATCGACGCGACATTCACGATCGCGCCGCCGGCGCCCGCCGCGATCATCGTTCGTGCAGCGGCGCGGGCGCATAAGAAACAGCCCGTCATGTTGACTGAGAGGACTTTGTCCCAATCGCCGAGCGCAAGATCCACGGCCGGACGGCGGATCGCGATGCCGGCGTTGTTGACGAGAATGTCGAGACGACCCTCGCGAGCGAGCGTCGCCTTAACCATCGAGTCGACGCTGGCCTCGTCGGCAACGTCTACGCCGATCGCGATCACGTGATGGCCCAGCGCACGCATTTCCGTCGCCGCGCTCTCCGCCATGTCCTTGTCGAGATCAGCGAGGACAACGCGCGCGCCCGCCACAGCCAGCGTTTCCGTTGTCTCCCGGCCGATCCCGCGAGCTCCGCCCGTGACGATCGCGACGCGGCCGTCAAGACGCATCAAGTCCCGAACATCCACCATGCTACTCTCCGCCGCGCGGGTGACTTGGGGACGGCGCCGTCAATTCTGCTGGCGCTTGAATGCGCCGAGCTTCGCCAGGTATGTGTCGCGCCACTGCTGTGAGGACGCAATATCGTCGGCTGGGGTCCGTTCTCGCAACTGGCTCTCGACCGTTTCGACAAGCTTCTGCGCCCACGGACGCGCGTCAGCCTGCTCTTTCGCAAGCCCGTAATACATCGGACCGAGATTCCGGCAATATTCAGCGATGCCCGTCTTTGCGTTGAGATCAATGGTCTGAAACGGACCCATGAAAGACCAGCGCAGGCCAAGACCGTCGGAAACGGCGCGATCGACCTCGTCCACGGTCACGATGCCGTCTTCCACAAGTTTGAAAGCCTCGCTCAGCATCGCGCTCTGAAGCCGTTGACCACGAAGCCGTTGACCTCCCGGCGCAGTTGGATCGGGGATTGGCCGACCTCGCGCATCAGCGCGGTTGCTCGTTCGCACAACGTTGTCGTCGGTCCAGGGCGCCGGCACGATCTCGACCAAGCGGGATGAGATGTGGCGGATTGATCGGATGCACGACAAGGCAGCGCGCGCGATGCTCGAGCCCCTCCGTGAAGGCGGAAGCCGGCAGGCCGGACGTCGAGCTCGCGAGAATCGATCTCCGGCGGCGCGATGCGGTCGAGACTTTTGTAAAGTTCAATCTTGATCTCGACCCGTTCCGGCGCGCTTTCCTGAACATAGGAAACCCCGTCGAGCGCCTCTTCCATTCGGGCCGCCGGTTTCACGCGCGCCGCGATCGTCTCCGCGTCTTCGGTCGAGGGGAGACCCAGCGCTGCAAGATCGGAGAGCGCCTTGCGAACGAAGTCCTTGGTCCGGGCGGCTGAGTTCGGGTCGGCGTCGTAGACGACGACCTCAAATCCCGCGCGTGCAAAGACGAGCGACCACGAGGAGCCGACTACGCCTGCTCCGATCAGCGCAACGCGTGTCATATGAATCGTTCCTAAAAAAGAGTTCCGCTTACGGCGTCTGCGCGCCGCGCGTGTTCAGGTGAATAGCGTAGAGCGACGTGTGCCCGCAGATGTACAGGCGGTCGCGCGTCGGGCCGCCGAAGCAGACATTGGCGACCTTTTCCGGAACCGGAATTTTGCCGATGAGATCGCCGCTCGGGCGTGATGCATTGAACGCCGTCGCCCGCGCTTGTCCAGATATTGCCGTCGATATCGACGCGGAAGCCGTCCGGAATGCCGGGAGAGACTTCGGCGACGCACGCGGCTCTTGCCGAGCTTGCCGTCCGCGACCTCGAAGGCGCGGATGTGGTGGGGCCAGTCCGGGTTCGGCCAGAAGCCGGAATCGGCGATGTAGAGAAGTTTCTCGTCGGGCGAAAAGGCGAGGCCGTTCGGGCCGCCGGAAGTCGTCCGACGACGATGCGCAGCGAGCCGTCGCGCGGATCGAAGCGATAGACGTTGCAGCTTCCGATCTCGCTCTCCGCCTTGCCGCCCTCGTAGGCCGCGCTGATGCCGTAAGTCGGATCGGTGAACCAAACCGTGCCGTCCGACTTCACCACCACGTCGTTCGGCGAATTGAGGCGCTTGCCCTCGTAGCGGTCGGCGAGGACCGTGATGGTCCCGTCATATTCGGTGCGGGTCACCCGCCGGCCGCGATGCTCGCAGGTGACGAGACGGCCCTGCCGGTCGCGGGTGTTGCCGTTGGAGAAATTCGAGTCGGCGCGCGAAAGATGGTAACCTGAGACGTCTGCTCGTCGAAGCGCAGGATGCGATTGTTGGGCAGATCGCTGAACAAGAGGCAACGCTGGTCGGCGAAATAGACGGGACCTTCGGCCCAGCGCAGGCCCGTGTGCAGCTTCTCCAGAAACACGATCGGGATCGTGTAGGCGGCGAAGCGCTTGTCCAGAGTCTCGAATGGCTCCATGCGGTTTCTCCCCTGTCAACTTGCGCCGGGCTTCGCGGCCGTGGCGGCGCGTTGGCGCCGTTGGGCGGCATAGACCGACAGGCCGACCGCCACGATCAGGATGCCGCCGTTGAAGAAAAACTGGACGTAGAAAGGCGCGCCAAGCTGCTGCACGCCCGAGAACGAGAACGCCAGCACAAGCACCGACAGCAAAGTGCCGATCACGTTGACTCGGCCGGGTTTGATCGAGGTCGCGCCAAGCAGGCTCGCCGCGAAGGCCGGCAGAAGATATTCGGGACCGACGCTCGGCGTTCCGGTCTGAAGGATGCTGCCGAGCACGATGCCCGCGAAGCCGCTGAGCAAGCCCGGCGACGATGAACGCGCCCATCACATGGCGCCGAACGTTGATGCCGGTGAGTTCGGCGGCGCGAACATTGGCGCCGATGACATAGAGGTTTCGGCCGACCGGCAGGCGCTCGGTGACGATCCACAGCGCCGCCGCGATGACCGCGACATAAACGGCCGGAAGGGGAACGCCGTGGACGATCTGGGTCAGCCCGGTGAAACTGTCGGGCAGGCTCATGCCGACGATCTGTTCGCCGTTCGTGTACCAGTTGGTCACGCCGTAGAGCAGCGTTCCCGTGCCCATGGTGGCGATGAAGGAATTGATCCGGAAAAACGTCACCAGAAGGCCGTTGACGAAGCCGACCAGCAAGGATGCGAGCAAGATCAGCACGGCCGCCACGGGCCACGCCAAGCCCTGCGTGCACCTGCAGGCCGACGATCAGCACCTGCGCCATGCCGAGATGGTAGCCGACCGACAGATCGAACTGCTTCGTCGCGAGCGGCACCATGACGGCAAGCGCCAGGATGGCCGTCACCGATTGGCTGACCAGAATCGCATTGAGGTTGGTGGCGCTGAAAAAGCTCGATGGCCGAAGCAGGCCGAAGACGAGCATGATCAAGAGAAAGACGAACAGCAGGCCATAGTTCGCGAGCAGATTGGACGATCGTCGTGTTCGAGGCGCGCGAGCCTCGACGGCGCCGCGGCGGCTGCGCTGGAGCGTTGGGTTGGACATGTCGTTCTCCAGCTAATGCCCCTGCGCAGCGGGCTCGGCCGCCATCGACGATCGGGTCAGCAGGCTTTCCAGAGTGAGCGCCGGTCCGGCGAGATCAGCGGTGATCACGCCGCGACCGACGACAAGCGCGCGGTCGCACAAGGTCGCGACCTCCTCGAAATCCGAGGAAACGACCAGAACTCCAGCCCCCTCCGCCGCAAGGTCGCGCAGCATGCGATGGATGACGCCCTTTGCGCCAATGTCGACGCCGGCGGTCGGCTCTTCCATGATGAAAAGCCGCGCGCCAGTCGCCAGCCAGCGGCCGACGAACACCTTCTGCTGATTGCCGCCGCTGAGCCAATCGATAAGCGCCGCCCAGTTGCGCGGACGCACGTCGAACCGATCGAGCACGTCGCCGGCTTCGCGAGCCTCCCGCCTCCCGTCGATTGGCGTGAACAGTCCGCCGGCCACGTTGCCTGCGTTGGGAAACAGGTTCTCGCGCAGCGACATGCCGCTCAAGCGCGCTCTCGCCGAGCCGGTCGCCGGCGAGAAGCGCGATTCCTTTTCCGATACGCTCGCCGATCGACAGGCCGGCCGGCACGAGGTCCGGGCCGAGCCGGATCGTTCCGCCAGTTTGCGGATGAGCGCCGAAGATCGTGCGGCCGATCGCCTCGTGCCCGGCCCCGCGCAGGCCGACGAGGCCAACAACCTCGCCCTGCTCCGACGGTGAAGGACAGCGGTCCCTGATCGCCGGTGAAGAGGTTCTCGACCTGCAGCAACGGCGCGCTGGCGCGCGGCGCCGGCGGCCGACGGGTGATGCAGTTCGAGGTCGCGGCCGAGCATGTCGCGCACGATCGATTCCGGCGTCGACGTCGCCGATGTCGCTCGATCGGACAAGCCGGCCGTCGCGGAACACCGTCACGCGGTCGACGAGGCCGAACAATTCGTTCAGCCGGTGGCTCACATAGAGGATGCTCGTTCCCGAGGCGCGCAGCCGCCGCAGCACCTCGAAGAGATGCAGCGCGTCGGGTCCGGGCAGCGAGGCGGTCGGCTCGTCAAGGACGACGACGCGGGCGTCTCGCGACAGCGCCCGCACGATGCCGAGGATGGCTTTGCCTGCGGCGCTCAGCGAACCGACGGGCGCGCGCGGGTTCGGCGGATCGACCGCCATCGCGGCGTAGATCTGTTCGGCCTGCCGCCAGACCTTGCTCCACGAGATGAGGCCGCCCGAGCGGGGAAATCCCGCCACCAGCGCGACGTTCTCGCCGATGCTCAGTTCGTCGACCAGGCCAAGGTCCTGATGGACAAACGCAATCGGCACGGATTCCGAATGAGGATGAACCGGACGCCCGCTCATGAAGATCTCGCCCGCGTCGGGCTGATAGAGGCCGGCGAGAATTTTGATCAGCGTCGACTTGCCGGCGCCGTTCTCGCCGACGAGGGCGTGGATTTCGCCGCGGCATGATCGTCAGGTCGACGCCATCCAACGCAAGCGTGCTGAGAAAGCGCTTCGTGAGACCCCGGATCTCGATCGCGGGAGGCGCATCGGTCGCCATGCGGTTCGCTTAGATGTCCTATCTTTCGGCGGAGAGTCTGCTGCCGCCTGCGCTACGGAGAGGCCGCCCTGCAGGATGCGCCGCGCCGGCGGTCATGGGCAGGCTTTCGCCCGTCCCATGACCGCCGCGAGCACGACGAACCTAGTTGCAGGCCTTGCTCTCACCCTTCCAGATATTCTCGTAGTGGCAGGCGAAGTTGTTGCTCGGCACGAATTCGTTGTTCTTGCCGCCCTCGCTGTCCACATTGTCCTTCACGATGAGGAACACCGGCTGGAGGAAATGCGCGGGCTCTTGCCCCGCCATGGCGCGGATCACGGCGTCCATGGCTTCGTAGCCGAAGAGCGAACTCGGCTCGGGCACGCTCGCGACCTCGAAGCCGCCCTTTCGGATCATGTCATAGGCCGAGGGCGGAGCGTCGGCTCCGACGAGCTTGATCTTGTCCGTCGACGCGCCGGCGGCGCGCAGAGCCGCGGCGACATTGGTGTAGTAGCCGTCGCAGCAAGTCGTCATCCACCAGCTGTCGCCGTATCGCGCGAGCAGGCCGGAGACGGCGGCGCTCATCCGCGCGGAGGCGTCGCCGAGCGGCATGTTGATCGGTCTCCAGCATCTTGCAGCCGGGACAATTGGCGATCGGCGTCGTCGTCGCCTTCGCCTTGAAGCGGGCGATGGCGTAGCTGTTGTCGACCATATGGATGTCGTTGGCCTTGCCGTCGGATTGGGCGATCACATAGGCCGCCTCGGTTCCGCCGATCTCGGCCGGATTGGAGACGATGTTCTGATAGAGGCCGAGCTCTGGGCTCGGGCCCGGGAAAGCCGTCGCATGGATGCCGATCACCGGGATGTGGCGGGACACCGCCTCCTTGATCGGCTTCTGCAGCGCATTGGCGTCGGCCGGCGTGATGATCGCGGCCGGATTCGCGGCGAGCGCCTGCTGCATCGCGGCCAATGTGCCGCTGACCGTGCCCTGGCCGTTGAACGTCATCACCTTCCAGCCGAGCGCCTTCGCGCCTTCCTCGACCCCTTTGCCCCAGAGAACGTGCGGCGTGTAGGACTGGTCGGGCGAGACATAGGCGATGGTGAAGCTGCCCGACGGGGCCTTGGGCCCGTCTGTCGGGCCTTTCCATTCGGTCTGCGGCTTGGTGCGCTCGGCGACGATGGCCTTGGCCTCGTCGACCGACATCTTGTCCTGGATGACCGGCTCGGGCCAGGCCGGATAGGGTTCGGCGCGAGTCTCGGCGAAGGCGTAACTCGACGCGAGCGCAACGCCGACGAGCGCGACGCCGGCCAGCGCTTTACGCGCGAATTCCCGTCGGAACGCGCGCGTCCACAGACCATTCAACATGTGCATCTCCTCCCATTTCATCTCTTTTATTCGCCGCCACGTTCAGCGGCGCCGCAGGTCGTCGTTCGGTTTTCTGACCACATTCCAGAAGTTCGGACCAGCCTGGATCGTGCCTCGGGCAAGATCATGGAGAGTGGTGTCGTCGATGACGGCGCCATCTCATGGGCTGCAACCCTACAACCCATGCTCAAACGTCCCGCTCCCACTATCGTTATTCTGAATGTCTGATATTGTGATGTTAATGAGCAAGCGGCTGTCAAGCCGGTTGTCGGGAGGACGCGATGCAAGGTTCACGCCTGAAGGCGCCGTCGCCACTTGGGTTCCTTCACGGCAGCTGATGGCGCGAAGATCGCGCAGACACGACGCTCACGATAGCCGTCGGAACTCTGACGAGCGTGGGTCTCGGGCGGATCCGCTCATGAGCGATACTGCGACGCTTATCAGGCCGGTCAGCCGCGCGACGCTGCCGCAGGAGATCGTGAAGGCGCTGACGGACCTGATCATGAAGAGGGTCTGGAAACCTGGCGATCTCATCCCTTCCGAGAAAGAGCTGGCGATCCGGTTCCAGGTCGGGCGCTCGACGATCCGGGAGGCGGTGAAAAGCCTCGTCGTGCTGGGCGTCTTGGAGGCGCGCGCGGGCGAAGGCTCGTTCGTTCGCGAGCCGACCTCTGAGCTTCTGTCCGGCGGTTTTCGATGGGGCCTTCTGCTCAGCGAAGGCAACCTCGACGATTTCGTCGACGTTCGCGTGCTGATCGAGGTGGAATGTGCGCGCCGCGCGGCCGCCAACAAAACTGATGAGCTCGTTTCGCAACTCGACGCGACCATCGAGGAGATGCGGGCGGAGCCGATGGACCACGGCGCTTTCATGGAGAGCGATACGCGATTCCATCTGGCGGTCGCTCACGCGGCCCGGAACCCGATCTTCGAAACTGTCGGTTCGACCATCCAGTCGATCGTCCGCATCTGGTATCCCAAGACCTATTACATCCCGGAAACCAAGAGCCGGACGATCACCGAACATCGCGCGATCGTCGCAGGCGTCGCGTCGGGCGACGTCGAGGCGGCGGGCAGCGCCATGCGAGCGCATCTCGTTGCTGCAGGTCAACGCTTGCGCACGCTTCTGCCGCCTCGGGAGACGCGCGCTTAGCCCCGACTTCGCATGGCCAAGTCTGATCGAAGCATCGTTTCGATCAGACGGCGAGGCGGTAATGTCGGATCGCGTTGGCGGCGAACAGTTTGTCGCGCTCGTCCGCGGTGAAAGTCTTCGTAATCGAGAAGAACGCCTCCCATATCGCCGGCATGGCGCTGAATGCGCCGTCGCTGGGAAAGTTGGAGGCAAACATGCAGCGGTCGATCCCGAAGATGTCGACCGCCTCAAGGACGTAAGGACGGATCGATTGTTCCGTCCATTGCGGCACGGTATGGCCGAGGCCCGATATTTTGCAGACGGCGTTCGGCGCAGCAGCGAGCGTGCGCATCCCCTCCCGCCAGACGGCGACACCCTCGGGAGTGTGGTCGAACGGCATGCCGGTATGCTCCACATAGACGGCGACGCCCGGATTCTCGCGCGCCAATTTCGCCATCCGCTTCATGTGGTTCGGGAATCCCATGTAGTCGAAACCCAGGCCATAGCGCGCAAGCTTCGGGAAGTTGGCGACAAACGTCGGATTCTCGAGGTAGTCCTGGTTTCGGACCCACCCGGGCTTCGCCTCGTAGGCCTGGCTCATCCACCAATCGGCATGGGGCTCGGCCAAGTAATTGACGATGTGGCGGATTGAGCGCGCGCCCCGATCCGAGGCGTGGCCCTCCAGCTCCCGTTCGACATCGTCCGACGCCAGGTTCGCCTCGCCGACGATTCCCTTCAAAAGTCCGTGGTCGTGTCCCTTATTGACGAGGCGGCGAAGCCATCGGGTCTCGCCAACCCGATCCTTCGGATCCCAATGCGCCTCGATATGGACAACGCCGATCACGTTGTACCCGATCGCGTCCTCTCGGTAGTCGTCCGGCAGGTAGTCTCGGCCGTGGCCCTCCTTGTAAGGGTTGTCCTTGCGAAACCAGTGAATGTGCGCGTCGACGATCCGTTGCGGGTTGACCTGCGCCATGGGGCGCTCCCTTCCGCGATACTCCGGCCCACCCTACCCTGCCCGCCGGACCTTATCGGCGCAAGATTAGCCGGCAGCGCTGTTGGTCGAATACAATTCAGGCGACCACGGAGCCGAAGCTGCCGGGACGAGTTCAAATTAATTCAACCAAACGGTTGACATTCCAAAAGCGCAAGCTTACGTTCAACCACATGGTTGAATTATTAGCTCAAGAGCTTACGCCAATCTTCCACGCGCTCAGCGACCCGACACGCCGGCGCATGCTGCTCGAGCTCACCTCCGGCGAGCGAACCGTTGGTCAGCTGGCTCAGCCGTTCGCCATCTCGCTCGCCGCGGCTTCGAAGCACATCAAGGTGTTGGAAGGCGCGGGATTGATCCAGCGCGAGGTGCGCGGTCGGTCGCATCTCTGCCGTCTCGATCCAGGGCCGCTGGAGAGCGCACACGACTGGCTCACCTTCTACGAGCGCTTCTGGACCGCGCGGCTCGACATCCTCGATCGGCTCCTCCGAGAGGAGGACGAACAAAAGTCCGCGACCCCCAAACCGACCCCCAAACAAGGAGATGAAAAATGAACGAACGCGTGAAAGTCGACGCCTATGGCGCGCTGAGCGAGCCCGCCACGCTGACCATCCAGCGCATGCTGCCTGGCCCGATCGAACGGGTCTGGGCCTATCTCACCGAGAGCGATCTGCGTCGCAAATGGCTGGCCTCCGGCGAGATGGAACTGAAGGTCGGCGCGCCGTTCGAGCTCGTCTGGCGCAACAGCGAACTTACCGACCCGCCGGGCAAGCGGCCGGAGGGTTTTGGTGAGGAGCACCGGATGGAGAGCCGGATCCTCGAGATCGATCCGCCGCGCAAACTCGTCTTCACATGGGGAAAGGAAGACAGCGACGTTTCGATGGCGCTAGAGCCGAGGGGCGAGAAAGTGCTGCTGACCATAGTCCACCGTCGCCTGCCCACCCGCGGCATGATGGTCGGCGTCAGCACCGGCTGGCACGCGCATCTCGACATGCTGGTCGTCCGCCTGAGCGGCGAGGATACAGAACCGTTTTGGGACCGGTTCAGCCGCCTCAGGGCCGAATACGACCAGCGCATCCCGAACTGACAGGCGCGGAAACAAGCCCAAGCACGAGGTTTGCCGCGCAACATATTATCCATTCAGCAAGCAGGAGCAGGACCATGCACATTCCCCCAATCGTATCGCAACAGGACTGGGACGCTGCGCGCGAGCAGCTTCTCGTGAAGGAAAAGTCAGTCCTGCGCGCCAATGACGCGCTCGCCGCCGAACGTCGGCGGATGCCTTGGATGGCTGTCGAGAAGGCGTATGAGTTCATCGGGCCGAACGGCAAGGCGAGCCTGCTCGACCTGTTCGAGGGCCGCCGCCAGTTGATCGTTTACCGCGCCTTCTTCGAGCCCGGCGTGTTCGGCTGGCCGGATCATGCCTGCCGCGGCTGCTCGATGGGCGCCGATCAGGTGTCGAACCTCACCCATCTGAACGCCCGCGACACGACGCTGGTCTATGCGTCGCGCGCGCCGCAGGCGGACATCGCACGGCTCAAGGCGCGCATGGGCTGGCGGATGCCTTGGGTTACCATCACCGACAGCTTCGACGCGGACTTCGGGGTGGACGAATGGCACGGCCACAACGTCTTCTTCCGCGACGGCGACAGGGTCTACCGCACCTATTTCATCAACAGCCGCGGCGACGAAGCGATGGGCACCATCTGGAAATACCTCGATGCGACGCCGCTCGGACGCCAGGAGTTATGGGAAGATTCCCCGGAAGGCTATCCTCAGACACCAACTTACAAGTGGTGGAACTGGCACGACAATTACGAAGTCGAGAAATCGGTCGATCCGCAATGGGTCAAGGTGTCGGACGCTGGAGAGGCAGCGTTCCGCGACAAGGAGGCGGGCGCGCAGCGATGAGCGCCGTCTCGATCGGCGACGGGAACCGCGGCGCGGCGATCGCCCGCGTCGCGGCCGACTGGCTGAGCCTCGCTGCGGCGCCGGCCTTCGCCACGATGGCGCTTTTAACGGCCGTCCTGGGTGGCGCCGAGCCGCTCTGCTCGGCGCATGGCTCGCTTATGAGCGGAATGAGCCCGATGTATCTGCTCATGAGCGCCTTTCATGCGGGCCCGTGGCTAAGGTCGATGACGAGCCGAAGGAACTGACGGAAAAGCGCTCCTAGTTTTTATCATTCCCGCGCAAGCAGGATCCAGTCTCCCCGGCCACGGCTGACCTTCTTGCTGGATTCCCGGTCGGCCGCTGGTGAGCGGCGACTCCAGCCGCGGCGACTCCACGTGCACGCGGCGCCCGGAGGGCGAGCCAGAATTGAGGTTGGCCGAGGTCGCCGACACGAGCCCCTGGGCCGCGCCCTCACCGGAAATTTCGACGCGACCCGACCGCAGTCGACGCCGGTCACGCACCGGTCGTCGCCCTCACGTCGCTCCATCCGCGTTTCGTCAAAGAGCAGAGCGCCCAAGCTCCGACGACGCTTTTTGTCGATAAAAACGAAGCGATACCGAGCCGTGACCTTGTGAATAATCGAACCGCACTTTCGGTCAGGATGCTCTCGAACTGCTGGTCGCGGTCCTGGACAATGATGTCCAGACGGCGCCATTCCGGCGATTTTTGTCGGCAAGTGTGGCTTTTGTCGCCTTGTCGGGGAGGACCGAATATGGGTATGGATGGCTGTTTGCGTCGTCGAGCGTAACGTCTTGATTTGCGGATTGGTCCGCGGGTTAACGAGGACGTAATAGCTGCGGTTTTAGCAGTGTCGTGGGGGAGTTGTCGGCCAAGACCGCCAATCGACTTGGCGACGACTGGTGGATTTGTTAGTATAGTTGAGACTTTACAGAGACTCAGCGTGTGTGGCGGACGACATCGACAGAGAGTAGGCGTTGTTCGTACGGGTGCATGCGTTTCTGAGGCAAAGGGGTGGTATGAGGCGGAGCGGGGCCTTGACGCTCGGGGTGGTCCTGACGCTTGGCGCGGTATCCGGCGGCCGGGGACAGGAGCTATCGAGCTCCGTGACCGCGGCAAACGGATCGTTGTTTGACGGGTTTGTCCTGCCTGCGGTCCCCGAAAACTGGTCCGATTTGCCGTTCAAGCTCACGGCGTCCGAGACCATCTCCTACAACTCGAACATAAACGCGATTCCGCTTGGCTTTCCGGTGCCCGCCGGCTCAGCGCAAGGCGATTTGACGTCAACGACTAACTTCGGTTTCTCAACCAAGGCGAACGTTTACGGCCAGCAGCTCTATCTGGACACGACGTTCGGGGTGATACGATATCTGAATCAAGTCAATTTTGATTTAACCGTATACACAGTTAGCGGAGGCGTTAACTGGACTCTGACATCGAGATGCTCTGGAAACCTTGGCGTTACTCTCGCTAAGTCACCCGTCGAGATCACAGAACTTATTGGAACCGGCGTCAATTATTTGACGACGAACACGCTCAGCGAAACCGGAAAGTGCGCAGTCTCAAACGGATATTCGCTCGTATTCAACAGCAGCCTGACGAATAGCACGAATTCAAATCCAATCGACGCCGTGAATAACGAGCGGACAAGCATGCTCGCTGCCGGCATAGAATATGCGAAAGGCCCCAGTACTCTGACGGCGCTGGCGAGCCTTGCCGACTCCAGCTTCACCAATCGCACCGCTGCGGATATCGCGGCGGGATTGCAAACCGACGTCGCATTTCATAGCTTCACGCTGAACTACACTCGACAATTCAATCCAAACCTTTCGATCAGCGGGCAACTCGGATTGGTCGGGGTCACGAACGGCTTCTCGTTTGCGTTGCCGAAGACGCTTCTGCCCGTCTATTCGCTGACGACGACGTGGGCCTTCACACCGAAGTTGTCGCTGAGCGCGTCCGCCGCGCGGACAGTAGCTCCTCCGACGACAATCATCGGTAACGCCGAGGTTAGCTATAATGCTACCATGAATTTCTCGTATCAATTTACCCCGAAAGTCAGCTTCACGCTCGGCGGCAACGCTGGCTACTCAAGCTCCGCATTTACGTCGGGGTTAGCTGGGTCGGGCGTGTTGCCTTTTGCAACCGCTCAAGATTTTTACGCGGTGAACGCTGGCGTGAGCTATGCGATGACGCCGTTTCTGACGACCGCCTTGAACGCCTCATACTCCGAGCGCGTTGGAAATCATCTGATCACCCCGCAAGATGTGATTACAGTAAGCCTGAACTATAGACCCTACTAACACTCCGAATCTGGAGCGAAGCGATGCTGACTACGATGCTAATGGGTGGGCGACGGACGCTTCGGCTAGCCGTCTTGATTGTCGCCGTGCTGGCCCCTGCCTGGGCGTTCGCCGCCGGAGGCCGCGTTCTCACACAACAGGACGTTGTTTCCATCAAGGTCGTCAACCAGCCGGATATGGACACCACGGCCCGGGTTGAAACGGATGGGACGATCAGCTTTCCTTATGTCGGCCGGATCAGAGCCGCCGGGTTGAGTGAAGACCAGGTGGCGCACTCAATCGAAAAGCAGTTGGCGGCGCGTCAGATTGTGACCGAGCCCCACGTGTTGGTCGAGGTCACGACCTTCGGCACCCAAGCGAGCGTGCAAGGCGAGGTCGGGTCTCCCGGGGTCTACACGCTCGATCGCCCGACCAACCTCACCCAGTTGCTGTCTCGCGCAGGAGGAATCAGGGAGGCTGGCCTGGGCGGAACGGTGACTGTGCGCCGGGGCGGCACAGTCAGAAAATTCGATTCTAAAGAGGTTCAGGCCGGGCGCGGCCCTGGCGCCCAACTGCGGATAGCCAACAACGATGAGGTCTTTGTCGATCTGTCTCCGTTCTATTACATCTACGGATACGTGAACAAAGCGGGAGAATTCCCCCTGCTCCGTCCACTGACCATCCAGCAGGCGATCTCGATCGGCGGCGGATTAGCGACTCTTGGATCCGAATGGCGGATCAAGATCAAGCGCAAGTCAGGCAATGGTCAAACGTACGAAGTCCCGGGTTCGCTTGACGATCAGGTGGAGGCAGGCGATACGATTATCATTAGCGAGCGCATATTCTAGTCATCATGCTCTGTTATGCCTTCTTGCTGAAGTGACTACAGCGCAGGAGTGGGGTCGTGTCGGTAACCCAAATTCTGGTGATCTTATTGCGCCGGGCGTGGATCGTCGTGCTGGCGCTTCTCTCCACGATGATCGTGGCGGGAGGGGTCTTGCTGGCCGTGCCGGGCCGCTACGACGCCGTTGCGACAGCAAGTATCGACCCCGGCAGCGTTGATCCGATTTCCGACCTCTCGACCGGCGTCGCTTCGACGATGCTGATGCAAGGCAACATCCTCGCGCTCGTCGGCAGCCAGCGAGTGGCGGTCGATGTTGTTAAGCGATTGAATTTGACCGACAATCCACTTGTGCAGCAGAATTTCCGAAGGTCTCCTTCCTTTGGTCGCGAAAGCATCGAAGAATGGATGGCCGCCAGTCTGGTGAAGAATGTCGATCCGAAATTCAATATGGGAACAAACGTTCTGGCGATCCGATACAAGTCTGGCGATCCGAACCAGGCTGCGTTGATCGCCAACGCGTTTCTCGCCGCCACGATCGACGGTTCGGTCGCTATGAAAGCCGCCGAGGCTGACCAGACCGCGCGGTGGTTCGCTCCCCAACTCGTCGACTTGCGTAAGGAATTGGAGGACGCGCGCACGGCGCTTCGAGACTTCCAAACCAAGACAAACATGGTTGCGCCGAACGCCGCCGGCGGCGACAGGGAGACCAGCCAATACATGTCGATCTCCCAGGAGCTGTCGACCGCCAGAGCGGGGCTGACCGCCCTCCAGAGCCGCCTGTCGAGCAACTCCACCGATCTGTCGAACGATCCGTCCGATCCAGATCTGCAAGTTCTCTCGGGTCTCAAAGAGAAGCTGTCCACTGCCGAAGCCGAGTTGTCCGCTACGAAGGGAGTCTTTGGCGCCAACAATCCGAAGATGGTGGCCCAACAGGCAAATCTCGCCACTCTTCGCAAGCAAGTTGCCGACGCGACTGATAAAATGCGTGTTCATCTGAAGGAGCGCATAGGCACGGTGCAGACCCAGATTGCTTCGCTCGAGGACGAGTTGGGGCAATCGCAGAAGTCGTTGATTGAGGTTCAAGCGCAACGCGACCGGCTGGGCCAATTGCAGCACAATGTTGAGTTTCGCGCTGAGCAGCTCAACGGGCGGGAGAGAGCGGCGGAACAGGCCAAGCTAAAGAGCAAGCTGACCTTTTCCGATATGACGGTCCTCGACAAGGCGTCCCCGCCCGTCGACCCGGCGTTTCCAAAACCGTTCGTCGTCATCCCGGTTGGAATGGTCGCCGGCCTCGCGCTTGGTCTGATCCTCGCGCTTCTTGCGGAAGCGGCAGATCGCCGGGTTCGCTTTCCAGTCGATCTGGAATATGCGGCCTCGGCGCCGTTCTTGGGCGCTCTTGACGGCGCGCGGGGCTCGAGGTCGCGGCGGCTTACTTCGTCAAGCCGGAGCCTACGACCTGCGTAAGCGGGCGATTAGGCTCGGTTATATTCAAAGTTTGAACGATTTTCGGGCAGTCGTTGCGGCGCCCCAAAGGCCTGGAACGGTTCAGGAAACAATTGTGGGGTAACGTCCTTTGCGGGATCCGTCGGGGTTGGCGGGTCAACAATGGAATGTTGAGAGCTTGAGCCTATGGCTATCAAACCTAATTACCATAAAGATTCCGATAATGTTATCGCTGTTCAGACGTCGAAAGATCCCATCGAGCAACAGATCCTAGCAGCTGGAAATCTGAGCGAGGCCCAGGTCGAGGCCATCCGCGGATTTCAGCGGCGCAAGGGGCTGACGTTTGGCGAGGCGGCGATCGCACTGGGCTTGGTGCGGCGCGACAGTTTGTTTCTGGCGCTGTCCAAACGCTACAATTATCCAGTTCTGAATTTCGGTGTCGATGAAGCCCGATTTTCGCGCGAACTGGTCGTCGGATACCAACCTTTCAGCACCGCCGCTGAGGCCTTCCGCTCCGTACGGTCCGCGCTCGCTACTGGGCCATTGTCGCAGGGCAAGAACGCCTTCGCGGTCATTGGGCCGCATGCGCGCGTAGGGGTCACGTATTTCGCCGCCAATCTGGCGCTGTCCTTCGCCCAAATGGCCGTTCCCACCCTCCTTGTCGATGCAAACTTAAGAAAGCCAAGGCTCGCTGCGCTGTTTGGCGTGGATCCGAAGACCGAAGGGCTGGTCGAGGCCCTGACCCATGGCGACGCCGAATTGCCGCCGGTCACTCTCGACATCGTTCCCGGCTTGTCGCTGCTCGTCGCTGGCGCAACGGCGCCGCACCCTCAGGAACTGCTGAGCTCCAAGGAATTTCTGACGCTGTCTCAGAACGCTCAACGCAACTATGGCGTGGTCATATATGACACGCCTGCGGCGCTCGAGAGCGCGGATGCTTACGTTGTCGCGTCCCGCGTCGGCGCCGCGATCATTGCAGCTCGGCGGCATCGAACGAGGGTGAGAGACATCTCCAAGATCTCGCGCGCGCTTGGCGGCTTCCAGTGCGACATCGCGGGCACGGTTCTCTCGCGCTTCTGATCCCGCCTTCCCCGCCCGTCGCGCCAGGTGGGCGCGGAAAAGCATCACGCCCTCCGAAGCTTCGCAAGGCGCCGCGCAAAACGGCGACAGGCCGTCGACGGGAGCGATGCTCGTCTCGCCTGACGTCAGGGACGCGCCGAGTCAGCATCGCGGTCCGCCGCCGAAACCCGCCGAGTTTTTCAGCTTGAGCCCACGCCGCAAACGCGCGAACTTCGGATGACGCCGGAGGCCGTCCGGGAAACTTCGATCAGACTGAATCGGCCTAGGGCTCATGCCCTACGGGACGCCGCCGAGCCAATGACGGTTCCCGCAATCGCACGCCTTAACGGTTTCCGATGGGTGGGTTTCCTCGCGTCCGCCAACGAAAAGCTCAATGATCGAAGAATCGCGTTCCGATGGATGGCCGGGATACTGATCGTCGGGGCGGCGCTCAGATTTGGATGGCTGTTTCTTGACGGATTTCGCATCCTCCCGAGTGAGGCGTTCTACGAGGCGGCCGCCTTCGCCACCAGAGGCGAACTGGCGGACGCCTATGGTCCGGGTACAGGTCTAACCGCGCATCTCTCGCCGGGAATGCCCGTATTGGCCGGAACGATTTATCGTTGGCTCGGAGTGGGCGCGCCATGGGCGGAATTCGTCCTCACGTGCCTTTCGCTGACATTCGTTTATGCGAGTTTTCTGGCTCTCGACGTATCGTTTGAGAGACTGGGCCTGGCGCCGATCGCGCGGATTGGCGCCCTCGCCGTTCTCTCCCTACTTCCCCTGAACTTGTTTTACGAAATGAATGATTTTCGACGTTGGGAGGGCGCCATCGCAGCGGCCGGGATCGGACTCTGCTTGGCTCGCGCGCTCGAACTCGACTCCGTTGAACGGCGCCCAATCTGGCCCGAGTTCATTCTGCTGGCGGGCGGCGCCGTCATATTGAGTTTATTTAGTCTTCCGGCTGCGCTCGCCTGTTTCGGGATCCTCGGCTGGCTCGCCCTGCGAAAGCGCGGCTGGACAGGTCTCATGGGCGCGGTTGGCGTTTCAGCGGCCTTATTCGTCGTAGTTTCCTACCCTTGGGCGCTGCGCAATGAAGCTGTATTCGGCGAGAAGGTGTGGACGCGGACGAGCTTCGGTTTTAATTTCGCGCTCGGATATCACGACAAGGCGATCAGTCCCTCTAACGAAATGGAAGTCTTCGTCAATCGCCTCGGTGAAGTCTCGCCGTTTCTCAATCCCACGACCCTTGCCCGTTTGAAGACAGCTGGAGGCGAGCTGGCCTACGACCGACTTTCAGCCGCCCGTACGAAAGAGTGGATAAGCCGACACCCCTTAAGCGCTCTAAAGATCGCAGCGAGACACGTGCGGGAGTTCTACTTCCCATCGCGCTGGATGTTCTACGGCGCAAGTTCGAGCGCCGCCATATTCAAGCAGGCTGCGATTTGGATGATCACGCTCGCCGGGTTCATCGGGCTAGGCATGAGGCTCGCTGGCAGGGACTGGCGCTACGTGTATGTCGGCGCGCCATTACTTCTGCTGATGCTGCCTTACGTCTTGGCCCAGCCGGTTGTTCGCTACCGCTACCCTGTCGGGGCGCTGCTCGTTTTTCTGGCCGCGGACGTGATTTACCGAGGCGCCAGGTTCACGATGAAATGGCAGTTGTGGCGGATCCTCGCAGGCGGCCCCTCTGCGGCGACGCCGCAGCTTCCGTCTCTATGAACAACGGCCGGTAGCCGACTCCCGCGGTCTCCGAGCGTCGGGGCTGAGCCAAGAGAGCGCCTGGAAATCAGCTAGACCGCTTTGCATTTGGATGGAGTTGGTTTGGCTCCTGCTCGGCGGCTGCAGCAACGTTCCGTATGGGCGACCCTGATTTGGGTTTTCTTGGCTCCCGGCCATTTGGTCGCGAAAACTCCAGTTTATTGCCGTTGGATTCTCTTTGATTTCCTTGGATTCTCTCGTCCGAAACGAGACTTATCAATGGGTTACACGAGATTTTCCGTAGCAGATTTTTCCTCGCGCTTTTGTCGTCGCGAAAGCGCCGTCGGGACGATTAGCCCATGATTTGGCATGCGGGAGGGACCAGTTGCTCATGGGGCAAGCTTAACTCTATTTCTGCTTTACCGACAGAGATTGCCACCCGAGCCGGTCCATTCTACCGCCTCCGTCCGCAAGCAACTCGCTTTAGATCGACAGTGCAATCTTCCCGACTAGACCGACAAGAATCAGCCAACCGCTGAGGCGATGGCTGTCGCTATCGTCCGCGAGGAAGATACGACCAAATCCGATAAGCCCGGCTAGCGTGACAGCGATTTGACCAGCAGCGTTCATGTTTTGGTCCATCGGTGTTTTGCCGCACGAGAATGCTCGGGCGCCGCGGGATCTCTGGCCCTGCGAGCATGGCGGCCTTCCGTCAGCTACCGATTCCGACATTGGGGGAAAAACAAGAACAAATCAAGAATTAATTGATGCTATCTGGCCGGTTCAGAAAAAATAATCACCCGCTTGCCCGGAGGCGTGAGGCGGGAGACCACTTAGGTCTGGAGTGTAGGCGACACCGATTTGCCGCCGCCGCCAACTCAAGCCTTCAAACAGGGCGCGTCTAGCCGGCGAGCTTGCGCAGGTAGTCCCAACTGTAGAGGCCGGTGTCGTGTCCGTCGTCGAACACGATCTTGATCGCGTAATTGCCAACCGGCTCGATCGCGACGATGGCGACGTTCTCCTTGCCGGTAACAATCTTTTTCTGGCCTCGCGAGTGACCTTGCACTTCGGCGCTCGGACTCTCGACGCGCAGCTTCTCGGCGGGCAGGCGAATCACTCGGCCATCGTCGTAGGCGACTTCCAAAATACGCCCTTTTTCCATCGCCGTGATATCGGTCGGCCAGGACATCGCGTTTCCCTTCACTGAAGGATGCGGATGCGCGGCGCAGATTTTGCGCCCGGCGCGCCGGCCGCGAGCGTGTCCGCCACGCGTCGCGCAATCTCAAGAAAAGCATTCGCTTGCGGGCTCTCGGGCATGGTCGCGACCACCGGGCGCCCGTCATCGGAATTGATGCGGATCGCAACGTCGAGCGGCGCCTCGCCAAGGAAGGGAACGCCGAGCTTTTCGGCCTCCTTGCGAGCGCCTCCGTGCGAAAAGACGTCCGTTCGCCCGCCGCAATGCGGACAGACGAAGTAGCTCATATTTTCGACCACGCCGATGAGCGGCACCTTGACCTGGTTGAACATCGCGATGCCCCGCCGGGCGTCGATCAGCGCCAGATCCTGCGGCGTCGAAACGATCACCGCGCCGGCGAGCGGCACATTCTGAGCCATGGTCAGCTGCGTGTCGCCAGTGCCAGGCGGCATGTCGACCACGAGCACGTCCAGTTCGCCCCACACGACCTCACGCAAGAGCTGGTTCAGCGCCGACACCACCATGGGGCCGCGCCAGACCACCGGCGCGCCCTCGTCGATCAGGAACCCGATCGACATCACCTTGACGCCGAAGCTTTCGAGGGGAATGAGCCGCTTGCCGTCCGGCGCTATGCTCGGTTTGGAATTGAGGCCGAACAGCTTGGGCATGGACGGCCCGAACAGGTCCGCGTCGAGAACGCCAACGGCAAGTCCGAGCTTCGCAAGCCCGACCGCAAGATTGCAGGCGACAGTCGACTTGCCCACTCCCCCCTTGCCAGAGGCGACGGCAATGATGTGCTTGACGCCAGGCAGCGGTTCGCTCGGCCGACCGTGTCGTACCGGCGGCGCCTTGCTTTCATGGGTGTGACCGGCATGGGTGTGACTGGGCGAAGCGCCGGCGACAGTGCGCGCGGCCTCGGCCGTCAGCGTCACCACCGCGCCGACAACGCCGGGAATCGCTCTGATCGCCGCTTCGGCTTCAGCCCGCATCGGCTCCATCGCCTTTGCCCGCGAGGGGTCTATGCCGATGGCGACGAACACCTTGCCGTCGCGAATCGTCACGCCAGAAACTGCTCCAGATTCGGGCAAAGACGCGCGCCCGTCCGGGCCGGGAATCCGCCGCCAGCGCCGCCATGACCTCGTCGCGCGAAACCATCTCAGTCCTTCCCGCTCGCCGTGGCCGAGCGGCCATCAGCGGCTGACGGCATCTGTTCAACCGCCGGGAGCCAATCGAGCGTGTCGCGCAACCTTACGACCGTCCCGACGATGATGATCGAGGGACCCCGCAGGTCCGCTGCACGCGCTCTCGCCGCGAGCGTTCCGAGCGCGCCCACAACGACCTGTTGGTTGGGACGGGTCGCGTTGTCAATGATCGCGGCCGGCAGATCAGGGTCCGCGCCCCGTGCGATGAATTCGCGCGTCAGCGCCTCCACGTTGCGGAGCCCCATATAGATCGCAACCGTCTGGCGCGGTTGCAAGAGCGCCGTCCAGTCGAGATCGATTTTGCCGTCCTTCCCATGTCCGGTCACGAAGACGCAGGCTTGCGCGTGATCGCGATGGGTGAGGGGAATGCCGGAATAGGCCGACGCGCCAATCGCCGCGGTGATACCCGGGCAGACCTGAAACGGGATCCCCTCCGCGGCGAGCGCTTCGATCTCCTCGCCGCCGCGGCCGAACATGAAGGGATCGCCGCCCTTGAGGCGCAGCACCCGTTTGCCTTCTTTCGCGAGCTTGACCAGGAGCGCGCTGATCTCACCTTGCGGCAACTCATGCTCGTCCGGCTGCTTGCCGACGTAAATGCGCTCCGCCTCCCGCCGCACCAGATTCATCACGCGCTTCGTCGGTCAGACGGTCGTAGAGCACCACATCGGCCTTTTGCATCAAACGAAGGGCGCGGAAGGTCAGAAGATCGGGATCGCCGGGCCCCGCGCCAACGAGGTAGACCTCACCGCGCGGCGCCCCGGCGCCCTCGGCCGCGGCCCGTTCGAGGGCGCGGGCAAGTTCGGCGCTGGCGGCGCGCTCATCGCCGGAAAGCGCACGCTCGGCGATCGGTCCCTCGAGGACCGTTTCCCAGAATCGGCGGCGCATGATCGGAGAGGCGATCGAACTAGCCACTGCGTCGCGGAATCCGCCCATGAGCTCCGCGAGACGGCCATACGCGGAGGGAACGAGGCTTTCCATGCGCGCCTTCAGCATGCGGCCCAAAATCGGCGAAGCGCCTCCGGTCGAAATCGCAATAACGAGCGGATCGCGATCAATGATCGATGGCATGATGAAATCACAAAACTGGGGCTGGTCGGCCACGTTGACCCACACGCCGGCGCGCTTCGCCGCCGCCCATGCCTCTGCCGACAAGCGCTGGTCCTCGACAGCTACGAAGCAAAGCGCCGAATCTTCGAAATCCTTGTGCTCGGGATCGCGCGTCTCATGACGAAAGTTCGGGGCGCCGAGCAGCTCGCGAAAATCATCAGTGAGCACCGCTGCAAAGGTCGTAACGCGGGCGCCGGATTTAATCAGATGCTCGGCCCGGCGCGCCGCCACCACGCCGCCGCCCACGACGATTGCGGCCTTGCCGTTAAGCTCTAGAAAAACCGGCAGATGACGCATGTGTGTAATGCGCTAGCTATATAGCGCGTCGGAACGCGCGAGCACCCGCGCTGGCCAAGGAGACATTGAACTCACTGGGCGCGCTTCTAAACGTTTTAGCCTTGAATTTAAAGAAAAACCGCGATCGCGGATTTAAGTCGGACCTTAGGTCGCGCTTAACACGCTAGCCTTCGGACAGAATTCGTTCATCAAAAATGGGCTGTGCGGGGTGTAGACGATGTCGGCTCGCGATCAGCGCGGGGATCTGGTCCTCGTCCTCGCAACGGGCACTCTAACCGAATATCTGTCGCGCATGGCGCCGACCAGGGCGACACCAAACAGACCAAGCGAGAGCCCGAGGAACATTTCTCCGGTCACGAATGCTGGACTATGATTTAGTAATAAGGTCCAACATTAGCGCTTCTCACCGTAGCTTCCATCGAATTGCCAGCATAAAACGCGCGAATAAAGACTGAGTTCCAATGTTCGCCGAAAAACGACCGCGTTTTGCTACCCTTTGCTAAGCTGCCGGATCGGAAGGCGATACTTTGGTTCAGCGGCGCCTATTCCCGTCGTAGACCGAACGATCCGCAAATCAGGCGCTTAGCAGCGACGCCTTCAGCGACCTCGCAGCGTCCAGCCCTCGCGGCTCTGCATCTTCCGAGGACGGTTCCTCCGACGATCTGCGATTTTGAGAATTGATCCAATCCATGTCATTCGTCGCCATCCGCCGATCGAGCAGGGCGCTACATGAGTTCACAGAGCCACGTTTCCGACACGCGTCGCGCCG
The DNA here is from genome assembly GCA_963762335.1 of uncultured Alphaproteobacteria bacterium. GTDB lineage: Bacteria > Pseudomonadota > Alphaproteobacteria > Rhizobiales > Beijerinckiaceae > Roseiarcus. The sequence goes on along the minus strand of CAVXKU010000030.1, from coordinate 10,976 downwards.
CCGCAGGCGGATCCGCTCGCCGACATGGTCTTCGTTCCGGGCGGCGAATTCCGCATGGGTTCGGACGGGCACTATCCCGAGGAAGCGCCAGCGCACCGGGTCAGCGTCGGCGCCTTCTGGATCGACAGCGCGCCGGTGACGAACCGCCAGTTCCGCAAGTTCGTCAACGCGACGAAGCATGTGACGTTCGCCGAGATCGCGCCGAAGGCGGAGGACTATCCGGGCGCGCTGCCGCACATGCTGAAGGCGGGGTCGCTCGTCTTTTCGCCTCCGAAGGAGCCGGTCGATCTCAAGGACTGGTCGCAATGGTGGCGGTTCAAGTTCGGCGCCGACTGGCGAAGACCGTATGGACCGCGCAGTTCGATCAGCGGAATGGACGACCATCCCGTGGTGCACGTCGCCTATCGCGACGCCGAGGCCTACGCGCGCTGGGCCGGCAAGGAATTGCCGACCGAGGCCGAGTGGGAGTTTGCGGCGCGCGGCGGACTTGATGGCGCGGAATATTCCTGGGGCGACGAGTTCACGCCCGACGGCAAGCAGATGGCCAACACCTGGCAGGGCGCGTTTCCGCAGCAGAACCTGAAGCAGGACGGCTTTGAGCGCACGTCGCCGGTCAGGTCGTTTCCGCCTAACGGCTACGGAATCTACGACATGATCGGCAATGTGTGGGAGTGGACGACCGACTTCTGGTCGACCCGCCACCCGGCGGACGCGCCCAAGGCCTGCTGCGTGCCGCAGAACCCGCGCGGCGGCCCGGAAGCGCAGAGCTACGACCCCTGCCAGCCCGAGATTCGCATTCCCCGCAAGGTGCTGAAAGGCGGCTCGCATCTCTGCGCGCCGAACTATTGCCGCCGTTACCGCCCCGCGGCGCGACACGCCGAGCCGATCGACACGTCGACAAGCCACGTCGGCTTTCGCTGCGTGGTGCGCGCCGGGCCGGCCTGAGCGGCGCCTTGCGGCTGACCTAGAGCGGCCGCTTTCGCGTCGAACACGATGAGGTCGTGCTCCCAGAGCCGCTTGAAAAACTGGCGGCCCTTCTCGTCGCCGATCGCTCCCGCGCTTTGCAGGATCTCGCGCAACGGAACGCTCGCCGTCGATCGCCGCAAGCAGCCGCTCCTGCGCGGCGTCGATGAAAAGCGCGAGGTCGGGATAGGTGTGGCTCGGATTGATGAGCACCGCCGCGACGCCAGCAGGCGCTCGATCCTTGATCGTTAGCGTCCACGGCAGCCGAACCGGAACGAAGCCGCGCCAGGCGTCGCCCTCGAATGTGATCGGCTGGGCTTCCTTTCGGCGATCGTCGCGGTAGGCGACGAAGCTGTGCCTGTCCATCGTTCCGCGCAGGAGCTCGATCGCCGCATGTTGGGCGCGCGAGGGAAGCGCTGCAAGGCGAGCGCCATGCGGCGCGTCATCGATCGCTCCGCACTGGGGAAGGTAGGCCGCCTGCTCGTACCAGCGCCCGAACTTGAGGCCGCACCGCTCGAGCCAATCGTAAAGCTGCGGCACGGAATAGGCGCGGTCCTGAGGGTTCAGCAACGCGTCGGCGAGCGCGTCGGGCCGCGCGAAATCCTTCGCCCGTTTCACGACGCCGGCGATCGGATGGTCGATGGGCAGCGCTTGAACCGTCTCGCCCAAGATCGCGCAGTTCGTCGTCCCGGACGCCGATCCCGAGCAAGCCGGCAATAGTCCTGCATCATGTAGATGCCGGCGCGTCCGTAAGGCGCGTAGACCATGATGTGCATGGCGCCATTGACGCGCAAGGACGTTGCGCAGCGAGCGAAGACCCGCGTCCGGATCGCTCAAATGGTGAAGCACGCCGGTGCAAACGATCTGGTCGAATGTCTCGCCGAGCTCCGCGATCCGCTCGATCGCAAGCCGGTGGAGCTGCAAATTTCGTATGTCGTGCTTCTCTTGAAGATCGCGGGTGTGGCGCAAGCTCGTTTCGCTGACGTCGATCGCGGTCACGCGCGCGTCAGGCTCCATGAGCGCGTGCCGCGCGGCCTGCGACGTTCCGCATCCAGCGACAAGGATCGTTCTGTCTGGCCGCGGCTTCTCCAATGGCCACAGCAGCAGAGATTGCGCCCGGCGCCGGCGCGGGTCCCGATAGCGATCGAGGCGACGCTCGAGGCTGGCGACGGGCGCTGGATAGGGATGCAACTCATAGAACGCGCGAATCGCCTGCGGCGCGATCGGCCGACGTTTCCGCGTCTTCACTCGCTGTTGGCATCCGATGCGCTCCTTGCGCTTCCACGCTATTGGCGAGGCAGAACCGCCGCGCAAGAGCGGCTTTGACAGGCGATCGGACAGCGACTATCGAAATCAACTCGAGCAATCACTGTTAACATCGGCGCGATCCTGAGGCAAAGATGCTGAACGTCTCGCCTTGAACGGATCTGCGTCGTATGCAGAGTGTCCGGGCTTTGACTGACGCGCCGTCGAAAAGCGCGATTTGGCAGGCGCGCGTCGCGCTCTTGCTCATGGTTGGCCTCCTCGCTCTCGGCGTGGCTTGGTACGGGGTGACCGCCGAAAGTCTCGGTCGTCTTTGGACGCGACATTCTTGATCGGCCGGGCGGTCCGATGACCTTTCGCTTCATTCTGCAACCGGCGATGGCGATCATCGCCGCGCTGCGCGACGGCATTCATGACGCGCGGCTCGGACGCAGGCCCTATGTCTGGGCCTTGATCCATGGCGTCCGCGACTCCGAGGGGCGCAGCGGACGTCTGTGGGAAGGAATCGTCTCGACGGCGCGCATCCTGATTCTTGGCGTCGTCATGGACATCATCTATCAATGGAAGGTGCTGGACACGTTCTACCCAGGCCAGTCCGCGGTGATCGCGATTCTGCTGGCGTTTATCCCTTATCTGCTGCTTGCGCGGTCCCTTCGAGCGCATCGCGTATCATTGGGTCGCCCGGCCGGCATCCAATTGAGCCGTCAAATCGCGGAGAGGACGATGGCGAGCCCTGATCTCAAGTTGGACGCGAACACCGAGCTCTCGTCACGCCGCACCGGCATGTCGTTTCAGCGCACGCGCATGAGCGCCGACCGGACGCTGATGTCGGTGATCCGCACGTCGCTGTCGCTGATCGGCTTCGGTTTCACCATTGCGCAGGTGTTTCAGAAGCTGCGCGATCAGGATATCATCACCAAGGCCGCCGCGCCGCGTAACTTCGGCCTCGCTCTGGTCGGGCTCGGCATCGTGATGCTCGTTATCGGCATCGTCTACCACGTGCAGTTCATGCTGGGGCTGCGCCACTTGCGAGAGTCGATGCGGGAGGAAGGGCTCATCCACGGCGAGACCATCTTTCCGGTGTCGTTCACTCTGGTTACGGCGCTCGTTCTCCTCTTGATCGGCGTCGCAGCGATCATGAGCATGGTGTTTCACGTCGGACCGTTCGAATAGGGCGCGATGACTTAAACGATGGTTGTTCCGCGCTCCCGGCCATCAGCGCCGGAATTCGAACGTCCATTGAAGATTCAATTCAAAGGTAGGAGAGGGAAATGCCCAATCAAAGACGGACAAGCCGAATATTCTCGTCATCTGGGGCGACGACATCGGCATCGCGAACCTGAGCTGCTACTCGCACGGCCTCATGGGCTATCAGACGCCCAACATCGATCGCATCGCCAAGGAAGGGATGATGTTCACCGATTCCTACGGCGAACAATCCTGCACGGCGGGCCGCTCGTCCTTCATCACCGGGCAGAGCGTCTATCGCACCGGTCTCTCCAAGGTCGGCATTCCCGCGCGCGCCGATCGGCATGAACGAGAAGATCATCACGATCGCCGCGGCCCTCAAGAACCAGGGCTACGCGACCGGCCAGTTCGGCAAGAACCATCTTGGCGATCTCAACTCGATGCTGCCGACCAATCACGGCTTCGACGAGTTTTACGGCAACCTCTACCACCTCAACGCCGAGGAGGAGCCGGAACAGGAAGACTACCCCAACGAGAAGGACTTCCCGAACTTCAAGAAGACGTTCGGGCCGCGCGGCGTCATGCACTCCTTCGCGACGGACACGGACGATCCGACCGTCGAGCCGCGCTGGGGCAAGGTCGGCAAGCAGAAGATCGAGGATACAGGCCCGCTCACCAAGAAGCGCATGGAAACCTGCGACGACGATTTCGTCGCGCGCGCCAAGGAATTCATGAAGAAGGCGAACGATGCCGGCAAGCCGTTCTTCGTCTGGCTCAACTTCACGCACATGCATGCCTTCACGCACACGAAGCCCGAGAGCAAGGGGCAGGCGGGACGCTGGCAGTCGCCCTATCACGACACCATGATCGACCATGACAAGAACGTCGGCCAGGCGCTCGATTTTCTCGACGAGACTCGGCATCGCCGACAACACGTTCGTGATGTATTCGACCGACAACGGCCCGCACATGAACTCATGGCCCGACGCCGCCATGACGCCGTTCCGCAGCGAGAAGAACACCAATTGGGAGGGCGCGTTCCGCGTGCCGATGGTCGTGCGCTGGCCGGGCAAGATCAAGCCGGGCCAGGTCTCGAACGAGATCGTGCAGCACCACGACTGGTTCCCGACCTTCCTCGCGATGGCCGGCGAACCCGACATCATCGAGAAGCTGAAGAAGGGCTATCAGGCGATCGGCCGCACCTACAAAAATCATCTCGACGCGTACAATCTCGTGCCCTACCTGACGGGGCAGGAGAAGAAGAGTCCGCGCAATTTCTTCATGTATCTGAGCGACGACGGCGACGTGCTCGGCTTGCGCTACGACAATTGGAAGGTCGTGTTCATGGAGCAGCGCTGCCAGGGCACGCTGCAGGTCTGGGCGGAGCCGTTCACGAAGCTCAGAGTGCCGAAGCTCTTCAATCTTCGCACCGACCCGTTCGAGCGAGCGGATATCACTTCGAACAGCTATTACGACTGGTACTTGCACCGCGTCTTCATGATCTACGGCGCGCAGGCGGCGGCCGTCGCAATGGGCGGCGACCTTCAAGGATTTCCCGCCCATCCAGAAGCCCAACACCTTCACGCTCGACGACGCGCTGAAGGCGATGCACGACACTGCCGCCGGCATGCACTGAGCGGGCGGAGCAAACGGCAAGCGGCGGGCTCAGACCGCCGCTTGACCACCCACATGCTTGAGCTGAGGACGAATCGACCGGCGCGCTTCCTCATGAGGGCGACGCGGTGAGAGAGTGGCTAGTCCTCGCGACCAACCTCGCCGTCGACGCCATCGACTGGCTGGCGCTGGTCCTCATCGTCGTCGGAGCGATCGAAGCCTTCTTCCTGGGCTTATGGACGATGTTCTCGTCGAGCGACGGTCACCACGAGCGCGAGGTGTGGCTGCGCCTGGGCCGCTGGCTCGTCGCGGGCCTCACCTTCCAACTCGCCGCCGACGTTCTGGAAACCGCGATCACCACGAGCTGGGACGAGGTGGCGCGGCTTGCCGCCATCGCCGCGATCCGCACCTTCCTCAATTATTTTCTCGAGCGCGATCTGGGCGAGATCAGAACTCGGCAGGGATCGGCGCCAAGCGACGCCGACTGATGGCGCCACGACAAATTGTTAGGTGAGGCGTGCGTCGGAGGACTGCCCGACGCTCCGCTCGCAAACTCCCTCATTCGTACTCGGTCGCCTTGGAACTCCGCCTCCCACGCGTCGATGTCCTGCGTGAACTCCGCGATCTTCGTGCGCGCCAACGCATGCGCGCGAGCTCCGAGCGGCAGGTGGAGCGGCGGCTTGTCCGAATCGATCGCTTTCAGCATGACCTTGATCGCCTTGCTCGGGTCGCCGACCTGCTTGCCGTCGTTGTTGGCCCGGAAGGTTCGGAACACGCCGGCCGTCGTCGCATATTCCGGCATCTCCTTTTTGGCGAGCGAGATCGAGCGGCCGAGGAAGTCGGTTCGGAATGGACCAGGCTCCGCGATGATGACGGCTATGCCGAACGGGGCGACCTCCTGGGCTAAAGCCTCGGAAATGCCTTCGACCGCAAATTTGGTCGCGTTATAGTGTCCCGAGCCCTGCAGGCCCTTGATCCCCGCGGCCGACGACATGTTGACGATGCGGCCGCCAGGACCCGCCTTGCGCAGCGCAGGCAGCGCCGCCCGCGTCGTTTCAAGCAGACCAATCACATTGGTCTCGAACATCGGCCTGTATTCGTCGGGCGTCGCCTCCTCGATAGCTCCAATGAAACCGAAACCGGCGTTGTTGACCAAAACGTCGAGCCTGCCAAAGGCCCCGGTCGCCGCGGCTACAGCCTTCTCGGCGTCGCCCGCTTTGGTCACATCCAGCGCCACTGTTCGCGCGGTCTTAGGAAAGGCCTTGGCCAGGTCTGCAAGCGTGGCGGGGTCGCGCGCCGTCGCTACGACCTGGTCGCCGCGATCGAGGGCAGCTTGAGCGAGCAGGCGGCCAAAGCCCGTGGAACAGCCGGTGATGAGCCAAGTTTTAGTCATGATCGTTCTCGTGTTCAAAGGTCGTGGGGTCAACGTGTGGGCTACTCGCGCAAGGAGCGGGTTTTGCGACCAGCATTCCCGCTTCAAGGCATGAGCCCATGCCGCATCATGGCGACGGCGGGCGGCTACGGGCATGCCATGTTGAGCGGGCGCTGGCAATGAGCTCGATCATTGGCCAGCCTTCCCTCGGGAAGACAAGGACAATTGCGGAATACCGGATATGAACAATTGGGCCGCGAAGTTGCCGCGCAAATATCTTTGTCAGTAAGTACGACTCGACCAGCGCCCGTTCGGTAAGACCGATGAAAGGAACGAATATGGCCCGTTCAACGGCGCTGGGGTCGAGCACGGATCCGGTGATCTGGCTCGGCTTAGCCGCCGCCATCATTTTCTTCATGGCGACCGGCGCGGTCGCGTATTTCAATTTCCAAACCTTGAAAGCGGATAGCGCCCTCGTTGTCCACAGCGGTGACACGTTGACCGCATTGGAAGACGTGCTTTCCACGGTGAAAGACGCCGAAACCGGCCAACGGGGCTATCTGCTCACCGGTAACGAAAGCTACCTCGATCCCTACAGCGCAGCGGCGCAGGAAATTGGGCCGCGCCTCGATGCGCTGCAGCGACTGACGATCGACAATCCCGCGCAGCAGGACCGTCTCGCAACCCTGAAACAGCGCATTGGCGGCCAAGCTTGGCGAGCTCAAACAAACGATCGATCTGCGCCAAACCCAGGGACAGGCCGCGGCGCTCGCGGTCGTTCAGAGCGATCGCGGTAAGCAGGACATGGATGCAATCCGCGACCAGGTTTCGGCGATGGAGCACGAAGAGATCGATCTGCGCGCGAAGCGGCTTGCGGAAATGGCTGACGCCTACTGGAGGGCGATCGGCAGCGGCATTATTTCCAGCCTGCTCGGAATCGGCCTCACCGGGGTCATTGGTTTCCTGATCTTTCGCGCCGAGGCCGCCCGACGGCGGGAAGACTGGCTTCAGGGCGGGACGAGTCGGGCTCTCAAAGGCGATGCTCGGCGACCAGCCGACCGAGCAGCTTGGCGACAACATTCTGGGATACCTTTGCCAATATCTGGACGCCCACGCCGGCGCTATTTTCATAAGGGACAGCCACGGCTCCTACCGTCGGGTTTCGACCTATGGCGTTCCTGCCGAAGCGAAGATTCCGACCAATTTTGAACGCGGCGCGGGGTTGCTTGGACAGGCCGCGGTCGAGGGCCGATCCTTTCTCGTCCGCGACGTCCCCGAGGGCTATCTCGCCATCGGTTCGGCGTTCGGAGAAGGGAAGCCGAGGCACCTGGTCATTTCCCCCGCGAACGTGGACGGATCGACAAACGCCGTGCTGGAGCTTGGCTTCATCCATCCGCTCAATGCGGACGCCCTTTCGCTGCTCGAGCAGATGTCGGACGCAATTGGTATTGCCGTCCGATCCGCCAACTATCGCGTGGAGCTTCAGAACTTCCTTGAAGAGACGCAGCGCCAAGCCGAAGAGCTCCAGGCGCAGGGCGAGGAGCTGCGGGTATCGAACGAAGAACTCGAAGAGCAGAGCCGAGCGCTGAAGGAGTCGCAGTCCCGCCTCGAACTCCAGCAGGCCGAACTTGAGCAAACGAATTCGCAGCTCGAGGAACAAGCGCAGCTGCTCGAAGGCCAGCGAGACGATCTGGAGCGCGCCAACGAGATCGTGCGAGTCAGGGCTCAGGAACTCGAACAGGCGAGCCGATACAAATCCGATTTCCTGGCGAACATGTCGCACGAGCTCAGGACGCCGCTGAATTCGCTGCTGATCCTCGCGAAGCTCCTCGCGGACAATGACAATGGCCGGCTGAGCGACGAGCAGGTGCGTTACGCTCAGACGATTCAGTCGTCCGGCAACGATTTGCTGACGCTCATCAACGACATTCTCGACCTTTCGAAGATCGAGGCGGGCCATATGGAGATCAAGCCCGAGCCGGTTGCGATCGCGCGGCTGACCAGAGATCTCTCGAACCTCTTCAGGCCGGTCGCCGAAAAGAAGAAGTCTGGAGTTCCGGATCGAGATCGACGCCGGATGCCCGAGCCACGTCGAGACCGACGGGCAGAGACTTGAACAGATTTTGCGGAATCTGCTTTCGAACGCATTCAAGTTCACCGAACAGGGCAAGGTGGAGTTGCGTGTCCGGCGCGCCTCCGATGGCCAGATCGCGCTATCCGTCGCGGACACAGGCATCGGCATTTCCGAGGACAAGCAGAAGGCCGTTTTTGAGCCCTTTCGGCAGGCGGACGGAACGATCAGCCGAAAGTACGGGGGCACCGGCCTCGGACTGTCGATCTGTCGAGAACTTGTCCGCCTGCTCGGTGGAACGCTCGCGCTCAGAAGCGCGGAGGGCGAAGGCAGCACGTTCACCGTGCTCATTCCCGATACCTTTAGCGCCGCGAATGTGCGGCCGCGAGACGGATGCCGGCTCAGGCCTCGCCGCTGCCACTTGCCCTTGAGCCTGCCGACGCCCAGTCCCGGCGCCTGCGGACAATCGTCAGCCGGCCCGCCGGGTCGAGGACGATCGTGAACGGCTCACGGGCCAGAGGCGCGTGCTCCTCGTCATCGAAGACGATCAGAGTTTCGCTGGAATCCTCAGGGATCTTTCCCGCGAGATGGAGTTCGAATGCCTTGTCGCCGGAAGCGCGACCGAGGCGCTCGCGCTTGCGAAGGAATTCCATCCGAACGCCGTCGTGCTGGACGTGGGCTTGCCGGACCATTCGGGCCTCTGGGTGCTCGATCAGCTCAAGCGCGACACGCGCACCCGCCATATCCCTGTTCACGTGGTTTCGGCGTCCGACAATGCCCAAACGGCGCTCTCGCTTGGCGCCATCGGCTACGTGTTGAAGCCGGTGAAGCGAGAGGACCTGACTGACGTTCTGAGGAAGCTGGAAACGAAGCTGGCTCAGCGGATGCGCAGGGTTCTCATCGTCGAGGACGATCCGGTTCAGCGTGACGCGGTGCGGAGTCTCCTGGGTTCGCACGAAGTTGAAACCGTCGCGGCCGCCACCGCCGCCGAGTGCCTTGCTCTTCTCAAGGACCAGACCTTTGACTGCATGGTCCTTGACCTTTCCCTGCCGGACGCCTCCGGCTATTCGCTTCTCGAAACCTTGAGCAAAGAGAGCGCGTATTCCTTTCCGCCCGTCATCGTCTATACGGGCCGCGATCTTTCCGGCGAGGAAGAGCAGCGGCTGCGCCGCTATTCGAAGTCGATCATCATCAAGGGCGCGAAGTCGCCCGAGCGGCTCCTCGATGAAGTCAGCCTGTTCCTGCATCAAGTCATTTCCGACCTTCCGGACGAACAACAAAGGATGATCCTGAGGGCGCGCAATCGCGATGCGCTGCTCGAAGGACGGCGAATTCTCGTGGTCGAGGACGACGTCCGGAACGTTTATTCACTCACGAGCATTCTCGAACCGCGCGGGGCGCGGGTGCAGATTGCGCGAAACGGTCGTGAGGCGATCCAGGCGATCGAGAAATCCTTCGGCAAGGGGGGGAACGCGATCGACCTCGTTCTCATGGACGTCATGATGCCGATCATGGACGGCCTGACCGCGACACGTACAGATTCGCCAGAATCCCGACTGGAAAAAGCTGCCGATCATCATGCTGACCGCGAAAGCCATGCCCGACGATCAGGAGCGTTGCCTTGCGGCCGGCGCCAGCGATTACATGGCGAAGCCTCTCGATGTCGAGAAACTCCTTTCTCTGATCCGCGTTTGGATGCCGAGCAACTGAGTGAACGGCATGGCGGACAGGACCGAGGAGATCGAGATTCGGCTGCTGCTGGAGGCGCTGTTCCAGAAGTATCACTTCGACTTCCGCGGCTACGCCATGGCTTCGCTGAAGCGGCGGCTGAAGCGGGGGCGCGAGCACCTGGGTTTCGCAACCATTTCCGCCATGCAGGACCGGCTGCTGCACGACGCGACGATGTTGCCCAAGCTGCTCGGATTCCTCACGGTGCAGGTCAGCGAGATGTTTCGCGACCCGGCCTATTTCCGCGCCATCCGAGAGAAGGTCGTTCCCCATCTTCGGACCTATCCGTCGCTGAAGGTCTGGGTCGCCGGCTGCAGTGCGGGCGAGGAACTCTACTCGTTCGTCATATTGTTCCGCGAAGAGGGTCTCGAGGACAGGACCTTGTTCTATGCGACCGACGTCAATCAGGATGCGCTCACCAAAGCCGAGACCGGCATTTATGAGCTCGACCGCATCAAGCTATTCACGGAAAACCATCGCCAGTCGGGCGGGAAATCGTCCCTGTCGGACTATTACACCGCGGCCTACAGCCGAGCCTCGTTCAGCAAGAGCCTTCGCCAGCGGGTGGTGTTTTCCGATCACAGCCTCGTAACCGATGCGTCATTCGGTGAAATGCATCTCATATCGTGCAGAAACGTGCTGATCTATTTCGACAGGGCGTTGCAGAACCGCGCGGTCGGACTGTTCAAAGACTCGCTTGCGCGCAGAGCGTTTCTCGGGATCGGCGCGAAGGAAAGCCTTCGGTTCACAGAGCACGCCGGCGCTTTCGTCGAGTTC
>CAVXKU010000029.1:0-16326 GCA_963762335.1 uncultured Alphaproteobacteria bacterium | reverse complement strand
CGCTGCGGTTAGGCTGCCCCAACCCCGTCATTGCGAGGAGCAAAGCGACGCAGCAATCCAGGGAGCATAGGGCGCTCGACGATCACTGGATCGCCGCGTCGCTGCGCTCCTCGCGATGACGGATCACTTCAATGCGCAGCCTGCGCGGGGACTTTCGCCGGGCCGACGTTGCGCAGGAATGGCGCCAACATCGTGGCGAAGATGAAGGCGACCATGATGGCGAGAAACGCGTCGGCGTAAGCCATTGTCGACGCCTCGCGATAGGCGAGAGGCCAGAGCTGCTTGAGCGCCGCCTGATGCCCTGCTTGCGGGCTTCCGGGGATCGCCGCATAGAGCTGAGCGACCCCGTCCACGAGCCTGGTCATCGCGCCATTGGCCGGCGTCAGGTTCGACGCGATCGCGTGGAAGTGGAAATTGGTGCGGTTGTTGAGGATCGCGCCGCAAACCGCGATGCCGACCGCGCCGCCGAGGTTGCGCATCATGTTGAACAGGCCGCTCGCATATTTGAGCCGTTCCGGCGGCAGGCTGCCGAGACCGAGATTGACGCTGGGCGCGACCGCAAACACCTGCGGAAACCCGCGCAAGATCTGCGGCAGGAAGAGCTCCGCCGCGCCCCACTCGTGGGTGATGAAGCTGAAGCTCCACATGGAGAGACCGAACGACGCGAGGCCGATCATCATGAGCCAGCGCGTGTCGAATCTTTCGCGAGCATGACATAGACCGGCACGCCGACGAGTGAGGCCACCCCGGTCGAAAAAATCGGCCATGCCCGTCTGCCAGGCGCTGAATCCGCGCACGTAACCGAGAAATAGCGGCGTGAGGTAAATGGTCGAGAAGATGCCGATGCCGGTGATGAACGAGAGAATGCAGCCGAGCGTGAAGTTCCGGTTTCCGAGCGCGCGCAGGTCGACGACGGGGCGCGCGAAAGGTGAGGCTACGGATGACGAACAGGAAGCCGGCCACCGCGGCGATCATCGCGCAATCCCGGATGGTCGCGTCGTCGAACCAGTTCCACCGCGACCCTTCCTCGAGCACGTATTCCAGGGTTCCGAGCGTCATCGCCATCAGGATGATGCCGGGATAGTCGGCGTCCTTGAGCAGCGAGAGATCCGGCTTGTCGATCTTCACCAGAAGTGCGGCACCAGGATCGATATGGCTATGCCTGGCACGACGTTGATGTAGAAAAGCCAGCGCCAGTCGAGCGTGTCGGTGATGAAGCCGCCGATCACCGGTCCGAGCGTCGGCGCGACCGAGGCGATGGCGCCGACGACGGCGGCGGAATAGACGCGCCGCGGACCCTGGAAATAATGAAAGGTCGAGGTGAAGACGATCGGGATCATCGACGCGCCGAGCATGCCCTGAAGCGCGCGGAACACGATCATGCTTTCGATGTTCCAGGCGAGCCCGCACAGCATGCTCGCGACGGTGAAGCCGGCGGCGGAGGCCGTGAACAGCCAGCGGGTCGAGAACACGCGCGTGAGCCAGCCCGACAGCGGGATCATGATGATCTCGGCGATCAGATAGGCGGTCTGCACCCAGCTGATCTGATCCTGCGCCGCGGACAGGCCGCCGCCGATATCCTGCAGGGACGAGGCGACGATCTGGATGTCGAGGAGCGCGATGAACATGCCGACGCACATCACGACGAACGGACCGAGGCTCCAGACCCAGCTCGCTTCAGAGGGGTTCGCGTGGATGGCGCGGCCGTTGATGGAATGGCCGCGGCGGTCATTGTGCGTCGCCCGAGACGATCGCGTGTCGACGCCGACATTCGCCGAAAGGCCCGGCCTGAGACCCCGGAGCATCGGGTCGTCGTCGAGCTTGATGCGGACGGGAACGCGCTGAACGATCTTGGTGAAGTTGCCGGTCGCGTTCTCGGGCGGGATCACGCTGAAGATGGCGCCGGTGGCCGGCGCCATTGTCAGCACACGGCCGCGAAAGACGTGGTTCGGCAGCACGTCGGCGACGATTGTCGCCGCTTGCCCCGGAACCATGTGCTCGAGTTGGCTCTTCCTTGAAATTGGCGTCCACCCAAAGGTCATGCGCGGGGATGATTGTGACGAGATAGGCGCCGCCCGCGACATAGGCGCCAACCTGGGCGGCGCGATTGCCGACATAGCCGTCGATCGGGGAACGAATATCCGTGTAACCGAGATTGAGTTCGGCCGTATGGAGATCGGCCTCGGCCTGAGTGACGTCGGCCTTGGCGACGGCGATCTCGGCGTCCAGAACTGTCAGTTGTTGCTTCGCGGCGTCGAGTCCGGCTTCGGACGAAATCACGCTGGCTGCCGCCGCCAGGTTGAGCGACGACGCGCGCTCCGCGTTTTGCCGCGATCCGGCGGCGGTCTGCGCAAGGTCGTGGTAACGTTGGTTGTCCTGCTTGGCGAACGCCGCCTGCGCATTCTTGGCGTCGAGGTCGGCCTTCGCCTGGCGGATGGCCGTCTCTTGCAGCGTCTGTTTGCGTTCGAGGCTGTCGAGAGTGGCCTTGCGCGCTTCGACGATCGCAGCCGCGCGATCGGCGGCGGCGCGGAAGTCGCGGTCGTCGAGGCGAATCAGCGGCTGTCCGGCGCGCACATATTCGTTGTCGCCAACGAGGATCTCAGCGACAAAACCCGCCACGTGCGGCGATATTGGGGTGACATTGCCGCCGGCATAGGCGTCGTCGGTGCTTTCGATGAAGCGCCCGACGCTCCAGTATTCATAACCGTATCGGGCGCCGACGACCGCGATGAGGCCGCCAAGCGTCGCGTAAGCCAGCCATTTGAACCGCGCTCGTGTCAGCAATCCGGTCGGCGCGGTCTCGGTGTGTTCGCCGGCGATGGCGGTCATCGCTCCCTCCTGTATTCATATCTGTTTTGCGGTGGGCCGATTAAGGGCGTATATGCACCCATGTGAGCCAACGAAGTGAAACTGAGCGGAGTTCGCTCGATCATCGCATGCCGCCGAGACTCAGCCAACCCCGCCTGCTTCCACGGGAAGATCGGTCGCCGCGACCTCGTGCAGCAGGGCGCGCAGCCCGACGGTGCGCTCATTGCCGAAGGCGGTCGCAAACTCGCGTTGCGCGTCCTTCCAGCTCTGGAGTGCGGCCCGCAGCCGCTCATGGCCGGTGTCCGTCAATCGCAATTCCTTGCTGCGGCGGTCAGTGCGGCCCGGCTTGATGCTGATAAGACCGTCGCGTTCAAGCGGCAGGATGTTTCGGCCAAGCGTGGTGCGGTCCATCACCATCTCCTCGGCCAGCGCATTGATCGTCATTGCGCCATGTCGCCGCAACCTGGCCAGAATGGAAAACTGAGTCGAACGCAGGCCCGCCGACGCGAGATGCCGATCATAGAACTGCGTGACATGGCGCGCGGCCTGGCGGACAGCGAGACAGGTGCATTCCTCGAGGGGCGGCAGCTTATCGGTCGACATGGCGGGCTCTCGTCCTTGACATTACGAGCATGTACGCATAACTAGGTGCATATGCGCATAATGTCAAGACCAGATCAGGAGTTCTTCAGATGACCAACTCCCTTGGAACGGCGCTTGTTACCGGCGCTTCGTCCGGCATCGGCGCCGTCTACGCCGACCGGCTCGCGAAGCGCGGCTACGACCTTATCCTCGTGGCGCGAAACGGCGAGAAATTGAAGTCCCTGGCCGCGCGGCTGACATCGGAGACGGGTCGGTCCGTCAAAGTGCTCCCCGCCGACCTCGCCGACAAAGCGGCGCTCGCGAAAATCGAAGCGGTGCTGCGCGACGACAAGACAATCACCATGCTCGTCAACAACGCCGGTACGGCCGCCCTCACGCCGCTCCTGGACTCCAACGTCGATCAGATGGAAGCGATGATTGCGCTGAACGTCACGGCGCTCACGCGCCTGACTTATGCGGTCGCGCCCGCCTTCGTCGGGCGGGGCGCGGGCACGATCGTCAATATCGGATCTGTGGTGGGCATCGTGCCTGAGAGGCTCAATGGCGTGTATGGCGGGGGAAAGGCCTATGTCCTCGCCTTCACTCAGTCGCTCCAACACGAGATCGCTGGCAAAGGCGTCCGCGTCCAGGCGGTGCTGCCCGCCGCGACAGCGACCGACATCTGGGAAAAGGGCGGTTTTCACCATTCCAAGCTGCCAGCCGGCACCGTGATGTCGACCGAGGACATGGTCGACGCCGCGTTGGTCGGCCTCGACCACGGCGAAGTGGTGACGATCCCGCCGCTTCAGGACGGGGACGATTGGACCCGCTTCGACGAGGCGCGGCGTGCGCTCGCGCCGAAGTTTGGCAATTCCGCTCCGGCGCCGAGATACCGCGCCGCCGCGGCCACGCAGAAGGTCGCTTGATTGCGAGGACACACGAGGAGCGAGCCATGACGTCACGGTCTGTGGTGATCGCCGAACCTGTGCGAACAGCGATCGGCGCTTTCGGCGGAACCTTGAAGGACGTGCCGGCGTCGGATCTCCGGCGCCGTCGCGATCCGCGCCGCGGTCGAGCGGGCAGGGCTCAGGCCAGATGACATCGAAACCGTGGCGATGGGCAATGTCATTCAGGCCGGGACGAAGATGAATCCCGCCCGTCAGGCGGCGGTCCAGGCCGGCCTGCCGGTGACGGTCCCCGCCATGACGGTGAACCGCGTCTGCGGCTCTGGCGCGCAGGCGATCGTCTCCGCGGCGCAGGAGATCCTCGCTCGGCGCGGCGAACGCGGCCGTCGCCGGCGGCATGGAGAGCATGGATCAGGCGCCTTACCTCGTCGGACGCGGTCGATGGGGTTATCGCCTGGGAGACGGGCAGCTTTACGACAGCGTGCTTCGCGACGGGCTCAACGACGCTTTCTCCGGCGAACACTCGGGCTGGCACACCGAAGACCTGGTCGAGAAATATCAAGTCACGCGCGAAGCCCAGGACCAATGGGCCTTGCGCTCGCAGCAGCGCTTCGCGCGCGCACAAGCCGCGGGACATTTCAAGGCGCAGATTGCGGC
Organism: uncultured Alphaproteobacteria bacterium; assembly: GCA_963762335.1. Lineage (GTDB taxonomy): Bacteria > Pseudomonadota > Alphaproteobacteria > Rhizobiales > Beijerinckiaceae > Roseiarcus. The sequence continues at coordinate 11,374 of CAVXKU010000029.1, read as the reverse complement.
GGTTCAGGTCCCAGGCAAGAAGGGGGCGACGCCATTCGATCAGGACGAAGCCAATCGTCCAGACACGACGATCGAGGCGCTTGCGCGATTGAAGCCGGCCTTTCGCCCGGACGGCGCGATCACCGCCGGCAACGCGCCGGGCCTCAACGACGCGGCGTCTGCGATGGTGCTCGCGGACGAGGCCTGGGCCGAGAAGAGTGGCCTCAAGCCGGCCGCGCGGCTTGTCGCCTATGGCATTGCGGCGGTCGAACCCGGCATGTTCGGACTTGGGCCCGTGCCCGCGGTCAGGCAGGCGTTGCAGCGCGCCGGCTGGGACATCGGCTCAATCGAACGGGCGGAGATCAATGAGGCGTTTGCGGCGATCGCCATCGTCGTCGCGCGCGAACTCGGGCTGTCGGACGAGATCGTCAATGTCGATGGCGGCGCTGTGGCGCACGGCCACCCGATCGGCGCGACCGGCGCGGTGCTGACCACCAAGCTCATCCACTCGATGCGCCGCGACGGTCTGAAGCGCGGTTTGGTCACCTTATGCATCGGAGGTGGGCAGGGGATCGCGCTCGCGATCGAAACGCTGCACTGAGCGGCAGGCGAGTGGAGGCATGACCGAGCGCCGCGTTGATGCGCCGAACGAAGCGTCTATGCTCAGCCAATGAGCCTCGACCATCATCTCGCAACTTACGGCACTCTGGCGCCGGGACGCTCCAATCATCATCACCTTTCCAGTCTGCGGGGCGAGTGGAGCATCGGGACGGTCAGAGGCAAGCGCGTTGATAAGGGTTGGGGAGCCGCGCTCGGATATCCTGCGCTTGTTCTCGATGCCGACGGCGACAAGATCGAAGTTCATCTTTTCAGGTCGGCGGACCTTCCGAAACATTGGAGCCGCCTGGATGATTTTGAGGGAAGCGAATACCACCGCGCCGCCGTTCAAGTTGAGACGGAGGACGGTCTCGTCGATGCGTGGATTTACGTGAGCGTCGATCCCGCTCAATAGCGGCGGTCAGCTTGACCGGTCAGGCCCGCTCGAACAATTCGGCTCGCGCTTAAAGCCAATCGCCAGAATGCCCGGGCCGGCGTCGACATCGAGCAGGGTCTGACTCCGATCCAGGCCAAGCTCAAGTGCGAGCGCAGCGAAGAACGCGGCCCCATAGGGCGGCCGGGCGCTCTCATAATACGCGACGGTCGAGGCGAAGCGTCCCGTGGTGATCCCCGTGGCGTCACACGACACGTAGTCCAGAACCATGCGAGCGCGGCGTGAACATGGCGGCCGTCAACATCGCGCGTTCAACTCCGCACGATCGCTGGAACAGATGACGCGTCTCATAGGTTCGTTCGCCGAGGGGTTAGAACCCATAGGAGAATATCATGTACCGTTTAGCGCTTCTTTCTACCGCAGTTTCGTTGAGTCTTCTTGCGACGCCAGTTCTTGCGCAGACCTTCAGCGCTCCCAATGGCAACGACACGGTCGCGACCCGCGAGCAGGGAAACACCGCCACCGTTGGCCAGGTCGGAAACCCCAACTACAACGGAGGCGGGTGGAACAACGGCGGCATTCCGATCATCGGACCAATGTTCGGTGCAGTGAGCGCGCCTGTGGCGATGGCGACGGGCAACAATTGGGGCCAAAATACCAATTGCGGCCTCTATCACGACTTCAACGGCAGATACACAGCCGTATGCGGACTGTAATGTCAGTCTAGCCTTAGCGTGGCATAGGCCGCTCCTGCTCGCGCAGGGGCGGCTTGCGTTTGTCTGAGGATTCCTGCCGTTACCGTTGGCCGCCGGAGGCGGTGATCCGCTCGCCGGTCAGCCAGGATGACTGATCGGATGCCAGGAACAGGGCAACGCGGGCGATGTCGTCGGGTTGTCCGAGCCGCCCGAGCGGGATTGGCGCGCCGATGGCGTTCGCCATATCGAGGGATATGCCGAGGGCCTTCACGGCTTCCGTCTCCGTCATGCCTGGCGCAATGGCGTTGACTCGAATTTTGCGATCGCCCAGTTCCTTCGCCAAGGCCTTGGTGATGGCGTCGACCGCGCTTTTCGAGGCCGAATAGACGACCGAACTCGGCACCGGATTGACGCTCGAAATCGTGCTGATGTTGATCATGCTGCCGCCTTCGCCGTCGAAAGCGGTGACGGCCTCTTGAGTCGCGAGCAGCGTCCCCAACACGTTGATGTCGAACTGGCGATGGAACTCCTCTTCCGTCACCGCTTCGAGCGGCTCGAAACGAGAACACGCCCGCGTTGTTGACGAGGATGCTGGGCGCGCCGAGCTTCGCCTTGGTCTCGGCGAACAGGCGCTTGACGTCGGCGCTCTTTGAGACATTCGCCTGGATCGCGACCGCCTTGCCGCCGTCGCGCTTGATTTCCTCGACGATCCGGTCGGCGCCGGCCTTGTCCGACGCATAATTGACGGCGACCGCCGCCCCCGCTTCGGCCGAAGCGGCGGGCGATCGCCGCGCCAATGCCCTTCGACGCTCCCGTCACGATCGCCACTTTCCCGCTGAGTTCGCCCATCGCCATGCTCCTCGTTCTTCTTGCCCGGCGCCCCGGATTGGCGCCGGGAGCCTCGATGCGCTTGAAGCTAAGCGATGCGCATGCGCGATAGGTATTGCGCGCTATGCAATATGATATATTCGATTTCGTATGAATGATCGGCTGCTGCAGCTCGCCTTGTTCGTGCGAACGGTCGAGAGCGGAAGCTTCTCCAAGGCCGCGCGCGAATTCGGCCTGTCCCAGCCCTCCGTGTCGCGCGCCATTGCGGCGCTCGAGCGCCGACTGGGCGTCAAGCTTCTCGTCCGCACCACCCGGCAGGTCTCCGCCACCGACGCCGGCGAGGCGTTGCTCGTTCGCGCCCGCGACGCCCTGCTCGCGATCGAAGAGGCGGAGAGCGCGGCGCGCGGCGCCGACCGGCTCTCCGGCGTTGCTGCGCGTCGCCTTGCCGCCGGAATATGGCGTCCGGCGCATCGTGCCGTTGCTTCCGGCGTTCTTCGCCCGGCATCCGCTGCTCAAGATCGATCTCATGATGTCGGATCGCTACGAGAATCTGATCGCCGAAGGCGCCGACCTTGCGCTCCGCATTGGCGACCTGCCCGGATTCGAGCTTCGTCGCCCGAAAGCTCGAGAGCGCGAGGCGCCTGTTCATCGCCGCGCCGTCCTATCTCGCCGCTCGCGGCGCGCCCGCGAGCCTCGCCGACCTTGCCCGGCACGACGTCATCAGCGGCCCGGCCGACACGGGCGACGAGACCTGGGTCGCGCGCCGCAGCGGACGGATCGAGCGCCAGACGTTAAGCCCCCGCGTCCGTTCGCGCTCGGCGACCGGCGTCGTCGCCTGCGCGGTCAGCGGGACTTGGCGTCGCGACCGGATCGACCTGGATGTGCGCGGAAGCGCTCGCCTCAGGCGAGGTCGTCGAGATCCTCGCCGACTATGCGCTCGATCCGGTCCAGGCTTACGTCGTCTTTCCCGCCGGCCGCCGACCATCGCAACGAGCGCGCGCCTTCAGCGACTATCTGGAGCAGGCTCTTGCTGCGATCGGGGAAGAAAGAGCGCCGTCTCGCGACCCCGAGAAAACCGCGGCGACACGGAGTCGGTCTCACCCGTTGCGGAAAGCGTAGGCGTAGCCGTTGAGCGCCGGCGCGCCGCCGAGATGCGCGTAGAGCACCTTCGATCCCCTGGGGAAGAAGCCCTTCTGCACGAGGTCGATCATGCCCTGCATCGATTTGCCCTCGTAGACCGGGTCGGTGATCATGCCTTCGAGCCGCGCGACAAGCCGGATCGCCTCCTTGGTCTCGTCGGACGGCACGCCATAGATGGGATAGGCGTAGTCCTCGATCAGCACCACGTCGTCGTCGGCGATGTCCTGGCCGAGTTCGATCAGTTTCGCGGTCTTGCGCGCGATGTCGAGCACCTGCGCCTTTGTCTGCTTCGGCGTGGCCGACGCGTCGATGCCGATCACCTTGCGCTGCCGGCCGTCCTTGGCGAAGCCCACCACCATGCCGGCGTGGGTCGAGCCGGTCACCGTGCACACGACGATATAGTCGAACGCGAACCCGAGCTCGCGCTCCTGCGCGCGCACTTCCTCGGCGAAGCCGACATAGCCGAGCCCGCCATATTTGTGCACCGAGGCGCCGGCGGGAATCGCGTATGGGCGCCCGCCCTGCGCCTCGACGTCCGCGAGCGCGTCCTCCCAGCTCTTGCGGATGCCGATGTCGAAGCCGTCGTCGACGAGCCGGACGTCGGCGCCCATGATGCGGCTCAGCATGATGTTGCCGACCCGGTCGTAGACCGCGTCCTCGTGCGGGACCCAGGCCTCCTGCACCAGCCGGCATTTCATGCCGATCTTGGCCGCGACCGCCGCCACCTGGCGCGTATGGTTCGACTGCACGCCGCCGATCGACACCAGCGTGTCGGCGTTCGAGCGAAGTGCGTCGGGGATGATGTATTCGAGCTTGCGCAGCTTGTTGCCGCCGAACGCGAGGCCGGAATTGCAATCCTCGCGCTTGGCGTAGAGCTCGACCTTGTCGCCCAGATGCGCGCTCAGGCGCTTGAGCTTCTCGATCGGCGTCGGGCCGAAGGTGAGCGGATAGCGTTCAAATTTTTCCAGCATGGCGTGGAGACTCCGGCGCGCGAGGGCGGCAGCGGCGAAGATAGCATGGGCGGCCCGCGGCTTTGCTTCGCGACGCCGCGCCTTGTCCGCTCGAAGAGGACTTTGTCTGCACGACGCTGTCGACAATCGCTCAATTTCCGGGCAGCATGCGCTGCAGGACGCGATCGCCCTTGACGAGCCAATGGTAGAGCGCGCCCGCGATATGGAGCGCGACGATCACACCGATCAGAATCCCGCAGATGAGATGCCAGACCATAATGCGATCCGACAGCGGCTGATCCTTGCCGAGAATGGCCGGAAAGTCGAAGAGACCGAAGACGCTGACCGGATCGCCGTAAGCGTTGGTCCCTGCCCAGCCGAGCACGGTCGAGACGAACAGAAGAACGTAGAGCGCATATTGCGCCCAGAGCGAGGCGCGCTGCTCGACCGAGCGGCATCGACGCATCCGGGGCCGGCACGCCGAAGGCTGACGCGCCTGGCGAGCCTCACGACCATGACGATCAGGACAAGCGCGCCCAGCGCCTCGTGGAAGGTATAGAGATTGTCCCTGAGCGAGCCCTCGGGCACGAGCCTCTTCATCACGGGGCCTAAAGCGAGGAGCACGATGACCGCAGCCGCGACAAACCAGTGCATCAGTTTCGCCGACGCCGAATAGCTGACCGGCGACGCCTTTGAACTCCATGCTGACGTCATGAGGCCCCCCGTCGAGGCGGCTGAGCGCCACGCGTACAACGCCAAGCTAGCAGATCGCCGCGGCGCCAACGACAGAAAGATATGGACCGCGGTCGTTCTCTCGATATCCTTCGTGTCAACGCCCCGTTCTAGGACGCCCCAAGCGGAGCGCCGAGTTCGATGGAGCGCTCGATGAGCTTGCCCACGCAGACATCCACGGTCGAGGCTCAACCGCTGATCGCGGTGCGCAATGTCCGCGCGAGCAGTCGCTGGTACGCCGAGTTGCTCGGAGCGGACACGCTCCCCGATCACCCGCATCGCGACGTGTACGATCGGATCTCACACTCCGGTCGGTTGCTTCTTCAACTCCACGCCTGGGACGCGGAAGACCATCCCAATCTCGTCAACGCCGACGCGGCGCCTCCCGGACACGGCGTCGTTTTGTGGTTCCAGGTCGGCGATTTCGATTTGGCTGTCGAGCGCGCGCGCCGGCTCAAGGCCGAGATTGTCGAAGACGCTCACTTCAATCCTGCGCCCCAGCATCGGGAGATTTGGCTCCGCGACGCGGATGGTTATGTGGTGGTGCTCGCCAGTCCGGACGGCGAAGCCGGCTCCTAGTCGCCCGCATCCCGCGCAAGACCTCTCATCGTCACTACAGTTGACAAGGAAACTGTTCTTCAATAGTTTCCAAGGAAACTGATGGAGGAATGCATGGCGCGCGAGACCGAACCGAGTTCGCTCGAATTGCATCTGGGCTACTGGATTCGCTACGTGTCGAACCACGTGTCCCACGCCTTCGCACTCAAGCTTGGCGCGGCGGGGGTGACGGCTGCCGAATGGGTCGTCCTGCGCGAACTCTACGATGGGGAGAGCGCGCCGAGCGTGCTCGCCGATCGGCTCGGCATGACGCGCGGGGCGATCTCGAAGCTCGCCGACCGGCTGATCGACAAGGCGCTGATCGTAAGGCGCGCGAGCGCCGGCGACCGCCGATTCCAGTCGCTGGCGCTCACCCGGCAGGGGCGCGCAATCACGCCGAAGCTCGCGGCTTTGGCGGACGAGAACGATGCGGAGTTTTTCGCCGATCTCGACATCGAGACGCGCGCGATGATCACAGCGGCGATGAAGGCCATCGTGCGCCGCAAGGGACTGCGGAGCGCGCCGCTCGACTGACCAGACGCGGGATGCGGCAAGGACATACGAAAGGAGCAAAGATATGGACGCCAATGTGAAAAACGTCGTGCGCGAGATGAGCAGAGCATCGGACGAAGAGCGCATCACGTTTCCCGCGGTGGTGAAGGCGCTGGCGGAAGTTGGGATCGAGCGCTATCACGCCGATCTCGTCGCCGGTCGGAAGACTTATTATCTGCCGACGGCGATTTCGAAGAGGTGGAGGTCCACAAGGTCGGCGGCGCGGCGATGAAGTTCTCGGCCGAAGGCGTCGAGAAGGCGGTCCGCGCCATCCAGCGGCAGGAGATCGCTTATCGCGAATTCTGCCGCCTGATCGCCGACGCCGGCTGCGTTGGCTATTTTGTCAGCCTCGCCGGCCGCCGCGCCGTGTACTATGGCCGCACCGGGGACGAGCACGTCGAGTGGTTTCCCGGCGCCAAGTCGTGACCGCCTTCTCTCGTCCCCATTCGCCGAAGGACCCATCCCATGTTCGACCACATCATGCTGCGCACCCAGCAATTCGACGTCATGACCGCCTTCTATGAGAAGGCCCTCGCGCCGCTCGGAATCAAGAAGCTCATGGGCTTTGAAAGCGGGGCGGGATTTGGTCGCGATAAGCCCGGTCTATGGATCAGCAAATCGAGCGAACCGCGGTCCAGTGTGCATTTGGCGCTGTCGAGTCCGGACCAGTCGGCCGTCCGGGCGTTTCACGCCGCGGCGCTTGCGGCCGGGGCGAAGGACAATGGCGCTCCGGGACCGCGCGACTTCGCCCCGAATTATTACGCCGCCTTCGTCATCGACCCCGACGGCAACAATATCGAAGCGGCGTCTCGCGGGGCTTAGCTAGGGGCAGACCTGGGCGACGAACCTCTTCGCGCTATCCAGGGCGGAAGGCTCGAGCGAGGGGTTTGAGTCCTGCGAGCCATCGGAGGCTGCGACGATCGAGCCGCCGCGGATGAGCGCGCAGAAGCGCTCGCGCGGGACGAGGACGCGGGCAGGGGTCGCGCCGGCCGTCTTCAACTGCAACGGCTCGACGCCGGCGGCGCTCAAAGTGACGCTCCAGTGCGGCGAGGGCGCATCGGCCGCCCCCGTCGTGGCGCGTTCCGCCGCTTCGGCTTCCACCGTCCCGCCGCCGCGCCGAGAGCGGAAGGCGATATCGAGCGCCGGGCCGCGCCCCGCGGCTGACACGGCGATGCTCGCGTGCACGAGATCGGCGGCCGGCGGATCGCCGTCGAACGCGTGGCCGTTGAGGCCGTTCAAGCCGCTGGCGAGGATCGGGTCGGCGGGATCGAGCGCCACGGTCGCGAGATGTGAGGCCTTGAGATCGGCGAGGCTCAGCCATCGAATGCTGGCCGCAGGCGTCTTGCGCATGAGCGTCATCACCGGATCGCCAACCCCCATAGCGGCGAGATAGCTTTCGACCGCGGTGTCGATCCCCGGCTGCTCGTAAAGCTTTCGGGTCGAGGTGAGGTGGGCGACGCCCTCGATCTCTTTCACCGTCGTTGTGATCTGGTGCACTCCGACCAGCGGAACGGGGCCCACGAACCGTTCGACCCCGGCTGCGAGCACGAGCACGCAGGCCGAGGCGCAACTCGCGCCGCCGGTGATCGCCCTGCCGGGGCCATCCGGGCATTTCGGCGCGGTTTCCGGACAGTCGGTGATCAACGTCCTGGCGACGGCGACCGCGAGCCCCTTGTTTCGGATGAGTTCGCCCATGCCCGCCGCGTCGGGGACCGAGCCGCCCGGAGAATGAATGAGGACCGGCAGCCGGCGGCCGTTCAGCCGCTTGACCGCTTCGGCGAACTGCGCCCCCGAGCCGGGCTGGATCTGGCCCTCCGCGGACAACCACTCAGGGCAGTTGGGCGCGCAGGCCGGGTCGGCGCTGGTTACGTGAACGAACCGCATCGGGGGCGCGGGGCGTGGGCGGGCCGGCCGCCTCAAGTCTGCTGCACCGGGCGCGGCGGTGAGCAGGCCCGCGAGCGCAAGCGCCAACCCCAAGGCGGCCCGCCTGGACCGTTGCTTGCGATGAGGCGGCTGGCTCTCGGCCATCCCGGCTACGACGCCGCCCTTTGGCTTTCCGTATGATCGCGGGCCTGCTCGCCCCGCAAGCGCTGGTACTCGAACGCGACCACGCTGCCGCCGTGCTGACGCTCCAGGCGCCGCACGATGAAATGTCCGCGGGCCAACGTCTGGAAATGGTCGGCGAAGGCGGCGTTGACCGCCGCGCCGCCGATCGCGCCCAGGATTGGCGCCGCCTGGGCCGCGAGCTTCTCGCTCACCACCACGCCGAAACGGGCGGCGATCTGCGAAATCAGCCGAGCGACGACCGGCGCGGGGAGGGCGGCGACCCCTTGCGCGGCGACAAAGCGCGCGCTGTCGCTGACCGACTTGGCGAGCGCCGCCCGGATCGCAAAGTAGCCGCTCTCGAACGCCGCCTCGCCAACCCCTTGGCCGCCAAGGGCGAAAACCTCGATGCAAGCCAGAGCCGCGTCAGGGGCGCTCAAATCCTCGCCTTCCTCACGCGCGATCTCCGCGATCGAGCGCAGCAGGATGGTGGTCGAGATCGGCAGTTCGATCGGCAGCGCCGCCAATCCGAGCGCTCCTCCGAGCGCGCCGGAGGCGGCAGCGGCGAGCTTATGGGCGCGGTTGGCCGGCTTTGCCGATGCATCGTTCAGATCGAGAGTGCGCAAGGCGAGCTTGAACGCGCCCCGCAAAGCGGTCTCGCTCACATGCGTGATCACCCGCCGCGCCGACTGAGGCATGCTGCGGCTCAGCATTCCGACCGGACGTCCAACCGCGTCGGTCAGGCGTTGGGCGAAACTGGCCCCCTCGAGGCACGCCACAGCGCGCCTGAGATCCTCGGTCTCCTTCGGCGTCAGACGCGCCGGCATATACTCGATGGTCGCCATAACCGCCCTCAAGCGCGCGGGGCCTTTCCGCGCGCCAGCCATGAGATATGGGGCGTCCCAGGCAGAGGGCCAAGACCCCGCGCCCTTCAGGCGAGGGCGATAACCGCCAAGCTGATGACGCCGGCCGCCCAGCAATAATAGGCGAACGGGCTCATCGCCTCGAATTCATGCTGACGGAGATAGCGCATGAGGACGGTCAGGCTCAGATAGGCGACAATGCCGGCGACGACCCCCGATAAAATCGCCATCCCCCCGAGCGTCGCCCCCTCCTTGAGGAGTTTCGGCGCCTCATGGACGTTGGCGGCGAGAATGATCGGCGCGCCCATCAGGAACGAAAAGCGGGCGGCCTCCGCGTGCTTCAGTCCCGCCACCACGCCGGCGACGATGGTCGAGCCGGAGCGCGAGATCCCCGGAATCAGCGCGAAGCATTGAGCGACGCCGATCGCCAACGCTCCCTTCCAGTTGAGCTGCTCGAGCGTTCCTGCCGCTTCCTCGCCGATCCGGTCGCCGAAATAGAGCATGAAGCCATTGACGATCAGAAAGACGGCGGCGATCGCCGGCGCGGCGAAAATCTCGCCAAGGAACTTGCGAAGCAGGGCGCCGACTATGACGGCTGGAATGGTCGCCAGGATGACGAAGAACAAGGTCCTTCTGTCCGTCGCCGTGCGACTTCCGGCGCGCCGACGAGAGAGCGGGCGAAGTTGAGCCAATCGCGCCAGAAATAGACAAATAGCGCGATCGACGTGCCCAGATGCATGACGACGAGATAGGCAAGCCAGTCTGGGGCCTTCAGGTCCACGCCCCAATTCAGGAGTCGGGGAGAATCACCGCGTGGCCGAGGCTCGAGACCGGGAAAAGCTCCGTCACCCCCTGCAGCAAGGCCATGATAATTGCTTGCAGTGCAGTCAAAGTGGCCCCCGCCGGTCAATTGGATTAACGCCCGGCAGCCGCGCGTTCACTCGGTTTCGTCGAAAACAGCCCGCGTCCTCAGCAGGTCGCGTGTCCGCACTTATGCACGGAATCGACTTTGTCTCTGAGTTGGGCATAACCGACCGCCCCGACGACGACGTCCTGCCCGACGACGAAGGTCGGCGTGCCATTGATCTGGAGCGCATCAGCAAGCTGCATGACTTCGCTCAAGCCCGCCTTGGTGTCGGCGCTTTCCATGTCCTTCGTGAGCTTGTCCATGTCGAGGCCGAGTTCACGCGCGACCGCCAGCGCCTCCGTCTTGCCGACCGGTCCGTGGGCCGCGAGCAACTTCGCGTGGAAAGCCCAGAACTTGTCGCCCGCCAATTGGTTGCGCACGGCGCTCGCGACCTTCGCAGCCTCGACCGAACCGGGCCCCAGAACCGGATAGTCCTTGAGAACCAGCTTAAGGTTCGGATCGTCCTTCATGAGCTTGGTCACGTCCGGCAACGCGCCTTTGCAATAGTGGCAATTGTAGTCGAAGAATTCGACCAGTGTCGCGCTTCCCTTGGGATTGCCGAGGGTCGCCTGATATTTCGAGCTGAAGAGAGCGCTGGACTGACTGGCGACGGCTTTCTGCCGCTCAACGTCCGCCGTTTCCTTGTCGTGCTTGTCGAGCGCCTGGATCGCCTCGCGCAACACTTCTGGATTATTGACCAGATAATCCTTGATGAACGCGCCCATTTCCTGCTTCTGCGCCGGCGTGAACTCATCGGCGCCCGCTGGCGCGGCCAGGCAGGCAGTTCCCACAAACGCGGCCACAAGGCCAAATGCGGTGACGAGTTTCATGCGACTTTCCAAACCAGGACGGTTGTCGGCCTGCGGCTGCCCGCCCATTCTGTAAGCGCGCTTTCAAGGCGACGATTGCAACTTTCTTATGTCCTATGGGCCTGATCCTAGCGGATTTCCGGGATCGTGTCTTCCCGCGCGATCGTGCTGAACCGGGTCACCTCGGCGTCGAATTGAAGTTCGACGGTGCCGGTGGGCCCATGGCGCTGCTTGCCGATGATCACCTCTGCTCGGCCATGCGCGCCCTCCATCTGCGCCATCCAGGCG
>CAVXKU010000028.1:0-50700 GCA_963762335.1 uncultured Alphaproteobacteria bacterium | reverse complement strand
ACGGAGCGCGCAGGAGTCCACCCTTCTTAGCGTTAGCAAACTGTGCCACGTCGCCGCACTCCTCTTTTATATTTGCTTTATAGATAGCTTTATCATGAAACATGTTTACTATCCTCTATCGCGTAATTATAATTTTTACTTGGTATCCACTCAACTGGAGGAAGTACATGACCTGCTCCGGCCTCCCCCAAGATGCCCTACGGGTATGCTGGTTCTATCCGTTGATTTGCCGATTTGACCGCTCGCAAAATTGACAATAACCGAATAAGGGTTCGCCGGTAAGGGTAAAAAGACTATATTATTTTGCGATTGTCTAAGAATTTCTTTGATATTATCAATTTTTTTTATCACGACCGCATTATTACCGTCCTCTAGTGACAATTGTGGAAAATTGATTTCTGCTAGATAATTATTTTTCTCCTTTGTGATCCGTACTTGATACAAAGGTCTTTCTAGGAACTGACTTATCCCGACCTCAAGCTCAATTGCATTTGCATCCTTTGCAATTGATATTTGCGTTGGTACCAAGCCAAGCAATTTTTTTTGTGAAAATATCATCGGATAACTTAAGTCACCGTTCGATAAAAGCAAAGTTGCTATTTTTTCAGCATCACGATGCTGACTCCAATCCAAGTTAATATCAATTACAACAGGCGCTGCGTTCACTGATGCTCCATTATCGCTTACTGCGGGAACCGATTTATAAATTAGACTGAGCGCGGCGCTGATTGCGATATTGTATTGTAGCTTTCCCACAGCTCCCTCCACAATTTGATTAACGCGCTGCCGGGTCTTGAGTTGACATAGCCAAGACCCAAAACGCACAAGCAGCAACACTTGCAATTAAACAGGCTGGCAGCTTGGACTACATAAGTACCTCGTATTCTCGTAGTCAAATTTCCCAACAGAGAGTCGCATAATCAACCATTCTCGGCTAAAATAGCCGCTTATCAATGTTGCCGCACCAGCAATGACAAATACAGTCAGGATCGCGTAAGCAAATGTCTTTAAGCATCTATGGATCTTTGGTGAAAGAATAGTGAAACTGTAGCCAACTAGGCCAAACAATGCCAAAGCGATAGTCACCATAAAGTCAATAGTTCTCTCAAAAACCTCGGGCGCTGACTTAATAAATTCGAATGAAGACAACTGCTCCTCACCGAGCGCGGTGTGAATATCGATCATTTCTGCAAGTAAAATGACGGCTGGAAAAATCAAAAACAGCGGCCAATTTGACCAATACCTTCGGTCCGGCAACGTGTCCTCCTTGGTAGTGCTCCGAATCGGCGGCAAACGAATTATTGCCCGTTTTTCAAGCGGAAACCTTCCGCTTCGCGAGTTCGGCCCGCACCCTGCGGCGCGACCACTGTGCCGAGAAGCTCGATCGAGCGCAGGATCGCGTCTTGCGGCTGGTCGCCGACCGACATCTGCATGAGATAGCGGTCGTGGCGAAAGACCTCGTGCTGCGCGAGGATTTTGGCGATGACCTCGTCCGGCGTTCCAACCATCAAATGGCCGTGCGGACCGCGGCCCTGATCGAATTGCGCCCTCGACAACGGCGGCCAGCCGCGCTCGCGGCCGATCCGGCCCATCACCTCGGCGTAGGGAGCGAAGAAAGCCTCGACTGCGGCTTCGGCGGTATCGGCGAGGAAGCCGTGGCCGTTGATCCCGACCGCAAGTTTGTCGGCCGCGACGCCGGCGCGACGGCCAGCTTCGCGATAGAGCTCCGCCAGCGGCCCGAACCGGGCGGGCTCGCCGCCGATGATCGCGATCGCCAGCGGCAGGCCGAGCGCGCCGGCGCGCGCGACCGATTGCGGCGTGCCGCCGGAGGCGATCCAGACCGGCAGCGGCTGTTGCAGCGCGCGCGGATAGACGCCCTGCCGGTTGAGCGGCGGACGATGGCGGCCTTGCCATGTGACCACGGGCTCGGCGCGGATCTGAAGCAGGAGATCGAGCTTCTCGGCGAACAGTTCGTCGTAATCGTTGAGGTTCAAGCCGAACAGCGGGAAGGACTCGATGAACGAGCCTCGCCCGGCCATGATCTCCGCCCGGCCGCCGGAGATGAGATCGAGGGTGGCGAATTGCTGATAGACGCGCACCGGATCGTCCGACGACAGCACCGTGACGGCGCTCGTCAGTCGAATGCGCTTGGTGCGAGCGGCGGCCGCAGCCAGCGCGACCGCCGGCGCCGACACGGCGTAATCCGGCCGGTGATGTTCACCGAGCCCGAACACATCGAGGCCGACGCGATCGGCCAGTTCGATCTGCTCCAGAACGTCGGCGAAGGCTTTGTCGACGTCGACCGGCTCGCCGGTCGCGGGATCGCGGCGCGTCTCGACGAAGGTGTAAGCGCCAAACTGCATGAGGGGCCTCGACAAAGCGCGCTACTCGGCGCGGGAGGCGTGATGTTAAAGCGGATTGCAATTCCGTCGAACCGCACTTTGTAGACGCTGTCGTTGACAGCGTCGCCGCGCTCCAAAGGGCGTTCGGAAGAGCGCCCGTCTTTCGACGGGCTCATCGAGCGCGGCTACAATTGGCCCGTCGACCCAACAGCAATCTGCTAGCATGGGGCAAAGCCATGAGGGATAGCGTGACCAAACCGCCGATCAGCCGATTTCCTGCGCCCAAGCTTCGCGATCTGCCGCAAGACATTCGCGAGCGGATCGAAGCGGTGCAGGAAAAGTCGGGCTTCGTCCCGAACGTGTTTCTTGCGCTCGCGCGACGGCCGGACGAGTTCCGCGCCTTCTTCGCCTATCATGATGCGCTGATGGATAAGCCAGGCGGCTTGACCAAGGCCGAGCGCGAGATGATCGTGGTCGCAACCTCGGGCGTCAACAACTGCACCTATTGCGTCGTCGCGCATGGCGCGATCCTGCGCATCCGCGCCAAGAATCCGTTTGTAGCCGATCAGGTCGCCGTCAATTATCGCAAGGCCGACCTCAAGCCGAGAGAGCGAGCGATGCTCGATTTCGCCGTCAAGGTCACCGAGCGCTCGCACGCGATCGACGACACGGACTACGAGAAGCTCAAGAGCCACGGCTTCTCGGACGACGACGCGTGGGACATCGCGGCCATCGCCGCCATGTTCGCGATGTCCAACCGGCTCGCCAACGCGTTCTCGATCCGGGCCAACGATGAATTCTATGGGATGGGGCGCGAGAGCCGGACTTAAGCGATGAATTCTAAGTGATTGGACGAAGACTCAGGACTAAGGCACGAACTGGAAAGATCTTGGCGGGTTTCTAAGCGGGTTTGTCGTCACGAAGGTGGGATGAATGCGACTGGGATTTCTCGTTCTTGTGTGCCTTGCCGGCGTGGCGCCGGCGGTTGCGGACGAGGCTGTCCGCACCGGCCCCGCGGCGTTTGGCGATTGGCGCACCGACGCGCCGGGTGTACGCCGCCTGATCACGCCCGCTGACCTGCCCCCGCCTCTTGCGACGCCATCTGCAGCGAACCTGTCGCAGCGCGCCAGCGCGGACGGACGCCGAAATTCCAAAGGCGCCGCCGGGCTTCACGGTCGATCTTTTCGCAAGCGGACTCAACATGCCGCGCGTCCTTCGCGTCGCCCCGAACGGCGATATCTTCGTGGCCGAGACCGGAGCGGGCCAGGTGCGGGTGTTTCGCGCAGGCGGAGCCGGCGCCGGTCCAGCGCGAAGGCGAGATCTTCGCCGCAAGGCTTGCAGCGACCTTATGGGATTGCTTTCTACCCGTCGGGGCCAGATCCGCGTTTTGTCTATGTCGCGACGCCGGACTCCGTCGTGCGCTTTCCCTATCGCAACGGAGAGATGAAAGCCTCAGGCCCGGCCGAGACAGATCGCGAGCCTGCCGGGCGGCGGTGGACACTGGACGCGCGACCTCGCTTTTTCGCCCGACGACAAGACGCTGTTCGTGTCGGTCGGATCAGCGAGCAATGTCGCGGAAGCGAAGGGATTGCGCCCGCCATGGCCGGCTCGCCGAAGCGCCTCGGCGCGTCCTTCGGCGATGAGCAGCGCCGCGCCGACGTGCTCGCCTTCGATCCTGACGGCAAAAACGAGCGCGTCTACGCGACCGGCATTCGCAATTGCTCCGGCCTCGCGATTCAGCCTGGGAGCGGCGCGCTCTGGTGCGCCGTCAACGAGCGCGACGGACTGGGCGACGACCTGCCGCCCGACTATGCGACGCATGTCGCGCCGGGCGCGCTTCTATGGCTGGCCCTGGTACTATCTCGGCGCCCATCAGGACCCGCGCCACAAGGACGAGCGCCCCGATCTCGCGAACGCCATCACGACGCCCGACGTTCTTATTCAGGCGCATTCGGCGCCGCTGGGCATCGCCTTCTATGCGGCGGATCAATTTCCCGCCGACTACAAAGGCGACGCCTTCGTCACGCTGCACGGCTCGTGGAACCGCGCCAAGCGCACCGGCTACAAAGTCGTGCGCCTCGTGATGAAGGACGGCAAGCCGACCGGCGAATACGAGGACTTTCTTGTCGGCTTCGTCGGCGACGACAAGAGCGTCTGGGGCCGCCCCGTCGGCGTCGCGGTGACGCACGACGGTTCGCTGCTGGTCAGCGATGACGGCAGCGGCTCGATCTGGCGGGTGTCTTACAAGGGAAAGTGATCCCTCAGCGGGAAAGCGCGCTCTCCACGCTCAAGCCGATCGACAGCAAATGGTCGTCTTCCCCGCTGTGCGCAAGGAACTGGACGCCGGTCGGCAGACCCGCGGCGTCCGTTCCCGATGGCAGCGCGAGACCGCACATCCGGAAAAGATTGCCGAGAAACGTGTAGTGGATCGTGCGCAGATTGGTGACGCGAAACAGTTCCTCGTCGCGTTCGAGCGGAGCAATCGCCGGGGCGGTCATTGGCGTTGCAGGCAACACCAACAGCGCTCCCTTCAGCTCGTCCGTCAACGCCGCGATCAGTTCCTCACGGCCGCGCTGCAAGTTGGTCGCGTCACGCTCGCTGACGCGGCCCCCCATGGCCCGCTTCAGCACGCGCTGATCCATGCGCTTGGCGTCCGCGGATTCGAAGACCGCGCGATGTTCGGCATAGGCTTCGATCGCGACCATCGAGCCGAATTGGGCGGAGAGAGATCGCATTGCGCTGATCGAGCGGATTGTCCTCGACCTGACTTTGGCGCCCGCGTCGGCGAGCCGCTTCATTGCGCTCTCGAGATTGGCCGCAACTTCCGGCTGGACGTCATCGATCCCGCTCTGGTCGGGCACAACGAATTCGACGCCGCTCAGGTTGATCGGGCGTACGGACGTGCTCGACTTGCCGCGCAGCGCCATGTCGATCTGCACGCAATCCTCGACCGTGTGCGCCATCGGGCCGATCGTGTCGAGCGTGCGTGAGAGCGGAAACACGCCCTGCTTGTCCACACGACCCTTCGCTGGTCTTGAAGCCAACGATGCCGCAGAAACTGGCCGGCGCCCGGATCGAACCGCCCGTGTCGCTGCCGATGGCGCAGGGGGCAAGGCCGCCAGCGACGGCGACCGCCGACCCTGACGAGGATCCTCCGGGAACGCGAGGCGTCGCGGGGTCGCGGGGATTTCGCGGCGTCCCGAAATGCGGATTGAGCCCAAGCGCCGAGAAAGCGAATTCGGAGAGATTGGTTTTTCCCAGCGCCACCATGCCGGCCGCAGCCAGGTTCGTGACGATCGGCGCGTCCTTCTCTTTCAGCGCCGACTCGGCATAGAGAGCGGACCCTGCGGTGGTTCGCTCGCCCGTCATGTCGACAAGATCCTTCCAGGCGATCGGAACGCCATCGAGGGGGCCAACCGCGCTTCCCTCGCGATGGCGCTTGCGGCTCGCCGCCGCCTCCTCCAAGGCGCGCTTGCGCGTCACGAGAATGAATGACGGATTGTCGCGATCACGCTCGATGCGACCCAGGAAGAATTCCGCAACCTCGACCGGATCGAGGCGGCCTCTCGCGATGAGACGCCCGATTTCCACAGCAGACTGCTTTTCAAGATGATCAATCATGTCGCAATAGGTCTCCGTCGCGAGCGAACCCTATCGCCATTATTCGTCTTGGCAAACAATGAAGTGACGCTTCGAGAACGACGACGACCTCAGCGCACAGAGCTTCTTGCGACGGCGCCCGGCGCCTCTCGGCGCCAGGCCTTATAGCAGCGGCTCAC
The DNA here is from genome assembly GCA_963762335.1 of uncultured Alphaproteobacteria bacterium. GTDB lineage: Bacteria > Pseudomonadota > Alphaproteobacteria > Rhizobiales > Beijerinckiaceae > Roseiarcus. The sequence continues at coordinate 44,579 of CAVXKU010000028.1, read as the reverse complement.
TGAGTGGTGAGCGTCTTCAGATCGATCGCGCCGCCCATCGCCTCATAGCCCGCCGCGTTCGGGTGGAGATGATCCCCCTTGTCGTATTTCGGCAGCGAATAGCCCGGCTTCTGCGGGTCGACGACAACCTTGTCGAAGTCGATCACGCCGTCGAAGGCGCCGCTGCGAATGAATTCGTTCAGGGCGACACGAATTTTCTCTTTCTCGGGCGTGTAATAGCCTTCGAACGGAGTGCCCGCGAACGCGTCGCCGAACGGCGTGAGCGTCGCGCCGATAATGCGCAGGCCATTCGCGTGGGCGCGCGCGATCAGCTGCTTGTAGCCTTCGATGATCGCTTCCGCCGTGGGCTCGGGATCATGCGCGGCCAGGCCGCTGCCGGGCCAACCCAAGTCGTTGATGCCCATCATAAGAATCACCGTGTCCGCCTTCGAATGAGCAAGGACGTCGGTGTCGAAGCGCGCGAGCGCATTGACGCCCATGCGATCGGACAAGATTTTCGCGCCCGATATGCCCTCGTTCAAAACCGCGACGGGCGGCCCGCCAGCCTTCGCGAGACGCTCGGCCAGCCGGTCGGGCCACCGGTCGTTGCCATCGACTGTCGAGCCATCGCCGTCGGTGATCGAATCGCCAAACGCAACGACGGCGCGCGCGCCGGCCGGCGCGTCGACCATGATCTCGCTCAGGAACATTCTCTGCGTCAGTTTGGAATCGGCCTTGAAGTCGACGTCCGCGACTTTGTTTCCGGCCGCGAGATAAGTGGTCTGATGGCCGTCCCAATGCACGGTGCTCAGAGGCGTGATTTCCGGCAGGTAGAGACTGACGGAGACGAGCGCGAGCGGATCGACGCTCATGTCGACGGGGTCGCTGATCGCCGGGGCGCCGGGCGGAATGACGATGGTGGGATTTCCGCCAAACGTCACAGCGTGGTCGGAGCCGTCCTTGATCGCGCCGCCTTGACCAGCGAGCGCGATATGCGCCGCGCCAATCGTCAGCGGCGTTTTTCCGTATTCGTTCGAAAGCACGATCCGCACGCGGGCGCCGCCGATGCTGAGGCGAGCCGTCTGGCGAATCGTCTGCTTCCACAGATTGGCGGGCATACCGAGCGGCACGGGAAAGTCAGCCCCCCACACCGGCTGCGGGCTCGACGTCCAAGAGCCGATCCAATTGCCGGAATCGGCCGCGTTAGCGACGGGAGAAAATCCGACGACAGCAGCGAGCGCGATCCCGAACCACGCCGCGCGCCGATTGACCTTTGCAACAGCGGACGCACAGATGGAAACCCTACGGTCCTTCATGCCTTCCTCCCAAATATTTTTTGACGACTAGCAAACACACAATTTTGGTGTGCCAACAGCGACAAATACTTGGCGAGCGGCGGATGAGAGTCAACACGACCTATAGGTGATGGCGCGCGAACATCTCGTCGGCCGTTGCTCACGTAAGCACACGATCTTCTCGGCAATCGAGTTATGGTATGCTGCGTTCGAAACCCTCGGCGAGGAGGCGATCTTGCGAATCTTAAGCGCATCTTTGATTCTGATCGCCGTCATTGCGTCGAGCGCGCCAGCGTTTGCCGCCGATCCGTTTCCGGTCAGCGGCGCGGCGAAACTCGCAGCTTATTCGGTCTGCCGTTCGGCGGTCATCGTCGACATGGGGCCGGTGGGCTCGAATTCCTCCGCCGAATGCACCGGCATCGTGAAGACAAGCGACGGATCGAAGCTGCTCGATAATCTCGCGATCCGCTGCATCGAGGAATCGAAGGCCCGGCCCGAAGGCTACGCCTTCACCGGCACGTGCATTCAGACCGACGGCGACGGCGACAAGATCTTCATGACTTACGAAGGCCCGGAGACCGGCACGATCGAATGGATCGGCGGTACCGGCAAGTACCAGGACGTCCTCGGCAAGGGAACGTGGGCGGTCGTCGACGCGCCGGGCAATAATGCGCAGCTTTTCGCGTTCACGTTCAACTACGATGTGAACTGGACGTCGAAAACGAAGTGAGCGCCGCGTTCCTTCTCCCTCCGGGAGAAGGTGTCGCCGAAGGCGACGGGCGACGGATGAGGGAACCGCCCCGTCGACAGGTTGCGGCGACGCCTTCCCTCATCCCCGACCCTTCTCCCTGAGGGAGAAGGGAGTCAGTCCGCCCTCCCCCACCCTCCGCCTGTCGGGGTGACGATCTCGATCGCCTCGCCGGCTTCGACATAAGTTTCGGCGCAACCGGCCAAGGTCTCCACCCGGCCGTCGTTGCGCCGGACCGAGTTGCGGCCAAGCTCACCAGGGCTCCCGCCCATCATGCTGGGGTTGGGGACAGCGCGAAATCCGCTCAGGATCGCCGCGCTCATCGGCCGCAAGAACCGGACCCGCCTCAACGTGCCGTCGCCCGCGCGCCACTGGCCTTTGCCGCCCGAGCCGCGGCGGATATGAAACTCCTCCAGCACCACGGGAAATCGGCTCTCCAGCACTTCCGGATCGGTGAGGCGAGAATTGGTCATGTGCACGTGCACCGCGCTCGCGCCGTCGAAGCCGGGCCCTGCGGGCGCGCCGGAGCAGATCGTCTCATAATATTGATAGGTGTCGTCGCCGAAGGTGAAGTTGTTCATCGTTCCCTGTGACGAACTCATCGCGCCCAGGGCGGCAAACAACGTGTTCGTCACGATCTGCGACACCTCGACATTGCCCGCGACCACAGCCGCCGGATATTTGGGCGAGAGCATCGAGCCATCTGGCACGATAATGCGGATTGGCCTCAGGCAGCCCGCGTTCATCGGGATATCGTCGTCAACCATGACTCGAAATACGTAAAGGATCGCAGCCCGCGTCACCGGCTCCGGCGCGTTGAAATTCGACGCCTGCTGCGGCGACGTTCCGGTGAAATCGACGGTCGCCTCGCGCTTCTGCTTGTCGACGCTGATCCTGACCTTGATGATCGCGCCCTGATCGGAATGCAGAGTCGCTTCGCCATCGGCGAGGCGGTCGATCACACGCCGCACGCTCTCGTCGGCGTTGTCCTGCACGTGGCCCATGTAGGCCTCGACAACCTCGAGCGAGAACATCTCGACCATGCGCCTGAGTTCTCGCACGCCCTTTTCGCATGGCGGCGATCTGCGCCTTGAGGTCGTTGACGTTCTGAAGCGGATTGCGCGCCGGATAAGGGCCGCTTTTCAGAAGTTCATAAAGCTCCCGCTCGCGGAAACGACCGCGATCGACCAAGAGAAAATTGTCGACATAGACGCCCTCCTCCTGAATCGAAGTTGCAAGCGGGCTCATCGATCCGGGGGCCGTTCCGCCAATGTCGGCATGATGGCCGCGCGAGGCGGTCCAGAACAGAATCGTTTCGCCGCGATCGTCGAACACCGGCGTGCAGACGGTGATGTCAGGCAGATGCGTGCCGCCGTTATACGGCGCGTTGAGCGCAAACACGTCGCCCGGCCGGATGCGTCCCTGGTTGTCGCGGATGATCGACTCAACCGAACGATCCATCGAGCCCAGATGCACCGGCATGTGCGGGGCGTTGGCGACGAGGCGCCCCTCGCGGTCGAAGAAGGCGCAGGAAAAGTCGAGCCGCTCCTTGATGTTCACGGAATAGGCTGTGTTCTGGAGCGTCACGCCCATCTGCTCGGCGATCGACATGAAGAGATGGTTGAAGATCTCGAGCATGACCGGATCAGCTTTGGCGCCGATCGCCTGGCGATGCGGCATGGGCTCGACTCGAAGTCATCAGCACATGATTTTTCGCAGTGAGCTCGGCGCGCCAACCCTGTTCGACGACAATCGTCTGGTGCGGCTCGACTATGAGCGCCGGCCCGTCGACTTTCGCGCCGATTGAAAGCGCTTCACGGGAAAACACATTCGCCTTTCGCCAGCGCCCGTGCGAAAAGAGGCGCGTCGCACGGGCGGGAACGGGCGGCGCGGCCGATAGCGCTGGGTGGATCCGCTCCGCAAGCCGCGCCGCGCCGCCCACGGCCTCGGCCGATACCGCCTCGATGACGATCGCCTTGGCGCGATCGACGAAGCCGAAGCGGCTCTTGTGCGCGCTCTCGAAGGCGCGCCGCATCGCGGCGGGGGTCGAGAGCGGGACCTCGATTGTCGTATCCGAGCCCGAATAGCGCAGCTGCGCGCGGCGATGGACCTTGATCGCTGCGCGCGAGACCCCCTGCCCTTCGACCTCCGCGACAGCGGTCTCTGCGAGCTGATCGGTGATGGCGCCGACGCGGAGAAGCGCGTCCAGACGGAGCGGCTCGTCGACCCCCTGGCCGCGCTGGGCGCGGATGTCGGCGAGCCCCATGCCATAGGCCGAGAGCAGCGACGAGAACGGATGGATGAGGACGGTCGAAATCGCCAAGGCGTCCGCGACATCGCAGGCGTGCTGACCGCCCGCGCCGCCGAAGCAGTTGAGCGCATAACGCGTCACGTCGTAGCCGCGCGCGACCGAGATCGTCTTGATCGCCTCGGCCATTTTGGCGACCGCGATGGCGAGAAAGCCGTCAGCGACCGCTTCAGGTTCGCGCCCATCGCCGATGTCGCGGGCAAGCGCCGCAAAACGCGAGCGCACGATTTCCTCATCCAGCGGCTCGTCGCCGCGAGGGCCGAACACTTTCGGGAAGAGATCGGGGATCAGCTTGCCGGTCATCAGGTTGGCGTCGGTGACCGTGAGCGGACCGCCGCGGCGATAAGCTGCGGGACCGGGAGCGGCGCCAGCCGAAGCGGGCCCGACGCGAAAGCGCGCGCCGTCGAAGGAGAGAATCGAGCCGCCGCCCGCGGCGACGGTGTGGATCTTCATCATCGGCGCGCGCATGCGCACGCCCGCGACCTCGGTCTCGAAGGCGCGCTCGAATTCGCCGTCGAAATGCGCGACGTCGGTCGAGGTGCCGCCCATGTCGAAGCCGATGACGCGCCTGAACCCTGCGCTTAGCCCCGTGCGCGCCATCGCCACGACGCCGCCGGCTGGGCCCGAGAGGATCGCGTCCTTGCCGGCGAACAAAGTCGCCGAAGTGAGGCCGCCCGACGACATCATGAACATGACGCGCGCGCCGGTGCGCTCGATATCGAGATCGCGCGACACCTGGCCAACGTAGCGGGCGAGAATCGGCGAGAGATAGGCGTCGACCACGGTCGTGTCGCCGCGCGAAACGAGCTTGATGAGCGCGGAGGCGACATGGCTTTCCGACACCTGCCTGAAGCCAAGTTCACGCGCGATGGCCCCGACCATGCGCTCGTGAGCCGGATAGCGATAGGCGTGCATGAACACGATCGCGACGGCGTCATAACCCTGGGCTCGCGCTTCGGCGAGCGCGGCGCGAACACGATCGGAATCGGGAGCCGCTTCGACCGTGCCGTCCGCAAGCACCCGCTCGTCGACCTCGACGACGCCCGAATAAAGCTGCTCGGGCTTTATGATGCTCTTCGCGAAGATACGCGGGCGCGCCTGATAGCCGATCTCGAGCGCATCGCGAAAACCGCGCGTGGTCACGAGCAACGTGCGCTCGCCGCGACGCTCGAGCAAAGCGTTGGTGGCGACCGTCGTACCCATCTTGACGGCGCCGATTGCGCCGGCCGGAATGGGTTCTCCCGAGGCGAGGCCGAGGAGACGCCGGATCGCCTCGACAGCTGCGTCCGCGTAGGCCGGGCTCTCGGACAAGAGCTTCGTCGGATGGAGGCGCCCGCGCGGGTCGCGGCCGATCACGTCGGTGAACGTGCCGCCGCGGTCGACCCAGAAGTCCCAGGCGCCTGCTGGCTTTTCTTTGTGTGAGCCCCGCTTCGTCTTCACGTTTGATTGATCTCCGTTCGGGCGCCCTCTTTGCCGCCGGCCCGCTAATGGTCCTATCATTGGGACAAACGAAACGTGAAACGAAAGGACTTCCAGATGGAAACCGTAAAGTTCGGCAAGACCGGCCTGCAGGTGTCGAAGGTCTGTCTGGGCTGCATGACTTACGGTTCGACGAAATGGCGCGAATGGGTGCTGGAGGAAGAGGCCTCGCGCCCGTTCATCCGGGAAGCGCTGGAGAAGGGCATCAATTTTTTCGACACCGCGGACGTTTATTCGCAAGGCGTCAGCGAGGAAATCCTCGGCCGCGCGCTCAAGGAATTCGCCAAGCGGCCGGATGTGGTGATCGCGACCAAGGTGCACGGGGCGATGGGCCCGAGCGCCAACGCCAAGGGCCTGTCGCGCAAGCATATCATGGAGGCGATCGACGCTTCGCTGAAGCGCCTCGGCACGGACTACGTCGATCTCTACCAGATCCACCGCTTCGATCCGCTGACCCCGATGGAGGAGACGCTCGAAGCGCTGAACGACGTCGTGCGCGCCGGCAAGGCGCTCTATATCGGCGCTTCCTCGATGTACGCGTGGCAGTTCGCGCGGATGCTCGACATTGCGCGCGCCAAGGGCCACGCCGAATTCGTCTCGATGCAGAATTACTACAACCTCGTCTATCGCGAGGAAGAGCGCGAGATGATGCCGCTGTGCGCGAACGACGGCATCGCCGTCATTCCCTGGTCGCCGATGGCGCGCGGCTATCTGGCCGGCTCGGGAGTGGGCGCCAATGCTTCGACGACGCGCGGTCGCACCGATCCGTTCAGCGTCACCCTGGGGCTCGGCTCGCGGCAGGACGAGGCGATCCGCAAGCGCGTCGTCGAAACCGCGGAGAAGCTGAACACGAAGCCTGCCGTCGTGGCGCTCGCCTGGGTGCTGTCGAAGCCGTTCATCACCTCGCCGATCATCGGCGCGTCGAAGCCCCATCACCTTGCCGACGCGGTCGCGGCGACCGAACTCAAGCTCGACGCGCGCACCATCGCCAAGCTCGAGGAGCCCTACCAGAGCAAGCCGGTGGCCGGCCACGGCTAGCGGATGGCCAGGCTCCTGCTTAGTAGAGTTTGCATGACTCGAAGCCTTCGAGGAGGCCATGATGACTCAAGCTGGAACGAAAGATCATCCGATCACGATCGAGCCGATCCATGAGCGCGTGCAGGTGATCTGGCATGGACGCACGATCGGCGACAGCAAAACAGCGTTGGAGCTGCGCGAGGCGAATTATCCGCCGGTCGTCTATATGCCTCGCGCCGACATGGACATGAGCGCCCTCGAGCGCACGGCGCGCGTCACGACTTGCCCCTACAAGGGCGAGGCGAATTACTTTTCGATCACCGACGGCAAGGCTCGCGACGACAATGCCGTGTGGACTTACGAGATGCCGATAGCGGAGGTGGGAGAGATCGGGTCCCATCTCGCGTTTTATCCCGACAAGGTGGAGATTACGCGCGGCGAGTGAACGCGATTGCGGCCGCGACTGAAGCCCCTCGAGCGCTCAGTCAGGCTTAACGCCGTTCGCTGGCCTTCCGATTTGACGGAATGGATCGACGCAGCGCTGTGCATTGTGTTTACATTGTTCTACAAGGGCTCCGCACGGGTTTTGGCGGAGGACAACGACAATGCTGTTCGAAGGCGGATTCACATTCAGCAATTTCATCGCCGACGCGTTCGCGATATTCATGTTCATATTGTGGTTCTGGCTGCTGATCGTTGTATCGGGCGATCTGTTCCGCCGGCATGACGTGTCCGGCCTGGCGAAGGTGCTCTGGGTCATCGCGTTCGTCCTGTTCTCCTACATCGGCGTCTTCGCTTATCTGCTCACGCAGGGCCGGGGCATGGCGGAACGCAGCAAGGCGCAAGCCAGCGAGGCGAGAGAGGAATTGCGGCATATCGTCGGGTTCAGCGCCGCGGACGAGATCGTGAAGCTCGACAAGCTGAAGGCGGCAGGCTCGATCACTGAACAGGAATACGGCCGGCTGAGAGCCAAGCTGATTTGATACCGGCGCTGGGGCGAATGCCAGAGCGGTGAGAAGGACGCGCCGGCAGGTCATCAACCCGTTCGAACAAACACCCCAAAGAGCGGCTTGCGAGAGGCCGGGGCGTCAGGGAGGAAAGAGCGATGTGCATCAATTGCGAAAGCGACGGGATCGGCCGGCGCGATTTCATGAAGTTCGGCGCGGCGGCCGCGATGGCGGTTGCGGCGGGAGGCGCGTCGCTCGCAGCGCGCGCGGCTGAAGGCGCTTCGGGCGCGCTCTCGCCCGCGGACGCGCTCGCCGCTCTCAAATCGGGCAATGAGCGCTTTGTGAGCCATCCAGAACTGTGTTCGGTCGATCTCGCGCAGAGCCGCAAGGCCGTGGCCGGAGGGCAGGCGCCCTGGGCGACGATCATCAGCTGCGCGGACAGCCGCGTGCCTCCCGAGCTCATTTTCGGCGGGCATGGCGTGGGCGAACTGTTCGTCTCCCGCGACGCCGGCAATCTCGTCGACACCGCAACTCTGGGCACCGTCGAATTCGGCGCCGCCGTGCTCGGCTCCCCGCTGATCGTGGTCCTCGCCCATACCGCCTGCGGCGCCGTGAAGGCCGCCTGCGACGTGGTCACCAAGAACGCAACCTTTCCTGGCGCAATCGGCCGGATGATCGAGCCGATCGTCCCCGCGGCGCTTGCGGTGCGCAACGATCCTGGCGATTTCACCAACAACGCCGCCAAGGAGAGCGCGAAACGGACTGCAGGCCGACTGACCGCGGATAGCACCCTCATCGCCGACCTCGTGAGCACAGGGCAAAGTGAAGATCGTGGCGGCGATCTACGACCTCGAAACCGGCGTCGTCACTTACCTCCAGTAGCGGCGCGACGCCGGAGCGATCGGTCGCCGACCGTCGCGCGACCGATTAAACTCAAGGGAGGCAGTCGTTTCCCATGCTCGTCGAACTCTATTGGTCATTTCGTAGCCCCTATTCCTACATCGTCCTCCCTCGCATTGCGGATCTACGCGACAAGTTCCAAGTGACCGTCGACTTGCGGATCGTCCATCCTGCAGCCATCCGAAATCCCGCATACTTTGCCAGAATGGATCCCTTGGCGCGGCCATATTTCATGAAAGACAGCGCGCGCATCGCCGCTTTTCATGGCATGAATTTTCGACGACCGATTCCTGACCCGATCGATCAAAATCCCACAACCTTGGCTATCGGCACGGAACAACCGCTTGCAAGGCGCCTTGGACGGCTCGGTATTGCCGCCACGGAACGAGGACGAGGGTTCGAGTTCTGCAGCGAGGTCGCCACGCTGCTGTGGGGTGGCGTTGTTACGGGTTGGGATCAGGGCGGTCATCTGGCCGAAGCGGCTGATCGGGCCGGACTTGACCTGTCAGATCTGGAAGCGGCCACCGCTGCCAATCCAGAACGATATGAAGCGCTGTTGGCGGAAAATGACCGAGCGCTGCGCGCTGCAGGTCACTGGGGTGTCCCCACCATGGTGTTCGAGGGAGAGCCCTTCTTCGGTCAAGATCGGTTAGACACCCTGGTTTGGCGCATGAAGCAGCGCGGTCTAGAGCCGCGGCAACCGCTTAACCCTGCCTCGCTGGTGTAAGCTGCGTTCGCCGGCCCAACGCTTCAGAGCACAGTCTCATGACCACCAGGGCCAAGACCATTCTCATCACCGGCTCGACCGATGGCGTCGGGCGCTATGTCGCTGAACGCCTGGCCGCGCAGGGCTGGCGCGTCATCGTCCATGGCCGCGATCGGGCTCGCGGCGAGGCTGTGGTTGAGCGAATCGCGCAGCAAGGCGGCGAGGCGCGCTTCATCGCAGCCGACCTCTCGTCCCTGGCTGAAGTTCGCTCTCTTGCAGAAGCCGTCCAGCGCAATGGCGACAGCCTCGATGCTCTCGTCAACAACGCCGGGATCGGCACGAGCGGCGCGCAGAGAGAACTCAGCGCCGACGGCTTCGAATTGCGCTTCGCCGTCAATTATCTTTCCGGATTCCTGCTGACCCGTCTCATGCTGCCCATGCTGGTCAGTCGCCAATCGTCGCGCATTGTGAACGTTTCATCCGCGGGGCAACAGCCAATCGACTTTTCCGACGTGATGCTAACTCGCGGCTATAGCGGCATGCGCGCTTATTGCCAGAGCAAGCTGGCGCAAATCCTGTTTACCTTCGATCTCGCCCAGGAGCTTGCGGAGACGCAATGTCACCGTCAACTGCCTGCATCCGGCGACCTACATGGACACGACCATGGTCCGCCTGAGCGGCGTCCAGCCAACCAGCACGGTCGAGCAAGGCGGCGCGGCGATTCTACAGCTCATCGAGTCGCCGGCGCTCGCGGGCCGCAGCGGACTTTATTTCAGCGGCATGCGGGAATCGCGCGCCGACCGCCAGGCCTACGACGAGGACGCTCGCAGACGCCTGCGCGCGCTGAGCTTCGATCTTGTGGGCCTCGCCGATCCGCTGGCGGCCTCGGGTCGCTCTGGACAAAGCGACCTTCGCTGACTCTGTCGCAAAGAGACGTTCGCCGAGCTTTCGGCGCGCGGAACATCGCTGAGGCTGTCGCGTTTCAGTTCGCGCCTGTTTAATCAAACGGCGAAGCGGGGCCCCACTCAATCTCCTCTTTAGTCGCGTTCATCGACTGTTAATCGCTCCCCATATCTGTTGGCGCGCTGGCGGGGTGGGCGACACTGGCGCGGTCGCTGACCGTGCATTAATCTACCGACTGGCCAAGAACGTCAGGACAATGCCCATGGCTGGCCTGTCTGGGAGCCAACGAGATGGATATGATTGCGGCAGTGGCCGCGAAGAAACTTGGCAAGTTTCTCGCGAACGACTTCCGAGAAATCTTTGGCTCGAGTCAAGGCGACGAAGCCGAACGCCTGGGCGTGCTCGCGCGAACGACGATTGAATGCATCGCCAGGAGCGACGCGCTCTACCACAATTACGAGCACACCATGCTCGTATCCATGGTTGGCCGCGACATCTTGCGAGGGCGGACGCTAGCCCACACGATCCAGCCCGAGGATTACGTTCACCTCATCGTCGCCTGCCTTTTGCATGACATCGGCTTCGTTCGCGGCGTCTTGAGCGGCGACACCAAGACGGAATTCGTCATCGACAAGAGCGGACGAACGGTGACGCTGCCGCGCGGCGCCTCCGACGCGTCGCTTGCCGCCTATCATGTCGATCGGTCGAAATTGTTCGTCTACGAGCGGTTGGGGAAATCGACGACGATCGACCCTGCCCGTGTGGCCGCCGCGATCGAGCTTACGCGTTTCCCGCCGACCCCGACTTCAGAGTTGGATCAGACCGGCCTTGAACCGAGGCTGGTTCAGGCTGCCGATCTGATCGGGCAGCTTGGCGATCCCTTGTATCCGAGGAAGGCCAATGCGCTTTTCTACGAGTTCGAAGAGCTCGGCAGCAACCGGCAGCTCGGTTACGCTTCCCCGGCCGACCTCGTCGAAAAATTTCCGGGATTTTACTGGAACACCGTCTCGGCCTACCTCGGGGAGGGGATGAAATACCTCAGCCTCACCGCCTCCGGCCGCCAGTGGATCGCCAATTTGCACAATCACATTTTCAACGCCGAGCATTTCAACTGGCAGATGGGCCCGCAGATATGATGAATGCCGATGCGCCATCTGGCTGTTTGAAATGACCCAGGCCATTGTCGTCTCCGAGTACGGCGGCCCAGACGTCCTGCGGCCGCAAGACGTCGCGGTCAAAGAGCCCGGCCCTGGGGAAGTGTTGCTGCGGCAGACCGCAATCGGGGTGAATTTCCACGATTGCTACGTGCGCTCGGGGCTTTACAAGACGCTGAGCCTGCCCGGGACACCAGGCATTGAGGGCGTGGGCGTCATCACGCGGGTCGGCGCCGGCGTCGAGGGTCTGCGGCCAGGCCAGCGCGTTGGCTATGTCACGCCGGGATACGGCGGCTATGCCGAGAGCCGAGTTCTGCCGGCGGCTCAGGCGATCTTGCTGCCGGACCAACTTGACGATGCCGCCGCCGCGTCGATCCTGCTCAAGGGGCTGACGGTGTGCATGCTTGTTCGCAAGGTGCACGCGATCCAAAAAGGCGAAACCGTGCTCGTGCATGCGGCGGCAGGGGGCGTCGGTCAATTGCTTTGCGGCTGGGCCAGACATCTCGGCGCAACAGTCATCGGAACCGTCGGAAGCGCGGAAAAAATCGAGATCGCGCGGCGTGCAGGCGCGGAACATGTCATTCTTTATCGCGAGCGCGACGTCGCCGCGGAAGTCAGCGCCATCACGAAAGGCGAAGGCGTCGCTGCCGCCTATGACGCAATTGGGCGCGACACGTTCTCGGGCTCCCTGGCCAGTCTTGGCTACTTCGGCAAGCTGGTGAATTACGGACAGGCGTCAGGCCCTGTCGAGCCGTTTTCCCCCTCCCTTCTCGCCGCTCGATCGAATGAGATCGCGCGTCCCATCCTCTTTCATTGTCTTCGTAACCGAACAGATTTGGAAGCTATGGCGGCGGAAACGTTCGCCGCTGTCGCGGCAGGAATCATCAAGCCACATGTTTTCAAAACGCTGCCGCTTGCCGAGGCGGCCGAAGCGCATCGCCTCCTGGAAGGACGAAGCACGACCGGATCTATCGTCCTCACGCCGGCCGCGTAAAAGGCGCCGAACGCGTAACTCTCGAAGGCGGCCCGTTTATCGCTCTGCTGAATGCTTCCCTTCGTGCGCGGATTCGAGCGTAGCCGCCAGCGCGCGCCGAAGGGAGTGCATCTGATCCAGGAGATGCAGGATCACCCCGAGCCCCTCGTTGTTCACGCCCATGTTGTCTTTGAGATCGCGGATCAGTTGGGCGCGCGCCAAATCCATGTCTGTGAACGCAAGCTCGTCCGCCGAGCGAGCGGGGATAACCCATTCCTCTTCGATCCAGACCGAAAGCGTTCGCCGATCGAGCCGCGCGCGCTCAAGAAATTCCCGCTCCGTGAACATGGCTCACATCTCCCTGCGCGGATCGTAAGTCGCCGCGGGCTTCCAGTCGGCGAGGAACGCGTCGAGTTCGGGCTCGGCCTCGGTCGGCATCATCACCTTGAGCTTGACCAGTTCGTCGCCCGCGCGCCCGCGCGTCTTCACGCCCTTGCCCCGGAGGCGCAGCACGTCGCCGGTGTTCGCTCGCTTCGGGATTTTGAGCATGACGCTGCCCGTCGTCGTCGGGGTTTTCACTTCCGCCCCCAGCGCCGCTTCCTTCACAGTCACAGGCAAGTCGAGAAGGATGTCGTCGCCTTCGCGAGTGAAATAGCGGTGCGGCGTGACCTTGATCTGCACCAGTGCGTCACCGGGTTCGCCTTCGCCCGGACTCGGCGCGCCCTTGCCGCGCAGGCGCAGGATCTGCCCATCCTCGACGCCCGCGGGAATCGTGACGCTTAACGTCCCGCCCTGCGGCAACGTGATGGTCTTGCTCGCGCCGTTCACCGCATCGAGGAAATCGATTGGCAGTTCGTAATGCAGGTCCGCGCCGGGCCGGCGTCGCGCCTGTTCGGCGCTGCGGCGCAGCAGTTCCGCAAACAGATCATCGCCCTGCGCGAAGTCGCCGTAGGCCCCGCGGCCTTCGTAAGGGTGGCCGCCCTCGGCCGCATAGTCGCGATAATAGCGCGCGTTCGGCGGCGCCTTCTCCGCGCCTGACGCGTCGATCTCGCCAGCGTCGAAACGCCGTCGCTTCTCCGGGTCGGAGAGCAGATCGTTGGCGACGCTGACTTCCTTGAAGCGCTCCTCGGCCTGCTTGTCGCCAGGATTGAGGTCCGGATGCAGCTTTTTCGCGAGCTTTCGGTAGGCGCTGCGGATCTCGTCGGCCGAAGCTGTCTTGGCGACGCCAAGGGTCTCGTAAGGGTCTTTCATACACGCATCCGTGGCGAGCGAGAGCGATCAGCCTTAGCAGAGATGCGGGGCGATTCTCCAGGCGCTCTCCGCCCACACGAGTTTGGCGGCGGCTGACGGAACGCCGCGATGATTCGCGGCAGCTTGGCGACGGAGAAACTTCATGCACACGTCAAGATTTGCAGGCTATCCTAGAGTTTGGGCGCCCCTGGCGATCCTAAATTGCTTGTAAGTTGTTCAAAATAGGCTGCAAATCGCGTAATCGTGTTTGAAAAACCGTCGCACGGCGTTGACTTGTGGCAAAAGCTAAGCAAAGTCGGGGCGAAAATAAATTGATTCCATGGCAGTTTATTACCGCGATGCTCATGTGACTTCGCGATCACAACGGAGGGAACTATGTCGGGAACGATCATCAACCTCATCATCCAACTCATTGCTGGCGCTATTGGCGGCAATGCGGCCGGCGCGGCGTCGAAGAACGTCAGCTTGGGAACCGCCGGCAACACTGTCGCCGGAGCGGTCGGCGGCGTCGCCGGGGGGTCCCTCCTCACCTCATTGATTCCCGCCCTCGCCGGCGCGGCGACGGGCGGCATGGACATCGGCGCGATTGTTGGCCAACTGGTCGGCGGCGGCGTGTCCGGCGCGATCGTTTCGGCGATCGTCGGCATGGTCATGAAAAGCATGAGGGCCTGAGCCTCTCTTCGCCGCCAGCGAAGAGTGCTGCTGTTCCACACCGAGTTCTTTGGCGCTAGGATTATCCTCGGGTCCGGGAAGGACCCTTTGCTGCAATCAAGAGGCTGGCGGCGCGCCGGCTGACGCCAGGAGCACGAGTTATGGGACTGATCAGTTTCGTCAAGAGCGCCGGGGAGAAGCTCTTCGGCGCCAGCGAGGCAAAAGCGGCGACGGTCGACACGCTGCACAAGGAGCTTGAGAAGCACGGTCTCGACACGTCCGGCGTGAAGATCACGGTCGACGGGGACAAAGTGCACGTAACGGGCAGCGCGCCGAACACGGAACAGGCGGAAAAGATCGCCATCGCGCTCGGCAACACCGTCGGCGTGCAGACCGTGCAGAACGACATCAAGCCGACAGCCGCCGCGCCCGAGTCGAAGTTCTACACCGTCAAGAGCGGCGACACGCTGTGGGCGATTTGCGAGCGAGAGTACGGCAAGGGCCACGGCGGGAAGTACGACATCATCTTCCAGGCCAACCGGCCGATGCTGACCCACCCCGACAAGATCTATCCGGGCCAGGTCCTGCGCATCCCGCCGCTGAGCTAAGCTTCGGCCTTTCCGATCCTAAGGTAATCCTGGAACGCGGGCGCCCTTGGGGGCGCCCGACGTCTATCTACTTCGCGTCCAGCCCGTAAAGCGTGTGCAGCGTGCGCACCGCAAGTTCGGTATAGGCGTCGTCGATCAGCATCGAGAACTTGATCTCCGACGTCGTGATGGCGCGAATGTTGACGCCCTTCTCGGCCAGCGCCCTGAAGGCGCGCGCGGCGACGCCGGAATGCGAGCGCATGCCGACGCCGATCGCCGAGATCTTCACCACATCCTGCGCCCCCTGCAGCTTGACGTAGCCGATCTGTCGCCTGCCGCTGCTTGAGCAATCGCATCGCGCGCTCATACTCGGCCGCCGGCACGGTGAAGGTGATGTCGGTCGTCGTCGTGTCGTCCGAGACGACCTGGATGATCATGTCGACATTGATGTTGGCGTCGGCCAGCGGCACGAAGATCGCGGCGGCGACCCCGGGCTTGTCCGCGACATCGCGTAAAGTGATTTGCGCCTCGTCGCGCGAGAAGGCGATGCCGGTGACGACCTCCTGCTCCATGATTTCCTCCTCGTCGCAGATAAGCGTGCCAAGCTGAGGGCGCCCCGGATCGTCGAACGACGAGCGCACGTAGAGCTTGACCTTGTTCACCATCGCCAGTTCGACCGAGCGCACCTGCAGCACCTTGGCGCCGAGCGAAGCCATTTCCAGCATTTCCTCGAACGCCACTTTGGCGAGCCGGCGCGCCTTCGGCACGACGCGCGGATCGGACGTGTAGACGCCGTCGACGTCGGTATAGATATCGCAGCGGTCGGCCGAAATCGCCGCCGCGAGCGCAACAGCCGAAGTGTCCGAACCGCCGCGCCCCAGCGTCGTCACCCGATTGGTGGCCTTATGCACGCCCTGAAAGCCCGCGACGACGGCGATCTCGCCCGCCGCAAACCCCTCGCCAAGCCGCGTTCCGTCTATCCCTGAGATGCGGGCCGAGCCATGCGCGTCGTCGGTGACGAGCGGAATCTGCCATCCGGCCCACGAGCGCGCCTTGAGCCCCATGTCCTTGAGCACCAGAGCCAGCAGTCCGGCTGTCACCAGTTCGCCCGAGGCGACGACGGAATCGTATTCGGGGTTGTCGAAGTGGGAGCCTGCTTCCTTGCACCAGGCGACAAGCTCGTTGGTCTTGCCCGCCATCGCCGAGACGACGACCGCCACCTCGAAGCCGGCGTCGATCTCCCGTTTGACATGCGCGGCGACGTTGCGGATGCGCTGCACGTCAGCGACCGACGTGCCGCCGAATTTCATCACCAGACGCGGCATGGGCCCTTTGAAACCTTGGGAAAAGACGCGCAGGCTCGCGCAAGGCGTGGGGGCGGCCTATAAAGGCGCGCGTCCGGTGGGTCAACGCTTGAGGCCCGCCTACGCGAAGGGCAACGGAAGGGTCGCTATGTCAGCCGGATCTTCGCCGAGCGTCGTCTCCGCCGAAGTCGCGCGCTTCGAAGCGCTGGGCGACACATGGTGGGATTCGGAAGGCCCGATGGCCCCGCTCCATCGCATAAACCCGATCCGGATCGGCTGGGCGCGCGACCTGATCGTGCGGCGTTTCAAACTTGAGACGCAGGTCGGCGCGCCGCTGGCCGGCATCGACCTCCTCGACGTCGGCTGCGGGGCCGGACTGTTCGCCGAGCCCCTGGCGCGGCTCGGCGCCAATGTCGTCGGCGTCGACCCGGCCCCCGCCGCGATCGAGGCCGCCCGCCATCACGCCGAGGAGACGGGCGCCAGGCTCGCCTATCGCATGGGCACGGTCGAGGAGCTGGCGGCGGAGCCGAGGCGCTTCGATGTCGTCAGCGCGATGGAGGTGATCGAGCACGCGGCCGATCCGAAGCGCTTCGTCGCCATCGCCGCCTCGCTGGTCAAGCCCGGCGGCCTCTTTCTCGCCTCCACCCTCAACCGCACATTGAGGAGCTTCGCCCTCGCGATCGTCGGCGCCGAATATGTCTTGCGCTGGCTCGAGCCTGGAACGCACCGCTGGGAGCAATTCGTGACGCCGCTCGAGCTTACCGGCTTCGCCCGCGCCGCGGGCTTAAGGCGCCAGAGCCTGCGCGGCATGGTCTACGATCCGTTCAGGCGCGACTGGCGCCTGTCGTCCGATACGGCCGTGAACTACCTGTTCGCCGCGACGAAGCCGGACGTTTAGATTCGATGCGGCGCTTCCCTCGTCAGAACCGCACGGTGAGGCTCGCCTTGCCGGAGTTCTCGTTGGCCCCGCCGGAATATTGGCCGGAATAGGCGATGCCAATCGTGGCGCTCGGGCCGATGGCGTAGTTGATTCCGAGTTCGGTGACGAGCGCGTTGCGCGCGATCGGCGTGCCGGCCAGCGCGAAGGCGCTTCCGCCCGGCTGGAAAGCGAGGTTCGACAGCGGCGTGACGTCGCCGAACGCATAGCGCCAGCCGAGCGTCGCCTGCGCGGTCAAGCCCGGCCGGCAGGATGTAGGAGCCGTGCGCGCCGAGCGTCGTGTAGGTCGTGTCGAAGCTCGTCGATCCGCTCATCGCCGCAAGACCCGACTCGCTCACGTCCCCGCCGACATGCACATAGGCGACATTGGCGAAGGGCTCCGAGAGCGGCCTGGCCAAAGGCGAAATTGCGCGCGCCCTCGACGAAGCCCTGCCACGTCTTGTCGACATAGCTGCTGGTCTGCGCGCCGCCGAGATTGACCGCCGTGACCTGCCGCGACGTGTCGAGGTCGTTCCAGGAGACGCTGCCGCCGCCGCGCAAAGCCCAGGGCCCCTCCTGCCAGCCGCCGTAGACGGCGAAGTGATAGGAGTCGGCGGAGCCGGACGCCGGAATGTTCACGGAATTGAAGTTCGACTGGCTGTAGCCGCCGGCGAAGCCGAGGCGGAACATGCGATTGAAGGTGACATCAATGCCGGAGATCACGCCGCCGATCGAGTCGTTGGTGCGCGCCACATTGCCGTTGCCCCCGAGCGAGCCCCAGCCGCCAAGCCCCTGCGCCCAGACCGCATAGACGGGTCCGAGCGGCGCCGACGATGGCGGGCCCTTTCTTCGTCGGCAGCGCGGCTGGCGCGCGCGCCATAGGTCAACACGCTCTCAGGATCGGCGGCGGGGCCAACGGGAAAATCCTGCCGCAGCCGGTCGAGCACGGCGTCGCGCAGGAAATGCGATTGCTCGGAGAGGACGCCGGCCGCGCTCGCGTGGATCGAAGCGTTGCTGAGGCTTGAGAAGGCGGCGCGGGCCTGGGCTTCGGTCGCGCCCACCACCTGCTGCCAGGCGAGGCTCGACGTCGCGCTGTCGAGCGCGTTGGCGACCGCCGCCTGATTGGGCGTCGACGCGAGCTCGGCGAACGCGCCGGGCCCGCGCGCGGTCGTGAGATAGGCGTTGTACCCGTCGGAGCTCAGGTTGAAGGTGAGGAACGGAAAGTCGGCGATCGCCACGTCCGGCGACGTATCCGCAAGGCCGCCCCCGGTCGTCCAGGATCGTATAGGTTTTGCCCGGCAGGACGGGGGCCGCCGCGGTGTTCGAATCATGGGCGATCTCGAACACCGAGCTTTGGATGTTGGCGCTGCCGGTCACCTTGATTAGGTCGCTCGTAGTCGCCGTTGATCTGAACGTCGTAGCCGGAGGTTTTCGCCATAGTGAAGTCGCCGTCGATCGTTAGCGTGCCGATCGAATTGCCCGGGGCGATGTGGCCGCCGTTTACCGTCACGTTGCCGACGACATTCTTGCCGCCGGCCAGGGTGCCGCCCTTGTTCACGCTGACGTTGCTGGTCAGCGTGCCGTTCACCGCGAGCGTTCCGCCGTTGATGTTTGTGCCGCCGCCAGCTTGATCTATTCCTGTGATCGAGAGTCGGCCGGCGCCGTTCTTGGCTAACGTGCCGGGGCCCGCCAGTTTGCCGGCATAGATTCCGTCAAAGCCTTGATCGAAGACAACGCCGCTGTTGCCACTGGTGCTGGTGATGTTGCCTTGCAGACTGTTCGAATTGCCCTGCAGGATCCCACTCTGAACCGTGGCGCCGCCGCTATAGTTATTCTTGCCGGCGAGGGTGAGGGCGCCCGCGCCGCTCTTGATCAGGCTCCCTGGTCCGGTGATAGCGCCGGCGAACGTTCCGGGGTTGGTCTGGTTAAAGTTGACCGAGGGCGAACCTTCGACCACTTTGAATGTGACATTGCCGCGGATCGAACTCGCGTTGCCGACCACCGTTCCGCCCTGGATGACGGTGTTGCTGTAGGTATTGGCGCCGTTGAGCACCAGCGTTCCGCGGTCGGCCTTGGTCAGAACGCCGCCGCTGACGACCCCGTTCAGGGTGAG
Organism: uncultured Alphaproteobacteria bacterium; assembly: GCA_963762335.1. Classification (GTDB taxonomy): domain Bacteria; phylum Pseudomonadota; class Alphaproteobacteria; order Rhizobiales; family Beijerinckiaceae; genus Roseiarcus. The sequence goes on along the minus strand of CAVXKU010000028.1, from coordinate 25,348 downwards.
CGTCTTTGCATTATCGACGCTGAAAGACGGCCGGGAAGACGTGCGCGGTGTCGATCAACGTGAAGGGCCGCGATGTCGCGAAGTCCTCGGACGAGCGAAACGTGCCGCCGTTCAAAGTCACGCCTGTTCCCGCCGCTCCAAGCTGTGCGTCGGACGTCACCCACAAAACCCCATCGCGGACCAGCGTCCCGCCACGATACGTATTGGCGCCGGTCAGTTGGAGCACCCCCGATCCAGTCTTGGCGAGTTGGCCGCTTCCCGAAATGACGCCGCTCCAGATGATCGGATGCAGCGCGACGTCGATTCCGCCGTTCCCGTCCAACGAAAGGTTGCGGCTGAAAACCGTGTTCGGACTGGTGCTCGGGGTCGAGCCTACGCTGCCGCCTCTCAGGGAGACGGGGCTGCTGGAAGCGCCAAGCGCCGTGGCCGAATTGAACCGCAACACGCCGCCCGAGACGATCGTGCCGCCTGCATAGGTGTTGACGCCGGTCAGCGTGAGATCGCCGGCGCCGCTCTTCTCGAATGCGCCGACTCCAGAGATGACCCCGCTCCAGGTGATTGGGTTGGCGGCGACGTCGATGCCGCCTTGAAAAAGCAGCGTGAGGGGGCGGTTGATCGTCGTGCCCGCGGGGGTGTTCGCGGTCGTGCCTAGGCGGCCGAGATTGTGCGAAACCACGATCGGGGCGCCCGGCGCGCCGAGATTGCTGTCGGTGTTGAAGCGCAACACGCCGCCGTCGAGGAATGTCCCGCCCGCATAGGTGTTGGCGCCGGTCAGCGTCAGTTCGCCGTTGCCCTGCTTGTTGAGGGAGCCGGACCCGGAGATCGCGCCTTCGAAGGTTCCATTCGCTGCCTGATTGAAGAGGAGTGCGCCGTTGTCGAGGATATTGCCTCGAAGGCTGTTGGAGTTGCCGTACAGGCTCCCCGCGTTGATCGTGACGCCGCCCGAATAGCCGTTCGCTCCGGTCAGAATGACCGAGCCGGCGCCGTTCTTGACGAGCGTCCAGCCGGCGCCGCCCTGATCAGCGATGGCGTCGGCGACCGTCTCAATTTGCCCGGCCGCTGGATCGAAAATCAAAGACCCGGTTCCCTGGAGGAAAAGGCCTGCGCCGGCGCCGAGCCCGGGCTTTGTCTTCAAGGGCGGGCTGATATCGTATGTCTGGCCCGCTCCCCCGACTGCGCTGTTGCCCGAGACGTCCAGAGTTCCGCCAAAAGTCAGGGACCCGCCTTGTTGGACGAACACCGCCCCTCCAAGGCCCGCGCCGCTGCCGCCCAGTTCCTGATCCCCATTGCTGCCGCCCCATCCCCCATCTCCAGCGATGGGGGACCCGCGACTGCGGATGCCGCCGCCCCCGCCGCCGCCTCCGCCGCCAAATCCGCCGCTTTGTCCGGGGATGGTGGTGTCATAACACGATCGCCGCCGCCGCCGCCTCCAAATTCCCCTGGCGTGGATGGCGCCGAAGTGAAAGAGCCGCCATTTCCGCCGCCGCCAGCGCCCCCTATACGTCCGGTTCGCGCTTCCGAACATGCCGCCTCCGCCACCGCCGTCCCCGCTGCCTCCTTCCGCAATTCGCTCCCGACCCGCCGATGGCCTGATTCGACTTGAAAGTGACATCGGTCACGGTGACCTTGGCCGACGGGCCGACAAACAGGCCGCCGCCAAGTCCTGCGCCTCCCCCGCCGGCCCCGCCGCCGCCGGTGCCGAAGCCGCCATTGCCGCCCTGGGCGAGCGTGTTGGCGATATTGAGATTGTTGATCGCGACAGCGCCGCTCTGAACAACGAAGCCCCGATATTTGTTGGCTCCGTTCAGCTCGAACCCGCCGCCATTGATCGTGACATCCTTGGTCAACTGGGGCAGGGCCGAGGCGAGCGTAATGTTCTGAGTGAAGGTGATCGAGTCGCCAGCGGCCGCCGTATTGAGGGCGGTTACGAGTTCCAAACTATTGGTCACATTGATATTCGCTGCCCGCGCCGGAACCACGAAGGCGGACGCACCCGCGCCAAACAGCAGCGCCATGGTCGAGCGAGAGGTCGAGGCGTTGAGCCGGCCAAGTCGAGCAGCGCAAACCCGTTGGCGCAAGCCGGCGGCGCCGCGCGCGTGTGGGCGGCTCGAACCGATTGTCAGCGTCATGTGTTAACCCCCGAGCCCATCATTTTTATTTTGAGGCTCGCACGAGGTTTACACATATAAATTAAGGTCGCAATCCGGATGGCGCATTGGTTGCGCCTGAATTAAAAAACGAACATTGCTCAATTTATTGTCGAAAACCAGAATATAAGTTAAGCTTGATCGATGAACATTCTGCGCTTCCGCCTAGCCTCGAAGGCGGCCTTCCGTTCCGCCCCTTCGGACGCTCCAAGGGGCGAAAGGGCCACGAAAAATATTCCAGCGAAAATCCCGCGTAACCCATTGATAAGTCTCGATTTTGACGAGAAATCCAAGGAAATCCAAGGAAAAACAACCCCCGAAATCTGGGTTTTCAAAGCGAAGAGGCCATGGGCCAAGAAAATCCAAACGGACCCGCCCGCGGCAGGGGAGGCCGCTCATCCGACTCGATCCCCGCGCTAGGCGCCTGAGGCTGGCGTCACTTCCCCGGGCATTCCTTCTGCAGCCGGTCCATCGCCTGGGCGAAGCCGGTGAGTGAATAGGTGTCGATCGATTGGTTGCCTCGGAGCGAGGCGGCCTTGATCACAAGTTTCAAACCCTTGCGCATTTCGGCGATTAGCGAGCTTTCCTTGGCTGCATTCTTGACCCAAAGGTTTCCGCCCTTGGAAAGCACGCACAGGGCGCCGTCATGGGCGCCCTAGACCGAACGCCTTCCTCTCACTAGCCGCAGAGGACGCTGTCCGAACCTCAACCCGCGCCGGCGCTGCCACGAGCAGCCCGCAGAAAGGCCCGCGGTCTTTGGAAAAGTAGCCCTAAATCCCTCCCACTTTATCGGCCATCGCAGCCGCCTGTATGCGATTCGCCACATTCAGCGCCCTGAAGAGCGCGGTAACGTGGACCTTGACGGTCTTCTCGGAGAGACCAAGCTTCCGGCCGATTTCCTTGTTCGAACGGCCTTCGCGAAGCAGCCGCAGCACGTCGATTTGTCGGCCAGTCAAACTCACAACGCTTCTTCGAGCGCTATCGTCCGCGGCCTCGTCCCGCATGGAGGCCGGGTTCTGGGCCAATAAAGTCGGCACATAAACATTGCCAGCGAGCACGAACTGCACCGCAGCGAGGAGGGTTCGCGGCGGCGCGGATTTAGGGATATAGCCGAGAGCGCCGGCCGCCAGCGCGCGACGCACGTCGCGCGGATCCTCGGACGAGGACACGACAACGACCGGAAGCTGAGGCTGGAGCCTGCCGAATTCATGGAGCATGGCGAACCCGTCGCTCCCGGGCATCGCCAGATCAAGAACGACGAGGTCGAGATCGGGATGTCTATTGGCGAGGTCGAGTCCTTGCGAACCGCCTTCCGCCAGCAACACGGTGACCTCCGGAGCCAGCTGACGCAGCAAAGCAGCGAGGCCCTCCCGCACTACCGGATGGTCATCGACGATCAAGAGCTTCATGGACCGATTGTCGACCAGGATCTCCTCGCCGCACAAGATTGACCTGAAGGCCTAGGCCCGGTCCTAGGACCTTAGGTCAAGTGACGGAATGTTGATCCGTTCCGATAGTTCAACAGCTGGCGCGAGTGCGATAGGATGACGCACGCCTCCCTGACAGGAACTCGTCGTGCCGAACGCCGCCGCGGTCGAATCCGCTCAACTTGAACCCATGGTGCGGAACTCGCCGGTGGGCGCGGCGAGCGCTTTGCTTGGCGGCGCGATCATGGTGGGCGCCGTCGCCTACGAAGACGGCTTCCTCAGCCTCGATCTGGCGCTCTGGTACGCGCTGCTGGTCGCGGTCTACGCCGGACAGGTGGCGCTCGCCTTCGTGCTTCGCCGTCGCGCAGGCTCGGGCGTCAGCACGCGCAAGGCGCTTGCCTTGTTTACCGCGATCGGTCTCGCCGAGGGGGTCGTCTGGAGCATCGGGATCGTCGGCGTCAGCGCGACACGGCCTATCGAGCAGGAGCTGACCGTTCTGTTGCTTGGCGCTGGCATCGCGGCGGGGGCGGCGCTCAGCTTCGGCTTTCACATGCCGACTTTTCTCTGCCGCTTCCGCGCGCCGTTCCTTATGTCCTCTTCGCGGTTTTTCGGGGCGGACACCCTGCAATTTCGAGCCTGGGCTACCGCTGGCGTCCTTTTGCGGGCGCGCGCTAGAGGAATGTCACCATTCCCTTTGCCGGACCGAGGCGCAAATTCTGGCGCCATTGACGAGAGCTAAGCGCCGCTGAGCCGCTTAAGATTTTTTGAGAACGGCGCCCCAGCTGCCTCTGATAAATGGCTGCATTGCCGCTAAGTCCTAAGACCTTTGGGCCAATTGACCGCGGCGCGCTCAGATTTCTACAACCCTCACGGTGCGGAATTCACCTGCCTTCATGCAAGGGGGAACAAGGTCATGCAAACGAAACTCATCCTCACGACTGCCGTGCTGCTTGGGCTGGTTGCGCCCGCTCACGCGGAGCTTTTCACCATCGGAGCCGACTTCACCATCGCGCTCACCAACTCGCCGACCAGCGAAACCGACACCGTAACGTTAACACCGGGCGTGACCCAGCTGATCGACGGCGGCAATGTCGATCTGACGGTCAGCCTGGTCGCCGCAGGAGGCGGCAAGGAGTGGGTGGTACTGAACTACCAGACGGTAAGCGCCGACCTGCCGCTGTCGACGGGGGGACAAAATTGGGCTGTCGCGCCGATCGGCTTGCCCGCCGCCGTGGCGCTCAATTTCATCGGCGACTACACCCAATGGCAGGGGCCGGACGGAGCAAACATTCCGCAGACCGGCCGAATTTTCGGCCAGACGCTGATGTCCAACCCCATCCCCGGCATGACCGGCTCGGGTGAAGGCACGCTAGGCTTCGTCAGTCCCATCGGCGGCCCCGGCCCGCTGCCGAACCTCGGCGCCTTCGCCAGCCCGTTCAGCATCGTATTGAACGGCCTTCCGGCGGATCAGGTGAACGGCTTCACTCAGGCTTTAGAGTTCTCAGCGGTGACCCCCTCCGCGCCCGAGCCGTCAACGTGGGCGATGATGGTCCTCGGGTTCGCGGGGCTCGGGCTCATGGGCTGGCGTGGATCACGAAAGACCGCTGCGCAGGCAGCGTAAGCAACCCAACAAACAGGGGGCTCGCACGGCGCCTATTCCGGAATGTCTCTTTACCTCCATTGCGACATTCACGGGCTCCCTAGCGGTGTCCCCGGTTGCGGCCGAAACCGGTCCAGCAGCTTCAGCTTTGACCCAGAGCAAGTTGCTGTTGGATTGGGCGGCTTCGGCGAAGCGGCTCGCGCGACAATCTATTGCAGAAAATCAGAATCAAGATTAAGCTTGCTCGATGAACACTTCTGCGCTTCCGCATGACCTCGCAGGCGGCCTTCCGTTCCGCCCGCTTCGAACGCTCCAAGGGGCAAAAGGGCCACGAAAAATTTTCCAGCGAAAATCCAGCGTAACCCATTGATAAGTCTAGATTCGGACGAGAGAATCCAAGGAAATCCAAGCTTTTCCAACCCCCTTTTTCGGGGATTTTCGAAGCGAAACAGCCGCTGGCCAAGAAATTCCAAACGGACCCGCCCGCGGCCAGAGGGCAGGCCGCCTCATCCCAGACCTCGATTCCCGCCTCAGACTAACGGCGCGCTGAGTATCTCCGGCGCTCAGCACTTCCCCGGACATTCCTTCTGCAGCCGATCCATCGCCTGGGCGAAGCCGGTGAGTGAATAGGTGTCGATCGATTGGTTGCCTCGGAGCGAGGCGGCCTTGATCACAAGTTTCAAACCCTTGCGCATTTCGGCGATCAGCGAGCTTTCCTTGGCTGCGTTCTTGACCCAGAGGTTTCCGCCCTTGGAAAGCATCTCGAACGGCGCCTGATCGACCAGGGCGATCGGGGCCGGAGCAGCGGACACCTTCGACTTAGACTTGGGCGCCGGCTTCGCGCCCGGCTTGGCGTCAGACTTCGATTCCGCGGCATCCGCGCCCGCAGAAACCTCGAAGCCCATGATGAACGAGACTTCGTTGCGCACCCCTTCCGCCGGCCGGTCGGAGATGAACGCATAGCCCGGATCGCGCGTGAGAACTCGCGGGTTCCCGCGACTTTGGTTGCGCAAGCGTGTAGCAGATGCGTCCCTTGCCCACTTGGCCAACGAACACGTTCCAATCGCCAAAGGTCGCCACCAGGGCCGGCTTCGAGGCCTCATCCTTGGCGCCGCCAGATTTCGGCGCAGGCTTTGCGGGCTTGGTCGCGGCGTCGAGCGGCAGGACGAGGAGGTTCGCAGCGCAAACGGTCGCGACGCCGAACCCAATCGCACGAAGGAACGAAAAAGCGAGACGCGTCATCAAGAACAATCCTTTGAACCGAGCGCGGCCTGTTTCGGCCACGCCCGGGCGGCGGTTTCCTGCCGTCCGATCCGGGCGAAATTCCGGCCTTTCGCCTTGCCGGCCGACGCAGGGGCTGCAATCCTGCATTTGGTTACTGAAAAATGAGTAAAGTTTGGAGCCGGTTATGAAAGCCTTGATCTGCCCGTCGCTTGGCCCCGCCGAAAACCTGGCTGTGACCGACATCGAGGCGCCGGCGCCCGCTGACGGCGAGGTTCTGGTCGAGGTGGCCTTTGCGGGGCTCAACTTCTTCGACACGCTGATCATCGAAGGCAAATATCAGGTCAGGCCCAAGCCGCCGTTCTCGCCCGGCGCCGAGTTCTCCGGCCGCGTGGCCGCGCTTGGACCGGGAGCGAGCGGATTTGCCGTCGGGGACCGGGTGATGGGCGCCTGCTCTTATGGAGCGGCGGCAGAGCAGATCGCCGTCCCGACGAACCGGCTCACGAAGATCCCCGACGGGCTTGCTCTCGATAAGGCGGCTGGACTTTCCGTGACCTACGGCACGTCCCTGCACGCCCTCAAGCAGCGCGGCGACATGAAACCCGGCGAGACGCTTTTCGTGCTCGGCGCTTCGGGCGGCGTTGGCCTCGCGGCCGTGGAGATCGGCAAGGCGATGGGCGCTCGCGTGATCGCGGGCGCGTCCTCGGAAGAAAAACTCGCCTTCGCCCGCCGCTACGGCGCGTCCGAGGCCATCAATACGGCAAATGACGATATGCGCGCGCGCCTCAAGGAGATCGCTCCAAAGGGGGTCGATGTCGTTTACGACCCGGTCGGCGGCGCTCTCACCGAAGCGGCGCTGCGTTCGCTTGCGTGGAAAGGCCGGCTTCTGGTGATCGGTTTCGCCTCGGGCGAAATTCCCCGACCGCCGCTCAATATTCCGCTGCTCAAGGGATGCGACATCCGCGGCGTCTATTGGGGTGATTTCACGGTGCGCGAGCCGGAGCTGCATCGGGAAAATATGGCCCAATTGATGGACTGGGCGAAATCCGGCGTCCTCAGCGTTCACGTCCACGCCACATATCCGCTGCAGGATTACCGGAAGGCGTTCGACGCAATCTCGAAACGCCAAGTGCTCGGCAAAACCCTTCTCAGGCTCGGCGCTGGCGCGGATTGAGCGCGTTGAAATTCATGGCGCAACGCACAATATCAGGATGGGATGAAGCGCCGAGGACAAATCGGCGAGTTTGAATGATGAGCGAAGCAAGTTTGTCCGTCGTGGAAATCCGGCGCCTTTGGCTGTCGGATAAGGACGCGTTTCGCGATCACTTGCTCGGCCTTGACCCGCGCAGCCGGCACATGCGCTTCGGCGGCGGCATGTCGGACGATTTCCTGGTGCGTTACGCCGAAAATTGCTTCGGCAAGGGCGACCTTGTCTACGGGGCCTTCATTGAAGGCCGACTGGTCGGCGCCGCGGAGCTGCGCTCCAATCAGGCCATCTGGAGCGAGCAGGCGCCGTTTGGGCGCCACATCCACGCCGAAGCGGCGTTCTCAGTCGATACAAGCTACAGGCGCCGTGGCGTCGGAGAGACATTGTTCAAGCGCATCCTGCGCGCAGCCACCAACCACGGCGTCGAGACCATCGAGATTGTCTGCTTGCCGGACAACGTAGGCATGCAGACACTGGCGAAGAAATTTAAGACGCATTTCAGTTTCGAGGAGAATGTGTTGACCGGCCGCCTGACGGCGCGCCGGCCTACCGCTTTTTCGCTGATGCGGGAGGCCTCGAGCGATGCGCTCGATTTTGGCGCGGCGCTGTTCGACGCCCATTGGCGAGCGGTGGCTGAGGGGCGGGAAAAAGGCGCGTAGCACGCGCGGCCGGCGCCCGGGGGCGGCTTCGCCCAGAGAGCGGTTCAACCTTGGCCTAGAAAGCCTATATCTTATCCGATATAACGGAAAGCGCCGCCCGAGGGATGCGAACCCCATGGGCTGGCGAGCCGGGAGGATCGAATGGGGCAAGTCGAGGGCCCCGCCCACGCAGATCATGTTCTCAAGGTGATTGCGGGCAACGACGCCGCAAGCTCGGCGCTCGCGGCGTCCTGGCGTCGGTCCGGCGCGTTGCATGCGCTCGACCCCGCCAGCCATGCGCCGTCACAGCGGCTGCCAGAGGACGAGATCGCACAATCGCGCCAACGGATGGGCGCGTTGCTGTTCGCGGCGCAGGGGAGCATCGATCGGCTCTTTCTGGCTGTAGGCGGCGTCGGTTGCTCGGTCGTTCTGGCTGACCCGCACGGGATCATCGTCGACCGGCGGGGCGCCCCTTGTGACGATACGCTCTTTAACGGCTCCGGCCTTTGGACAGGCGGCGTCTGGAGCGAGAAATTCGAGGGCACCAACGGGATCGGCACCTGCATCGTCGAACAGCGCGCGGTGACGATCGATCGCGATCAGCATTTCTTCACTCGAAACGCGGGCCTGTTTTGCACGACCGCGCCTATTTTCGACGAGCACGGCGATCTGGCCGCGGCGCTCGACGTGTCGTCCTGCCGGGCTGACCTGACCGAAGGCTTCGCGCGTCTGATCGCGAGTGCGGTGGCCGATGCGGCCCGGTTCATCGAAGCCGAAAACTTCCGCCTCGCATTTCCCAAGGCGCGCATCCTGCTCGCGCCGAATGGTGAGCGCTACGGGTCGTCGCTGCTCGCTGTCGACCGCGATGACCTCGTGATTGGCGCGACGCGCGCGGCCCGGATCGGGCTCGGCGTCAACTCCGCCACGCTCAATCGGCCGACGCCAGCCGCGGACCTCATGGGGCGAGCGGGCGCCGAAAGCGACGACATCAATGCGGCTGAGCGCGCAGTCCTTCAACGCGCGCTCGCGCGCTCAAGCGGCAACGTCTCAAAATCGGCGAAAGATCTCAATATGTCGCGGGCCACGTTCCACCGAAAGATGAAGGAGCTCGGCCTGCGCGGCTGACGAATCCGCTGAGCAGGTGTCGCAAATCTGAGACAGTCCGCGGCCCTTGTTGCCAGGGAGGACTACTCAGAGCGGAGCACAAGCGCGAAACCTCGTGGTCAACGCCGCTCTGCAAGCGGTGTAACTCAAGGGAAGAAGCGCATGACCAAAGTTGATCTCAACATCGCCCTCAAATCCCCATTCGCCAAGCGATACGAGAACTACATCGGCGGCGAGTGGCGCGCGCCCAAAGCCGGCAAGTATTTTGACAACATCTCGCCGATCACCGGCCAGCCGGTCTGCGAGATCGCCCGCTCCGACGCGTCGGACATCGAGGCCGCTCTCGACGCCGCGCACGCCGCGAAAGACGCCTGGGGGCGCACCGCCGTGGCCGAACGGTCGCAGATCCTCAACAAGATCGCCGACCGGATCGAGACGAATCTGGAGAAGATTGCGCTCGCCGAGACATGGGACAACGGCAAGCCGATCCGCGAGACGATGGCCGCTGACATCCCCCTCGCCGTCGACCATTTCCGCTATTTCGCCGGCGCGATCCGCGCCCAGGAAGGCTCGATCAGCGAGGTCGATCACGACACCGTCGCCTATCATTTCCACGAGCCGCTCGGCGTCGTCGGCCAGATCATTCCCTGGAATTTTCCGATCCTGATGGCCGTTTGGAAACTCGCGCCGGCATTGGCCGCTGGAAACTGCGTCGTTCTCAAGCCCGCCGAACAGACCCCGGCTTCGATCATGGTTTTGCTCGAAATCATCGGCGATCTCCTGCCGAAGGGCGTCCTCAACGTGGTCAACGGCTTCGGCCTCGAAGCGGGCAAGCCGCTCGCCTCCTCGAACCGCATCGCCAAGATCGCCTTCACCGGCGAGACGACGACGGGCCGGCTGATCATGCAATATGCGTCGCAGAACCTCATTCCCGTGACGCTCGAACTCGGCGGCAAGTCGCCCAACATCTTCTTCGATGACGTCTGCGCCAAAGACGACGACTTCTTCGACAAGGCGATCGAAGGCTTCGTCATGTTTGCGCTCAATCAGGGTGAGGTCTGCACCTGCCCGAGCCGAGCGCTCATTCAGGAATCGATCTACGACAAGTTCATGGAGCGCGCCCTAAAACGCGTCGACGCCATCTCGCAGGGCAGCCCGCTCGATCCCTCGACCATGATCGGCGCGCAGGCTTCCTCCGAGCAGATGGAGAAGATCCTGTCCTATTTCGACATCGGCCGGAAGGAAGGCGCCGAGGTCCTGATCGGCGGCGAGCGCAACGTGCTCGAGGGCGAGTATGCGGGCGGCTATTACATCAAGCCGACCGTCTTCAAGGGCCACAACAAGATGCGCGTCTTCCAGGAGGAGATCTTTGGCCCCGTCGTCTCGGTGACCACGTTCAAGACCGACGAGGAAGCGCTCTCGATCGCCAATGACACGCTCTACGGTCTGGGCGCGGGCGTGTGGAGCCGCGACGCCAATCGCTGCTACCGCTTCGGCCGTGCGATCCAGGCCGGTCGCGTGTGGACCAATTGCTACCACGCCTATCCGGCGCATGCGGCGTTCGGCGGCTACAAGCAATCGGGCGTCGGCCGCGAAAACCACAAGATGATGCTCGACCACTACCAGCAGACGAAGAACATGCTGGTCAGCTACAGCCCGAAGAAGCTCGGCTTCTTCTGATCTTGCCCTCATCCGGCGGGCTTCGCCCGCCACCTTCTCCGAGGGAGAAGGGAAGGTCGCGACTCCCCTCTCCTACGGGAGAGGGGCTGGGGGTGAGGGTTCGCGTTCGCGCGCGGTCCCTCATCCGGCCGACTGACGTCGGCCACCTTCTCCCCGAGGGAGAAGGGTTCGCGGCGCGGGCTCCCCTGCGCCGCCGACGCTACAGGAGAACTGACATGGGAACTGTGACCGCAACGCCCGCGGCCCTCGACCTGATCGATGAAATCGTCGCCGACCACGGGCCTGTGATGTTCCATCAGTCCGGGGGGTGCTGCGACGGCTCCTCGCCCATGTGCTACGCTCAGGGGGACTTCCTGATCGGCGATTATGACGTGAAGATGGGTGAGATCGGCGGCGCGCCGTTCTACATCAGCGGCCCCCAGTACGAAGCCTGGAAGCACACCGACATCGTGATCGACGTCATCCCCGGGCGCGGCGGCATGTTCTCGCTCGACAATGGCCGCGAGAAGCGGTTCCTCGTCCGCTCCGAGATGTGCGAAATCCCGGCGGTCGCAAGGGTCTCCGCTGCCGGCTAGTTAGAACCCACCTCATCCTGAGGAGCCGCGCCGAGCGCGGCGTCTCGAAGGATGATCCAGGAAGTTCCTACGCCTCCCGCAGCGTCCTTCGAGGCCGCCATAGGGCGTTCAGAAGAACGCCCGTCTTTCGACGGGCTATGCGGCGAATAGGCGCCGATGTGCTCGACGCCGAGCTGCTCCAGCGCCCGGCCGACCTGGGTCGGATGGCCGCGGTCGATCTCGCCGGCCTTGGCCGTGCGGAAATAGTGGCTGCCCCGGTCCGTATAGAGGCTCATCGGCAGGCCATGCTGTGAGAAAACCTCGCTTAGGCCCCGGAAGGTCGAGGCCGTGCCTTCCTCCTCGATGAGAAACGCCGAGTAGATCGCGCCCGTCGCGTCATCGAGCGTCACGATCAGGTCGAGCGGCGCCTCGCTCTCGAGCCATTCGTGCCGGGAGCCGTCCCCCGCCTTCGCGGGGGCAGGCTCCGGTGCAGCATCATGCCCGGCAGGGGCCGCCGCTCGCGCTTGCGCCGATGCGCCCCCTTGCGCGGCGCCTTCGGAACAACGCCCGCCCATTGCAGATGCAGCTTGAGCCAGGTGTAGCCCCAGCCGAAGCCGTGGTCCCCGTGAAAAGCTCCGTGGTAGCGCTCGCGATAAAGCCGCTCCACCTCCGCCGCCCGGTCGACCGGAACCCGCCGCCCCGACGCCTGGCCGAGCCGCCCGTCCAGAAGACCGGCCTCGCCTTCCTCACACGTCAACGGCGCGTCCAGCGCCGAAACGTCCGCTCGCTCACCCCGAGCAACTCGGCCGCCTCCGCCTCGTTCAGCTCCGCCGATTCCCAGCGGTTCAGAATGTTCAAAAACATCGCCATGCGCACCCCCTGAAGGGCCTCCGTCCGCCGCATCCAACCCCTCCCAAAAGGGGCCGGACCTACCGGAAAGATCGTGCGCTACCTAAACCGGACATATCGTCCGCTACCGGCAATTAAGTTGCAAGCGTTTGCGATATGCAGAAATCTGTGTTATGCATTCATATTCGTCGGATCCGCTCGCAGCCCTCAAGGAGCCGCGTCCGCTATCCTTCGAACAGGGAATTTGGGGTCGGAACGGCGTTAGGTGAAAAAGCGCGAAACGAAAAGGCGGTCAAGTCATTGAAAACAAACAATCCCGCGAAATGGCTGATTCGGCGCTCGTAATGATTTCAATGGTTTATGACTGCCGACGCGAAACGTTTCGTTTCGTTTTGGCGGTTTCGGCCTTCTCAACGGCCGAAGCGAAATGGGCATACAGAGGGCGCCGCGTTCTCTCGGTTCTCGTTCTTAGGCACAACCCGTCGCAGCCAGCCTGAGAGCGATGCCGAAAAAAGTTGCGCAAAAGAGCACTTAACCCACTGAAATCACTCGTGCGCGTAAACTTGTGCGCGGGGCGGCTTAAGCACAGATCGCCCGCTTGGCTTCCGCATATTCGCGCTCGAGTCGCGCGACGAGTTCCGCCACCGGCTGCACCGATTGAACCGCGCCGATGCCCTGCCCGCTGCCCCAGATGTCGCGCCACGCCTTGGCCTCCGACGAACTGCTGCTGGCGGAGGCGAAGCTCATCGCCTTCGCCTCGCGCTCAGGCAGGCTGTCCGGGTCAAGACCGGATCTGACGATCGATGGCTTCAGGTAATTGCCGAACACGCCGGTGAAGTAGGTCGACCCGATGATGTCGGAGGCGTCGCCGTCGACGATTGCCTGCTTATATGCGTCAATCGCCCGCGCCTCGGGCGTCGCGATAAAGGCCGTGCCGATATAGGCGAGGTCCGCGCCCATCGCCTGCGCCGCGAGCACGGCCCGGCCCGTCGCGATCGCGCCCGACAGCAGCAAGGGGCCCGTCGAACCACGCGCGAATGTCCTGGATCAGCGCGAACGGCGAGGTCGACCCGGCGTGGCCGCCGGCGCCCGCCGCGACCGCGATCAGGCCGTCGGCGCCCTTCTCGATCGCCTTGTGGGCGAAGCGATTGTTGATGATGTCGTGCAGCGTCACGCCGCCGTAGCCATGCACAGCTGTGTTGACGTCCTCGCGCGCCCCGAGGGAAGTGATGACGATCGGCGCCTTCCACTTGACCGTCATCGCCATGTCTTCGTCGAGCCGAGCGTTGGACTTATGGACGATCTGGTTGACTGCAAACGGCGCGGCGGGGCGGTCCGGATGGGCGCGGTCATGGGCGGCGAGCGCTTCGGTGATTTCGTGCAGCCATTCGTCGAGTTGGGAAATGGGGCGTGCGTTCAGCGCAGGAAACGCGCCGACGATCCCAGCCTTGCACTGGGCGATCACCAAAGCGGGATGCGAGACGATGAACAACGGCGCGCCGACGACCGGCAGCCTGAGCTTGTCCTTCAGAACGTTCGGCAGCGCCATGAGAGTCCCCTAGCGGCTGCATGCGATCCGCCCTTGTCGTTCACACATAAACCGACCGCGACGACCCGGGCAAGCGCGTGCGCGGCGCGATCATCTCGGCTCCGTCAGCCACATGCAGAGATGCCGTCCGACGCCGCCACGAGCCAAGGTTTGTGCGAGCCACGGCAGCAGCGTCCGCGCTTCGTCCATCAGCGTATGCGGCGGATTGACGACGAGAAGCCCGGCGCGGGCGAGCGGCTGCTGGCCATGCGCGCCGATTGGCCCGTAGCCGACGTCGAGTTCGAGCCGCAGGATGTTGGGCGCGCCGAGTGCGGCGATCGAATTGAGGAAATGGGCATCGACCTTGGCTTCACGGATCGGGCGCCAGGCGATGTAGATCCCCGTAGGCCATTTGGTCAGCGCACGTTTGAGCGCCCGCTCGACCGCCGCAGCCTCGTCCGGCGCCTCGAAGGGCGGGTCGATCAGGACGACGCCCCGGCGCTCCTTGGGCGGCAAATAAGCGTTGAGCGCGACATAGCCGTCCGTGCCGACGACGCCGAGCCGCCTGTCGCGTCCCAGCGCGGCGATCAACGCCTCGCGTTCGTCGGGGTTCGCTTCGCAGAGCGCGAGGCGATCCTGCGCGCGCAGAAGGTTTTGCGCAATCGCCGGCGAGCCCGGATAGGACAGGGGCCGGCCCTCGACGTCATGCGGGCCGATGGCTTCAAGATAGGGGCGCAGCAACTCGGCGACCGGCGCTGGTGGGCGGCCCGTCAGAACGCGCGCGATTCCCTCGCGCCACTCCGGCGATCGCTTCGCTTCCTTGCTCGCCAGATCGAAGCGCCCGGCGCCGGCGTGGGTGTCGATGAAGCGGAACGGGCTTTCCTTGCGAGTCAGGTAGACGAGGATGCGAGCCAGAACAGCGTGTTTGAGGACATCGGCGAAATTGCCGGCATGAAAAGCGTGGCGATAGTTGATCGGAACGATCCTCGGTTGCCAATGTGACGCGAGCCTACAAAGCTCGATCGGGCGTGCAACGCGCACGCATTCTGACTCGCCGCCGATGCCCGCGTGAAACAGCGACTCAGCGCACCGGGGCGACCATGATCGAGACGCGCTGGCAGGAGTGGCGCGAAACCTTTCGGCAGATGGCGTAAGACGAGAGATCCTTGGCCAGGCAGAATCGCACGTCGACCAGTTCTCCGTTGCTGCAGCTGATCGCCATATTGTCGGGGTGCAAATTGGGATTGGCCTTCATAAAGGCCTGTTCAATCTCCTCGGGAGCCATTTGCGATTTCTCGCTGGGCGCCTGGAACATCGCGGGAATATTCAGTCGTGTCCGCACGCTGCGTACGGTGGCGAAATAGTCATGGGGGCTTAGGCCCGTGCAAGTTCCGTGCTTGCGGTATTCGTAGGCCGCGAGACGGTCGTTCGGGTAGACGCCGTGCTCATCGGCCAGATCGTCGGGCGTGGGATCGCGACCCAGGCACGCTTCGGGGTTGGGTCGATACTCGTTGTTCGGCCACAGACCGTGAACGACGAAGCCGTCGCCGGCGCCCTCCGCGCATTCCGGCGAAGACGTCTCCTGGCCGCCGAGATCGCAGAAGCCGGGCGCCCAGGACAGCGTCATGACATAATAGTCGAACTGCGCAGTCGCGACGGGCGGAGCCGACGCCGCTGTCTGCGCGAGGGCTGCAATCGACATCGCGCCCACGGCCAACGCCAAGCTCAAAGCAGCTAACTTGAGCGCCAGACGCGCCATTCCAGCGTCCTCGCCTTAACGTCAGGCGGCCGTCAATAACCCGCTCTGATTCCGTATTGGGCAAGCCACTTGGCCTTGCCGATTTCTCGCTCGAGAATGGGTCGGATGACCTCGCAACCCGGCGCGTAGGCGAAAGTCGGGTCAATGCCGACGACGCACCACTCGACGCCCCAGCTATTTCCGATGAAGCCGAGCTGCGTCCCTACGGCGTAAACGACGGTTCGCTCCCTCTGATCGGACATTGCAGCTCGAGCCACGCAATAGCGGCGCGGAATGTAGGACAGGCCATTGGACCGGAAGCCGATTTCGCGCACGCGGTCGAAGCCGCCGATCGCGAGATTTGAATTCCAAAACTCTCGCTGGGTTCCGGCAAACCGGCCGCTGATCGTCGAAAGAACGCCGCTGTCCTCGCAGGCGGGCATGTCGGCGACAAACGGCGCCCAGCGCGCCTCAGCCGGCGTGTCGTAAAGGTTCAGTTGAGCTGGGCCGCCACCCGCCCACGCCAGTGGAACGAGGAGGAAAAAGGCCATGAGACCGAAAATCGTTCTCTTCAACGCCATTGCTCCCCTTATGCGAACTAAAAACCCGGCACGCCATGCTCCGCGCCCCACAATGCGGCGCGGCGTGCGGCGAATCAAGTCAGGGCCAGAATCTTCCGCACAACTTCACACGGATCGACGGGGCGACCTCGCCCCATTTGCGCGAGCTATGAGAGACGGCGCCTGATCTCGCTGATGTCGCGCGCCACCAGGTCCGCGCCCGCGGCTCCCTGCGTTTGATCGCGCAGCACGATCTCGGCGGCCTTCGAAGCGTGATCGGCGGCGGCGGCGCGCACGTCGGCGGCGGCCTGCGCCTCGGCGATGGCGATCTTCGCCTCGGCCTGCTTGGTGCGCCGGGTGACGAAATCCTCCATCCGTTCCGCGGCCTCCTTGGCGATTGTTCGGCCTGGGCGCGCGCGTCGGCGACGATCGCGGCGGCGCTGGCCTCCGCCTCGGCGGCCTTTTTCTCGAAGCTCGCGAGCAGCGCGCTCGCCTCCTCGCGCAGCTTGGCGGCCTGCGCGAGTTCGTCGGCGATCGCCTCGCCGCGCGCGTCGAGCGCCTTGAGCACCATCCGGTGCACGCCGAGATAGACGAGCAGGCACAGGAAGACGAGGAAGCCGAGGAGGACGAAAAATTCGGCGTCGAATTCCATCATGCGGCTCCGGCTCAGCGACTTGACGGAAGCGACCGCCGCGGCGATCGCGTCGGCGTCCGCCGGGCGGCCGACGAGGCGCTCGACGATCGCGCCGGCCGCGTCGCGGGCGATGCTCGCGACATTCGCCATCGCCGTGGCGCGCGTCGCCGCGATCTGGCGCTCGGCCGCGGCGAGCTTGGCCGCGAGCTCGTCCTCGAGCGCCTTGCGCTTGGCGTCGGCCTCGGCGGCGAGCTTGTCGCGCGCCGCCTGGGCGCAGGCCTTGCGCCTTGGCGCGCGCGTCGGCGAGCGTCTTCTCATGCGCCGCCGCCGCCGCGTCCGCCTGCTGCTGCATCGCCGTCGCGTCGTCGAGGTCCTTGGCGATTCGCGCCTTGCGGTTCTCGATCACCGCGCCGACCTGTGGGCAGCGCGATCTTCGACATCACGTAATAGAGCGCGCCGAAGGTGATCGCGAGCCACAGCAGCTGCGAGGGAAAGGTGGACGGCGTCGAAGGGCGGAAAGTTCGCGTGCGCGCCCGCCTCGTGGCCGACTTCGCGTCTGCGTCGCGCTTGGTGGGCTCTGTCATCTCTCAACACACCCTATAGCCGAGAGAGGCCACGCCAGGCGCCCTCCCGCGCAAGCGAGCCGACGTCTTGCTCGTCAGACGGCGAACAGCAGCAGGAAGGCGATCAGCAGCGCGAAAATGCCGAGCGCCTCGGTCACCGCGAAGCCGAAGATCAGGCGGCCGAACTGGCCTTCGACGGCCGACGGATTGCGCAGCGCGCCATTGAGGAACTGGCCGAACAGCGTGCCGACGCCGATGCCGGCGGCGCCCGTTCCGATCGCGGCGAGGCCTGCGCCGATGTATTTGGCTGCGTGCAGTCGGGATCCATCGAAAACTCCTGTTGTTCGAACGGTTTGCAGTCTGGGGGTTGAGGGCCGGTCAGTGACCGGGGTGAAGCGCGTCGTTGAGATACATGCAGGTCAGCATGGCGAACACATAGGCCTGCAGGAACGCGACCAGCAATTCGAGCGCGTCGAGGCCGATCGTCATCGCGAACGGCAGGATCGCGATCGCCTTGATCGACCGCGCCGGCGCCGAGCAGCATGACGACGAAGCCGCCGAACACGTTGAGCGTGATGTGGCCGGCGAGCATGTTGGCGAACAGACGCACCGAATGGCTGAGCGGGCGCGACAGGAACGAGATGATCTCGATCGCCACGACCAGCGGCAGGATGTAGATCGGCACGCCGGAGGGCACGAACAGCTTGAAGAAATGCAGGCCGTGCTCTTTGATGCCGACGATGACGACGGTGAAGAACACCAGCAGCGCCAGCGAAACGGTGACGATGATGTGGCTCGTGACCGTGAACGAGTAGCGGAATGAGGCCGACGAGATTGCAGATCAGGATGAACATGAAGAGGCAGAACACCAGCGGGAAGAACATCATCCCGTGTCTCGCCCGCCGCCGAGCGCACCATGCCGGCGACGAATTCGTAGGCCATCTCGGCCATCGCCTGCAGGCGGCCGGGAACGCCGACGCCGCCGCTGGCGCCGATCAGCATCAAGAGCGCAGGCGATCGCGACCGCGATGACCATATAGAGCGCGGAATTGGTGAACGAGAAATCGTGACCGGCGATCTGAACGGACACGACGGGATCGAGAGGGAGAATTGCTCGATCGGATTGATCGCCGGTCCCGATGTCGCCACGTCTTCTAGTCCTCGTCGTCCGCCCCGTGCGAACGCCCCCGGCGGCTGCGCCCCACGAGCGTCCTGCTCGGCTCGGGAAGCCGAGCGCCGCACGTCTTTATCCGGCGAGTTTGCGCGAGACAAGCGCGAATTGTGGTTAATGTCGCCGTTTAGGCGAAGTCAGCCGGATCACGTTCCAGACCCCCGCCGCCACGCCGAGCAGGAAAAACACAATCATAAACGCAGGCTTGGTGTTCAGCGCGCAGTCGAGGCCCCAGCCGATCGCCCGCCGAGGATCACCGCCGCGACGAACTCGCTGCCGGCGCGCAGGCCAAGCGACATCGCGGAGCCGGTGGCGCTCGCGTCCGTTTTCGGCGTGGGCGTCGCCTCGGCGGAGCGAGGGGTTGCGGCCCGACCTTTCAGGTCGCCCTTCAACCGGTCGAGCCGCGCGCGCAGCGCGGCGACTCCTCGTCGTCTGGGTCTCCGGGGTCCGAACTCATGGGGCCAAAGCCTCGCGGGAGCGAAACAAGCGCAGCGCGCGGCTCTCTCTAGCACCGAAAGCGGCCGCGCCGTTAGCGCTGCTTGACCCTCGCAGCCCCCTCGGGCAAGGCAGGCCTCCTCTGGACCCGAGTGGCCTTCGCATGCCCAAGTCGCCGTCCCCGCCGAGAGCCGCCAAGGCAGCTGGACCGAAGTCGCCGCCTCCGCCCGGTTCCGGGCGGCCAGCAGAGCCCAGCGTCTGCCGAGTTTGTGGCGACCTTTGCGCATCGGCCACGCCTCCTCGCGGGAGGCATCCTGATGGTCGCCGCCTATATCCCTTTGCGCCTCGGGGTCGATATCCGCGAGGCGACGCGTCTCTTGATCGCCTGGAACGTGGGCGCCTGGGCGTTCCTCTTTCTGATCTTGCACATGGTCTCGGACCCGAGACGCGAGGCGAGCGTTCAGTCGAGGCCCGAAGACGAGAACCAATGGGTGCTCGTCGTCCTCGGCGTTGTCGCCGCGCTTGCGGCTATCGCTGCGATCGTCTGGGAGCTCGGGCCGGTGAAGGACATGACCGGTTGGCTGAAGGCCGGGCACCTGGCGCTGGTCGCGTTGACCGTGCTGAGCGCCTGGACGTTCCTGCAGGTGATGTTTGCCTTGCACTATGCGGGCGCCTATTTCGTCCGACGTAAGGGAGGGTATCAGGGCGGCCTCGACTTTCCGGGCTGCACTCAGCCGGGATGGATGGAATTTTTCTATCAGGCCTTCGTCATCGGCTGCACCTTCGCCTCTGCGGACATCAACGTCACATCGACGCGGATGAGGCGGATCGTCATCATTCAAGGCATGGTCGGCTTCTTCTTCAACACCATCATCCTTGCGCTGACGATCAACGTCGCCGCTAACCTCTTCTAGCCGCCGCTTTTGCCTGATATGAGCGGCCATGACCGAAAACCCCACGTTTCCCCTCGCGCCCGCGCCACGCTGCCGCGCGGCTTCGTCGACCGCGACGCCAGCGATCTCGCCGCCGCCGAAGCCATGATCGCGAAGATCCGCGACGTCTACGCGCTCTACGGCTTCGAGGCGGTGGAGACGCCGTTCGTCGAATATACCGAGGCGCTCGGCAAGTTCCTGCCCGACCTGGATCGGCCGAACGAGGGCGTGTTCTCGTTCAAGGACGACGACGAGCAATGGCTGTCGCTGCGCTATGACCTGACCGCGCCGCTCGCGCGCTATGTCGCCGAGAATTACGACCGGCTGCCGAAGCCCTATCGCTCCTATCGCGCCGGCTGGGTGTTCCGCAACGAAAAGCCGGGCCCCGGCCGCTTCCGCCAGTTCATGCAGTTCGACGCCGACACGGTCGGCTCGGCGTCGCCGCGGCGGACGCCGAGATTTGCATGATGGCGGCCGACTGCCTGGAGGCGCTCGGGCATCGCGCGCGGCGACTATGTCGATCAAGGTCAACAACCGCAAGGTGCTCGACGGCGTGATGGAGGCGATCGGGCTCGGCGGCGAGGCAGATGCCGGGCGGCGGCTCGACGGTGCTGCGCGCCATCGACAAGCTCGACCGGCTCGGCGTCGAGGGCGTGCGCGCTGTTGCTGGGGCGCGGGCGCAAGGACGAGAGCGGCGATTTCACCAAGGGCGCCGGGCTGGACGCGGCGGCCATCGATCAGCGTGCTTGCCCTTTTGAACGGCGACGGCACGGTGCGGTTCGGCGATGGGGCCGAGGGCCAGCGCCCTCCGGTTGGCGATGGGCCCTCCGGGGTGGCCGGAGTTGGCGGCGGCAGCGCCGGCAACACAGCTCAGGACGAAGGCCTCGAGGAACTCGCGGAGATCGCAGCGCTTTGTTCGCGGCGCGGGCTATGGACCCGATCGCATCCGCATCGACCCCTCCGTCGTGCGCGGCCTCGAATACTACACCGGCCCTGTCTTCGAGGCGGAGCTGACCTTCGCAGTTACTGACGAGGCGGGCCGCGGGTCCGCTTCGGCTCGGTCGGCGGCGGCGGGCGCTATGACGGGCTCGTCGCGCGCTTCCGCGGCGAGCCGGTGCCGGCGACCGGCTTTTCGATCGGCGTCTCGCGGCTGCTCGCGGCCTTGCGCGCGATCAAGAGCCCGATCGTGGCCGCCGCCAAGACGCCCGGCCCGGTCGTCGTGCTCGCGCTCGACCGCGACGCGATTCGATGGCCAATTACCAGCGGCTCGTCGCGAGCCTGCGCCACGCCGGCATCGCCGCCGAGCTCTATCTTGGGTTCGGCGGGCATGAACGCGCAGCTCAAATATGCCGACCGGCGCAGCAGCCGCGTCGCCGTCATCCAGGGCTCGAACGAGCGCGACGCGGCAGGCGGCCCGCAGGTCACGATCCGCGATCTCAAGCTCGGCGCCGAGCTCGCCAAATCGACCAAGGACCGCGCCGATTATCTCGAGCTGCGCCAGCGCGCCCAGTTTCCCGCGCCCGAGGCGGAACTGGTCGAGCGGGTGCGCGAGGTTCTGGCAAGGCGCTAGGCCAGTCCGGCGCGCGCCGGGGCCGCGCACAAAGTTACGCGCGTCAATGATTTCCGTGCTTTAGCTGCTCTTTTGCGCAACTTTTTCCAGCAGTAAGTTTCAAGCCGGCGGCGATTTGGGACATCCGAGCCAACCCGCGAGCGAGAAGCGTCGGCCCATCTCGTTTCGAGCCAACCCAAAGCTGAGCGAATGTTTCGCATGGCGAAACGAAACGTTTCGCTCCGCAAGCCGTAAGTCATTGAAATTGTTGATTGCGCTGAATCAGCAATTTCGCGAGATTGTTTGTTTTCAACGGTTTAACCGCCTTTTCGTTTCGCGTTGTCGCCGGTCCGCTCGCGGGACCGAAAAGGCTTGAAACCAGCACGATCTCGTATCCTATCCCAGTTTTCTTCAAAAGAGAATTTATTGTTTCAAGTTCTATCCTTTCGTATCCAGAAGTCGAACCGTGGGCGTTCTCGGACGCCAAGAGCTCAGCCTGCGCTCCGCCCGACGAGGGCGGGCATCGAGCAAGCCCTCATCCATCGTCGGACCTTCACACCCGCGCGATGACCGCGACCGGGCCCCCGCCGGCAGGGCCCTGATGCTCCGAGCCGCCCGAGACATAGACCGCGCCAGTCCCCGCCACGCCCGCGATCAATCCGCCGACCGCCGCGCGGGCGTGTCGCGTGGCGTTGATGTCCGAATCCTCGAGCATGGTGTGGCGCAGGCCGCGGATGGCGCCGTCAGGCGAGGCTTCGGCCTTGGCGAGGATGTTGACGATCCGGTTCTGCGATTGCGTGTCAAGCGCGCTCAAGCCGACGCTCCCGAGCGCCTGCATCACCGACGGAAGGTCGATCGCGTCCCGCATCACGGCATGACCGATCCTGAACGGGCTCGCCGAGAGTTGCGAATTGCCGATCAGGATGACGACATTGTGCATGAGTTCGATACCAGCCGAGCAGGACGCGACGGATGAGTAAAAACTCCAATCCTTGAGCACCTGGCTCTCGCCGACGTGTGGGCCGATCTCGCCCAGCGCCTTGGCCACGCCAATTGCCGACGCGCCGCGCGAATAGCCCATTGACGCATAGCCGCTCGCGGTGACGGTTGTCGTGCCGCGCGAGGCGGCTTCCTTCACGCGTTCGCTGGTCAGCAATGGGCATTTGACCTGGACGAAATGCACGTCGCCGACAGCGTCGATGCCGGCGTCGCTCATTGCCGCCTGGACAGCTCGGACCGTCTCGTCGATATGCGCACCCCGGCCGATCTCTTCCGGCAGGAAGTCCCGGGTGTGGGCGACGCCGACGCTGAGGCGCTTCTCGCTTGAGCCTTCGGCCGCCTTGGGGTGCAAGCTTCGCGCGAAAACGGTGATGTGCGGGGATAGCACCCCCTCCGTGCCGCCCGACATGACGAATGCGATTCGGCTCTCGACGTCGCGCGGAGAAAGCTCCAGACGCGGCGAGAGCGCGTGACACAAAGCAGCAACCGCGTATTCGCGGGTGAAGTCGTTGACCCCGCCGTTGCCTTCGGTCTTCCCCAACACCGCGACAATGGACGACGGCTTGAGCGCGCCGCCGTCGATGAGAGCCATGAGGCCGGAAACGTCGCCAGGCCCGCTGGTCGGAATGCGAATCACGTCGAATGAATTCAGTTGCATAACCCCCTCGCGCCGTCTGCGGACTGGGACAATCAAGTTCCGTTCCGCTTGGCTTCTCGCGCTGCGCCAAGCCGAAAATTGGAACTCAGAAGCCAACACCTTATTTCTCGCTTGACCGTGGCGACCCTTTGGGCCCCGATGGGTCGATAATTTGAGGCTTCCGATGGATCGGCGCTCATTCGTTGCCGGCGCGGCTACGCAGTTTGCAGCGCTCGCCGTCTGCCCGGCGCTAGCCAACGTGCCCGGCGCCTACAACCGGAGCGCTTCGCCGCCGCGCGAGAGCCGCGAAGCGTTCGTCGAATGGATGGCGAAGAATCGCGGCGAGGATCCGCGCTTTCTCGCACAGCGCTTCGACCGGTTCCATGAGCTGATCGCCCACCACGACGTATGGGACGCGGCCGACATGCGCGCCTTCCTGTTAACGCCGCGCGAGGAGTTCGTGACCACGGAGAACCTCGATCGCGCTTATGAATGGCATCATCTCAACATCGGCTTCGGCGTCACCATCACCGGCCCGCATACGGTCGCGCGCATGACCAACACGCTCGAGATCAAGCGCGGGGATAAGGTCCTGGAAATCGGCACCGGATCTGGCTACCAATCGGCATATCTTTCAAACTTGACCGCCGAATGTCTGGTCGATCGAGATCATCCCGCCTTGGCGAAGCGCACGCGCGCCCTCTATGACAGCCTCATCGCGCGCGGTTACAGCGAGTACCGCGCCATCCGGACGCGCAACGCCGACGGCTATTACGGCTGGGAGGAGAAGGCAGCCGTTCGACAAGATCATCGTCACCTGCGGCATCGATCACATCCCCCCGCCGCTCCTGCAGCAACTCACGCCGGACGGAATCATGGTCATTCCGGTCGGCCCGCCCGGCGCGCAGCATGTGTTGAAGGCGGTGAAGCAGGATGTCGCCGGAGGGCGAAATGTGGTCGCCCGTTCCGACATTTATGGCGGCGCGATCATTCCTTTCGTGCCGTTCACCGGCGCTCATCAAGTCCTAGGGCGCCTCTCAGCCCGAGCCCATCAGGATTCCCGCGGCGAGCACGAGCGCGCCGCCGATCATCACTTTCGCGGCCGCCAATAGCGGGGGCACGTCCATGTATCGCCACTGGATCCAGGCGATGATGATCAATTCGATGACGACGACGATGAACGCGATCACCGTCGCCGTGTAGAAGTACGGGATCAGGAAGGGGAGGGTGTGGCCGACGCCCCCCGCCGTCGTCATCAGGCCGCAGACGAGGCCGCGCAACAGCGGCGCGCCACGCCCCGAAAGCTTGCCGTCGTCCGCCAGCGCCTCGGCGAAGCCCATCGAAATGCCGGCGCCGATCGAGGCGGCGAGCCCGACGAGAAACGCGTTCCATGAATTGTGGGTCGCAAACGCCGCGGCGAACACCGGCGCCAGCGTCGACACCGACCCCGTCCATCAGGCCGACCAGGCCGGGCTGGACGATCTGCAGGACGAACCGCCGGCGCTCGTTCTCGGCTTCGTCGCCCCGGGCGGAGGTGGTGAGGATTTTCTCCTGAGCCCGGCGGCGATCTGGTCGTGCTTCTCCTCTTCCTCCGCCAGGTCGCCCAGCAGCTTGCGGGTCGAAGCGTCGGTCGCGCGCGTCAAGGCCTGTCGATAGAAACGCGCCGCGGCGCGCTCCATGTCGCGCGCATGCGAGCGCGCCGTGTCGATGCCAAGCGGCCGCATATGCCAGACGGGCTTCGCTTGTATGTAGCCGCGGATGTCCTGACGCCGCACGAGTGGAATATGCTGGCCGAATTTCGCTACGAAGAGATCGATGAGCGGGCGCCGGTGACCGTTCTCCTCCGCCGCCATCTCGTCGAACACTTTGGCGCTTGCGGGGTAGTCGTCGTGCAGGCCATCGGCAAAATCGGCGAAAACGCGCGCGTCCTCTTCCTCGTTGCTGATGGCGAGGGCCAGATATTTTCGCGCTCGGAGAGATCGGTCGAATTTGCGCATGGCGCGTCCTGCGCGCGGCCCCAATTTGGAACGTTTCTAAATTAGAATGTTTCTAAAGATGGGCTACCTCCTCGGTCAAGCGGCCCTCGGGCCTTTCTCGGGCTATCGCCTTGCCATCCCGCGCTAGCTGCACTAGGGAAAAACACTCGCCGCGCCCGCGCTTTTGCAGCCGCCTGCG
>CAVXKU010000027.1:0-25455 GCA_963762335.1 uncultured Alphaproteobacteria bacterium | reverse complement strand
GCGCTGACCGGCCCAGAGCCTACGGGATCGGCGACCACAGTCGCGAGTGAGGCAGAGCCCGAGGCGCCTGCCGCCCGGAGAAGCGCGGCGGAATGAGCCAAGAGGACATCGACGCCACAAAGGCGCCGTTGATGGACCATTTGATCGAGCTTCGCGCTCGCATCATCCGGTCGCTCTACGCCTTTCTTGCGGCCTTCATCGTCTGCTTCTACTTTTCCCGCACCATCTACAATATTCTCACCTACCCTTACGTGCGTGTTGTGGGCGCCGAAAAGGCGACACTGATCGCCACCCATTTCCTCGAACAGTTCTACACCAACATCCGGCTCAGCATGTTCGGGGCGGCGGTCATCGCGTTCCCGGTGATCGCGGTCCAGATCTACAAGTTCATCGCGCCTGGCCTTTACCGTAACGAACGCCTGGCCTTTCGGCCGTATCTGATCGCGACGCCCATCTTCTTCCTGATGGGCGCGCTGCTCGTCTATTTCGCGGTCATGCCGCTCTTGATCCGCTTTTCCGTATCGCTTCAGCAGGTGAACGTGCCGGGCGAGGCGACGATCGAGCTTCTGCCGAAGGTCGACGAATATCTGTCTCTCATCATGACGCTGATCTTCGCCTTCGGCATCGCCTTTCAATTGCCTGTTATCTTGACCCTTCTCGGTCACGTCGGCATCGTCGACTCGGCCTATCTGGTCCGGATGCGGCGCTACGCGATCGTCGCCGTTGTTGGGCTCGCGGCGATCCTGACGCCACCCGATCTCATCAGCATGACCTCGCTCGCGCTGCCGATGATCGCACTCTACGAAGGCTCGGTGATCGCGGTCAGAATGGTCGAGAAACGCCGGGCGCAGCAAGCCCAACGCGCGGCGAATAACCCGGCGACGTAGCGCGGGTCGCTTTTACGTCGGGTAGAGCGAAGGCAGGTTCAGATGCTGCTCGACCCGACGTACCCGAGCGCCCGACCTGCGGCGGTCAAGGGTTCAAAGGCTGAAACGTCTCCTCGCCGTGCATCGGGAAGGTGACGATGTCCTTGGCGTCCAGATTCATTTTCCTGAGGTCGACCACGCGGATGCGGCTGTCGTCATAGGTGCGGAAGAAATATCGCTTGGTCTTGAGATCGCTCGCGGCCGTCCAGAGCGTGTAATCGGCGAGGACGTTGCCATGCTCGTCTTTCTCCGCCTCGCGGGCCGAGCCTCGCGGGATGTCGAAGTTGTTGAGGATATGAAATGCGCTGAGGACCGCTTCGTCGCCGGTTTTCGGCTGCGGGACGGACTGGCTGAACGCCACGGCGCGCACGAAACGCGAGGGCGGCGTGAAGTCGCCCGGCATGCCCAACATCCCCGAGCCCTGGCCGAACGGCGCGAGCTTGACCGACCCCAGCTGGATCGGCGGGTGATTGTCGAGTGAGAAGTTCACATAGTTGCGCAGGTTGGTCATGTGCCAGTCGAAGGCCGGCGAATTGGTGATGACCCCAAGCGCGTCGTCGTAAAGGTTGAGCTTGCCGCCGACATATTCGATCACCAGGCTCTTGCCGGTGGCGTCTCGGACGACGGCATGGACAGGCGGCGAGAAGCCCCATTGCTTGAGCACCGTCTCCGCGACGAGGACGGAGCCGATGTTGGCCCTGACCTCGTCGACGCTGGCGAAATTGTCGAGGATCCATGAACCCAACTGCCAGGGCGCGATCGTCTTGGCGGCGTCCGTCGGGGTGTAAGCCGGATAGCCGGCGGTCGTTGGAAAGTAGAACAATCCCGCCGCGAGCCCGGCCTCGTTAACCCCGTCGATGAGGATCGGCAGACCGGCGCCATTCGCCCCGACGCTCGCGTATTTCGCTTTCCACTTCAGCCCGTCCTTGCCGTCCGGGGTTATGCCGGCCCGCTCGAAGCCGCGCGGCGAAACAAGCACATCGGACTGTAGGTCGATGGCGAATTCGAGCGTCCGCGCGTGGACGACTGTTCCGTCCGCGGCGATCAGGCGGATGCCGGTGCAGGCCTCGGCGGCGTTCGCAAGAAACAGCGCGCCGGCTGCGGCGATCGCGACAAGCTTTTGGGCGAATCGACCGGCAATCATCGTGTTCTCCGGAAAAGGAGTGGAGCCGCTCACGGCGGCGCTGGCGGCGAATCGCGCCGCGGCTAGCTCAATCGTAAAGCACGCGAGGCTAACGGCGTATTGACGAAATCGGACGTTTGGGCGGATTTCGACGAAGGACTACGGCCGGGCGGTTGAGCCGTTCGCCACGCTTCTGCTATGGGCGAGCCTTGTCCCAAGCTTCTGGCGATGACGCCAGCGCTGCGCGCCGCCTCTTAAGGCCACATCATGCACGATATCAAATCGATCCGCGAGAAGCCTGAAGCATTCGACGAAGGGTTGAAGCGCCGCGGGCTTGGCCCCCGCGCCGAATCGCTGGTGGCGCTCGACGAAAAGCGTCGCGCGGCGATCCTTGCGCTTCAGACCGCTCAGGAGCGGCGCAACGCCGTCTCGAAGCAGATCGGCGTGGCGATGGCGCGCAAGGACACGGTCGCGGCCGACGATTTTCGCGCCGAGGTCGCCGGGATCAAGGCGACCATGCCGGAACTGGAGTTGGCGGAGCGGGAGGCCGGGGCGGCGCTCGACCTGGAGCTTGCGGCGATCCCCAACCTGCCGCTCGACGATACGCCGGACGGCAAGGACGAGAACGACAATGTCGAGGTTCGCCAACACGGTCACTTGCCGACCTTCCCGGACGGCTTCAAGCCCAAGGAGCATTTCGAGATCGGCGAGGCGCTCGGCCTCATGGATTTCGACGCCGCGGCGAAAATGTCCGGCGCCCGCTTCGTTGTCCTGAAGGGTGCGCTGGCGCGGCTCGAACGCGCGCTCGAGCAATTCATGCTCGACCTGCACACGAGCGAACATGGCTATGTCGAAGTCTCGCCGCCGGTTTTGGTGCGCGACGCGGCGATGTTCGGCACGGCGCAATTGCCGAAGTTCGAGGACGATCAGTTCTGGCGCGGTCAGAGTCGGCGAACGTATTCTGCGCTCGCCGGTCGATGCGAGATCGCGCTCAAGGAGATCCCGCTAGACGCGCAGGTCGCCCTTGACGAGTCCAGACTTGGTGGAAGATTAGAGAGCAGCCGTTTCGGAAGATTCTGGCTTATCCCCACCGCGGAAGTGCCGCTCACAAATCTCGTGCGGGAAAGCATCGTCGACGAGAAAACCCTGCCGCTGCGCTTCACCGCCGGGACGATTGTCCTTCCGAGCTGAGGCAGGCGCTGCTGGGCGCGACACGCGCGGCATGATCCGCCAGCATCAGTTCAAGAAGGTCGAGCTTGTTTCGATCACGACGCCCGAGCAATCGCGCGACGAGCACGAACGCATGACGCGCTGCGCCGAGGAAGTGCTCAAGCGCCTCGGCCTGCATTTCCGCACAATGGCGCTCTGCGCGGGCGACATGGGCTTCGCCGCCCAGAAGACCTACGACATCGAGGTCTGGCTGCCGGGGCAGGGGCGCTTTCGCGAAATCTCCTCCTGCTCGATCTGCGGCGACTTTCAGGCCCGTCGCATGAACGCGCGCACGAAAGGCGCGGACGCTAAGGCCACGCGCTTCGTACACACTCTGAATGGTTCGGGCGTCGCTGTGGGTCGGGCGCTGATCGCGGTTCTCGAAACCTACCAGCAGCCGGACGGCTCAGTCGCCGTCCCGGATGTTCTCCGCCCGTATATGGGCGGGCTTACACGGATCGAGGCTGCTCGCTAGCAGGCGTTCACGGCCTGCTGGCCGAGATAATTTCCGTAGGCGTCATAGATGGGCGCGTACGACGTGCACCCGCCGTATCCATAACCGCCGCCGTAAGCATAAGGCGCCGCTAGCAACGCGCCGGCGGCCAAACCGCCAACGATGGCCGGGCCCGCCCAACCTCCGCCATGCCAACCGCCGCCGCCACCATGCCAGCCGCCGCCGTGCCAGCCGCCTCCATGGAAACCGCCGCCGTGGAAACCGCCCCCATGGCCCGCCGTGGAAGCCGCCGCGGACATTGCCGCCGGCCGCTGCCGGCTCAGTCGTGGCGACAAGGGATCCGATCAGGGACAATGCGGTCAGGCCCGCTATGGTCGTCCTGGTTATAGTGTTTCGCATCGGTGATCTCCTCAGAAGGAAATTCCTCACCGACTAACGCTGTCAAAACGAGAAGAGTTCCATTTCGGAGGGGCACAGCGCCAAGGCGACGCGTCCCTGGACGTCTTGTGGCAATCATGGGCGCACGCAATCGAGCGCTAGAATTTACTGGGCTGCGGCATGCCTCGACCGGTTCACGCTCGCGAACACGATCAGAAGCGTGAACAGGACGTTGAGGAATCCGGCTGGAACCTCAATCATTGTAGGGCGCCTCGACTGCGCGCCAGCAGAAAACGAGAAATGTGGCTGTCGTAATGACGCTGCCGGCGCCGTACATGGCGAGAATATGCTGAATCATGCGTAAACTCTTCTTCTGCCGCCTGCGATCGCCAGCCTCTGTGTGCCGGATTGAATCACCTACAACCTAAGATTGCCGTTTTGGAGCAACGCAAGTCAAGCGCGTATTGGCCCGTCGCCCGATATTGGGACAGGCTGGTCAAGACGACCTTACGGCGTGTGATTCAAATTGAGTTCGAAGGCGCGATAGGCTGGCGCGCGCAACGACGGGGCGCCAGCCGAGAACGCTCCCGATCAGACGAAACGAATCCGGGCGCCCTCCAACGGGACGCCGGTGAGCTTCGTGCTCCACTCTTCTCCGGCTTTAACCGGAAAGGCGCGCGTCAGCGTGCCGGTTGTCACAATCTCGCCTGCGGATAGCTGCGGACTGACCGAGTCCTGCGCCAGCGTCTCCGCGAGATGACGCAGTGCAAAGAGCGGCCCGTCGAGGACGTTGGCGGCGACGCCGTGATCCACGTGGGCGCCGTTGCGGAAGAGGTCAATTTCGAAGCGAGAGAGCTCACGAGCCCATTCCTCGCGCCGCGCGCCGCCGGGATGACGCGGGCCGATGAAGAGCCTGCCGTGAAGGCCGTAGGCCGCGATGGTGTCGGCAGCCTGAAAGGACCAATTCGGGAAAAGGGATTGCACGATCTCAAACCCGTGCGCGATCCACTCGATGCAGTCGACCAGCTCCTGCTCGCTCATGCCGGGCTGAGGGGGCTTGGCGAGGCCAAACATGATCTCTGGCTCGATGCGGGGCTCAGCCAGGCCGCTGAGCGAAACTTCGAGAGTTCTCGCGGGTGAGGTCCTGGACGGTGCGATCGTAGACATAGCCCCAGATCGGCGCATAGACGCCGTATTCCGCCCAGATGGTCCGGTTGGTGAAGCCGATCTTGCGGCCAATCGGACGCTCGCCAAGCGCTTCTCGCTCGGCGCGCACGGCTGCGGTGACATCGTAAGCGTCCTTAAGTCCAAAATCGGGATAGACTTTAGAGAAAGGGTCGAGCTGGCGCCCCGTCCCGAGGACGGCGAAAACCTGTTTGGCGATATCGTGAACATTCATGTGCCGCGGCGCCTCCCGTCGATTGTTGCCGCTCGTGCGCCGCCCGGCCCGGTGTCCGACGCGCGGTTAACTCTAACGCCTAAGCGCCAGGTGTTGAAAGCCCGTCGACCCAGCGTCACACGAATCGTTTTTTGTGAGGGAAGGCGCTCGCCTCGACTCGCGGGCCGTGCGAAGACCTGACCCCATGCGAATCCTGCTCACCAATGACGACGGCATCCACGCGGCGGGACTGAAGCTCCTCGAACTCGATCGCGGGCGAATTGTCGGACGACGTGACGGTCGTCGCGCCCGAAAACGACCAGTCGGGCGTGGCCCATTCGCTATCGCTCAGCGACCCGCTTCGCTTGCGCGAAATCGGTCCCCGCCATTTCGCGTTGAAGGGCACGCCGACGGACTGCGTCATCATGGGGGTGAGGAAGATCATGGCTGACAATCCGCCCGATCTTGTCCTTTCGGGGGTCAATCGCGGACAGAACGTCGCCGAGGACGTCACCTACTCGGGCACCATCGCCGGCGCGATGGAGGGGGCGCTGCTCGGCGTTCCTTCGATCGCTTTGTCGCAGGCCTATGGCGGGACCGGCGGCCAGGCTCGCGATCGAATGGGACGCGACGGAAACGCATGCCGCGCCAGTCATCCGCAAGATCCTCGCGGCCGGCATCGCCCCGGGCGGCCTCGTCAATGTCAATTTCCCCGCCTGCGCGGCGTCCGAAGTGACGGGAATTGAGCTGACCCGTCAGGGCCGACGCAACGCCGAATTGATGCGGGTCGAGGAGCGGCGCGACGGCCGCGGCTTTCCCTACTTCTGGCTCATGTTCCAGCGCGGCGGCCTTCGAGCCGGCGGAGGGGACGGATCTCGCGGCGCTGGCGGCGAAGAAAGTTTCGATCACGCCGCTCAGGCTCGATCTCACCGACCACGATTCGCGTCTGCGGCTTGAAGAGGCTTTTGCGAAGCGTTGACGTAACCGTAACCATACCGGCGGGATAAGGACCCGCCATGAGCGCAACCGAATCAGAAGAACGCGCCCAATTCACGCTCGCCATGCGCGCGAGGGGCATCAACGATCTGGACCTTCTGCGGGCGCTCGAGCGGGCGCCTCGAGCCCTCTTCATGCCGCCGCGCTTCGCCGACATTTCCGGCCGCGACATCGCGCTGCCGATCGGCTGCGGACAGACCTCGCCGCCGCCTTCGATCGTCGCCGCAATGATCGCCGCGCTCAATGTTAAGCCCGCGCATCGCGTTTGCGAGATCGGCACTGGAACAGGATATTGCGCCGCGCTGCTTGCCCAGCTTGCAAACAGCGTCGTGTCGCTCGAACGGTTCCAGACTTTGGCGCTGGAGGCGCCGGCGAGAATCAAGACCTTCGGCCTCTCCAATGTCACGGTCGCTTGGGCGGACGGATTCGAGCATCATCTTTCCGGTGAACGCTACGACCGAATCATCGTCCACGGCCTCATCGAGCCGCCGGGCGAGGCGTTTCGCCGCTTGATTGGAGCGGGTGGAGTTCTGGTTGCGGTCGTCGCCGACCCGGAACGGGGCGATCAGCGCATCGTCCGACTGACCGACAGTTGAGTGGGACGATCGAGGCGCAGGATCTGAGCCCGGCGCGCGGGATGAGGCCGCTCGAGCACGGGCTGGCGCGCGCGCTCTGTAGACGCAGACGTGCGCGTTCGACCGCGCGAATTTCGACATAATCGTCAACCGACGATTCATCTTAAACCTTCCCTTAACTCGAGCGGCGCAAACTGAGTTCTATTGTGCAGTTGCGTGGGCGTGGGTGGAAGCCAATGAGTGATTGCGTTGCGGGGATAAAAGGACGCGCGTTTCCGCGTCTTACGCTGGCTGGGCTTGGCCTTCTTTTGCTGTCGGGATGTTCGTCCGACGTCAGTCGCTTCTCGACAAGCGACAATCCGTTCACAAATCCGTTCGCGAGCAACACGGGCGGTGGGACTCACGCCGCGCCGACAGCCGGCGTGACGACGTCGCCGCTCGCGCAAGCAGCGCCCGCAGCGTCGGGGATGCGCACCGCGTCGCTCTCGAAACCGCAAGCGGTTGGCGGATCGGCCACGGGTTGGACCGCCTCCGGCGGCTCGCCGATCGTCGTCGGCAATGGCGAGACGCTGGACACGATTTCCGGCCGCTACGGTGTGCCGTTCGCGGCGCTGCTCGCCGCCAACGGCCTTTCGAGCGCCTCTGACGTGAAGAGCGGGATGCACCTCGTGGTGCCCGTCTATCACGCCGATGGCCACGCGGTCGCCAGCGCCGAGAAGGCGGCGAAGAAACACGACATGGACGTCGCTGACGCCGACTTTCCAAGTCCAGCCAAGACAGAAGAAAGACAAAGAGAAGGCTACGGCCAAAGCCGACAAGGCCGCCAAGGAGCGCGGAGAAGTCGGCCTTGAAGGACGCCAAAGTCAAAGGCGCCAAGGTCGCCGAGGCCGAGCCGCCCAAGTCGCTCGACGCCAAAAAGCAGGCGATCGACAAGATGCCGACCGGCAACCTCGAAGTCGGGCGCGTCGCAATCAAGATCCCGCTCACCGGCGCGCAGGCCGACGCCTCCGGCGCGGAGCCGGAATTCCGCTGGCCGGCGCGCGGCCGCATCATTCAGGGGTTCAAGTCCGGCGGCAACGACGGCATCAACATCTCCGTGCCGTCGGGCACCTCGGTTCGGGCGGCCGAGAGCGGCACCGTCGTCTACTCGGGCGACGGGCTTAAAGGTTACGGCAACCTCGTCCTCATCAAGCATCCGAACGGCTTCGTCACGGCTTACGGCAACAATGGCGAACTCGACGTGAAGCGCGGCGAAACGGTCAAGCGCGGGCAGGTGATCGCCAAGTCCGGCGACACCGGCAACGTCAATTCGCCGCAGCTTCACTTCGAACTGCGCAAGGGATCGACGCCGGTCGATCCGACGAGCTATCTCGCCGGGCTCTAGAGGTTCGGGAAGAGTGGCGAGATTCGGCTCCGCCGGATCTCCACTGGCCGACCTCCGAGGAATCCGCGACACACAATTGATCCTTCGAGCGGCCAATGAGGGCGGCGGGTCCAAAGACAGGCCCGCCGCCCTTGATTTTGCGCTCCCAAGCAGAGACGGAGAGCGATGCCCGCCCGTCCCCTCGATGCGTTCGCCGCCACGCTCGTCTTCGCGCTTTGTGTCGTGTGGGGCTTCAATCAGGTCGTCGTCAAACTTGCGCTGCCGGATGTTGGGCCAATCGCGCAGACCGGCATCCGCTCGGGCGTCGGAGCGCTGTGCGTCATCGCCTACGCGCTCTTCGCTAAGCGTCGCGTCTTCGAGATCGACGGGACGGAGGCTGCGGGCGCGCTCGCCGGCGCGTTGTTCACCGCCGAATTCATCGCGCTCTACGAATCGCTGCGCTTCACCACCGCCGCGCGCGCGACGGTGTTCATCTACTCGGCGCCTTTCTTTGTCGCGGTCGGCGCGGCGTTCCTGCTTCGAGACGAGCGGCTGAGGCCGATCCAGTGGGTCGGGCTCGCGTTCGCCTTTCTTGGCGTCGCGTGCGGCTTCCTGGGACGGACGAAAGGCGGCAGCCTCGCAGGCGACGCGCTCGCGCTCCTGGCTGCGGTCCTCTGGGCGGCGACGACCATCGTCATCAAGGCGACGCCGCTGAGGCGCATCGATCCGATCAAGGTGCTGCTCTATCAGATTGGATTCGCTGCGCTCGTTGCGCCGCTCGTGGCCTATGCTTTCGGCGAAGCGTGGCCGACCCATCTGACGACGATGTCGGTCGTCGCCCTCCTATGGCAAGGCGTCTTTGTGGCTGGCGTCAGCTACGCGCTCTGGTTCTGGACGCTCACCCGCTACGCCGTGGCCGAGCTCTCGGCCTTCACCTTCATCACCCCGCTGGTCGGCGTGCTCGCCGGCTGGCTCGTGTTCGGCGAGACTGTGAGCTGGGGGTTTGCGCTGGCGATCGTGCTGGTCCTCGCCGGTCTCGCGCTCGTCAACTGGCCGCGCGGCGCGGCCGCCTGAGCCGCTGATACGGCGTGGCGAGGCACAAGGCTGCTCCGAACGCCGCGAACCTTAACGAAGGTTTGAGCGCCCGGATGCCGCGTGTCGCCGCCGCTCAGCCTCGCCTCGAGCGGCTTGCCGAGCCGGCCGGCGAGATCCTGAATGAACTGCCAGGCCGTGCGGCCGGAGCGCGAGCCCGCGCGTCGTCGCCCATTCGAGCGCCTCGCGCCTCGAGCTGGTCGCCGGCGGGTCGAGGCGAAAGTGCTTGGCGTAGCCGTGGACCATCGCGAGATAATCGTCCTGGCTGCAATGATGGAAGCCGAGCCAGAGGCCGAACCGGTCGGAGAGCGACACTTTCTCCTCGACCGCCTCGCCCGGATTGATGGCGGTCGAGCGCTCGTTATCCATCATGTCGCGCGGCAGAAGGTGGCGCCGGTTCGAGGTCGCATAGAAGAGCACGTTCGCCGGACGGCCTTCGACGCCGCCCTCGAGCGCCGCTTTCAGCGACTTGTACGACGTGTCGCCGGCGTCGAACGAAAGGTCGTCGCAAAAGACGATGAACCGATAGGGCGCGTCGCGCATGAGGCCCATCAGCGCCGGCAGGCCTTCGATGTCCTCGCGATGGATCTCGACCAGCTTGAGGCGCCCGGCGACGTCCTTCTCGCGATTGATGGCGGCGTGCGCCGACTTGACCAGCGACGACTTGCCCATGCCCCGCGCGCCCCACAGAAGCGCATTGTTGGCGGGCAGGCCGCGGGCGAAGCGCTGGGTGTTCTCGACCAGAAGGTCGCGCACCCGGTCGATGCCGCGCAGGAGCGAAAGGTCGACGCGGTTGACGCGCGCCACCGGCGCAAGAGCGCCGCTGTCGGCGCGCCAGATGAAGGCCTCGGCCGCGTCGAAATCCGGCTTCGCCGGGGCGGGGGGCGCAGCGCGCTCAAGCGCTTCGGCGATGCGGCGGAGGAGGTCGGCTTGGCTTTCGAGCGGCGGCAAGGGGCAATCCAGTTCGATTGAAGGGCCGAGGCTTTGCCACAAGGCAGGGGCCAAGCTCCAGCGCGTCGAATCGTCTTGAGGAGGGCTCGCGGTCTGATACCGTCGCGCGCGGCTCGCCTGCGGGCGGGATCGAAGCGGGCGCCGGAGGCGTCCGCCGCCAGCGCTTCTCGATTGGAGGGGGTCATGACGGGCGCATCGTTCATCACGCCAAATTTCCTGTTGCCTTATTCGGCTCAGGTCAGCGACTATCGCTGCGCCGTCAACGCCGCGGGCACGGCGGTCGTGTTCGAGCGGACGGTGTTCAAATCAGCCGGCGGCTCCGGAAATTCGCAGCTCTATCTGCTCGACCTGACGCAGAGCGGGGCCGCGCCGACGCTCTTCCTGCAAGATCAGTCGATCGAGATTTCCGACCGGCCCGACTGGTCCTGGGTGACGGGCGACGTCGCCTTCAACTTCGGCCCGGACATCTGGGTGGGCGTCGTCGACTCGGGCGGAGGCGCCTTCAGATCGCTCGGCGCGCAAACGGCGCGCATGAACTATCCAACATGGTTCCCCGACGGTCAGGCGCTTGCGGTCGAGAACGATACGCCGATTCCCGGGACGACCGATCCCGTCGCCAAACACGACCACGATCAACGCCTCGACCGGCGTCATCATCAACGGAGACCTCGAGGGCCCGGCTCTTTGGGGCGGCATGCCGAGCGTCAATCCGGTCAATCCCGAACCTGATCGCCTTCGCCGGACAGCCGGTCGCGCAGGCGCCGCAATACAACCAGGACTTCAACTATATCTGGGTGATGGACACGTCGAGCGGCGCCGCGCCGGTTCCGCTGGAGACGGGCGCGCGGACCGACCCCTACGATCCGCGATTCCAGGGTCGTGCGCCCTGGTGGTCGCCGGACGGAAAATGGGTCGTGTTCGAATCGAACCGCCCGCCCCAGCCGCTCGCGAAGTCGGAGCGGGGCTGTACGCCATCTTTCTCTATGAATACGGCGGCTCGAACCCGGCGATCCAGATCACCGACATCGTCTACAATTGCAATCACGCCAAGTGGTTTCCGAACGGCTTCCCGGGGCGCCGCCGGGCCCTTTCCAGCTGATCGTCGCCGCCTGGCAGCCGGACGGGTCGGAAGCGGCGTCGCCGCCCTACGGGCTTGCGTCGCTCGATCTGACCTCGCTCGGGATCGCGTTCTGATCGGCGGGCCTCACGCCCAGCTGTAGGCGAACAGCCCCATGACGACGAGGATGATCACGGCCGCCAGCACGTAATGCTTCGCCTCCCAGTCGTGCATGGTGAGGAGGGGCTTGGTGGTCTTTGCAGGGCGTTGGGTGGCCATGGATTTCGCCTAGCACGAACTGTGCGCAGCGCAAACGCCCTCGCAGGCCCCGATGGCCCTCGGCCTCGCCGCGCGGTTCGAATCTGTCCCGCGAGCGGGACTTTTCAACGCCTTGGGCGCCAAAACCTGTCCTCTTGAAAGTCTGCAACTCGATCGCCGTCTTTCCGGGCAAACTCGCAATAGCATATATATATCAATAGTTATATTGATATCAGTGAAGTCATTGATTGATGTTTGACGTCAACTTCGCTAGCTGTTTCGCCCTTCACGACGAGGCTTCTCTCGGCCCGCCGCATGCTCTCCCGCCGCGGGGAACTTTACCCCCCGCTTGCCTTTTGCGCGCAACGGCGCTGTGGTTCATGTCGCTCTGAGAACGAATCCCATGAACGTCGTCCTAATAGCCCTCGGTTGCATCCTGATGGCGCTCGGGCTCGTGATGGCCGCCAACCGCAGCGGTTACGTCTATTTCGTTGTCGGACCGCGCTCGGTTCTCGTCGTC
This sequence comes from uncultured Alphaproteobacteria bacterium, assembly GCA_963762335.1. Lineage (GTDB taxonomy): Bacteria > Pseudomonadota > Alphaproteobacteria > Rhizobiales > Beijerinckiaceae > Roseiarcus. The sequence continues at coordinate 13,175 of CAVXKU010000027.1, read as the reverse complement.
GCCGGCGTGGTCGCGCTCGCGCTTTGGATTCTACGGGCGGCTCCCAGATAAGCGTCCCTCGTTGGGGCGCCGCGGCCGAAATGCAGTGAGTGCGAGCCGCCCTGTGAAACCGGCCGACTTGATGCTATATATCGGACGACCGAGTGGGCCTTGGGCTTGGCCGACGGAGATTTGAAGATGGCGTCCCGATTGCTGCGGCGACAGGTGATGACTTTGACTGACGCGGCGGCGTCGCGTGTGCGCGAGCTGACTGACGCCGCGGGCAAGCCGGTTGCGGGCCTGCGCGTCGGGATCAAGAACGGCGGCTGCGCCGGCATGTCCTACACGATGGAGCTCGCCGAGACGGCGAATCCGACCGACGAGATCGTCGAGGACAAGGGGGTCAAGCTGCTGATCGACCCCAAGGCCGTCCTGTTCCTGCTCGGCTCGCAGATGGATTTCAAGGTCGACCGCCTGTCGGCGACCTTCGCCTTCTCCAATCCCAACGAGACCTCGGCCTGCGGCTGCGGCGAGAGCGTCGCGATCACCCCGGCGAGCCCCGAGGCGCTTCACGCGCCGGCCTGAACCAGCGGTGGACGCGGAGGACCTGAAGGCGCTGTTCGAGCCCTTCGGCCCGTCACGGTCAAGCGGATGTTCGGCGGCGCCGGCGTTTATGCCGATGGCTTTGCTTCGCCATCGAAGTGACGGGGGAAGTGTTCCTCAAAGCCGACGCCCTGTCGCAGCAGCATTCTCGGCCGTCGGTTCTGCGCCTTTCGTCTAAGTGGCGAAGGGCCAGTCAAGGTCGACGTCCTATTGGAGCCTGCCCGCGGTCGCGCATGAGGAGGGCGATGAGCTCCGCCGCTGGGCGACGGCAGGGCTCGATGCGGCGCGGCGGGCGGCCGACGCCAAGGTGAAGCCGAAGGCGAGGGCCAGGCGGAGGAAGAACTGGCCGACGCCAAGGAGCGCCGAACCGATCGATCGATCGGCTCAATGCCCACGCAAACATCATTCTCCACGAAGAGATGATGCAGCTTTGCTCACAAAGCTGGCGGCCGCATAGCTAAGCGCCGCATAGGCGACAATTGCGACTGAACTCGCCGCGACAAAGAAGGCGTCGCCGATCTGGTCTCCCCAGGGATATTCGGATTTCACCGCGCCGTAACCAAGGCCGAGGACAACGGCCAGAGCCGAGGAGAGGCACGAAGCCGATCAAGCGGCCGAGCTTGAAAATGAAAAAGGGGACGACAACGCCAAAGACGACGATGATCAGAGCCGGGTAGAGACCGATCCTGGCCATCGGCGTTCCCCCGTGTCGGTCCGCATCCCTTTAAGCGGCCGCGTCCGAACTACTCTTCTGCTTCGATCGGCTCGCGCGCCGGTCGGGCGCGCGCTTTGACCGGGCGCAGGAGGAAATCGGGCACGTGGTCGCCCAGCCCTATGACCGGAGCGTCATCATCTCGGCGTGGGCGTTCCCGTCGGGGCGCCGGGTCGGCGGAACGCGGCGCGCGAGCAGGGGGGCGGCGCTCTGCGTCGGGCGCGATGCGCTCACGAGGAGGCGGGTTAGGCTCCGCCTCGGCGGCGACGTGCTCGCGGGGCGGGCGTTCGGCGTGGTGGCGCCGCGAATCGGCTCGATGTTCGGTGTGTCGATCGGGACGCTCGCCGGCCTCGGCGGGCGCTGCTCGCTCGGGCCGTCGATGGGCGCCGCCGCGGCCGCGGGATGAATGCTCCCGCCTCGGCGCCTCGGCTTCGTCGTCAGCAGGCAATTGAGCGCCGTCCAGCCAGTCGATCTTGCGCGCGATGAGCTTCTCGATCTCGGCGATCGCCTTCTGGTCGATGCGCGCCATGATCGTCAGCGCTTGGCCCGACTTTCCGGCGCGTCCTGTGCGGCCAATGCGATGGACGTAATCCTCAGCGTGGTGGGGCGCGTCATAGTTGATCACGTGACTGACGTCGGGGATGTCGAGCCCCCGCGCGGCGACGTCGGAGCAGACCAGGAGCTGAACCTCGCCGGCGCGGAACGCGTCAAGAGCCGCCATACGCATGCGCTGATCGAGATCGCCGTGCAGCGCGCCAACCGAGAACCCGTGCTTCTGCAACGAACGGTACACGACCTGCACGTCTCGCTTTCGATTGCAGAAGATGATGGCGTTCTTGAAATTCTCCGCGCCGCGAATGATGCGCCTCAAAGTCGATCGCTTCTCTTCCGGGGAGCCGCCTGAAGGCACGAGCGTCTGGGTGATGTTCTCGGCGGTCGTCGCGGCGCGGGAGACCTCGACGCGCGCGGGATTGTGGAGGAACGCATCGGCGAGACGGGTGATTTCCGGCGGCATGGTCGCCGAGAAGAACAGCGTCTGGCGCGTGAACGGGACCAGCTTGCAGATGCGCTCGATGTCCGGAATGAAGCCCATGTCGAGCATTCGGTCGGCTTCGTCGATCACCAGAATCTCGATCGCGTTCAGAAGCAGGCCGCCGCGCTCGGTGAAATCAAGCAGGCGTCCGGGGGTGGCGATGACGACATCCGCGCCGCGAGCGATCTTGGTCTCCTGATCGCCGAACGAGACGCCGCCGATCAGGAGCGCGACGCTGAGCTTGTGGTTGATCCCATACTTGACGAACGCCTCTTCGACCTGGGCGGCAAGCTCGCGCGTCGGCTCAAGGATGAGCGTGCGCGGCATGCGAGCGCGAGCGCGGCCGCGCTCCAGCATCGACAGCATCGGCAAAGTGAAGGCGGCGGTCTTGCCGGTCCCGGTCTGGGCGATGCCGAGCACGTCACGGCCTTGCAGGGCGTAGGGAATGGCTTGTTCTTGGATCGGCGTCGGCGTGTCGTAGCCCGACGCTTCAACGGCTGTGAGCACTTTCTCGCTCAGGCCGAGTTCGCTAAATTTCATGAGTTCTCGCTTGCGCGAATGCCTCGCATCCGCTGGGTTGGGATATGGGGCCTCGGTGGACCGCGTCAATGCGTTCGCCGGTCCCAGCGCGCAAGCCTCGCGCCGCGCCGGAGCGATCTTCCTCTCTCGGCGAGCATTTCCTTAGATCAAACGGCGAAAAAGTCAAATCAACTTGGCTTGCACGCTTTACGGAGGCGCTGCTGCGGGCTGGGGCCTCGCGCTTCAAAAGGACGGCCCACCGAGCTAATGCGCAGCCTGCGGGTCTGGAAACGTCCATAAGCCGTTCAGGATCTCAGGCTTGGGGCGATAGAGGCGCACAAGATAATTCCATCCTGGAGGCGTCGGCAGGCAATTGGGGATCGCGCCGTCGCAGCCGCCGAACTGGATGGCGAACGATCCGTCTTCGGCTGGCTTTGCGGTGACATTGTTCAGCGAGTAGGCGTTTTGCGGATTGGCGACGAAATGGCCCTTGTCGTCGTAGACGCTGATCGACCAGAAGCCGTCGACCGGAACGTCCTTGACGTTCAGCTTGTAGATCGTCTTGCCGTCGTTATGGGCGGGCGTGACGTTCAGGTAGAGGGCGTCTTGTTCAGGATTGCCGCCCCAGGCGGCCGCCGATCCGATCAGATGCCGAACGGCATCGACTTTTCCCTTCGGGCCAAACATGCCCTTGGTGTCGGGAACGGTTGCAGCGAGGCTTAGCAAGCCGTCCCGCACTTTCACCTGGCTCGAGGCGTCCCAATTGGGAATCTTGAAGGTTCCGGGTCCGCCTGGCTGGCTGATCGTGATCGCGTCCTGCAACGCATGGACCGTCTCAATGTCCTTTGGATCGTTCGGATCGACAAGGATGCGGACAGCCACGATGACGTAGCGCGTGCCGATCTGCTCTCGGGTCAGCGTGCGGACAACGGCTCCGTAGACGACTTCAGGGGAATACTCATCTTCGTCGATCACCTGCATCGAAACGAAGCGCTTGCCCGGATCGGGCAGGGTGATGGTCACCGGACCCGCGTCGAGATCGAACACCGCCGCCGAGTAGAGCGTGTCGCGATTCATTCGGATGACGGTTTGCTTGGTTATTGGCGTCGGTTCGCGGCGATGCATGAATTTGCCGAAGCCGCCGTCCTTCACGACGCCGCTGAAGTAGAGATCCGACTCCGCGCGGACAAAATTATCGGGAGTGACGGGAATCGGCCGATCATCTGACGCCGCGTGGGCGCCGCCAAGCGCGAACGTCAGTGTGGCGAACATGGTGTTCGCCACACGGCGGCTTATTGGTTCGCGACTTGGCGTTCTCAGTACTTGCTCATCGAGGCTGGCGCGCCGCACTCTAGCGCGGTGACGCAAGAGGCGCACTGGGTTTTGGACGGAATGAGTCGTACCGGGCGATCGCAACGATCGCAGGTTTTCTTCACGCTCTGGCGCTGGACGTCCTCGAAGAATGCTTGCTCTTCTTGCCCGTCGATGTCCCAGAAGCCGAAATTGTCTTCATAGACGGCGGCCATTTTAAGCGTTTTCCTTCTGCTGCGGGCGGAAGAATCCGCCTCGGCTTGACCGCGAGGACTTCCCCGTGATCGAGCACGATAGATACAGTTTCCAGAAAAAGCTTAAATGATGGCGAGGGCCAAGATTCTGTTTTTTCGTGCCAATTTTACGTACTGGCGGCATGCGCCTTGGTCGGCGCAACAGACCACGCAGGCGATGGAAGCAGTTTCTCGACGCGCGCGGCCGACGGTGGACGGCCGGTCCAACGCCTGAATGCATGATTGAACGACGTGCCTCCTTCGTAGCCCAGCAACCAGGCAATCTGCGAAAGCGATATGCCGGGAGTCTTGATGTACTGGAGCGCGAGGCTCCGCCTCAACTCGTCGATGACATCCTCGAAGGTCGTGCCCTCGCTGGCCAGCTTCCGCGCCAGCGTTCGCGGGCTTACAGCCAGTCTTTTGGCGACATGATGCCTTTGCGCCCTTCCGTGCGGCAGCAATTTCTGCGCCTCGTTTTCAACCTGAGCGCGTAAGCTGCCCGGCGCCGTTTCGCGCTGTCTGGCCGCCTCGTCGCAAATGGGTCGAAGGGTGTCCAGCAAGTGCACATCCTCGGTAATGAGGGGCGCCGCGAGGCTTTGGTGTGAAAAAACGAGTTGATCGGAAGATCCGCCAAACTCGACCGGACAGCCGCAGAACCGCTCGAACTCCGGGCCGCTCGAGTTTCTCATGTGGACGAGTGTAATGCTCGTCGGGTGAACCTTCCGGCCTGTAATCTCGCGCAGACTCCTCGACAATCATCGCGATTCCGAACTCGGCGTTCTGCGTCGCCCGGAACCTTGTGACGCCAACGAGATGGACCTCCACGACGAGGTCAGTCCCCCGTCGCGTCAGTTGGACGCGGACGGCTTCGTTCACGATCCGGCAATAGCGCGCAAAGAGCGCAATCGCCTCGCCCAGATCCTTGCCTGCGGAGGCGACATAGAACAGCAACCCCACTTCTCGGGGATTGACGTTCATGGCAAGGTGAAGACCGAGGGCCGGATCGTTCAGCGCCTCAGCAGCCAATTCCAGGAACTTGGCCTGCGCAGCGGCGGAGACGCGAATTTGATCTGTGTTGACCGCGGGTTCGGACAGGTCGAGGCGCTCCAACAAGGGCGCCGGGTCAATATCGTGACTTCGAAGCGCGGCGACAGCCCGTCTCGCGGCGAATCCAGTAGCCGTCGGCAAACGGGGGGTCCCTCCGTTGGTCACCTCCATGCTCCTTTGCAGAATGCGACCTAGTTTAACTGCCGATCAGGTTAGAAACCAGACGTTGGGACTGCTGCTTTCCTCCACATAATTGGCGTATGTTGAGGTTTCCGCCTCCCTCTCTTAAGGTCAGCTGCCGGTCTTTAACGAGTTTTGCTGAGCGCAAAACGAAAGGCGCGCTCCGACCCGGCCTTCCGTGCGGCCTCTGGCGCCTTCAAACTACGGCGCGTATCGACAACGGTCGTACGAAGCGCTTCGACATGCCGTCGAGTTAGTAGTGGTCGGTCGACTTCACGAACGCGTGGATCTGCCAGACTTCGTCGAGCGAGAGGCGCAAGCCGAAGGCCGGCATTTGCGTTCCCTTGCGGCCTTGAATCACGGTCTCCAGGAAGCGCTGGTCGCTCAGCTTCGTCGCGAAAAGATTCGGCCCCCGCGCGCCGGCAGCTGTGGTGGCAGACGTAGCACTTGCCGGCATAGGTGACCCGGCCGGCGGCGATGGCGTCCGCCTGGCCGAGGAACGGATCTGTCAGTTCGTCATCCGCCAGGCCGCGGCTCAGCGTCAGCAGCGGCATCGCCGCCGCCAACGATAACAAGAGAACAAAGCCGCGGACTGGAGGAATGCGCATTTCGCGAATCAGGGTTTGCTGGCGGGCAGCATCTTGTCGATCACCTGCGCGTTATACGCGCCGCCCTCATCAACTTTGCCATCAATCGCGAACACCCAGAGCATGCCCCCCTTCGGCGCGGAATAGTAGAAGCTCGGATCGCCGCCGAGACCGGACAGAATCGCGACATATTGCTTTCCGTCGAGTTCGTAGGTGATCGGCGACGCGTTGATCGCGGAGCCGGTCTGGAACGTCCAAACCTCCTTGCCGGTCTTCGAATCATAAGCGAGCAGACGGCCCCGCTGATCGCCGGTGAACAGGACGCCGCCCTTGGTCGCGAGCATTCCGGAGAAGAGCGGCAGCGGGCTCGGTGCGTCCCAGAGCACTTTCTTGTTCGCGACATCGATCGCCTTAACGTGCCCGATCGTGTCGCCCATCCGGTACATCTGATAGTCGACGCCCTGGTACACGTCGCCGGGCTTATATTGCAGCTTTCCCTTTTCCCACGAGGTGAGCCCCATCCCCCACTGGTTGACGGCGACGAAGAGAACGCCTGACGAGGGATCATAGGCTGGCGGGAACCAGTTGGTGCCGCCCTCGAGGCCGGGAATGATCTTCTCGACCGTCTTGCCGTTCGAGAGTGGCTTCATCGCTTCGTTGATCGTCGGCTTGCCCGTTTTCGGATCGAGCCCGGTCGTCCAGTTGATGTTTTCGACCAGCGGTATCGCATAGAGGAAATGCCCGTCGGTGCGGTCGATGGCGTAGAAGAACCCGTTCCGGTTGGAGACGACCGCCGCCTTCGTGGGCTTCCCGTCGATCGTCGTGTCGACGAGGATCGGGGTCGCCATGCCGTCATAGTCCCAGCCGTCGTTGGGCGTGTACTGGTATCCCCATTTGATCTTGCCGGTGTTCGGGTCGAGCGCAAGCATGGAGTCGGTCCAGAGATTGTCGCCCGGATGTTGGTCCGATTGCCATGAACCGGGATTGCCGACGCCCCAATAGAGCGTGTCGGTGTCGGGGTCGTAACTTCCCGTCAGCCAGGTCGGGCCGCCCCCGGTTTTCCAACTGTCGTCCTTCGGCCAGGTGTCGCTGCCTGGCTCGCCGGGCGCTGGGATGGTGTAGGTCGTCCAATCGAGTTTGCCGGTCTTCACGTCGAAAGACTTCAGATAGCCGCGAACGCCGTATTCACCGCCCGAGACGCCGATGATGACGTGATCCTTCACGACGAGGGGAGCGGAGTTTGTGGTGACGCCGTGCTTCCAGTCGTCGATTGGAACATCCCATACGATTTTGCCGTCCGTCCGGTTCAGCGCGACCAGCCTCGCGTCGAGCCGCGCGACGATGACCAGATCCCCTGCGAGCGCGAGCCCGCGATGGATCGGTCCGCAGCACAGCATGGCGTTGAAGCCATCTCCATATTCGGGCTCGTAGCGCCAGAGAATGTTGCCGGACTTCGCATCGACGGCGAAGGTGCGGGCGTAATCGGCGCTGAAATAGAGGACGCCATCGCGGAAGAGAGGCGTTCCCTCCAGCCCACCAAATTGTCCGCCGGTGGACATCGCCCACACTGGCGAGAGTTTCGATGCGTTCGCCGGAGTGATTTCCGACAGCGGGCTATAGCGCCAGTTGCGGTAATCGCGGCCGTAGGTGAGCCATTCCTTGCCGTTGTCCTGCGCCTTCAGGAGATCGCTGGAAGTCACCGGATCGGCGCTTGCCGACCCAGCTGCCGCAACGACCGAAAAGACGGATATCATCAGCATGCGTTTCATGACTTTGCGCTCTCCCGGCTTATCGATGAACCCGTCCGCAGATCGCCTGCGGTATGAGGACGGTGCATCTTACGCAGGGTGAAAAGAGCCCGGCAAGGTCGGGAGATTTTCCCAATTCGTGAACGATATAAGGTTGGGCGTCTCGCCCTCGTTTTGCTCAGGCCAACTTTTAGAAAAAAAGATGTTTGGGCGGCGGAACAATGCCGCGCGATCCGTGTTTCAGTTGCTCAGCGCGCTTATATTGCCCCCCAGCCCAAGCGCGCTGCTGCCCCGCGTCGGCCCTCCCTGCGCGGGGCTTTTTTTCGCCTTACGCCGTTCCGCGCCGTCCGGCCACGCGGAGACTTGCCAAGCGGCGCATGGCCCTAACTCCGTGGCGGCCGGCATATCCAGGGCGACAAAGCCGACCGAGTTGCCATCATCGCCCAAGTCGGGGCTCCGGGACGCCTCCGATCGGCGGCCGGGGCAAAAACAAGCGCGCCGCAACCGATAGGTCGCTGGCGCCCCTCCGGGGTCGTGGGTAGTTTCTCGCATTGCGGAGTTGACGGCGTTAGCTAACGGTCATTTGCTCGGGATTGCGAGCGCCCTGGGGCAAGAGGCCGCAAAGTCGGAGCTGTGAAGGTGGGGGAAACTGAGCATGCTGCAACCGGGGCACGCGCGGCGAAAATGCAGACGGAATTCCCATCGACCGACGAGGACAGGCTCCGTGTCTTTATTTCCTACAGCAGAACCGATCCACACGGATTTGGAGTGGCTTCGATTGCACACGCGCTATCTTCGGCGCGCAACCGAATGGGATGAAGAGGAACGCCCCATTAGGGCGCGGCGCAATCCACGCCGGGTCAGCTCGATTTCATTCTTGCGAGCGACGAGGCGGAGCGCGCGCGATTGATTGCAGAACAGCGGCAGATTGACGAGATCGCGGCGGCGCATGCTGCGCGCGAGGTCGCGTTACGGAAAGCGGAATCCGCTATTCGACGCGAGCAGGAGGAACAGGCAAGGCGAAAGAAAATACAAGCCTTCAGAAACATTGCTCTGGGGGTCGCAATCGCTTTGCTGCTGGTCGCCAGTGTTCTGTCGTTTATATTGCATTCAACTCAACGCGAGGCAATATCGCAAAAGAACCAAGCAAATCGAATTCTAAACAGCATTGTCACGATGATTCCAGTCGTCAAGGATCCATCGACATCCAAGGATTTATCAAATTGTTCGAGTCCGCCGCAAAAGGCGGTAACTCGGACGCGATGGTTAATCTTGGATTGATCTACGGCAATGGGGGCGGCGTTGCGCCAGACGTCAGTAAAGCTCGCGACTGGTACGAAAAGGCGGTCGGCGAGAAGAACACGCTTGGAATGTTCGCTCTCGGAGTCATGTACGACAAAGGACTGGGCGTACGCCGGGACTACGGGACAGCGCGCGCCTGGTATGAGAAGGCCGCCGCCGGGTCCCACTTCGCGGCGCTCTATCATCTGGGAGTGTTATATCAGTGCGGCCACGGCGTGCCTCCCAATCCGAGCAAAGCCAAGGAGTTGTTTAGAGTTGCTGCGGACAAGGGTGATCAGGAAGCCAAAGATGGTCTTCTGAACCCGCAGCTCGTGGACTGCGCGGAAGCGAAGCCCAGCGACCGCCAGGAGGCGAAGCAATAGAATCGCCAACCGGCTCTTGTATCGCTCTCTGTCGATCCTCAGCTGGTCCAAGGACTCAGAAACACGCGAACCTCCGTCATGGCCGGGCGTGTCTTGGCGTGTCCCGGTCATCACGAAAACCCGAAAAGTTGACGATGCGCGGCGACCAGCAAGAGCTATCGCTATAAGAGCGCGAGCATTTTCTTGTCAAAAGACGAAAAATGGGTTACAAATATTCTATCCACCGGAATTACTCTCTGTGCGCTTCAGCCGGCAGCATGCAATGGGAAACGGAGACCGAATACAACTTGGATGGCTTACACCTGAGCTTGAAACGAGAGGCGGAAGATTTTTATTTGAATCGGTTGTAACCCATTGAAAAGTCACGATTCGAAAAAATAAACGCTAGTAAACGCTAGCACTTTTACTAGCGTTTAAGCGCGTTTACTGACGTTTATTGGCTTTTATTTTCGTCGCGCAATTCGCCCCTGGGTTGCAGTCGCAGCTCAATCGCCAGCGTCTCTCCCCCAGGTCGGGCGGCGCTTCTCCAAGAACGCGCTCATGCCCTCGATGCAGTCGGGTTCGGCGAGATTGTCGATCATCGCGAGCGACGCTACGGAATAAGCCTCGTCGAGCGGCCGCTCGATCTGGTCGTAGAACGCGCGCTTGCCAATCGCCAGCGTCGGTCCCGATTGCTGTGCGATCGTCTTGGCGAGCGCCTGCGCTTCCTCGAGCGCCCGTCCCTCGGGGACGACGCGATTGATGAGACCGAAATGCTCGGCCTCCGCGGCGCTGTAGAGCCGCCCCGTCATCGCCATCTCCATCGCCCGCTTGCGCGAGATGGCGCGGCCGACCGCTACCAGCGGCGTCGTGCAGAAAAGGCCGAAATTCACCCCCGACAGACCGAAGCGGGCGCGCTCGCCGGCCACGGCGAGGTCGCAGGCGGCGACGAGCTGGCAGCCGGCCGCCGTGGCGACGCCCTCGATCGCCGCGATGACCGGCTTCGGCAGCGCGACGACGGCCTGCATGAGGGCCGAGCAGCGGGCGAACAGCTCCACGTAATAGCCGCGGCCTTGATCGCAGTCGTTCCGATGCGCCTGCATTTCCTTGAGGTCGTGGCCAGCACTGAGCGCCGGTCCCACGCCCGTCAGCACAATGACGCGGGCCTGATCGTCAGTCGCGATCGCGTCGAACTCGGCGATAAGCGCCTCGAGCATGTCGAGGCTAAGCGCGTTGAGGTTACGCGGCGTGTTCAAGGTCAGGGTGACCACGCCATTGTCGTTGTCGAGCTTGAAGAGCTTGGGCGAGGTCTGGAGAGGGGGCGAAGCGTTCATGACCATACTCGTTTCGCGGGGCGTTGGAGCCATCCCGCAAGAAGCCTGCTTGGTGCTGTATCAACAGTAGACGACGCTTCCGGATCGAGCAATCTTTGGCGGCATTCCGTCGTTCGCGGTTAGCCTCGCCCGCGTGAGAGCCGGGTTTGATCCGATGGGCGCGTTTCCATGCAGCAAAGAAAAAGGGCCGCGCGATGGCGGCCCTTGAGGTTGATATCTTTTGTGGCGCTCGCTATCGCGGGCGCGGAGCCGATTGTCTCGGTCTGACGCTGCTGGCTGACTAGCCCACGAACTCCACGAGTGCGCGTTCCTCCAACTGGTCGCGAACCACGTCAGCCTGATTTCTGAGATCAATCCACGGCGAGAGGGCGCTGCGGAACCTCGACTTTAGCTCCTCACGCCCGCCGAAAGCATGAACGACCGGGGCGCAGCGCGCTTCCTCGCGCGTGGGCGCTCCGTATCGGCGGAAGTAATCGGCGAAATTGACGGCGCTTTCCTCGACGTTCAACAGCGTCTCGGCCGCAACGCCTTCGGCGTACACCACATCATGGCTCTCGAGCTTGATGTGGAAATATTCCAGTTCGTCGGTTTCGCTCGCCTCGTGGCGGGTGATGGTCGTGCCGTTGATCAGAAGCTCCGCCGGCGCCAGCACCCCATCGATCAACAGGCCATGGGCCGCCGTCACATAGAGATCGGCGTGGGGAAGGTTCGGGCCCAGAGCCGAGCGGGCGATGCGAACCGGCAGCGCATCCTTGACCCACGGCTTGGACGGATCGCTCTTCTTGCGTGGATAGCGTCCGATCCATTGGACCGCCCGCAATCCGCCGAACATGGTCGGAAGCAAATCACCAATCGCGAGGTCTTCGATTCTGCGCTCGCCCTCGGCCGTCAGAATGTGCGTTCCCTTCAGGAAGCAGTTGATGCTGCCGCCGCCGCCGCTTGGGGGACCTGACGGTGAACACAAGAAGGGCAGGAGTTTACAAAGAATCGGCTCCGCGGCCGCCGAATGAACGGTCGCCAATGTCGCGGGAACCGCAATCGCGCCCATCTTCATGATGTTGCGGCGGGTTCGCTGCGCCTGCGCATTTGAATTTTCTAATTCGCTCGCCATGATGCTCCCCCAAAATTGGGCAATCCACGATCGTTATATCCTTTTGAACAACCTGTCATCAGGTATTTTACAGATATAGGTAATGATACCCAGGGAAGCGCCAGGATCGGGCGTGTTTCCGTCCGCTCCATGATCGGCTCGGCGGGCAGGGGCGGTTACAAGAGCCCCGGCGGCGATGGCCTCCGGGGGTTGGCCGAGATCATAATTTACACCATTTGGATGAGAGAGCCGGCAGGACGACGGTTCGGCGACTGCCGGTGTGACTGTCAGATATGAAACCTTAGTCAGCCCAAGGGTCGAAGCCAGGACGCCGATCTCCGGCAACCGCTTCGATCTCTTCTATCTGTTCTAGAGCCTCAGATTCCAATTGTCTGCTCACCAAACTTAAAGCAACGAAAGCAATCGTCGCTGCAGCAGAAAATAATGCGTATCCGCCGAGTATGACTTGGATCATAGAAACACCTACTCGGACCTACCAAACCTAATGCAGAATTGCCTCGTACAAAGATACGGTATTCCAGAGGAATTGATACCTGACAGATATGGGGTGACAGGCGACATCTGCGGTAGCTCGCTTGAACGTCGGCGCACTGGCGGCTTGATGCCGGACCGCTGAGAAAGTTGTCGATGAATATTGCCCATGCGCGTTGCTGTACGAAGCCAGCAGTACGAAGCCAGCAGCACGAAGGCTCCGTGTCCATCAGCAAGCCCAATGTCTGGGACGGCGTGACGTGATCAACCGCGATTGATCGTCGGACGGGACTGGGCAGCCCTCCGCTGCCAGACGAAATCGATTTACGCCGGCGAGGTTGACTTTCACAAGAAGGCAGCCCGACAATTCGAGGCTGTGGAATGGCCTGCTCAGCGGAGCCAATAATCGGCGGGCCCCTGAGACAAGCACCAGATGTGGATGTGAACTGATCTTGTGCCCGCGATTGGCGTGAATTGACGGCCAAGACGAAGTCGTCCCGCGAGTGGCTTTCGCGTCGCGCCCTTGGGGGAGTTCCAGGCCGTCCGCGAAATAACCTGGAGCGTCTGAAGCCTAAGAGCTGATGTTCTTCAACGCCTTCAATTTGCGAGGCGGCTACTTACGAGGTCGCATGGCCGGCGGTGCGGCTTCTCGGACGGGGACCTC
>CAVXKU010000026.1:0-249380 GCA_963762335.1 uncultured Alphaproteobacteria bacterium | reverse complement strand
GCGACGCGCTTGTGCATCGCTAGTTATTTCTGCGGCCGACAGGCGCAGTCGCATTCGGCCGGGCAAGCGAACATAGCTCAGCCTGCCGCCCTGACTGCCGAGGAAGAAGTCTACGCCGGGTCGCTGTGGACCATTCACAGTGCCGCTAAGGCCTGGGCGATTGACCTCGACTTCGCTGGCATCCTCTACAAAACCGAGGGCCAGAACGTTGGGAAATTTCAGGCAAAACTGCAGACTTTTCCGCTGATTTTGCTGAGGCCGAGTCCAGGGCGCGTGCGATCGACGTGCCGCCTTCGTTGAGCGCGGTTCACGACAAGTACCTAGCAGCAATCCAACTCTACAAAAGCGCCTCTGCGGAAATGCTGAAGACGGCGCAAGACCGTGACGACGAGCACCTACTCGTCGCGCAAGGCATGAGCCAGCACGCAGCAGAGGAGATGCTGCGGGTAGGGGACGTACTGTGGCCGGGCGAATACAAGCCCAACTGAGGGGCTCACTGGAGCCGATATATTGACTGGATAATAGAGGGCGGAAGTCGCCCAACATATCGATAGGAGGGAAGCGCAATGAGAAAGCTGGTTGCAATCTTTGTATCGGGCTGGGGCATTCGCCCTGGTCGCCTCGGGGGCCCTCGCCGGGTTGGGCGGAACGGCCGCTCGGGCTGACACGGTGTGTTCAGCCTGGCTCGATGGAGAGCTCTCGCTTCATGCATGTGCCGTTCGGGTCTTTTATGCCAGATCGGGATTTCATACCCGGCAGCACTGACCCAAACCACAACATCCAGAGTGTCGACCTGCCGGTCAACATCGGCTTAATCAAGTGCGACAAAGAACTGAATTCGTCCGATTCCGGCTGGAAGCAGCAGGAATATCATAAGATGACGGGCACCGAGCATTTCACGCCTATAACCGATCAGCTCAAGTTTCTCGGGTTCAAGCCGGAGGACGTGACCAAGATCGTCATTGGCCACGGCCATTGGGACCATGCGGGACAGTTGTCCGACCTGCCAAACGCGATCCTATATGTGCAACGAGAAGAGTTGAAGGCCATTGAATGGGCCCTCAACTATCCCAACCCGCACATCGGCGGTGAACACTGATCCAGGCGGCTGCAATCGCACACCAGCCTGCGGGTATACCCCGCTGACGATCGAAGAGATCTACGGCAAGGTTCTGAAAGGGAAAGCCGTCATCGTTGATGGAGAAGCGGAGATTTATCCCGGCATCAAGATTTACCCGGCGTTCCGCGCCCATACCGCCGGGCTCGCAATTGCTCGAGGTGCCGACGCCGATCGGCAAGCTGGTGTTCGGCTCCGACGCGTATTCTTCCTGGGAGGGTATCCGCGATTGGATGGTCGCCAATATTCAGCAGACCGACAGCGTGCAGCAGTTCCTGGCCTACGAGCAGTGCTACAAGATCACGGGCGGCTATGAACACTGCATCACGGGCCATGAGCCGCTTAGCTACACGGACAAATATCCGGTCACCGCGAATTCTTGGGTCGCGCTGAACGGAGGCCGCATGGCCGAATTAGCGCTCGCGCCTGGCGAAAAATCGCGCCATCCGTGACACTGGCGCTGGCTTAGATATGGAGAACCGCGACGAGCCGTGTCGACTCGTCGCGGTCACCCAAAATGATCTCTGAGCGTTGGACCATTGCGCGGTTGCGCGCCGCGCCATTGGTTTGTTTTCTGTTTATGCTTCACACTGCTCTAACGGCGGGTGCGGCACAGGCGCACGATCCCAGCCCTTACGGCGGAATGTTTCGTTCCCGCAACATGGGCGACGGCTGGCTGAACGCCGATATCGGCCTGTTTCTCAACGCCACGCTTACTGTCGCCGTCGACCCGCACGATCCGGATCATCTGTTGCTCGGAACCGACGTCGGTCTATGGCGCTCGCACAATGGCGGCCGCAGCTGGACGCGCGAGGCCGAGGGCCAGATCGTTGGCGCAGTGTTCGCGATCGCGTTCGCTTCCGACGGACAAAGTGCGATGTCCGCCGCGCCCAACGGCGTGTTTCGTTTCGAGGCCGGCCGATGGACACAGTCCAAAGCCCCCGATGGCGCGATACCGGCTCGCGCCATCGCTGTCGGCGCTTCGCAAGGCCGAGTTTATTTGCTCGGCGCGAGCCGGTTGTTCATGAGCGACGATGGCGGCCTGACCTATGATGTGGCGCCGACCGATCTTCCCGAGCAAGCAGAGATCACGGCGCTTGCGATCGCGACCAAACCGAGCGAGACGCTTCTCGCAATCGTGGACGGCGAACTGGCGACCAGCAGGGATCGCGGCCGTCATTGGGGCCGCCACGCCGTCGCCCCTTCCCCTGCGCGGGCGGAGATGGTCAGCTTCGATCCGTATTCACCGACCCGCGCCTGGGCGGCCGCGGCGGATCGACTTTATCGCAGCGATGATCTCGGGCTCACTTGGCGCGCCTTTGGAGGCCTGCTGCCGGAGCCACAAACAAGCGTGCGAGGCATCGCTGCTGACGAGAATGCGACTGCGATCGTGGTTACCACCCATCGTGGCATGTACCGCAGCGAGGACGGGGCCCAAACCTGGGCGCTCAAGGAGGGTAATCTGCCGATCCATCTCGAATCCGGTCCGCTCACGCGCGATCCGAGCGATGCGCGTGTGCTGTACGCCGTCTATTCGCTGTTGCCCTACGGCGAGGTTTGGCGAACCGCGATTGAGGGAGGCAATCTGCTGGCTCATCTTGACCCCGTCAGCATCGCCGGCGGCGTCGCCTTCATCCTGCTTCTGCTCGGGGGCGGCATATTTCTCGTGGTCTGGCTCGTGCGGTTGCGCGGGGCGGGGCCGCGCATCCGCCACGCGCGCGTCTGATCGCCATGCAAGCTCGTCTGTCACGCCGTAACGGCCTGTTCGTCGTGCTCGCGCTCGCCGTTGCCGTGATCGCAGCAATGATCGCATTCCTCATGCGCGGAAGACCGGAGTTCGTCGAATATCGCATGCCGCAGGAGCTGGAATCGCCGACAGCGATCGCGGCGGGTGCGGACGGCGCTGTCTGGTTTACGATCGATCGCTCGGATGTGATTGGTCGGGTGCGGAACGGAGCGGTCGATCGTCTTTCAACCTCGGGACGAAATCTCGAGCCGCTCGGTATTGGAGTCGCGCCCGACGGCAGCGCCTGGTTTACGGACTCCGTCGGCGGCGGTGTCGCTCGTATGACCGCAGCGGGGGAGGTCTCCCGCTTCAAGCTCGACACGCCGATCGTGCGGCTTGGCCGGTTAGCCGTTTCGCCCGACGGCTCGCCCTGGTTTGCCGAGCTGACGAGTTTCAGCATTACGCAGATCAAGGATGGCCGCATCATTCGTCACGAGGTCGAATCGCCGCGCGGCGGTCCCTATGGCGTCGCAGTGGCTCCGAACGGTGTTGCGTGGGCGACGCTGCAAGCGGGTAATCAGTTGCTGCGCATAGACACAGACGGACATGTGGAGGCGTTCGACGTGCCCCACCCAGGAGCAGTTCCGAGCGACATAGCCATCGGGCCCGACGGCTCGGCCTGGTTCATCGAGGCCCGAGGAAATCGCATTGGCCGCTTCCAGGACGGCAAGTTCACAGAGTTTGAAGTTGGCGTTCAGAACGCGGGCTTAAGCGGCATCGCGGTCGCCGGCGATGGAAGCGTGTGGTTCGGAATGTTGCGCGAGGCCAGTCTCGGGCGGCTGCGCGACGGCAAGGTCTCGACGTTCCACCTACCGCGCAAGGACGCGCGCCCCTTCAGCGTCGTCGTAGATCCCTCCAACAACGTCTGGTACGCCGACATAAGCGGCTACGTCGGAATGCTGCCTGCCCGCTTCGCGCGCAACTAATACGCAAAAACACCCGCGAACCGCTTGGTGCGGACACACCATCATCCAGGCAGCGCGATGACCTGTTTCGCCGCGTTGATCGTCAGCACGACGCCTGTTCCCAGAATAAGCAGCGTGGTCGCGATCTGCAGTCGAACCGCCCAGATGCTGTTCAGCCAATCGAGCACCTTCTGTCCGACCATGGCTGCGACAACGCCCACCACGACCAGCGTCGAGGCAAAACCCAAGCTGAAAACGAGCACCGTCACGAGCCCAAGCAGAACTTTCCCGCTCGCCAGGGCGGCGAGCAGCAGAGCGAGCGCTGTCGGATCAGGCAAGAGGCCTCCCACGATCCCCAACGCCAACAGGACGGTTAGTTTCGGTCGGCTATCGCTCATCAGATCCAGCCGGTGGGAATGACGGGTGCCCCATCCATGAGTATGCCAGCCGATATCCTCGTCGCTCGCGTGAGCGTGAGCGTGAGGCGGTGAGTCCCCGTGTGAGTGATCAGCAAGATGGGAATGGTCGTGCGAGTGTGAATGGTCGTGCGGAGCGCTGCCGGCTGCCTGTCGCGCTGACGTCCCCCATCGCCAGCGCCAACAGCTCGCGTTGCTGCCAGAGCATCCAGAGTCCGAGGCCAACGACGATGAGGCCGGTGGCGAGCGCAAGGTGGGTCTCGATCCGTTGTGGCTGCAGCCACGCTGAACCCAGTGACGCAAACAGACCCACCAGGATGATTCCGGTGGTGTGGGAGAGGGTGACGAATATGCCCAGAATCAGGGCGTCGATCGGCTTGCCGCGGGCGCCGACGATGTAAGCCGCGGCGATCGTCTTGCCGTGCCCCGGCGTCGCGGCATGCACGGCTCCAACCCAGAAGCTTGAAAGAATGTAAAAAAGCATCTGTTGTCGCGTAACCCACGCGCCTCCTGCCCCAACGACCATCTTTACCAGTTTGAGCGGTCGCGTCATTTTGCATATCGGGTTGAGCGTCGATAGCCCGACCACAGCGTCGCCCGCGCATGTCGGAGTTGAGCATGGACGCTATGCCGGCGCTGCCACAGGCCGCCCAGTTGGGTTACTCGCCGCGCTGGAGCGGGCTCTATGCGGTGACCTGAGAGAACCGGTACCGAGCGGCCGTGAGGGCCTCTGGTACGAACGTGGAATGTCTTCTTCGAATTGTAGTCGGTCGCCAGCGCACGGGTCCAAATTAGACAATATTGAGCTGATAGCTTTAGCTGCCAATCGCCTGTCGACAACAAGACAGAACGCATAATCACATGGGAGGAACATATGGGATTTACCAGACGGTCCGTAAATATCGGACTCTGCAACCGGCCTGTCCACGTCCGCGTTTCCTCGTATCGCTCGAGCGGGCGGCGACGCGATCAAGATCGGCATGGTCGTGTCGGTTACAGGACCGGGCGCGGACAGCGGCAAATATGCGCTTACTGGCGCCAAGATTGCCGTGGAGCGGGTCAACAAGTCCGGCGGGGTCCTCGGCAAACCGATTGAACTC
Source organism: uncultured Alphaproteobacteria bacterium (assembly GCA_963762335.1). Taxonomy (GTDB): domain Bacteria; phylum Pseudomonadota; class Alphaproteobacteria; order Rhizobiales; family Beijerinckiaceae; genus Roseiarcus. The sequence goes on along the minus strand of CAVXKU010000026.1, from coordinate 244,056 downwards.
ATCCCCGAAGACGACCAGACGACCAATCCGGGCGCGGTGCTCGCTTTCTCCAAGCTTGCTCGGCAGCCGGATATCGTCGCTTTTATTGGCCAGATCCGGTCGACGCAAACTCATGCGATGGCGCCCGATATCCTGAAGGCGGGGAAGCCCGTCTGCTTCGGCGGCACCGACCCCACGCTGACCAAAATCGGCAATCCTTGGCTGATCCGCTTCCGGCCCAACGACACCTATTCCGCCCGCGTCATCGCCACCTACGGCGTCGGCACGCTAGGCAAGAAGAATTGGGCGATCGTTCACTCGACCGATGCCTTTGGAACAAGCGGATTCAAGGCGCTGTCGGCTGCACTGGACGCCGTGGGCGCCAGAGTTGTCATCGACCAAGGTTATCCCAACCAGAGCCCGGATTTGACGCCAGTCGCGCTCGCCGTCAAATCGTCTGGCGCCGATATCATCGGCTCTTATTTCACCTTCGAGAGCGATCTCGCGATCTTCGCGCGCCAACTGCGTCAGCTAGGCGCAACCGTCCTTTGGGTCGGATCGCCCTCTATAGTCGCCGCCAACGCGCTGAAGCTCGCCGGGGCGGCGATTTGGGGCACCTACGGCGTCGCGGACTTTGCGGCGGATTCTAGCCCTGAGGCGAAGGAATTCGCCAAGTTGTATAGCGCCGTGTTGGGCGCGCCGCCGGACAACTACAGCTCCTGGGCCTATGACGCTGTCAACCTGTTATGCGCGTCGATCAACAAGGCCGGGTTGACCGACCCCAACAAGGTCCGAGCCACGATCCTAGCCACCAGGGGCTACAGAGGTGCGGAGGGCGAATACAACTTTGACGAGTTCGGCGATGGGCTACACGGCTACAATATCGTGCGCAACGAGAACGGCACTGTCGTCTTCGACAAGCACATCGAATTCACCGGCTGATCGCCGCGCGACGAGCGCCGCCGCAGCGGACGTCTCGAAGACGACGACATCGCGGGCGGCGCGCAAGTGAAATCGTTGTTGCAGTCGTGGCCTTGGAAAGGGACGACGTCAAAGCTAACGTGAAAGCGCTCGGCAAAGTCAGGGAGGGGCGTTTGTCGTCGATCACGGATATTAGGTTTATCGGCCTGTCTGCGCCATTGCCGCATGGCAAAGCCTATGGGATGTCCAAGTCCTTAGCGACAGCGAGGCAGACGACCCTCGTAGTCATCAAGACGGAAGCCGGGACGGAAGGTGTCGGCGAAGCGTGGGGCATGCCGCAGGTCAACGCGGCGTATCTGCCTCTTCTGAAGACTTATCTTCTCGGGGCCGACCTGACCGATGTCGAGCTCGTGTTCGCGCGCATCTTGGCGCGCCACTATCATTTTGGCCTGCAGAACCAGATGATGGCCTGCCTGAGCGGCATCGACATCGCGGCGAAGGACGCATTGGGAAAAGAAACCGGGCTACCCGTCTGCCGCCTCATTGGCGGGCGCGGGACCGATAGAGTGCCCGTCTACGGATCGGGAGGCTATCTCACCGAGCGGCCGCAGCGCGATTTTCCTGCCCAAATCGAGGCGATGGCCGAAGCCGGGTATGCGGCGGTTAAGATCAAGATCGGACTTGGTCCCAAGAGCGACCTGGAGCGCGTTGCATTCGCTCGTGATCGTCTTGGGGACGAAGTCGACATTCTGGTCGACATCAATTCGAACTATACCCTCGATCTTGCGAGAGCCTCGATCGCTCGCTTGGCGGAGCACCGCATCGGCTGGGTGGAGGAGCCTCTCGCACCGCAGGACTTGGACGGCTACGCGCGTCTGCGGCAAACGAGTCCCGTCCCTGTTGCGACCGGCGAGGCGCTCTACACGGTCTTTGATTTCAAGCGCCTGCTCGATGTGGGCGGCGCCGATGTGATTCAACCCGACCTGTCGCTATGCGGAGGCTTCTGGCAGGGGCGGCGCATTGCCGACCTGGCCGAGATCCATCACGTCAGACTGTCTCCGCATGTCTGGGGCACGGGAATTGGCCTGGCGGCCGCGGTGCATTTCGTCGCCTCGCGCGCACCCCATCCGCACGCACAGAACGCGCCTTGGCCGACGCTGGTCGAATATGACGTCGGAGAGAACCCACTGAGGGAGGGGATCTTCGTGCGGCCGTTGCGGGCTGCGGACGGATTCATCGAAGTACCGACGGAGCCCGGCCTTGGCATAGAGCTCGATTGGGACAAGGTGAGCCGGTATGCTGTGTGAACCGGCGATCGGGCGGGTGCAAGCAGTACTGTAGGTCGAGAATTTAAGGATCCTATTTCCGGGGTGGGACCCGGATGCCGGGTTTGCGGCGCGGAATGGGCGACAGCGGCTCGGCATCATTCCGATGCTTTACCCTCGTGTCAGGCTGCCGATGCGGAGTGCGGGAGAGAGGCCCGCGCTTGATCCTACGACTTCCGAACCGACGCGGCGCCCGTCTCGTTCTGGTGTAAAGGCGAGGGAGACAATTCATGATTGAGGAGAAGCTTGCGCGGGCCGGGCTCAGGCTACCAACGGCGGCAAAGCCAGCTTTCGCATATGTCCCGGTGACACTCCATGACGGCGTCGCTTATGTCAGCGGGCAATTGCCGAAGGTCGACGGGGAAGTCACGGTCTTTGGTAAGGTCGGGCGTGACGTTACCCTCGACGTGGCGCGCCAGGAGGCGCGTATCTGCGTTTTGCAGGCGCTAGCTTGCCTCAAAGAAGCGCTTGGCGACTTGTCGCGCCTGCGTCGGGTGTTGAAGGTAACGGGCTTCGTCGCTTCGGCGAGCGGCTTTAACGAGCAACCCAAGGTGATCGATGCGGCCTCGGAACTGCTGGTAGAGCTTCTCGGTGAGAGCGGTGTGCACGCCCGCTCTGCGATCGGAGTCGCCGAACTCCCGCGCGACGCCGCGGTCGAAATCGAATTCGTAGTCGCCTACGCGCCATGAGGAAAGAACGTCCGGCGCCGTTGCGGCTCGAGATGACTATTGATGGGTGCAGAGCCATGCGGCTTGAGCTCGCCCGCGTCAATGGCGCCCTCGAGCTGATCTGGACCTCGTCACTCGAGTGGAAATAGCGGAATGAGTGAAACATCAGCGGCTTGGATGGATTTGCCGCGAGACGAGCATGAGTTCCAGTTCAACCCCCAGCGCGCTTTTCCCAATTTCAAAGACGCACAGGCGAGACGAACCGGAGCGAATGACAAAGCCAGGTCTAATCTCGCCTCACATCTCGATCTGCCCTACGGGCGCCATAAGCTGCGCCGCCTCGACATCTTCCCTGCCGTATCGGCCGAAGGGGCCGCGCCAGTTCATGTCTTCGTGCACGGGGGCTATTGGCGGGCCCAGGACAAGGAAAACTTCGCCTTCGTTGCGACCGAACTCGTGCGATGCGGAATCACCACGGTCGTCATCAACTACGAGTTATGCCCGGAATCGACGCTCGATCGTGTCGCCGATTCGGCGCTCGCGGCCATCGCATGGGTGAGCGAGCACGTTGCAGAATATGGCGGTGATCCGAGGCGGATCAGCCTGCTTGGCCATTCAGCGGGTGCGCATCTGTGCGCCGTAGGCCTCGCCGCTGATTGGCGCGCGCGCGGTATCGATCCCTCCTTCATCCGCGGAGCCGTCCTTGTGAGCGGCATCTTCGATCCGACCCCCGCCGTCCACACGACGGTGAATGCCGACCTGCGCCTCACCCCGGAAATCGTCGCGCGGCATGATGTCGAGCGGCGGGTGCTCACCGTTGATTGTCCGGTCTCCGTCCTGGCGGGTGGCCTCGAGCCCTGGATGTGGATCGACCAGTCCTTCCGCTATTCCCATCATCTGCGCCGGCAAGGACGCGACCCCGAGGTCCTCGTGCAGCCGGGTTACACGCATTTCGACATCATCGATCAATATCTGGACACCCACAGCCCGCTGTTCCGGGCGGTGCTGCGCATGGCGGCCCGCTGAGAAGGGTTCGCGAAACCCACACCGGTCGATGACGTCGCGCGACCATAAAATCTCGTTTCGCGCTTCGCGGACTCAGCGATCGAACTCGAGGCCGTAAGATCACACGGAAAGTTGGACCTTGCTGTCATCTCAGCCTAACGACAATCCACGGCGTGGAGACATCTCTTTTCAGAACTTGGCGAGAAACAAACGCGCTGCCGGGTTAGTTGTGGTCCACAGGCCGATGGCAACGGTGGTCTTGACGGCCGAAACTGGCAACGTCCGCACAACTTCGAAATCGGCCGCCTTTTAGTTCGAGCGTGTGATTGCACTACTGCGCTTAGGATGGAGTTCGATGGACCTAGTTTTAGCCTTAGGGCACGCCATCGCTCTCCCCGGAGTGCACTCGCACACGCAACCCGCAAAGCGCGAGCTTCCTCCGGCGAAGTCGTCGGCTTGGCCCGTGCGAACGTTCAAGCAGCCCGTCCATCAGGCGATACAGAAGACGGGCAAGCGCCGGAGGGGTCGGCGGCTCGTCCAACCGCGCCTCGTCATTCCGGAACTTCCTGAGTAAGGCCATTTCAGCTTGAGGAGCAAAGGCTCCAATGCCTGCGCAAACGGCTAAACGGATGTCGTGGGTTCGTCCGCGACCAAGCTTGACCCAATAGGCGTCGGCGTCGAGGCGACAATGAAATTATCAGCGTCTGCCGGGCAGTCATATGAGGAAAGGCGGAGATCCTTTCGAACGGCCGGGGGCGGTGGCAGACGTGGTTCAATATCCGAAACGCCGGTGCGAGAGGGACAGACGCCCTTGCCGGGTCGGGATAAATCGGGCAGTTTCCTGACGGCGATTTTTCGCAAATGCTTTTCGGTTTGAGGGGAAGCCGCGACGGGCACAGGAGTCCAGGCGCCAAAAAAAGGGAGCGTGAAATGAGGGTTTTAGTGACTCGCCTTGGCCTTGCCGTCGCCACCGCGTTCATGAGTTTTCAAGCAGCCGACGCTGAAACGATCGCCCTCGTAACAATCAATCAGCAGGCGCTGTTCTTCAATCAGATCAACGACGGCGCCAAGCAGGCGGCTGACAAGGCCGGCGCCAAGCTTGTCATCTTCAACGCCAACAATCAGCCCGCAGCCCAGAATAGCGCGATTGAGGACTATATTGCGCAGAAAGTCGACGGGATCGTGCTCATCGCTATCGACGTCAATGGTGTGAAGCCGGCCATTTCGGCGGCTAAAAAGGCCGGCATTCCCGTCGTCGCGATCGACGCGCGCATCCCCGATGGCGACAATGCCGCGTTCATTGGCGTCGACAACAAGGGAGCGGGCGAGCAGATCGGCAAGTACTTCGCGGATTATGCGAAGGGCAAGCTGGGCGGCTCAGCCAAGGTCGGCATAGTCGGAGCGTTGAACTCTTTCATTCAGAACCAGCGCCTTGACGGCTTCAAACAGGCCGCTCAGAGCGGTTCGGGCGTAAAGTTCCTTGATACGGTCGATGGCCAGAATATCCAGGACGTCGCCCTGACCGCCGCCGAAAATCTGATGACCGCCAATCCCGACATGAACGCGCTCTACGCCACCGGCGAACCGGCGCTCGTGGGAGCGATTTCCGCGGTGACGAGCCAGCAGCGAACCGACAAGGTCAAGGTGTTCGGTTGGGATCTCACCGCCCAAGCGATCAAGGGCATTGATGAGGGATGGATCGTCGCGGTTGTGCAGCAGGATCCGTTCCAGGAGGGAGTCGCCGGCGTCGAGACCGTCCTCAAAATCAAGAAGGGCGAAAAGGTCAATCCGAGCATCGACATTCCCGTGACCATCGTGACCAAGGAGAATGTCGACAAGTTCCGCAGCCTCTTTAAGTGACTGGCCCAAGCGGTCGCTTGAAGCCAAGACCGTTTTTTGCCGCTTCTGCAGGTCCCGCGAACCCGTGAGGAGTTAGGATGCTGACAGCCGACGCGCCGACACGCGTCAGTATGGAGGGCATCAGCAAATCGTTCGGCGCGATCAAATCGCTTGATGGCGTAAATCTCAGCTTGCGTGCGGGAGAGGTTCTGGGCCTGGTCGGCGACAACGGCGCCGGCAAGTCGACTTTGAGTAAAGTCCTCTCGGGCGCGCTTATACCCGATTCTGGTCGAATCCTCCTTGATGGGCGTGAGGTCTCGTTCGCTTCGCCCGCGGACGCGCGCCGCAAGCGGATAGAGATGGTCTATCAAGACCTGTCGCTGTGCGACACGATCGACGTCGCTGGTAATCTCCTGCTCGGCCGCGAGCCGTTACGTCGCATGCTTGGCGTGCCGATCATGGATAAACGCCGCATGCATGACGAGGCGAGCCGGATGCTCGACAACCTTGGCATTCGCATGCCGAGCACACGAGTCAAGGTCGAGAACCTATCCGGAGGTCAACGGCAAAGCATAGCGATCGGCCGGGCTGTGTCCTTCGACCCGCTTGTGCTGATCATGGACGAGCCAACCGCCGCGCTCGCGGTGGCCGAGGTTGACGCGGTTCTCGAACTGATCAAACGGATTAGCGCGCGAGGCGTCAGCGTTATTCTCATCACCCATCGGCTGCAGGATCTCTTCATCGTCGCCGACAGGATCGTGGTGCTTTACGAGGGTCGCAACGCGGCCGAGCGATTGGTCGGCGAGACGAATATTGAAGAGGTCGTCAATCTCATCGTTGGCAGAAAATTCCAGTCGATTTCGGCCAGCGGTCGAGCGGAGCCGGAGATCCGGCAGTGAGCGTCAAACCGGCTCTCACTCCCCCCAGCGAGCGCCTTCGATTCATGGTTCGCGACAACGGAGCGGTGGTCAGCATCGCGACGTTTTTGGTGGTGACCCTTGTGGTCTTCTCCGTCATCACTGACACGTTTCTGACCCAAGCCAACATCCTCAATATCCTTCGACAGATCGCGCCGCTCATGATTGTCGCGGTGGCCATGACTTTCGTGATCACGACAGGAGGCATCGACCTCTCAGTTGGCTCCGTGCTCGCGCTCGTGAACGCACTCGCGGCGATCTCTCTTCAGGCAGGAATTGCTTGGCCGGCCGTTGTGGTTCTCATGCTCGGGGTCGGCGTCGTCATTGGCCTCATTCAAGGTTTTTTCATCGCCTATGAGGGCATTCCCGCCTTCATTGTGACCCTGGCGGGGCTGAGCGCCATTCGCGGAGCCGCCTTGCTTCTTACAAAGGGATATTCGATCCCGATCGATCCCCACAGTCCATTCAATGAGATTGGCCGCGGGTGGGTGTTCGGGGTCCCCATGCCGGCGCTGATCGCCGTCGTAGTGCTCATGATTGGTTTCATCGTCTTTAATGAGACGACCTTTGGCCGGTATGTGACGGGGGTCGGGGCTAACGCCGAGGCGGTCCGACGCGCTGGCGTCAATACGAAACGCGTGACGCTATCGGTCTACATCATTAGCGCGGTCGCCGCTGCGATAGCGGGACTTATCATCGCCGCGCGACTCGGCAGCGGCTCCTCGAACGCCGGAGGCGGATTCGAGCTCGACGTCATCGCCGCCGTCGTGCTCGGGGGAACGAGTTTTTTTGGCGGTCGGGGCACGATGCTTGGCACGATGCTCGGTGCGCTGACGATCGCGGTCATCGGCAACGGCCTCATCCTTTATCATCTATCGCCGTTCCTCACGCCGATTATAGAAGGTGTCATCATTCTGCTCGCGATCTGGCTCAACTTCCGAATTTTTGGCGCAGGGCGTCGGACCACCTAAGCAAACGAGGCCGCGATTATGGCTAAGCCAAGGACGGGCGTTCAATCAGGACTGGTGCGCACGGTATTGGGCCCGATCGCCGTCGAGGACATGGGCGTCACACTGATGCACGAGCATATTGTTCTCGACACATCGAGTTGGTGGAGGCGACCTTGCTGCGCAACCGACATCGGATTCGCCGAGCGGCCGCTCGACATCTCCATGATCGGCGATCTCAGGATGAATCCTTTCCTCAACCGGGACAATTGCGGCCTGTTTGACGTTACGGCTGCGATCGAGGAGTTGCGGCTTTTCGCGGACTATGGGGGAAGGACCGTGGTCGATCCGACCAATCTTGGCATCGGGCGCGATCCTTCGGCGTTGCAACGCATCAGCCGGCGGACCGGGCTTCACATCGTGATGGGAGCGGGCTTCTACCTCGAGGCGTCGCATCCGCCCCATGTGAGAGACATGTCGGTCGAGACGATTGCCGAGCAGATCGCACGCGACTGTGGAGTTTCGGAGGACGAGCCTGAAGTGTGCGCTGGCCTCATCGGCGAAATTGGCGTCAGCAAGGACTTCACTCCAGCGGAGGAGAAGGTTCTTCGGGCCGCGGCCCGCGCGTCGAAACTGAGCGGCGCCCCTCTTTCCGTCCATCTCCCGGGATGGGAACGTCTCGCTCATCGCGTTCTGGACGTTGTGGAGAGCGAGGGCGCTGATCTTCGACACACCGTGCTGTGCCATATGAATCCGAGCCTGCACGACCCCCAGTATCAGCGAAGTCTCGCGGACAGGGGCGCCTTCATCGAATACGATATGATCGGTATGGACTTCTTCTACGCCGACCAGCAGGCGCAGTCGCCGTGCGACGAAGAAAACGCGATCGCGATCTGTCGGCTTGTCGACGACGGTTATCTGAATTCCATCCTCATGTCTCAGGATGTCTTTCTCAAGATGATGCTCACCCGCTACGGCGGTTTCGGCTACGGCTACATCCTGAAGCATTTCGTGCCGCGCCTGAAGCGCCACGGGATGGATCAACGAACAATCGACCATATCCTCATCGACAATCCACGCCGGGTCTTCTCGGCAGAGCATCGGGCGCACTAGATGGCGTCGCGGGGGAGGACCTCATGGCGGCCGAGCGCCAGAGCATTCCTGATGGCCAGCGCGTCATGGGCGATGACGGACACGCACGGGTCGCCGCGCAATAACGCCCGACGGCCATGATTCACGTCATTGGCAACGCGGCGGTCGATTCGGTGATCAGGGTGGAGCGGTTTGCTCATCCTGGCGAAACGATCGTGGCGCTTGGAGCGACGGACTACCTTGGCGGCAAGGGCGCCAATCAGGCGGTTGCCGCGGCGCGCTGCGGGGAACAAGTTCGCTTCGTAGCCGCAGTTGGCGCGGACCCGCGCGGCGAGCTTATTCGGGCGATGCTCGAGGCGGATGGGATAGCCACAGAGGGTCTCCGACATTCTGCGTACGGGACCGACCGGTGCGTCATCATGGTGGATAGCGACGGCGAGAACATGATCGTCAGCCTTATCGACGCGACGTTGGCTTTCGATCCGGTCGCTGAAGCGGGCGTCGAGGAGTTGATTTGTGCTGGCGACTGGATCGTGATGCAGGGCAATTTGCGCGCCCCGGTCACCATGCAATGCCTGGCGATCGCCAAGTCAAAAGGCGCAACGACAGTTCTCAATCCGTCTCCCACATATCCACCTGACGACTACGACTGGTCGCTGGTCGATGTCGTGGTCGTAAATCGAAGCGAAGCAGTTGAGCTCGGAGGCGGCGAGCCGTTCGTGGGCGCGCTCGCGTTGATCAAGAAAGGCGCCGGAGCGGTGGTTCTCACGCTTGGCCCAGAAGGCTCGGTTGCTATTGTAGGGGATGAGATTTGGCGCGTGAGCGCGCCGAAGGTCGTCGGGGTCGACACGGTGGGGGCGGGCGACGCGCTCTGTGGAACCCTCGTGGCGGCTCGTGCCCAGGGCCTCGACTGGAGTCGGGCGTTGAGCGTGGCTACGCAGGCAGCGGCGATTTCGGTTACACGTGCGGGCGCGCTTGCCTCGTTTCCCTCGCGAGCCGAGGTGAAGGGTATTTTCGAGCGCGTACTCGGCAACCGCGGCTTGGAATCCATGGGATGAGCGAAAAGGCTAGTGTTGCGCGGATTCACGACAATGCGCTCAAAGCGATTTTTGGCCGGGAAACTCGCGTGCTTGTCGGGGTCGTGCATCTGCTTCCCCTGCCGGGATCTCCGGACTATGCGGGCGGCGGGGCCGAGGCGATATACGAACGTGCTCTCTCCGATGCTCGTGCATATGCCGCGACGGGCTTTGACGGCCTGATCGTCGAAAATCATGGCGATATTCCCTTCCTGAAGCCAAACGACATTGGCCCGGAGACCGCGGCGCACATGGCGGTCGCGGCGGAACGAATTCGGCAGGAGACGGGCCTCCCGCTTGGTGTCAACGTCCTCGCCAACGCGGCATTGCATGCGCTGGCCGTGGCGAGCGCGGCTCAGGCGCGCTTTGTGCGCGTCAATCAGTGGGCCAACGCCTATGTCGCCAACGAGGGGCTGATCGAGGGCGCGGCCGCGCTCGCAAGCCGATACAGGCGTCTTCTTGGCGCCCGGGACGTGCGAATATTTGCCGACGCGCATGTCAAGCATGGCGCTCACGCCATCGTCCAGGATCGTCCGATTGCCGAGCTTGTGCGCGACGTCGAGTTCTTCAATGCCGATGTCGTCATTGCGACGGGCCAGCGGACGGGCCACACAGCCGACCTGGCTTACCTTAGAGGCATTCGAGAGGCCGCCTCACTCCCCGTGCTCGTCGGCAGCGGCGCAAACGTCGCGAATGTCGGGGACCTTCTCTCAATCGTCGACGGGGTGATTGTCGCAAGCGCGCTCAAGGTGGACGGCTCATGGTGGAATGCTGTCGATCCCGCGCGCGCTAAGGAATTCGTTCTGCGGGCGAGGGGTTCGTAGATCAAATGAACTCGCCCGAACAATCGCTGTCGAAGAGGATGCAAAGTCGCGCCGGGGCGACGTGGAACGATGCCCTTGGTCATCGCTTCTTCCGCGAAGTTGCCACTGACGCGATCGAGGACCGTGTCTTCGCCCGGTATCTCGGGATCGAATACGGTTTCGTGGACACCGCGGCGGTCGCGCTCGGATACGCGGTGGCTAAGGCGCCGTCGTTCCAGGAACGGCGTCGGCTGGCGTTTGGGCTCTATGGACTCGTAACCGATCAGCAGCAGTTCTTCGTCGCTGCATTCGCTCGGATCGGCTTGCCTGCCAGCATGCTGTCAGATCGATCATCGGAGCCACTGCACGACCTTTTTCTCTCCGTCGCCAAGTCGGAGGGTTATGACGAGATCCTGGCGTGCACGCTCGCTGCGGAGTGGATGTATCTCACATGGTGCTCGAATGCGGCGCAGTCGCCGTCCGCCCGCAGTTACATCCGGGATTGGGTTGCTCTGCACGCGGGCGGTCCCTTTGCAGAACACGTCGATTGGGTCCGGTCGGAGATCGACAAGCGCGGCCCACAGCTCGATGAAGTGCGGCAGAATCGATTGCTTGCGCTATTTGAGGAGACTCTCGCGGCCGAAATCGCTTTCCACGATGCGGCTTACGCCTGACGATCTTGTAAGTCTCACGCGGGCAGGGGCTCACAAGACCGGTTGCTACGCATGCTCACGAGGCCGCGCGGCGTTCCCAGGTTCGAGTTCATGGGTTTGCCCTGGGCCCCTTTGATCGGACCCAATATCCGCTCGCACTTGCTGACGCGCTTGATAGTTGACTTCGGTTGTGAAACGATTTGCCAAACTTACATCGTTCGCCGGCTTGTCAGCGCAGGCTGCGCACTGATTGAGGTGCGCTTCCTACCTCAACCGAATTTTCTTGGGGCTCAGCGGCGGTGGAGTGGGACGCCGCTGTGCCTTTGTCCGACTGGGCCCGTAGTGAGTGCGAAAATAATGGCGGCGACGATCACGGATGACCTCGTCCAACTCTACGCGGAAAGCGACGCGCTTGGCCTCGCGGAACTCGTGCGACGCAAGGAGGTCACTCCGACCGAACTCACCGAGATTGCGATCGACCAAATTGAAAAGCTGGATCCAAAGCTCAACGCTGTCGTGATACGGGCTTTCGACCGAGCGCGTGCTCAAGCGGCCCAGCCCCCTGGCGATGGCGTCTTTGCCGGCGTTCCATACCTCTTGAAGAATCTCGGTTCAGCATGCGCGGGCCTCCCTATGACCAACGGGCTCGCGTATCGGAAGGACTACGTCTGTCCGTCCGATTCTGAGATGGTTGGTCGCATCAAAGCATCGGGCTTGAATATTTTAGGTCGGACGAACGTACCTGAGAACGGCTGGTGCATCGCGACCGAACCCCGGCTCTACGGGCCCACCTTGAACCCCTGGAATACGAGTGTCACGCCGGGAGGCTCGAGCGGCGGAACGGCGGCGGCGGTCGCCGCGCGAATGGTTCCGATGGCCGAGGCAAGCGATGGCGGCGGCTCCATTCGCGCCCCAGCCTCGTGCTGCGCCGTCCTCGGGTTGAAGCCGTCGCGGGGTCGGATCACATACGGTCCCGATAATGTCGACCTTTGGTTTGGCAGCATCTCGAACTCTTGCGATCACGCGCACTGTGCGGGACGCAGCGGCATTTTTGGACGCTACGGCGGGCAACATGCCCGGCGATCCCTACACGGCTCCCCGCCCGGCGCGGAGCTGGCTTGATGGGCTCCAGCAATCGCCTCGGAAGCTCAGGATTGGCTACGCGCTCGCCTCGCCTTGGGGACCTGACTTCGCGCCCGAGGTTATGGAGGCCGTCAAATCGACGCTGTCGCTATTTGAGGATCTCGGGCACACGGTAGAGGAGCATCAGGTCCGAACGGACATCGAGCAAGCGTGGCGTGACTATAATCAGATGAACTCCGTGCAGACGCTGCTCGAATTCGAGGACATGGCGAAGGCTGTTGGCCGACCAGTCCAACAGTCCGACCTGGTCGCATTCAATTGGGCTTGGCTCGAACGCGGTCGGTCGTTGTCCGCGCGCGATTACGCGGCTAGCGTTGCGGGCATACGCAAGGCGAACCAACAGCTCCAGATGGAGTTGGCGCCGTTCGACGTCTTCTTGACGCCTACCCTCACTCAGTTGCCGCGGCCCGTTGGCTACTGGGACATGAACGAGCCGGACATCGACCGCTACTTGAGCAAATGGACGGACGCTGCGTTCCTCTTTACGTTCAATCTCTCTGGTCTGCCGGCCGCTTCTGTCCCGGCAACTTGGACTTCCTCAAATATCCCGATCGGAGTTCAACTTGTGGGCCGCTACGGCGACGAGGCGACGATCTTGAGCCTTGCCGCTCAAATGGAGGAGGCGCGCCCCTGGAGCGGACGACGTCCGGCCATTTGCGCGGGTAGCGCGCCGCAGATGTGACGGAAGTTGCAAGCCGCAGGCCCGTGGACTGTTGGCCCAAAGTTCCAGGTAGTCCCGAGGAGGTATTGTCATGATGAACCGCACGATATTGTGCGCCGCCTCGACCAAAGCGCGCTGCGAGCGCAAGTCAGTCGCGCAGATTCGACATCCGTGAGGTCGATGTTTCATTGCACGTCGATCTCCGCAGTCAGGCGCGCGAGGTCGCTTTCGGTAGGCTCCGTCGCCGCGATGCGCCCAGATGCTCTCAAGTTCCATGCGCGCTTGGGTGATCGCCCCGATGCCCGATGTCGCCAACGCTGACCAGCGTGGTCGCGACCGCGTCGAGATTGTTCTTGGCGTCGGCAAGGGTAGGCCCGCTGACGAAATTACCGCCCGGTGGTCCTGTCGAGAGCGAATGACGTTTTGGGCGGCGAGGCCGTTTCCTGTAAAGGTCCGACCTATTGCCAATCTGGCTAGGGCGCGTTGCCGGCCGCTGACGAGAGAGAGCCGCGATGAAAGCGTGGGTGGTTGACAGCAAGGAAAACCCCGGTGGTTGGATCGACCAGGACCCGGCCGGGCTCCCAGACCTTCCAGTTCTTGTTCGCGTCACGCACTCGGGAATCAACTATAAAGACGCGCTGTCGCTAACGCACCGCGCGCCAATCGCTCGCTCTTTTCCGATGGTCGCAGGCGTCGACTTCGTCGGCACAGTCGTCGAGGATCGCAGCGGCGTGTTCTCGCCCGGAGATACGGTGGTCGCGACCGGGCACGGCTTGGGCGAGACCAGCTGGGGCGGCTACGCGGAGCAGGCGCGCGTGCGGCCGGAATGGCTTACTCGATTGCCGGCCGGGTTGACCCAAGAGCAGGCCGCGGCAGTAGGCACTGCGGGCCTGACGGCGGCCATGGCGATTGACGCGATCGAGCGCTTTGGAGTCGCCGCCGATCAAGGACCCGTGGTCGTGACTGGCCCAACCGGCGGCGTCGGCAGTTTCGCGAGCCTGCTCCTGAAGCAGGCGGGCTACCATGTCGTCGCGGCGACCGGCCGGCTCGCGCAAAGCGAGTACCTGAAGGCGAATGGCGCGGCCGAGGTGATCGATCGCGCGGAACTCGAAAGCGAGCCGCGTTCACTCGGCAAAGAGCGATGGCGTGCGAGTGTCGACGTGATCGGCGGAAAGGTTCTTGCCAACGTTCTCGCTTCTATTCGCTACGGCGGCGCGGTTGCCGCCTGCGGACTCGCTGGCTCGATGGCGCTGCCAACGTCCGTCGCTCCTTTCATCTTGCGTGGGGTCTCTTTGCTCGGTGTCGATTCCGTGATGGCGCCCGGCACGACGCGGCGGGCCGCATGGGACCGGATCGAGGCTGCGGCAGCCGCCGTCCCGTTCGACCGCATCATTACGAGGCATCGGTTTTCCGAAGTCGCCGAGCTCGCGCCAAAACTGCTCGATCAGCAGTTGCGCGGCCGCGTCGTGTTGAGCTGGTAGCGGAACGAGGGCTGCGTCGTCGCCCTCGACATTGGCCGCGGCACGACCGGCAGGGGCGTCCTGCCGAGGCGTTTGATGCGACTGCGCTGGGGATCGTAGTCACTCGGTTGACTTCTACGAACGTCGGAAAGGAAGTTTTTTGTTCGACATCCTAGTTCGCAACGCCACTCTACCCGACGGCCGCGTTGGCGTTGATATCGCTTGCGCGGGCGGCAAAATTGTCGCCATTGAATCGAACATCGTTGGCGACTCGGGTCGAGTTGTCGACGCAACGGGGCGCCTCGTTTCGCCGCCTTTCGTCGATTGCCATTTTCACATGGATGCGACCCTTTCGCTCGGGATGCCGCGACTGAACGAGTTGGGCACCCTGCTCGAAGGGATCGCACTGTGGGGCGAGCTCAAACCACGGCTGACCGCGGACGTCGTAATCGAGCGGGCTCTGCGCTATTGTGACCTGGCTGTCTCGCGCGGGCTCCTTGCGATTCGGAGCCATGTCGACATCTGCGACGACCGGTTGCTGGCCGTCGACGCGCTGCTCGACGTTAAGCGTCGCGTCGCGCCCTATATTGACCTTCAGCTCGTCGCGTTTCCGCAGGATGGGTACTACAGGTCGCCGAGCGCCGCGGAAAACCTGGAACGGGCTCTCGACAAGGGCGTCGATGTCGTCGGCGGGATTCCGCACTTCGAACGCACAATGGCCGACGGCGCCGCGAGCGTCAGGGCGCTATGTGAGATCGCTGAGAAGCGCGGC
This sequence comes from uncultured Alphaproteobacteria bacterium, assembly GCA_963762335.1. Lineage (GTDB taxonomy): Bacteria > Pseudomonadota > Alphaproteobacteria > Rhizobiales > Beijerinckiaceae > Roseiarcus. Next base: position 228,795 of record CAVXKU010000026.1, on the reverse strand, counting down.
TTGATGGTCGATCTGCATTGCGACGAGAGCGACGACCCGCTCTCTCGCCATATCGAGACGCTCGCCGCGGAGACCCAACGCCTCGGCCTCGCCGGCCGCGTCACTGGGTCCCATCTCACGTCCATGCACTCCATGGACAATTACTATGTCTCCAAACTCCTGCCATTGATTGCCGAGGCTGGCGTCCATGCGGTCGCCAATCCGCTCATCAATATCGTTCTGCAGGGTCGTCACGACAGCTACCCAAAGCGGCGGGGTCAGACGCGCGTGCCGGAAATGCGGGCCCACGGGATCAATGTCGCGTTCGGTCAGGACTGCGCGATGGATCCCTGGTATTCACTTGGCGGCGCCGACATGCTCGATGTCGCTCATATGGGTCTGCATGTGGGGCAGCTCACGAGTCGCGAGGCGATGCGCTTCTGCTTCGAGGCGGTCACCACCAACGCCGCGCGGATGATGAACCTCGATGGCTACGGCCTTGCGGTCGGCTGCAATGCCGACTTGGTGGTTTTGCAGGCCGCCGATCCGATCGAGGCAATCAGGCTGCGAGCTCGACGCCTCGTCGTCATTCGCCGCGGCAAAGTGATTGTCGAGACGCCCGAGGATGTCAGCGCCTTGTTCCTGGAGGGTCGTCCTAGGCGCGTCGACCCGGCCAGCTACGCTCCAGTCTGCCCGGTCTAACGTCTTTCCTGCCAGCCGGGACCTCAGCCCGTCGGCGCCTGGCTCGGCGATCGACGACGCGCACGTCGCGGACTGCCTAATGATCCGCGGGGGCGGACACTCTCTCGACCATGTCGACGATCGCCAGGCGAACGCTCGGGTCGGTGATCCGTAAGAACGCCCGGACAAGGCGCGCGCCCTCCTTTGGATCACTGATCTGCGGGCGACGAGCTTGAATCGGAGAAGACACAGCAAACGTGCGATGGGCTTTCCGGCCCGGATCTTGTTCCAGCATGGCGCACACCTTTCAAGGAACCGCCAAAAACCGTCAGGCATTTCGTTGGAATGCGCCCTAACGCCGGAGCGAGGTCCCCTTCGCCCGAGTGCCCAAGATTTTATGGCTGACACCCCGCTCTTCAACTTTCCGCCAGGTTAAATTGCGTCCATGTTGAACGGCTTCGGCTTACGCCCCACGCAGTGCGACGGACGCCACGATGTCCGCGGAACTCGAACGAAGGATGATGCCGAACCTATTGGCAGGCGCTAGGCTTGAGCTGCCTACCAGTCAGGTGGCTCCGCTCGGCGCCACGAGGCCAGCCTCGGCCAGAGCGCATGCCGCGCCGATAAGGGCTGCATCCCCGCCGCGCCATCCGATCAGCGAAAGGCCGACTGGAATCCCGGAGGCGCTTCCTGCGGGGATGTTGACCTGAGGCAGGCTGGTCAATCCCGCGATGCCGGTCAGATCGACGATCCTGTGCACCGCTTCGCGCATCGCGGACAGACGAGCGTCACGCGCGATCGGCAGGATAGGCGACGTCGGTATGCACAGCATCTTCCGTCCGTCCAGAAGCGCGTCGAGGCGCGCCTTGGCCTCATCGCGGAAGCGGTTGGCGAAGTCGATCGTGTCGGCGGATGTCTGCCCATCATCCGCGAAAGCCCCCGCCACTTCGGATGAGAAGCGCGGGTTCACCCGGTCAACCCACTCTCGAAACGTCGCGCGAAACTCATGCCGTTGCAGCACCCGTTGCCAACGCGCCCAGTCGAGGAGGTCGCTCCGTCGCAAGGGATGTTTGCGTTACGTGCGCGACCTGTCGGCAACGATCGATCGCAGGGGCCAATGCGTCTCGCACGGCCTCGTCGGCGATCGCGAATGCATCGGTCGCGACGATGATCTCCGAAGGCAACTCGGGGACGATGGGTTCGCCCAGGAGAACCGCGCTAACCTTGGCGAACGTCGCGGCATCGCGAGTGAAGTAGCCCACGGTGTCGAATGTCGGGGACTGGACCATCATGCCCCGCGCATCGATCCGGCCCAGAGTGGGACGCAGCCCGAACAGGCCGCAGAAACTCGCGGGCACGCGCACCGAGCCCCCTGAGTCGGTTCCAAGCGCAATGTCGCAGGCGCGGCCAGCCACAGCCGAGGCAGAACCGCTCGACGAGCCGCCGGGGACGCGGTCCGGCGCCCGCGGGTTGAGCGGCGTGCCGTAGAAGCGGTTGATGCCGAGAAGCCCGAGCGAGATCTCGTCAGTGATCGTCTTGCCGACGAGCGTCGCGCCGGCGTTCAACAAGGCCTCGACAGCGCCAGCCGATCGCTGGGCGGCCGTATGGGTCGCCGCCCAGTCTGGATTGCCGCAGCCGGTGACGAAGCCTTCGACGTCGAACAGGTCCTTAGAGGCGAACGTGAGGCCTTCCAAAGGGCCGCCGGGCTGACCGGGCAGGTGAACGTCGGCGCCGGGAACGAAGGCGCCGAGGGGATCGGTCATGCGCGTTGCTTTCGGGGGTAGACGCGGAGGGCGCGCCGCGAACGCGCCCTCCTTCAGCGTCAGTCTTTGTACAGCTTGCGGAAGTCCGGATGAACGTGGAACCAATATTCAAAGCCGTGCACATCCTTCTGCATCGCGTAGTCAGCGGACCGGGTGTAGAGCGGAATACGCGGCAGTTCGGTCATCACGATATCGACCATCTTCCCGAGGCTCTCCTTGTAGACCGCCGGATCGCGGGTGAAGCGCGCCGTGTCGATGATCTTATCGAGGTCGGGGTTTGCGTAGTTTGCGGTGTCAAACACGGAATTGTTGGCGCCGTCGTAGGTCCAGAAGAAGAAATAATCCGGATAGTCCAGCCAGCCGTAGAACTCGGCGATGACCATGGGCATCGTCTTGCTCGCCATCTGCGCGAACCAGTTTGACCCCGGGACTTTCTCAAGCGTGAGGTCAACGCCGATCTTCTTCAGCGCCTCCTGAATCAGAATCGCGGTCGGTTCGCGAACCGTCGCCTCGCTCAGATCGAAGGAAAGCGTCGTCTTGAACCCGTTTGGAAACCCGGCCTCGGTGAGGAGCTGCTTGGCTTTCTCGAGATCCTGACCATGCCGGATCGGCATCGGCCAAACCCCTTCGGGATAAGGCTTTGCGGGATCGCCGCCAAACATCGGCTTGGCGCGACCGTAAAGCGCGGAGGAGATGATTTCCTTGTAGGGAATTGCGTACGAGATCGCCTCGCGCACCTTCGGGTTGTCGAAGGGTGGAAATCTTGACGTTCATATCGACGAAGACGAGGTCGTTCTGGATCGGCACGCCAATGACCTGGACCTTGCCCTCCTTCGCGAGCTCCGCGTAGTCCTTCGGCGGAAGGCCGACCGACATGTCGACGTCGCCCTTTTCCAGGAGCGCGCGTCGCGTCCCGGCGGATGGGATCTGCTTATAGATGACGCGCTTGAGCTTCGGGAGCGGTCCGGATTTCCAGTCATCGAAGCGGGTGAAAATGGTCTGCTGTCCGGGTGTCCAGCTTTCGACCTTGAAAGCGCCTCCGCCAGCGTCATTGTGCGAGACCCAGTCCAAAGCCCATGGGTCTTTGTCGGTGGCGTGCTTCTTCGCTAGCTCCGAGTTGACGATCGTGGGAATAGGGACAACCAGGTCCGGCAACGTCAGCTTGTTGAATTGCTCGAACGTGGCCTTGAACGTGTGATCGTCGATCACCGAGAACTGTTCTGGCTTTACCATCGATCCAGCGGCCATCTGGACCGCGGGAAATCCTCCGGCGGCGATCGCCCGGTCGAATGACCATTTGACGTCTTTAGCGGTGACCGGCGTTCCATCGTGGAAGGTCGCGTCCTTGCGCAGATGGAAAACATAAGTCTTGCCATCGTCGGTCACTTCCCAGCTCTCCGCCAACTCCGGCGTCACGACGGTCGCGTCATAGGAGATGGTGCCGTCCGCCAACTTCTTCTCGCCATGTGAGAGGAGCCGGTCGTAGGCCTGCCAGTTGACCATGCGGCTGTGATCGTTCGCGGTCGGCACCATGGTGTCGAGGCCATTCGGTCCCATCTCGGACACGATGACCAGCGTATCTTTCGGACGCTCAGCGGCCAGCGCCAAGCTCGCTGGAACAGCAGCCGAGGCCATCAGCAGCCCGGCGGCGAAGGCTCGTCGATTTAGCTTCATGGGAACGCTCCTTGCGTGTGAAGAGGCAGGCTTAAAGGCCGAGGTCGGTCACCAGTTTCGGCCAGACGTGGGCCCAGGGCCGGGCATTCTCGAAGGCGCCTGAGGCGGCGAGGACGGTCTGGTCCGCGAGATGACGGCCGATGATATGCAGGCCGACAGGCAGACCGTCCGAGGTGAAGCCCGCAGGAATGCTTGCGGCCGGCTGGCCTGTGAGGTTGCAGATGTAGGTGAAGCAGAGCCATTCGCCCGAGCCGACCATCTTCCCTTCGATGATCTCGGGGCCTTGCATGTAGAGAGGGAACGGAGGGGTGGCGAGCGTCGGGGTCAGCAGAAGGTCGTAGTTCTGCATGAACCGCCACATGCGATTGCAGACGCGCTGACGCATCATCTTCGCGTTGGTGAAGTCTTCGGCTGTCCAGGGGTGGTTCAGGAGGCCGACAAGATGCGGCGACATCTCCTTCTCGCGCCCTTTCATCATGCGGCGCATGCCCACGAGATCGCTGTCGCCGGCCACCAGGGTCCAGAACTGGGGAAACGGATCTTCCCAGCCCGGATGGGCGCGCTCGACCGTGCAGCCGAGATCGGTCTCGAACACGCGCACCGCCTCGGACACGACGCGTCGCACCTCGGGATCGACAGGCGCGTAGCCCCAGTCCTCGCTATAGGCGATCCGCAGTCCCTTGATCCCTTCGGTAGGCGCTTTGAGATAATCGACGTCTCCCGCGGGGATGGAATAACGGTCACGCGGATCAGGGCCGGTGATGACGCTCAGCATCAGCGCCGAGTCGGCGACAGTGCGGCTCATCGGACCAACGTGTTCGATCGACTCCCAGCTCGATACGCCCGGATAGCGCTCGTCGCGGCAGCCCGGATAGAGAGGCACGCGCCCCATCGACGCCTTCATGCCGAAGAGCCCGCAATGCGCCGACGGGATCCGAACCGAGCCGCCGCCGTCCGACCCAATGGCGAAGGGGGCGACGCCCGCAGCGACCGACGCGCCCGAGCCCGCGCTCGAGCCGCCGGACGTCATGGCGAGATTCCAGGGATTGCGGGTCGCTGGGAAGACGGGATTATGCCCGACGCCGCTGTAGCCGAACTCCGGAACATTGGTCTTGCCAATGATGACGGCGCCAGCGGCCTTGAGACGCTCCACGCAGATGTCGTCTTCGTCCGGCACAAAGTCGCGATACCAGGGCGAGCCCATCACCGTGAGAATGTCTTTGGTGGCGACGAGATCCTTGATGCCGATCGGCACGCCTGCGAGTGGGCCGGGGTCCTCGCCCGCGGCGACCTTGGCGTCGACGGCGCCCGCCGCCGCGAGCGCCACCTCTGGCGTCGGCGTACAGAACGCGTGAATATGCGGTTCGAGCGTCTCCATGCGCCGAAGCGCGGCCTTCGCCACTTCAGTCGCTGATAGTTTTTTGGACTTGACCATGGATGCGATGGTCACGGCGTCCGAGCGACAGATTTCATTGTCGGTGTTCAAGACAACTCCCTCAGGCTAGATGACAGGCGACGGCGTGATCGCGGCCCACCGTTCGCAACAACGGCATGACGCGGTTACAGGTATCGGCGCTCTTTGCGCAGCGGCTGTAGAAGCGGCAGGTCCTTGGATCTGGATCGATTGGGCTCGTCGGAGCGCCGTCGAGGCGCGGCCGCGGCTCTCCCCGACGAGCGGGGTCAGGAATCGAGCCGACGAGCGCGGCCGTGTAGGGATGACGCGGGTTGGTGAACAGCGCCTCGGTCGGACCGACCTCGACAATCTTCCCGAGATACATGACCGCGACGCGCGAACAGAGCAGTCGCACGACGTTGAGGTCATGTGACACGAAGAGGTAACTCATCCCGAGCCGGTCGCGGAGTTCGGCGAGCAACTTCAACACGACCGCCTGAACGGAAACGTCGAGCGCGGAAGTCGGTTCATCGAGAATGAGCAGCGAGGGCTCGACGGCGATCGCGCGCGCGATGCCGACACGCGCCCGTTGCCCGCCGGAAAGCTGATGCGGGTACCGCTGCAGAAGCTCCAGCGGCAAACCGACAAGCTCCGCCGCACGCCGAACGCGCGCTTCGATGTCTGCCGCGCTGCGAAGACCAAGAAGACGGCGCAACGGATCCGCGATAGCACGAGAGACGCGGAAAGATGGGTTGAGGCTCTCGGTCGGATCCTGGAATACGACCTGGATGCGGGCGCGATCGGGGCTGCGGACAAAGTGCGCCTGCGAGACGTTGGTGATGTCGCGTCCGGAGAGAGCAATCGTTCCGCTAGTCGGGTCCACGAGTTCGAGCAAGCAAGCGCACCATAGTGGACTTGCCGCAGCCCGACTCTCCCACGAGGCCAACGCTTTCGCCGGCTCCGATGACAAGGTCCACTTCGTCGACGGCGTGAAGCTGCGCCCCCCGCGCGCTCCTTTGACCGGATAGAACTTGGCGAGCTTTGTCGCCTCGAGCAGCGCTCCCGTCATAACGGGAACCGGCAACGCACCACGTGGTCCGGCCCGCACTCCCGCCAGGGCAGCGGCGGCTCGTCGCAAATGGGCTGACGGCGCTCGCATCGCGCGCTGAACCGGCAAACCGGAAGCGGACGGCGCAAATCTGGAAGCGAACCGGGAATGGCGATCAGGTCGTCCATGCGGGTTTCAGGCGTCGGCGTCGCGGCGAGAAGCTGCCGCGTGTAGGGGTGTGCGCTGTGGGCCAGAATCGCCTCGGTCGGCCCGGCCTCGACGACATGGCCAGCGTGCATGACGGCGATGCGGTCGCAATATTCCCCGGCAAGACCAAGATCGTGCGTGATCAGCAGCGTCGACATGTTACCGCTTCGGCTCATGTCGCGGATGAGATCCATGATCACCGCCTGCGTCGTGACGTCGAGGCCGGTGGTCGGCTCGTCGGCGATCAGAACGGAAGGCGAGCAGGCGAGCGCCATCGCGATCATCACGCGCTGGCACATGCCGCCGGACAGTTCAAAAGGATAGGCTTCGGCGCGACGTTCCGGGTCGGGAATGCGCACGCGTGCGAGCGCGGCGATCGCCTCCCGCTTGAGCTCGCGAGCGGGTATGTTCGCGTGCTCGCGCAGGACATCCTCGATCTGATGGCCGACCCGGCGAATTGGATTGAGGGCGGTGCGCGGGCTCTGGAAGATCATCGCCATTTCGCGGCCGCGAAGTGCATTCAACGCATCCGGCGTAGCGTTCAGAATTTCGGCGCCGCCCATATTGATGCGACCACTGGTGATGTCGGCAGTGTCGTCGAGAAGACCCATGACGGCGTATGCCGTGACGGACTTGCCGGACCCGCTCTCGCCGACGACGCCGACGATTTCGCCCTTGCCTAGCGTGAGCGACACATCGTCGAGCGCCTGCACCGCTCCGTGGCGGGTACGGAAGTTCAACGAGAGGTTGTCGACGACGAGCTGAGCCGTCATACGCGCTTCCGCGGGATCGAGCAGGTCGCGCAGGCCGTCACCGAGCATGTTGAACGAGAACACCGCGGCGACCAAGGCCGCTCCGGGAAACATGAAGGCCCACCACTCGCCGGAGATGATGTAGCTCGCGCCCTCCGAAACCATGATGCCCCATTCGGGCGTTGGAGGTCGCACGCCGAGCCCTATGAAAGAGAGGCCTGCGGCGTTGAGGATCGCCCATCCCATATTCAGCGACGCCTGCACCATCATCGGGGGCAAAATGTTCGGAATGATGTGGTTGGCGAGCGCTTGCAGCGCCGTGTTTCCGCCCATGCGGGCTGCTTCGACATAACCAAGCTCGCGGCGCACGTTCACTTCCGCACGCGCGAAACGGCAATAAAACGGGAGATTGATGATCATCGTCGCGATGATGATGTTGAGCACGCTATTGCCGAGCGCGGCGACGATGCCCATGGCCAGAACGAACAGAGGGAAGGCCATGATCGTATCCATCACGCGGCCGACGATCGCGTCCGTCCAGCCGCCGAAATATCCGGCAGCTGCGCCAAGTCGCGAGGCCGACGACGAACGAGAGCGCGACGGCTGAAATCGCCATGCCGAGGTCCAGCCTCGCCGCGACGATCACGCGGCTTAGGATGTCGCGTCCAAGCGCGTCCGTGCCAAACCAATGCGCCGCGCTCGGCGGCGTCAGTTTGACTGCAGCGTTGGTCATGAGCGGATCGTAAGGCGCAAGAACAGGACCGAGGACGGCGCAGATCGCCATCACCGCGAGCATCGCAACGGCAATGAGCGTCAGGCGGTTCTCGCCGAAGGCATAGCGCGTATTGCTGGCGAGAGTGGCGAAGCTCATGCGCCGCTCACGACTCGAAGCGCACGCGCGGATCGATCATTGTTGCCGCAACGTCGACCGTGAGATTCAGGAGCACGTAAAGGATCGCCATCATGAGGACGAAGCCCTGTACGGCTGCGTAGTCGGAGGCGAGCACGGCCGATACCGCGTAGGCGCCGACCCCTTGCCAACCGAACACTTGCTCGATCAGCACGTTGGATCCCATCAGGAAGGAAAAGACCATTCCCAGCACACTGGTGATGGGCAGGAGCGCGTTCCGGAAGGCGTAGGTGAAGACGATCTTCATCGTCGGCAGGCCGCTCGCGCGCGCTGTGCGGACGAAATCGCTGCCCAGCGCTTCGAGCATCGAAGCGCGCGTGATGCGCGCGAGGGGCGCCATCGCGAACAGCCCGAGCGATATCGCAGGCAGCGTAAGCTGGGCTAAGCGCGGCGCGAAAAACGCCCCAGTCGCGCGCCAGCAGCGCGTCGACCGTATATGCGCCGGTGATCGTCGGCGGGGGTGAATAGTTGATTTCGTTGAGCCGCCCGACGGGCTCCGGCGCCCAGTCGAGCAAATAGTAGAAGACATAAACCAGCAGCAGACCGACAAAGAACGTAGGGAAAGCAGCCGAGACCGTCACGAGGATGCGGCTCGCATGATCGACCGGGCCGTTGACTTTTGTCGCGGACCACACGCCCAGCGGAACGGCGACACCCACGGCAAAGATGATCGCGAAAGCGGAGAGCTCGAGCGAAGCGGGAAGCCGTTGTGCGAGGTCGACGAGCACCGGCTGCCCGGTCGTTAGCGAGTTGCCGAGATTTCCGTGCAGAAGGTCAACGACATAGTGCAAGAACTGAACGGGCAGCGGCCGGTCCAGTCCAAGCGACGCGCGGACGCTCGCGATCGAATCCGCATTGGCGGCCGGCCCTGCGAAATAGGCGGCAGGATCTCCGGGCAGCGCGTGCGACAACAAGAAACGTGACGACAACGACGCCGAGCAGACTGGGTAATGTCCCAACAATCCGTCGTCCGATAAACATCAAGGCGGATGGCTTCCTCTGGAGACACGGCGCGTCCCAAGTCAGGTGCGTATGGTGGATACGCTTGGTCGCCTTCGAAGCAGGATGCGTGCCATCAAAGGAGCTCCGTCGTAACGGGCCCGGGGCCGTCGGCGAGGCGCATGCCCTATCCTTGAGCGCGGAAGTCGGCCCGGCGCCTAATTATCGAGCGGCGCCCAACGCGCATGGCTCACGTGAAAATTGTCGACGCCAGTTCGCCAAGGGCCTTTTCTCAAACCGCTCATGTCGAGGGTCAGCAACCCACGACAGCTTTCCCGTCGGGCGTCCTATAAACGCCTCTCCGATTGGGATATCGGCAGCGCAAGCAACGCTTTATCGCGGGCGACTGGCGTTGCGCCTGCGAGCGACCTATGGCTCGGGGCCTTTGTCCGAAGCGGAACCTGCGGCATCCACGTCGGAGTGAAGCTCGATGCCGGCGATCTTCGCGTAGAGCCGCGCGACCGACGCATCGTCGTCACGAGCCATTCCCGACGCGGCGGTCATGACAAACATCTGCAACGCGGAAGCCGCAAGCGGCGTCGGAAACGAGGCCGCGCGGGCCATATCCGACACGATACCGAGATCCTTGGTGAAGATGTTGACGGAACTCTTCGGGGCGTAGTCGTTGTCGAGGATGTGCGGCACACGATTCTCGAACATCCAGGAATTTCCGGCGGAAGCTGTAATGACCTCGTACACTTTCGGAAGATCGAGCCCGAGCTTCTTGGCGAAAGCCATCGCCTCGCAGGCCGCGGCGATATGGATTCCCGCGAGAAGCTGGTTGATCATCTTGAAGGCGGAGCCCGCGCCCGCTTCGCCGCCCAGGCGATAAACCTTAGACGCAATCGCGTCGAAGATAGGTTCGGCCCGTTTCATCGCATCGTCTCGTCCCGATGCGAGAATGGTCAACGCCCCCTCGGCGGCGCGGACCGAGCCGCCGCTGGTTGGCGCGTCGACAAATGCGCGCCCCGCCGCTTCGACCTTCGCCCCGATGCTCCGCGCCTGAGCCGGATCCATTGTCACGCAGGACATGATCAGCGCATTGGGAGCGGTGGACGCCAGCGCGCCAGCGTCGCCGAACAGAACGGCCTCGCATTGCGCGGCGCTGACCAGAACCAGGATGACGATGTCAGCGCCGCGTCGCCGCGTCATGCGAAGAACCGACCGGTTTCCCGAACTCGTCGGCGAAACGAGCGGTCGCCGAGGGATTCGTATCCGCCCCGACAACCGGCCAACCGCTCCGCGCCAAGCTGGCGGCGATGCCGTAGCCCATGGCGCCAAGGCCAACCACCGCGACTTTGTTCGACTTCACACCTTCCGACATAAACACCCCATGTGATGGAAACTTTGACGGGCCGAACTCGAATCACAACGCTATCATCGCCTATTCCGCGGCTTGCGGCTTAGTGTCGACCGATTTCGGCATGAGGTCGACTCCGTTCAGACGAGCGATATGGGTCGCCAGTATCAAGCGATATTCCGCAGCCACCGCGGACACCCCATCCATTTCCGGCTTTCTTCAAAGCGCATCGCGTCGTCGGATTCAATCTGACACCTCAAAACGAAAGCAGGGCGATGGAGGTCGGAGATCACGGCGCGCCCATTGGCGTCGATGGTCGGGCGGTGAGCGGAGCGCAGCTGTCGCCCACCACGAGCGCGGAGGGAAAGACGACCTTTCGCTGCTGCGTGATGTCGCTGCGCTTGATCCGGTCCATGAGCAGGCGGACCGACTCGTTGACCATCTCGACGATCGGATGTTCGGAGCGCGTCAGATTTGGTCTCAAGCCGCGGATTCCGGGAATATTGTCGGTCGAGGCGATGGAAATGTCCTCCGGACAGCGCAGTCCGAGGTCGGCGATGGCCCGCATGACGCCGAGCGCCATCACGCCGTTGGCGACATAGAGCGCGGTGGGGCGGACGGGTTCCAGAGAAAAGGTCGCGAGCCGCCGAATAGGCCACCTCCTCGCGAAACTCGCCCGATCGCACGAAGCGCGGCTCGAGCGTCAGGCCCTTGGCGCTCAGCGCGGCCTGCATACCGCCCGGTGCGATCGCGTCCCGTACTCAGATGGCTCGGCCCCAGAATCGCGCCGATGCGCCTATGGCCGAGATCGATGAGGTAGCTCGTCGCTTGATAGCTCGCCGAGAAATTGTCGATGGTCACTGCATCGAGCTGTTCGTCCTCGAGCGTGCGGCCGAAAAGCACCGTCGGCAGGATCGGCGCGCCGGATTCGCGCTGAAGTCCGGCGATGGCGTCACCGACCGGCACCAGCAAGCAGACCGTCGCACTGAAGTGCGCGAACCCGCGCGAGAATGCGCTTCTCCACGTCCGGCTTCTCGTCGCTATTGAAGACGACCAGAGAATAGCCCCACGCAGATATCGCGGCTTCCGCGGCGCAAACCACGCGAGAATAAAAAGGATTGGAAAGGTCGGCGACGACGATCGCGATGAGTTCGCTGTGGCCGCGCCGCAGGTTCCGCGCGAGTTGCGAAGGCGCGTAGTCGAGGTCGCGAATGGCCTCCAGCACGCGCGCCTTGAGCGCGGGACTGACGAAGGCCGAGTCATTGAGCACCGCTGAGACGGTCGCCGGCGAAACCCCCGCGACGTTTGCGACGTCCTTAATGGTCGCCATGAGCGCTAGCGAATTGATTCGGCAAATTTTCGAGGTTCATGCGGCATCCTCCCGCAAGCGATACGCCGCCCGTGTTTATCGCTGTTTTAGGGGAACTTCCTCCGCTTTTCCACTTGCGTTGAGCTCGCCGATTGCGAGAGGCTGACGAAACGGTTCGCCACGTTCGTTCGAAGAGGGAGGAATCAATGAAACTAGCAGCGATCGGCGTCGCTTTCGCGCTTGGCGACGTTGTCTTCTGCGGCGATGGCCGAACAGCCGCTGGTCGGTATCGTCTCGATCTCCGCGACCGAGGCCAACAACGCCCGCTATCATCGCCGGAGCGCAGGCGGCCGCGAAGGACATCGGCTGGCAGGTTTCCGTCATCGACGCGGCTGGCAATGCGGATCAGGCCAACGCCGCCATTCAGAACTTTGCCCAGCGCGGCGCCGCGGCGATCGTCGACATGGTCTTTCCCTATTCCTCGATCGGCGCCGGCCTCGATGCGGCGAAGCGAGCGAAGATCCCGGTCGTGACCTGGGGCGGGGGCCTGGGCGGCGGCGTCGCCGCGACCAATGGCTCGGGCGGCCCGATGGTCGTGCCGGTCAACGAGCTCATGCTCAAGACCATGGACGGCAAAGGCTCCATTCTCGCGCTGACCTATCACACCGGCGAAGTCTGCCGGAATCGCGAGGTCGAGCTGGATAAGGCGCTCGCCAGTCATCCTGACATCAAGATGACCAAGAACGAGGTGCGCATTCCCGGCTATTTCGAGGACGGCGCTCAATACGCCAACGCGTGGCTGGCCTCGCATCCGGCGGGCAAGGAGAGCCTGGCCATCTGGGGCTGCTGGGACGATCCGGCGATCGGCGCGATTGGCTCGCTGCGCGCGCAGGACCGCAAGGACGTCAAGGTCTACGGAGTCAACGGCAACGCGCAGGCGCTCGAGAACATCAAAAAGGGCTTCATGACCGCGACCGCGTGGCAGGACAGCTATACCGAAGGCCACAACATGATCACGCTCCTGCCGGAGATCGTGAAGGCCGGAGCGGGCTGGACGCCAAAAGCGGTCGAAGTGCCGGCGGTTCTCGTGACCTCCGACAAGATCGAGAAGTTTCTCGCGGAGCATCCTGCCGCGCTGCAGTGAGATCCAGGCGTTCCGATGGAAGGATCCGTGACGGGGACGCCTTCGGCGTCCCCACTCGTGTCCGCGATCGGGATTTGCAAAGCCTATGGGGGCGCCCAGGCGCTGCGCGGCGTGACGCTGACCATTCTGCCCGGCGAGACCCATGGTCTCGTGGGCGCAAACGGCGCCGGCAAGTCGACCCTGATCCGCATCCTTGCAGGCCTGACTGCGCCTGACGCTGGGGAGATTCTCGTCGACGGCAGGCCAGTCGCGATCGAAACTCCGCACGCCGCGAACGAACTCGGCATGAGCTTCATTCACCAGGAACTCGCCTTCGTTCCCGGAATGACAGTGCTCGAGAACATCATGCTGGGACTGCCGAAGAAGACGCGCTTTGGCATGGTCGACTGGCGGGCCATTGCAGAGGAGGTGAAGCCGATCGCCGATCGCGTCGGCGTCAAGGCCGCCTTGGGGGCGAGCGCCAAGGGCCTATCCACCGCCGAGAACTGGCTCATCAACATCACCCGCGCGCTCGTCCGCAAGTCGCGGCTCATCGTGATGGACGAGCCGACCGCGGCGCTGTCGGCGGCGGAAAGCGAGCGGCTCTTCGCCATCGTGCGCGACCTGCGCAAGTCCGGCGTCGCGGTGCTCTATGTCTCGCACAGGCTCGACGAGATTCTCGACCTCTGCCAGCGCGTCACGGTGTTTCGCGATGGGCGATCGGTCTCCGAGCTTGCCGGGCCGACGCTTGACCCGTTCCTCTCTTGGTCGAGGCCATCGTGGGGGGCGCGATCGAAGCCGCAGCCAAAGCGGGCTGCCTCCGCCGCGAGCCGCCCGATCGTTCTGTCCGCCCGCGCGCTGCGCCGGGCGCCCAAAGTCCTGGACGCGAGCTTCGATCTTCACGCAGGCGAGGTGCTCGGGCTTGGCGGGCTGGTCGGCGCGGGACGAACGGAACTCGCGCGGCTCGTCTTCGGCGCGGATCGAGCGGACGCCGGCGCGATGCTGCTGGCCGGACGGCCTTATGCGCCGAAGAAACCGGCCGACGCGGTGAGGGCAGGCATCGGCTTCGTGCCCGAAGAGCGCCGGGCCGAGGGTCTCATTCTGACGAAGAGCGTCGCCTTCAATCTGAGCCTCGCGAATCTCGCGCTCGCTGATTGTTTCCCCGCTATTGCCTTTCATCAGCGGCAGCCGGCGCCGCAGCCTCGCGGAGCGCGTCATCCGCGAGCTCGCCGTGAAGACCGCGAGCGTCGACACGCCGGTGGGACAGCTCAGCGGCGGCAATCAGCAGAAAGTGCTGATCGGGCGGTGGCTCCAGTCAAAGCCGAAGGCGCTGATCCTTGACGAGCCGACGCGCGGCGTCGACGTCGGGGCGCGCGGAGAAATCCATCGCTTGATTCGAGGGCTTGCGCAGGCCGGCGCGGCGGTGATGGTCGTATCGTCCGAACCCGACGAATTGCCGGATCTCTGCGATCGTGTGCTGGTGATGGCGGAGGGACGAATCGTGGCGGAGCTTTCCGGCGCGGCCTTGAACAGACAGGGAATTGTTGCGGCGAGTTACGCCACGGCGCACGAGCGGAACCGTTCATGAGTGAAACGTCGATAGCGTCGCGCCGGCTGTCGCCGCGCGTCGAGGATCGGCCTCGCGATATTCGCCCGCTACGCCACGATCATCGGGCTTGCGCTGATGATCGCGATCTTCTCCATTCTTTCGCCGGACGCTTTTCCCGACCTTCAACAACTTCGTCAACGTGCTCAATCAGGCTTCGCTGGCGACGATCATCGCGGGCGGCCTGACGCTGGCCGTCGTCGTCGGCGAGCTTGACCTTTCCATCGGCTATGCGGCCAGTCTGCACGGCGTTCTGGTGACCGGACTGATCGTGCACAACAAGCTGCCGATCGCGCTCGCCATCGTCATCGTTCTCGCGCTCGGCGCGTTATTGGCGTGGTCAACGGGCTGATCGTCACGAAACTCAGGGTGAATTCGGTCATCGCCACGCTCGGCGTCGGCACGATCATCGTCGGCCTTGCCTTCGCCTATTCCTCTGGCGTTCCCATCGTGGCCGGGGTGCCGGAAGAGTTTCTTCAGTTGTCGCTCGGGCGCTGGCTCTTCGGCATACCCAATCCGATCATCATTATGGCGGTCGTCATCGTCGGCCTCTGGGTCCTGGTCGAGCGGACGGCGATCGGCCAGGAAATTCAGGCCGTAGGCGGTAATCCGATCGCCGCGCGGCTCGCGGGCATCAGCGTCGATCGCATCAAGATCCTGGGCTTTGTCATCTCGGCCGTCTGCGCCGCGCTGACTGGCGCGTTGCTCGCCTCGCGGCTTGGCAGCGGCACGACGAACGCAGCCGATTCCTATCTTCTCACCGCCTTCGCCGCGGTGTTCCTGGGATCGGCCACGCTTCGTGACGGTGAATTCCACGTGCTCGGGACTTTCATCGGCACCCTGATCATCGTTTTTGGCTTCAACGGCCTCAATATCTTCGGAGCGCCGACCTTCTCGCAATATGTCTTCCAGGGCACCATTCTGGTTGTCGCGGTCGCGCTCTCGAGTTTGGGACGAATGTTGGCGGAGAGCTGAGGAGAACGCATGATGGCCGAACCTGCGACCTGGGACGTCTATGTGATGGAGTATGCGCGCTCCAAAAATCAGCCGTGGGTCGACCTTATCAGCGGCATGTACCACGACGGGGTCATGGACCTGCCCTTTTCCTTCATCTTCGCTCAGAGAGATGAAGATCGCGTCCTCATCGACACCGGCTTCATGCAGGACGATCATAGCTCGACCTTTTCGCGGAAGTTCGGCATTCCGACCTGGATCTCGCCTCTGCGGATGCTGGCCGAGATCGGCGTCCACGCGGACGCGATCAACGCGATCTTTCTCACCCATGCGCATTTCGACCACATGGGATCGATCGCGGAATTCCCCAACGCGCATATCTACATCCAGAAGAGCGAGCTTCTCTCATGGTACGAAGCCTTCGCGCTGCCGAAGCGTTTCAGTCACCTGACCGCGATCGTCGATCCCGACAATATGCGCGCGGCTCTCGACGCCTCGATTGCTCATCGGGTCACGCTGATCGACGGCGACAAGAACGATGTGCTGCCCGGGATTCATGTGAGGCTCGGCAGCGGCCACACGATCGGGCAGCAGTTCGTCATCGTGGAGACCGCCGCGGGACGCCGCGTGATTTCCGGCGATTGTGTCTATTCCCGCCGCCAGTTCACCGGTCACAAGAACGACGGCGTTTATGTGCCGCTCAACAACGCGATCGGAAGCGTCTGGGAGCAGCTCAAGACAATCGACAAGATGAACGACGAACTCGGCGGCGACCTGTCGCGACTGGTCGTCACTGCACGACATCGAGCGCTGGAAGGGCCTGCCGGTCGTCAAGGAGCTCGAGGGTTTTCGGATCGTCAAGGTCGCATGATCAAGGGTGCGCCGTTGAAGGCGGGTCCCTTCACGGGCCAGGCTTCGCGGCGAAGCCCTTGTTGAACTGGATCGCCATTTTCGCGGGAATAATGCCGTTGGGCACATCGTCGGGATTCATCATGTGATGTCCCGACGAGTGCGCATAGTCCGCGACAAATTTGCCGGCTTCGTCGAGCGCTCCAAGGAAGTGCCCCTCCTCGTGCTCAACCGTGAAGCCGGCCGGATTGTCAGCGATCACGCAAAAGCCGCCTTGGGCGTGGGTAAAGCCTGCCTTGGAGAAATTCCATGGCGTGCTCGTTCTGACCCCGTTCGGGTCGAACGCCTTGCGGGAAAAAAAGATCGTCAGGTCCGCGCCCTGGTCGCAGCTTGCGCTCAACGCCTTGTTTTGCGCGTCGTTGTCGCGGTTCGGCCCTCCGGATCGGACATCGATGGCGTCGATCAGAGCCGGGTCCGTTCGTCCCAACGCCCAGCTAACGTTGGCCTGATTCTGCCAGACCATGTTCATGTGCTCGAGCGCGGCTTTCGGATCAAACGCGCCCTGGCTTAGCAACGTCGTGGTTTGCCGCGTCTCATCGGCAAAGACCTGGATCTGCCGCAGCGACACTTTCATAGGCTTGGCCTTGAGGACGATCGCCTGAAGTTGCGCCTCTAGCGTTCCCCTCTTGCGGTTCTTGGCGCGAATGGCGACCCCCTTCTTCCCCGCAGGAGCCAGTCCCGAAACGCGAAAGAGCCGCTTCGCGCCGGAACTCAGAACAGCGGCTGTCAAAGCGACGTTGGCGCCGAGATCATTGAGGAAAGACATCAGATCGCCGCCGCTGAAGCTCTTGACCTCGGTCACGGCCACCTGCGACGGCGCATCCGAGGCGACGTGAAGGTCCGGTCCGCCCTCCAGGAAAACCAGGCTCGAACCGCCGGACGGCACGATGACCGCCGCGTCGAGCGGTCCTACGCCTTCATCAACGCCGTCGAAAGGGGTAATTTGTCGAAATCGCGCGGCCATGCTCGGTTCCTGGACGACAGATGCAGGGTAGGCTGATCTTCAGGTGTGGCCGGCGATTGCTCGGTCCAGCCTGGCGTCTGATGAGCCGTGGCGACATGCCTTCGTGAAACGCGCGCCGCAGGCTTTCGCTTCCCCGTCAGTGGTGTCGAAAGCCTCCGAACATCATCCCGCCGCTCGAGCCGAGCCAAAATCCTGGCGGCCGCCCGCCCATTCCCGGATCTGTCGGCAGTTCGGGCAAACCCGCTGCGTGCCTCCAGGCGGGAGTTCCGCCTGGATCCGGAGGCGGAGGCGGCGCGGCCTGATCCGCAGTTTGGCTTCGATTCGGGTTCGCTCGCTTGACCGCGCGTCGAACCGGGGCCGCGGGCGGTGCAGGCTTGGCGGCTCGCGTCACCGCGGGCTTAGGCGAGGGTCTGACCACCTCACGTCGTGGCGTCTGCGGGGCGACCGGCTCGGTCGCGGGCTGGGCCGCTAAATATTTCTGATATTCGGTCTCGCTGTCCGCCTTCAGCGCCGCGAACTGAGCCGAGTCGAGGAACGAAGTCGGCGCGAAGCCGCGCTTCTTTTGCCAGTCCGCGAGCGCAGACCTGGTCGCCTGATCCAGCGCTCCGGTTACCGGCCCCTTGTAGAGATCGAGTGCGGTCAGACGTTGTTGAACTTCTTTCTCGACCGTGGGGCCGAGGTTCAACGACCGTTCGGTTTCAACCGTCCCTACGTTCTTCTTCCAATCCTCTTCCTTGGGAACAGTAGGCTCGGTCATAGCGAGGGTTTGCGGCCGCCGGCGCGGGTGGGGGGGAGGCCCTCGCGGCCTCTACGCTGGCGATCCTGTTCTTCGCCATTTGCGCGAACACGCCGCCAGGAAAGGCGTCAAGATAGGCTTGGTAGTCGGCGCCGAGGTTCGAATGCTGCGCGGACTCCCACAAGAGATTTTCCTGCGCCTGCTTTGGGTCCGCCAACATGCCGACCGGAGCCGCCGGCGTATCTTTCGCACTCGTTTCCGGCGCCGATAGCGGATTGAGTTTGTACTCGCCAATGAGTGACGTGTTCACCCACGGCAATTGGTTGTGCCCGGTCTTTTCCCAGACGTCGTTCCGGACCCGGCTCATCACGGTGTCGATGGGAACCCCGGGATCGGACAGATGGGCGAGGAACGCCTCCGTGAATGGACTGTGCCGACCGGACTGCCCGTCAAGGGCGGTGCTTTTCGGATCGCTGGCGAAGGCGATCAGCGTCCCGCGCGCGAGATCGCCGTCGATGCGGCTCAGTCCGCGCTCGACGACGAGCGCCCGTGTCTTGTGCCTCGCGAGTTCCGCAGCGAAGGGATTGTCCCGGCAGGCGTCGAGGATGACGATGTTGACGCGGTCGTCGCGCTTCATTTGCTTCAGCAGCAACGAGACGCTGATCGCGTTTAAATCGAGATCGGTCGGGCTTTTCAGGACGATGTCGGTCGGAATGAGATAATTCTCCTCATCGACCGAAATGCCATGGCCGGCATAGTAAATGACGGCTGACCGAGAGTCGGACAGGGCGGCCGAGAATTCGGAGACTTTTGCGCGCATATGGTCGATGTCGAGGTCGTAGCCGTCCACAACCTCGAACCCGAGGTTGCGGAAAGCGTCAGCGACCGCCTTGGCGTCGAAGACCGCGTTGTCGAGACGAACGGCGCTCTCGTAGGCCCCGTTCCCGATCACAAGCGCGACGCGTTTCTCGCTCGGTGACACTGCCGCCAAAGAAACTGATGTCGCAAAGGCGCAAGCGACCGCCGCCAAGGCAGCCGTACGCAGAGGAAGAAAAACCGCGCTAGAACGCAGAAGAATCTAGTCATCCTCCTACCTCTCGCTCTCCGTTCCGCGAGCACTGCCGATCGGGATGGGCGCTCGCTTCGCGCCGCCGGCTCGCTCGGGGACTGTCCGATGCTCTTATCATATTTCGCACTTCCACTCAGCTTTATCAACGTTCGGACG
This sequence comes from uncultured Alphaproteobacteria bacterium, assembly GCA_963762335.1. Classification (GTDB taxonomy): domain Bacteria; phylum Pseudomonadota; class Alphaproteobacteria; order Rhizobiales; family Beijerinckiaceae; genus Roseiarcus. Next base: position 209,263 of record CAVXKU010000026.1, on the reverse strand, counting down.
TCTTCACTGTGCGGCGGATCACAGTCGAGTCCAGATCGCGTAGGGCAGAATGCGGCGTTCAGGCGCTGTCGCGAACGTTAGGCCGTGGCCGCGCGACCGCCGAGAGAATGAGAGCCAGGGCCTATGGCTGACACTTCGCCCCGGAACGAGGGCGCTATTCGCTTCGAAGGCGGCGACTGCCGTTCAGGGTCTTTGAGGCTGAGCCGTTCGAACATTCCCGTTCGTGTCGAGCTTCTTGAAGTCGGTCTCGCCGTTCGCGCAGGAATTGACCGGCGCGGGTGTTGTGACGACCGCGACCTTGTGCTTCCGGCTCGTTGGGAAATTGGAGGGCGCGCAATAGACGAGTTCGTGGGTGAAGCCCTTGGCTGTCGTCTGGAACGTGTTGGCGACCTCCTGGAAAAGCCTCGGGTCTGCAGCGCCGTGGCAAAGGTAGAGCCAGATTGTCGCGTCGGAGGCGAACTTCTTTCGCACGTCGTCGAGCGTGAATGAGGTCTTGTTGACGGTCATGGAGACCGACCCGCTGTTCTGGCCGATGTCGCCCCATGTCTTGGCGAACGGATCGAGGATCGCTTTTGAGGCGAGCACTTGCGTCCATCCGGTGTCCGGATTCTTGGGCCAGCATCACATTGCTGCCGTCGTCGAGAATCTGCCCCTGGAGTGCGATGAGGCTGGTCGTTCCGTGCGAGAAGAAGTTGAGGCGGCTGATCTTTTTCGGCGCCTGCACGATCTTCAGACAGAAGTCCCAGGTGTCGGCGATCGCTGCGCCGCCGGGTCCTGCGACGGCGAGGAAATCGAGCGTGCTTGGAAACCACTTGTCCGCGTGGATCTGTTGCAGCTCCTTTTGCGGCGTCCAGCTCGCGGGCTTCGGAAAGTTGCCGACGAGGCTGAGTTCCTGCGTTGTCGCGACCGCTGGGACCAACGGCGACGCCTGCGGGGCGAGGGCGCCAATTGGCCCGGGCTTCTCCCTTGGTCCCTCAACTCCAGTGCGAACGTGGGCGTCATCCCGCGCCTCGTTTCGGCCTAGGGGTTCGCCCGTGCTCAATTCGTCCATTCGCCGCTCGGCTCGCGCCTACCCTCGGGGGCGTAAAGATGTAACAATCGAAGCGAGCGTAAAGGATAACGAGGAATACTGCGAATCGCGCCGCAGCCAGGAGAAGGTCAGGTCATTGCTCAACGAGCAGCCTTCAGGTCCTTGTCGCGGGCGAGCGGAAATGGATGCGGTGAAGAGCATTCGTCATGGCTGACACTCCAACCCAGAATGGTCGGATCGGCAAGCTGGCGACGCCGCTCGGCAAGGACAAACTGTGCCTCACCCGGTTCGAGGGAACGCGAGGCGATTGGCGAACTCTTCGAGTATCGGATCGAAGCCGTCAGCCCGGACCCAAACCTCGATTTTCACGCCGCGCTGGGAAAAACCTGCAGCGTACACCTCGAAACGACCGATCACGCGGGCCGCGACTTCAGCGGGATTTTGACTGAGGCGAAATGGTCCGGCACCCGCTTTAACCTCCACCTTTATCGGCTGGTGCTGCGGCCGTGGCCGTGGCTGCTGTCGCTCAGGTCTCACTGTCGGATCTTCGCGAATCTGAACGTCAAGGACATCGTCAAGCAGGCTTTGGGCAACAATAATTTTGGCCCCGTCGTCGACCTCATGGTCGAGGACTATCCGACGCTCGAATACACGGTCCAGTATCGCGAGACTTCCCTCAATTTTGTCCTGCGAATGATGGAGAAATTCGGGATTTACTATTATTTCAAGTTCGACAAGGGCGACGGCGACTCACCAAGTCGGCACTCGTTGGTCCTCGCCAACTCAGCGACGCACGAGATGTTGCCGGCGCCGAACTCGATCAAGTACCTCCCGCCGTCGTCTGGCGGACCCGGCAGTTTCCAGTTCTTCAACGCCTGGAGCCGGCAGCAGGCGGTTATCCCGGGGATCTTCGAACTCAACGATTACGACTACAACAAACCGAACGCCGACCTTTCCACGCACGAAGCCTTTCCCACTCCGCCCGAGCGCAGCCTCGTCTACGATTACCCCGGCGGCTATGACGATAAGACGCTTGGCGACCGCCTGACGAAAGTGAGGCAGGAGGCCGAACGCATATTCGCGGACCGCTGCACGGCGGGCGGATACGCCCCGTCGCTCACGCCGGGATACGCGATCCAGCGAACCTCGCCGGATGGCGATTCACAGGATGACGACTATCTCGTCCTGCGCTGCAGCCACTTGTACGGCGACCAGTCCTACGCGTCGACAGGTCCGGGGCAGGGGACGGCGGACGGCGCTTATTCGGGGAGCTACGAACTCTCGCGGTTTTCTATTCCCTACCGAATGCCGTTGCGCACGCGCCGCCCAGTGATCATTGGCTCGCAGCCGGCGAAGGTCATCAGCAAGGAAAAACAGGAAGTCGACGTCGACAAATATGGGCGCGTGCTGGTCGAGTTCTATTGGGACGATACGACTGGCTCCAGCGCGCCCGATAGAACGCCTTCCCGGCGTGTCCGGGTTGGTCAGATTTGGGCCGGGCTGCATCGCGGCGCATTGTTCATTCCCCGTGTCGGCGATGAAGTGATGGTGGAATATGAGAACGGCGATCCCGATCGGCCGATCATTGTCGGCTCGGTCTACAACGGCACGGTCGAGAACCCCGCAAACTTGATCTCGCTCAGCCTGCCGGCGAGGAAGACCGTCAGCGGATTGCTCGGAAAATCGTCGACGGATGGAGGCTCGACGATTCATAACGCGAACGCGTGGTGGTTCGACGACGCGAAAGGAAGCGAACAGTTCTACCTCAGGGCGCGCAAGGACCTCTATTTTCGTGCTTACAACAACCAGAACATCCGCGTCGGCGCCAATGTCACCGAGACGGTCGGAGGCGACGAGACGATCAACGTCGGGCCGGTCGACGTCGAGGGGGCGGAGGTCGGCGGGTCGAGCGCGGGAGGAAACTTCACCCTCAACGCCTTCGAGTCGATCACGCTGAACGTTGGTCCCAAAGACGCGCCGCCTCTCACGCAGATCAAGATGGACCAGACGAGCATCACGCTGAGCGTCGGGCCGGAGGGGCTTACTCGCCCAAATCAAGATGGACGCAACCGGCGTGACCATCAGCGGCACTCCATTTCGCAACTGATGGTGCAGCCCAGCGGCATCACGACAATGACGACCAACGTGACAGTTGCGTTCGGACCGGTAACTTTCGTGTCGCCTTCAGTGACAATTCCGATCGCGACAATTGGAGTGGCGAATATCGGCGCCGGCACGGTCGGCGGCGTTCTGCCGCTGGTATGAGGGCGCCGATGTCGTCACGCATCCGCTTTACCTCCGCCGCGAGCGTCTTCGAGGCGTTTCCCGAACTGAACTACGTCGCGATTCGTCCAGCTGACGACATCGACCCGCTCGACCACGCGCGCACCCTCACGACGTCCTCACGCCCAGGCGATGCGATTTTTTTCGTTAGTCATCTGCTTCCGCGGCGCGAGACCGTCTGGTGGGCGATCCAGTGCGTTCGGGCGCTGCTCAGCGAGAGCGGTGAGGACGAGGCTCTTCGTAGCGCCGAGGCCTGGGTTCGGACGCCCGATGACGAAAATCGCCGATCGGCGCTGTCGGTCGCGAACGTCTGCGATCGGCGGCAGCCGACAACGTGGCTCGCCTTTGCGGCCGGTTGGTCAGGCGGCAGTCTTCTTGCCCCCGATCAAAAGCCTGTTGCGGCTCCGGCGGGAGCCTGCGCGATGGCGGCGAATACGGCGATCATGCAGGCCGTCGCCTCCGGCGACCCGCTGGAAATAAGCCCGCGGATAATAGCCTGTGCGGAGGCGGGCATTCGCTTCGCGACCGGCGGGGAGCCGACTGTTCTTGGACTGCGAGCGTCGCGCCAATGAGCACGGTTTTGTTTCTCGGTGGTTCAGCGATCGACCGGCAAGCTTCGGCGCCGGTCGGCGCCAGCGCGGAGGTTGGCAAACTCTTGCGGCTGCAGGCAAACGACAGGATAATGTCGCTGATCATGCGCGATCGGCAAAGATGACTCTTCGTTTATCGATCGAAAACGTAGATCGGCTCCCCGACGGCGGCCCGATACGGATCGAAGTCAAGGGAAGGGGGCTCGATCTCGGTCGCGATTCTCATCTCGACTGGACTCTGCCCGATCCGAGCCGGAGCATCTCCGGCAAGCATTGCGAAATCCGCTATCGCGACGGAGGCTACTGGCTTCACGACGTGTCGACCAACGGCACCTTCGTCAACGGCGCCGACTACCGTCTCGATGCGCCCTACCTCTTGCGGGACCGCGATCGCCTTGGCGTCGGACCTTACATCATCGGCGTTTCGGTCGAAGAGGGACGCAAGTCGCGCAGCTCCGCCGCGGCGCCGGCGGCCGAGGCCTCTTCGAGCGCCGATCTATCGAACGTGTGGGGACCGGTGGGGGAGGCGGCGGCGCCAGACAATGGAGCGAGGCGTCAGGCGCAGGCGCGGGGCGTTCCGCCAGACTTTCTCGAGTTTGCCTCGTTTCTTAAGTCGCCGAAATCCTCCCCGGATGCGTCTGAGGGCGCCTCGCGACCTGAGGACGACTGGCTGAATGCGGCGAGGCCCGCTCCGGCCCCTTCGTTTGATGAGGAGAGGCTCGAGCCTCGCATACCGGCGCCAACGCGGCCGGCGATTGTCGATCTTCCGCCCAGACGGCCATCGCCCAGCGAGCCGCAGCCTCAAAGCGTCCAAACAAGCGAGTTCCTCGGTCGGGTCGCTCGGGCGGCTGGCGTTCCTGAGCACGTTTTTGCGTCCCGCAATGGGGACGAACTGGCGGATGAGATCGGCGCCGTTCTTCGGATGATGGCGGAGAATCTGGGGCAGATGCTGGCGTCGCGGGCCGAGTCGAAGACGCTGATGCGCTCATCGAGCCGCACGATGATCCGGGCCGTCGAGAACAACCCGCTCAAGTTCGCAAGCTCACCGGCCGAAGCGCTTGCCCTTATGTTTGGGGCTCCGACGAGAAACTATCTCGACGCACAGACAACGATCGAGCGCAGTTTTTCGGACCTCAAGACCCATCAAATCCTGACGTTCAGCGCGATGCAGGCGGCGCTCGACGCGCTGTTCGAGGATCTGGCGCCGGAACGGATCGACCATTCGATCGAGCCCGAGCGCGGGCTGGGCGCGCTCGTATCCTCGCGCAAGGCGAAACTCTGGGATAGCTACGTCGAGCGATGGCGGGCCAAGACGAAGCGGGCAGACGGGCGTCTCCTCGAGGCGTTCATTGCTTTATTCGCGCGAGCGTACGACAGGTTGGAAGACAAAGACCGGTGAGACAATCATCGCAGTCGAGGTCCCAGCAATCGCGCCGGCTTTCAAAGGAGCGATGTGAACGGGAGCAAATGGGGAAGCGGCGCTAATGTCGTGGAACGCGAAGGTTCACTGGACGGAGGGCCTTTTTCTTCGCCCGCACCATCTACAGCAAAGCGATCGTTATCTCGAAAACGCGCTCGAAAGCCGGACCCGCCACGTAACGCCTTACCCCTGGGGATTTGCGGCGCTCGAGATCGACCGAGACCTTGCGCAGCAGAGCAAGTTTGCGCTCCGGCGGGCGTCGGGAATCATGCCCGATGGAGGGCTGTTCGATTTTCCCGCCGAGTGCCCGCCGCCCGCGCCGATCACCACGCCCGAGACGGCCGCGGGTCAGCTCATCTGGCTCACCATGCCCGCGCGCGCGGACAACTTCCGCGAGGTGAGCGCCGAGCAGACGGAGAACGCGGCGCGCTACGTGGTCGGCGCCGAGACGGTGATCGATTCGACCGCGAACCTCCGTATCGAGGAGGAAATCGAGGTCGCCTATCCGAGGCTCGCTTACGAGATCCGCAAGACGTCCAAGCCCGGCTATGTGAGCCTGCCGATTGCGCGCATTGTCGAGGTGCATGACCGCACCCTGGTGTTCGACGAGAAATTTGCGCCGCCTGTGCTTGTCTGCGCAGCGCACGCAACCGTCGAAGGCTGGCTCGACCGGGTGATCGGCTGGATCGGCAACAAGCTCGACGAGCTTTCGCGATACGCGAGCGACCCGACCGCGGGCGGCGGCCTTCAGAGCGCTGATTATCTGATCCTCCAATGTCTGAACCGCGAAATCCCGGCGCTCAAACACTTTCGCTCGTCGAAATACGTCCACCCCGAGCGCCTGTATGAAGCGCTTCTGCGGATTGCCGGGGAATTGGCGACCTTCACGACGCAGGAGCGGCGGGCGCGCGAATATGGCGTCTACAACCATGACGATCTGGAAAGCGTCTTCACCCCGTTGCTGCGCGACATCCAGGACTTCCTCAGTGCGCGTCTCGACCGCCGCGCCATTCGCCTCGAGCTGATCGAGCGCGCGCCGAACGCGTTCGTGTCGACCATCCGGGATCGCACCCTGTTCGCCAACGCGACCTTCGTGCTGGAAGTGTCGGCGCGTCGTCCCCTAACCGAAATCCAGCGCAATCTGCCCGCCTTCCTCAAAGTCGGGCCGAACACCAAGATGAACGAAATCGTGCACGCCCATCTCCCCGGCGTGCCGCTCGTGCATCTGCCGACGCCTCCGCCGCAGATCCGCGCCATCACCGACCACGTCTACTTCTACCTGGACCGCACATCGCCTTTGTGGTCTGAGTTCAGTCAGGCGACAGCCATCGGAATGCACTTCGCAGGCGACTGGCCAGAGCTCCAGATGGAGTTCTGGGCTGTGAGGGAAGAGCGGCGATGACCGCGGAAGACGATCCGTTCGGCAGAAGCGACAGGACGATCATCCGTCCCAATCCGGCCGGACGTCGGTCGCCGCCTTCGTCTCCCAGCGATCCAGCGGCTGGCGCCCCTGCCGGCGGCGCGCCGCCAGCGTCAACGCCGACGCCGCCTGTCGCATATCCAGCCCCCCCGCCAGCTGCGCCGTCGAACGCGCCCCCGTCCGGCCAACGGCAGGGCGGGTGGGATGAATGGATGACGCCGCGAGCGCCGAACAACCTCTACGTCGCTCCCGAAGCATCGGCGCCGATGACGCCCGCGCCCATGTCGCCGCATGTGTCCGTCGACCTGGTCACGGTGGCGGCGAGCCCCCTCATGCGGGCCGCCGCGTCGCTTCTCGTCATGCTGGGGCGATTGCGCGCATCGCTCGTGCGCGCCGGCGCAAGCCAGCTCATGGATCAGGTGGCGCAGGCGATCGAGCAATTCGAAATCGACGCTCGCGCGGCGGGCGCTCCCAACGATCAGATCGAAACGGCGAAATATGCGCTCGCCGCGACCGCCGACGACATCGTGCAAAATTTACCGACCGCCGACAGCCGGACCTGGACGCAATACAGCATGCTGGTTCGCTTCTTCAACGAACGGATGGGTGGCGTCCGTTTCTTCAAGGAGCTTGAGCGCGCGAAGCAGAATCCGCGGTGAACTTGGGCGTGCTCGAGATCATGCACGCTTGCCTCAGTCTCGGCTTCGAGGGCGTTTACCGGGCGTCGGGCGGACCCGGCGCGGCGCAGGGCATTCGCCGAGACCTGTACGAAACCATTCGCCGCGCCCAGTCGAAGACGATCGAGGACCTGTCACCGCACTGGCGGGGTCAGGCGGTCCCTCTGTCGATGAGCCGTCTTCAGGTTCCCGCCTGGGCGGTCGCCGCGCTTTCGGCGCTCATTCTGCTCGGTTCCTACCTCTATCTGCGCAACGCCCTCTCAGCGCGAGCGGAGACGCTCGCCTTGAAGATGGCGGAGATTCATCCGGCGGGCGAATTGACGATCGCGCGCGAAACCATCGCCAAGCCGCCGCCCGATCCTAAGCCGAGAACGTCCACCCAACTCGAGCGCATCCGCGCCGCGCTTGCCAAGGAGATCGTGGCCGGCAAAGTCGGCGCCGACCAATCCGCGACGACAATCTTCATTCGCATCGGCAATGTCGTCCTGTTTCCTTCAGGCGGCGCGAAAGTGAGCGATTCCTTCTCGCCGATCGCGGCCAAGATCGCCGCCGCTCTCGAACGGGAGCCGGGCGCCATTCGTGTGGACGGGTACACCGACGCCGATCCGATTCACACCGTCTCGTTCCCATCGAATTTCGAACTCTCCGCGGCGCGCGCCAAGTCGGTCGCGGTGATGCTCAAGCCGGGTCTCTCGCGCCCCGAGCGGTTGGCGGTGACGGGTAAGGGTCCCGGCAACCCCGTCGCTCCGAACGATACGGAGCCTAACAAATCGAAGAATCGACGCGTTGAAGTGTCCATCCCGAGAGCGGACTGAGGGGAGGGTTCGTTGCGGGAAAGGGGGCGCTCTCGATGAACGTGATGGCATGGCTCTGGATCGGGCTCAGCATTCTCGGGGCCATCATCCTGGCCGCGGTCGTCTGGCTGGCGGGGCCGCTCGTATCCATTGGCGACGCGGAACCGTTCGACAGCGGACTCGTCCGGTTCATCATCATCGCGGTGATTTTTCTTGCGGTCGCAGGAGCGATCGCCTGGCGCATTCTTTCGCGCCGTCGCGCCGCAGCCAAGATCGCCCAAGCGATGACGGAGACTGTCGCTGAGGACAGCGATGCGCCGGTCCTGAAGCAGAAGATGCAGGACGCTCTCGCCGTCCTCAAGCGAACCGGCAAGTCGAACGCGCGCGCTCTCTACGATCTTCCGTGGTACCTGATCATCGGGCCGCCCGGCGCCGGCAAGACGACGGCGCTGGTCAATTCGGGTCTCAAGTTTCCCCTCGCCGGGGACAGCGCGGCAATGGCCGTGCAGGGCGTCGGCGGGACGCGCTACTGCGACTGGTGGTTCACCGACGAAGCGGTGCTGATCGACACCGCGGGCCGCTACACGACGCAGGACTCGGACGCCAAAACCGATCGCCGCAGCTGGCTCGCCTTTCTCGACATGCTGAGCCAAAACCGTCCGCGGCAGCCGATCAACGGCGTGATCGTCGCCATCAGCATCGCCGACGTTCTCAATCTATCACCGAAGGAGGTGACGGCGCACGCCGACGCGATCCGCAAACGTCTCGATGAGTTGCACGAAGAGCTGAAGGTCGACTTCCCCGTCTACGCCGTCTTCACAAAAATGGATCTTGTGGAGGGCTTTACCCAATATTTCGCTGACTTGGACGAGACGAAGCGACAGGCAGTCTGGGGGGCGACGTTCCAGACCCTGGACAAGAAGGCCAATAACGTCGGCAAGGTTTCGGAGGAGACCGACCTTCTCATCCAGCGCATTTCGGAGCGGATGCCAGAACGGCTGCAAGAGGAGCCGGACCTGCGATCGAGGGCGGTCCTGTTCGGCTTTCCAGCGCAGCTCGGCGCCATCCGAAAGCCGATCGCCGAGTTTCTCAATCGCGTTTTCGAGCCGACGCGCTACCAGACGACCGCAATCTTGCGCGGCTTCTACTTCACCTCGGGCACGCAGGAAGGAACGCCGTTCGACGCGGTCATCGGCGCGCTCCAGAAGAGCTATGGCGTACAGAGCCTCGGCAGTGTCGGATTCTCCGGGACAGGCAAAAGCTTTTTCCTGGCGGACCTCCTGACGAAGGTGATCTTCAACGAAGCCGGGTGGGTTTCGACCAACATTGCCGCCGTGCGCAGATCGTTCGCGCTCCGGGCCGCTGCGTTCACGTTGATCGGCCTCGCCACTGCGGGAATCTCTGAGCTTGTGGTGGATGAGCTACACCCGCAATGCGGCGCTCGTCACCGCGACCGAGCAAGGCGTCAATGATTACGCCTCGATCGCAGGGCCGTTCATCAAACAGAATTCGGTCACTGATCCCAATCTATTGCCGATCTACGAGTTGATCGGCTCGCTGCCCAATCTTCCCGTCGGTTACGCCAGGCGCAACGAATCCACCCCGATCGAACAGACCTTTGGTCTCAGCCAGCGCCCGCGCCTCCAGGACGCGTCCAACGATCTCTACCGGCAGGCGCTTGAACGGCTTTTGCGGCCGCGGCTCATCCTGTCGCTTGAGCAGCAGATCCAGAAGAACATCGACGATCCGAGCTTCGTTTACGAGGCTCTCAAGGTCTATCTGATGCTTGGCGGCAAGGCGCCGCAGGTCGACAATGATCTGATCGTGGCCTGGTTCACGCGCGACTGGGAGGATCGCGCATTTCCTGGCGCGCCGAACGCCGAGGGGCGCGCGCTGCTCCGCAAGCACCTTGAAGCCATGCTCGATATGGATGATGGCCAGGCGAGGAAAGTTTCGCTTAACGGCCCGCTGGTCGAGCAGGCGCAAGCGACGCTTGCGCGTATGCGGGTGGCGGAACGCGCCTATACGCTTTTGAAGTCGGAGGCGCATAACGCAATTGTCGAAGACTGGGTCGCCTCCCAACGCGGCGGGCCGGACATGGCGCTGGTGTTCGAGGCTGCCAACGGCGCGAACCTGGACACCATCAGGGTCCCCGGCTTCTTCACCTATGAGGGCTTCTACAGGGGGCTGCTCAACAATCTGCAGACGATTCGCGACAAGCTGCAAAAGGACAATTGGGTGCTCGGAGCATCGGGCGATCAGAACGCCGTGCAGCAACAGTTCGCCAGCCTCTACCCCGGTATTCTCGAGCTCTATGGCAGGGACTTCATCGCCGCCTGGACCGCCGCGATCAACAACCTTCAGCTGAAGCCGCTGCTCAACGACAAGCCGAAATATCTGAAGCTGAGCGCGGCCTCCGCGCCGACCTCTCCGATCCGTTTGATCTTCGAATCCATTCGCGACGAGACGGCGTTGACGCGAGAACGTCCAAAACCGCCGGCGGAGAAAGACTCCTCGCTCGATAAGGCGAAGGAGGAGGCCCTCAACAAAGCGGGCAGTAAACTCGGGGGCTTAGGCAAGGAAGCCCTCGACCTTGCGATGAAGTCGCAGCGCAAGGCGGGCGATCCGCCGCCCGAGACGCCCGGCGCCTCGATCGAAGCCTATTTCAAGCCCATCCAGATCCTGGTCGACGGGCAGCCCGGATCACGGCCGATCGACCAGTTGCTCGCCAATCTGAACGAGCTTTACCGCCAGCTTGTGTTGGCGGCGGAAAACCCGGCGCAGGCCAAGCAGGCGCTGGGGCAGGTGGATGTGCAAGTCGCGAGCCTCAGAGCCAACGCCACGCGTCTGCCGCAACCGCTTGCCGGAATGATCGACAAAGTCGCCAAGGACGCCGCTGGCGATGCGAACGCCAGTTCGATCGCCCAGATCGCTGATGCGCTTGCGCAAAACGTGACAGGAATTTGCCAGCAGATCACGGCGAACCGTTACCCGTTCGCCAAGAGCGACCGGGACGTGCCGCTGGCGGATTTCGCGAAGCTGTTCGCTCCGAACGGAATTGTCGACAAGTTCTACTCGGCGAACCTCGACCCGCTGGTGAACAGAAGCGGCAAGCGATGGGTCTGGCAACCGAACTCGAACCTCGCGCGTAAACTGTCCGACACGACCTTGCGGCAATTCCAGCAAGCCGCGGAGATCCGGGACGCGTTCTTCCCCACCGGGGGCACGACGCCGAATCTTGGCTTCGAAGTGAAGCCGCTGACGCTCGAGCAGCGACGCCCAGACCGCGACGCTGACGATCAACGGCGCCAGTGTCGTGGCGCAACAGGGAACAGTTAATCCACCGGTGACGTTGCAATGGCCGGGCGCCGGAGCGGGCGAAGCTTCGATCGTGATGGCGCCCGACATGCCCGACCGCCAGTCCAAACTTGAGCGCACCGGAGCGTGGGCTCTGTTTCGCCTCATCGATGCGGGCTCAGCGATACAGAGCGGGAATGCGCTGAAAGTGAGCTTCGTCGTCTTCGGGCGCGAGGTCTCTTATCAGTTCACATCGTCGTCGCTAACGAACCCCTTGAGCATGCCTGCGCTGAGGCAGTTCAAGTGCCCGAACGGGCTCTGATTCTCATGGCGGCCGGACTGTTCGGAAAACTGCCGGCCAAGCGCGATTTCATCGCCACGAACGCCTCGCGGCGATTCCTGGAAATTTGGGAGCCGTGGCTTCAGTCTAGCGTGGCGATGTCGAAGCAGATGCTCGGGCCAGCGTGGACTGAGGCCTACAATCGCGCGCCGATCTGGCGCTTCTGGCTCGGCGCCGACTTTTGCGGCGAGGCGACGATCGGCGCGTTCATGCCGTCGGTCGATGGGGTCGGGCGATCGTTTCCGCTCTCCATTTTCGTCGGCGAAGGCGATGCGTCGATAGCCCCGCCGGAACTCGAGTCGAACGACGCCTGGCTCGAGGCGGCCGAGGCCATTCTTCTCGATGCGCTCGAGCCCGGAGCGACGTTGGAGCTGATTGCCGACAGAGTCGCGCGATTGCCTCCGCCGACGCTCGAGCCGCGGATAACCAAGGACCAGGGTCTGGAAGAACTGACCGACGGGAGCGTCCTTGCCCGCGACATGGCCGAGCAAGTCTCCGCGACCTTTCTTGCCGCGCGGCGTTTCGGGCGCAGGCGAGCCTTCGCGTCGCAAAGCTTTTGGTGGACGATCGGGGGCGAAAACTTCCCCTCGCTTGCCTTATCTCACGTCGGCCTTCCTCCCGCGGCCCGCTTCGCCGATATGCTGACCGGGGCCTTTTCGGACGGGGCCGCCGTCGCCCTGGACAATGCGACCTGAGACGCGGCGACCGCGCGGCGCGTCGCGCTTGTTGTCGCAGCCCAAGGGCGTATCATTCGGGCCGACGCGCCTCTCCTTAAGGACAAGCGGCGATGAACGAGCTTTCTCCCCCTGACACGTCGGCCGACTTCCGCCGCCGCCGCCTCACCTCCGCCGAGGCGAATCCCCGGAGACGGTGGCGGCCGACACAGCCGCCGAACCCTTGGTGTCCCTGGAAGCCGATGCGTCATCCGAAGACTTGGTCGGGCTCGAAGCCTCGGAAGGGGCGGAGCCCGCGCCTGTCCCAGAACGGGCTGCGCCGGAACCCTCGCCCGAGCCCGCATCCGTTGCGTCGAGTGAAGCAGCGCCTCAGCCTGTCCCCACCGCTGCCTTGGCGCCCAACGCCTTTGCGCTGCCGCTCATCTCGGATGAAGATCCCTGCGGCCCCGATCTCGACCTTGAGGGCGACACCGAGTTCATGAATTTCATCGCGGCGACGGAGGGACAGCTTCCTGCCGCCTATTACGCTTTCAATCGCGCCTCGATCGACTTTCCCGCCGCGCTTGAGGCGGCCGACAAGCTTCTCAAGCGCACGCTCGACATTCGCCTGCTTGCGCTCATGGCCAAGCTCTCGATCCTGAACCGCGATCTTGCGGGCTTCGCCGAGCGGCTCGGAAACATCGCCTGGCTCGTCGCGGAACATTGGGAGGACGCCAATCCCCGAGCCGAGGGCGACGACTATTCGGCGCGCATCGCGCAATTGGCGACGCTCGAGGATAATTCAGTCGTTCTTCTGCCGCTGCAATACGCGCCGTTGCTCGACGCCAATCGCGAAGGCGCGCTCTCCTATCGCGACCAGCTCTTGGCGACTGGCGTGGTCCAGCCGCGCTCGGTTACGCTCTACGACCTGAGAGGCGAGAAGCGGACGACGGAGCCGGAAAAGTTCATGCCGGCGAAATCGATCGAGCGGGTGTTGAGCGACGTCGACATTGGAAGGCTCGCCGCCGTCGTCGCCACGCTCAAAAACCTCGGCGCGTTCGATCCAGTCGATCAAGACGGCCACCACCGAACATGTGGGATTCGAGAAGGCGATCGAGCTGCCGAAGCTCGCGACGCTCGTCGGCGAGATGACGGAGTTCCTGCGCGCCGCTCTCGTGAAGCGCGACCCCTCGCTCGCGCCGCCGCCGGAGGCGTCGGACGTGGGCGAGGGCGCTCTGTCGGACGCGACGGCGACGGTCGCTGCTCCGAGCGCCTTTGCTTCACGCGCCGAGGTCGATGCGGCGCTCGCCTCCGCACTCGGCTATTTCGCGACCTCCGAGCCGACGAGCCCGGCGCTGCTCCTGATACGGCAGGCGCGCGAAACACTGGGCAAGAACCTCTACGAGGTGATGAAGCTGCTCGCGCCTCCGCACGCGGACGCCGCGCGGGTCTTCGTCGGCCCGGACGGCGCCTTCACCGTGCCGGTGAAGAGCCTGTCGAATGCGCCGAGCGCGGCCATCCCGACCGCGCCAGCGGAGCCGGCGGCCACGCGCGCGGCGGCGATTGCGCTCATCGATGCGGTCGCCGCGCATATGCAGAAGGCCGAGCCGTCGAGCCCCGTGCCCTATCTGCTCGATCGGGCGCGGAATCTCGCGACGCGCGACTTCGTGAGCCTGCTGCAAGATGTGCTGCCCGAGGAGGCGATTGCGTCCTTGAAGAAGGGGAAGTGAACCTCACTTCCGCGGGTCGGTCAGGAACGTCGTCCAGTCGCCGGAATCGAGCGTGTCGATCTCGGCGAAGGTGACCGCCTGCAAGCCGCGCCGCCAGCAATTCTCCGCGCCATAGGCGACGAACTTTCCACGATCGATGCACATGGTGGCGCTGCCTGTGACAAGGTCGACGTTGTCGATGTTCGTCGCGTAGAGATAGACGAAGCGGTTCTTAAGGGCGCCGCGAATGGGTGTGGCGCAGGACCCGGGCGTCGCGACCCACCAGCCTTCCGTCCTGAAGGCCTCGCCGGCGTCTGTCCCGATGGCGATGTTGATGAGCGCGTGCGTCTTGTTGCAGACGCGAAAATCGGCGCGCGCGGGGAGGCACAGAATCAGGAGCAAGGCGAAGGCGAAAGGAAGACGCGCCACTCGTTCAAGTCACCTCGTATACGAATGCGCCGTCGGTGGAGGACACCTTGGCCTGGCGTATCTCTTCCCGCGCGAGCGAGCGCTTGAGGATCTCGCGCGACAGAGCGGGCAGGATCGTGTTGGTGATGACATTGTCGATAACGCGTCCGCCGGAATCCGGATCGTGGCAGAGTGACACGATGGCGTCGATTGCGCTCGGGTCGGCAATAAATCTAGCGCGATGGTTCTCTCCGATCCGCCTGCCGATCCGGTCGAGTTGCAGCCGCACGATGCCGGCCAGCATCTCCCCCGACAGCGGATAATAGGGGATCGTGACGATACGTCCGAGCAGCGCGGGCGGGAACACTTCGAGAAGCGCCGGGCGCAGCGCGACGGCGAGCGTCTCGGGATCGGGCGGCGGCGTTCGCTTGGCCGCGTCCATGATGATCTCGGTCCCGACATTGGTGGTGAGCAGGATCAGCGTGTTCTTGAAGTCGATGCGGCGCCCCATGCCGTCCTCCATCACGCCCTTGTCGAACACCTGGAAAAAGACCTCGTGCACGTCGGGGTGAGCCTTCTCGATCTCGTCGAGCAAGATGACGCTGTAGGGGCGGCGCCGCACCGCTTCCGTCAGGCGCCCGCCCTCGCCATAGCCGACATAGCCGGGGGGAGCGCCTTTGAGCGTCGAGACGGTATGCGCCTCCTGGAACTCGGACATGTTGATCGTGATGATGTTCTGCTCGCCGCCGTAGAGCGTCTCGGCGAGCGCGAGCGCGGTCTCCGTCTTGCCGACCCCCGAAGGGCCGCACAGCATGAACACGCCGATCGGCTTCATCGGATTGTCGAGCCGCGCGCGATTGGTCTCGATACGCTTGGCGATCATCTGAAGCCCGTGGCTCTGCCCCACAATCCGTTTGTTGAGAACGTTAGCGAGGTTGAGCACCGTCTCGACTTCATCGGCGACCATTTTGCCGACTGGAATTCCCGTCCAGTCGGACACGACCGAGGCGACGGCCTGCTCGTCGACATGCGCGTAGATCATCCGCTTTTCCGGATTGATCTTGCCGAGCTCGTCCACCTTGCCGCGCAGGGTCTCGCCTCCCTGCGACTGGGCTTTGGGCTCCGCGTTCGGCGCGGGCGCCTTCGTGATCGCCGCGCGCAGCGCGAGCACTTCCTCGACCAGCGCGCGCTCCCTGGTCCAATCTGTCTCCAGCGCGGCGAGCTTTTCGCGCGCGTTCGCGAGCTTCGCGTCGATCTCGGCGATGCGATCCTCTTTGACAGACCCGAGGTCCCGCTCGCGCAGGAGCGATTCCCTCTCAGCTTCGAGCGAGACGATCTCGACTTCCGCGTCTTCGACCGCCGCGGGCTTGGCGTTCTGACTGATCGCGACGCGCGCGCAAGCTGTGTCGAGAAGGCTCACCGCCTTGTCGGGCAATTGCCGCGCCGGAATGTAGCGGTTGGACAGATTGACGGCGGCGACGATCGCCTCGTCGGTGACGCGCACCTTGTGGTGCTTCTCCATCGGCCCGACGAGCCCGCGCAACATCACGGCTGCAGTCGCGACGTCCGGCTCGCCGACCATGATCGGCTGGAAGCGTCTCGTCAGAGCCGGGTCCTTCTCGATATATTGCCGGTATTCCGCCCACGTCGTGGCGGCGATGGTGCGCAAAGTTCCGCGCGCCAGCGCAGGCTTCAGAAGGTTCGCCGCGTCGCCCGTGCCCGCCTGGCCGCCGGCGCCGATCAGCGTATGCGCTTCATCAATGAACAGGATGATCGGCGTCGGCGAGGACTGCACCTCGTCGATCACCGAGCGCAGCCGCTGCTCGAACTCGCCCTTCATCGACGCGCCCGCCTGCATCAGGCCGACGTCGAGAACGCAAAGCTTTACTCCCTTGAGCGGTGGGGGGACGTCGCCTGACGCGATGCGCTGGGCGAAGCCCTCGACGATCGCGGTTTTGCCTACGCCCGCTTCGCCCGTCAGGATCGGATTGTTCTGACGCCGGCGCATCAGAACGTCGATGACCTGCCTGACCTCGTCCTCGCGACCGAGAACCGGGTCCATCTCCCCGGCCTTGGCTTTGGCGGTGAGGTCTTGGGCAAAGCGGTCGAGGGCGGTCGTGCCCTTGGCGCCCGGAGCGGCGGGCGAGCCGTCCACGCCGGCCGCAGCGACCCCTGAGCCATCCATGGGGCGCAGGTTGCCTTCCTCAGACCCTGCCCAGATCGCGCCGCGGCCGGCGGCCACGTCCTCCACGGGAAGTTTGGCGAATTCCTGCGAGACGCCGATCAGCGCGCGTCTCAACTCGACTGACTTCAGGATCCCGACCAGGAGATGCCCGGTGCGAATCTGCGTCTCGCCGAACAGCAGAGTTGCGTAGTGCCAGCCGCGGTCGAGTGCGTCGGCGACGGGGTTCGAGATGCCGGGCATCTCGGTTTCATTCTTGCGGAAACCGTTGACCATTGCGGTTGCATCCGCCAGCAGCCTGGCGCGGTCGAGCTTGAAATGATCGGCGGTGAGCGCGAGGTCCGTGCGGTCCTTCTGCAGGATATGCATGAGCCAATGGGCAAGCTCGAGGTTGCGGTTTCCGGCGCTCTTGGCCTGCCGCAACCCTTGCAGGAACGATTCGTAGCCGATGCGGTTCAGCTTGCCGGCGACCGCTTCGATGCTGATGTCCGCGCCCATGGGCCAAATTCCCTATTTCGCGCTGTCGAGGCGGCTGACCACGTGGAATCGCGCGTCCCGGCGGAAGGTCTCATCGGTCTTCGCCCAGTTTGGCGACATCCAGCTTGTCCACCCGATCTGGGCGTCACGGCCGAGTCTGACCGGCGTGATCTGGCCTGCGGGAATGGCCAGCTCCATGTCCCAGTCGTATTCGAGGCCGAGATAGAGAAAGACAGCGTCGGCGATTTGTCGGGCGAGCGGAGAACCGGGCAGAAACTCCCGGAAATGCTTGATGTCCCGCACGAAGACCCGGATGCGAAACTTATCGCTGACACTGTACATGCTCGCGCCCGCGACACAGTCCGTTCCGAGGCGGCTATTGGCTTGGCCTAGACGCGTGCGCTCGCTTGGGTGAAGCTCGAGCCAGCTGCCGACGAATTCCTCGATCTCGACGCGCGCTTCGAGGAAGCTTGAAAGAAAGGCGCGCAGACGAGACACGCTCTTGACCCGCGCGGCGAGCAAGCCGGCATAGGGCAGCTTGGCGAAATCGGAGATTGAGTCGACGTCTCGAAACGCCGGCGTTCCGATGCCGATCATTGCGCCGATATAGGCGCGGAATCGGTCCTCGTCGGGCCGATCGTGCTGAGTGATCGGACGCGCATCCGCCCAGGCGCGAAAGAATAGCGAGAGGAACCGGCGCTGGAAGATGTCGACGAAACGAGGAAACGCGTCGTCCCGTTCGAGAAGCCAAGAGTGGGCTTCCTCGGTCGTCGTGAGGGGCAGGGCCCCTTGGGGGCCGAACATGCCCAGAAACTGAGCCTTGAGACGCATGCGGCCGTCGGGCTCGTCGGTCGCCGCTTTGAGGTTCGAGTTGGGGAATTCCAGGTAAGGCTCCTGCGATATCTTCGACGAATTCGTCCTCGAGCCGACGCGCCTCGCCGATGCGGGGCTTGCCCGGATTCTCGCGCTCGAGGCGCCGCAGCACGGCCAGGAGATCGAAGCGCCACGGCTCGGCCGTAAGCTCCGAACGGAATGTCAAAGGAGGCCCCTAAGGCCGATGCGCGGCGGCCAGCGGATCATTTCGCCGCGCTCGACCGTCCGGACGATCGTCTGGGTGAAGTGGTTGATCGCGACATATTCGGCGAAGAAACGGTCGAGAATGGCGCCGAGCAGAAAAGCGCCCGAGCCTTCGAACGACCGGCCTTCCAGGACGACACGTTATCTCGAGCCCGCGCGCCGCCGCTGCCCCCGAGGCCTGACGCAGTCGCCGCACGGCCGGGCGGGCCTTGAGACTGCGTACGCCGCGGATCTTGGCGTCGGCCGCGGCGTCCGAAAGATCGGCGAACAGGACAAGCGTTTCGCGGAGAGCCTCGGCGCCGTCGTTGTCCCGGTCAACGAGGCCCAAATGATTGAGGCTCAACATGCTGATGAGGCGCCAGGCGACCTCGCCGGTCGACGCGTCCAGTCCTCTTCCCTCGATCGAGGTCAGCGACGGCTCGAGCGCGTTGGTCGGGCCGCGCGACGCAGCTGAGTTCGATCTCCGCGTCTTCAAGGAAGCGGAAGTCGGCGCCGCTCTCGCCCACAGGAAGATGCGCGGCGAGATGGCGGTTGGTGCACAGCGCCTCGACGCTGAGCTCGGCGACGCGCAAAGTCTCGTTTGGGTCCGCGCGTTCGCCGAGCGACAGAAAGACGTCCGTGCCGATGTACTCGGAAGCCGAGCCGTATTTCCTCTCATCGGCGGTGCGCCGCCGGGGCAGGCGTCGAACCGTATAGGTGAGGCCAGTGGAGCTGCGGGCCGCTCTCGCGGAATAAAGCGGCTCGACCGGCAGCTTCTGCGGCGCGCCGGGCACATGGGCGAACACCCGCAGGACTCGATTGGCCTCGAAATCGAGCGGACGGGTGCGATCGGGAATGACCGGAAACTCATAACTGTTCGACTTGACGGGGATCCGGTCCAGCCGCTTCTCGAAGAGGTTGGCGCCGGGCGCCGCGTAGAGCGCGAACATCTCCCTGCGCACCGCCGCCGCCAATTGCGGATTCACGTCGTCGAAGGCGAACACGATGTCGATCGACTTGGCGTCGAGGCGCGAGACGACCGCGTCGAGATCGGTGAGATCGAAGCCAAGGAAGCGGCGGGGAAATGCGAAATAGTCCCGCAGGAAGTCGAACCCGCGGAAGAACTGGTTGTCGTTCGGGATGAGGGCTTCGCCTTCGCCGAAGCCGATCTGGCGGATCATGTCGGCGCGCCCAGGCGTGATCACCGGATCGCCGAAAGCGTCCAGCATGCGAAAATAGACGCCGGTGCAATGCGCGAACAACTGCTCATAGAGCGCCACCGCGTCGGTCTCCTGTCCGAGCAGGTGAAAGCGGAGCGACTTCATCCGGTAGGACGAGAAGCGCAGCTCCGGGCGGCCTTGCGCGTCCTTGTCCGCCGACTCGTCTTCGAGCCTCATCGTGCTTCGCACGGTTAGCTGGAGCCGAAGACATGCGGCGCAGCCGGCGCCAGCGTTCGGGACGAGCGCCTGGAACGCTGCGGGGCTCGTGAGATACTCGGCCTTCACGATATCGAACGGCCAGAGCGTGATCGGCTCGGCGAGCGTAAACCGGCACGCGACGTTGCGATGCGCCTCGCGGTATGTCGCCTCGAACACGGCGCCCTTCGCGATCGTTCGCCCGTCGCGCAGCGCAGGATCGCCGAATTTGGGCTTCGCCTGAACGAGAACGAACGAAGGCGTGGGCGCGAGATAATGCGGCGCCAACTGATCGATCAGGTTCGTCGTGAAATCGGCGAACTCGTGCTTGAGCTTGAGTTGGACGCGCGCCGCCAGGAACGCTGCGCCCTCGAGGAGCCCGGAGATCATCGGGTCGGCGGTGTCGCCGACGAGGCCTCCCAGCCGCTCCGCGATGCCCGGATAGTCTTGAGCGAATTCGGCCGCCTGCTCGCGCAGGATTGAGAGTTCTTGGTTGTAGAACTTCAGGAATTCGCGGTTCATCGCTTAGAGCCGGTCGATCTTGATCTTGCCCGAGTTCGAGCTCCACCTCGGCGATGAACTGTACGGGCACGTCGACGGGGTGCATTTTCAGCGCCGCGCCGACCAGAAATCGCACTCTCAGCTCATCCGGCGACACCGTCTCGTCCCGGTCGAGCCTTGATCGAACCGCGCACAAGCCTCGGCTCAAAGTCTCTCAGCGCCGCCTCGAGTTCCTGTGCGATGCTGAACACGGCGTTCTCGTCAATCGAGAGACGCGCGATGTCCGGGAAGCCGAAGTTGAGGATCGACTTGCCGACTTCGGGCGCCTCCGAGAGATCCTGAGCGGAATCCAAATTCACCGTGTTCAGGAGCGCGCCAACATCCGAAATGAGGAGCTTTCTGAGTTCGCCCTCGGAAATGGGCGTGCGGCTGGACATTCGGCGGGATGAAAGCACCCGCTCGCCGTCTTCGCGAACGTCCGCTATCGCCGCTGCGTCGCGGGCCCGATGCGCCGCGCGGAACGTCTGCATGAGCGGGGCCGCCAGTCGATCATTTCGTCCCTTGGCCATTCATCCAACTCGCTTCGCCTCCCGCTTCAAGCGGGAGGCTGAAGGGGCGGCCAACCCGCTTCAAATCATGGGCTCGTATGTCTGAGCTAACCCTTGTCGTGGGTCTTCACGTTGTACCACTTGTCGATCGAGGCGTCTGGCCCGCCCTCCGCTTTTTGCGGCGTGTAAAAGACGTGCATCTTCGAGAAGTTGAGCGAAACAGATTCGGTCGCGATGCCGCCGCCGTCGGAGCCGGCCGTCTGGACGGAGGAGATGAACACTTCCGCCATATCGTATTTGAGATATTCGACGGGATCGTCTCCGCCCGCTTTCCTTATGGTCAGCGTCGCTGTCGGATAGGACGTGCCGACACAGCAACCCAGGAACAGGCCCGGCGAGGCCTTGTCCACATGCTTCATGATGCTGAGATCGGAAAGGCTCGATCGGCTTGAACCCGAGCCCAGGCCAACATCGCCGGAACCCATATTCGAGACGCCAAAGGAGAAGGAAAGAATCTCAATCTCTTTCGCATGGGCTTGGTCCTGAGCCTCGCCCTCGATCCCTTCAATTTTCAGGTAGATGTCCGGAACAGCCATAATTCTATTTTCCTCTTAATTTGAAAATTCGAGATAAAAACCGAGCGCCAGCTCCCGCTTTCCGAGAGCCCGGCGATCGTGGCCGAGTCGCCTATCCCTTCGATTCCGGCAAGGACGCGACCAAGCTCATTCCGATGTCCACGCCTTCCAGCTGGAAGTGCGGACGAAGGTAGACATTCGCGTTATACTGTCCGGGGTTCTCCTCGTTTGGCATGACGGTGATCTTGGCGGCGGCCAGAGGCTTGCGCGCCTTGACCTCTTCGCTCGAATTCTTCGGATCGCCATCGACGTAGCGAATGATCCAGTTGTTGAGCCAGCGCTCAAGCTGATCCTTCTCCTTGGTCGAGCCGATCTTGTCGCGGACCATGCATTTCAGGTAGTGCGCGAACCGCGACACCGCGAACATGTAGGGGATGCGGGCCGACAAATTCTCCGACGCCGTCGCCTCGGTTTTGTCCATGAGCTTCGGCTTGTAGACGGATTGCGCGCCGATGAACGCGGCCTTGTCGGTGTTCTTGCGGTGGATGATCGCGATGAGGCCCGCCTTCGAAAGTTCGCTCTCCCGCCGATCGGTGATCGCGATCTCGGTCGGGCACTTGAGGTCGACGCCTCCGTCGTCGGTGGGGAAGGTGTGGGTCGGCAGATTGAGCACCTCGCCGCCGGATTCGACGCCGCGGATTCTGACAGTCCAGCCGTATTCCTTGAAGGCCCGATTGATATTGGTCGCCATCACATAGGCTGCGTTCATCCAGGCGTATTTCTCGCCCCGATGGCCGTCAGTCTCCTCCTCGAGCGCGAATTCCTCCACCGGTTCGGACTTGGCCCCGTAAGGAAGGCGCGAGAGAACGCGCGGCATGCACAGAGCGACATACCGGCTGTCGACCGAGTCCCGCAGGCCCTTCCAGGCCGCGTAATCCGGCGTGTCCATCAGTTTGCCGAGGTCGCGCGGGTTCATGAGATCGCGCCACGAATCCATGCCAAGCACGTTGGGGTCGGCGTTCGTGATCAGCGGAGCTAGCGAAGCGGACGCGATCTTCGACAAGTCGCGCAGAAGCTGCACGTCGGTCGGCGAGTGGCTGAAAGAATAGTCGGCGACCAGGGCGCCATATGGTTCGCCGCCCAAGGTGCCAAATTCGCTCTCGTACACGGCCTTGAACAGAGGGCTCTGGTCCCAGCGCGCTCCCGGGTAGTTCTTGAGGTGGCGATAGAGTTCGCCCTTGCCGACGTTCAGCACGCGGATTTTGAGCGTCGCGTCGGTTTCGGAGTTGTTGACGAGATAGGCGAGACCGCGCCACGCGCTCTCCAATTGCTGGAATTCGGGCGCATGCAGCACTTCATTCATCTGCGCCGTCAATTTCTCGTCGAGGCGGGCGATCATCTCCTCGATCGTATCGAGCACTTCGCCCTTGACGACGGTTGTGTCCGCGAGCGCCTGCGTGACGAGCGCCTGCACCGCATTCTCGACTTCGCTTGCGGCGCGCTCCGTCCGCGGCTTGAAATTCTGCTTGAGAAGGCTCGCGAACTCGTCCGCTTCAGCCAGCGCCGTGCCGGCGCCTTGAGCCTTCTGCTCCTGTTGTGCCGTGGCCATGTCCAAACTCCCTATTGAGCCGAGCCGTCAGCAGACGGTCTCTGGTCCAGCTTGGCCTTCATCGCCGCCATGAGTTGAGGGTCGGCGAGCAGCTTCTTGAGGGTCTCCTCGGCCGCCGCCTTGCCGTCCATGTACTTGAGCAGATTGGCCAGTTGCTCGCGCGCAGCGAGCAGCTTGGCCATCGCCGGCGTCTGGCGCGCTATGGCGGCCGGCGAAAAGTCATCCATCTTGGAGAATTTGAGATTGAGCGAGAGCTTCTCTCCCCCCTCATCGGTCCCCAGCTTGTTGGGCACTTTCACCGACACCGCGGGCTCGATGGCCGCCATGCGCTTGTCGAAATTGTCCATGTCGACGTCCAGGAACTTCCGGTCCGCCATGTCAGGTTTGGCCACCTGGGAAGCGTTGCCGGAAAGGTCCGCAAGCACCCCCATAACAAAAGGGAGTTCGACAAGCTTCTCCGCGTCATAAGGATCTTCGTAAGTGATGTGAACGCGCGGTTTACGGTTACGCGAAATGAATTTTTGTCCCGAATTGCTATTCGAGGCCACGGCGTTCTCCTCGCGTTCAAAACATTGTGAACAGGATATCGCAATTGTGGATGAGCGCAATATGGGCCGCCGTGATGCGCATCACACCGCTAGATCACCGTAAACGAAATGTGCATCGTTTCAGTCGAGGGCGCCGGCCTCTGAAACACCCAGGCCTTCGCAAAAATTCGATCCGATTTCGTCGATGACGAGGACACCAGGTAAACTCGGTGGCTGGACATGGGGCGGGCGAAACCGACAATGACCAGCTGATGACGACTGGCTCCTCAATCGACGAAGCGCTGGCCCGCACGCGCGCCAGCTACGACGCGACGCCCTACCACTCCCTTCCGCTTGTCCGGCAGCAGCCCGCGCGAATGGCGGCGGCGGCGCAATGGTTCGGGCTCGCGGCTCCTTCAGTCAAAAGCGCGCGCGTCCTTGAGATTGGATGCGCGGCGGGCGGTCACATCATTCCGCTTGCCGCTGCCTGGCCCGACGCCGCGTTCGTCGGCGTCGACCTTTCGGCCGTGCAAATCGCGCAAGGAAAGGCGCGCATCGCGCGGCTTGGACTGACCAACATCGACCTCAGAGCGCGCAGCTTCGATGAGATCAGCGCCCGCGACGGCCTCTTCGATTTCATCATCTGCCACGGGGTCTTGAGCTGGATTGCTGAACCGTTGCGCGAAGCGCTTCTTCGGGTCATTTCCGAGCGCCTTGCGCCCGAAGGCGTCGCCGCGATCAGCTTCAACGTGCTGCCCGGCTGGCGACTGCTGCAAATCGCCCGCGACAGCCTGCTCCTGCACGCCCGTCTGCAGAACGAGCCGGGCGCGCGCGCCGCCCACGCCCGCGAGCTTTTCGACCTCATGGCGAGTGAAAGCAACGACCGCTACAGCTACGGCCGCTTCTGGCGCGACGAGGCTCGCCGCATGGCGGCCGGCGGCGACGCCTATATCGCGCACGAGCTGTTCGAAGACGATAATCTCCCGCTTACCTTCACCGATTTTTGCGCTTCACTCGACAAGAACGGCCTGGCGTATCTGAGCGAGTGCAATGTCTCGGCGAGCGTCGGAGGAGAGCATCGCCGAAGCGGGCGCGGCGAGCATCCGCAGGCTGTCCCGCGGCGACGATCGGGCGCGCGAGCAATATATCGACATATTCAGCGGGCGCGCCTTCCGCGAAGCGCTCGTCGTACACGGCGCTCGCGCCTCCGCGATCCGCAGGGCGATTCCGACCGACCGGATGGACGCCTTTCATTTCGTTCCGCCGCTCTCGCTCAAGTCGCATCCCCCTTCCGACGAGAAACAGGCTTGGCGCATCGGCGAACAGGACGGCGGCATCCTCGTCGAGGAAGAAGCCGTTGCGACCGCGTTTGAACGGCTGGTTGCGCGTCTGCCGGGCTCGTCGATGCTGGAGGACATAGCGCCCGCTGCAACGACAGAGCCAGGCTTGCGCGCCCGCGTCAGGGACGCGCTCGCCCGGCTCGTGCTTTTGGGTCATTGCGGCATTTCGACCGAGCCCCTGGCCTGCGCCGCGCAGCTGGGGGAACGCCCGCGCGCCTGGCCGCTTTGCGCGGCCGACGCCGCAGTCGGGGATCAGACGGCCAGTCTGCGCCACTTGCCGGTGCAGCTCGAGCCGCTGCAGCGGCTCTATCTGCCGCTTCTCGACGGGACCCGCACCCGCGACGACTTGGTCGCGCACGCCGTCGATCTCGCGGAGAAAGGCGCCCTCCGATTCTCCGGGCCCGAGGGCCGGATCGAGGGGCGGGACACGCTCGCCGCTCGTGTTGGCCCCGCCACCGACGCCTGCCTTAGGGGCCTCTTGCGGCTCGGCTTGCTCGTGGACGCGTGATCCGGCGACCGAGGATGCTGCACTTTCAGCAGGCACAACCCTGCGGGGTGGAGGCGGTCGATCGAGGTAACGGTAAATGGTTGTAGAAAACGGAATGATATGCTACAGTCTTCTCTTGGCCTGCATCTTACGTGGTGGCCATGCGGCCGCGTGGAGAGGACGATCGAGACGACACAGACTTCCGAGAGGTCTTTTTGCGAGGGGTTCGAGAGGCGGCGAAATTTTTTACTCCAATCGGCCGTAACCCATTGAAAAGTCTCGATTCGAAAAAATAAACGCTAGTAAACGCTAGCATTTTTACTGACGTTTACTAACGTTTACTGGCGTTTATGCGCGCTTATTTGCGCCGCTGGAGAGCCGCTCCCGCGATCGTTTCGTGCTGTGCGGGCGGACCTGCCGTTCAAAGCCGCCTCGCGTCTCGCGGTCGGGTTAGTTCATGAGGCTCGCGATCTCCCCGTCGAGATAGGTCTTCACCGCGGGAAAGGCGGCGACCTCGGCGGCCGTGACGCTCGACGCCTGCGCCGCCGACGAGGCGGTCGCGATGACCGGCCCTTTGAGCGTCGCTGCCGCGGTTTGAAGCTCCGAGCCGAGATGGGGCAGGGGATCGACGGCCTCCCGGCTTTGGTAGAACTCGAAGTGCAGATGGGGGCCGGTCGAAAGTCCGGTGTTGCCGGAGAGCGCGATGATGTCGCCCTGCTTGACCTCGGCGCCGGGATGGATCGCCTCCGGGATCTCGGAGAGGTGAGAGTAGGAGGTCTCGAACCCGTCGTGCTGAATGCGGACATGATTGCCGAAGCCGGAAACCGGCCCTGCGATCTCCACCTTCCCGTCCGCGGCGGCCCGCACCAGCGAACCGACCGGAGCGCCGAAGTCGATGCCGGCATGCAGTCGAAGGATATGAAGGATCGGGTGAAAGCGGAGCCCGAACAGGGACGTGACCGGAGCGCCTCGAATTGGCGCGAGAATGCCCCCGACGCTCGTGGCGCCGCTGTTGCCCAGAGACGACGGCGCGAGCTTCGACCTCGGCTCCCCGCCTCCGGATTCGCTGCCGGCCTTCGGGTCAAAGCAACGAAAGGAGCCGTCGCTTCCTTCGAACGCGTAGCAATCGACCGCGATCGAGCCTCCGTGCAGGCCGACATAGACGACCTTGCCGTTTGCTCTGGCCTTGTCCCGAAACTCGGGTTCGAACAGAACGCGCAGAGTCTGGTCGGCCTGCAGCGGCGAGCGCAGATCCGCGAGCCGGCTGAGGAGTTGGATCGTTTCGCGAATGACCGGCTCAGGCATTCCGGTGCGGATGCCCGCGCTATAGACACCGTCCGCGAGGGTGAGGTGCGTCGCTGCGATCTGGCTTTGAAGCGAATCGTCGAGCAGCTGCGCGGATATAATCGGCTCGGCGGCTTGCTCGTACCCGCCATCGTCCTTCGCGGCGATCGTGACGACGTACTCGCCGTTTTCGAAGATCGCGATCTGCTTGATCCGGTACGCGCCCGTCAGGTCCAATGCGCCCACGGCCAAAGCCACACTCTGCGGCGGCAAGGTTTGAATATGGGCGGGCGAGTCCTTTGCGGCGCTTTCAATCGCGCGAGCGCTTTCCGGATCGTAGCCGTTGGCGATCAGGAGGTTGCTGATCGTGTCCGCAACAGCAGGTCTCAGGATGGTTTCCTTGAGCTGGGGTTGCCCGCGCGACCCGCCCAGATTGATCTCAAGCTCGTTGCTGTTCGCACTCGTCAGAAACTGACTCTGAGCATTGGCCGGCGTCTCGGCCCCGCCGTCATCGTCCGAACCATAATCCGGCTCGTTTTGAGCCGCCGCCATCTGCGCCGAGTTCATCGCGACCTGAGCGGCGAGCGCCTCGGCTTCCTGGCCGGCTTCCGGAAATTTTCCCATATAGCCGCCGGTGGTCGAGACCAGAGTCGAATTGACAAAGAACGCCTTGGCCGGCGTCTTCGATGCCTCTTGGCCGAGCTTTGCGGGTACGGAAATGAGAGCGTCCTTTGGCGCCAGAACGGCGCCTCGTTGAACGAGCACCGGATCGCCGGGCAGGTCGATGATCGTCGACAGCCTTATCGGGAGCTCGGGAGTTGCGACCGCCGGGGCTGGGACGACAGCGGGAGGCTCCGGAGGACGGGGCCTCTCCGCGATCAATCGCCACGCGATGAGGCCCACACAGACGCAGGTGACGAGAACCGAGGCGGCAAGTCCGGCGGCGCCGCCACGACGGCTCATGCGAAGCTCAGGTCCTTCATCGCGGACGATCGCTCGCGCCTCCGATTTGGCCGGACGGGAGGCGCAACCCGATCATTCGCTCAGATGCGTTTCGACGCGCCGATTCAGCGGGCTGTAGGGATTGGCGACACGCGGCTTCGCCTTGCCGAAGCCTCTCGCCACCAACAGCGAGGAATCGATTCCCTCCGAGGCCAGGAATGAAACAACGGTGTTGGCGCGACGCTCGGACAGACCCTGGTTGTATTCTTCAGGGCCGGAGGCGTCGGTGTGGCCGTCGATCTCGAATTTCGACCCGGCCAGCCGCGGATCCTTCAGCGCCTTGGCGAACTGGTCAAGATTTTCCCTCGCCGCTGGCGTCAGCCGATCCGAGTTGAACTCGAAATTCGCCAGGAGGTCGAACTGAATCGGAGGCGGCGCCTCAGCCGTCTCCTGCTTCTTGCAGTCGGCCGCGGTTCCGACACAGAGGGCGCGGGTCTTAACGACCTTCAGAGCGTCCTTCTGCTTGAGGAAGATCTGGACGACCCCCTCCGCGGAATATGCCGGATCGGCGCGAGCGGGAACCGGATCGGCAAAAACGGAGATGGCGAGAAGCCGCAGCCGCGCCGAACGCGAGTATAGATGACGTGTGCATGATAATTCCCCTGAACCAAGGCCTGCGAACGCCAACCTTTTGAATTATCCTCAAGCTGGTCGTGTGCGTCAAACCTCGCGGTGGCCACCGGATCGATCGACACGCGGAAGAGGGGAGCGAAATTCGATTTCCCTCGATGTATTTTGGCGGTAATTTGCTCGGGGTAAAGGGAATTTGGCGCAGCCGCTCATCGCGGCGATCGACTTTCGGTTTGATCTGGAGCGTGGGCCCGTGGAGGAGGACCGAACCGTAATTCACCGCTCCGCCGCAGGGAGCATCAGGCCCGGGGCGCGCCTCAACAATGTCTACGAAATTGAAAGATTGGTCGCGAAAGGGGGCATGGGCGAGGTCTACCGCGGCTTCAACATCCAGACAGGAGACCCGGTAGCGATCAAGATGATCCGCCCGGAGTTTTCCAGCGATCCGGAGATCCTGGAGCTATTTCGTCGCGAGGCCTCAATTCTCCATAGCTTCACGAACGATGCGATCGTTCGCTATTTCGTATTCTCGGTCGATCCGCAGCTTCAGCGTGCGTACCTCGCGATGGAATTCGTGGAAGGACCGTCGCTAAAAAAGCGGCTAAGTTCGGGTCCGCTCGCTCTCGCGGACGTACGAATCCTGCAAAAGCGCATAGGGTCTGCGCTGGAAGCCGCGCACCAGCACGGGGTCGTGCATCGCGACATCTCCTCCGACAATGTGATCATGCCCGATGGCGACGTTCGGAGCGCCAAGGTGATCGATTTCGGCATCGCCCGCGCCAAGCGCGCTGGACAAGAGACGATCATTGGGGGCGGGTTCGCCGGAAAATTGAACTACGCGTCCCCTGAACAATTGGGCCTCGCGGGAGGCGAAGTCACCCCCAAATCGGACATCTACAGTTTCGGTCTTGTCATGGCGGAGGCGCTGCTAGGCCAGCCAATCGACATGGCTGGGTCCCAGGCGGAGACGATCGACAAGCGCCGTGTCGTTCCCAATCTTTCCCAGATCGATCCGACAATGCGGCCGCTCCTTCAGGCGATGCTCCAACCCCTGCCCGAGAATCGCCCGGCGAGCATGGCCGAGGTCGCGGCGTGGGAACCTCTTGCGCCGACATCGTCACGAGCGCTCAAAGCCCCTCCCGTCGCGAGCGAGCGCAGCGGCAGGGCTCCAGCTTTGGTCGGAGCCTTAGTCGCGGTGTTAAGCGTTTGCGGGGCGGCTTATGTCTTCCGCGAAGACCTCGTCCGATGGGCGGGAACATTCTCACTCAAGCGCCGCCCTCGGCGACATCTGAAGGGGCTATGAAATCTTCGTCGGCGAAGTTGCCATCTCTGACGCCGCGGCAGCCACCGCCGGTCGCCGCTTCGCCGGGATCGCAGGAAGGGATGAACCCGCCGTCGCCGCCCGCCCCAGGAACGAATGGGTCAGACCAAACCGGGACCGCGCGGATCGAGCCGCCACCGACGCCGGAACCCACTGGCGCGCCCCCGCGCCCGGTGACAGCCGAAACCCTGGCTGAGGCTCTGCCGCCGAGGGCTGCGCAGCCGAATGTCGACCTGCCGACTGCGACGGTGGGATCGGCTTACCAGGCGGATTTGCCGAGCTTCATCGACCCCGGCGGCAAGGGGTTGCGCCTGACCGCAACCGGATTGCCTGACGGGCTCATCTTCAGCGATCTCGGGGGCGGGAGAGGCGCGATCGAAGGCGTCCCCCAGCAACCGGCCAGCGCCTCGATCCGCATCGTTGCGACCAATCCGCATGACCGGACCGCGCAAATGTCGGCGACGCTTCGCGTTGCGGACGTTTCGGCGCCGCCGGCAGGGCCTGTCGCGAAGCTCGAGCCGCCTGCCCCAGCACCCGCGCAGAAGTCGCCGCAGGTCCCTGCGTCTCCCCAACTGCCGGCGCGCCTGCCGCCTGTGACGACTCCCGAGGTTTCCGCGGCTTCGCCATCTGCGGCGACAATCCAGACGGCGCCGCCGCGTCCGGCCGACCAAAGCGCGTCGCCAGCAGCGCACGCCCGACGCCGCGCAGCCATCGGCGGTCGCGCGCTTGGAAACGCCCCCGCCTCAACCAGTCGTTCCTGGGCCGAGCGTGAATATTCCGCCGCCCAGCGCCGAGGTGTCGCCGGAAGAAAGGGCCAAGGCGTTTATCGCGAACTTCAATGGGGGGGAATGCTTCCTCATCGAGCCGCTCCCCGGAGCGACCAAACCGCACGAGTACCAAGCGGTCGGTCGGGAGATCGAGCCGTTCCGACGCTTCGACCTGGCTTACAAGCAAGAGATCGGCGTCGAGGCCGACCTGACGGTGGCGCCGATCAGCGCGGCGCAGTGTCCTGCTCTCGATCTGGTCCGCCTCGGCGCCCCGGAAGGCCGACACCGAGTCCGGCTGACCCTAAAGAACTATGAGGTCGGCCTGGGAAAGCCTCTGCTAGGGACGATTTCAAATCTGGAAGGGCATCATCTCTATCTCATCCTCGTCGACAACGACGGCGTCGTGCACAGGCTGGATACGAAGGTTGACGCGGCCGGCGATTCCGCGACCTTCAGCATTCCGCTGACCCCCGACGCCAACTCAGTCGGACCGATGCAGATGCTGCTGGCCATCGTCTCCGAGAAGCCCATTCCCAGCTTCGACATGCTTCGTTCCGAGAATCTGAAATTCATCGCTTCGGGGTTGGTCCACGACGTGCGGGCGGCTTCCGCGTCCGTCGAGGCGGATTACTTCAAGTTTATCGGCAAATAAGCCCCGCGTGCGCCGCCTCGGCGCGGAAGCTCCAGACAATTCAGTCGAACTAGCCCCGGTTGGACGCTGATTTCGGCTTCCGCTCGCGCTCGAGGGCCTCCGGCGTCGGCTCCCAACCGAACACGCTGCGGCCGCCGTAGGCAGGCGAGAGCCGCCGCTCTTCGGCGATCACCTCCGGCACCGACGGCCCGGCCGCACGTCTTTCGACCCTGCGGGCCTCGTCGTCGAGGCGCTTGAGGGCGGCGAGCTTGTCGTCCTGTCCGAGCTTCGCCTTTTCAACGGCCGTCTTCATGACGCGCGATCGTCTCGTCATAGACCTTGAGCGGCACCGGGAACGGATGGCGGTCCTTGCCGCCATGCGCGAACGAGAAGCGCGCCGGATCGGTGAAGCGATAGGGCGCGCCGTGCACCACTTCGGCCACCATCGCGAGCGCCCGCACCGTGCGGGCGCCGACGCCGGGAACCAGAAGCAATTCGGCGAAGTCGGCTGGTCCCCGATTGGCAGCCGCGGTGAAGGTCGCATGGAGGCGCGGAGCCAGCACGTCGCTTGCGCGCACGTCGTGATGAGCGGGCATGACGAGATGGGGCAGGGTCGAGCTGGACGGGATCGGGCGGGCAACGGGCTTCTGAGGTTTCGCCTCGATCGCGGCGAGCTTCGCGCGCCAGGCCGTCGGGACCGAGCGAATCCAGAAGCCCAAGCTGGGCACGACGGGAGGACGTCCGCGCGACGATCCGTGAGGTTGACGATCTCGCCCTGATGGATTCCGTCGATCGCGTTGTGCGGCTCCTCGACGAAGCTCTGCAGTCCCTCAGACAGCCAATGATAGCGGCGAGCCGTGCGGCTAGAATCATTCATGCCCTGCTGGACGACGGTCCAATGCCCGTCGTCGGTGACGATGAAACCGTGCAGGTAGAGATCAAAACCGTCCTGGACGGCGGCGCTGTCGACCTTCGCCACCAGCCGGCTTGCGTCGGCGAGCGCGGACCCGTCAAACCCGACCCGCTCGCCGATCGCGGCGAGCTCATGTGGCGTCTTGCGGGATTGCTTGCCGCGGCCGCCGCAGACATGGATTCCGAGTTCGCCCGAGAGGGGCTCAAGGCCTCGCTTCAGCGCGCCGATCACGCTCGTGGTGATGCCCGACGAGTGCCAGTCCATGCCCATGACCGCGCCGAACGACTGAAACCAGAACGGATGCGCAAGGCGGCGCAGCAACTCGTCGCGGCCGTACGCGTGGATGATCGCCTCGGTGATGACGGTTCCGAGCCGGGTCATCCGGTCCGCGAGCCACGAGGGCACCCGCCCGCCATGCAGCGGCAGATCGGCGCTTCCTGCTCGTCGGGCCATGCATTGTCCTAAGACTTATCTTGAGAGATGCGCTCGGCGCTCCTGAAGGCCTTGCCAGCCTAACATCGACGACGCTAGCGGCGCCAGCTTGTGAGATCAGCGACGGCATAGGTTCAGCGCCAGTCGTTTCCCCCGAAGCCCTCGTCGATCGCGTATCCAGCGCTACGGACAGTGCGGATCGGGTCTCGTTCTTTCCCTTTCGACAGTCTCTTGCGAAGGCGCCCGATGTGCACATCAACTGTACGTTCGTCGACGTCCGCGGACCGCCCCCAAACAAGGTCAAGGAGTTGAGCTCGTGAGAACACCCGGCCCGGCTTCTCGAGCAGATACTCCAGCAACCGAAAATCGGTGGGACCGAGGCGAATGTCGCGATCGCCGCGCCGAACGCGTTGGGTAAGCCGGTCCAGATCGAGGTTTCCGACGTACAGCCGCTCGGCGATCCGTTCCGGCCGGCTGCGCCGGAGGAGCGCACGCACGCGGGCCATGAGTTCAGACACCGAAAATGGCTTGACGACATAGTCGTCTGCGCCGATCGCCAGTCCGCGCACGCGCTCCGCTTCTTCGCCCCGCCCGGTGACCATGATAATTGGCAAGGTCCGAGTCGCCTCGCGCGCCCGCAGACGCCTGCAGATCTCGATGCCCGAAACGCCCGGAAGCATCCAGTCAAGAAGGAGAAGGTCGGGCGAATTCTCGGCTAAGCGTAGTTCGGCTTCGTCCCCGCGAGCGACGCTTTCCACCACGTAGCCCTCCGCCTCCAGATTGTAACTGAGCAGCAAAGTCACGTCGATTTCGTCCTCGACCACCAGAACGCGCGGCGCAGAGACGAGCCGGGACTCGCCGAGAGGCTTGCTCGGCTTCCTTGTTCAGCGGACAGCTCCCGCGGTCATGGATCCCTCCGTCCGATTCCCTGTTGGGTCGCTCGCGCAATATATCGGCTTCGCCCTGGCTGAGGCCCTGACTTACAACATGCAGTGGCTAAATACTTAGCTTGCAGGATGATGTTCCCGCCATCCACCCGCAACTCGCAGAAAAGGGGAGGGAGGCGAACTTGCGTGTGTCGTCTCGGTCGGCGCGTTGTTCGGTCGCAGACGCCGAAAACGGCAGATGCGACAATATTGAGCGCCGACTGTAGGTGAACGGCAGCTAAACCCGACATTCATCTTCAATTCAGCATGAGAAGCGCAGAGAGGCGATGTTCGAAAACACGAGTTGCAAGACTTAACTTCACAGAGGCACTGCAATGATCAACAAGTATCTCGCCATGGGCCTTGGCGCCCTGATCGCTGTTACCCCGGTCGTCGCGATGGCCAAGACCTCCACAGCGAAGACCCATACGTCTTCGCACAAGACGCACAAGAGCCACTCGGCTTCGAAGAGCCACAAGCATACGGCCAAGAAGGCGACCACCGAAGCTCCGAAGAGCTGATTGATGAAATTCGCGCCGCTTGGGGGGCGCGAACGAGATGCGAAGGGGGCCGTGTCATAACGGCCCCCTTCGTATTTTATTGAGATGAGGGAATGGACTGGCCGGAGAATTCCTCGGCCTCGCCGGAAGGCCGATGATCGGCCGATTGCCGCGGTCTTTCTCTAAAAAGCGCAATTGTTGAATTGGATCCGCGGCCAAGCGCGGCGGACCGACTCTTTCCCCGTTCAAATGAATCATGGTAGCTCTGCCCCGCGTCGCAGCATTTGGGGGCTTGAGATCGCGGATGCCGAGCCGTTCGGGCGATGAGAATGAGCAGAGGCGCCGCATCCGGCTCGTTACGCGGGCGTTGATTCGCCTGCGCATCGACGGTCGTTTCTGGTCCTGGATCGGCGCCTTGAGCCCGACATCTGATGATATCTCCGTCGACTTGCCCCGCGGCCGCCATAGTGCGGGCGACGCTTTTCCTTGCCTTCTGGCTCATGATTTCCGGATGGGGGTTGACTGACCTTCCGGTCGGGCTCGCCGCCGTCGCCGGCGCGACCTGGGTGAGCTTGCGTCTTCTGCCGCCGAAGCGATCGCAGCTCAGGTTTGGCTCTCTTGTCGCGCTCCTGGCGAACTTCTTCCGCCAGTCGGTGGTTGCGGGAACCGACGTGGCGTGGCGAGCGCTCAATCCGAACTTGAAGCTCAAGCCCGGGTTCATCGCGTGCCCGTTGCGTTTGCCGGCCGGGAGCCGAACGCAACGCGTTCTGCGCGCTCTCGAGTCTGATGCCGGGGACGCTGCCGACCGGAACGAACGAAGAGGGGGCGCTTCTGGTGCATTGCCTCGACACGAGCGAGCCCGTCGCGGCCAATCTCAAGGCGGAAGAGCTTTTGTTCATGCGGGCGATCGGCTTTGACTGAGTTTCTTCTCGCGACGGCTGGCGTGATCCTGTTCACGGTCGCCGTCGGCCTCGTGCGAATCTTAAGCGGCCCGGGCGACGCCGATCGCATGATGGCGGCGCAGCTCCTCGGCACCGGGGGAATTGGCTCGCTGCTTCTCATCGCCGCAGCCACGGGCGCGCGCGGCGTCGAGGACGTCGCGCTTGGGTTTGCGCTGCTTGCCGCTTTCGCGTCCGCCGCCTTCGTCAACAGCGGCGCGCCCGCCGAGGAACCGGACGCCGATTCCGCGGATGGCCGATGAGTGTCGTCGCCGACCTCTTCAGCGTTGTCGCGATCGGCGCCGGCGTCTTTTTCTACCTTGCGGGCACGGTCGGGTTGCTTCGCTTCCCCGATGCGTTGAGCCGCCTTCACTCGCTGACCAAGGCTGACAATCTCGGCCTCGGCCTCGTCGTGCTCGGCCTCTTGCCACGCGCGGAAAGTCCGCTCGCCGCGCTCAAGCTCGTCGCCATCTGGGCGCTGGTGCAATTGGCCGGCGCGACCACCGCGCAGCTCATCGGACGCGCGGTGCGCCGCAAGGGAACGGCTGCATGATCCTTCTGCAGGCGCTCGACATCGGCCTCGCACTTCTCGTCTTCGCGGTCGCGGCCTGGACCATATTCGCGCGCGGCGCCTTCGCGGCCACGGTCGGCTACGTCGTCTACGGGCTCCTGCTGTCGCTCGTCTGGATCCGTCTGTTCGCGGTCGATGTCGCGCTGACGGAGGCGGCGATCGGCAGCGGCGTCACCGGCATCTTGCTGATCGGCGCCGCCGCGCGGCTGCGCGGAGCGGAGGGGGAGGCGGACGAGAAGCGCCCGAGCGGCCTTGCGCGCCTCGCGATCGCCGGCTCTTTGCATCCTGGTCGCGTTGGCGCTGGCCGCCGTCGTTCTGCTGTTTGCCGATCAGGGTCCTTCCCTGGCGCCGCAAGCGATGCAGCATCTGCCTGAAACCGGCCTCGGCAACCCGGTCACCGCCGTGCTGATCGCCTACCGCGCGTTCGACACCATGCTCGAAAAGGTGGTGCTGGTTCTGGCCGTGGTCGGGGTCTGGTCGCTCGCCGCCGACCGATACTGGGGCGGCGCGCCGGGAGAGGCCCGCGCGGCGCGGCCCGAGCCGACGCTCGCCTTTCTTGCGCAAATCCTGGCGCCGCTCGGCGTCCTGGTTGGCGTCCACATCTTCTGGGTCGGCGCCGATGAGCCCGGCGGCGCCTTTCAGGGCGGCGCCATTCTCGCCGCCATGTGGATGATCGTCATGATGGCGAGGCTGACCGAAGCGCCGCAAACGGGCGCCCGTTGGCTGCGGCTCGCGCTCATTGCGGGGCCGCTCGTGTTTCTCGCGGCCGGCGTTGCGGGCGCGATCTTCGCGGGGGGATTTTTCGCCTATCCGCCGGGCTTCGCCAAGCCCGTCATCCTGTTCATCGAGGCGTTCATGGTCCTCACCATCGCGGTCACGCTTGCCTATGCTGGTGACGGGTCCGCCGCGACGCGAGCCGAACGCATGACCTCCGCGACGCTAGCCGGGCTTGTCGGAGCGGCGCTTGTCGGTCTTGGCCTTTATGGCCTCATCGCCACCGCTCAGCCGCTGCGCAAGATTCTCTGCGTTCAACCTGATGGGCAGCGGCGTTTTCCTGGTGTTCGGCATCGTCGCGCGCAAAGGCGCGGCCGCTGGATTGCAGGCCGATCCTGTGCCGCAGGCGATGGTGATCACCGGCATCGTCGTCGCCTTCGCGGCGAGCGCGCTCGCTGTCGCTTTGGTGTTGCGGCTGTTCGAGGAGACGGGCCAGGCGACGCTGAACCCCGACGCCTGGACGAAGCCTCCGGCGGACGGAGCCAAGGCCGAATGACGGCGGTCCCCGTCTTCGCGGCGACGGCGGGCGGAAGCCTCATGCCGCTCGCGATCCTCTTGCCGGCGCTCGGCGTGCTCTGTCGCTGCTCCTCGGCGGCCGGCAGGCCGAACGGATCGCGCTCGCCTCATGCCGGTCGAATTGGCGGTCGCCGCGGCGATTGCATGGCTCGTCTGGCGCTCCGGCCAGCCGCTTGTCTATGCGCTCGGCGGTTATGAGCCCCCGCTCGGCATCGCGCTCCGGGCCGACGGATTTTCGGCCGTGATGCTCGTGACGGCGGGGCTGATCGCGCCGGCGGCGGCGCTCTTCGCGCGGGCCAATTTCGCCACGCCGCAGGAGGACGGAAAAGCGCGCGCCGCTCGTGTTCTGGACCCTGTTGCAGGGCATCCAGGCGGCGCTCGAGTCTGATCTTTCTCAGTGGCGATCTCTTCAATCTCTATGTCGGCCTCGAGCTTCTGACCTTCGCCGCGGTGCC
Source organism: uncultured Alphaproteobacteria bacterium (assembly GCA_963762335.1). Lineage (GTDB taxonomy): Bacteria > Pseudomonadota > Alphaproteobacteria > Rhizobiales > Beijerinckiaceae > Roseiarcus. The sequence continues at coordinate 172,325 of CAVXKU010000026.1, read as the reverse complement.
GCTGGTTTGTCTCGACGGACGTCCCGAGACGGTGGCCGCGGCGCTGCGCTACCTCTTGTTCGCGCTGTTCGGCTCGGTGTTCTATCTGCTCGGCGTCGCGTTGATCTACGGCGCTTATGGCGCGCTCGACATCGCGATCCTGTCTGCCCGCATTCGGCCCGAACCGGCCGTCTGGTTGGCGGCGGGGCTGATGACCGCCGGGCTGCTGGCGAAGACCGCGCTCTTCCCGCTGCATTTGTGGCTGCCTCCAGCCCACGCCAACGCGCCCGCCGCGGCAAGCGCCGTGCTGTCGGGGCTGGTGGTGAAGGGATCGTTCTTCCTCGTTGTCCGGCTCTGGTTCGACGTGCTGGCGCCGCTCCCCGGCGTGCTGCCGGGCACGATCCTCGCCGCGCTCGGTTCGGCGGCGATCCTGGTCGGCAGCGTGCTCGCTCTGCGTCAGGCGCGGCTGAAACTGCTCATCGCCTATTCGACCGTGGCGCAGATCGGCTACCTGTTCATGATGTTCCCGCTTAGCCACGGCCCCTGGGCGGCGGACGCCTTCAGCGGCGGCGTGATGCAGGCGCTTGTCGCACGCCTTCGCCAAGGCGGCGATGTTCCTGTCCGCCGGTCTCATCGCCGAGTCGCTTGGCCATGATCGCATCGCCGAGCTTGGCGGCGCCGCGCGCGCGATGCCGGTGACGTTCCTGGCGCTCGGCCTCGGTGGGTTGTCGCTGATGGGTCTGCCGCCAAGCGGCGGCTTCGCCGCCAAATGGCTCCTGATGAAGGCCTCGATCGAGGCCGGCCAATGGGTGTGGGCAGTCGTCATGGCGGGCGGCGGATTGCTGGCCGGCGGTTATCTCTATCGGGTGCTCGCCCCGGCGCTTTCGGGGGAGAGCCCGCAACTGAAGAAGACGCCCGCGCGCAGCCGCGAGAGCGTCGCGCTGGCTCTGGCGCTCGTCGCTCTTCTGCTCGCGTTCGCGCCGCCATCGTTCTTCGCCTTCCTGCAGATCGGCCGTCCGGCCGCGGGCCTCGCGCTGCAATGAACGGGCTCGTCGCACAGTTCGGGCCCGGCCTGCTCGTCGCAACGCTGGCCGCGCCGCTTGTCGTTCTCGCCGCTCTATCTCATGCCCGGGCTGCGCGGCCTGGCGCGAGCGATCACGCCGCTCGCCGCAGCGCCCGCGCTCGGCGCCGCCGCGCTCGCGATTGGCGGCGCGCCGTTCGGCGCCGAGCTGCCTGCGTTGCGCATCAGCCTCTGGCTCGATCGGCCCGGCGGCCTGCTTGCTCGCTCGCGGCGGCGCTCGTCTGGCTCATCGTCAGCATCTTCGCTCTCAGGGAAGGGCAGGGCAGGCCGAACGCCGACCGCTTCGCGGTCTCGTGGCTGCTCACGATGGCCGGCAGTCTTGGCGTGTTCATCGCCGCCGACCTTCTGACCTTCTACCTCGTCTATGCGCTGGTCAGCGTGCCCGCCTATTATCTCGTCGCGCACGACGAAGAGCCCGCGTCGCGCCGCGCCGGCGGCGTCTATATGGCGTTTGCGCTCCTCGGCGAGGCGGTGCTCCTGATCGCCTTCGTCATGCTGGCGGCGGGCGAGCCGAGCGGCAGCGTGCAAATCCGCGACGTCGTCGCCGCGCTGCCCGCTTCGCCCTGGCGCGACGCGGCGCTCGCGCTGATCATCCTCGGCTTCGGCATGAAGATCGCGCTCGTGCCTCTGCATGGCTGGATGCCGCTGACCTACACCGCGGCGCCGATTCCGGCCGCGGCGGTGTTGAGCGGCGCCGGCGTCAAGGCCGGGGTCATCGGCCTCATCCGTTTTCTGCCGCTTGGCGCGGCCTTCCCCGGCTGGGGCGAGGCGCTCGTCTGGGTCGGCTTCATCTCCGCTTTCTACGGCGTCGCGATCGGCGTCACCCAGCGCGACCCGAAGACAATGCTCGCCTATTCGAGCATCAGCCAGATGGGCGTGATCGCCGCGGCGCTCGGCATGGCGCTCGCCAGCGCCGACCAGGGCGCGGCGACGAACGTCGCGTTCTACGCGGCGAACCATGTGCTGGTGAAGGCCGCCCTGTTCCTGACCGTGGGCGCGGTCGCCGCGCTCGACGGCCGCGCCCGAACGCTGGCGCTGATCGTCGCGGCGCTGCTCGGCTTGAGCCTCGCCGGATTGCCGCTGACCGGAGGCGCGCTCGCCAAGCTCGCGCTCAAGGACCTGTTCGGCGACGGCGCCGCGGGCCTGGCGTCGCAGCTGTCGGCGGCCGCCACCACGGCGCTCATGCTGCTGTTCGTCATGCGGCTCGCGCGCTTGCCCGCGAGCAGAGCGGGCGGCGGCGTCGTCCGGCGCGTCTGTGGTCATGGGCGGCGCTGGCGGTCGCCGCGTTGCTCATCCCCTGGCTCATGTTCCCCGCCATCGGCAGCGCGGCCGAGGCGCTCGAACCCGCGAAGCTCTGGGACGCGATCTGGCCGATGCTGATCGGCGCCGCGCTGGCCGCGGGCCTTATGGGCGGCGCGGGATCGGCTTCCCCGCATTCCGGCCGGCGACATCGTCGTCGCCGAGGAGGCCGCCTTCCGACGCCTCACTCCGTCTCGGGGTCGCGTTCGAGCGCGCCGACCGAGGCTTGCGGGAGTGGCCGGCGGCAGGCCTTGCGCTGCTCATGGTTGCGCTCGCCCTGGTCGCGGCGGGCTACGCGAGCCGGTAAAGCTCCTCCGCTCGCTGCAAACGGCCGTCGCCGGGTACAGAGTGTGACTCGCGGCCCGTCTCGGCCACATGCCGCGAAGACACGGGGCTCAATCCCGGCGGAGCTAAAATTTCTAGCGTAGAATTCTGGTTTTGCCAATAATATTCTTGAGCATGCTGCTCAGCCGGAGAGATCAGACCCACTTCGATCGGACGGCGCGGCCTAGGCGTCAGGGATATTCGCATCACGATTGGACGGCTTAGTCCGAACACGCGACGCGTCTGAGCGCGATGAAAGCGGCCCTGAAGTTTTCCTCAGGGCCGGAATCGTCTCCCGCCAGCCAGGCCTCGACCGCCAGTTTCAGAATGCCGATGGCCGTCGCCGCCGTCACCCGGCACGCCGTATCGATCTCGGGCAGACTCCTTGCGATCCGCCAAGCGCTTTCGCCAGCGCCCGCTCGACGTGCTCGTACTTCGCCTGCTCGCCAGCGCTGAGCGCCGGCGTGTCGCGGATCAGCCGGCTTAACTCTCGCGTCTGTGTCGAACCGTAGCGCGTGGCCGTGTCGATCAGCGCGTTCTCGACCATGTCCAGAAGCGACTCGCCAGCCGGCCGACGGCCGAATGGCTTCAGCGATGATGCTTGGGAAATCGGCTCTGGCCGAGAGGACGATCTCCTCCTTCGATTCAAAATAGTGGAACAGGCTGCGGCGCGAGACGTCGGCGGCCTCGGCGATATCGTCCAGGGTCGTCGTCTCGAAGCCGCGCTCCAAAAACAGGCGAATGGCCTCGGCCTGAATCCGGGCATGAGTCTCCGCGCGCTTGCGCTCACGCAGGCCGCCGGGAAGAGATGATTTTTGCACTGGTTGCATTATTGCACTGTTTGCAGTATTATCGCGATCCAACGACGATCTGTCCACACGATTCCAAGCACGAAGGATAGCAAACATGGCGACCTGGACCACCAGCAATATTCCCGACCAGTCCGGCAAGCTGGCGATCGTCACGGGCGCGACTGGCGGTCTCGGACTGGACACGGCGCTCGGTCTCGCAGGCGCGGGGGCGGAGGTCATCCTGGCCGGACGCAACCCGACCAAGGGGCGAGACGCCGAGGCTCTGATCCGCGATCGTCACCCCGACGCCAAGGTGCGTTTCGAACTCCTCGACCTGGCCAGCCTGACCTCGGTCAAGGCTTTTGCCGATCGCGTGCTGGCGGCGGGCCGTCCGATCGACATTCTGATCAACAACGCTGGCGTCATGGCGCCCCGCGAGCGCGCGACCACGGCGGACGGCTTCGAGATGCAGTTTGGAACGAACTATCTGTCCCATTTCGCGCTGACCGCCAGATTGCTGCCGCTCTTGGACGGCGGCGAGAGCACGCGTCGTGCAATTGTCCAGCGTCGCGCACCGGTCGGGCAAGATCCGGCTCGACGATCTCAATTACAGCCAGGGATACAAACCCTTCCCAGTCTATTCGCAGTCGAAGCTCGCCATGCTGATGTTCGCGATCGAGCTCGATCGGCGGAGCAAGGCGAAGGACTGGGGCCTGACCAGCGTCGCGGCGCATCCAGGCGTGGCGCGCACCGAGTTGATCGCCAACGGACCGGCCGTCGGAGCCAACGTGCTCGTGCGAGCAGCTATTCCGATCGCGATGGCGTTCATCGCCCAGTCCTCCGCCGCCGGCGCGCTGCCGACGCTGATGGCGGCGACGATGCCGGGCGTCGCCGGCGGGCAATATTTCGGGCCCCAGGGCTGGAACGAGTTCAAGGGCCCGCCGGGCCGGGCCAAGATCAAGCCGCAGGCCCTGGACCCCAAGGTCGCCGCCGAATTGTGGGCCGCGTCGGAAAAGCTGACGGGCGTCGCTTTCCACTAGGCCCGCCAACGTCTCGGCGCTCGTGGCGGCACGCATCGAGCGCGATCATTCACCAGGAGAAACAAAACATGGTACAGCCAAAAATATGGTTCGTCACCGGAGCTTCGCGCGGGTTCGGGCGCATCTGGACGGAAGCGGCGCTCGAGCGCGGCGACAAAGTCGCGGCGACCGCTCGCGACTTGAATGCCCTCGACGATCTCGTCGGCGCTCATGGCGATTCCATCCTTGCGTTGCCGCTCGACGTGACCGATCGCGACGCGGTGTTCGAGGCGGTCGCCCGAGCGCACCGGCATTTTGGACGCCTCGACGTGATCCTCTGCAATGCAGGTTACGGCTACATGGGCGCACTCGAAGAAGTCGTGACGGCCGAGGCCCAGGCGAACTTCGACACCAATGTGTTCGGGACGCTGTCCGTCATCCAGGCGGCGCTGCCGCTGTTGCGCGCTCAGCGCAGCGGCCACATCCTCACCGTGTCGAGCATTGGCGGCGTCATCGGTTTCCCGACGGGCGGGATTTACGTGGCGACCAAATTCGCGGTCGAAGGCATGAGCGAGGCCCTCGCGGGCGAAGTCGCCAGTTTCGGCATCAAGGTCACGATCATCGAACCGGGCAGCTTCGCCACGGAATTCAGCTCCTCGATGAAGACGCCGCCGGCCATGGCGGAATACGAACCCGTACGGCAAGCCGTCTTGAGCGCATTCAAGCCGGAAATGTCCGGCGATCCGACGGCGACCGCCGCCGCGATCCTGAAGGTGGTTGACGCGGATAATGCCCCGCTTCGCCTTTTGCTCGGCACGGGTCCGCTTCCCATGATCAAAAAGCTCTATGAAGGGCGGCTCGATACCTGGGACCAATGGGCGGAAGTGTCGAACGCCGCGCAGGGTCAACGCGCAGCCTGAGGCTTCCGCCACTCGCAATTGCGCGCAGCGCGGAGTCGCTCACTCCCGTTCCCGCGGACGAGTAGCCTCGACGAGGCTGATCGAGTCCGCTTTCGAGATGAGGCGGACCGCAGCATTTTCAAACTTCGCTGAACCCGGCCTCGACGCGCCGAGCCCAGGGGAACCCACTCGCCGCTTCGCGCCTTGTGCTATGGCGAATGCGGGGTGATCGGACACGCCGGTCCTTCTCGCCCGAGGTGGACGCATGGGGAGAGACGGGGCGCCTCACAGTCGCCGGCCTGTCTGGTCGACCGCCGCATCTGCAAAGCTGGTCGCGCTGGCCGCGCGGGTCGGCGCCGACCCTCTTGAAACCAGCGACGCGGCGCTGCAGCGGCTGGTGATGGTGCTCATGGCCGTCGGCACCCTGCCGGCGACGCTTCTTTGGTCGGTGGTCTATCTCGCCGCCGGGGCGCCGCTCGCCGCCGCAGCGCCGGCGGTCTATTCGATCGTCACGCCAATCAACACGGCCCTGTTCGCCTGGACTCGCAACTTCCGCCTCTACCGCTCCACCCAGCTTTTGATGACCCTGGCGCTGCCCTGGCTTGTCACGATGAGTCTTGGCGGCTTTAGAAATTCGAGCGCGGTGATCATCTGGGCGGCGCTCTGTCCGGTCATCTCGCTTCTGGTCGAGGATCTGCGCCAGACTTTGCTGTGGATCGTGGGCTTCGTTTTGCTCCTGATCGCGAGCGCGCTCCTCGAGCCTTCGCTGAAAGTCCCCGAGTTGCCGGAAGCGTTCGTCACCTGGTTCTTCGTTTTGAACCTCGGCAGCGTGATCGCGATCGTCTTCGCGCTGCTCTATTATTTCGTGGCGCAGCGAAACTTCTTTCAGGAGCGCTCCGAGACGCTCATCCTCAATATCCTGCCGAAGGCAATCTCGGACGCGCTCAAAGTCGACCAGGGCGCCATCGCCGCGCATTACGAATCGGCGAGCGTCCTGTTCGCCGATGTTGTCGGGTTCACCCCGATGGCCGCGGCGATGAGTCCGCTGCGCCTGGTCAATCTCCTCAACGAGGTTTTCTCCAGCTTCGACGATCTTGTCGAGAAGCACGGCCTCGAAAAGATCAAGACGATCGGCGATTGCTACATGGTCGCCGCTGGCGTGCCTCGCGAGCGAGGCGACCACGCGCTTGCTCTGGTCCAACTCGCCCTCGACATGCGCGACGTGGCGGCGAGCCGCACATTCGGCGGCGAGACGCTTGCGTTCCGCATCGGCGTCAATTCCGGGCCGGTGGTCGCGGGCGTCATCGGCCGCAAGAAGTTCATCTACGATCTCTGGGGCGCGACGGTGAATGTCGCGAGCCGCATGGAATTGCACGGGCAAAGCGGGACCATCCAGATCACACGCAGCACCTACGATCTGGTCGGCGCTGAGTTCGACTGCGAATCCGCGGGAACCGTCAACGTGAAAGGCGGAGGCGAGTTGGACGTGTGGCGGGTGATCGGCCGGAAGGGCCGACGGCTGAACCGCTGAGACGGGCAAGTCCTGCTTCGACGGGGAAGGATTTTCCACGAGCAAGACCCCCTCGACCTTGGCTCAGACCGACACCTTCCTACAGCGGCCAGAAGGCGATGGCGCCGCCGCCCCAGAGGGTTTCATTCTGGACGGCGCAAATGGAGCCGGGCATACTTCGATCAGGAACACCGCTCGGGCCAGGAAGGTAGCTCTATGCGTTACGCGTTCGTCTTGCTGGTGGCCGCCGCGGTCCCGCTTCCCGCAAAGGCGGCAGACCAGCTCCCGCTGGCGCATGGCGTCTTTGTCGACAGCAGCACCGCATGCAAGGGCGCCTCGACTGCGGCCACCATGTCCTATTGGGGCGGAAACAATGGTTTGAACATTTCTCAGGCGGAATGCACAATCAAGACAATGACGCAGAAAGGTAAGGTTTACACATTGACCCGTAGCTGCTCGGGACCGGAGCTGGACGGGACTGACGATACGGTCAATGTCGTCATCACCAACCGCAAGACATTTTCCCTCGATGGGACGACCTGCCGATGGTGCGGAATGAAGGTCCAGTTTTAGGTTCAACACGCAACGGGGAAAGTTTCTCGCACGCAGCCATCGCGCGCGCCCATGGAAGCGCGGCTTTCAGGCCGACGCTTTCTTCCCCCGCGGCCAGAAGGCGATGGCGAGGCCAGCGATCGCGACGCCGCCCAGGAGCAGCAACAGCGAAGCCTGTTTTAGCCACGTCATTGCTGGAATGGAGAGCGCCATGGCGGCGCCGAGAAAGCCGATTCTGAGCGACATCAGATTGATGCCCGCGAGAAAAGTCCCCACTCCGAGCAACAAAAGGAGCACGAGCCCCGCAGCTTGCACGGGCACCGTTTGTTGAAAGCCCGGCAGAAGCACAATGTTCATCGCAACCAGGATCGTCAGCCAATGCGCGACTTGGGTCCAAAGCAACCGGAACCGCGTGCTACGCTCGGGCGCGTTGGGCCATCCGGTGGCGACGCAGACGAGCGCCATGGCGATCGCCAGGAATTCCCAGTAACCGTTGATCGCGTGGCCGGAGAAATTGCTATAGGCGACGCCGAATATGGATAGCGCCAGCGCCGCCACATAAGGAACGTTTCGCAGCACGGTGCTCATCGAAAAAAATTTGTCCGGAACAGGTTCAAGCTCCGGTTGCGGCTCCGCCTCCGGATCAAGAAAGTCGTTTGGGTCGGTCATCGTCCGTCCAATTTGCGGTGGAGCGCAAAACTGTTTACGCCTCGGCGGCTCCGAGTCTATCTCAATAAATCGGCGGCGTCAGGATTGGCGCTTTGAAAGCCTCGGCGCGAATACAATCAACAGCTAAGCCGGTCGCTTGATCCTTACGCTCACGCGTTGCGATTTAAGCAGGCGCGCGGCGTCGTCCCGGTGGGGCAAGGCGCGCGAGGCGATCAGCGTCAAGCCCGCGACGGGCCATTCGAGGTCACGAGATGCCGACTGAAACATTGAAGCCGATAACGCGCAAGCCCGTCCTGGTCGATCTTGCCCTGCAGGGCGGGGGCTCGCACGGCGCCTTCACCTGGGGCGTGCTCGATCGCCTGCTCGAAGAGCCGTGGCTCGAGATCGACGGCATTTCCGGCACGTCTGCGGGCGCGATGAACGCCGCGGTGCTGGTCTACGGCCACCAGAAAGGCGGGGCCGCCGGCGCCCGCGAGGCGCTCGGGGCCTTCTGGCGCCGCGTCTCGGACGCCGCCCGATTCAGTCCGTTCCAGCGCGGCCCGCTCGATGTGCTGCTCGGCCGCTGGACGCTCGATTCCTCGCCCATGTATGTCGCGATGGATCTGATGTCGCGCCTTGTGTCGCCCTACGACGTCAATCCGATGGGCAAGAATCCCTTGCGCGAGATCCTGGCCGAATTGATCGATTTCGAAGTCCTGGCGCAGTCGCCGATCCATCTGTTCATCACCGCGACCAACGTGCGCACTGGACGCGGCAAGGTGTTCAAGAACGACGCCGTCACGCCGGACGTCCTGCTCGCCTCGGCCTGTCTGCCGACCATGTTCCAGGCGATCGAGATTGACGGCGAAGCTTATTGGGACGGCGGCTATTCCGGCAATCCGACGCTCACCCCGCTCATCCGCGAATGCAAATCGCAGGACACGATTCTGGTGCCGATCAATCCGATCGAGCGTCCGGGCATTCCGCGCAGCGCCGCCGACATCCTGAACCGGTTGAACGAAATATCGTTCAACTCCGTGGTGTTGAAGGAGCTCAGGATGATGGCGCTCCTGCGCAAGGCCGCGGATCCGGGCGACGGCGAGGGCCGGCTCTGGAAAGAGATGCGGGTGCATTACGTGAAGAACGCCATCATGGCCGAGCTTGGCGCTTCGTCGAAACTCAACGCGGAATGGGAGTTCTTCTCGTTCCTGCGCGACGAGGGAAGAAAAGCCGCGCAGGCGTTTCTCGACGATCATGCGATGGATCTTGGCAAGCGCTCGACCCTCGACATCGACGTTCTGCTCGAGGGAGTGTGAGGCCATGGGGCTTCTCGGCATCCTCATTGCGCTTGGGCTCCTCATCTGGCTCGCCTACCGCGGCTGGAGCGTGCTTCTGCTGGCGCCAGCAGCCGCGATCCTCGCGGCGGCGCTGGCCGGCGAGCCGCTGCTTGCCCACTGGACGCAGACCTTCATGGGGAGCGCCGCGCGCTTCGTCATGCAGTTCTTCCCGATTTTTCTCCTCGGCGCCCTGTTCGGCAAGCTGATGGAGGATAGCGGCTCGGTGACGTCGATCGCGAAATATATGACCGAGCGTCTAGGACCGCAGCGTTCGGTGCTGGCCGTCGTGCTCGCCGGCGCGATCGTGACTTATGGCGGGGTTAGCCTGTTCGTCGCCTTCTTTGTCCTCGCGCCGATGGCGCATCAATTGTTTCGCGCCGCCGGCGATCCCACGGCGACTGATGCCCGCGGCAATCGCGCTCGGCACGACGACTTTCACCATGTCGGCTCTGCCGGGAACGCCGGCGATCCAGAACGCGATTCCCATGCCGTTCTTCGGCACCACGCCCTTCGCCGCGCCGGGGCTTGGCTTCATTGCCGCGATTGTGATGTTCGCTTTCGGCATGTGGTGGCTCGGGCGCGCCGAGAAAAGCGCGCGCGCCAGGGGCGAAGGCTATGGAGCCGACGTTCCGGGAGGGAATGCGGCGGATGATCTTTTGGTGCGCGAGCGCGCCACCACGGCCAGCACATTCGACCCTCCGGAAGCGATCCACGGACGTCCGAGCGACGTCGGTCCCCCAATTGCGCTCGCGGCCCTGCCGCTCATCGTTGTCGTCGCGGTCAATCTTCTCATGTCGCTGTTCGTCCTGCCGCGCATGGACGCGTCGTTTCTCGCGTCTGAGGAATGGGGCTCGACCTCGCTGCCTGCGGTTGGAGGCGTATGGGCGGTGGCGACCGCGCTGTTTGTCGCCATCGTGGTTCTCATCGCCGTCAACACTCGGCGCCTGCCGGCTTTGCGCGACAGCATGGACGCGGGCGCCAACGCATCGGTGTTGCCGGTGCTGAGCGTCGCCAGTCTGGTTGGCTTCGGTTCGGTCGTCGCCGCGCTGCCGGCGTTCGCGATGGTGCGCGATTGGGTGCTCGGCATCGAAGGCGGCCCGCTGGTGTCGCTCGCGGTCGCGACCAACGTGCTCGCTTCACTGACGGGTTCGGCTTCTGGCGGGCTCACCATCGCGCTCGACGCGCTGGGCGCCACCTATCTCAAGATCGCCCAGGAGCAGGGGATCGATCCCGGGCTCCTGCATCGCGTGGCGGTGATCGGCGCCGGCACGCTGGACAGCTTGCCGCACAACGGCGCGGTCGTGACGCTACTCGCGGTCTGTAACTCGACGCATCGGGAAAGTTATCTCGACATCGTCATGGTGTCGATCGTTGGCGGCCTTCTGGCGCTTGCTGCGGTGATCGTGCTTGGGAGCACCGTCGGGTATTTTTAAGCATCCCCTCTCCCATAGCCCGTCGAGAAACGGGCGTTCTTCCAGACGCCCTTTTGGGGAGAGGGGTTGGGGTGAGGGTTCATGCGCGAAGCGCGCCTTCATCTGGGGCGCCGCGTCCCTCATCCGTCGGGCTCTCGCCCGCCACCTTCTCCCAGAGGGAGAAGGACGGGACCGAAGCGGCGCCCTGCTCTAGCGGAGCGTTCCAATCAGTTCGGCAGGCCCATGGCGTTGTGCGACTGCTTGTGCGCCTTCGCGGCCGTGAGTTCCTGGATCCCGACCGTACCTGCCTTGGTGAGATAAGCGGCGCCGTTCAATCCGGCGAAGGTGGACATCGCGCCGGCACCGACATTGCTTGCGACATTGATACCGTATTTCGCCGGGCCGCTATCGAAACCCAGCAGCAAGGTTCCATCTTGTTCGAACCAATGTCCGTTGAAAGAACCCCCAAAGGTGCCGTTTGGGTTGAACGCAATATTGAACTGCCCATAGTTGCCGGTTGAACCCCAGCTGAAGTGGCCGACCCAATTTCCAGACATAGACATGGCGTTCTCCTAAAATGAATTATTTCAAAAAAGCCTCCCGTTAAGCGGGAGGACAAGCACCTGAGCACAATTCTTAGCAAATAGGCGTGAGGGCGGTCACACAACCGTATGATTGAAATTTGGGGCTAACACTGCGCGCATGTCGCAAGGGAACCGACCGCACGGAGCGCTCCGCGTTCTTAGCGGCTTCTTCTGGACGCCCTGCCTCGTCATCTTCTCTCAGAGGGAGAAGGGAGTTCCTACCCCACGAACGTGTAGCGAAAGCGGTCGCCGTCGGCGGACACCAGGCCCGTAGTCGGGTTCGGAAAATGGATCGGCAGGACGAATGTGCCTGTGTCGGCGACCTGCCCCAGAAGGCGGCGACGCGACTGCGCGGCCTGCACGGGATCGGTGTCAAAGATGGTCGACCAATCGGGCTCCCGGCATTGGAGCGCGTGGTGCATCAGATCGCCAGTGACCACCGCCTCCTGGCCCTGCGAGCGGATCATCACGCAGCAATGGCAGGGCGAATGGCCGGGCGTCGGAATCAGGGTGAAATTATCGTCGAGCTGAAACGTGTCGTCGACCAGCAGCGCCTGTCCCGCCTCCACAACCGGCCGGCAATTGTAGGTCCATGAGTTGCCGGGCAGGGCGCCCTGTATAATGCCTGGCGGCGTCTCTCCACGCGCGGTCGTCGCCTCCCAACGAGCGTACTCGTCCTTGTGAAAGATGTATTTCGCCTTGGGAAACGTCGGCGTCCAGCGGCCATTGCGAAGCATCGTGTTCCAGCCGGTGTGGTCGAAATGCAGATGCGTGCAAAAGACGTGCGTGATGTCCTCGACGCCCAAACCGGCGGCGTGGAGATTGTCGAGCCAGGGTTGCTTGGGAAAGTCGTAAGGGGCGCCGTAGCCCTTGTCCTCGCCCGTGCAGGTGTCGATCAGGATGGTGTGCCTCGGCGTGCGCACGAGGAACGTCTGGTAGGTGATCACCATTCGCCCGCTCGCTGGATCGAACACGATCGGGTCAAGCTCGGCGAGATGTCTGCGCCCGACCTCGGGATCGTAGGCGGGAAACATCGCCTCTGGCGTGCGCCAGGGACCGTCGCGCTCGACGAGGCTCGTGATGGCGATCTCGCCGACATGAAGCGTTTTCATGACAGCTTCCTTTGCGTCAGTTCCCCTCTCCCATAGCCCGTCGAGAGACGGGCGTCCTTCGACGCCCTTTGGGGAGAGAGGTTGGGGTGCGAAGCACGACCTTGTCCAGACGGGGAAGGGCGCTTCTGGCGCCTACGAACGCATCGGTCTCAGAACCGTCTCGCGCGCTACTTCATCGGATAGGGAGCATTGGCGAACTGGTCCCAGAACTCGCATTTGTGCTCGGTCTTAAACGCAGTCACTGGCATGAGTTCCATCTTGGCGCCGTCGCCGAAGTTGAGCATGCTTTGACTTGCCGCGTAACTTGGCCAATCCGACAGGCCGGCGACCTTGGGTTGGCCGTGGATGACAAAGGCGCCCCAATAGCGCGCCATCGCGTCGGCGGTCTTGCTTTGGTCGGGGGTGAAGCCCGAGGCTACGACGCCCCCGTCATGGAATGGATAGAGATAGACCAATTCCCTGGCGTGGCCTGCGCCCCATTGATAGCCTGCGATCGTATAGCGGCCAGGGCCGTTGCGAGGGCTGAACTCATAGGCATAGACAGGGACATCCTTCGCGAAGATCGCGGTTAAAGCCGATGTCGCGCAGCCGCCGATCCCCTGCTCGATAACGCCAGCTCCGAGGTTTCCGCTATCCGTGCCGATGGCGGCGACCTGGTAGGCGACGGCGGCGGGCTCTGCCTCGTTCGCCGGCCAGGGATATTGCTTTAAGACCACGTCCGCCTGGGGCCCGAAGTTCTTTCGGACAAAGACGTCATATTGCGCCTCAGTCCAGCCAATCGACGACTGCGAGAACGTGCGAAGCTCGTCGCGCGTCGAACCGATCAGAATCGGCACGCGCGCGTAGTCGCCTGCATTAATGGCCGTCCAAAGATGGGTTGGCAGCGCGGGCGTTCCGTCGGTCAACAGATAAAACGGCGCCTGCGCGTTCAGGAGATCCGCGACGGGCCTTTCGCGTAGGCACGACGCCATCGACGTCGCCTCGTCGCAGCCCAGTTTCTTCGCGTACTCGACGCCCTCAGCCTCGGCTTGCGCCGCCGGCTTGCTGTCACAGGCGCCGCTCTGAATGATGGCCCTGTCAAATAGACCGCGCGACCCCGGCGCGACGAGATGCCCGCATACCGACCAGCCCCCCGCTGAACTCCCCGCCGATCGTGATGGCGTTTGGATCGCCGCCGAAGGCTGCGATGTTGCGCTTGATCCAGCCGAGCGCCGCCTGCTGATCTTCGAAACCGAAATTGCCGCCGCCGGTCAGCGAGGGAAGCGCGAGAAAGCCGAGCGCGCCGAGCCGATAGTTCAGCGTGACGCCCACCACCGGGTTCGTGCGAACGATCCTGTCCTGACCGTCCTTGACGCCGCTGCCGGTGACATGGCCGCCGCCGTGAATGTAGACGTAGACGGGAAGCTTTGCGTCCTCGCGCGTTCCGATCGGGCGCTGGATGTTCACGTCGAGACAGTCTTCGTTGATCGCCAGATTGGCGGAATTGAGCGTCTTCAGTTGCGGACAGTAGCTGCCGTAGTCCTTGGCCGACCTAACGTCGCTCCAGTGCGCCGGAGGTTGTGGAGGGCTCCAACGCAATGCGCCGGCCGGCGCCGCCGCATAGGGGATGTTGAGAAAGTTCTCCACGCCCAGCGCCACGTTTCCTTGAACCGCGCCGTCTTCCGTTTGCACCACCAGCGACGCGGCGGCGGATGGAGTAATTTGAAGGACCGCGCTAAGCGCCGCAAGCGCGCATATCGTCCCGGCGCGGATCGCGAGGGCGGGAATCAATTGACGTTTCATGGCTTGTTTCTCCTCGCCTTTCCCCCGCCGCTGCGCTTTTATGATGAACCTCAAAAGTGGATTTGCGACCGCTTTCTCGGCGGGCGCAAGTTCGCCAAAAGCGCGACACCGGTCAACACGCAATGTCCTGATCCACCTCTGTACCGGAACGGGGTTCGCGCGAAGCGCGCCTTTTCTGGCCGCCCCTCATCCAGCCCTCGGCCACCTTGCCCCTGAGGGAGAAGGGAAGGGCGCTAGGCGGCGGCCGTCGCGGCTGCTTCGCGCGATAGAGCGTGATGTAGAAGACCGGCAGCACGAGCAGCGTCAGCAGGGTGGCGACGAACAAGCCGCCCATGATCGCGAACGCCATCGGTCCCCAGAACACGGTCGGCGCGATCGGGATCAAGCCCAGCACGGTCGAGACCGCCGTCAGCATGATCGGGCGGAAGCGGGAGAGCGTCGCCTCGACCACCGCGTCCCAGATGTCGCGTCCCTGCGCCCGCTCGGTCTCGATCTGATCGATCAAGATCACCGCGTTGCGCGCGATCATGCCGACCAGCGCGAGGATCCCGAGAATCGCCACGAATCCGAGCGGCCGGTTGGCGAGCAGGAGCGCGAGAACGATGCCGATCAATCCGAGCGGCACGGTCGCGACGACCAGCGCGACGCGTCCGAAACTGTGCAATTGCGCCATCAGGAAGAGGAGCATCAGGAACGAGCGCGGCCGGCAGCAGCGCGAACACGGAAGCCTGCGACTGCGCGCTTTCCTCCACCGTGCCGCCGACCGCGATGTGGTAACCGCTCGGCAGGCTCGCTTCGAGTTTCTCGATTGCCGGTTCAAGCGATTGAACCGCGCCTTCCGGCGTCGCGTCGCCGCGCACGTCCGCCTGCGACTGTGAGCGTCGGGACCCGATCGCGCCGCCAGATCAGCGGGTATTCCTGATCGAAATCGAAGGTCGCCACCTGGCTCAGCGGCACGGTGCGTCCGTTCGGCAGCGGCAGTTGCAGCGAACGCAAGGTGGAGAGCGACACCCGCTGCTCGTCATTCGCGCGCGCGACGACGTTGATCAGATAGATGCCGTCGCGAACCTGCGTGATCGGCGTTCCGCTCATCACGGTGTTCAGCGTGTCGGAGAGCGTTTGCGAGCTCAATCCGAGCAGACGGGCCTGATCCTGGTCGATTTTGACTCTGCACCTCGCGCGACGGCTCCATCCAGTCGAAATTGACCAGCCTGAGATTTGGGTTCTTCGCCCATCGTCTGCCCAAGCTTGAGCGCGATCTCGCGCACTTGCGCAGCTTCGGGCCCGCTGACCCGATATTGCACCGGCCATCCGACCGGCGGACCGAGTTCGAGCGGCGACACGCGCGCAACCGCGCTCGGGAGCTGTTCGGCCAGCGCTTTCTCGAGCTTGGCGTGGAGCCGATCGCGTGCAGCCACGTCCTTGGCGATCACGACGACCTGCGAGAAGAAATCATTGGGCAGCTTGACGTCGAGGGGCAGGTAGAAGCGGATCGCGCCGCGCCCGACATAGGTGCTCCAGCTCGCGACGTCGGGATCGGCTTTCAGGATCGCGTCGAGCTTCGCTGATGCGTCCTGGCTAGCGAAGATCGAGGCGTTCTGCGGCAGCGTCAGATCGACCACCAGCTCGGGACGGTCGGAAGCGGGGAAGAACTGCCGCGGCACGTAGGGCAGCGCCAGCAGCGCAGCGACGAAACAGGCGAGCGTCACTGCGATCGTGACCCAGCGCACCCGCATCGCGCCGACAAGGATCGAACGGAACGTGCGCAGGACGAAGTTGGGCTCGGCGGCCGCCGGCTTGTCCGGCTTCTTGAGGATCCAGACGCCGAGCAGCGGCGCAAACAGCACCGCGACGAACCACGAGACGACCAGCGCGATCGTCACCACGGCGAAGATCGAGAACGTGTATTCGCCGGCCGCGCTGCGGGCGAAACCGATCGGCACAAAGCCCGCGATGGTGACGAACGTGCCGGTCAGCATCGGCAGCGCCAGGGTCTTGTAGGCGAAGGACGCGGCCTCTTCCTTGCTGTCGCCCTGGGCGAGGCGCGTCGTCATCACGTCGATCGCGGTCATGGCGCTGTCGACAAGCAGGCTCAAGGAGATGATCAGCGCGCCGAGCGAGATGCGCTGCAGGTCGATGTGCATCGCCTGCATGATCGGGAACACGATGGCGATCGTGAGCGGAATCGTCAGCGCCACCACCGAGCCCGGCCTTAAACCCAGGCTGATGATGCTCACCGCCATGATGATGGCGATCGCCTGCCACAGCGATTTCATGAACTCGCCGATTGCGGTCTGGACGACGACCGGCTGGTCGGACACGAGCGTCGCGTCGATGCCGAGCGGCAGGTTCGCGACGCTCTGGTCGATCGCCTTTTTCACGTTGCGGCCGAGCGAAAGGATATCGCCACCGTCGCGCATCGCGATGGCGAGGCCGATCGCGGGCTTGCCGTTGACGCGAAACATCGGCTGCGGCGGATCGGAATAGCCCCGCCTGACGGTCGCGATGTCTCGCAAACGGATCAGCCGGCCGTTGGACAGGAAGTTGACGTCGAGGAGGTCCGCTTCCGACCGAAAGGCGCCGGACACCCTGAGCAGGATCTTCTCGTCGCCGGTCTCGAGCGCGCCTGCGGGACTGACCGCGTTCTGGGCTCGTAGCGCCGCAAGCAGCGCCGCCCGGTCGATGCCCAGGCCCGCGAGTTCCTGAGTCGAGAACTCGACATAGATCTGCTCGTCCTGGGCGCCGATCAACTCGATCTTCGACACGTCCGGAACTTGCAAGAGCCGCGAGCGGATGTCCTCGACATCATCGCGCAATTCGCGATGGGTGAAGCCGTCGGCGGTGAAGCCGTAGATCAATCCGAAAGTGTCGCCGAAGTCGTCGTTGAAGCCCGGCCCAACCACGCCGGCGGGCAGCGTGCCGCGGATGTCGCCGATGTTCTTGCGCACCTGATACCAGATGTCCGGCACTTCGGAGGCCTTGGTCGAGCCTTTCAGGTTTACGAAGATCGTCGTCCGGCCGGGGATGGTGTAGCTGCGCAGGAAATCGAGCCCTTTGGTCTCCTGCAACTTGCGCTCGATCCGTTCGGTGACTTGGCTCAGCGTGTCGTCCATGGTCGCGCCGGGCCATCCGGCCTGGACGATCATGGTGCGAAAGGTGAAGGGCGGGTCTTCGGCGCGGCCGAGGCTGAAGAACGAGGCGATTCCGGCGAGCGTCGCCGCGATCATGGTGAAGACGATGAAGGAGCGATGCTTCAGCGCCCAATCGGAAAGATTGAGTTCGCTCACGAAGCGGCTCCGAGCAGCCGGACCTTCTGGCCCGGATGCAAGGCCTGGACGCCCGCCGTCACCACCACGTCGCCGGGCGAGAGCCCCGCGAGATCACCGCAGATGCTGGATCGAAGCGCTGCACCTCGACATTGCGCAGCGCAACCGTGAGGTTCGCGGGATCGACCACCCACACCGCCGGCTGCCGTATCGATCGAGGTCAGCGCGCTCGCCGGAATCGAGATGCCCGCGCCCGCCCTCGAGCTGAAGGCGCCCGATCACCGAGGCGCCGAGACGCATGGCCTCCGGATGATCGATCAGGCTGAGCCTGACCTGGAACGTGCGGGTGACCGGATCGGCCTGCGGCGAGACCGTCCGCACGCGCGCCTTCGCCGTGACCGACGGGTCGTCGGCGAGCGCGATGGTGACGATTGCATCCGGCGGCGCGGCCCTCAAGACCTGGGCCGGAACATCGAACACGGCGTCGCGACCGTCCTGCCGCGCGATCGTGAAGATCGATTGTCCCGCCTGCACCACCTGACCCGATTCGGCGGATCGGGCGGTGATCGTCCCCTCAACATTGGCCTTAAGCTCAGTGAAGCTCAACCGGTCCTGAGCGATATCCAGTTGCGCGGTCGCATCGTCAACCCGCGCCTGCGCCGTCTGCAACGCCTGCTTCGCAGAATCGAAAATCGCTCGCGTCGTGAAGCCCCGCTCCATCAGGTGGTTCTGGCGATCGAAAGTGTTCTGCGCCTCGACCTCCTGGCCGCGCGCGGCGTTGAGCGCCGCTTGCGCCGAGCGCACGGTGTTGAGCTCGTCCTGCGGATCGAGCTTCGCCAGCACTTGATCCGGCTCGACTTTGTCGCCGACCTCGCCCTTCCGCTCGATGATCCGTCCGCCGACGCGGAAGGCGAGGTTCACCTCATTTTCGGCGCGGATGTCCCCGGTAAGCGTGACCGAGTTGCCAATCTTGCCCTTTTCCACGGTGACGGTGCGGACTGGGCGCGGCTGGGGCGGCTCGGTCTTGGCTTCCTGATTGCAGCCAGCCATGAGAGCCGCGAGAAGCGATGCGGCGACGAGCGCGCAAATACGTCCGCGCGCTCGCGGATCAAGGGTGCACGGGGCCAAAGCGAATCCTCTCACGGGCATTGAGCCCGTGCTTACAGGGCGACCGCAGACCGCGCAACGATCAGGGAAGTCGCCTGCGCCGTATCGCCTCGGATGCGCTCAGCGGCGTTGGCCGCCACCGCCGGCGCCGGGGCGATGGGCGGGCGGCCTATTGTGGCCACCGCCGGGACGATGCGCCGGCGGCCTCACGTGCCCAGGATGGCCGGGCCGGTTATGGCCGGGGCGATGGGCAGGCGGCCTGTGGTGAACCGGGGGCCTGTGGACGGGCCGGTGGATGGGCCGATGGACGACCCCCGGATGGCGCCAGCCGTGCCAGCCGGCTGCGCCGCCCCAGCCTGTCCCACGCCGCCACGCGTGACCGCACCAGTACCAACCCGGGCCTCGCCAGGCTGAATTGTACCAGCAGTAATTCCGACCGCCCCACATGAACTGCGCGTTTTCGATCGGCGAAGTTTCGGCGAGCGAGGCAGGCGGCGCGAATGCGCCGCCGCCGATTCCGGCCTCGGCGGGAAGGGCGAACTGGGACATCAGTCCCGCCGCCGCGGCGAAAGATATGACAAGCTTACGAAACATGGGTGCATCCTCCGAATGGTGCGATTGTGGACGCGCCGTTTGAACGTCAGATGAATGGGGGAGGGGATGGTGTGTTGCGGGTTGCAGGGCTTCGCTACCGCGCCGGATCCCGACATGCTATGCGGCTTCAACAACCTGGAAAGCCTGTTGCCTGACGCCATGCGAGCGCCCGACGTTTCTCTCTCGAGCGCTCAGTCTCGGGTCGAACTACGCCAGTCGGATCGCGGAAGGCCAATTCTCGACCCGCGTTACGGAGACGCCGAGGACGACGTTTCGAGCCCGAAGCAGAAGTCGCTTCTGGCGATCGCCGGAGTTTGCTCGCCGAAATCAGCCTGACGAAACTCCTGCTCGCGTGGGTGGCGTCGATCGTGCTGCCGGCGGCGATCCTGGGGCTCGCGCCGCTTGTCGTGACTGCATGGGTCGGGAACGTTTTTTCCAGAGTGCTGGAACTCTACGGAATCGGCGCGGGGCTCGTGCTGCTCGCGGTCGTGTTCGTCGGCTGGTTCGGCTGGCGCCCGTTGCTTCGCGTCGCCGAGGCGAATTTCTGGGCGCTGAATGCGCTTGGCGTTCAGCCGGGCTACGCCTTGTGCCGCGAGGCGATCCGCCATCTGGCAGAGCGCACTTTCGCACCCCGCCGGGGAGCTGAGTTCGTCCGGATGCGGGCCATGAGTTGCGCGGCCGCCGGAATCCTTCTTGCCGCCGTCGCCGCGCTGGTTGCGAGCGTCGCCTGGCCGGCGACCCGATGGATCGGATCGGCCTCGGATCTTATCGTCCCGCATCTCCTGATCCTGCCGACCCTCGCCAACGCCATCGTCATCATGTCGGCCTACCTCGCGGCGGCTTCCCTCATCTGGGGCTTCGCGGACGCGAGCATGGATCAGCCGCTCGACCTCGAAGCGTACGACCAAGCGCCATTGGACGGGCGCGTCTGGCGGGTTGTCCATTTGTCCGACATCCATATTGTCGGCGAGCGTTACGGCTTTCGCATCGAGAGCGGCCGGGGCGGCCCGCGCGGCAACGATCGCGTCAGACGAGTCATGGCTCGCCTCGAGGCCGAGCACGCCATCCGGCCGCTCGACCTTATCCTTGTCACCGGCGATATGACCGACGCCGGACGTTCGGCCGAATGGGCCGAATTCTTCGATATTCTCGCGGGCACATCCCGACCTTTCTCACCGGATGCTGATTCTGCCGGGGAACCACGACGTGAACGTCGTCGATCGCGCCAATCCGGCGCGTCTCGATCTGCCGTTCAGTCCGGCGAAGACCCTGCGCAAGATGCGCGCGTTGTCCGCAATCGCCGCCTTCGGCGCCGATCGCCTGCGCATAATGAGCGATGGCGCGACCGAGCCCGGACTGACCCTTGCGGCGTGCGCTTGCGCCGTAGCGTCAGGCGATCGAGTCTTTCGCGGACCAGGGCGGACTTCGGCTGTCGAACCGCCTCACGCGATTCTGGGACGAACTGTTCCCGCTGATTCTTCCGCCGGAAGACGACGAGGGCCTCGGCGTCGCTATTCTCAATTCGAACGCCGACACGAATTTCTCATTCACCAATGCCCTGGGCATGATTTCGGCCGGCCAGGCGAACCGGCTCATGGCCGCTTTCGACCGTTATCCCAACGCCCGATGGATCGTCGCGCTGCACCATCATTTGATCGAGTATCCGATGCCCGTCAAAGCCTTCTCCGAGCGCATCGGCACCGCGCTGGTCAACGGCAGCTGGTTTCAGCGCATGCTCAAGCCCTACGCCAATCGCGTCGTCGTCATGCACGGCCATCGCCACGTCGATTGGATCGGCGCCTGCGGCGAGCTGAAGATTATCTCCGCCCCCTCGCCGGTGATGGCGCCGGACACGAAGCCAACCCATTTTTATATCCACGCGCTTGGGCTCGGGTCCGATGGCGGTCTGGCGCTGATGGCGCCCGAGCGGATTGACCTCGCCGTCGTCACCGAAGACGCGGTCGGCGCTTAGCTATGCGCTAACGGGTCATCTCGGCGTGCCCGCCGAAGAGGTCCGCGACCCATCGCGCAGATGGATGATAGCTGCAGAATGTGATGATCGCGATCACGATCGGCACGCCGATAAAGGCGCCGAACAGCCCCCAAAGGAAGGTCCACAGAAAGACGGCGAGCAGCACGACCGTCGGCGACATGGCGAGCACGGCGCCAGAGACGCGCGGCTCGATATAGCTGCCGACCACGAACTGGATGATGTTGAGGCAGATGAAAACCCCGACGACCGATTCCCACGATGGTCGCGACGATATCGCCACCAGGGTCGGGAACAGCGTCGCGACGAATGGGCCGATGAATGGAATGTAGTTGAGCGCAAACGCGATCACGCCCCAATCGAGCGCGAGGGGCAATCCCGCGATCCATGCGAAGGCGCCGACGAGAACGCCGGTCGCGACCCATCATGGTGCGGACTTCCATGTACTTGCGGATCTTCACCGCCGTCGCGGCGCTGCCTTGCAGGAGAATCCGAGAGGCCTCCGGTCGGAGAAAGGTCTTCGCCCGGTTGGCGCAAGACGTCGACTTCCATCAACCCCAAGATGACGTACAGAAGCGCGATCAGCCAGAAGCTGAGCGTGGTGTTGACGCGACCGGTGATCTGGCCCGCCCAGTGCAGGAGCCAGCTGACATTGAAATGCTCGCTCCACAAGCCGGCGACCGAAATGCCCCGGTCGTCGAGCCAGTCGATCGCGTGCTCGTAAATCGCCGATAGCGCGCGGATCGGCGATCAGGGACACGCCGACGCGTCCGAAGTCCCCAAACGGCAAGCGAGGCGAAGGCGATGCATACCGCGACGGTCACGGTCATCGTGATGGCGAGCGCTAGCAGCGCTGGCAGCCGAGCCTGCAACCAGGACTGCAAGGGCCACACCAGTGCGATGATGAACAAGGCGAGCGCCAAGGGAGCGAACACCTGGCTCGCTTGAAAGGCGGCGACGCAGATCATGACGGCGGCGATGATCCCGACCGAAACGTTCAGCGCCGAGTTGCGAGCCATGCGAAAGTTCCCGGAAAAGCAGAGGTCCGCCACGCGCAAGGACGCGGCGGTTCTGCCCGAACGGCGCGCTTGTGTATAGGCGGCGCTCTTCCCGGAGAGAGCGCTATTGCGAGTTAGAGACTAGGGATGGCGCTTGAGTTCCGCCTTGAACTGCGCTCACGCAGCGGCGTGGATCAGGCTCACTCGATCTTCAGCGGCGCTTTTGGTCGCGGCGCGGCAGTCAAGAGAATCGCAGACATGGGCGATGGTCATGTCGATGAAATAGAGCAGCGCCCTATCATGGCTCCGCTCGCCAAGGGTGCGAGCCTCTTTCAGCTTGCTGGCGACTTCAATCAGACAATCGATTTGCGTCATCGCGTTGTCCTGCCCTCGTGGGTTTGGCGACCTTCGCCGCGCGCTCGCAGCCTTATTCCGTAGCGTGAGTTGCGCTCGTGCGTCGGTCATTGGATCGCCCCGATCATGGCCCCGAATTATGATCAAACTACTATAGGTTGCATTAACAATTATATACAACTGGAACAAAGCTCGCGGCGTTTCTGTTTCGCCGTACTCAGTCGACACTGTGGTAAGGACGATCTCATCTGAACGCGGCGCCAGCGCGCGAGATGACGCGAGGGCGAACGGAAAGGACCTTTCGATGGCGGCGCGCCCCTTCTGGAAGGGCTACATGAAGCTCAGCCTCGTCACCTGTCCGGTGGCGATGATGTCGGCGACCAGCGAAGAGGAAAAGGTTCGGTTCCATGTTTTGAATCGCCGGACCGGGAACGCAGAATTGCCAGACCACTATGTCGACGCTGAGACAGGCAAGCCGGTCAATGAGGCCGACGAGGTCAAAGGCTATACGCGTGGCGAGAACGATTATGTTCTCCTGGATGACGACGAGCTTGAATCGGTCGCCCTTGAGAGCGCCCGCACCATCGACATCCAGAGTTTCGTCGCCTCTGAGAGCATTGACTGGATCTGGTATGACACGCCCTATTACCTGACGCCTGACGATCCGATTGGCGAGGAGGCCTATTGCGTCATTCGCGACGCGATGCGTTCGACCGAGATGATCGGGGTCTCGCGGCTCGTACTGAACCGCCGCGAACGGGCGGTTATCCTGAAACCCCGGGACAACGGAATTGTGCTCTGGACGTTGCGCTTCGGCGATGAGGTGCGCGACGCGAGCGACTATTTCAGCGCAGTCGGCGACGTAGCCGGACGCGGAATTGATGCGCCTGATCGGCGACGTCATCAAGTCGCGCAAGAAGGCCTGGGGCCCCCGAGATGGTCGCCGACCCGGTGCAAGCGGGCTTGCTCGACATCATCGCGGCGAAAAAGAAGGGCGCGAAAAAGGTCAAGGCGAAACCGAGCGCCGAGCCTGAGCCGCCCAGCAACGTCATCAACATCATGGACGCCTTGAAACGGAGCGTCGCAGCCGCCAAGAAGCCGAAAGGACGCTGACCCCGCGCACAAGTTTACGCACGTTAACGATTTCAATGGCTTGAGTGCGCTTTTGCGCAACTCTTTCGCGTCACCTTGCCGCTCAACCCGAGGCGCCGACTGACAACGACGGGCGCTCGGCCGGACGGTTGGGTTTCGAGCCTCGACGGGGCCGAAAAACCGCGAAAGCGACAAGCGCTCATTTCGCCCTGCGAAACGAAACGTTTCGCACGTCGTGTCGTAAATCATTGAAATTATTATGAGCGGCGAATTAATGATTTCGCGGTTTTGTTTGTTTTCAATGGCTTAACCACCGTTTCGTTTCGCCGTTTTCTTTGGATTATTTGTTTTCAATGACTTGAGCCATTTTTTCATTTCGCCGTTTTCACGGGCCATGGGCTCTCCCGACTTCCTGAGGCCAGCCGATGGACTGCGATCCACTCTTTGGCGCGCTGCTTTGACCATCCGCTACTCTACCCTGGATTTCTCTAAAAGGGAAGTTTCTTACAAATTTCCGTTGGCCAGAATGAGCCGCAGAGCTCGTGTGGCCGCCCAAGCGGGAAGCGGACGAGGTCGATATCGGCAGGCGAGGTCCGGTGTCGACGTAAACCGGCCATTGCCAATCGCGAAGCTGACGGGCGGGCGCCCGCCTTACTGGCGCGCCATCGCGATGCGGATAGCGTCCTCCGGCGAGACGAGATGGTCCGAGTTCTCGGCGGCGTCGGCAATGGCGAGCTGGACGCCCTTCACTCGGCCGTTGAACGCGTTGCCGCGCGAGCCGTAGTCCGGGGAAACAGGGGCGCCGGTATCCTCGCCGACGTCGCAGCCATCGTCGGCGGAGAAGACCATCGCCTGCGTCATCGGTACGGCGCCCTCGCCGACCTTCTTGCCGTCGACAAAGAGCGTCACCTGGCCGCCCTTGCCGAGGCCGCCGCCGGCATAGGCGAATTCCATGCGAACCTGATGGTCGCCGGCGGGCAGCGGGTCCGCTGACTCGACGTAATAGTGATTCACTCCGGCGACGTTGTAGCAATACTTGAGCTTGCCGCCCTTGGCGTACAGGCTCCAGCCGCCGATGTTCGCGCCTTGAGCGATGATGACGCCTTCGGCGCCCGACTTCGGCACTTCGATTTGCGCCGTGACGGAGTGGGACTTGTTCTTGATGTTCAGGACGCAGTTCTCGGACAGGCGCCCCATGCCGCCGAACAGCAGCTGCGTGTTTCCCTTGATCAGCACCGGCCGGCCGGCGGTGTCCGGGTTCATCTTCTCGACGACCCGATCGTCGATCGGCAGCACGTTGTAGCGTGTCGCCTCGATCAGCCACAGGCGTTGGAGTTCACGCAGCTTCTCCGGCATCTGTTTGGACAGATCGTTCGCCTGGCTCCAGTCCTTGTTGGTGTCGTAAAGCTCCCAGACATCGTCGTCGAGCGGCACGGTCTTTCGCCCAACGAGCACCCAGGGCGTCCCGTGCTTTGTCACCGCGGTCCAGCCCTTGTGGTAGATGCCGCGGTTGCCGAACATCTCGAAGTACTGCGTCTCGTGCTGCTCGGCGGCCTTGGCGTCGTTGAACGAGTACAGCATGCTGACGCCCTCGATCGGGCGCTGGTGGATGCCATTGACCGAGACCGGTTCGGGCAGACCCGCGGCTTCGAGGATTGTGGGCGCGACGTCGATGAGATGGTGGAACTGCGAGCGGATTTCGCCCTTCGCCTGGATGCCCTTCGGCCAGGACACGATCGTGCCGTTGCGCGTGCCGCCCCAATGCGAAGCGACCTGCTTCGTCCACTGGTAGGGCGTGTTCATCGCGTGCGCCCAGCCGACCGCATAGTGGTTGTAGGAATCCGGGCCGCCGAGCTTGTCCAGGCGCTCCATCAGGAATTCAGGGGTCTCGAGCGCGGCGAGGCCATTGAAGTTGGCCATTTCGTTGTAGGCGCCGTTGATCGTGCCTTCGGCCGAGGCGCCGTTGTCGCCGATGATATAATAAACGAGCGTGTCGTCGGAGATGTCGAGCTTCTTGAGGCCGTCGAGCAAGCGTCCGACATGGTGGTCGGTGTACTCCATGAAGCCCGCATACACTTCCATCTGCCGACGCAAGACCGGCTTGAGCGCCTCCGGCATGTCGTCCCAGCTGGGGATTTCCGCATGGCGGGCGGTGAGTTGCGCATCCTGCGGGATGACGCCGAGCGCCTTTTGCCGCGCAAACGTTTCCTCGCGCAGCTTGTCCCAGCCCTGATCGAATTTGCCCTTGTACTTGTCGGCCCAGTCCTTGGGCACATGGTGGGGGGCATGCGTCGCGCCCGGCGCGAAGTAGACGAAGAAGGGTTTGTCCGGCGCGAGCGCCTTCTGCTGCGACACCCAGGCCATCGCCTTGTCGGTCATGTCCTCCATGAAGTGATAGCCCTCTTCGGGCGTTTTCTTCGGCTCAACCGGCGTCGTGCCCTCGTACAGGGTCGGATACCATTGGTTCGCCTCGCCGCCGATGAAACCGTAGAAATATTCGAAACCGCCGCCGCCGGTCGGCCACGCGTCGAACGGCCCGACCGGGCTCGTCTCCCACACCGGCACTTCGTGGCATTTGCCGAACTGCGCCGTCGAGTAGCCGTTGAGCTTCAAGCGTCCGCGCCAGCGGCGAAATCGTATTGGGCAGGACGGAATTGTATCCCGGCGCCCCGGTGGCGATTTCCGTGATGCCGCCCATGCCGGCGGAATGGTGATTGCGCCCGGTCAACAGGGCCTGGCGGCTTGGCGAGCAAAGGGCGGTGGTGTGAAAGCGATTGTATTTCAGACCGACTGCCGCCAGTTTCTCCGCGCTCGGCGTCTGGCAAGGGCCCCCGAACGCGCTCGCCGAGCCGAACCCGGCGTCGTCAATCAGGATGATCAGGACGTTGGGCGCGCCCTTCGGCGGACGCAGCTGCTCGATCGGCGGGAATTTGCTGTCCGGATCTTTCGCATCGTAGGCCATGAAGCCGGTTCGCTCGGGAGTGGCGATGGGCAGATGCGACCGATGCTTCTTGTCTTCGAAGCCCATGATCGCGCAACCCTCGCGTGATGGAGGGAGACCATTGCCGGTATGGCGCGCCCACGCAAGCGTGATCGTGGTGGCGCCGCGGGGTCGACTTGCCCTCGCCGCGCCCAGCGAATGGCCGCTAATTGCGCATTCCTACCGTAACGGGAACCTACAGGAATGGCAGCTCCCAGTCGGTTCCCGGCTCTCCACTCACCTCACCTTGGCGGGCGCCAACCGTAAGATTTGCACCACGAGCGAGCGCCCCTCTTACCGCTTCCGGGTCGGCTTGGCCTTTTTACGCTCCTCCTCGATCGGCGCCGCGGCGGCGCGGAAATCCGCCCACGGATCTGGCGACGAGGACAGGCGCGTCGGCGTGTTGCGAGTGGTGAAATAGGCAGGCCCGAGTTCCGGCGTGAGCTCCTCCCAGGCGAGGGGCATCGACACCGGGGCCCCCGGCCGGGCGCGGGTGGAATAGGCCGCGACCGCGGTCATCCCGCGCTGATTGCGCAGATAGTCGATCAGGATCTTGCCGTGCCGCCGCGCCTTTGGGATCGTCGACACGTAGCGTTCGGGACTGTCGGCGGCCATGGAATCGGCGATCGCCTTGGTGAAAGCCTTCACCGCGGGCCATTCCGCTTTCGGCTTGACCGGCGAGACGACGTGCAGCCCTTTGCCGCCCGACGTCTTGACGAACGACGCCAGACCCGCGTTCTTCAGTCGCGCGCGAACCTCTTCCGCCGCCGCGATAACCGACGTCCAGGCCACGTCGTCGCCTGGATCGAGGTCCATCACGATCATGTCCGGCCGCTCCCAGTCGGTGACGGTCGACCCCCAGGGATGGATCTCCAGCGCCGCCGACTGCACGAGCGCCATCAGCCCGTCAAAGTCGCGAATGCTGATCAGCTCTTCCGGCTCCTTGGGGTCCTTGACGAGGGCGATATTGCTGTTGAGGCCCTTCCAGGCATGCTTCTGGAAGAACGTCTGTCCGCCGATCCCATCTGGGCAGCGCACCAGCGCCAGCGCGCGATCGATGATCAAAGGTTTCATGAACGGCCAGGCGTCGGCGTAATAGTCGGCGAGGCCCTCCTTGGTGACGCCGACGTCAGGCCAGTAGACCCGATCGGGATGGGTCAGCGTTACGCTGCTGTCGGGACGTTCGGGCGCGGCGTTTGTCGCCATGGTCGTCTCCCGCACAATCGCGCGAGCCGGTTTATCGTCGCGCAAGCCCTGAAAGGACGCCTGGCGCAGCAGGCTGTCTCCGGTCCAGCCGCGGAAATCGATCTGCGCGATCAGTTCTGGCTTGACGTAGCGAACCTGGCGCGCCTCGGCAGTGCTGAGCGGCTTTTTGAACGGACTGGAGCGAACGCGGATCGCTTCGAGCCGTTCATAGAGAGCCTCGGCCACTCCAGAAGAGAAGCCGGTGCCGACGCGCCCGACGTAACGCAAGTCCCGGCCCTCGTAGACACCGAGCGACAGCGAGCCGATGGCGTTGCGTCCGGTGGAGGAAGGGACGTAGCCCGCAATGACGAACTCCTGCTGGGCCGAACACTTGGCCTTCACCCAGCTTTTGCCGCGGCCCGACGTGTAGACGGATTCGCTGGCCTTCGAGATGATGCCCTCGAGGCCGAGCGCGCAGGCTCGTTGCAGCACGAGCTTGCCATCCTCTTCGAAATGCGAGCTGTAGCGGATTGCGCCGCCGCCGCTTCCGATCAGTCCATCGAGAAGCGCCTTTCGGCGGATCAACGGCGCTTCGCGTAAGTCGTAGCCGTCGAGATAGAGACAATCGAAGGCGTAGTAGGCGAAGCGGTCGAGGCGCCCGTCGCTGAGGTCAGCTTGCAGCAGCGAGAATTCGGCGACGCCGCCTGCGTTCTCGACCACCATCTCGCCGTCGATCAACGCGGTGCGCACAGGCAAATTTCGCAGCGCTTCCGGAACGGCCTTGCCAAATTTCTTCGTCCAATCGAGTCCGCCCCGCGTCCAGAGCGTGACCTCGCCATCCTCAATTTGGGCTTGAAGCCGATAGCCGTCGAACTTGATCTCATGCAGCCATCGGGCGCCGGCAGGCGGAGACTTGGCCAGCGTCGCCAGCATCGGCTCGACGAAGCCGGGCAGGGGGCCTTCGATCGCGCCCTCGGTTGCGGACAGGGCTGGCGCTTCCTGAGCATGCGCGCCGGAATTCGGCTCGGCCTCGTCGCCGTCAGGCGTCTCGATCTTGCCCGTCTTTGACGACCAGCCCGGCGGCTCGCCTTCGAGCTGGTCAATGGTCCTGCCGGTGTTAACCGATTCGGGCCGCTCATCAAGGATATCGGCTTCGTCGGCGGAGCGGGCGAATTCGTCATCGCCCTTGATCAGAAGCCAGTTCTCGCGCTTCTCGCCGGGCTTGCCGTGCATCCGGACCAGATGCCAGCGTCCGTTGAGCTTTTGCCCGTGAAGCTCGAATTCGAGGTGGCCCTTCTTCAGCCCTTTGTGCGCGTCCCCGAGCGGCGTCCACGTGCCGTTGTCCCAAACGATGACCGAGCCGCCGCCATATTCGCCCTTGGCGATCGTGCCTTCGAAATCCGCATATTCCAGCGGGTGGTCTTCGACCGCGACGGCAAGTCGCTTTTCTTCCGGATTGAGGCTCGGGCCGCGGGTCACGGCCCAACTTTTCAGAACCCCGTCGAGCGCGAGGCGGAAGTCGTAATGCAGCCGGGTGGCGTCGTGCTTCTGCACGACAAAGATGTCGCTGTCCGCCACCGGTGCGGCGCCTTTGGGCTCGGCGGTGGCGGCGAAATTGCGCTTCTTCCGATAGGTGTCGAGCGCCATTCGTCAGCCCGCTTTGCGCCGCGGAGGAGCGGGTTTCGCTTTCGCCGCAGCGCGCCGGCCGTTCTTTTTCTTGGGCGCCGCTTTCCCGCTCGACCGGCTCTGTCCGCCGGCGGCGCTGTCGCGCAACGCCTGCATGAGACTGATCGTCGGCTCGCTCTTGGAAGGCGTGCGTTTCGGGATCGCTTTGCCTTCGAGCTTGAGCTTGACCAGTTCGGCCAGCGCGTCCTCGTAGCGGTCCTCAAATTTAGCCGGGTCGAATGCGCCGGTTTTTGTCTTGATGATGTGGACGGCGAGATCCAGCATCTCTCCGGTGATCGCTTTCGCTGGAATCTCCGAGAACGCCTGCTTGGCCGGACGCACCTCGTAGTCGTAGTTCAGCATCGACGCGACGAGACCCTCATCGACGGCGCGGATGAGGACGGTGCGCGCACGCCGAAACAGAACGGCCTCCGCGACCGCCGCCACCTTTGCCGCGCGCATGCCGTCGCGCACCAGAGAGAAGGTTTCGTCGCCGCTCCGATCTGAGGGGCCGAGATAGTACGGCTTGTCGAAATAAAGGTCGTCGACGTCGGCCAGATCGACGAACGCGGACACGGACAGGGTCTTGTCGCCATGCGGAATGATCGCGGCGATCTCGTCCGGCTCAACCGAGACATACTCGCCCTTCGCGACTTCGTAACCCTTGACCTGCTCATCCCGGTCCACGGTTTCGCCGGTTTCGGCGTCGACGAACTCGCGACGGACCCGATGGCCGGTTGATTGATTGATGGTGTGCAAGGCGATGCGTTCGGAGGTCGAAGCAGCGCTGTATAGGCCGACGGGGACCGTCACGTCGGCGATCTTCAGGAACCCTTTCCAGCTTGCTCTCGGCGGCAACGTCGACCTCGCGAAGTTCCCACAGCGGCTTGGGCCGTATGGATTAAACCCTTTCAATGCCCGGCGGTCAAACTTTGATCGGATGGATTTTATGGCCTTGTGACAGCGACCCCGGAACTTTTCCCGACCTGCGCTGTTCATTGGGCGGCTGCTGAAACTCGACGTTGCCGGATCCCCCCGTTAGACTGGAGCCTCGAATTGTCCTCAAGAGATCAATCGTCGCGATCCGGGGATGTGGCGCGGCGGCCCGGGCGCGAAGCGGCGCCCCAATGAACGCATTGCCGCCGGGCCGGCGAAGCGGAGGAATGATGGGGGAGGGCCAGCGCACCGCGAAGGTCGCCGTGGCGGAGCAGGATCCCCATCCCGAAATCACGCTTCGCCAGATCTCGGCTTGGTCGCTGGCGACCCTTGCCGCAATCGGCATCGGCTTCGTTCTTTATGTCGGTCGCGAGGTCATGTTGCCGGTCGTGGCGGCGTTCGTCGTCGGCGTCATGTTGGGTCCGGCGGCTCACAGACTTGAAGCGCTGCACGTTCCTCGGTGGCTGGCCGCCTTGCTGCTGGTGGCGAGCGTGACCTTGATCGTCGCTATCGTGATCCTGTTGATCGTCCCGCGGGTGTCCGAACTGACCGCCGGCTTGCCCGGCATGATCGCGTCACTGAAAGACAAGCTGCACGTATTCGACGGCCTGGTCGGGGGATGGCGTCGTTTCACCGCGATGCTCGGCGAGCCGCCCGGCGGGGATTCCGTCGCGCTTCCATTGCCTGGGATCTCCTGGGTGCCCTCGACGATCTCGCTCTTGCTGCCGCCGATTACGGGCTTTCTGTTCTTTCTCGTCCTGCTCCTTCTGTTCATCTCGGAGTGGCCAAACCTGCGGCGCGGCCTTGTCATGACGTTCGCGAGCCGCAACTCCCGTCTCACGGTCCTCAAGATCCTCAACGAGATCGAATCCGGGTTGGCGAATTATCTTCTGATCGTGACCGTGATCAACGTCGGCGTCGGCGTTGCGACTGGCCTCATCTGCGAGTTCACGGGGATGCCCAATGCGGTCGGCTTCGGCGCGCTCGCGGCGACGCTGAACTTCATTCCGATCGTCGGACCGATCGCCATGTTCGTGGTTCTGCTCGTGGTGGGGGTTGTCGCCGAGCCGACAATCCTTCTGGGGCTGCTGCCCGCCGCCGGATTCCTCCGTGCTGATTACGGTCGAGGGCCAATTCCTGACCCCGACCATTATCGGACGCCACCTGGAGCTCAACGCGCTCGCGGTTTTGCTCTCTCTCGCGTTCTGGACCTGGCTCTGGGGGCCAACGGGAGCGTTCCTTTCGTCGCCAATCCTGATGGTGGCGCTGATTCTCAAGCAGCGTCTTTACGTCGACGAGGACCGCTGAACTCACCCCGGCGCGGAACATTACGGACGAATCAGCGTTTGCATTGACCGTGGTGTTCCGGAGGAACAGATGACGTCTGACTTTCCATCCGACGCCGAACGAAACGACAGGACGCGAGACACGGGAAGCGACAGCGCCTTTGCTCGCCTGGAGAAGGAGATGGCGGATATGAGAAGTGCGATCGGAGGTCTTTCTGACCAGATTTCAGACGCCGCGAGCGACATAGGGACTGTAGCGCAGGAGCAGGCAAGGCGGGGCCTGAAGCACGCGCGCGCCAATATGGGCTCCATGGTGAGCGACGCGTCAGATCGGTTGGGCGTGGTCGCCAATAGTGCGCAATCGCAGGCTTCCTCTCTTGGCGATACCCTTGAGGATGCCATCCAGGAGCGCCCGTTGGCGACGCTCGCCCTTGCTATGGGTCTCGGCTTCCTGGCCGGCGTGGTCTGGCGTCGGTAAAGCTCAACCGGCTGTTCGACGCACTGGAGCCATACGACATTAGAGGGGTCCCTGCCGCTATCGCGGCGGGGACTTTTTTGTGACCCGCTTAAGCGGGTCATCACCGCCAGACGCACCCTGGAGCAACGCTGCCCCGACCCATGCTGTACGGCCAGGACGGTGTGGCGCCGACGATCAGAATGATCAGAATGATGAGTATGATAAGACGCATTTTGGCCCCAGCTTGGGTCGATTGCCCACGCGAGCGCCCGAATGCGGCCAAAATCACCAAACTGTTCCCGGGGCTACGGTCCACCTCACTACAGCGATCAACAGGATGCGACAATTCGTTGATAACATTTCAATATCGACCCGAGGCCGCGGCCTCGTGGAGATCACGCGCGACATCCAGCAATGGGTCGGGTCCACAGGGCTGCGCACCGGCCTTTTGACCCTGTTTTGCCGGCACACCTCGGCCGGATTGCTCGATTCAGGAGAACGCCGCGCCCGACGTCCGCGCCGATCTCCAGACCTTCTTTGACCGCATTGCGCCCGAGGAAACGGGGCGCTACCGGCACGACGACGAGGGCGCGGATGACATGCCGGCGCACATCCGCACGGCTCTGACCGGCGTCCAGCTAGCGATCCCGATCATGCAGGGAAGTCTTGCGTTGGGGACCTGGCAGGGGATTTATTTGTTCGAGCATCGGCGAGCGCCTCACCGGCGAGAAATCGCCCTTCATCTGATCGGCGAATGATGACCAAGGATTAATCACACAAGTAACCGGCCGCCAATCCACCAGCCTAGGCCAGCAATTGTCTCCAATTCACGTAACGCAAACGCAGCTGACCTTCCTGTGGATGAAACTTCAATGACAGCGGGAATGCTATATTTTTGTGGACGTTTGCCATGAGGTGTGATTAAAGCGTGACGTCGCGACGGGCTTGAACCTGGACCTTCGGATTGAGAACCCCCTTCAATCCGATGAGCAACGCGACGACAAATGGAGGCGACGCGACTAGCACCGGCCGGGAGGGCTTGCAGCAAGTTCGTCTGGCAGACCACAGTCGCTTCCAAAAAAACTGGGCGGTTCGAATGCTTCGGCCTTCGGACCGCCCTGTCTTTTTCAGCAGCTTCCGGTCGCGCGTGGGCGTTTGGAGCGGACCCGATCTTCACGAGTCGACTTCGGATAATCGCGTTCGGCCCACTTACGACCATTGCGACCTGTGCATACCGCGACCCCTGCGGAATGGCTGCTTCGGCGGCTGGCCACGTTCTTGCCGCGATTGGGCGTCACTCCTCGCGGCCGAAATGCGGCGGACGGCGTGGGCGTCCGAAGCAAATTCGTGACCGACGCCTCCTCGGCGTCTCGTTTCGCAGGGATGGAATTCGTTAGCGGATTCGAAACGAAGCGGGATCAATAGTGCGCAGCGGGTTTGATGGTTTGGAAATATTCTGTTGCTGTGGCGGGCTCAGCGTTTGAAGCTCGAATCTTGCGCTGAAGCGCGACCCGAGTAAGCGTGATGAGCGTTTCGGGCCTTAAACCGCAGGTTCATGCGGATCACTGGAGATGGCGAGGCGCCATAAGCCTCGGCGTGGCGGCCTTGGCGCTTGCCGGCTGCGCTCCTGCCGAGCCTCCCCGCGTGTCGTATTCGCATGGCCACGAGCATTTTGCTCAGGGCAAAAAATACGGCCGCGCCAGCAAGAAGGTTATCGCCGACGGCGATCGGGTGCCGCGGGGCGGGGGACAATATCTGGTGGGCCGCCCCTATACGGTCGCTGGCCGCCGCTATTATCCCGCCGAGAATCCCTCCTATACGGCGACCGGCATGGCCTCCTGGTACGGCGCCGCGTTCCATGGCCGCCGCACCGCCAACGGCGAAGTCTACGACATGGCCTCGCTGTCCGCCGCTCATCCGACCATGCCGCTGCCCAGCTATGCGCGCGTGACGAATCTCCAGAATGGCTATTCGGTCATCGTGCGCGTCAACGACCGCGGCCCCTATCACGCCGGGCGGGTGACGGACGTATCCTCACGGGTTGCCGACGTCCTCGACATGAAGGCGATGGGAACGGCCAAGGTGAAGGTGGACTATGTCGGACCCGCGCCGATCGAGGGGTCGGACGATTTGCAATTGCTGGCGAGCCTCCGCACCGATGGTTCGCCGGCCAACCTGATCGGCTTCCCGAGCGCGTCGGTGATGGTCGCCAACGCCGCCGCGGAGCAGACCGACACCATCTGGTCGTTCTTTTCCGGTGGCGGAGGGCGCGGCGCACAGCAGCCGCCGCAACCGCAGCCGGTGGCTGAACCGGCCCCGGAGCCCGTCGCGCCGGAACCCCCGCCGGTCCAGGTCGCAACCGCTCCCGAGCCGCCGCCGGCCCCGCCTGAGCCAGTCCAAGCCGTATCGGCCCCCGCCGAGACTGGCGATGCAGACCCGTCGCCGCCCGAGCCGATCCGTCCCAGCCATTTGGCGAGCAGCGCTGTTCCGCTGCCCCCGCCGCGGCCCTTCGATCTCAGTTCGAACCGCAGCGCGGCGGTCCAGACGGCTCTCGCGGCGTCCCCGTCCGTTTCGTCGGCGCACGCTTCGTCGGCACGCGCTTCGTCCGTGCAGGCCGCCCTGCCGCCGCGCCGGCCCGAGCTTCATGCCAGCGCCGAGCGAGCGCTCTATTATTCCGGGCCCGCTCGCCTGCCGCCAAGGAAGCCGACAACCGGCGCCTTTGATCATCTGAAACCGGCGAAGTCCGCCCGCGCCGACGACTAAGCCCCAGCTTGTTCGCTCCGCTTCGAACGCTGGACGCGTGACACTCCCGCGTTGCCAATCCGCGCCGAACCGTGCTGAGAAGACGCCTTGGAGGCTCCTGAGGCGACGTTTGCACAGGGACCGGCGGGTGGGCTGCAGTTGGCGCGATGCGATGGGAATTCCACTGGAAAGAGCGCCGCGTCGGGCAAGCCGATGACCGGGCGGACGAGGGGCCGGTTCATCACCCTCGAGGGCGGCGACGGCGTGGGCAAGTCGGTTCAGGCCAAACGGCTCGAGGCGCGTCTCACAGCCCTCGGGATCGCCGTCGTTCGGACGCGCGAGCCGGGCGGCTCGCCAGGCGCTGAAGCGCTGCGCGAGGTCATTCTTTCGGGCTTCGGAGCAGAATTCAGCCCAGCCGGGCAGGCGTTGCTTTTCGCCGCCGCACGCCTCGACCATCTCGAAAAGACGATCCTGCCGGCGCTGAAGAATGGCGCATGGGTCGTTTCCGACCGGTTCGCCGATTCGACCCGCGCCTATCAAGGCGCCGCGGGGAATCTGCCGCTGGAGTTCATCGCTTCGCTGGAGCGCTTGACGGTGGGCGCGAATCGGCCCGACCTGACGTTGATCCTCGACCTCGACCCGGAGGTCGGCCTCAAGCGGGCCGCCGAGCGAAGGCGGACCGGGCCGGTCGACCGGTTCGAATCGGAGGGGCTGCTGTTTCACCGGACCCTGCGGCGGGCGTTCCTCGACATCGCCGCGGCCGAACCTGACCGTTGCGCCATCATTGACGCCGACAGAAGCGAACAGGAAGTCGCCGCCGCCATTTGGGCCACGGTCGAGAGCAGGCTCCATCCGGCTGGCGCGATCAAGACCAGCCAAAGTGAGTAACTCCAACCACCCTCGTCCTGAGGCGCCGCCGAAGCGCGCCTCGAAGACGACGTTCTCGCGCCGTGGCGCCTCGGAACGCCCCTCGACGCGGAGCAGGTGCTTCGAGACGCCGCGCTTCTGCGCGGCTCCTCAGCATGAGGTCCCTGAGTCGCCGTTCCGAAGCCCCACCTCCTCAGTTCCTCACATGAACCAGCCGCGCTCGAAAAAACCCGAGGCCGACGATCTTCCCGAAGCCGACGCGTTGGCCGGCGCGCCCCATCCGCGCCACGTCACTTCGCTGATCGGCCATGAGCGCGCGGAAGCGGAAATGCTTGCGCGCCTATCGCGAGGGTCGCCTTGCGCACGCCTGGCTGATCGGGGGCAGGGAAGGGATCGGCAAGGCGACGCTTGCCTGGCGGTTCGCCCGCTTCGTGCTCGCCAATCCCGATCCGGCTGCGAAGGCGGTCCGGGAGGCCCGCGATCTGCACGTCGATCCGGGGCATTCGGCGGCGCGGCTTCTCGCCGGGCTCGCTCATCCGGATTTTTCGCTCATCCGGCGCGAGTGGCAGGGGGCGGCAAAGCGGCTCGCCAGCGAGATTTCGGTCGACGCCGTGCGGAACGGCCTGCAGGTCTTCCAGCTTTCCGCAGCCTTCGGCGGCTGGCGGATCGCCATCGTCGATGCCGCCGAGGACCTGAATCGCAACAGCGCCAACGCTTTGCTGAAAATGGTTGAGGAGCCGCCTCAGCACGCGCTGATCCTCATCGTGTCGCACCGGCCAGGCCAGATCCTGCCCACCATCCGTTCGCGCTGCCGGCGGTTGCGGCTGGAGCCGCTGTCGGAGGACGAGATTGTTCGGGCGGCGATCGGCCTCGGGCCGCCGTGGAGCAGCAGGAGCCCGGAAGCGCTCGCCGCCGCAGCCAAGCGCGCCGATGGATCGGTTCGTGAGGCGCTTATCCGCCTTGCGCCGGAATCGGAGGGAGCCGGCGCGCTGATCGACGCGATTGTCGCCGGGCTGCCGCGACCCGATCCGCGAACGGTCGCCAAACTTGCCGACGCAGTCGGTGGGCGGGCCGGAGACGAGACATACCGGGCCTTCCACCGCGAACTCTACGACTGGCTCGCGACTTACGCGCGCGATGTCGAGCCCGGGTCGCTCCGGGTGGAGGAGATTGGCGGCTTATGGGATCGCATCCGCGACGCGCAGCGCGAGACAGAAGCGCTCAATCTCGATCGCAAGCTCCATATTCTGGCGCTTTTCGCCGAGATCGCCGCGACCGCGCCGGCGCGGTGAGGGAACGCCCCTCGTGCTGAGGAGCGGCGCCGCAAGGCGACGCGTCTCGAAGCACGCTCCAGAGGCCGCGCTTGCTGGGTCATCCTTCGAGACGCGCCTTTGGCGCTCCTCAGGATGAGGATGGCGGAACACGTTTCTTGTCATTCCCGCGAGAGCGGGAATCCAGTCTCTTCGCTAAAAAAGCTGGATGCCCGCTTTCGCGGGCATGACAGGCGCCGCGCGCTGACGCTGAACATTTAGATTTTCATCGCCGCTCAAAAACTTTTGCTTTAAGGGGCGCTCATGAGCCGCTTCTATATCACCACGGCGATTCCTTACGCCAATGGCGCGCCGCATATCGGCCATGCCTACGAGCGCATCGCGACCGATGCGATCCAGCGATTCATGCGCCTCGACGGGCGCGAAACCCTGTTCGTCACCGGCATGGACGAGCACGGCCTTAAAGTTCAGCAGGCCGCGGCGCGCGATGGCGTGACGCCGCAGCAATTCGTCGATCGCGTCGCCGCCGAGTTCGAAGCGATGGGCGACATGCTGAACGCGCGCGCCGACGATATCGTGCGCACGACCCAACCCCGGCACGCCCGCGCCTCTCAGGCGATCTGGGAGCGGATGGCCGCGAACGGCGACATCTATCTGTCGAAATATTCCGGCTGGTACTCCGTTCGCGACGAGGCCTATTTCGACGAGGGCGAACTGACCGACGGCTCCGGACGGCAAGAAGCTCGCGCCGACCGGCGCGCCGGTCGAATGGGTCGAGGAGGAGAGCTACTTCTTCCGGCTCTCGCAATACGCCGACAAGCTGCTCGCGCACTACGCCGCGCATCCCGACTTCGTCACGCCGGAAAAATATCTGAACGAGATCGTCGCCTTCGTGAAGCGGGGTCTCTCCGATCTCTCGATCAGCCGCGCGACGCTGAAATGGGGCGTGCCGGTTCCGGGCGACCCGAAGCACGTGATGTATGTCTGGGTCGACGCGCTGACCAACTACATCACCGCGACCGGCTTCCCGGACGACGGCCCGCGGGCGAAATTCTGGCCGGCGGACGCGCATGTGATCGGCAAGGACATCACCCGCTTCCATGCCATCTACTGGCCGGCGTTCCTGATGTCGGCCGGCCTGCCCGTGCCGAAACAGGTCGTCGTGCACGGCTTCCTGTTCAACCGCGGCGAGAAAATGTCGAAGTCGGTCGGCAACGTCGTCGACCCGAAAGCGATGGTCGACGCCTACGGGCTCGACCCGGTGCGCTATTTCTTCCTGCGCGAAGTTCCGTTCGGCCAGGACGGCAGCTATTCGCACGAGGCGATCGTCGCCCGCATGAACGCCGATCTCGCCAACGACATCGGCAATCTGGCGCAGCGGTCGCTGACGATGATCGCCAAGGCTGGCGCGCGCACGCCCGACTGGCGTCAGGCGACGCCGGCCAACGAGGATCTGGCGATGCTGGCGCGCGCCGACGCGCTCTTGGGCGAAGCGCGCCGGCACATGCAGAGCTTTGCGCTGCATCTCTACATCGGCGCCGTCTTCGAGGTCGTGTCGGAGGCCAATCGCTATTTCGCCAACGCCGAGCCCTGGAAGCTCGCCAAGAGCGATCCTGCGCGCATGGGGCTCGTGCTCTACGTGACGATCGAAACCTTGCGCATCGCCGCGATCCTGCTGCAGCCGGCGATGCCGGCGAGCATGGGCGCGCTTCTCGACCTCCTTGGCGTCCCGCCGGAGGCCCGCACCTTCGCGGCGCTGGACGCCGGCGAACGGGCTGGCCAGCTCGACGCGCCGCATCGGCTCGAGCCGGGCAGGGCGCTGCCCCCGCCTTCGCCGGTCTTTCCTCGCTATGTCGAAGCGGAGGCGGCGAAGTGATGGCGCGACGTCTCCCCTCTCCATTGGGAGAGGGGTAGGGGTGAGGGGTCCCGCGCTCCCTCGGCGCGAGAAGCCCTCGTCCGGCCGCGAAGCGGCCGCCTTCTCCCGATGAGGAGAACGGGCAGCGAATGACGATCATCGACAGCCATTGCCACCTCGACTTTCCCGATTTCGCCGACGACCTCGACGGGGTCGTCGAGCGTGCGCGCGCGGCCGGCGTCGAGCGGATGATCACGATCGGCACGAAAGTGTCGAAGGCGCCGGGCGTGGTTGCGATCGCGGAACGTTATGACGACGTGTTCTTCACCGTCGGCACGCATCCCCATGAGGCGGCCGGGGACGATGCGGAGGATTTCGACGCCATGCGCGCCTTCGCCAAGCATCCGAAATGCGTCGGCGATCGGCGAAGCAGGCCTCGACTATCACTATAACAGCGCGCCGCGCGACGTCGCCCAGCGGGTCTTTCGCGGCCACATCGCCCTTGCCCGCGAGCTTGACCTGCCGCTCGTGATCCACACGCGCGACGCCGACGTCGACATGGCGGCAATCCTGACGGAAGAAATGGGGCAGGGGCGGTTCAGCGCCCTGCTCCATTGTTTCACCGCCTCGCGCGAACTCGCCGAGACTGCGCTCGACCTCGGGCTCTGATTTCGTTTTCCGGCGTGGTGACGTTCAAGAAGTCCGAGGACTTGCGCGCCATCGCGCGCGACGTCCCGCTCGACCGCATCCTGGTCGAGACCGACGCGCCCTATCTCGCGCCGACGCCCCATCGCGGCCGCCGCAATGAGCCGGCCTTCGTCGTCTCGACGGCGAGCGTGGTCGCCGAGGCGCGAGGGATCACGCTCGAAGCGCTGGCCGACGCGACGCGCGCCAACACGCACGCGATCTTTAGCAGGCTGCCCCCGGCCAGCAGCAAGCTTCCGCAGCCCCTTGGCAATACTGCCGCAGGCTGCTGGGTCGTCGAATTGACGCTGCGCCTGACCATCCTGGGCTGCGGCTCGTCCGGCGGCGTGCCGCGGGTCGGGCAGGGGTGGGGCGCCTGCGATCCGGCGAATCCCGAAGAACCGCCGCCGCCGATGCTCGATGCTCGTCGAACGCTTCGGCGGCGAACGGCGCGACCACGGTTCTCGTCGACACCTCGCCCGATCTGCGCGAGCAGTTGATCGACGCCGACGTCAAGCGGCTCGACGGCATCCTCATGAGCCATCCCCACGCCGACCACACCCACGGCATCGACGACCTGAGGCCGCTTTGCCTGATCATGGGCCGCCGCATCGACATGCACATGAACGAGCCGACCTCGCACATCGTCCGTCGATCGTTCTCCTATATCTTTCAGACCCCTGACGGGAGTTCTTATCCCCCGATCGCGACCGACGTGCGCCTTGCCGCCGGAGTGCTCTGCCGCATCGAGGGTCCGGGCGGGGCGATCGAGGCGATGCCGTTCGATCTCGACCACGGCGAGATCAGCGCGCTCGGCTTTCGCTTCGGAACCCTCGCCTACACGCCGGATGTGAAACGCATTCCCGAAGCGAGCCGCCCGTTCCTCGAAGGCCTGGACCTGTGGATCATCGACGCCTTGCGCTATCGGCCTCACCCGTCCCATTTCAGCCTCGACGACGCGCTGGCGGCGATCGAGACCATGAGGCCGCGCCGCGCCATCCTCACCAACTTGCATACCGATCTCGATTACGAGACCTTGCGCGCGAGCCTGCCTGCAAATGTGACGCCCGCTTATGACGGGATGCGCATCGAGGGCGTCGAGGCCTGATGTTCGATGATGGGGGGAATGGCGTGACGCCAGTCGAGAGCGCGATCCACGAATTTGTGCGGGAGCACGCCGAGGCTGAGACGCGATTCCTTGCCGAGATCGTCAAGATTCCGTCCGACAATCCGCCTGGAGATTGCAGCCGCTCCGCAGAAGTCGTCGCCACCTTGTTGGAAAAACTTGGTTTTCAGGTTGAGCGGCACAAAGTTCCAGAGAACCTGGTCAAGGCCA
Organism: uncultured Alphaproteobacteria bacterium; assembly: GCA_963762335.1. Classification (GTDB taxonomy): domain Bacteria; phylum Pseudomonadota; class Alphaproteobacteria; order Rhizobiales; family Beijerinckiaceae; genus Roseiarcus. Next base: position 131,331 of record CAVXKU010000026.1, on the reverse strand, counting down.
ACGGCATGATCTCGGCGACCAACCTGATCGTCAGGCGCCGGTTCCGACAGGGCGCCGACGATCGCGCTCAACGCGCATGGCGACGTGGTGCCTCCGGGTTCAGGCTGGACGCACGACCCTTATGGCGCCGAGATCGTCGATGGCTGGATGGTGGGGCGCGGAGCCGCGGTGTCGAAGTCGGACATTGCGACCTACGCCTTCGCCATGCTGGCGCTCGAAAAGTGCGGCGCGGCGCTGAACGGCGCGGTCGAACTGCACATCACCTATGACGAGGAGGCGGGCGGCGAGATCGGCCCGCGCTACCTGCTCGAAAACGGCCTCTCGCGTCCGGATCTGGCGATCGGCGCCGGCTTCTCCTACGCGGTCGTCAACGCCCACAACGGCGCCCTTCACCTTGAAGTCGAGGTCCTCGGCCGCTCGGCGCACGCCGCCCGCCCCTCGACCGGCGTCGATGCGCTCGAAGCGGCGAACGCAATCCTCTCGGCCCTTTACGGCTGGCGCGGCGAACTTCGGCGCGGACCTCGGCGATTGCCGGCATCGGCTCGCCGCAGATGACGGTCGGGCTGATTTCAGGCGGGATCAACACCAATGTGGTGCCGGATCGCGTGACCTTCCGGCTCGACCGGCGCATCGTGCCGGAGGAAAATCCCGCCGAGGTCGAGGCGGAGCTGCGCGCCGTCATCGCCGGCGCCGCGGCGCTTCATCCGGCCGCCAAAGTCGAAGTGAAGCGCATCCTGCTGGCCGAGCCGCTGACGCCGATCCCCGCCGGGGCGAAGCTGACCGAGATTCTCTGTCGCCAGGCGACCCGCATCATGGGCGAGCCGATCGTCGCCTCGGGCGTGCCGCTCTATACGGACGCGCGCCATTACGCGAAGGCTGGCGTTCCGATCGTGCTCTATGGCGCCGGCCCTCGCACGATCGAGGAAGCCAACGCTCATCGCGCCGACGAGCGCCTGCCGCTGTCGGATTTGTACAAGGCGACCGAAGTCATCGCGCTGACGCTGGCGGAGCTCTTGGGGGCCTGAGCGGACGAGCAGGCGGGGCCGTCACTGTCGGATTGTGTGATGGCTCTCACAGCCTGCAAGGCTAAAATCGTTTAGCCCATCATCTGTGTCATTGCCGGTCGCTGCCAATGCCGGCGGCTCAGTTTTTTGGGAGGGGCTCGTGATTGTCGATCGCGCCTGGATCGCGCGCAATATCGGCGTCGATCCTGCCACCGTTTCAATGCCGAAATCCGCGTTCGCGGCACGCGCGGCGGCCACGCGGGACGCCAGTCTCGACGACATCCAACGCGACATCATTGATTTCGACTCTGAGGGCCCCGAAGGCGCAGCGTTTCTCGCGTTCACAAAGGCGACGGGGCTCAGCCGCTTCGTCGACATTCCGTGGCCTAAGGGCCTCGCTCCGACCCCGGCCGCGCGCGCCCCAGTTGGCGGCGCCAAGGCGCTCCCGCGCGCCGATGTTCTCATCGTCACATGGACCGTAGATGAGGGGCATGCGCTCAGTCGCGTGCTGACGCCGGGAAAAGATTCCCGCAACGACTACGTTGCCTACACCCATAACTTTTCAACGCTATCGCGCCAGATGAGCAAAGGCTCGCCGGCAGTCAAGGCGAAACGGCTAGGAGCGTTCTGGACGACGACCATCGGCGGCAAGAAGGTTGTCGTCTTCAAGTCCGAGTCACACCTGTCGCAGGACACCTTCAAGCACCTTCCTGCGAATGGGGTGCTTGCCGAACGCTGAGCTGTGGAAACAGATCATCGGAGAGGTACGGCCGAAGCTGGTTCTGACGACCGGAACCGCGGGCGGGATCGGCAAGAACTTCGAAGTTGGCGACGTGGTCGTCAGCCCGGTGGTTCGCTTTGATTCGACGAGTTGGTTGAAAAAAGCGCCTTTCGCTTCCGCGCACTACGCGAGCGAAGCCGTCCACACGAAATTTTTCTCGCAGGCGAAGGATCTATTCAAGGCGAACGCCTCGCAGCTGCCGCCGGACAACACGCGTCCGCCGGCGATCACCGTCGTCTCGCCGTCGGGTCTTTCCCAGTCGGTCATGACCACCGACTTCTTCGGTTTCGACACCTCGGACAATCACTTCAAGCTTCAGGGGCTCGGCGACGTCTCGGAAATGGGGGACGCGGTGCTTGGCATGGTCGCCCAGTCCCTTGGCGACCCCCCGCCGTGGCTGGCGATCCGCAACGTTTCAGATCCTCAGATCGCTGCGGAAGGAACCCTCAAGCAGCAGGCCCAAGCGGCCGCGACGATTTACAAGGCTTACGGGCGCTGGAGTTCGGTTTGCAGCGCCATCGTTTGCTGGGCCGCAGTGGCCGCTCTCTAAAAGGCGGGGCAGGGGGCTCGCCCTACCCCGTCCTCAGTATCCAACCGTAAATCGTTGACGAATATGGGCCCGCTTTTCGAGTTCGTCGACGGCGGCGATCGCGTAATCCTCCCAGGAGATGTTGCTGCCTTTGTCGTGGGTTAGCAGCTGATCCTTACCCAGCCGGAACTTGCCTGTCCGTTCGCCGGGCGCAATCAATGCGGACGGCGACAGGAAGGTCCAGTCGAGATCCTTGTCCTTGCGCAGAAGCTCAAGGAATTCGCCGCCTTTGCTCGCCTCGGCTTTATAGATGGCCGGAAACTCAGGCGTGTCGATGAGCTTCACGCCTGGCGCGACTTCGAGACTGCCTGCGCCCCCGACAACGAAATAGCGCTTCACGCCCGCCTCCTTGACCGCCTCGATCAGAAGCTTCGGATCGCTTGCGGTAAAATGAACCGCGCTGATCACCGCGTCGTGGCCTTTGATGAGCTGGACGAGACCCGACTTGTCGAAGACGTCGCCGGCCTTCGCCGTCACGCCCGGTAGTTTTGTGATCTTCTCCGGATTGCGCGCGATCGCCGTCACCTGATGGCCGCGCCGGCTCAATTCCGCCAGCAGGCGCGAACCGCCGTTTCCCGAAGCGCCGATGAGTGCGACTTTCATGATTGCCTCCGATGCGGTATGAGAAAGATACCTGGTATCGAGGCGATACATGACGGCGATCGACGCCCTTGTAAAGAAAGCACCTTCCAGAAACCTGGTTTCGCCGCGGGAACCGTCCGCCGCGCCGCCGGACCCTTACGCGGCCGGCTGTCCGACGCGGATGCTGCTCGATCGGATCGGCGACAAATGGATGGTGCTGACGCTCAGTCTCATTCGCGATAAACCGCGCCGCTTCAACGCTCTCAGGCGCGACATTGAAGGCGTGACGCAGAAGATGCTTTCGCAGACCCTGAAGCAGATGGATCGCGACGGACTGATCACTCGAACCGTGCTGCCGACGACGCCGGTTTCGGTCGAATACGCGATCACGCCGCTCGGCCAGACGCTCGCGGCGGTTCTCGACGGGCTCCAGCTCTGGGCGCGCGATCACATCGCCGACGTGCTCGCCGCCAGGCGGCTTTATGACGGCAGCGGCCGTGTTTAGAGCGCCGCAGTCCAAGCCGCTCGCCGCGGTCGGCCTTCATGTAGGTTCCATAATACTTATTATGCGAATCGGATCGCAACCTGCCTGAGTTCGTTTCTGCAGCTGCTTGGCGTCGATCGACAGCAAAAGACTGCCCGAAGAAGGCCGTCCGAAGGCGGCCTTCACAACTCGCTGCTGGCGGCGACATCAGTTAAGACGATCGGCACAGGCCGGGCTGGTTCCGGTTCTCGAGGACGTATTGCTGCGTATTGCAGATCCCGTGAGGGCCGACGAGCATCGAAACCGCGCGCGCCAATGGCGAGCGCGAGCGTGCGCTTACTCGCCAAACCGGCGACCCCACTTGCCGGTTATCCCCGTGCTGTCGCCCGGCTGCGATTCGCCGCCGGAGGCGCCGACTAGAAACCAGGGCCAGTTATGAAGCTTAGCGCATGTTTGTTAGGGCCCCGTGGGAACTCGTTTGCATGAAAAGCCGCAAATTCCAAAAACAATACCTTTCCATGAAATTTACCAGTCCTTGAAGGTAAAAGATCAGTATACGGTTGTAAGCCAAAAGGAAAACCAGCAAACTCATTTGCTTTTGTCTTTAGTTGATCTATACGACATTCTATGAAACGGTTACTGTCGCTAGTCTCTAACGTAAGAGTTGCGAGGGTTCCTCTGGGGTGCATGGCTAATTCGTCCAAGCTAATTTTTTTCTTGAAAGTATGAGGAATATCACGCCCGCCTACGCTACGATGTCCAAATTGCTCCGGCGGCATGGGGTCAGGGTTCGCAAGTTCTCCTTTGGATTTTGCGACGCCGTTGGAAGAAAACAAGTACCAAGCCATTACTATCCGTGCCTCATCGATCATGCCAAATACGACGCGGATTTTTTTGAGACGACCGGTATCAACTTCGTAGGCGGCCTGACCGTTGAACCGGAACAGAACACTCATGATAACTTCCTTTCTTTCTGCCCCCTTCGAGGTCGTGCGCTTTGCGCTTTAGCATCTACACCGGGATTCCCCGGATGAACCCCGAACTAAAGACGCGATGACAAGCTGGCTGTAACTTGTCTCTGATCGCCCACGATCTGAAGATCGAAAACAGGCGGCGAAAACGTCGCCAGAAGCATGTCAGTTGGCGTCCTACCTGCCCGCGTGGAGCCGCGAGCTAAGCGCGAAAGGTCTGCCGTCAATTCCGTCCCGCTAACACTCCAAGAACCACCCCTGTCGGTGGACATGACGGGTCTCTTTGCTCGGTATGGAGGATGAGCCTGTAGGGAATTTGCGCGCAGTGATGGGCGTCACACGCACGCCGTTATCGCTTCTTGAAGGACGGGACGGCGCGGATCTGGGACGCCGAGAGCGGCAAGCCGTCAAAGGCCCTGCGCGTGCTGTCTATGGCGCGGCGAATAGGCGCTCAATCATTGGAATAAATGGTCGGAGTGGCGGGATTCGAACCCACGACCCCTAGTCCCCCAGACTAGTGCGCTAACCGGGCTGCGCTACACTCCGACGGCGCCCTTATAGGGATGGACAACGAGGCGCGCAATGCGATGTTTGCGCGATGGTCCGTCAAGAGATAGGCGCGCTCGCTTGGGCCAGAATTCGTTGCGCCTCAACGATCTCCGAGAGGGCTGCGCGCAGCGCCATGAGCGCATCGTCGGCGAGAGCTGACTCGGGTTTCTCTCGCGTCGAGGTCTTCCGCCGAATCGGTGTGAGCCGCGGCCTCCGCAGTTTCGCCGGAAGATTCAGCCGGCGGAATAGCGACTGACAACGCCTGGATGCCCTGCTCCTTGAACAGCTTCTGCACGCCTTTGATCGTGTAGCCTTCTTCGTACAGCAGGCGCTTGATGAGCCTCAGTCGTTCGATGTCTTCGGGGCGGTAATAGCGACGGCCGCCGGCCCGCTTGAGCGGCCGGATCTGGGGAAAGCGCGTCTCCCAGAAGCGCAACACATGTTGGGGCAGATCCAGCGAGTCGGCGACTTCGCGGATCGTTCGATAGGCTTCCGGGCTCTTCTCCATTGGCGCGTTCGTCGACGCACGCGGCGAGAGAATCATGGCGCCTCCGTTTGGCGATGACTCAGTATCGCCTGATCGGGCCAGAAACGCCAGTCCGGTCGCCGGCAGAAGAGCGTCTACTCCTTCTCGGCTTCCTCGCGTCCGTTGATCTTCGCCTTCAACACGTTGGAAGGCTTGAACACCATCACCCGGCGAGGAAGGATCGGCACCTCGACTCCGGTCTTCGGATTGCGCCCCACCCGCTCGCCTTTCGAGCGGACGACGAACGATCCAAATCCGGACAGCTTGACGGTTTCCCCGCGCGCCGCCGCATCGCAGATTTCGTCCAGAACCGACTGGACCAGCTCCGCCGACTCGGTGCGCGACAATCCGATCTTCTGATAAACGACTTCCGACAAATCGGCGCGAGTCACGGTCTCGTCCGGATTCGCGGCCAAGCCTAGCGTTCGTCATATCGAGCCCCAATCAATTCCCCCTACCCGCGCAATGTCAGCCCGTGACCGCGCAGATCTCAGGCGCCCACTGCCGCTGTATCAAATCTGCATCGCCTGTCGTTCCGGTCCCCGGCAATCCCTGAGGGTCGAGCCTATTATCGGCGCAAATGAAAATCCATGCCTGTCGCCCGCCGCGACCGGCGCAGATGCGACCCGGCCCTCCCTCGTCTTGCGTCCTCCCGCAATCATGCCCCATAGGCAATAGGAAAGCCTAGCAAATGATGCGAGGAGTGTCGATTGATTGCGTCGAAACCCGACGGAGCGCCCCGGATCGCGCTGGTGACCGGCGCGTCGCGGGGCATCGGCCGCGCGGCGGCTCTCGCTCTGGCCAAGTCGGGCGCGCATGTCGTGGCGCTCGCGCGCACGCAGGGCGGCCTCGAGGAACTCGACGACGAAATCCGCGCTCTTCGGCCCGAAGAACCGGACGCGACGACCCTGGTTCCGATGGATTTGCGCGACTTCGCCGCCATTGATCGCCTAGGCGAAGCGCTCCATCGCCGCTGGGGCCGTCTTGACGCGTTTGTGGGCAATGCGGGTGTTCTCGGCATGTTGACGCCGCTGCACCAGCTCGATCCCAAGACGTGGGACGACGTGATGGCGGTCAATGTGACGGCGAACTGGCGCCTCATCCGGTCGCTCGACCCGCTTCTGCGCAGCTCCGCCGCGGGACGCGTCGCGTTCATCACCTCGGGCGCTGCAAGCCGGGCCGAATTGCGCGCCTATTGGGGTCCGTACGCGATTTCGAAAGCGGCGCTCGACGCCCTCGCCCGCACCTACGCCGCCGAGACTCTCAACACGTCGAGCATCCGCGTCATGCTGATCAATCCCGGACCGCTGCGAACCCGCATGCGCGCCACTGCGATGCCTGGCGAGGATCCCCAAACGTTGCGCAAGCCCGAAGATTTGGCGCCGAAGATCGTTGAGATGTGTTCGCCCGATTGGACCGAGACTGGGCAAGCTCTACGATTTTCCATCGGATCGAATTCTCAGTTTCAAGTCGCCGCGACTGAAGCGAGCGGCAGGTCAGGTCTTGCGCGCAGACCGGCCTCGCAGGCCGTTCGCGGACGATCGATCATGCCTGGTCCGCGCGTGCGATCGGATTGGTCGTGATCTGCCAAATTGCCTGCGCCGCCGATTTCCTTGAAACTCTCTGTATGAGCGGCCCTTCGTTGCGTCCCGCCGGGGGCTGAACGGAGGGCCGCGCGCGCTGTTTAAGCAAGCGTGCGGCAGGACCTTGAGGGTCCGTCCTCCCGTGTTCCCGCCTTCGAATGATCCGGTTCGAGCCTTTCCTGGGCTCGAAGGGCTCCGCGTGGGACGCGGTTGAATTGGAAAGGCCAAAAATGGCTCTCTATGAGCATATCTTCCTGGCGCGCCAGGACGTCACGCCGCAGCAAGTCGAAGCGCTGACGGAAGCAGATCAAGACAAAAATCGCCTCACTCGGCGGGGCCGTCACCAAGGTCGAGCCTTGGGGTCTGAAATCGCTTGCCTTCCGCGTGAAGAAGAACCGTAAGGCGCACTTTACGCTGCTTGAACATCGCCGCGCCCTCCGAGGCGGTGGTCGAGGTCGAGCGCCTCTTGAGCATCAACGAGGACGTCATTCGCTATCTCACCATTCGCGTCGACGAGCATGAGGCCGGTCCGTCGGCGATGCTGCGCAAGCGCGAGGACAGCGACCGCGATGACCGCGGACCGCGCGGACCGCGCTTCGACCGAGGAGATCGCGGCGACCGGGGGGATCGCGGGGATCGTCCGCCCCGCCGCCCGCGTGAAGACGCCACCGTAGGAGCAATGTGATGGCCGCCGCGCCCCGCCGACCCTTCTTCCGTCGCCGCAAGTCGTGCCCGTTTTCCGGGCGCCAACGCGCCGAAGATCGACTACAAGGACACGCGTCTCCTGTCGCGCTACATCTCCGAACGCGGCAAGATCGTGCCGTCGCGGATCACCGCGGTGAGCGCCGGCAAGCAGCGCGAGCTCGCCCAGGCGATCAAGCGCGCTCGCTTCCTCGGCCTTCTGCCTTACGTGATCCGCTGAGACCGACCAGGCGCGTCGCCGCGCCTGAAGTTTCGAACCGCCGCTTTCAGCCGCGGCGGCAGTTGGAGGCGGGCCGCGGCCCCCTTCTAACCGCAAACCAACGCGGGACAGCGCTCGTCATGTTGCATCGGTTTGTCGTCGCGATCGGAGCGGGATGCGCCGCCGCGCTGCTGTTCGCGGTGAGCGCTCAGTCGAGCGTCCTGGCGATGACGCTCGCCTATCTCGCGCCGCTGCCGATCATGATCGCGACCCTCGGCTGGGGACTCGACGCCGGCGCGATCGCCGCGGCGATTTCGATCGCCGTGCTCGCCGTGGTCGCCGAGCCGTTGTCCGCATTGGTGTTCGCCGCGTCGGTCGCCGCTCCCGCCTGGATCTTGGCCGCGTTCGCCGTCACGCCGCTCGCGCGATATCTGCGTCGGTCTGAAGGCTGAACGCCCGACCTACGCCTCGGTCGGCGCCATCGTCTCGCTGGCGGCACTCTTGGGAATGCTCGGCAGCCGTCGCCGCGCTGACGACCGTGATCGTCTTCTATGGCGGTTACCAGGAAGCCGCGCGCCATGTCGCGGAGACGGTCGCCACGCTTGCCGGCGAAGCGTTTGACAGCGCGCCGGGCAACATCACCGCTCGCGAGTTCGCCGACGCGCTCGTGCGATTTGGCCCTCCGGCGATCGCCGCCTCGACGCTGCTCATGCTGTGCGTCAACCTTTATGCGGCGGCGCGTTCAACCCAATTGTCGCGCAATCTTTCGCGCCCTTGGCCCGACGTGCCGACGTCGCTTGTGCTTCCCTGGCCGGTCGGAGTTGCGTTTCTTGTCTGCGCCGCAGGCGCCTACGCCCTGCCCGCTCCCGCCGCGCAATATTTCTCCATCGGCGCCGGCGGGCTCGGCGCCGCGCTTGCGCTGCAAGGATTGGCGGTCGCGCATGCGCTGTCGCGTGGTCTCAAGATGCGGCCGCTCATGCTGATTGCGCTCTACGCTTGCTGTGTACTGCGGGCGAAATACACGCTTCCGGTTCTTGCCGGCCTCGGAATCATCGATGGATTCCTCAAACTGCGCTCGCGCGCAGCCCTTATCGCTTCCCCTTCCCCGACCGGACACAAATAGGAGACGACCATGGACGTTATTTTACTCGAACGCGTAGGCAAGCTCGGACACATAGGCGATACGATTCGCGTGAAGGATGGCTACGCGCGCAATTTCCTGTTGCCGCGCGGCAAGGCGCTGCGGGCGACCGAAGCCAACAAGAAAAAATTCGAGGGTCGGCGCGCTGATCTCGAGGCGCGCAATCACGAACTCAAGCGCAGCGCCAACGAGGTTTCGGCCAAGCTCGAAGGAGTCAAGGTCGTGATCATCCGCCAGGCGGGCGAGACCGGGCAGCTTTATGGCTCGGTGTCGGCGCGTGACATCGCCGAAGCGCTGACTGCCGCCGGCCACAAGGTTGAACGCGGACATGTCGCGATCCAGCAGCCGATCAAGACTCTCGGCCTGCACTCGGTGCCGATTCATCTGCATCCCGAGGTCGAGTCGAAGGTCACAGTCAACGTCGCGCGCTCGGCTGAACAGGCCGAACGCCAGGCGAAGGGCGAGGACCTGTCGGTGCGCGAACAAACCTCGATGGACGATCTGGGGCTCGAAGTCGGCAGGGCGCTGGCGGAGGCCGGGCCGAACGCCAGCCTCGACCAGTCGTAGCGGTCCTTACCTTTTCGCGGGCATGGGGTGAAGGCCCCTGCCCTCGCCGGTTTTGCTCAGGCCGGGTGGTCTGGATTATGGAGCCCGCGACATCACCGTGAGGCCGAGCGTCTTGCGCGTCGTGAAGCCCAAGCCGCTCATAAAGAGCGATGGCGGATACGTTGTCGCGTGAATACGTGCAGGAAGGGCGTCGCGCCTTCCTGGCGCAGCTTATCGACGAGCCATGTTACGAGAAGCGCCGCGTAACCCTTGCCGCGATGTTCAGGGCTTACGCAAACCCCGCTGACCTCGACGCATCCATCGAGCCGCATGCGCTCGCCGGCCATAGCGGCCAGCGCGCCGTCGACGCGCATGCCGATGTATCGGCCGAGTTCGTGGGTGCGCGGACCGAATGGACCCGGTTTTGTCCGCTCGGTAAGAGGCAGCATCTCCGGAACGTCGCTCGGACCCAGCACGATCGGCGTCGTGTGCTGGGAGGGCGCCGGAGTGTTCCTGTCAGCAACCATCTGAACGATCGGCGCTTCCCGCACGACTTCGAGGCCAGGGTAAGGCTTGAGCTTGCCGACCGTTACCAAAGCAACCCGCCCTTCTGGCGAAAGGAGCTCCCTCAACGCGGCGAACGCTTCGGGCGAGTCATCCGGCCGTCGCCCCGAAAGGCGCGATGTCGGACGGATAACGCAGCGCCAGCGGCCCTCCCTCAGCAAGCGCTCGGTTGCCGCTTGTCAGCGCCGACCAGATCGGGCGATCCAATGCGCGCTCGCGTGCAGCGGTGAGCGAAGGAGGCCGGCCCCGGCCGGACTGAAATCAAAGACGTTCTGCAGATAAAGCGGCAGGTAGGTCATCATGACCTGTGCGGCGGAGGCGAAGCCGAGCATGGCGAAGCTGGCCCCGAGGAAGGTGCGCTTGCGAAACAGCGCGAAGTCCACCATCGGCCGGTCCTGCATGAGTTCCGCTGAAACAAACAGCGCAAGCAGAATGGCGGACACCGAGAGTTTGGCGAGCGTCTCTCGTCCCGACCAGCCGACGGCGTTCGCGCCGATCAACGCCCAGACAAGGCAAAAGAGGGCGCCGCCAAACAGCACGATGCCCGCGATGTCCATTTTCTGTGCGTCCGGATCGCGAGATTCTCTGACGGCGTCGATCGTGAGCCAGATGAGCGCGGCGCCGACGGGAAGATTCACGAAGAACGCAAAGCGCCACCCAAGGGTCGAGGTGATGAGCCCGCCGACAAGGGGACCCGCAGCGACGGCGACGCCGACCACCGTTCCCCAGAATCCGAACGCCTTGGCTCGTTCCGCGCCCTGGAATTCTTGCCCGAGCACCGCCAGCGCCGCGCTGAGCTGGATCGCCGCGCCCACGCCCTGTAGCGCTCGCGCAGCATTGAGAACCGGGGAGGACGGCGCGAGACCGCACATGAGCGACGCGAGCACAACATGCCGAGGCCAACGAGCAGCATCCGGCGGCGTCCGAACCGGTCCGCGAGCGCTCCGGATGGCATCAGAAGCGCGGCGAAGGTGAGGACATAGGCGCTCACCACCCATTCGATATCGGCGAACGTAGCATTGAGATCCCGGGCGATGGAAGGCAGCGAGACCGCGACGATATTGGAATCGAGCATGATCATGAACGACACGCCCGAAGCACAGAGCAGCACTCGCGCGCGCCGCCCCGTCACCCATCTGGCGGGGCGCGGACGGGTCCGGGGCGCGGAGGAGATCAGAGCTTCCTGCGTCATGATGCGGCGCCCTGCTCCGTCCGGTCGAGCCGCGGGTCATAGGCGATGTCGAGCAGCGCCGCGCGCAAACTTTCGCTGTGCTCTTTGCCGTAGACTGCGAGAAACTCGTCCTGCGCCGCCTGCCAGAGAGCCCGGGCCTCGCGATATTTCAGTTCGCCCTCAGGGGTCAGGCCGATTCGCCGTTCGCGTCGATCCTCTGCTCCTGGCTCGAGCGCGAGATAGCCATCCCGAATGAGCGGCCTGAGATTATGGCCGACCGCCGAGCGGTCGGAAACGAGCGCGCGCGCCAATTCGGTCAAAGTCGGCGGGCTGGCGAAGCGGGTGAGCTCGGAAAAAATTGAATATTGCGTCGATTTGAGACCGCACGGCGCGAGTGCGTCATCATAGAACTGAGTGAGCCGGCGTGACGCCTTGCGAGCCGCGCCGACGAAACATTCCCGGAGCCGATCGCCGGTCATCGGTGCTTGCGACATTGCTCGTTCCCTCAATTTGCCTGTCGGCGGGTGGCGCCCGAGACCTGCCCTGCACCCGGACGGATGCGGGCGTCGGCTGGCGTCTCAATGAATGGGCATATGCCCATATTGGATAAAGCTTGTCAAAAGGCGACGACGGCTCGACGCTCGCGTTGGGTCAGCGAGGGCGCGTTTGCGTTGCAGAAAAACGTGGTTAAGCGCTTGAAAACGCTTGGTCGAAGACAGAATCGCACACCTCGACCAGCGACGCACAAAGAGCCCAATCCCCGAGGCGCGAGGCCGCGTCTCAGGCGAAGCGGAACTCGCTGATATGCCGGTACTCGTCCTCCGGGCGAAGAACGCAGTCGGTGAAATGGCGCCGGTTGGGCGAATCCGGGAAGGCTTGCGGCTCAAGGGCCAAGCCCGCATGCGCGCCGTAATGCTGGCCGTCCAATCCGGGCGCCGGACAGTTGAGGGGCGCCGAATCGTAGAACTGGACGCCCGGCTCGGTCGAGAACAGGCTCATCGTCAGGCCATTCTTTGGCGAACGCACCGCCGCGATCTGAGCAAGACCGTCGGCGTCCCACTCAAGCGCCGCGACAAAATTGGTGTCGTAGGGCGTCAGGCTCGGGTTGCGAACCGTGCGGGGCTTGCGAAAGTCGTAGGGCGTGCCGGCGACGGCGCGGATCTCGCCGGTTGGAATGAGTTCGTCGTCGGTCGGCGTATAGAAGTCGGCGAACAACTGCAGTTCATGGTCGAGAATGTCGGGCGAGCCGTCGAGGTTGAAATAGCTGTGCTGGGTGAGATTGACGATGGTCGGGCGGTCGGAGACCGCCGAGAGTTCGACGCTAAGCGTTGCGGGTTCGAGGAGGCGGTAGACGCAAGTCGCGGTCAGGTTTCCCGGGAAGCCGGCGTCGCCGTCCGGCGATTCGAGGATCAGCTCGACCGATGAGTTGTCGTACGCGCCGAGCTTCCAGATCTTGTGGCCAAAGCCATGCGGGCCTCCGTGCAGCGTGTGCTTCTGCCCGGGCTTGCGCTCGAGTTCATAGGTGACGCCGTCGAGGACAAACCGGCCGTTGGCGATCCGGTTGGCGTACCGCCCCGGCACCGCGCCGAAGGATGGCGAGTAAGCGAGGTAGTCGTCGATCGTGTTGAGGCCAAGCACGACCCGCTGCAGCCCGTTGGAGGCCGGCACGACCAGGTCGCGCACCACCGCGCCCCAGGTCAGAATTTTCGCGCTCGCCCCTGCCTGGGACGCGATCGTGACCTCGAACACAGGCGTTCCATCGATCTCGCCAAAACCTTGTGCGCTCACGTCGATCCCCAAAATTGCTGCGCTTAGCGCAAGTTCCGCTTCAACTCTTTAACCGACGCCCGGCGCCTGCACATCCGCGCGGTCGAGTTCGGCGCGGATCGAGGCGAAGACCTGGCGGAACATCGCCTCGGTCAATACGCCGGTGTTCGTGTTGTAGCGCGAGCAATGATAGCTGTCGAAGAGGCTGAGTCCGGCAAGCGTCAGCGGATGACGCGCTCCATGCGCAAAGGGAAACTTCGCAAGGGGAAGCTTGAAGGCGCGCAGCACGGTTTCATGCGCGATCCGCCCGAGCGCGAGCATGATCCGCAAGCGGGGCAACGCCGAGATCGCGGGTGTCAGATACCGGCGGCAGGTCGTGATCTCCTGCGGCGTCGGCTTGTTCTGCGGCGGAACGCAGCGCACCGCGTTGATAATCGCGCAGTCGACAAGCGTGAGCCCGTCGTCCGGCCGGCGATCGTAAGAGCCCGAAGCAAAACCGAATTCGAGCAGCGTCGAGTAAAGAAGCTCCCCGGCAAAGTCGCCGGTGAATGGACGTCCGGTCCGGTTCGCGCCGCGCAAGCCTGGGGCAAGGCCCACGATCAGCAGGCGCGCGTCAGCCTCGCCGAAGGTAGGCACAGGCGCGTTCCACCAATCCGGGTAGGCCGCAATATTCGCCGCCCGGAACGCCGCCAGTCGAGGACAGTCTTGGCAGTCGACGGGTGGGCCGACGTCGAAGCCCAATTGGCGATCGACGCCTAGTCGCGCACTTCCTCAACCGGCTGCTGGACCGGCGCGAAGGACTGGGGTCGGCGATGGTCGACGGGGCGCTGCGGCCTGTCGCCGGGATCGCGCCCGATCCTCTGGATCAGGTGCGCAAGATCGATGAATTCATCGGCCTGACGGCGCAGTTCGTCAGCAACCATCGGCGGCTGAGTCGAAACCGTCGACACGACCGCCACCCGGACGCCCTTGCGCTGAACCAATTCGACGAGCGACCGGAAGTCGCCATCGCCCGAAAACAGAACCATCAAGTCGAGATGCGGCGCCATGTCCATGGCGTTGACCGCAAGCTCGATATCCATGTTGCCTTTGACTTTGCGACGGCCCGTCGAATCGACGAACTCCTTCGTCGGTTTCGTCACGACCGAATATCCGTTGTAATCGAGCCAGTCGACCAATGGCCGAACTGAAGAGTATTCCTGATCGTCAACCAAAGCCGTGTAGTAGAAAGCTCTGATAAGCCGTCCCTTAGTCTGAAATTCTTTCAGTAAGCGCTTGTAGTCGATATCGAATCCGAGCGCCTTCGCGCTGGCGTAGAGGTTTGCCCCGTCAATAAACAGGGCGATCCGTTCCAATGATGACATATCGGGGTTCTTTTCACGTTTCGATGTTCAACTGAAATTGGCTGTTGCGTCACGGTCAAGGCAGCCAGAGCACATGACATTTCCATGAAACCACGATCAAGTCTGAATTTAGACCGGCTGCCAATCTTATCGACAATTTTTCGCTATTCCCGCCGGCGCCGCTCGCTCCTTTAGTCGCCCAGGGTGGCCGGATCGGCAACATCTCAAAAACGTGACATCACAGAACAAATCACAAATGTAGTGCGCCGCAAGCCGAAATCTATCAAATTCTCTCAATTTTTCCTCGACACGATTGGGTAGGCTTTTGCCGCCGGCGCCTCGATCCTTTTCCGGCGGCGCTTGGCTCGTTTTGCCGCAGGCGCTTGGATCCTTTTGCCGCAGGCGCTTGGATCGTTCTTGCCGCCGGCGCCCGGATCATCCGCCGCGAGGATTGACGAGGGCGCGCCGCCGAGCGTTTGGTAAGATTGCATTGGACGCCGCTCGGCCGGGCGCGATGGCGATTGCGGCTACGGGCGGCTTGGACGGAGGGGTTATGAAACTCGCACGATATGGCAGGGCAGGTAAGGAAAAGCCGGCGCTGGTCGACAAAGACGGAAAATTGCGGGACCTGAGCGATGTGGTGGCCGACATCGACGCCGACGTGCTCACGCCCGCGCGCTCTCGCCCGCCTGGCCAAGCTCAAGCCGGAATCCCTGCCCGCGGTGCGCGGTACGCCGAGGATCGGGCCGTGCCTCGCCAAGGTCGGCAATTTCATCGCCGTCGGTCTCAATTACGCCGACCACGCGGCCGAATCCGGCATGCCGGTCCCCAAGGAGCCGGTGCTGTTCACCAAGGCCCCGTCCTGCGTCGTCGGGCCGAACGACGACGTCATGATCCCCAAGGGCTCGAAAAAGACCGATTGGGAAGTCGAACTCGCGATCGTGATCGGCACGCGAGCGAGCTACGTCAGCGAGAGCGAGGCGCTCTCCCATGTCGCGGGCTTCTGTATCTGCAACGACGTGTCGGAGCGCGAATATCAGCTCGAACGGTCGGGTCAGTGGGTGAAGGGCAAGAGCGCGCCGACGTTCGGCCCGCTGGGGCCGTGGCTGGTCACGCCGGACGAGATCAAGGACGTGCAGGGGCTCGGCATGTGGCTCGACGTCAACGGCGAGCGCATGCAGACCGGATCGACGAAGACGATGGTGTTCGGCGTCAAGACGCTCGTGTCCTACATCTCGCAGTTCATGATCCTCGAGCCTGGGCGACGTCATCACCACCGGCACGCCGCCTGGCGTCGGCTCCGGCATGAAGCCGCCGCGTTTCCTCAAAGCCGGCGATACGATGTCGCTGGGCATCGACGGGCTCGGACAGCAGGCGCAGCACGTCGTCGCGTGGAAGGCGGGTTGAGCCAAGCTGAATGATACGCCTGCGGTCGTGGACGGGGGCGGCCTTCGCCGCCGTCTACGCGCTGGCGTTCGTCGCGCTCTATGTCGACTATGCGAGGCGCTCCGGGACCTGGTTCGCCGACCTTCCGCTGTCGCTCGCCGCCCTGCCCTTCACGCTCGTCATGCGGTGCGCTGAGCGGCGGCTCATTCGACTTCGGCGGCTCGATGACCGGACGCGTGATCGCTGCGGGCCTGTTCGGCTCCGCGCTCGCCTATCTCGCGGGCCTGATTGTGGAGACGATCGTTCGCTTTGTCGTGCGAGCTTGGCTGTTGGACATCGCCGCGCGCCGCATGCCCGATTGACGCGGCGTTCGCGCTTCATACCGCCCCAGCATCAGCATGAGGTTCTGCACCGCGGCGCCCGGAGGCGCCCTTGCCGAGATTGTCGAATTTGGCGACCAGCAGCGCCTGCCGACGAGCCTCATTCGGAAGACGTGGATTTCGATGTCGTTCGTGCCGTTGAGCGATTCCGGCTCGATGCGCGGAGCGTCTCCGCTCTCCGCGACATGGAAATGCTTCTGGCCGCGGTAGTGCGTCTTGAAGACGGCGATGAGGTCGGCGATCTTGGGCTTGCCCGGCAACAAGTCGAGATGCAGCGGCACGCTGACCAGCATGCCCTGCCGGAAGTTGCCGACAGACGGCGCGAAAATCGGCCGTGCGGTGAGGCCGGAATAGAGCTGAATTTCCGGCATGTGCTTGTGCTCGAGCCCAAGCCCGTAGAGCTCGAATGCGGGCGCTTTGCCCGTCTCGTAGGCCTCGATCATCGACTTGCCGCCGCCCGAATAGCCGCTGACCGAGCTGATCGAAACGGGCGCGTCCCTGGGCATCACGCCAGCGTCGGTCAGGGGGCGCAGAAGCGCGATCGCGCCAGTCGCGTGACAGCCCGGGTTGGTGACCTTGTCGGCCTTGGCGACCGCCTCGTCCTGCCCTGCGACAAGCTCGGGGAAGCCATAGGTCCAGCCGGGCGCGACCCGATGGGCGGATGACGCGTCGATCAGGCGGGGCGCGTTGGCGCCCATGCCGTCGATGAGACGAGCCGCTTCTTTCGCCGCCTCGTCCGGCAGGCAGAGTATGACGACGTCGACTTCGCCGTAGAGCTTCTGTTTGGCGGCCGCGTCCTTGCGCGCCTCGGGCGGCAGACTGACGAGCTCGAGGCCGGAGACGCCCGCGAGCTTCTCCCTGATTTGCAGGCCGGTGGTGCCCGCTTCGCCGTCTATGAAAATTTTCGCTGACATAGGCGCCCTCGCCAAATCCTAAAACCGAAAGACAGGCCGCGCTCGCGCGCGAGCTCGCGCTTCTAAGAGCGTCGTCGGAGTCGGATGGGCGAGCGGGCGATCATGAGAGCTATTTCGTACAAACCATTGTCACGGTCAAGACGGAACGCCGTGCGCGCGGCCCGGCGCCCGCTAGGGAACGATTGTCGCGGTGAATTTCACCAACGGTTCGGCCGTCTTGCCGTGCGCCGGATCGGAGAAAAACGCATAAACGCCCGGCGGGACGAAATGGTCGCCGTAGAAGGGATTGGCGTACGTCCCGTCGGCGAGCGCGTAGCCGAAGCCGTGCAAGGAGAGGTGCGGCGCTTCGGCCCTGACGAGACCGTCGACCGGATAGCCGTCGTTGCCGGGAATCGAGGTTCCGGGCGGCTGCAAGCCGGTGATGGCGACGCCATTCATCTCGCCCTTGATCCCGGTGATCTCATAGAAGCCATCGGCGTTGGGCGCGTCTTTCGTCGTGAAGGCGCCCGACGCCGTGACCCCCTCGCCCTGATAGCTCCACCGCCACTCCGACGCCTCGGCGGGAAGAGCGAGAGCGTCGCGGCGATCAGGAGCGAAAGTGCGAACTTTCAAGCGAATCCCCGCCGTTCGTTGAGCGAGGACATCTAATCTTGCGCTTCGTCGGCGCGCAATGCTGGCGACCCACCTGACCTCGTCTTGAGGCGCCGCGTAGCGGCCTCGAAAGACGCTTCCGTATGCGCGCGGCGAAGCATCCTTCGAGAGGCGCTTCGCGGCTCCTCAAGACGAGGGGCTGCTGCCGATCCACCAATAAAAAAGGGCGGCTCGCGCCGCCCTTCTCTCCCGAGATGCAGCGGGAAAAGCGCCTCAGCGCTTGGAGAACTGGAAGCTCGCGCGCGCCTTGTGGTGGCCGTACTTCTTGCGCTCGACCACGCGCGAATCGCGGGTGAGGAAGCCTTCCTTCTTCAGCGCCGGGCGAAGGTCCGGCTCGAAATAGGTCAGCGCCTTGGCGAGACCGTGACGCACCGCGCCGGCCTGGCCGGAGAGGCCGCCCCCGTTCACCGTCACCGATCAGGTCGTACTGGGTGATGCGGTTCACGACCACGAGCGGCTGGCTCAGGATCATGCGCAGCACAGGCCTGGCGAAATACTGGTCGAGCGGCTTGCCGTTGACGGTGGCCAGTCCCCTGCCCGGCTTGATCCAGACGCGGGCGACCGCGTTCTTGCGCTTTCCGGTCGCGTAGGCGCGTCCGTACTTGTCGAGCTTCTGGACATGGACGGGCGCTTGCGCGCCCGCGGGCGCCAGATCCGAGCCTGCAAGATCGGCGAGCGAGTTGAGAATCTCCGCCATGGGTTTTAAGCGCTCCGGCTGTTTTTCGGGTTGAGCTTGGCGACGTCGAGAGCCGTCGGCGACTGCGCGGCGTGGGGGTGTTCGGGACCTTTGTAGACGCGAAGGTTGGTCAGCTGCTTCTTGCCCAGCGGCCCGCGCGGGAGCATCCGCTCGACCGCCTTCTCGACGATCCGCTCGGGAAACTTGCCCTCGAGGATCGACTTGGCCGAGCGTTCCTTGATGCCGCCGATGTAACCGGAATAGTGGTGATAGACCTTCTGGTCGCGCTTCCGGCCCGTCAGCACGATCTTTTCCGCGTTGACCACGATGACGTGGTCGCCGTCGTCCATGTGGGGCGTGAAGCTCGCCTTGTGCTTGCCGCGCAGGCGCATGGCGATGATCGATGCGAGGCGCCCGACCACCAGGCCTTTGGCGTCGATGAGAAGCCACTTCTTCTCGACCTCGGCGGTCTTGGTCGAATGGGTTTTGCCGAACATGATGGGTCCGCTTGATTTCAGGTGGTGGGCTTCTAGCCGCGTCCGACGCGGAAAGTCAACCGCCGCGCGCTCGGAATCATCAACAAAACTGCCGATCTCACATATGCGGTATTATGATACCGCGCGCAGGGGAATCGAATAGGTTCCGGTCGCATGGGCGACCATCTCGCGCTCTCCGTCTGAATAGAGCGCCACTTCGCCAACCGCGAGCCGCTTGCCGAGCTTGATCAACCTCGCTTTGCCGATGAGATCGACGGGCGCGGGTTTACGCAGGAAATTGATCGAGGCGCTGGTGGTGACCGCATGGGCGACGCGACCGATCTCGCCGAGGATCGCCACGAACAGCGCGGCGTCACAGACCCCGAACATGGCGGGTCCGGAAATGGTGCCGCCCGGCCGCAAGTGCCTGGGGTGATAGCTTAGGCGCAGCGTCGCGCTCATCGGGCGCGATGTCCTCGACCCGAAGGTCGCCGCTCTTCCAGAACTCCGGAAAGACCTCGACGAGATAGGCGCGCAATTCCTCGATCGTGAAGGGACGGGCTTTGGTGTGATCTTTCATTCGAGCGATCCTGAAGAGTGCGCGGGCGTTGCTTCACCCCTAAGATATCGAGCGGACGGGACCTATGCCCTGGTGGTCACGAAGAGGTGAGCAGGACGCCAAGGCTCGTGCGGCGGCTCCTCGGCGCGCCGATCAATCCCGTCAAAACGCCTGCAGTTCTTTCCGGCACGCCTCGCTGAAATCCCGCAGCGGATCGACATGCTTGTCGATCCAATTCGTGCGCATCTCATGCAAGAGTGATATTCGGCGCGAGATAAGTGTCGACGATAATGCGAACCACCGTGTCGGCGGCCTCCACGACTTCCGGCGTCGAGAGAAGGCGTATCCGGTTGGTCAGCGCGTAAATTTGAATGAGGCCGGTCACGTCGTCGCGGCTCGTCTGCAGAGCGTCGGAATACAGTTTCGCCGCCTCGTCCAAAAACCTGCCGAACAACGCGGCCCGGGCGTCCCGCTCGGCTGCGCGCCGCTGGGCCCGCGTTTGCGCGTTCTGCGTCACCCACGAGGTGGTGAACGAGGCAAGTCCGCCGATGGCCGTCCCGGCAAGCGCGGCAAAGGCCGATATGTAGGCGCCATCCATCGGGCCTCTCCATCTGCCGCGTCAGGGCGGCGTGACAGCGCGCGCCGCCAGCGCGACTGCGGCTTCGGAGGTCAGCATGAGGAACGTCATCGTCTCCTGAAGGTAGAGGCGCACCGTGCTGTCCGTGTGGCTCAGATAGCCGATCGAGACGTCCTGCCCGATGTGCAGGTCGAAATCGCCGCCGCGCGTTGTGAGCACGAAGGCGCCGTCGATGGCCGGGGCCCAGATGATGTCGTCTTTGACGAGCTTCTTGACGTGCTCCAGCACCGGGTAGCCATTGTCGACGGTCTCCGAAAGCGCCGTGTAGGCGTCGGCGCCGAGCACGACCGAATATGGCCCGTTGACGCCGACGAGGCGAAGCTGGCTGAGCGCCTGGGCGATCGCATCCGGATACTGACGCACGTCGGCTGGCAGCGTCATGATCGGATTGCTTGTTCCCTGCCGGATGCCCTCAATCTGAGCGGCTGCGTAACCCTCGAAGATCGCGCGGTCCTCGGCATAGGCGATCTTTTGCGCGGCGTCCTTGACGCGGCTGCCAGTCCGAGTCGTTCGAGCCGCGCTCGACGTCGTCGATCTGCTCGCGGTCCAGGTCGAAAGGAACTCTGAGTTCGACCAGCGGCTTGACGTCGCGCTGGCGCGCAAGGACGCCTTCGCCCGGCGCGGCGATTGTGCTTGAGGTGGCCGGTTCCGATCGCGGAAAGGCCGAGGCCGCCTGGTCCCTCGACGTCGACGACGCGGCGGCCGGCAAGGTACCGCTTGAGCGTGCGCTTCGCTTCCTCCTCGATTTGAGCCCACGCGGCGTCGGATATCGGAGCAAGCTCGCGATGAAGATTATTCATGGGCTCTTTTCTCCTTTGAGGGAGCCTATTCCAAGCGAACCATCAGACGGCGAGGCCGACGACGGTGACGTTTGATCCGTCGACTGGGCAGCGGGCGCCGCGTCTGTTGCGGCCTCTTCGCCCAGCGCATCCAGGAATGTCGCGGACGGCGCGAAGAACAGAGCGCCAGTCACCGCGCGGCTGAAGTCGAGTATCCGGTCATAGTTGCCGGGCGGCTTGCCCAGAAACATGTTCTCGATCATCTGCTCGGTCACCCGCGGCGTGCGGCAATAGCCGATGAAATAGGTGCCGTATTCGCCCTCGCCGACCTTGCCGAACGGCATGTTGTCGCGGACGATCTGCAAATCTTTCCCATTCTCGGTGATCGATGTCAGCGCATTATGCGCGAATGTCGGCTTGACCGAGTCGTCCAGTTCGATATCGGCGAGCTTGGTGCGGCCGATGATGCGCTCCTGCGTCTCGGTGGGCAGTGCGTTCCATGCCGAAAGATCGTGGACGTATTTCTGCGTGATCACGTAGCTGCCGCCGGCGAAGGCGGGATCCTCGGCCCCAATCAGCGCAGCGTCGATCACGGCCTGTCCACGCGGATTTTCCGTGCCGTCGACGAAACCCAGAAGGTCGCGATCGTCGAAGTAACGAAAACCGTGCACCTCATCGACCGCGGTCACCGCATCGCCGAGCGCCGTCATGATCTGCGCCGCCATCTCGAAGCACAGGTCCATCCGCTTGGCGCGGATATGGAACAACAAGTCGCCCGGGGTCGCGATTGCGTGACGCGATCCCGCGCGGAATTCGCGGAACGGGTGAAGTTCGGCGGGACGCGGGCTCCCGAACAGCCGGTCCCAGGCGTCTGAACCGATGCCGAGCACGCACGAGAGCCCCGCTTCGAGGTCGCGGAACTCGACCGCGCGCACCAGACCCGCGAAGTCCGCGCAGAACGATCGCACAGCGCCCGCGTCGTCCTCACCTTTGTTGATCGTCACAATCAGGAAGATCGCGGCGCGCGTGAGCGGCGCCGATACGGCTTGCGCAACCACGACAGAGTCGGTTTGTGGGGTCGTGTTGGTCATGAAATCTCTCGCCCGCGTTCTCATGTCCGGACGGCGCGCGGGGATCAAGGGCTATCTTTCTATGACATCGCGCGAATGTTTTTCCGACGCCCGTCGACGGGCTTTATGGACAGGCGGTTGGTTTCGCGACCCCGGCAAATCGCGTAGGCTTGGCCGCCGCCATGTTCGCCCCTGACCTCCTTAGTCGCGCCGCCAAACTCGTCACCCGCTATCGCGCCGCGGGCCTGATGGCTGCGACGGCGGAATCCTGCACCGGCGGGCTGATTGCCGGGCTTTTGACGGAAATTCCAGGCTCCTCGAGCATGGTCGAGCGCGGCTTCGTCGTCTATTCCAACGCAGCCAAGCAGGAACTGCTCGGGGTCCCAGCCGAAACGCTCGCGCATCATGGGGCGGTCAGCAGTGAGACGGCGGCAGCCATGGCGGAGGGCGCGCTGCGCGCTTCGCGAGCCGATGTCGCAATTAG
Source organism: uncultured Alphaproteobacteria bacterium (assembly GCA_963762335.1). Taxonomy (GTDB): domain Bacteria; phylum Pseudomonadota; class Alphaproteobacteria; order Rhizobiales; family Beijerinckiaceae; genus Roseiarcus. The sequence continues at coordinate 108,817 of CAVXKU010000026.1, read as the reverse complement.
CGTCACCGGGGTGGCGGGGCCGGGCGGCGGCACGGCGGCGAAGCCCGTAGGCCTCGTCCATTTCGCCTGCGCGCGGCGCGGGAAGGCGACGGTTTCGCGCGAAGAGCGGTTCGGCGACATCGGCCGCGAGGCCGTGCGCCTCGCCTCGGTCGAGGTCGGCCTCGATCTTCTCGAGGAAGCGCTCGGCTCTTGATCCGAAACCGGCTCCTCCAATGGAACGAGTGCGCCCCCACGCCGTTCACTAAGCGCTGGGCGGACGTTTTGGAGATGAAGACCGATGAAATCTTCCGCTAGGACGCTGTTTGTTCTTCTTCTCGGCTGCGGTTTTGGCGGGTCAGCGCTCGCGGCTATGGATTCGGCGCAGACCCCCGTGGACCCGCAGGCCCCGGCGCACCTCAATCAGAAACTGCGCGACGACCTCACCAAGGCCGGATTCACCGACATCACCATCATGCCGTCGTCCTTTGTAGTCCGGGCCAAGGATTCTCAGGGCAAACCTGTGATGATGGTTGTCAACCCGGATTCCCTGACCAAAGTGACGGAAGATACAACGGAACACCAAGAGGCGCCTCTCGCTGGCGCAATCAAGGGCGCGCCGGGTAGCGCGGTTCCGACGCCCACGCCGAAGCCGAAGCCGTGATGTAGGCCGCGAGCCTGCCGCTTAGCCAGCGGCTAAGTCGTCCGCCCGTAGACAGCATCGGCGCGGCGCTCAAAGGCGCCGGCGAATTTGCGGAACGCGGCGTCGAACATCGAACCCATCAGCATGCCGAGCGTCCGGCTTTTGAACTCGTAATCGATGAAGAAGCCGACGCGTGAACGGTCGCCTTCAGGTTCATCCTTGAAGGTCCAGATGTTTTCGAGCCGGCTGAACGGTCCGTCGATATACTCGACCCGCACCTTGAGATTTGGCTTGTCGAGCGTGACGCGGCTCGTGAACGTCTCGCGGATGAGCTTGTACCCCACCGACATGTCGGCGATGAGCGTTTCCCGGCCGTCCTCGGTTTTCCTGCTGCGGATTCTCAGCGCATTGCACAGCGGAACGAATTCCGGATAGCGCTCGACGTCAGCGACGAGATCGAACATCTGAACGGCGTTGTGGCGAACGCGGCGCTCGTCGCGGAACAAAGGCAAGGGTTTGCGGACCTCCGGCGTTCCGCTTTGGGCCCGTCGCTAGGGTTTCGGCGCCTCGGCTGGAGCGGGTGCGGCTGGCGGGGGCGCCGCCGGAGCAGGCGCGGCTGGAGCAGTCGAGGCTGGCGCGGGCGCGCGGCGGGCGACGGCGCCGAAGGCGCGCTCGACTGGCCTCCCATCTGCTTGAGCTGATCAAGAAGATTGCCCGGTGAAATCGGCGTTGGCGCTGTCTGCCCCGCCGGCGGCGGCCCCTTATCGAGAATCGAATGGGGCGCCCGGCTCCAACTGGAAAGGATCGACATCAAGAGCGCGGTGGCGAAAAACAGCGCGCCCAGGATGGCGGTCGCTCGCGAAAGCGCGTTCGCCTGGCCCCGCCCGGTCATGAAACTGCCGGTTCCCCCGCCAGTCCCGAGCGCGCCGCCCTCGGAGCGCTGCAACAGGACCACGCCGATCAGCGCGACCACGATCAGAATATGAATAACGATCAGAACGGATTGCATGAAGGTCTCGAAGGGACGAAGCAATGGGCGTTTGAATGACCCGCCTCGAAAGATGGCGTGCCCCTATCACGGCGCAAGGGCGGCGTCCATCGACCGTGGAAATTGAGCGCGACCCGGCTTCAACACCGATTGGCCAGAGATTGAGAACGCTCAAGACCATGATCTTGCCGTCGGTGCTGAAAACTGAGACGGCAACGGGACTTGAAATGATCTGGTTGACTGCCGCTCACAGCCAACCCGCCCCACGCACCGAGAGCGCTGCAACCGCGATAAGAGACCAGGCTCGCGCCTCGGCTAATGTGCATCCCTGCGTGGGTCTCGGCTGGGCGGCGCAAGGCGCCTCCTCCCCGATAGACGACTTACTGGTGGCGACGGCAACACAAACCGGGCAGTTGGACTGGATCGCCATCACACAACTCGCACGGCGCCAACTGCCGACAGTTCCGAGGGACCGCCGCCCCGCCCCTCGCCCCTGTCATGGCGCAAGGGAGGCGCCCATCGGGTCGCGCCCGGTTTCGGAATTTCAGGTTGACGGGTCAGCGGACGTTCTTCGCGGCACAGACACGCGCGGATAGCCGGCGACTTGACGACGAGCCGCAGCGCGCGCAGCCTTCCTCAATGAGCAAGTTGCAGCCTGTGCGCTCACAGACCTCCGAAGCTTTTCTGGCTGAGGTCGGCCTCGAACTCGCGGCGCTTTGCACCGCCTGCGGCGCCTGCTTCGACGCATGTCCCATGGTGGACCAGATCGGGCTTCGCGGTTCCGGTTCGACGGCCGCGACCGATGGGTTGCGGCGATTGGCGAAGGGAGAGAAGGCGAGCGCGGAGACCATTGCTTGGGTGGGCGCATGCGCCAAGAGCGGTCTTTGTGTCACAGCGTGCCCAGAGCGATCTTCGGGGCTCGATGCGATGCTGCTTGTCAGGATCGCCAAACAGCGTGCGCTCAATGACACGCATCAGCTATCGGTCAAGCCCGACCCAACCTATTTCCCGCGCATCAAGACCTTCGCGCGCCTGCAACTCACCGACGAGGAGCTTGCCAAATGGCTTTAGGCGATGACCGGGTGACGTTCTGGTTCGGCTGCAACATGCTGAGGCACGCCGAAATGATCCGGCTTTCGATCCGGCTCATGGAGCGCGTCGGCTACGACGTCAACGCGGTCGGCGGTCCGGCCTATTGCTGCGGGACCGCCCACGATCATGAACCCCGAGCTGCAAGCACCATGGCGGCCCGCACCGTCGACCGTTTCAACGAGGGCGCCGCAAGCGACGGGCGCGACAAGGTGATCACTTGGTGCCCTTCGTGCCACATGCATATGTCCGACATCATGGCGCCCGGCAATGCCGCGCATTTCGACATCGCCCACTTGAGCGAAATTCTTTCGGACCGCGCCGACCAGCTGGCGTCAGTCATGAGCGCTCCCGTGAGGCGGCGAGTTCTCCTGCATCGGCACGTGGGCTTCGCGACGCATGTCGCGGTCAATAGGCGCGTCGCTGACCTTCTCTCTCGAATTTCAGGGCTCGAACTCGTCGAAGGGCCGGCTCATCCGGGCCACATGTGCAGCGCGCTGGCTGCGGTTCCCGGCGCCCTTGCCGACGCCGCTCGGGGCGCCTGGAGCGCCGCAGTCGAGAACGGATGCGACACCGTTTGCACAATCTTTCATTCCTGCCATCGCGAATTGGCGGCGCTGGACGGCAAGGACGGCATTCACATCCGCAACTGGGTGCATCTCGTCGCTGAATCGATGGAAATCGAGGCTGGCGACGCCTATCGAGAATGGCGGACAGGCGAGGTCCCCGATGCGGCCGCTATCGAACGGGCGGAGGAGAAGAGATACCGCCAACTCGTCGAACCGGAACTGCGCAGGCCGCCCCCGCTGCGATAATTTTGCGGAGCCGCCTACCGGCCGAAGGATGACGCCGGACCTCTCAGCGATAGCCGGCCGCGATCGCCAGAAATTCCGTCGCTTTCAGGCTCGCGCCGCCGACCAGCGCGCCGTCGACGTTGTCGAGGGTCAAAAGCTCACGGCAATTGGTGGGCTTGACCGATCCGCCGTAGAGCAGACGAATCTTGGCGCACCGCGGCCCAAACATGTCGGTGAGGAGCGCCCGAATTCCGTTGTGGACCACGGCGACGTTTTCGGGCGTAGGGGTCAGGCCGGTGCCGATCGCCCAGATCGGTTCGTAGGCGACCACAACCGTCTCGCTGCTCGCCTCGGGAGGCAGCGATCCTCGCAATTGCCGAACGACCACAGCGGCTTGCTGGCCTGCTTCGCGCTCCGCTTGCGTCTCGCCGACGCAGATGATCGGAGTGAGGCCAGCCTTCAGCGCCGCCTCCGCCTTGGCGCGAACGATTTCGTCGGTCTCGTGGTGATAGTTCCGACGCTCGGAATGACCCACGATAACGTAAGTCGCGCCGGCGTCCTTGAGCATCGCGGCGGAAATGTCGCCCGTGAAAGCCCCGTTCGGTTCGGTGTAGCAATCCTGTGCGCCGAGGCTGAGTTCGCCGCCCTTCGTCCTCCAGGCGGCTTGCGCGAGCAGCGTCGACGGGGGACAGATGAGGAGTTCGGCAGACCCGGCTTCGCCGGCGTCGGCAGCCTGCCGGATCGCGTCAATCTCGACCAGAGACCCGGAAACGCCATTCATCTTCCAGTTGCCGGCGACCAGGGGCCGCACGCCAGGGGTCATTCAGGGGCTCTCCGCTTTACGATCGGCGCGGTTGTTATCATCGCGCTCCAGCCTATGCAAAGCACGCAGGCGCCGCTAGATAGGCGGCTCGCGGGCCCCAAGAATGAAAGGTGAAACCGGCGAAATGCTCGAATCGATCCGGAACGCGTCTCAGGGTGTCATCGGCAAGGCGATCATGACCGTCGTCATGGGCCTCATCATTGTCAGCTTCGTCATCTGGGGCGTCGGCGACATGCTGCGCGGCTTCAGCCCGTCCACCGTCGCGTCGGTTGGGGGCGCGAAAATCTCCGCCCAGCAATACAAGGTCGCCTACGATCGGGAGATTCAGCGATATCAGCGCCGGCTGCGGCGCCCCTTCACCAACGAAGAGGCGCGCCAGATCGGTCTCGATCGGAGCGTGCTGCAGCAATTGCTCAGTCAGGCGGCGGTCGATGAAGAGGCGCGCAAGCTTGGCCTCAATGTTTCCGACGCCGCACTTCGCGACGTCATCACCTCGAACCCGAACTTCCGCGACAAGTCCGGCGCGTTTGACCCGTCGCGCCTCGCCGCGGCTTTGCGCGACATGGATCTGAACGAGCGCGGCTTCGTGTCGGAGCTACGGGAGCAGGAGCTGAGGCAGTTCATTGTCTCCGCGCTGACGACAGGGATCACGGCGCCCAAGGCCGAGGTCATAGCGGAAGCCGATTACCAGGGGCAGACGCGCTCAGCGGACACTTTCCTCCTGCCCGCGACGGCCGCGGGGGAGGTCCCGGCCGCCTCTGAAGACACGCTCAAAGCCTTCTTCAACGATCGCAAGTCGAGCTACCGCGCGCCCGAATACAGGGGCATGACCATTCTCGCCCTCGAACCCGACACGATCGCCAATGCGGCCGAAGTCACCGACGCGGACGCCGAGGCCGCGTATCAGAAAATGGCCGGTAAGGATCCGCGCTTCGGCGCCCCCGAAAAACGCGACCTGCAGCAGATCCTGTTTCCCAATGACGCCGACGCCGCGGCGGCCGAGGCCAAGCTCAAGGCGGGCTCAAGCTTCGACGATCTGGTGAAGGATCGTAATCTCAAACCCGAAGACACCGAGATCGGCGAGACCACCAGGGACGCCATGCCCGACCAGGCCATAGCCGAAGCCGTCTTCGCGTTGCCGCAAGGCGGCGTCAGCGGCGTCCTGAAGGGCCAGTTCGGTCCGGTGATCCTTCGCGTCAAAAGCATAACCCCTTCCACGGTCAAGCCCTACGCCGAGGTTGCCGACGAAGTGAAGAAGCAGGTCTCCGCCTCCCGCGCCGGCGACAAGATCCAGGCCATGCGCGACAAGATCGAGGACGCGCGGGTTTCCGGAAAATCGCTGATCGACGCGGGCAAAGCGGCGGGGCTGAATGCGCAGAGCATCGCCGCCGTCGACGCCAGGGGACATGATCCCAAGGGCGCGCCAGTCACGTTGCCGGACGCGCCGGAACTGTTGCGCGCCGCCTTCGCGTCCGACGTCGGCCTGGACGAAGCGCCGCTCAACACGAAGGACGGCGGCTTCATCTGGTTTGAGATCGCCAAGGTTGACCCGGCGCACGACCTCACATTCGAGGAAGCGAAGCCGGAGGTCGAGAAGCAGCAGCGGACCGAAGAGATCGACAAGGCGCTGGCCGGCAAGGCGAATGATCTCGTCAAGCAGCTTGCCAGCGGCGCAAGCCTCGCCGACGTCGCGAAAGCGGCAGGCGCCGAGGTGAAAACCGCGACGGACATCCATCGCGCCGAGCAGGGCGGCCTGCCGGAATCGGTCGTCGCCGCCATCTTCCGTCAGCCCGCGGACGGCTCAGGCTCCGCTGCGACGCCCGAGGGGCGGGAGGTGTTCAAGATCACCGCCGACCGCATGCCGCCGGTCGATTTCGCGGACGCCCGCGTCAAGGCGATGGCTTCCGAGCTCGAAAACGCGACGCGCGACAGCCTGCTCGATCAGTATGTCGCAGCGCTACGCAAGACGCTCGGCGTCGCCATCCATCAGGACGTTCTCCAATCCGCCGAGGGCGGCTGATAAGCCGATGAGCACCCTGCCCGATTACGAAGCCTTCGCCCGCGCCTATGTGGCTGGCGAGGCGGAGGTCGCGGTCACGACGCTGGTCGCCGATCTCGAGACGCCCGTTTCGGCCTATCTCAAGCTGGCGCGTGGCCGGGCGGGTAACATGTTCCTGCTCGAATCCGTCGAGGGCGGAGCGCAGCGCGGCCGGTATTCGATGATCGGCCTCGACCCCGACGTCATCTTCCGCTCGACTGGCGATCACGCCGAGATCAACCGGCGGGCGCTCACCGAGCCGGATGCTTTCGTCCCCTGCCCCGGCGACCCGCTCGACGCGCTGAGAGCGCTGCTCGCTGAATTGCGCATCGCAATGCCGCCTGGCCTGCCGCCGATGTCGGCCGGCGTTTTCGGCTATCTCGGCTACGACATGGTGAGGCGCATGGAGCGCCTGTCTCCGGCCAAGCCCGATCCGATCGGCGTGCCCGAAGCGCTTCTGATCCGCCCGACCGTCATGGTCGTGTTCGACGGCGCGCGCGACGAGATGGCGGTGGTCACGCCGGTCCGCCCGGCCCCCGGGGTGTCCGCCCGCGCCGCTTACGAAAGCGCCATGGCGCGGCTCGACGCCGTGGTCGACGCCCTTGAATCGCCGCTCGATCACACAACGGCCATGGCGGTCGATCCGCTCGTCAAGGCGGGCGAGGCCCGGTCGAATACGACCGAGGACGAATACAAGGCGATGGTCGCCCGGGCGAAGGACTATATCGCCGCCGGCGACGCTTTCCAGATCGTGCTGTCGCAGCGGTTCACGAGCCGTTTCGACCTGCCGGCGTTCGCGCTCTATCGCGCCTTGAGGCGGGTCAATCCGTCCCCCTACCTCTGCTTCCTCGACTTCGGCGGCTTCCAGATCGTCTGCTCCAGTCCCGAAATCCTGGTGCGCGTGCGCGACGGCAAGGTCGTCATTCGACCGATCGCCGGCACCCGCCCGCGCGGCGGGAGCCCGACCGAAGACGAGGCGCTGGCGACGGAGCTATTGGCCGATCCGAAGGAGCGCGCCGAGCATCTCATGCTGCTCGACCTCGGGCGCAACGATGTCGGCCGCGTCGCGAAGATCGGCACAGTCAAGGTCACCGACAGTTTCTTCATCGAGCGCTACAGCCACGTGATGCACATCGTTTCGAATGTCGAGGGCGACCTCCGAGACGGCGTCGATGCGGTCGCCGCGCTCGCCGCGGGCTTTCCGGCCGGCACCGTCTCCGGCGCGCCAAAAGTCAGGGCGATGCAGATCATCGACGAGCTGGAGAAAGACAAGCGCGGCATCTACGCCGGCTGCATCGGCTATTTCGGCGCCGGCGGCGAAATGGACACCTGCATCGTGCTGCGCGCCTCGGTGGTGAAGGACGGGCTCATGCATGTCCAGGCCGGCGCGGGCATTGTCTATGATTCCTCTCCCGTGGCCGAACAGAACGAATGCGTTCACAAGGCCCGCGCTTTATTCCGCGCCGCGGAGGAAGCGGTGCGGTTCGCCGTGCGAGGCAAGCGCGGACAGTAGGCCAGGTCGCACGTATTTGGTCGCCTAAGTTCCGGCAAACTCAGGCGCTCTCCCTTCTCCCTCGGGGAGAAGGTGGCCCGAAGGGTCGGATGAGGGATTGCTTCGGCGTCCGGAGCGCTTCACACGCAAACCCTCACCGCAACCCCTCTCCCGTAGGAGAGGGGTGCCGCGGCACGATTGTCTGTTAGACTTAAGCCGCATCGCAATATTCGGCTGAAATGACGATGACACTCCCTCGTTTGCCGTACCCATTCCGGCACGTTCTCTGGGCGACCGCGCTCGCGGCGGCCTTGGGCGCAGCTTATTCCGAGATGCAGGTCTGGCAACGAGGTGGACAGGCGCTCGACCTGTACCGCATGGCGCGCGGCGCGGTGACGGGCGCATTGATTGGCGGCGTCCTGACGACATTCGATGCGTTCGTCCTAAATGCGCCGTTGAGCGCTCCGCTGCGCCGTGCGCCCTTCGCATTGCATGTCGCGATCAAGACCATCATCTATCTCAGCGTTATCCTGTTCGCCCTCAAGCTCGGCCACGATCTCTTTCCCGAGCCCGGCGAGAACGGCTTTGAGAGCGGAGATGTGGTGTTCTCGCTCGGCGCGGCGTTCGTGTTCGCCTTCGTCGTCGATGTGAACACCCTTCTCGGACAGAACGTGCTCATCAACTTCATCACTGGCCGCTATTACGCCCCGCGGCTTGAGTTGCGGGTGTTCCTGTTCCTTGACATGGAGGGGTCGACCGGATTGGCCGAGCGCCTCGGTCCGCTCGCTTTTCACCGGCTGCTCAATCGCTTTGTCCTCGATCTCACCGGGCCGATCGTTGCGGCCCACGGCGAAATCCATCGGTATGTCGGCGACGAACTGATCGCCACCTGGAAACTCGAGGAAGGGATCGCCGGGGGGCGCTGTGTCGCGGCCTGTTTCGCCGCTATCGACCAACTGGCGAAACACGCGCCCGATTACCGCCGCGAGTTCGGCGCGGCCGTCGCCGCAAGAGCCGGACTCCACTGCGGTCAGGTGGTGGCTGGCGAGATGGGCTCCGTGAAGAAGGAGATCGTTTTCCTTGGCGACACCGTCAACACCACGGCGCGTATCCAGGACCTCTGCCGCCAGACCGGCAACCGCGTGCTTGCCTCGGCCGACTTGATCGATCAGCTCGAACTGCCGGCGGGGATCGCCAAGAGTTCGCTTGGCGACTTGAGGTTGCGCGGCAAGGGGGCCGACCTCACGCTCTACGCGCTGACGAAGTTGGCGGGAAGGTCCAACGCTCAGGGCCTTAAAGAGGAGGCGCCCGAGGCCCTGTCGCAATCGCAGGCCCAACAGATTCAACGGTGATTAATGACGGCATTGCGACAGACATTTGTCGCAATGATCACAAAGCGGTATAAGTTGGGCGTGAGAGTGAGTAAGCATGCGGTCGCAGAATACGCTGGTTTGGGTCGGAGCGGTCGCCGTGGCGATCGTTATCGCCGCGGCGAGCGGGCTCTACTGGACGCATCCCGATTTTCTCTGGTGGAACCCTACCGCCGCGCGGGTCGTGGCGAATGCTCCCGCCGAGCCTAAGCCGCCGAGCGTTCTTCCGACTCCCCAGCCCGCCCAAACCCCGCCGCCGACGCCGCAAGCGCGCCGGAGCCAGACCACGCCGCCGCGACCGCGACTTCGCCGTCAGAACCCGCGTTCGATGTGGTGAACGTCGATCCTTCGGGCGAGGCGGTCATCGCCGGCCGCGCGGCGCCGAACGAGAAAGTTGAGTTGCGCGACGCCGGCAAGACCGTGGCTGAGGCGACAGCAGATGCTTCTGGCCAGTTCGTCATCATACCCCCGGCTTTGACGCCAGGCGATCACAGCCTCACGCTGGCCGCGAGGCGCCGACAAAGGGCAGACGGCGATATCCAAGACGGTCGCAGTCTCGGTTGCCGCGCAGGAAGTCAAAACCGCAGCAGCGACCCCCGCGCCAATCAACACGGCGGCGCCGGCGCCGCCTGTGCTTGGGATGCGGACGCTCGCGACGCCGTCGCTGGCCAACGGCGCCCGCGTCGCAATCCAATCGGTCGAGGCCGACTCGGTAGGCGGGCTCGTCGCGAAAGGTTTGGCTGAGCCCAATGCAACCGTGCGCCTTTATCTCAATCAGGCTGACCTCGCCGAGGCCAAGACGCAATCGGACGGCCGCTGGTCATTGACGATCCAGCACGGCATGACCCCGGGCGGCTACGTGATGCGGGCCGACGAGATCGGCCAGGGCAATGCGAACGCGGTTGCGACCGCCGATACGCCATTCGACTATCCTGAAGCGCCCAGCCTCGCGCCGGCGGCGCCGGTCCTGGCTCCCGCAAGCGCTAAGCCATCGTCCGCGCTCTCGCCCGCGGACCCGGTGGTCGCCTCGGTTCAAACCAAGCGGGTCGCCACTGGGCACACATTATGGGCGCTCAGCCAAAGGTACTATGGCGATCCGACGCGCTACCCGGCGATCGTCGAGGCCAACCGGGCGCAGATCCACAATCCGAACGTCATCTATCCCGGCCAGGTGTTCGTCGTCCCGAAGTCGGACGCGAAACCATAGCCCGCGCATGACTGCCGACGACCGCGACGAGACGCTCCCCGAACTTCGGCACAGGACATTCGACGACGCGCTCGGGCGTCGGATCGTCGACACCCATATCTGGGCGGTGCGAGCGGGACTGCGCGGCGCGGACGCCTACCATCTGTTCGACGGCTATTGCCAACGCCTGGTGATCGACGGAATCCCTCTATGGCGTGCGCATGCAGCAATGGAAACGCTGCATCCGCAATGGAATGGCTATGGCTACACCTGGCGGCGCGACCTCAACGCCATCGCGCCCGAGAATTATTCCCACGGCGACGAGAATGATGCAAATCTTTGTCACGAGCCCGTTCTATGCCCTGATGCAGCGCGCACACGCCGGCGAGGACACACCCGAGCTGCGTCGGCGTATCGAAACAGGTCCGGAGGAGCGTGACTTTCCGATCCTGGAAGAGCTCTACGCGCATGGGCGCCACGGACTACTTGGCGCAACTTTTCGCTTACGGCGACAAAGGCGACCGCTCCCAGGGAACGGGAATCGCCTATTCGTTCACGACAGATCGTAAGGGCGGATTCAGCGACGACGACACGACGCTCATGCAGGCCACCCTGCCCGCCTTGTCGCTGGCGATGAAGTCGCACGCCGGCCATGTCATCGCCTCGGGCCTGCTCGGGGCCTATCTCGGCGAAGACGCCGGACGCGCGAGTCCATTCCGGCGCGATCAAGCGGGGTTCGTTCGACAATCTGCGCGCCGTGCTCTGGTATGCCGATATCCGCGGCTTCACGGCTGTGAGCGACTCGGCGCCGGGCTCCGTCGTCGTCGAACTGCTCAATGACGTGTTCGAGATCCTGACCGCCTCGCTGCGTGAGCGCGGCGGCCAGGTGCTCAAGTTCATCGGCGACGGCATGCTCGCCATTTTCTCGTTCGACGAGAATGATCGCGCCGAAACCTGCCGTCGGGCGCTCGACGCCGGGATCGAGGCGATGGGCGCCGTCGATGCGCTCAATGCGGCGCGTGCGGCCGCTGGCGCGCCCGTCGCCTCGGTCGATCTTGCGCTCCATCTCGGAGACGTGCTGTACGGCAATGTCGGCGCGACGGACCGGCTCGATTTCACGATCATCGGTCCGGCGATCAACGAGGCGGCGCGCATCGAGGCCCTGTGTGAGCCGCTCGGCCGCGCGGTGCTGGTTTCGGCCGAGTTCGTCGCCGGAATGATGGCCGCAGACGACCGGCTCAAGTCGCTCGGCCGTCACGCATTGCGTGGGGTGAAGGAGCCGAAGGAGATTTTTGCGCTGGAGTTGGGCGCTTGAATGTGCGGACTTCATAAAAGGCGGGGCCGACCATTGGGAGTGCGAAGCCGACAAAGCCGGCGCCAAAATTTGGACGGAGACCGGCTCCCTCGCGTCACTGATTGAATATTGCTAGAGTCGCGTGCGTTCTCCTTCCGGAAAATCGATGGAACGCTTCGTTCGAGCGCTATACCGCCGCGCATTCCCTTGCATTGTGCTGGGAATCCTCGCGATTCCGCTGCTCGCTCACGTTTTTCTGTCCCAAGCCGCGCAATCCGACAACCGGAGTTTGGCGCCTTCGCCTCGTCTTCCTCGGAACTCGGCTCGAGCTTATGAGCTGGCCTCGCGAAGCTGACGCTTATCTGAAGGATCATTTCGGCTTCCGGGCGCAATTGATCGGAGCGTACAACGCCTTCAATTGGCGCGTTCTTGGGATCAGCACCGATCCGCGCGTGATTGTCGGGCGCAACGGTCGCCTCTTCTTTTCAGAGAACGAAACGCGCAACCTCGTCCTGCTCAGCGACTGCGGCGCGTGGTGGCCGGAGCAAGCAAGATCAAGGTTTGCGGCGGAGGCTGCTGTCGCCATACGTCGTATGCAGGCCGACTTTCCGCGCCTTAAGGTGCTGATCGTCCCGACGTCAGATCTCGTATACCCGACCGACCTGCCGGAGTGGTTTCAGCGCGCCTGCGCGGGAAAGATCCCGCTGGTCAAAGATTGGCTGCGGCTGCTTCCCCCGGACGTGCGGGATGTGATCGCCTACCCGATCGAGACAGCGACACACCTCCCGCCGGACGCTCCCTTGATCCCTGAGAATAATTTTCACTGGAGCGGACGAGGCGTCAGCCTCTTCATGGAGGCCTACGCCGAAGACCAGTTTCATTTCGATCGGCAGATCGCGCCCGTTTGGAAGTCGGCCGTCGAGCCTGCCGACCTCGAGCGGTTTCTTCCCGGGGCAGGCCTCTCCAATGAGGTTCAAGTTCCAGTCTGGCCGCCGAGCGTTCGCGTCTGCGGGGACGACGATTGCCTTCACGCTCAACCGCTTGGCGGTCTCATCCTGCCGCGAGAGACGGTCCGTCTCGGTCGGGATTGCGCGGGTCCACGCCTCTTGCTGTTCAGCGACAGTTTCGGATGGGGCGCAGCTTCGGGTCTCATTGAATATTTCTGCGACGTGCTGATGATCAACATGAACGACTTCCAGGCGCTCAGCGAAGCCGACCGGCGAGCCCTGTGGGCTCGACTCAAAGAGAACTGGCGTGACGCTCACGTCCTCGCGGTCGCGAATGTCGGAAACATCACGCTCTTCGCGAGGTTTGTTAAATCCATCCCTTAGAATTCGAGGCGGACCCGAACGCGGAAGCCCAATCGGCTGCCACAGGGCCACGAAGCATGCTAGCAAGCGCCCAAACGACGGATGTTCGGAGCTGCTACGACCCCAATGGCCAAGCTGACTGATGAAACGCGCGCCAATCTGAAGCGCCGCTCCCGCCTCGTGAACCTCGGTCGAGACCTCGAGTTCTCGCAAGGGTTCGTCAACGTGCCGCCGTTTCGCGGCTCGACCGTGCTCTATCCCGACGTCGCCACGCTCAAGAAGCGAGCGCAGCGCTTTACCTACGGGACGCGAGGCACGCCGACGACCGAGACTTTGTGCTCGGCCTGGAGCGACCTGTCGGGCGCGGCGGGAACGGTGCTCGCGCCATCGGGACTGGCGGCGATCGTCGTCGCGCTGATGACGGCGCTCAGCGCCGGCGATCACTTGCTCATCACGGACTCGGTCTACGAGCCGTCGCGGGTTTTCGCCGAAAAAGCTCTGCGTCGGTTCGGCATCGAGACGACCTATTACGATCCGACCATCGGCGCGGGTATCGACGCGTTGATGCGTCCGAACACCAAGGCGGTGTTGACGGAATCGCCCGGCTCGCAGACGCTCGAAGTGCAGGATGTTCCCGCGATCGCCGAGGTTGCGCACGCGCGTGGCGCCTGCGTCATCCTCGACAACACCTGGGCGACGCCGCTGTTCTTTTCGCCGCACGCCCACGGCGTCGACCTCGCGGTCGAGGCCGGAACCAAATATCTCTCCGGCCACGCCGACCTGCTGCTCGGCCTCGTTTCGGCAAACGAGGCCTGGTTCGAGCGGCTTCACCACACGGTCCACCTGATGGCGGTCCCGCCCGGCGCGGAGGATGTGTTTCTCGCGCTGCGTGGACTGCGCACCATGGACTTGCGGCTGCGTGAGGCGGAGCGGCAGGGGCTTGGGCTCGCGCAATGGCTTGAGGGTCGGCCCGAGGTCCTGCGCGTCATCCACCCTGCCCTGCCCGATGATCCAGGCCATGCGCTCTGGAAGCGCGATTTCTCGGGATCGTCGGGCCTCTTTTCCATCGTCCTCAAACCGGCGTCCGAGGCCGCCGTCGCCGCGTTCCTCGACGGGCTCGAACTGTTCGGACTCGGCTATTCCTGGGGCGGTTACGAAAGCCTCACCGTCCCGTTCGATTGCACGGCCACCCGCACCGCGACGCGCTTTGCGCCCGGCGGTCCGACGGTGCGCTTTAGCGTCGGCCTCGAGGACCTCGATGACCTCAAAGCCGACCTCGACCGGGGCTTCGCGCGGCTGAGGGCGACGGCGTGAGCTTGGGCGCGAACCGACGCAGGGCCGCTTGAGATGACTCCGCCTGTTTCTTCCGAAGTCTTCCGTCTCGATGGCGTTCGAACTCGTGCGGCGGCTGAAGGCCCGCGAGTTCTCCTGCGTCGAACTCATGGAGGCGACCCTCAACCGGATCGACGCGCTGAACCCGACCTTCAACGCGATCGTCGCGCAGCGTTCCCGCGAAGACTGTCTGGCCGAGGCGCGCGCCAAGGATTCCGGGCCCGCCAGCGGCGCCCTGTTCGGGCTGCCGCTCGCGGTCAAGGATCTTGCCGCGGTCAAGGGCATTCCCATGACGATGGGCTCGCCGTTGCTTGAGCGCTTTGTGCCGAGTGAGGATTCGATCTTCGTCGAGCGGCTTCGCGCGGCGGGCGCGATCATCATCGGCAAGACGAACACCCCCGAATTCGGCCTTGGCTCCCAGACCTTCAATCCCGTCTATGGCGCAACCCGCAACGCCTACGATCCTGCTCTCACCGCCGGCGGCTCGAGCGGCGGCGCGGCGGTTGCGCTCGCGCTTAAGAATGGTCGCGGTATCGGACGGCTCCGATTACGGCGGCAGCCTGCGCAACCCCGCGGGATGGAACGGCGTCTACGGACTCCGCCCGTCGATCGGGCGGGTTCCGAACGATGGGCGCGAGATCTGGCTGCCTACGATGACTGTCAACGGGCCGATGGCGCGCAACCCAGCAGACCTTGCTCTCCTGCTCTCGGTGATGGCGGGCTACGATCCGCGCGAGCCGCTTTCGCTTGGCGGTGACGGACAGCGAATTCGCCGCGCCCCTCGGCGCACCCAAGAAGGGCCTTCGCATCGCCTGGGCCGCCGACTGGAACGGCGCGCTCCCTTGTGAGGACGGCGTGCTCGCGGTCTGCGAGCAGGCGCTGAAAGTGTTCGAGCGCCTGGGCTGCGTCGTCGAGCCAGCAATTCCCGACTTTTCCTTCGACGAATTGTGGGACGCCTTCGTTCGTCTGCGCCACTGGCAGGCGAGCGCGAACCTCCTGCCCTTCTGGAACGATCCGGCGAAACGCAAGCTGCTCAAGCCCGAGGCGCAGTGGGAGGTCGAACAGCGGTTCGAAGCTCTCGGCCTTCGACATTTCGGCCGCATCATCGGCGCGCACCCGCTGGACTCACACGATGCAGCGCTTCCTGGGGCAATACGACTTTCTCGTCCTGCCGACCGCGCAGGTCTTTCCATTTCCGGTCGAAACACGCTGGCCGGCGGCGATCGCAGGGCGCGCGATGACGACCTATCACGAATGGATGAAATGCGTGGTTCCGGCGACGATGATGGGAGGCCCGGCGCTCGCGGCTCCGGCCGGCTTCGATCCGCGCGGCTTGCCGATGGGGATTCAGATCATCGGCCGCAACCGCGCCGAACTCGACTGCCTGAACCTCGCCGCCGCCTATCACGAGGCGGCGCGGCCCGATCTCAGCGAGAGCCGCTTCAGCGCCTGAACCGGCGCGGATGAGCCGCGAAACGATCCGGAGCCCGATGCGCAACTTTCTCATCGACACCGACACCGCCTCCGACGACGCCGTCGCGATCATCATGGCGCTGGCCGATCCGAACGTCCGCGTTCTGGCTCTGACGACGGTCGCCGGCAATGTCGGCCTCGAACAGGCGACGCAAAACGCGCTCTTGACCGCCGAGGTTTGCAATTCCGAGGTTCCCGTGTTCGCCGGCGCCGACAAGCCGCTCACCCGCGCGCATGACCATGCGCATTGGTTCCACGGCAAAGACGGCCTCGGCGATCGCGGCTTTCCAACGCCAAAGCGCAAAGTCCGAGCGTGAGCATGGCGTTGACGCCATCCTGCGCCTTGCGCGTGCGGAGCCCGGCCTCACCCTTGTGACGCTCGGGCCACTCACCAACATCGCGCTCGCGCTCAAGCGCGACCCCAAGCTCGCGGAGCGCATCGGCCGCTGCGTGGTGATGGGCGGCGCGCCCTGCTGCGAGGGCAATGTGACGCCGGCGGCGGAATACAACATCTGGGTCGATCCGGAGGCGGCGCGCGCCGTTTTCCGCTCGAAGCTCAATATCGAGATGATCGGCTGGCATGTGTCGCGCGGCGCATCCGTCTTGCAGGACGACGAAATCGCGGCGATCGAGGCGCTCGGCACGGCCAAGTCGAAATTCGCCATCGAATCGAACGCGACCGCCCGCGAAGCCTACCGAACTCAGACCGGCGAGGTCGGCCTCTCGCTCGCCGACCCGACCGCCATGGCCGTGGCGCTCGACCGCTCGATCGGCCTTTCCTGGTCGCGTCATCGCGTGGCGATCGAAAGCGGCAGCGAACTCACCCGCGGCATGACCGTCGTAGACCGGCTGAACGTGCATCACGACAACAACAACGCCCATATCTGGCGCGAAGCAGCCGGCGAGCATGAGGGCGCCGATGTGCTCTGGACCCTCGACTCGCGCCGGTTCAAGGCTATGCTCAAGGCCGCGCTGGCGGCTTGAGCAACGGCCGTCGACGGAGACTTTGACGCGTCTTCCGTGTACTCGCGCGAAGCCGTCGGGGCGCTTCTCGAGGCGCGCCTATTTTGAATAAAGCGCGGCTGCCTTCCCCTTGGTTTTCACTTTAAGCTTCGCGCAGGCCTCTACGAAAGAAAGGTGCGAGTGCTCCGCCGGCACCATGAAATCTCCCACGGTCTGCCCCTCGCGGGGGCGGGGCTGGGGATGGGGATGCCGGGAAACTCTGGCCGCATCGAGATGCACCGCCGCAAGAATTCTCCCGTTTTGATCGTACAGCGCTCGGATTTGCATATCAGCTCCCCGGTACGCGAATCGCGTGGAAATTCAGCAAACCTAGATTGAGCGCAGGCCGCCTGTCTTCGGGGCCGGCGTAGTTGAGCTTGACGTGCAATTCCACGGCGCGATGTGCGCCGGCCGCCGATCCGAGATGAATGGTCCTCGTCACCTCGACCTGCGCATATTCAAAATAGGAAGGCGCAGCGACGTCGTAGAACATGCCGTAGTCCCCATCCGCAACCTCCCAGTTCCATGCGACCTCGGTATCGAAGGCCTGAAGTAAGTAGTCAGAGTGGATGTAGTCGACGCTCACGCCCATGCCGCGCTCCCGCTTTCCCTGCACGGCCAATCTGGCCGACCGCGCGATGGCTCTCGCGTTCGACCACACGGTCAGCAGGTTCTGGCGCCGCCATCAGGCCGATATCAGAACGCAGGGCGAGGCGGCGCGGCGATGATGGTCATCGACCGGCTCCGCGTCAATTCCAACTCAATCGGCATAAGAATCTGAACGACCGTCGACGATGGCGAGGGCGCCGATATTCTCTGGACCCTCAACTCGAGCCGGTTCAAGGCTATGCTGAAGGCCGCGCTCCTGTAGCCGCGTTCGCTGAACGCGGCCGACGCGGTCCGTAGGGCGTCCGGGAGGACGCCCGTCTTTCGACGGGCTATGGTCCCGCTACAACAGGCGCCGCCCTCGTCGGTTGCGGAGAACGTCAATGGAATCCGGCCGCAATCTCCTCGGGCAGGAGACCTCGCCCTATCTGCTGCAGCACGCCCACAATCCGGTGCATTGGCGCGCATGGAGCGCCGAGGCTCTGGCGGAGGCCAAGCGGCGCGATTGTCCGATCCTGCTCTCGATCGGCTACGCGGCCTGCCATTGGTGCCACGTGATGGCGCACGAATCGTTCGAAGACGACGAAACAGCGCGTGTCATGAACGAGTTGTTCGTCAACATTAAGGTGGATCGTGAGGAGCGGCCGGACATCGACCACATCTATATGACCGCGCTCCATGCGCTCGGGCAGCAGGGCGGGTGGCCGCTCACCATGTTTCTCACGCCCGACGGCAAGCCGATGCTCGGCGGGACATACTGGCCGCCGGAGCCGCGCTACGGCCGGCCTTCGTTCCGGCAGGTTCTCCACTCGGTCGACTCGGCGTGGCGCAGCCAGCGCCATCAGATGGAGAGCCGCGGCCTGACCCTCGCCGACCATCTGGCGAAGCTCTCCGATGTGACGGCCGGCCCGGGCGTCTCGCCCGCCGACCTTACCCGCGTCGGCGATGCGTTGAAAAGCGCGGTCGATCCGGTCCGCGGGGGCTTGAGCGGCGCGCCCAAATTTCCCAATGCGCCGGTCTTCCGTTTCTTCTGGAACGAGATGTTCCGCCGTGGCGACCCGTCCTTCGGCGAAGCGTTACGCGCGATGCTCGAGGCGATGAATGCGGGGGGCATCTATGACCATCTTGGCGGCGGCTACGCGCGCTACTCGACCGACGCCGAATGGCTCGTGCCGCATTTCGAGAAGATGCTCTACGACAACGCGCAAATCCTCGAATTGCTGGCGCTTGTTCATGCCCTCTGGCCCGATCCGACTTTCGCCGAGCGGGCGCATGAGACGGTCGGATGGCTGATGCGCGAGATGCGGGTCGGCGACGCCTTCGCCGCCTCCCTCGACGCCGACCAGGACGGCGAGGAAGGCCTGTTCTACGTCTGGGACGAAGAGGAGGTCGATTCCGCGCTGGGCGAGGTCGTCAGCCGCTTTCAAAGCAGCCTATGACGTGACGCGCGGCGGCAATTGGGAAGACCGCAATGTGTTGCGCCGCATCACGCCGCGTGGCTCGGCGGACGAGGAAGCCGGCCTCGCCGCGTCGCGCGCCAAGCTCTTTGCGCTGCGCGAGGCCCGTTCGAAACCGGGCCGCGACGACAAGGTGCTGGCCGACTGGAACGGCCTGACCATCGCCGCGCTCGCTCGCGCCAGCGCTGTGTTCGACGAGCCGGGTTGGCTCGCGACCGCGCGCGCCGCGTTCGACTTCATCATGACCAAGCTGCGCGGCCCCGACGGTCGGCTTCTGCACGCCTGGCGCGAGGGCCATCCCGGCGCCCGCGCCCTCCTCGATGATTACGCCTCGATGGCTCGCGCGGCGCTTGGCTTATTCGAGGCGAGCGGCGCGCCCGCCGACCTCGAGGCCGCGCGCAGGCTAGCGGGCGAGGCCATCGATCTGTTTGGCGACGGCGCAGGTGGGTTCTTCCTCACCGCGAGCGACGCCGCCGACGTGCCGGGCGCACGCCCGCGTCAAGCGCATGACGGGGCGACCCCGTCCGGAATCGGGCTTCTCGCCGAAACATTCGTGCGCCTCTGGCACCTCACCGACGAAGCGCGCTGGGGCGAAGCGGCTGAAGGCCTCATCCGCTCGGTCTCCGGCGCGCCCGAGGGGCTTGGCGGCTGTCCGCTGACGCTCATGAGCGCCGACATGCTGGCGCGCGGCGGCTCGGTCGTCATCGACGGCCCGCTCGACGATCCGGCGGCCCGAGCGCTCGCGTTCGCCGCGTTGCGCGCGCCCGATCCCTCGCTGACGGTCCTGCGCCTCGATCGACGACGGTGGCCGAACGGGTCGCCGCGCGATGATCTGCCGCGGGTCGACGGGCCGATCGCGATGCTGTGCCAGGGCCAGACCTGCAGTTTGCCGGTCACAGCTCCGGAGGCGCTCACGCGCTTGATGAGCGAGCGGAGGGGCTCAGGCTAAAAGCGAGGGGACGCAAGCGCCGCCGCTTCGTTGCATGCGCCAAGGCGACGAGCCCGCACCACTTCGGTCATGGTCATGTTCTTGCCTCCCATGACCATCGCGACACGTCCGACGAAACCGTCGTCCGTCGCGCGGTAGCTCGCATGCGCCCTGGCGGAGTCGCGGCCTGGGCAAGCGATATCGTATTCGATCGTTTTGGCGCCGAACTCGATATGGCTGGCCGCACAAGAGACGAAAGGATTGTTGCCGCTCTCAACTGGGGCCGGGATCGCTCCCGCGGCCCATCCGCCGGCAAAGCAGACGCGGTGCGCGGAATCGATCGCATAGCGCTCGAGATGCGGCAATTCGAGCCGGGTGACCATTTCATAGGCTCCGTCCTTTAGCCACGCGTCGCCGGCCAACGCCGGGTTGGTCCATAACCCGAGCGCCGCGAGCGTGACGCCGCCCAGTAAGTTCCGCCAATCCATGGATTCGCCTCCTCCCGATTGCGCCCGGCAGAGCGCTGCGAGGCGAGCGTTGATGGTCGCCCGAGGCCCCGTCACTCCGATTCTTGCCATCGATGCGCCAAGCGAGGAACTCGGGCCTTGGGCCTTCAGCGCTCTTCACGGACCCACGACAGGGTTCCGATCGCCATGGCGCCGCCAAGGAATTCGAGCGGAACCGGGTCGCTTACGATATCCAGCTTGTTCCCTTGCACCCTAACGTTGCGCCCTTGGCTTGTTCCGACCCAGCTCGGCAGCCAGGCGAGATCGACTTGGGTGACGAAGCGCTGGCCATTCTCGATCCGGTAGCGGCCGGAATAAGCCATGAGCTTTCGCACTGGCGGCGGGCCGCCGGCGGCTTGGTCGGACGGGGTGATCATCGCCGCCATCCGGCCGCCCTCGTGCAGAATTAACACCCCACGCGGATTGTCGCCGTATGTAAGGATCTTCTCGCCGGTGTCGATCCGCTCATGGTGAGCCGAGCGCAGGACCCAGACGCCGGTCAAGTCGTTTGCTTCGTCACCCATTTCTCGTGCTCCCTGTGCGTTGACTTGTTCCCATTCTCGTCGGTCGCGCCAGATGCGCAAGGATCTTCAAAACCCACGCTCGGGCTCACCTTTCATAACGGCGTCAGGGTAGGCCAAGCGATTCCGCGCCCGGTTGACTTCAACCGTTCGAGCGATGATGCAGGCCACGCTCGATCCCGCCGCTCGCATCCCCTGCGCCAACTCGCAAGGAACGCCACGCCCGTGTCACCCGAAGACTTCCGCCGCTACGGCCATGAGCTCATCGACTGGCTCGCTGACTACCACGAGGGCCTGGCCGACCGGCCAGTGATGGCGAAAACCAAGCCCGGCGAGATCCGTGACGCCCTGCCCTCCGCGCCTCCAAACGAGCCGGAAGATTTCGGCGCCGCGATCGCGGATTTGAATCGCATTGTCGTCCCCGGCTTGTCGCTTTGGCAGCACCCGCGCTTCTTCGGCTACTTTCCCCGCCAACGCGCTGCCGTGCGGGCATTCTCGCCGACATCGTCAGCACCGGGCTCGGCGTGATCGGGCTCTCGTGGCAATCGAGCCCGGCGGTGACCGAGATCGAGGAAGTCGTCACCGACTGGCTGCGGCAAATGCTGGGCTTGTCGCCTGCCTGGAGCGGCGTGATCCAGGACACCGCCTCGACCAGCACGCTGGTCGCGCTCATCTGCGCGCGCGAGCGGGCGACCAACTACGCGCTGGCGCGCGGCGGCCTGCAGGGCGAAACGCGCACGCCCCGCGTCTACGTGTCGGCGCACGCGCATAGTTCGGTCGACAAGGGCGCGCTGCTTGCCGGCTTCGGCCGCGACAATCTGCGCCTCGTTCCGTTCGACGGCCAATATGCCATGCGCGCCGACGCGCTCGCCGAAATGATCGAAGAGGATCTCGCCAACGGCGACCTGCCTTGCGCGATCGTCGCCACCGTCGGCACGACGGCGACGACGGCGATCGATCCGATTGCAGCCATAGCCGAGATCGCGCGGCGCCACGGAATCTGGCTGCACGTCGACGCCGCGATGGCGGGCAGCGCGATGATCCTGCCCGAATGCCGCTGGATGTGGGAGGGCGTCGAGGGCGCCGACTCGCTGGTGATCAACGCGCACAAATGGCTTGGCGCCCCGTTCGACTGCTCGGTCTATTACGTGCGCGATCCCGAGCATCTGATGCGGGTGATGTCGACCAACCCGAGCTTCCTGCAATCCTCGGTCGACGGGGAGGTCAAGAACCTGCGCGACTGGGGCATTCCGCTCGGGCGCCGCTTCCGGGCGCTGAAACTCTGGTTCATCATTCGCGAACAGGGCGTCAGCGGATTGCAGAAGCGCCTGCGCCGCGACATGGCCAATGCGCGCTGGCTTGCGGAACAGGTCGCCGCGAACTCCGGGCTGGCGGGTGCTCGCGCCGGTCCATTTGCAGACCGTGTGCGTGCGTCACGAACCGGATGGCCTCAAAGGCGAGGCGTTGGATGCGCACACAACCGCGTGGGTCGAGGCGGTCAATCGCTCAGGCGCCGCTTATCTGACGCCCGCCGTTCTCGACGGGCGCTGGATGGTGCGCGTGTCCATCGGCGCGTTGACAACAGAAAAAGCGGACGTCGCCGCCGTCTGGGCGGCCATGCGAGAGGCGGCGGAGGCGCAGGCATCAGGCGTTGGGCGGAACGCATAGCCAGCAGCGCCCGCCACGCCGCCCAGACGGAAACCTGGTCTTCTTACGTGGCCGCTTGGCTCGATCGTCGTGCGTACGGTAGAACTGTGCTGCGACCCAGTAAGGAGATTGCTGTGGAACAGCTTGATCGCATTACCCAAAACCCGGAGGTCATGGGCGGCAAAGCCTGCATCCGCGGCATGCGGGTCACAGTTGGCATGATCGTCGGACAGATCGGGGCTGGCCGCAGCATCGACGAAGTCCTCACCGATTTTCCGTATCTGGAGCGCGAGGACATCTTTCAAGCGTTGCGGTATGCCGCGTGGAGAGCTGAAGAACGGGAAGTGTTGCTGGCTGGCGGATGAAACTGCTGGTCGACATGAACTTATCGCCGCGTTGGGTGAAGACGTTGATTGAGGCCGGGATTGAAGCGGCGCATTGGTCGAGCCTCGGCCCAGCAAATGCTTCCGATACTGAGATCATGACGTTTGCGCGGACCAATGGATACGTCGTTCTCACACAGGACTTGGATTTCAGTGAAATCCTAGCGGCGACCGAGGGCGCCAAACCGAGCGTGGTTCAGGTCCGGTCGGAGGATGTGAGCCCCGAGACCGTTGGCGCCGCGCTAGTTGGGCGCTTTGCTCCAGATGGCTCCCCATCTTGAGGAAGGCGCGCTGCTCACGGTGGATCCCGCTCGGGCAAGAATGCGCATGTTGCCGTTTCGTCCAAAATAGTCAGCGCGGCGCGCCCCCTCGTCGCGAGTTGTTCAGCGCGAGCAGCGGGATCTATCGTGCAAAGTAGCCAGCCACGGATTGTCGCGCCATGGCGCCGTGATCTCGCCACGAGTGCTGCTCGAGCTGAAGGCAATACGAAATGACGAATGAGCGCACCTTGGCGCCTTGCCGCTGCGGCAAAGTCGCGCTTGAGATCGTCGGCGCTCCAATCTTGCGAGGCGTCTGCTATTGCGCGAGTTGCCAGGAGGCGGGTCGCCGGCATCGGGCGGCGTCTGGCGTCGACGCTGACTTGGCCGAGGATGGCGGCACAGACTATGTGCTCTATCGCAAGGATCGGGTGCGCTGCATCCGGGGCGGAGATCTTCTTGAGGATCGGCGGCTGAAGCCCGATTCGCCGACGCGGCGAATGTACGCGCGCTGCTGTGACACGGCCATGTTCGTCGACTTCACCAAGGGGCACTGGCTCACGGTCTATCGCAGCCGTCTTCCCAGACGATATGCCGCCGGCGACCATGCGGGTCATGACTGCGGCGCGGCCCGCGGGCGTGGTTTTGCCCGACGATATGGCCAACTATCCGGGCCATTCCGGAAAATTTATGCTGAAGCTGCTCGGCGCGTGGATGGCCATGGGGTTCAGACGACCGGCCGTCGAGGGCGTGCCATAAGCGCGCTGACCGTGCCGGATCGTCTATAAAGCAAGGTCAGGCATGTCGCCGCTGCGTCCAAATGATCTGCGGCGCATCAACGCGACGCGAGATAACGCAAAGAACGAGGAACAGGGATGGAGCGCCAACTCAAATTCTACGGCTGGGGCCACGAGGGCGAGGGCCTCGACGAGGCCGAACGCGCGCGCGTGTTCCGCTTCGTCGGTGAAAGACTGGGCGCCGAGCCACGCGCCGCCGGCTCGCCGCCGCAAGTCTCCGACATCGCGCTGCGCGCGCCCCGCATCTCCGCGCCCGCCTCGCTCGCGCGCGTCCTGACCCAAGAACCGTATGAGCGGCTCCTTCACACCTACGGCAAGTCTTACCCTGAGACCGTGCGCGCCTTTGCGCGCGACTTCGCCAACGCGCCGGACTTCGTCGCGTTTCCCGAGACCGAAGCCGATATCGCCGCAATATTCGACTGGGCGAGCGGAGCGAAGGTCGCGGTCGTTCCGTTCGGCGCCGGCTCGTCGGTCGTGGGCGGCGTCGAGCCCGTGGTCGGCGATGCTTACGCGGGCGCCGTCAGCCTCGACATGCGTCGCCTGAACCGCGTGCTCGAAGTGGATTCATCCAGCCGCGCCGCGCGCATTCAGGCCGGCATCCTGGGACCGGCGATCGAGGCGGCGCTCAAGCCGCACGGCTTCGCTTTGCGCCACTACCCGCAGAGCTTCGAGTTCTCGACGCTCGGCGGCTGGATCGCGACCCGCTCGGGCGGCCACTTCGCGACCCTCTACACGCATATCGACGATTTCGTCGAAAGCCTGCGCACGGTGACGCCAGCGGGAATCATGGAATCGCGCCGCCTGCCGGGCTCGGGCGCGGGCCCGAGCCCCGACCGGATGATGATCGGCTCCGAGGGCTCTCTCGGAATCATCACGGAAGCCTGGATGCGGCTGCAAGGCCGGCCCGCGCTTCCGCGCCGACGCGGTGTTCGGCTTCCCCGATATCTTCATGGCCGCCCGCGCCGTGCGCGCCGTCTCGAAGGCGGGGCTCTATCCCTCGAACCTTCGCATGATCGACAATGACGAAGCGGGCGCCTATGGCGTCAATGCTTACGAGGAGAGCCTGGTCGTGCTCGCCTTCGAATCCGCCGACCATCCGGTCGACGCCTGGATGGCGCGCGCGATCGAACTCATGGCTGACAATCACGGGCGGCGTCACACCGACGAAGCCGCGGGTTTGCGCTGGCGCACCGCCTTCATCCGCATGCCTTATGCCCGCGAGCTGACCGTGCCGACGGGCATCATCAACGATACATTCGAAACCGCCATCACCTGGGACAAGTTCGAAAACTTCCACCAGGCTGTGCGCAAGGCGACGGATGACGCGCTGAAGGCGGCGACCGGCGCCAAGGGAACCGTCTCGACCCGCTTCACCCACGTCTATCCCGATGGGCCTGCCGTCTATTACACCTTCAACGTGCGCGGCGATCCCGGCGCGCCTCATCGAGCAATGGCGCGAGATCAAGACCCGCGCCTCCGACGCGCTGATCGCCGCCGGCGGCACGATCACCCACCATCACGCGGTCGGGCGCGACCATATGCCATGGTATCGCGCCCAGCGTCCCGATCTGTTCGGCAAAGCGTTCGCCGCGGCGAAGAGCGCCCTCGATCCGGCGGGAATCATGAACCCGGGCGTGCTGGTCCCGTGAGCGCAAGGCACAAATAGCGGCAAGCTCGATCGTCGTTTATGTTGCCTGCGCCGATGCGGCGCTGACAACGTCGCATGGGCTCGTGGCGGGGACAGACATCGCATGACGGACGTGAAAGAGAGCGCAGCGTCGGACGATCGCGCCAAAGCCGAAGCCGCAGCGCGAACGGCCGACGGGAAGCGCGACGGCTGCCGCGGCCATCGTGACGCTCATCCTCGCCGCGATCGTCGGCCTGTCGATCTGGTATCTGGCGCGGCCTCAGCCGCTTATCGTCCAGGGCGAAGCCGATGCGACCCGCATCGACATCGCCGCGCGCGTCGATGGGCGGGTGGGCAAGCGTCCGGTCGAGCGCGGCCAGAACGTCACCGCCGGGCAATTGCTGTTCGAGATCGACAATCCGGAGCTGATCACCAAATGGCGCCAGGCCGAGGCCGGCGTTGACGTCGCGAAGGCCCAGCTCGCCAATATTCTCGTAGGCACGCGCGCTGAAATCGTCGCTCAAAAGAAGGCCGCGGTCGAGAGCGCCGACGCCAACTTCACGCTGGCGGACAAGACCTACGCCCGCATCAAGGAGCTCGCCGGCTCCGGCAACGCGCCGCTGCAGCGTCTCGACGAGGTCACGAACTCGCGCGAGGTCGCGAAGCGGGATCAGGATCGCGCCAAACTCGCCTATGACGAGGCCGTGAACGGGGCGACCAAGGAAGAGCGTGAGATCGCTCAGACCAACGTGCTCAAGGCGCAGGCCAGCGTCGATACGATCAAGGCCAGCGTCGACGAACTCACGGTCAAGGCGCCGATCGCCTCGCAGGTCTATCAGATCGGGGCGGAGGTCGGGGAATATGTCTCTCCCGGCGTGCCGCTGCTCTCGCTGATCGACCTCAGCGACATCTGGCTCCGGTTCAATCTGCGCGAGGATCTCGTCAAGGGGCTCAAGGTCGGCGACCGGTTCAAGATGCGCGTGCCCGCGCTCGGCGACCAGGAGATCGAGGCGGAGATCAAGCTTGTCGAGACGCGCGGCGAATATGCGGGATGGCGGGCGACGCGCGCGACCGGCGACTTCGACTTGAGAACCTTCGAGGTGCGCGCCTATCCCGTCTCGCCCCTTCCCGCGCTTCGGCCCGGCATGAGCGTCTACGCCGACTGGCCGACGGCTGAGCACAAGTGAGGGCGCCGCCAAAACCGGGACTGCTTCTCGTCGCGACGCGCGAGTTGCGCTGGATGCAGCGCGACGGCGTCGCGCTTGTTCTCGCCCTCCTCGTTCCGATCCTCGCCTTCGCCATTCTGCACGCTGACCTTCAGCAACGCCGTCATCCGCAACCTTCGCGTCGCGATCGTCGACGCCGACCGCTCCGCGACTTCGCTCACCTATGTGCAGTCGATCGCCTCCGCGCCGGGCGTGACCGTCGCCGAGCGATCGAGCGACATGACGAGCGCGATGCACGCGATCCGCTCCGGCGACGCGATCGCCGTCGTCTACATCCCCGAAAACTTCGAGCGCGATCTCATCGCCCGCAAGCGGCCGCAGATCGTGTCGCTCTACAACCGGCAGTACCTTACGCCTGGCAACAATGCGGCCTCGTCGATCTCGAGCGCCATCTCGGCGGCGACCGCCGCATTGCCGCACGAGGCGGAGCAGCGGCTACAAGCCGGGCGTCCTCGTCGTCGAGCAATATGTCCTCACGAACCCGGCGCTGAACTTCGCCCAGTTCCTGCTGCGGGCGGTTCTGCCGACCGTGCTGCATGTCGTGGTGGCGATCGCCGGCGGGCTATGCGGTCGGCTCCGAGTTCTCCCAGCGCAGCAAGCGCGCCTGGATGCGCGCCGCCGGCGGCAGTCCGCTGGTGGCGCTCGTCGGCAAGTTCCTGCCGCTTGTTCGGCATCTTCATCCTCATGATGGTGGTCGACGCCGCCATCATCCATGGCCTCTTCGCGGTCACGTTCCGAGGCGATCCCGTTGCTGGGCGCGGCGTCGCCTGCCTCCTGCTCATCGCCTATCTGCTCGTTCGGCGCCTTGCTTCGTTCTGCTGACCCGGCGCTGCCGACTGGCCTCAGCCTGATCGCCCTCTTCTGCAATCCCGCCTTCGGGTTCGCCGGCGTTGGCTTTCCGGTCGTGGCGATGGGCGACTTTCCCGCGCATCTGGGGCTCGATCCTGCCGCTTCGCTGGTATATGCAGATCCTGTTCGACCAGGCGGTGCGCGGACTGCCGGCGTCGTACTCCGTCAAGCCCTTTCTGATCCTCGCCGGCCTCGCCTGCCTCTATTTCGCGCTCGGCTGGCTGCGGCTTCGCGCCATCGCTTATGCGCCGCCGAAACGCGAGGAGACGCCCGTGATCCGCCTGCGATACGGGCGCGGCGTCGCGATTGCGATGGGCAACGAGGTCCAGCGCATTCTCGACGACCGCGGCGTCCTCGGCCTGATCGTGCTCGCGCCGCTCGCCTATGGCGCGCTCTATCCGCAGCCCTATCTCGGTCAGGTCTTCGCAGCATACCGATCGCCGTCGTCGATCAGGATCAAACCGAGCTCAGCCGCAATCTCGTGCAGACCTTGAACGCGGACGAGGCGATCACGGTCACGGTGCGGAGCGACACGCTCGCCGACGCGCAGGCCGCGCTCGACCGCCACGAGGTCTTCGCCATTCTCGCGATTCCCAAAGACACGGAGCGTCAGGTCCTGCAGGGCGAGAAGGCGCGGATCGCGGCCTATGTCGATGCGGCCTACTTCCTGCTCTACAGCCGGACGCTGCAGGGCATATCGGAAGCCGCCGCGGACGGTCTCCGCCGACATTGCGACGCGCGGCGCGCGCAGCGAGGGCAGCCTCGTCTATGCCGCACTGACCCGCAGCGCTTCGCCCATCGAGTTTATCTCCGAACCCCTGTTCAACCCGACTGGCGGCTACGCGAGCTACGTCGTGCCCGCCGCCTTCGTCCTCATCCTGCAACAGACGC
Organism: uncultured Alphaproteobacteria bacterium; assembly: GCA_963762335.1. Classification (GTDB taxonomy): domain Bacteria; phylum Pseudomonadota; class Alphaproteobacteria; order Rhizobiales; family Beijerinckiaceae; genus Roseiarcus. The sequence continues at coordinate 80,312 of CAVXKU010000026.1, read as the reverse complement.
TGCTGCTCGGCGTCGCGTCGCTCGGCGGCGTGGCTTACGCGCTCGGCGGCCGCGCGAACCGCTGGCTTCGATCCGGGGCGCGCGCCGTCTTCGGCCAGGCGCTCGCGCATCTCTGCCTCGCGCTGCCGGGACTTGCGCTCTATCTGATCGTGCTGCCGCGCGTTTACGGCTTCTCGACGCTCGGACGGCTCGACGATCTTATCCTCATGGCGATCCCCTTCGTGCTCTCGGTCAGTTTCCTCGCCCAGTTCGTGAGCGCCTGGTTTCACCGCCGCGAGACCGCCATTCTCCTCTTCATCGCCGTCAGCCTGCCGCTGTTCTTCCAGGTCGGCGTATCGTGGCCGGTCGAAGCCCTTCCCGATTTCATCCGGGCGGCAAGCCGCGTCATTCCCAGCACCTCGGCGATCGACGGACTGGTTCGCATCAATCAGATGGGCGCAAGCCTCCTCGAGGTGAGACGCGACTGGACGACCTTATGGGTGCTCACCATCGTCTACGGAGCGCTCGCCGTGCTTGCGACCCGTTTCGCTTCCCGCAATGAGGCCCGCCCATGAACGCTAGAGGCCGGACCATAGCGATCCTGGCGACGGTGGTTCTCATCGGAGCGGCGGGCGCCGCCGCATTTCGGTTCGAGACCCAGCGCAAATCGACGCCTCCGCTCATCGGCGTCGTGCACGAGACGGAGATCCGCATCGCGCCCGAAATCTCGGCGCGGCTCGCTTCGATCGCGGCGAAAGCGGGCGTCGACGCGCGCAAAGGCGATGCGCTCGCGACGCTGTCGAGCCCGGAGCTCGCGGCCTCGCTCGAGGAAGCGAAAGCGAACGCGGAATCGGCGCGCGCCAATCTCGCCAATGTCGACGCGGGCGTGCGCCAGGAAGAGCGCGACACCGCGACGCAGAATGTCGCGATCGCCAACTCCAACGTCACGCTGGCCAAGCAGCAGTTCGCGCGCGTCTCGGTGCTGGCGGCGAAGAACTACGCGAGCCGGCAGCAATACGACGAGGACGCGGCGGCCTTGAGCAAGGCCGAGGCCAGTCTCGTTCTCGCCAATGCGGCGTTGGACCAGACGAAGGCTGGACCGACGAAGGAAGAACTCGCCGTCGCGCAGAGCCAGGTCGCGCTTGCGCAGGCGACGGTGGCCGACCTCGAGGCGCAGCTCGCCAAGACGACGCTGACCTCGCCCGTCGACGGGGTCGCGCGGCTTCTCGTCGCCGAGCGCGGCGAAGCGATCTCTCCGGGCCAGCCGGTTCTGACGCTCGGCGTCGGGGGCGACCGCTGGTTCACCTTCACGATCCGCGAGGACCGTCTTCAGGGTTTGACGATGGGCTCGAAGATCGCTCTGCGGACGGCGAAGGGCGATCGTATCGAAGCCGAGGTCACCGAACTGCGGCCGCTCGGGGAATTCGCGGTCTGGCGCGCGGCGCGCGCGGTCGGAGACCACGACATCAACAACTTTCTGCTGCGCGCCGATCCGACTGGCCCGACGCCGAAGCTCGAGCCCGGCATGACGGTGTGGATCGACGAAGGGCCCGTCGCCCTGGCGCAGTGAAGCGGGGCCAGAACCGACCGCCCATCAGCGGGGTTCGGCCAGCTCGGCGGCGCGTTCTCCGCCCCCAGCACCTCCCGGATCTGCGTGACGCAATCGGGTTGTTCCCGCGATTTGTCTCCTGTCGAGGGGACTGCAACCTGTAGCCGGTTAGCTGGTGCAGGAGCGTGAGCCGCTCAATTCAGTGCTGCGGTAAGTTCCTCCCAAGCCGTAGTCACCTGTGGGCGGAAGACGTTTACAAAAGTATTTATCGCCACGGAAAACCACTTAAGCTCTTTTTCTCGGTATTGATCATCGCGGATACTAGGGACATTTATAGATGTTCCTACTTGGTCCATCAGACCTGGTTGATTCCATGACAAGTCCAGTCCCAATTCTTCAAGCTCGGAATTGATGGCCTCACGCTCAGCTTCGATGCGTTTGATCACCTCAACAGCGGGCTGAGAGGTCTTACTGTAACCGAGAAACACACCGGCTTGGTTTTTGGTCGAGTTAAAATAGCAGGTGATCCAAAGATTGCCTCTTGCCGGCAACGGGAAAAAGATATTTGGACCTGCCAAAGCCTTCGCAGACGGTTGCTCTCGGTCATCGAGTTTCAGCGAATTAATCAACTGGGTCCAAAATCCGAGCAACCATTTCTGGTGTTCGTCTGAGTTTTGAATCTTCAATTTGGCGAGCCTCCTCGCTGAGGTCTAAGCCAGGGGCAGCCACATCCACAACGGTTCGATTTATGACTAGCGTCCTTGCGAGAACACGCGACTGAACTATCCAACTCTTGGGGGCAAGCTCGAAGGCTTGCGCTTCTACGAGTTCCGAAAGTGAACTGCAAACTGGTCGCCGCCTGCAGATAAGCCGCGATCGCTTCGACGCCCTCCCGTATGCCATCCCCAACGACCAACAGAAGGACGCGCCCCTTCTGAAGGTTGCGCGTCACGTTGTCGGCAAACGCCGCCTTGTCAAGATTCGGACTGCCGCTGGCGTTGGAGATGTGGGCTACAAGGTCAAAGTTCTGTTCCTTGCGCGCTCTCGCTGCTTCTCGTTGAAGATCGGAAAAGGTCCATTTCTTGAGGGTTCGCGCATAATCCAGGATTTGTGCGACAACCTCTCGGCGAGCTTCCGGACTGCGCCACAGCTTGCACTCTACGAGCGTGGGCATTCCCAAATGGTTCATGAATAGGGCATCAATGTAACCGGCGGCCCTGGTATCGAGCTCTTTGCAGATCGGGATCAGCGGCCCATAGGACGGATCGAGTTCGTCGATGGGCATGGCTTTTGGGTGGGTGAAGATCAGGTCCTGCAGCCAAGCCTCGTCGTATCCATCCGAATGCGAGCTCACGGAGAGAGATACGGGAGCAAGGATCCGACAGCCGGACGTTGGCTCAACCAAAATCAGAGGGGTATGCTGACGGGCCATTTCGCTTCGCCTCCGATTTCGCGCTCCGCAGGCGGGCCAAATAAGATGCCGCCGCCGCGACCCGAGCCAGCGAGCAGTCTTGAAACTTAAATCCCAATCGACGATTGGTGGTTAAGGCCCGTCGAGCCGGTTCTCGCTCGCCCCCTCTCGCAGAGCAAGATCCACATTGGGGGAGGCGGGTATGTTCTTGGAGTGAGGCTAGAAAAATCGACCATCGCCATTTCCTTGCAGAAACCAGAAATTCATGCTATTTGAAGATGGCCGGACCGAGAGCTGCGGTGGGCGAACGACGAGGCATAAGGGCGGGAGACGAGAAATCTTTTATTTGAATCGGCCGTAACTCATTGAAAAGTCCCGATTCGAAAAAATAAACGCTAGTAAACGCTAGCATTTTTACTAACGTTTATTAGCGTTTACTGGCGTTTAAGGTCGCTTATTTCTGCGCGCCCATGCGCAGGGCCAGTGGCTGCGCGCTACCCCTTTGGGAAGTCGAGCCCCATCGCCCGATAGCGCTCGGGGTCGTCGAGCCACTTCTCGCGCACCTTGACGTGCAGGAAGAGATGCACGGGCGCGCCATGAGCTTCGGCGATGTCCTTGCGGGCGGCTGTGCCGATCGCCTTGATCGTGCGCCCGCCCTCGCCGAGCACGATCTTGCGGTGGCTCTCGCGGGTCACGAAGATCGTCTGCTCGACACGGGCGGACCCGTTCGGCTGGTCTTTCCACTCCTCGGTCTCGACGGTCGCCTGATAGGGCAGTTCGTCATGCAGGCGCTCGATCAGTTTTTGCGCGGGTGATCTCGGCGGCGAGCGAGCGGATCGGCGCCTCTGCGATCTGGTCTTCCGGGTAGAGCCAGGGACCCGCCGGGATCAGCGCGGCGAGGCGCTCCAGCAGCCGTGGCAGCCCGTCGCCGGTCGTGGCGCTGACCATGAACGTCTCGTCGAAAGCGAGCGCGGCGTTCAGCCGGGCGGCAAGATCGAGCAGCTTCGGCCGCTCGACAAGGTCGATCTTGTTGAGGACGGCGAGCCTTGGCTTTCGCGCCTCGCCGAGCGCGGTCAGGATTGCCTGCGTGTCGTCGGTCAGACTCGTTTCGTCGGCCTCCTTGCGGGCGTCGACGATGAGCATGAGCGCGTCGGCGTCGGCCGCGGCGCCCCAGGCGGAGGCGACCATCGCCCTGTCGAGGCGGCGCTTGGGCGCGAACAGACCGGGCGTGTCGACGAACACGATCTGCGCCTCGCCCTTTGTAAGAACGCCACGCACCGTCGAGCGGGTCGTCTGCGCCTTGCGGGTGACGATCGAGACTTTCTCGCCGACCAGCGCGTTGATGAGCGTCGACTTGCCGGCGTTGGGCGCGCCGATGATGGCGACGAAGCCGCATCGAGTCGCGCTCAACTTCCGCTCCAACGGTCGAGGAAGGCCTGCGCCGCCGCCTGTTCCGCGGCCCGCTTGGAGCTCGCGGCGCCGACCTCGGGCTCGAAACCGTCGATCGTCACCCGCATGATGAAATGGGGCGCGTGCGCGGGACCGTTCCGCTCGACCTCCTCGTAGCGCGGCGGAGGGAGGGCGCGCGACTGCGCCCATTCCTGCACCGCGGTCTTGGCGTCGCGTGCGGGCTCGGCGTCGGCGGTGATGCGGTCGCCCCAGCCGCTAAGGATAAGCGCCTCGGCCGCCGAGAAGCCGCCATCGACAAACACCGCCCCGATCAACGATTTGCACACATCCGCCAGGATCGCCTGCTTCTTGCGGCCGCCGCCCCGCGCTTCGCCGAGACCCAGCGCGACATGCGGGCCGACATCCCACTGAGCTGCGATCTCGGCGCAGGTTTCGCGCCGGACGAGCTTGGCGAACCGCATCGACAATTCGCCCTCGGTCGCTTTCGGAAAGGCCTGGTACAGACGGCTCGCGATCACGACCCCCAGCACCCGGTCGCCCAGGAATTCGAGCCGCTGGTAGGATTGCGCCCTGCCCTGCCCCCCAGCATTCTGCGCCGAAAGGTGCGTGAGCGCGAGCACCGCCAGCCCGGAATTGCGGAAGCGGTAACCGAGCCGGGTTTCCAACGCCGACAATTCGGCCCGCGCCTGTTTGTTCATTAATCAACCGATCGAGGAACGGCTGCCCCGCGGGCCGCCGAGTGACAGGCAGGAAAACTGTTCGCCGACGTCTGCATGAACGGCCGCCCATCCGGTCCCAGCGCACGGTCCACGGCCAGCGCCATACTTCCCACGCCGGTGTGCCCTCGTCGATCGAGAAGAAGATCACTTCGGCTCGGCCGATGAGGTTCTCGAACGGCACATAGCCGACGCCGCCCTGATCACCCGAAAGCCTCGGGAGTCGCTCGAGTTATCCCGATCTGTCGCCCATCATGAAATAGTGACCGGGCGGCACCTCGTAGACCTTGGTGTTGTCGAAGGTGCCGTCGTCGCCGTCGATCTGGATGATCTTGTGCTGAACGCCGCCCGGAAGCGTCTCCAGATATTGCGGCGCTTCCTCAGGCTTGTTGAAGTGATTGACGGTTTGAAAAGGCTGGATCGGCTCGCGCGGAACCATCTCGCCATTGATAATGAGCCGACCGTGGGTGACCTGGATCTTGTCGCCGGGCAGACCGATCAGGCGCTTGATGTAGTCCGTCTGGCCGTCGCTCGGCAGCTTGAACACAATGATGTCGCCGCGCTTGGGCTGGGAGGCGAAGATCCGGCCTGGCATCGCGGACGGGTCAAGGTCGAGAAAGCTGGGCAAGGAGAAATGCGAATAGCCGTAGGCGTATTTGGAGACAAACAGATAGTCGCCGACAAGCAGAGTGGGCACCAGCGAACCCGAGGGAATATTGAACGGCTGAAACAGGACCGTGCGCACCACGAGCGCAATCAGGAGCGCCTCGATGATGACCTTGACGGTTTCCCACCAGCCCTCCTCCTTCTTGGCGGGGACGATGGCGGCGTCAGCGGATTTCACGGTCGGCTCGATCATTCGGGTCAATACGCCCTTCCTAGTCTCATACACGCAGCACTCGGCGCTCGCCGCCCGCGCCTCCTATACAAAGGCGCGCAGCTTGCGCCAAGCTCCGGCTGGTGACTTGTAAACTTGGCGCAAGAAAGGCCATGCTCTGGCTTTACGGCACGAGAAGCAGGGAGCCAGTCGTTTCGCGTTTCTCGAGCGCCATGTGGGCCTGAGAGGCCTCGGCCAGGGGCCAGCGCTGGCCGATCCGGATCTTAACGTCGCCGCGAGCCACTACGCGGAACAGATCGCGCGCCATTTTCTCAGCCCGCGCGCGGTCAGCCATGAAGGTCGTCAGGGTGGGCCGGGTGGCGAACAGCGAGCCTTTCTGCGCCAAAAGGCTGATATTGAACGCCTCGACGCCCCCCGAGGCGGAGCCAAAACTGGCGAACACGCCCAACGGCCTCAGACAGTCGAGCGACGCCGGAAACGTCGCCTTGCCGACCCCGTCATAGACCACATGGCATTTCGCGCCTTTGGTGATCTCGGTGACCCGCTTGGCGAAATCCTCGTCGCGATAGAGAATTGTGTGCTTTGCGCCCGACTTTTTGGCGAGCGCAGCCTTTTCGGCCGTGCCGACGCAGCCGATCACCGTGGCGCCGAGCGCCTTGCCCCATTGGCATAAAATGAGCCCGACGCCCCCTGCCGCCGCGTGAACCAGGACCGTATCGCCCTCTTTGACCCGATAAGTCTGACGCACCAAGTATTGCGCCGTCAGCCCTTTCAGCATCATGGCTGCCGCCGTGTCGTAGGAAATCGCTTTGGGCAGCTTGAACAGGAACTTGGCCTCGATATTGCATTCCTCCGCATAGGCCCCCGGCGAGCCGGCATAGGCGACCCGGTCGCCTGGCTTCAATCCGACGACCGACGGACCCACCTCGACCACCTCGCCCGCGCCCTCGGAACCTGGCGTGAACGGCGTCCTAGCCGGAGGGTAAAAACCGGTGCGATGGTAGATGTCGATGAAGTTGATCCCGATCGCATGCTGGCGCAGCCTGACCTCGCCCTTTCCGGGCGGCGGCAGTTCGACCTCCTCAAGGCGCATGACCTCCGGGCCGCCGGGTTGATCTATCCTAATGGCGCGCATCGTTTCCTCTTGGCTGCTGCTATCGTTCAATGCGCCGGCGAGGCTTGCCAACGCGAACAGCCGACCTTATAGCATCGCGCCGGTCCGGCAGAACCGGATTCCTCTACGAGCCGCGCCCATCGTCTAGCGGTCCAGGACGTCGCCCTTTCACGGCGAAAACACGGGTTCGATTCCCGTTGGGCGCGCCAGCAATATCAAGAAGTTACGACGAATTACCCTTCGGCGCGATGATGTTTTGTCCAATGACTGGCCAATAAGCGGGCGCGAACAACGGCGAACTGGTGAAGACAGGAGGGCGATTTGTCGACCTGTCTTTAAGCCTGACGCAACTCCCCGCTGGCACGGTCGTCGGCTGGTGCGGCGAAGCCGGGGACAGAATGAACGGTGACCACTGCGTACGCTTGACTACTTGTCACGCCCCCAGACCCTCCGATCATTTGACCTGTGCGCTGATGGCGGAATAGCCGACACCAACAAGCGTGATGCTACAGGCGATTCGTGGAGGTCCGAAATGTTGCGTTAACTCCTCGATCTTACTCTTGTCGTCGCATTCCCATTCGATATCCGACGACTTATCGAGTGAGGAGAAAGCAGATGATAGGTGTCCCGGTACGTGACCGTCCGCACTCGATCGATCGGCGGGTCGCGGTCAATACGCCTAAAATCCTCTTTTTCTGTGCCGCGCTCCCATCCCCTCGGGGTAAGATGCCATTGGGTCCACTCGTCACCGCCGACATCCGTTCTTACCTCTCTCGCCGCGCTACAAACGCGAGGCCGTCACTACTCCGTTTGACGCCAAGTTCGAGAAGGCTTGGGCGAACGGGTAAGAAAAAGATGGACGGATGATCAATTCGTCGTGTTGTCGATGTCGATGTCGCTCTCGATGACAGCGGTCTCGACGAACGCGCCAAGCTGTTCACGCAGTTCGTTGTACACATCGTCGCTCTCGTCACTGGTGCCGAGCGAGAGCACGAACACGGTTTCCATCTCAGGAACCTCTTCCGCGGCCGTGTATCCGTAGAGATAGAGATCGCGGGCATAGACCCGGGCGTAGATACGCAGCGCATCGCCATCAAAGCTGACGCTTTGAAAATCATTCTTGTGGTGCCGGATCGGGCTTCCACTTGTGGTCGATCGCCCGCGCGTCTTGTTCCGTGATCTTTTCGGTGTCGAGAGAGCCGAGAAGGTTGTGGAACTTGGTCGCGCCTTTCTTGGTCTTTCCGCGCTGGTGTTGAAGCGCCGCCGCCAGGCGGACGCTGAAGTAATTGGGGCCGGCATAATCTGTCACCATTGGGTGCGGATTGAGAATGGCGGTCAGAGAACCCGTTCCCCGCAGCTTGCCCGATTTGCGCAGGGACTGCGGAATTGGCAGCTCCCAATAGAAGGCCGCTCCCGGCCGCAGGGCGGCCGTCCATTGCAGCGTTACGAAGCCTGGCCGGCACTCCCAGGGAAGTGAGCTGACCGCCGGCGTGCCGAAGCCCAGCGACGGGTCGAAGTTTTCGCCGTCCGAATTGTGCAGCAGCAACGCCTTCACCAAGTCCGGCGAGGCCTCGCGCACACGCTGCATGGTATGAGCCGCCAAAGGCGATGTGAGCGCGGTCGAGAAGCTCGATCCCGCGACGACAGCGCCGCCGAGGGCGCGTACATGCGAGAAGTGGGACAGGTCCGGCTTCAGCATGCTGGACGGCCCCGGCCCGGAAAGGCTGACGGGACATTCTCCGCCAGGCGCGCCGTTGGCGCCATGAAGGCGACCGCCCACAGTGATGCCGGCTTCGCAGTCCGCCGGCGGCTGAAGGCGGTTGCCCGGCTTGTTGCCGATCGAAATCACCGGCAAGACCTTGTGCTTGCGGGCGAGCACGGCAATGTCATGTCCGAGCGCGCTGACGTTATCGAGCTGGCAGGCCTCTCGCTGATTTAGGGAGAAGTTCCAGACCCTTGTGCCTCGATTGGCCGTCATTACCCCATCGAGATAGCCGATGAAATCCTGGGGATCGACAAAGGCCCGCGCGCCGAGCCGGGCCACCGCCTGCACCGTGCCGACCTGGCAATAAAACGGCGGCAGGGTAAGATTGTTGTTCCAGTCATGGCCCTGGACAATGAGCGAGGTCACGCGGTTGCCATGCAGGGTGTCCGCCGCGCCGCCGCGGACCAGCGCCGGCGCACGCCACGCCTCGGCGTGCCGGTAGGAAGCGGCCGACATGCCGCCGTCAACGACCCCGACGATCGGGAGCGCCGCCATGTCGGCCGGCAAAGGGCGATCCGGCTCACGACCCTCTCCCGGCGAGGTGGAGTAAATCGGCTGCACAGGTTCAATCCGGTAGACAGTGCCCGAGGCGAACCCGCCGCTGCTGAAGCGCGCCAGGTGTTGGAACGATCACCGTGGTACGGGCGCGCCGCCGCAGGCGGTATTCACGCACGGCGAGGTTGAAGCGGTCGCCGGCAAACGCCGCCGCCCGCAGGCTGCGCCGCATGACCGCCGGCACGTTGGCATTGAGGTCTGCCGCGATCGACTCCAGAAGCGGTGGCGGTGGCGCAATTGTTCCGTCGCGCAGGGCCGAGAAGGACTGAATAAGATGCTCCGCTGCATCACGGCCCCGCAACGGCATGAGCCAGACCACGAAGGCGCGGCCGGCATCGGTTTCGGGAGCGGCCTGCCAGATCGCATCCAGCGACGATGTGCCGGCGGCATCCTGCCCTGAGAAAAACCGCACGGACTCGACGCGGGAAATATCGACCTGATCCTTGGCAAGGGTGGTCCGCTGGACCAGTCGCCCGAAGGCGGCAAGTTGATCCGCCGCGACCTCCACGAGGTAGCCGGTGCGGTAGGGCGTGACGAGCCGCGCATCCCGCGTTGCCTGGAAAAGGTCGGAGGCGTCCACGCTCGGCGCAAGGGAGTCGGCGAACATGGAGGCATAGAGGATCACGCGGCCGTCAAAGCTGGGGCCGCCTCTCGTCTGGCTCGGGATGGGCAAGCACCGCGAGGAAGACCGCGACCGCTTCGTAAAGCGGTTCGCGCGTGATCGGAATTCTGACGATCTCGCGCGGCATCCCTGCACGACCTCAGCGCGCTTGGGGTTGCTCGGCTCGACCCCAAACTTTGGCGCAGCGGCCCGGATCGCATCAGCGATATAGGAGGGCGCCAGATGGCCGTAGTGCTTCTCGACCATGCGCGTGTCGCTGTGGCCGAGGTTCTTCGCGACGACGAGCAGCGGCGCGCCGTTCATGATCGCGTGTGAGGCATAGGTGTGCCGGAGGCAGTGAAAGTTGGCCTCCGGCTCAATCCTGGCGCCCTTACAGGCCGCCTTCATCGGCCGTGCCTGATGCGAGGACTTCCATTCGCCGCGGCCGTCCTTGAGCAAAGAAGGCGTTTGCGGGCCGCCCCGCGGCCTGAGCAGCGAAAGAGCCTTTCCTTCCTCGGCGAGAACGATATGCCGACCCTTCCCGCTTTTGCTGGTCCGGATATGGAGCGTCCCGCTATCCGGGTTGAAGTCCGAAACCTGAAGGCTGGCGAGTTCGCCGTAGCGAGCGCCGGTTGCCAACGCAGCCCGGACGAGCAGCCGGAAGTCGGGCGCCGAAGCGTTGATAAGCCGCTGCGCCTCGGCGATCGTCAGGTAACGAACCCGCGCGGCGTCTGCTTCCTCGAAAGCCTCGACTCGGCGCCAAGCGGCGTCCGATGTGATCTTTCCTTCCCGCCATGCACGATTGAGCGCCGCCTTCAGGATGGTCAGGGTCCGGTTCGCCGAGGCGCGCCGCTTGCGTTGAGCTTCCGGGTCGACCGGGAGTGGCTTCGTCTTCTGCTTCGCCACCTCCCCATCCTTGTTCGTCTTTGACCGAACGCGAGCAGGCGCTCTAGCTTCGTCGCGAAGCCACTTCTGGATCTTCTCTTCGTCAGTTCCTGCAAGCGATATCGCCGAAGGCGGGGAAAATGAGCCGACCCGCCCGATAGCGAGCATCCCGCGCCGACTTTCGGCCGTGCTCCATCCAATTGAGATAGCTCGCGACGCAGTCCTTGACCCGATATACCGCCTCGCCGCCGGCAGCTTCGGCCAGCGTGGCTCCGATCCCCTTCCGGCGAAGCTCAGCGATCTGGCGCGCCCTCGCTTGCCCTTGGGCGAAGCTCAAAATCGTCACCCCGTCGGCGTCGGATGCGCCATCGTCGGCGTTGCCGATCGTCTCCACGATGTATTGCTGATTGCCCTTGTAGAGCCGGAAAACCCACTTCCCGCCCGACTGCCCCTTTCGATAGCCGAAGTGGACACCCTCATCGAGAAGCCGCCAGTACGGCTTGCCGCTCGGCTTCAATTTCTTGCGCGCTTCCCGACTGTCCAATCGATGGTCGCGGATCGTTCTTGCCATGGCGGAAACCCCCCGAAAAATCGGTCATGTCCAATGACTGTCCAATATACGGGAAAACTGCCGCGCACAAGAGCGAACGTAAAGAGCTATAATCCTTGATATTCTGGGGAGCCGGCAAACTGACGGAACCCGATAAAACCGCCTAAGCGTCTCTTTTCACGGCGAAAACACTGGTTCGATTTCCGTTGAGCGCGCCAATGGTGTGCTTTGAACAAGGGTCGAAGCGTGACCCTCAAGTGGAACGCGGCGCGTGAGCATCGTCGTGTTGGCGAGAGGGATGCCTTACGTAGAGGTCCCAAGTCGGGATGAAACTAAAAGGCCGGAATGCCGAGGTGGCCCTATTGAGACGTACTTTAGCTCCGGCCCACCTTTAGTATGTCTCACGTGCTCTTAGCTGAAATTGAGGAAATACCGTAAGCTGCGGGTTGGAAAAACTAGCCTTGATAGGCTGCCCACGACAGCTCCTCTAATCGCTTTCGCCTACGGGCGTCCGAGCAGCTCCGCGCCCCCACCGCGCGCCGGACCGGCGGTGATGTCGTAGTCATCCGGCTTTTTGGCGATCAGCGTTTGCGTCGTCAGGATCAGGGCGGCGACGGATCCGGCGTTGCGGACTGCGGAGTAGCTGACCTTCACCGGGTCGATGATGCCGGCCTTGACCATGTCGACCGTCTCTCCGCTGCGCGCGTCGAAGCCATGGCCGTTGGTGGCCTTCGCGACCTTGGCGACGGCGGCTGCGCTATCGCGGCCGCTATTGGCGACGATGCAGGCGAACGGGTGGCTCAGCGAGCGCTGCACCAGTGTGGCGCCCTGCCGGGCGGCGCCTTTCAACTTTTTGATCAAGCCATCGAGTTCCGGCGCAACGCGCATCAACGCGACGCCGCCGCCCGGCACAATGCCCTCTTCGATCGCTGCGCGCGTTGCATTGATCGAATCTTCGATCAATTGCGCCTTACGCTTCTGCTCGACCGGGGTTGCTCCGCCCGCCAGGATCATCGCCGTCCCGCCCGACAGCTTCGCGAGACGCTCCTGGAACTTGTCGCGCTCCACATTTTCCGGCGCGGCGTCGTACTGACGCGACACCTGGTCGCGCCGGGCCTGAATTTCCTTCGGTCTGCCCTGGCCCGCCGTGATCAGCGTCTTCGTCGACGAAATTCGCACCTGACGCGCCGAGCCGAGATCCTCCAACCGCGCCCGCTCAACAGCGCCGCCGAGGTCCTTCGATATCACCTTGCCGCCTGTCGTGACGGCGATGTCGTCCAGCATCGCCTTGCGCCAGTGGCCGTATTCCGGCGGATGAATGGCGGCGACCTTGAAGTTGTCTTTCTCGCGCCGCGACAACAGCATCATGATCACCGGCGGCGCCACTTCCTCCGCAATGATCAGCAGCGGCCGACGGCTCTTTTCGATGAGGGAGAAGACGCCGGTCAGCTCGTCGATCGACTGTATTTTCTGATCGGTCATCAGGATGTAGGGATTGTCGAGAACGACCTGCATCCGCTCGACGTCCGTCACCATGTGATGCGAAAGATAGCCTCGCTCGAAAGCCATGCCTTCGATCACTTCCAGCGTCGTCTCGACGGTCGCTCCGAATTCGACCGCGACGATGCCGTGGTTGCCGGCGCGCTCGAAGGCTTCCGCGACGATCTCGCCGAGCTTGGAATCATTGGCCGCGATGCTGGCGATGGCGCGCAGGCCCTTTCCGCCGTCGAGGCTCCTGGCCGAGCGCTTGAGCGCCTCGATGGTCTCGTCGACAGCCAGCTCAAGGCCCTCGACCAATTCCACCGGATTGGCGCCCTCGGCAAGCAACGCAAGGCCGTTCTGCACCAGGAAATTGGCGAGCACGGTCGCGGTGGTGGTTCCGTCGCCGGCGACTTCATTCGTCTGCTTCGAGACTTCGCGAACAACCTGAGCGCCCATGTTCTCGAACGGGCATTCGAGCTCGATCTCGCTCGCGATGCTGACGCCGTCACGAGACACGAGCGGGGTGCCGATCGGGCGGTCCATGACCGCGTTCATGCCCCTGGGACCGAGCGTGCCGGCAACGGCCTTCGTAAGCTTGGCGACGCCGCGACCTAAGGCCTCTCTGGCCTCAGCATCGTGCAGCATGATCTTGGGCATCGTCGCTTCCTCGTGAAGTTACATGTCTTGGGCAGAAACCCGGGATGGCTCGGAACGTTGGCCGTCTCTTGGTCGATAGCGGCGTCTCCATATCAAAGCGCGCATGCAACAGGCCGCGGCAAAGCGCGCTGTTGAATTCAGCATTGACGTCGACCCGCCGCAGCGTGCGGACATAGGTCGATAACGTCTCGGCCTGCAGCGGATCGCCGTCCGTATCGACAAACGCTCGCGACGTTCCGATCGAAGCGGACACGATTGAACGCCGTTCGAGATAGCGCGTCCGCAATCGGGCGCCCGCCTCGTCCAACTTCCAAGCCCATCAGCTCGTCGAGCGTCATCTCGACCAACCCAGCGGCGTCACGGCCCGCCTCGATGAGATGAGCGAGCAGCGCCGCCTGGCGACGCTGGAAAGCCTTCAGCAGGAAGGTCCGTCGCAACTCATCAAGATCGCCATCCGCCTCGGCCCCGAACGTTTCCTGGAAGCTCAGTCCACGCGCGAGTCCGGCATTGATCGTGTCCGCGTACATGTGCTCGCCGAGCACAACGCTGACGTCGGCGACCCACGGCAGCTCCTTGACCGCGCTGCGCATGTCGTCGGCCATCAGAGAACGAGAAGTTCGCCGCACACCAATACGTCGGCAAGCGAAACTCGATGTGGACGCAATTGTTCGCGTCCACATCGGCCCGGGTGACGAACTCGAGCGCAGTGACCGGCTCGTCAAGTTCCGGGTCGGTCACTGTTTCCAATCGCCTCCAGACCTCGGCTTTGCGGTCGGCGTTGATCGAGTCCCGCATGACGCTCACTCGGGGGCGTGGACGGATTCGGCGAGATGAGCGTATCCGCCCGCCGCCTCGATCTTCTTCTTCTGCGCCGCAATATCGATGTCATAGAGTCGAGCCGCATTGAGGCCCAGGATCTTCTTCTTCGTCTCGAAGCGTCAGAACCGAACCGGTCTCCTTCGTCTCGTCCTCCGGAATTTCGAAGGCCATGAACTTGTCGATCAGCCATTTCGGCGTCCAGATGCCGTAGTCGCTGCCGTACAGAAGCTTGTCCGGTCCGAGCCAGAACAGGAGTTCGGAGATGATATGGCCGAAATAGCCGGGACGAGTGTGAATGAAGGGCAGCGCGACGGCGAGGCCGCCGTAAACGTTGGTCTCCTGCGTGGCGATCCAGCAGAAATCATCGAGACGCGGCAGGCCGCAATGCTCAACGATGAAGTTCAGATCCTGGAACGATGTGGCGACATCGTCGATATCGGCGACGTCGAACGCGTCCCTGTTCAAGGGAAGGATCGTCGGACCCTTGTGAACGTGAATATTCTTGATGCCGAGCTTCTGCGCCGCCTCAAGGAACTTGTAGGATTCCTTGTCGGTGAGCTTGTAGCCCTTCGAGTCGCCCTTCCATTCCGCGGTATAGAGCTTGACGCCCTTGGGATGATATTTCTCGCAATTCTCGTGCAACGCCTCGAGACCCTTCGCGCCGTCGCGCGGATCAAAGGCGCTGTTGAGAATGAAGCGATCGGGATGACTCTTCTTCATCGCCGCGTTGCGTTCGGTCGTGTTGAATCCGTTCTTGTAGAAGTCCCCGAGATAGGTCGGCTGCAAGATCGCCATGTCGTCGTAGCCATGCACGAACAGGTCGTCATGCATCGTCTTGGCGTCGTATTTCGAAAATTTATCCAGCGTCCATTTCTCGGACGGGGGACTCAAATTGGAGTGATAGGCGTAGAAGCATTCGATGAACTGCTTGCCGTGAACATTCTTCTGGTTGGCCGGGCTGCCGTCCCAAAAATGCGTGTGCCCGTCGATGACGAATATCTCTTCACCTTTCGCAGTCCTGTACATGGCGATTTCTCCCTATCCCGTCATGCGGGCGATTCTTGCGTCATCGAAGGCCAGCTCGTCCGGCCGGCCTCCGTGGAACGAGACCAGCGCGGGCCGGCCTTCAACCGTCAGTGTTCGATATAGGCGAGCGCGTCGTCCATGTTGCCGAAACACACGACCGTGTTGTCGTCGACCATCACCATGCGGCCATAGTGCGTCGATGTCGAAATTTCGAACAGATGCGCGGTCATCGGTCGACCAAGCGCCTCGCCGATTTCGTCCATCTTGAACTCGAGCTTGGGGTTGCCATCGATCCGGATCAACGCTGGCTGATAGGTGACGGTGACGTTTGGTTTCTTCTCCATGACCTCGGCGATGGCGCGCGCCTCGACGCTGTCGTTCATCGTGATCCCGCATTGGTGGGAAATCGTATCTTCGAATCGGATGTCCTTCATCGACTTGAAGATATTCGCGTGGTGTACAGCCATTTTTGTCTCCTGAACTGTAATGTGACTCGCGCTCGATTGAGCTTCCGGGCGCTTAAAGAGGCGCCCTAAGATCGACTTCCTTGCAGATCGCTTCGATGCGATTCTTCGCCGCCGCCTGGGCTTCCGCGAAGCTCGACACCTTGACTCTCGGCTGCGACCAGATCGGCTGCAGGTTGCTGGCGGCTTCATGAGCCAGCGCGCCGTGGTGCGCCATCCAGCCGTTGAACAAGCCCTTGTTATGGGCGCCATGCTCCTTGTCGTGCGTCAGCATATGAATGAGCTCGACCGTATTGGCGAGGTTGCGCTCGTAGTCGGCCTCGGCGGCCGAGACGACCGACGGCGTGGCGAAATCGCCCTGCGAGGCCGCCGCCTGCATGATAAAGCCGCTGCGGAACAGCTCGCCAACCAGAGGCTCGAAAACAAGATTGGTCGCGAGATATTGCTCGAGATAGTCACTCGCGCCCATGATCGCTTCGATCGCCTTGCGCGTTCCCTGCCAGACGGGATCCTCGAGCCAATGTTTCTTGCCGGCGCTCTCGTCGAATCCCTCCAGGTCCAGACCGATCTCGGCGAGGTAAAGGGTGATGTCCTGGGCAAACCGTAGCTTGTAGGAGGAATTGGTGAGAATGGCGGTGTTGATCATCTGCGTGTAGCCGTACCGCTGAGCCTGCATCATCGATGTGCCCAGGCCAAACTCCGCATGCTTCCAGGCGCCCAGATTGTCTTGGAGGACCTTGACCCAGGTCTTGTCCATGCGCTTTGATCCGCCGGACTTACGCGCGTTTTCGATGACGCCCTGGACCATGCCGCAGATCGTCGACTGCCGCTGATAGTGGGTGCGCTCCCATTCCTGATCGATGGAGCGGAACTGATGCCAGTTCGAACTCTGCGCCTTCGTCCAGTTCTTGGAATAGGTCGGGGTGCCGTCCGGGAATGAAATGATCCAGTCCTGGAGAAGATAACGCTCCGGATCGGGTTGCACGTCGACCGTCATATCTTCGTAATGGGTCGCCTTGCGGCCCTTGGGCTCGAAATAATTGTACTTTCGGCTGTCCGAACCAGGAAACGTGGCCGCGCCGGCGGCGCCGGACTTGACCGGTGTCGGCTGTTGTACTGCTGCGTTCATCGCTTCCTCCTTAGATTGTTAGTTTCGACTTCTCGTTTGCGTTTTAGTGGCCGCCGCGTTCACCGCACGGCTGGAGTAAACCGGTCGAAATAGATGTGATCGAGATCGATGTCGTTCATCTGCAAGACGGGCAACACGGCGTCGATCATCGGCGGGGGTCCGCAGGCGTAGGCGTCGATAATCCCGCTCAACGTGTTCGCGCGCAGATGGCGTTGAACGACCTCATGCACGAAACCGACCTCGCCGCTCCAATCATCCTCCGCCGCGGCGTCCGACAAAGCCGGAATGAATTTGAAGTCCGGCAAACGCGCTCGCAACGGCGGCGATTTCGTCGAGCATGAACAAATCCGCCCGCGTCCGCGCGCCGTAGAAGAAGCGAATCGGCCGCTGCTCGCCGCTCTGGACATGATCGGAAAGGATCGACCAGAGCGGCGACATCCCCGAGCCGCCGCCGATCAGCAGCATCGGCCCGGTGCGCGCCTCGCGCCGAAAGCACGTTCCGTAAGGCCCCTTGGCCTTGAGCAGGGCGCCAGGCTGCAAGTCGCCGTCAAGCTGCGCCGAAAACGCGCCGGCGGGATACTTCTTGATGATGAACGAAAGATGCGTCCCCTCGGCCGGCGCATTGGCCATTGAGAAAGCGCGGGTGACGCCGGCTCCGACGATCGTCAGGTCAACATATTGTCCCGCCCAGAATTTCAGGGGCTTGTCGAGATCGACCTCCAAGACACGAATATCGTGAGTGAGCGCCGTGACCTTGGTCAGACGCGCCTCGTATTCCTTCACCGGAATCGCGCGCGCCAACAGGTCTTCGTCGAAATTGAGCAGCTCCACCTCAAGGTCGCTATAGGCGTGCGTCTTGCAGAGAAGGATGTGCTCGGTCTCTCTTTCATAGTCGGGCAGAGCGAAAGTCGAATATTTGAGCAGTTCGATATCGCCGCTGATCAGTCTCGACTTGCACGAGCCGCACTGACCCTCCTTGCACCCGTGCATCAAGGCGATGCCCTGGCGAAACGCCGCATCGAGCACGGTCTCGCCCTCCTCGACCTCCATCTCGAGGCCGACAGGCTCCAGGCGCACCGTATGAACCACCACGTCCGACATGAGCTCTCTACGAGTTCAAAGACATCAATCACCGGCCGTCGTCCCGCGCTTGTGACGGGCCGACGCTTTTGAGAACGGGGGCCGCACGTGCGGCCCCCTTATCGACAGTCTGGTCTAGTGGCAGGGATTGATCTTGAAGCCCTTGCGGTACTCGGCGATCGCCGCGTCGCGCTCCGCTCCGGCTTTCAAGGCGCGGAAGCCGCGCAATGGGCTGCCGAGAGCGTGGCCACGAACGTCGTCGAGCGTCCACATGTCCTTCGCATCGAAGCGCAAGTGGGGCTGCGGCACGAGCGTCTTGCCGTCATTGCGGACAAAGCCAAGGTCCTTAATGGCGTCGGCGACGTCCCATCCGTGGTAGCAGTCTTCCCATTCGCGGCGACCGCTGAAGCGACCCATCGCCGGCGTCGGGCGCCCTTCGTATTCGGCGGCGAAAGCCACCTTATGCGTCCAGCGGCAGCCTTCCGAACAATACGTATACAGCTTGCCGTCGACTTCGTCGCAGCAGAAGTCCTCGCGGATCAGGCATGGAACCATGCAGCTCCAGCAGCGGTGCGGATAGACGTAGCCCACGTCGCCGTTGAAGAGGATCTGCAACTCGCCTGGCTTGGACAGTTTGGAGTACCACTTCCAGTAATCGCCGAATTCGAGCGTACCAGCCGGGATACTTGTGCTCGAACCACTCGAAGTCCTTCTCGGTCTGAGCCTCGATGCGCCAGAAATTCACCGACCAGCCGACCGAGAAGAATTGCGCGGTCAAATGGACGTAGTTTTTCTTGACGATGCGATCCCATGCCGCCGACACGTCGTCGTGATGGATCTTGATGCCGTATTTCTCGAGCGGCAGCATGTAGGTGCGATAATAATCCTCGTAGATCCAGCGGTGCCAGAGCTCCGCGTAGGATTCCTTGTTCTTGTCGCGGTTGGTCGTTCCGTATTCGATGAATGTGCCGATGGCGGCGTCGACGATCGCGTGGTTCTGCCAGAAGGCGTATTTGAGATCGCGCTCCAGCAACTGATGGTTCGAGGGATCGTGCAGCATCGCCATCAACATCGAATGGCCGTTGCCGATATGGCGCGACTCATCCGACTGGACCGACAGGAACACGGTCGGCAGCGCGTAGTCGCCGTTGCGAGCGGCTTCCGACGGCATCGCGACGAAGAGCGTGTTGGTGAAGGCCGTTTCGGCCACCACTGTCAGATAGATGCTGGCGGCGGTGATCGCGTCGCCGGTGAGGAAGCCTTCCGCGAACTGGCGTCCGATCGTCGACGCGTAGCACTTGCCGAACGCGGCTTCCGTGATATCGAACCCAGCCGGGTCGATATAGTTTTCCATGTACCACTTCTTCAGATTCATCTGAATCGTCGAGTGGCGCATCTCGTCGACCATCTGCATCGTGAAGCCCGTGCGCAGCTCTTCGCCGGGTGACAGACGGCCAACCATCGCCATGGAGCGCGCCGCTGAAATTTCCGGGAACGGAATGATCGCCAGGAACAGCTTCATCCATTCGATCCAGCGCGGCTCGACATTCCGGAACATATCGCCGCGCAACGCCGCATCGAGCGCGCCGTAGACGCGATTGTCCTTTTCTTCCTGCATCGGGAAGTAGGAACGCAGCACCTGTTTCATCGGATCGCGAGGCACCCTGCGAGATCTTGTAGTCGGTCGGGAAGGTCATCGCCTCCTGAACGTAGCTCGGCGTCCAGCCCAGATCGGCCACGCGATTGGCGGCTTCGCCAACGCTGATGCCTTTCTGCGCGGTAATCTTGTTAAGCGTCAGACTTGCGGTCATGGCTTTCTCCTCCGTGTCAATCTCTATTCTGGATCATTCGTTGGGCGTTCATTCAGTCGTTCATCGTGCTTCCGGTTTGATGAGCGGCTTTCCTTCTGCGATGAAGCGGGCGGTCAGAACGAGCGCGCCCATCGCAAAATCCTTTCCATGCGCAGCGACCATCGCTTCGGCGACATGCGCCAGCTTCACGAAAAACTCGTCCTTCGAGCGGTCTTCCTCTGACAGCTGGCCAGCATCGCGAACGATCGACTCGCTGGCGGCGTTCATGTGAGAAACCTCCCATTTGCGGCCGCCTGGTCGTCGAATTCGAGCAGGGACCTTGTTGAGCCATTCGCGCTCGGCGACGAGACTTCGGTGCTCGTCCTCGAGCTGCTCGATGCGGCGATCGATTTCGGCGAGCCGCTCGGTCGGCTCGGAATCGCCGTCGCCGCGTCCAATGTCGCGCAAGGCGCACGCGCGCTCGATGTCCGCCCCGCCCCGCGCGCTGTCGAATTTCAGTTGCCGCAAATTGTTGTCGATCATCGCTTCGATCAGTTTGTGTCTGGCCAACATGCTCTCGCGACCCGCCTGCGAAGCTTCGACCTCCCGTTCGGGCCGTCGCGCATCGCTGGGCCTGTCGCCATTGTTCGTCACGGGATCAGGACCGCGCGGCCGTTGACGCGGCCATGATGCAGGTCGTGCAAGGCGTCGTTCGCCGCGCTCAACTTGTATTCGCGCGTATGCAGCTTAACGAGCCCGCGATCCGCCAGCGCCATGAGTTCGACGAGTTCGGCGTAGGTGCCAACGAGATTGCCGACGATCGTCTTCTCGGAGGTGATCATATCGATCGTCGGAATCTCGATCTTTCCGCCGTAGCCGACGACGTAATAGCTCCCGCCGTTTCGAGTCATCGCCAGGCCCTTGGCGACGGCGTCGCCCTCGCCGACGAAATCGATCACCGCCTCGGCGCCCTTGCCCTTTGTCAACGCCAGGACCGCGTCGACTTCGCCGCCGTCCGCCTTCACCACGTGGTGCGCGCCGCATTCCTTGGCGAGCGCCAGAGACTTTTCGGCGCGGTCGACGACGATGATCTCGGCGGCGCAAAGCGCGCTCAGCACCTGGATTCCGATATGGCCGAGGCCGCCGGCGCCGATGACGACGGCGTATTCCCCCGGCAGGAGATGGCGCGACGCCTTCTTGGCCGCGCGATATGCGGTAAGGCCCGCATCCGTGTAGGGGGCGACATCTTTCGGCGCGAGCGTCTTCGGCAATTTGATCAGCGTGCGCTCACCCGTCAGCAGAAACTGCGCGTAACCGCCGTTCGCGTTGATGCCGGGAAAGCTGCTGTCCTCGGCGTGCATGTCGTCGCCGCGACGACACGCCAGGCAATGGCCGCTGGTGACAAGAGGGTGGCAGATCACCGCGTCGCCGACTTTTACCCCCTGCACGCCCTTGCCGATTTCCTCGACCCAGCCGGCGTTTTCGTGACCCATGATGTAAGGGAGATTGACCTCGACTTTGCTGCGCCAAATGCCTTCGACGATATGCAAATCGGTTCGGCACACGCCGGCGCCGCCGATCCGCACGATGACGTCTGACGGTTGGTTGATCTTCGGATCCGCCACGTCTTCGTATTTGACGAATTCCTTGCCCGTCAGCTTCTCGTCGTAAGCGTGGAGGACGGCGGCCTTCATGTTTCTTCCCGATGTTGATGTCTGACGTCGAGGCGCAGTTGCGAAACTGAAGCGCAAGCCGTGTGCCAGAGGCATAAGCCGCTGATATCAATCAGCTGTCTTGGCTGAGCGGCTTGTCCTGCGCTGTTCCGTTGAGGAACAGCTCGCTGAGCAGCTTTGTTGCGACACGAAACAGTCTCGTGTCCGTGTTGCCATGCACAATGAACGGGGCGTGTCATGACGGAGCGCAGGTCTGTCGCGACGCGTCGAGCGCATAACCGAACCGCAAGGCTCTGTTAAATCCCCGCGTCGTCTCCTGCGCACACGGTGACGAAGCGCTGCGAGATCGACATGCATTGCGGAAGGGTTGCTTTCAGTTTCCAGTTCGCTATCCTTCGGCGCTTAGAATTGCGCAAAGAAAACTGTTGGGTGGATTCGCGTGCGAGGGGCCGCAGGGCCTCGCGACCTGTGGAGGTCCGATGCAATTATCCGTCGCGGAGCGAGCGACCCAGGCGCATGGCATCCTGCGGCAATCCGGCACAGTCCCGACGAATCTTCTCGCCGCCGAAATCTATGAGAGCTGGCTGCGGTGCGTCGCGCTTGGTCTTGATTCGACAAGGCCGCCGTCGATCGACATGGCGAGCCCCAAGACCCTACGATCCGAGCAGGAAGCAACGTGTCCTGCTTCGCGGCCTGGCGCTCGCGGAAATGCGAACCTTGCACGACCAGATTGCGGGCTCAAATTTCCTCATCGCCTTTGCGACGCCCGAGGGCCTGTTGCTCGATATCGTCGCCGACAAGAGTTTCGCCGACACTCCCGAGGCCAAGAATATCCGCCCCGGAAGCCTCTGGTCGGAAACGCTCTGCGGCACAAATGGCATCGGGACGGCCGCGTTCCTCAAGCGCCCTGTCGTCGTCCACGGCAGCGAGCATTATTTTCCAAGTTTCGGTTCGCTGACTTGCGCTGCGTCTCCGATTTTTGCTCCGGATGGTTCACTTGCGGGCATCCTTGATGCTTCGTCCGATTGCGTCTCTCGTCAAACCCACACCGCCGCCCTCGTCTGCATGGCCACAACCCAGATCGAGAACGGGCTGTTTCGTGAGCGCCACCATCGCGACATTTTGATCGCCTTTCACAATCGCGGCGAGTATCTGCATACCCTCACAGCGGGCCTGCTCGCAGTCGACGATTCAGGCCGCATACTGGCGGCCAACCAGGCGGCGCGCATTTTGTTGCATGGTTTGCCGACCACGCCCGGCCGCAGCTTCACCGATATATTCAGGACCGGATTTAGCTCCTTCATGGATGAGGGGCGGCTGCGTGAACGCCAGCGCCTGCAGGATGAGGTCGGCAGCAGTTTCATCGCCACGATCGAACATCCGAACGTATCCCCGATGTTGCGCGCCGTCGCGAGACCACGGGTCGCGGCTCCTCCCGTCACGCCCACGCCATTCATCTCGATCGACCCTGTCGTTGCGCGCATCGTCCGGCAGACGGAAGCCGCCGCGCAGCGCAAGATGCCAGTTCTGATCAGAGGCGAAACGGGCACCGGCAAGGAGCAACTGGCGCGTCACGCGCATGCCGCGAGCGGGCGCAGCGGCTCGTTTGTGGCTGTCAATTGCGCGGCCCTGCCAGAGACCCTGATCGAGGCCGAACTGTTTGGCTACGGCGAAGGCGCGTTCACCGGCGCCCGCAAGGGCGGATCCTCCGGGCTCGTCAAGGAGGCGGATGGCGGCACTCTGTTCCTCGATGAAATCGGCGACATGCCGGTAACCCTGCAGGCCGTTCTGCTTCGGTTTCTCGATGACTGGACGGTGCGGCCGGTCGGCGGCGCGAAGCGTCAGGTCGACGTGCTCCTGATATCGGCGACCAACGCCGATCTCAGTGAATCCATCGCCAAGGGTCGTTTTCGCTCGGATTTATTGTTTCGCCTGAATACGCTCGAGGTCACTTTGCCGCCGCTCGCCGAGCGATCCGATTTTCAGGCGATCGCTGAACACCTTCTGGCGACGATCGACGCCCGACGAACCCTTAGCCCCCGCTTGGTCGAGCATCTCGCGAAATGCGCCTGGCCCGGCAACATTCGCGAATTGCGCAATGTGCTCTCTCGCCTCACCCTTCAGACGGAAGATTGCGTCATCGACTATCCCGAAGCCGCCTCGATCGCAGGTCCGCGAGATCGAGGCGAAGCACGGCTGGACCCTTCAAGGTCGGCATCGCGCGCAGGTGCTGTCGACCTATGCCGAAACAGGCAACAACGTCAGCGAGACCGCGCGGCGGCTCGGTGTTTCTCGCAATACGATTTATCGCGCTCTGGACGATCCATCGGCCAAGCGATGAACGCGAATTCAGATCGAGAGAGCTTGAGCCATGTTTGAACCCGTCAACGCGCTTGAGACGCTGATGCAGTCGGCGGCTTCCGAATCCGGCCAAAATCCCCGATTTCTACCGCGCTCTGCTCGACAGCGAACTTTACATTCTCACTCCCGAAGCCGAGCTTGAAGCCGGAGGGCGACGGTCGCTCAAACCCCACGAGGCGATCAACGTCGCAACCGTCGAGTTCCAGGGCAAGCAATGGCATCCCGCGTTCACCGCGCCAGAGCGGGTATCCGCTTATTTGAAAGAACCGGAAGCGTGCCTGGAAGCTAAGGCGCGCGATCTGTTTCAGTTGCTGCCGCCCGGATCGAACTTCTGGCTCAACCCGCAATCCGAGTGTCAGAAGCCGCTTCCCGGCGACGAAATCGCATTGCTGCTCAGCGGCAAGATATTCGCCATGGACCTCGCTGCCCAAAGCACAGCTCACCGGTCTAATGACTGGTGAGACAGTCTACGGCCTCCGAAATCGTGAAGAGCGTAAGCGCTCTTTTGCGGGCGAAGCGCGTGTTCCCACGCTGAGACGTGAGCCATGCTGAGGCAGATGATCCGATCGGCCGACGCAATCGGCTGCTCAATGTCGCGCCGACCGTTGGTCGCATCTATCCATCAACTTAGTAAGCGGACTGAGAAGACTGCTCGCGGGCGCTGGGCGCTTCCAGATACGCCCGCCAGCCGCCGAATTTGCTGATGTCCTTCGCGCCGGCGACGGCTTCCGCCTCGACGAGGAAGCCCTTGACGCTCGAGCCGTCAGCAAGTCGGATCGTCCCAATGCCCAAAGGCGGAGGGATTTTCGCAACGAAGACGCCGAACCCAGCGGCGTCCAGCGTCCAGACCTCGACCGCCATCGGGCTGCCGGTCCCGTCGGCCACTCTGAGCAGCCCGGGCTTCGCCGGACGCGACCCGGCAAGCTCGTAGAGACGATAGTCGGCCGTTGTCTTGGTCTCTCTAAGGAACGTCGCCCCGAGATCGACAAGTTCCCCGTTGAGCGGGAGGCCCGAGAGATGCGCGCCGACAACTGCGATCGCGATCCGGCCTTCCTTGGGCTGCTCCGGCGCGCGCGGGGCGGCAGACGCTGGCAACCCTGTCGCTCCCATCGGCGCGCCAGATCGAGCCTGAAGCGAGCCAGCGAGGCTTGCAATGAGACCATCGCGTCCGGACGGCGCGATCAGCGTCAGGCTCGAGGGGAGACCGTCTCCGCGCATCCCCGAGGGGCACGCGATCGCCGCGAGATCAAGCAGATTAACGAAATTCGTGTATGTGCCGAGCCGGGAATTCAGGCGGATCGGATCGGCGTCGACCTCGGCGATCGTGTAGGGCCGGGGGATCGTGGGGACCGCAATGATGTCGCAGTCGGCCCAGACAGGCAGAGTCTCACGGCGCTTGTCGGCCAATGCGTACAGCGCCTCGAAGGCGGCTACGGCATCGAATTTTTTGGCGCCCTCGATAATCGCGCGGGTCACGACATTGAGAGCTGAGGGGTTGCGCTCAATAATCATTTTTGTCGCCGCGTAGCGCTCGGCTACCCAAGGCCCTTCGTAAAGCAGCCTAGCCGTCTCGGCGAACGGCGCGAAATCGAATTCGATCAAGCGAGCTCCGAGCGCCTCGAGTTGGCTGAGGTCGCGCTTGAACGCCTCCGCAGACTCGGCGTCGCCAAAGAACTCACGTTGATCCGTGCGCGGCGCGCCAACTCTAAGGCCCATCGGCGTTGCGGAAAGGACGGCCGCAGGGAAGTGCCTCGAATAGGCGTCGCGCGCGTCATAGCCGGCCGCTGCCTGAAAAACGGCGAAAGCGTCGACAACGTCGAGAGCGAAGATCGAAATTGTGTCGAGCGTGCGGCAGGCAGGGACGACGCCCGTGGTTGATAGGGCGCCAAGCGAGGGTTTGAGGCCGACGATTCCATTGAGGGCCGCCGGCACACGCCCGGAGCCTGCCGTGTCGGTTCCGAGTGCGAAAGGCACGATGCCCGACGCGACCGCCGTCGCCGACCCCGAGCTCGAGCCGCCAGGAATAAGGTCGGCGCGCAAGGCGTTACGAGGTGTCCCGTAGGGCGATCGAACCCCGACGAGACCAGTCGCGAACTGGTCGAGATTGGTCTTGCCGATGACGATGGCCCCGGCGCGTTCGAGCCGCTCGACGACGAAGGCCGAGCGCTCAGGCGTGTATGCGAACGCGGGACAAGCCGCAGTCGTAGGCACGTCAGCGACGTCGATATTGTCCTTGACTACAAAGGGGACGCCGAAAAGCGGCTTGCCTTCGGGCCCCTGCTGCTCAAGCGCCGTGGCCGCGGCAATCGCATCGGCCTCCGGCCGCATCGCTATGAACAGCGCCGGGTCGGCGTGCCGCGCGATGCGCCTGTAAGTCTCCTCGATCGTCGCTGTCGGCCGTTTGCCGGCGGCATGGGCGGCAAGCAACGTTGCGATCGTTTCCACCATTCGTTCCTCGAGCTTTACCTGCTGCAATCGCCTGCTTGCTCGCCGTAATGCAAGAGGCGGGCAACCGATCAGGCGCCCGTTGCGGCTGCACCCGACTGCCAACTTGAAGCGCGCCACGACTAAAAATCAGGCGGCGACGCCAAAGAATGAGCCTCAATCGCACTATACGCTCGTTAGCTTCCCTGCTCGGCACGTTCTTTGCTGCCGTTAACTTGAGTAGCCGCAGGCGTTGCCTACGCAGCGCTGCCCGCCCGAGGATCACGATGACTGCCTTTCCAATTTCCCGACGATCCCTACTGAAAAGCACCGCTTTCGGCTTGGCAGGGGCTTCGCTGAGCATGGGAGCGGCAGGGCGGGCGTTTGCCGCCAAGGACCTGACGGTCGGCGTAGTCTACGTCGGCGCGCGCGACGACTTCGGCTGGAACCAGGCGCATGCGGTCGCGATCAAGTCGCTCGCGGAAGTGCCGGGCGTGAAGGTGGTCGAGGAAGAGAACGTGCCCGAGACCGACGCGGTCTCGAAGTCGATGGAATCGATGATCAACCTCGACGGCGCCGGCCTCATCCTGGCGACGTCCTTCGGCTACTACACTCCCTTCGTCGTCGACCTCGCCAAGAAATACCCTGATGTCGAGTTCCGTCACGCCGCGCCGCTCTGGAACAAGGACAAGGATCCGAAAAACGCCGGCTCCTATTTCGGCTATCTCAACCAGGCGCATTACGTGAACGGCGTCGCCGCCGGTCTTTCGACGAAGTCCAACAAGATCGGCTTCGTGGCCGCCAAGCCGATCGGCGATCGTGCTCAGCAACATCAATTCGGTCCTGCTGGGCGCGCGCTCGGTCAATCCGAACGCGACCGTGCAAGTGATCTTCACCGGCGACTGGTCGCTGCCGGTTCGCGAGGCCGAGGCCGCTAACGCGCTCGTCGACGCTGGCTGCGACGTCATCACCTGCCATGTTGACGGACCGAAAGTGGTCATCGAGACGGGGGAGAAGCGCGGCGTCAAGACCTGCGGCCACAACGCGAGCCAAGCGCCGCTCGCGCCCAAGGGCTTCATCACCGGCGCCGAATACAAGTGGGCGACGATCTACAAGGGCTACGCCTCGGATCTCGCCGAGGGCAAGACGCTGCCCAACTTCACCTCCGGGGGCTATGACGTCGATTTCGTGCAGAACACGCCGTTCGGCGCGGGCGCGACCGATCCAGCGAAGACCGCGGCGCTCGCGGCGATCGAGGGGCTGAAGGCCAAGAAGCCGATCTATGTCGGTCCGCTCAAGGACAACAAGACGGGCAAGGTTGTGATCGACAAGACCTACGACAATCTCGACCCGTTCCTCGACAAGATGGACTACCTGCTCGAGGGAGTCGTGGGCTCGACGACCTGAGCGATTGCAGCAGAGGCGGAAAGGCTCATGTCGGACGCGCCCGTTGTGACCGGCGCCTCCCGTGACCTGATCGGAACAGGGTCGCAGAAGGCGGGTTCCGATTTTGCGCTGAAGCTACGCGCCAACTCGGAATATCTCGCCATCCCGCTGCTTGCGCTTGCGATCGCGGCGGCGCTGTTCGCCCTCTTTCTCCTCGCGATCGGCAAGTCGCCGGTCGATTTCGTCTCTTATGTCTGGCGGGGCGGCTTCGGCACAGCCTTCTCCTTCCAGAACACGCTTCAGCGCTCGGCCCCGCTCATCCTGACGGCGCTCGCGGTGGCGATCCCCGCGCGCATCGGTCTCATCATGATCGGCGGCGAGGGCGCGCTCGTGCTTGGCGGCTTCGTCGCCGCGGCCGTCGCCATTCCGATGATCGGCGTTGTGCCGCCGCTCCTCACGCTCCCGATCATGGTGGTATTCGCCATGATCGTCGGCGCCTTCTGGGTCGGGCTCGCCGGCTTCCTGCGCTACGCGCGCGGCGTCAACGAGACGATCTCGTCGCTGCTGCTGACCTATATCGGCATCGCGATCATGAACTTCTTCGTCGAGGGCGTGCTGCGCGACGTCTCGAACCCCAACAAGCCGTCGACCAAGCCGCTCGGCGACGCCTATATGGTCGGCAAAATTCCAGGCACCGACGTCCATTGGGGCTTCGCAGTCGGCATCCTGCTCTGCGTCGCGCTCTACTTCCTCCTCGAGCGGACGACCTTCGGCTTCGCGGCGCGGGTCACGGGCGGCAATTTCCGCGCGGCGCTCGCGCAAGGATTGCCGGTCGGGCGGCTCATCGTCGCTTGTTCGGCGATCGCCGGCGCCTGCGCCGGGCTCGCCGGGTTCTTCGAAGTGGCGGCGATTCAAGGCCGCGCCAACGCGTCGCTCGCGGCCGGCTACGGCTTCACCGGCATTCTCGTCTCGTTCCTGGCGCGGCACAATCCGCTCGTCATTCCGCCGGTGGCGATCCTGTTCGGCGGCATCGTCGCCGCCGGCGGCCTCATCCAGCGGCGTATGGGTCTGCCCGACGCGACCGTGCAGGTTCTCGAGGGCCTGATCTTCGTCGTGCTGCTGACCTCCGAAACGCTCTACGGGCGGTTCTCGATCTTCAAGCCGCGCGTCGGGAAGGACCGAACATGAGCGGCGACATCCTCACGGTCCTGATCGCCATGCTGGGGGGCGCGATCCGCGTCTCGACGCCATTCATGTTCGTCGCGCTCGGCGAGTGCCTGACGGAGAAATCGGGACGCGTCAACCTCGGGCTCGAGGGCACGCTGGTGCTTGGCGCCATGGTGGCCTACGCGGCGTCCTATCATAGCGGCAATCCGTGGATCGGCGTCTTGGCCGCAGGGCGTGGCGGGCTCGGCGCTCGGCGCGATGCATGGCTCGATCTGCGGCCTCCCGCGGGTCAACGACGTCGCCGTCGGCATCGCCATGATGCTGTTCGGCGTCGGCGTCGCCTTCTTCTTCGGCAAGCCCTACATCCAGCCGACGGCGCCGCGGCTGGGCTCGATCCCGCTCGGCTTCTGGAGCGACAGCGCGAGCTTGAAGAGCGCCTTGCAAGTCAATCCGCTCTTCTTCATCGGCATCATACTCGCGCTCCTGATGGCCTGGTCCTTCCGCAACACGCGCTGGGGCCTGGTCGTGCGGACGGTCGGCGACAGCGCCGCGGCCGCGCGCGCCATGGGCATTTCCGTCAACCTGGTGCGGCTCCTGACGACGACGGTTGGCGGGTTTCTCGCGGGCGTCGGCGGGGCGTTCCTGTCGCTCTCCTATCCGGGCTCGTGGAACCAGGGCCTCTCCTCGGGCCAGGGCCTGATGGCGGTGGCGCTCGTCATCTTCGCCCGCTGGGACCCCTTGCGCTGCATCGCCGCGGCGCTTCTGTTCGGCGCGGCGGGCGCGCTTGGGCCCTCGCTGCAGTCGATCGGGATCACCCAGGGCTACTACTTCTTCAACGCCGCCCCCTACATCCTCACGCTCGTCATCATGATCGCGACCTCGAGCGCCAAGCACTCGGCGCGCGACATGCCCGGCGAATTGTCGATGGCGAAGTAGGCGGCGGGCGGACCTCGAGACGACAGGAAGAGCGATGAACGGACTCGGCGGTCTCAACAAATCTCCGAACGGCGTCGTTGTCGGCGTCGTGCAATTGCAATTACCCGTCGTCGTCACGCCCGCGGACCTCGCTGCGCAGACGCAAAAGATCGTGGCGACGGTCGGCAAGGCGCGCCGCAACATGGCGACGATGGATCTCGTCGTCTTCCCCGAATATTCGCTGCATGGCCTGTCGATGGACATGAATCCGGAGATCATGTGCTCGCTCGAAGGGCCGGAGATCGCCGCGTTCAAACACGCCTGCCGCGACAACCGCATCTGGGGCTGCTTCTCCATCATGGAGTTCAACCCGTACGGGAATCCTTACAATTCGGGCGTGATCATCGACGACACGGGAGCGCTCCAGCTCTACTATCGCAAGATGCATCCCTGGACCCCGGTCGAGCCGTGGGAGCCCGGCGACATCGGCATTCCCGTCTGCGACGGCCCGAAGGGCGCGAAGCTCGCGCTCATCATCTGCCACGACGGCATGTTTCCCGAGATGGCGCGCGAATGCGCCTACAAGGGCGCCGAAATCATGATCCGCACAGCGGGCTACACGGCGCCGATCCGCGCCGCCTGGCGCTTCACCAACCAGGCCAACAGCTTCCAGAACCTGATGGCGACGCGCCAATGTCTGCATGTGCGGCTCGGACGGCGACTTCGACTCGATGGGCGAAGGCATGATCGTCAATTTCGACGGCTCGATCCTCGCCGAAGGGACGACGGGGCGCGCCGACGAGATCATCACCGCGGAGCTGAGGCCAGACCTCATCCGCGAGGCGCGCAAGCACTGGGCGGTCGAGAACAACATCTATCAGCTCGGCCATCGCGGCCTGACCGCTGTCGCGGGCGGCGCCGGCGATTGTCCCTACACCTTCATGCAGGACCTCGTCGCGGGCCGCTATCGCCTGCCCTGGGAGGACGAGGTCGTCCACAAGGACGGAACCGCCTACGGCTTCCCGAAACCGTCCCGTCGCTACGGCGACAAGCTGTCGCAAGCCGCGGAATAGACGAATGCCCACTTTCGAAGCCGACCCCTATCCCTGGCCCTATAACGGCGATTGGCGGCCGGACAACACCGCCATCATCGTCATCGACATGCAGACCGACTTCTGCGGCAAGGGCGGCTATGTCAACTCGATGGGCTACGACCTCTCCCTGACGCAGGCGCCGATCGAACCGATCAAGGCGCTGCTCGCAGCGGCGCGGGCGAAGGGCTACCACATCTTCCACACCCGCGAGGGCCATCGGCCGGACCTCGCCGACCTTCCCGAAAACAAGCGCTGGCGCTCGCAGCGGATCGGCGCCGGCATCGGCGACAAGGGCCCGTGCGGACGCATTCTCGTGCGTGGCGAGCCGGGCTGGGATATCATCGACGAATTGAAGCCGTTGGCCGGAGAGCCGATCATCGACAAGCCGGGCAAAGGCTCGTTCTGCGCGACCGATCTCGAGCTCATGATGCGCACGCGCGGCATCGATAATCTCGTCCTCACGGGCATTACGACGGACGTCTGCGTGCACACGACGATGCGCGAGGCGAACGACCGCGGCTTCGAGTGCCTTTTGCTCGAGGATTGCTGCGCCGCGACGGACTACGGCAATCATCTGGCGGCGCTGAAGATGGTCAAGATGCAGGGCGGCGTGTTCGGCGCCGTCGCCACCTCGAAGGCCTTTGTTGAAGCGCTGCCATGACTGAGCCTGATCATCCCGCCCGCGCGCCGTCGCTCGAGACGATCGGCATGTCGAAGTCGTTTGGCGCGCTGAAAGCGCTGCAGGATGTTTCGATCAAGGTCCCCGCGGGTTCCTTCCATGCGCTGCTCGGCGAGAACGGCGCCGGCAAGTCGACGCTCGTCAAATGCATCATGGGTTTTTATTCCGCCGACCGGGGGCAGCTCCTGCTCAACGGCGAAGAGGTCGCCGTCCGCAACCCGCGCGACGCGCAGGCGCACGGCGTTGGCATGGTGTACCAGCACTTCACGCTGGTTCCCGCTCTGACCGCAGCGGAAAATCTCGTCGTCAGTCGGGCCGACGCGCCGGCCGTCATCGAATGGCGCAAGGAGATGAAGGCGCTCGAAGCGTTTCTTGACCGGATGCCGTTTCGCGTGCCGCTCGACAAGCCGGTCTCCGCGATGGCCGCCGGCGAGAAGCAGAAGCTCGAAATCCTGAAGCTCCTCTATCTTGATCAGCGATTCCTGATCCTGGACGAACCGACCTCGGTGTTGACCCCCGGCGAAGCCGACGAGATCCTCGGCCTGCTGCGTGACATGGCGCACGCGAATACGATCACCGTCATGATGATCAGCCACAAGTTCCGCGAGGTTGAGGCGTTCTGCGACGACTTCACGGTGCTGAGACGCGGCGCGAGGGTCGGCGGCGGCAAGGTCGGCGCCGTCTCGACGCGAGAAATGGCGGCGATGATGATCGGAGACGCCGTCGTGCGCCCGTCTGCTGCGCGCACAACTTCCCCCAAGAGCGGTGTGACGCTTGAGATCGCCGGGCTCTTCGCCGAGAACGACGAGGGCCGGGAGGCCGTCGCCGGTCTCGATCTCAAGATCCAGGCCGGTGAGATCGTCGGCATTGCGGGCGTGTCCGGCAACGGCCAAAGCGAGCTTGTGGAGGCGCTCTCCGGTCAGCGTCCCATCAAGCTTGGCCAGGTCCTGATCCGCGACCAGGACTTCGAGCCCAGGCGCGACCATTTCGACCGCTTCAAGGTCTTCGGCCTGCCCGAGGAGCCGCTGAAGAACGCCACTGTCCCAACGATGTCGGTGGCCGAGAATATGGCGTTTCGCCAGTTCGACAAAACGCCGATGACGCGTCTCGGCTTCTGGCTGTCGCGCGAGCCGATGCGGGCCACCGCCCGAGATCTGATCAGCCGCTACAATGTCAAAACGCCATCGACCGAGACGCCAATTCGCGATCTCTCGGGCGGCAATGTGCAGCGCGCCATACTCGCGCGCGAACTGTCCGGCGACGTCGACGTGCTCATCGTCGCCAATCCCTGCTTCGGCCTCGACTTCGCCTCGGTCGCCGACATTCGGGCGCAGATCATGGAGCAGCGTAACCGCGGCGCCGCCGTTCTCCTGGTGTCGGAGGACCTCGACGAGATACTGGAACTCTCCGACCGCATCGCGGTCATGTCGGGCGGCAAGATCGCTTACATCACCGACGCAGCCACCGCCGACCGCACGACCATCGGACGCCACATGGCCGGTCACTGATGGTCGAGATGATCGCCGCCCTGAGCTGTGGTCGGCCAGACTGCTCGGCTAGACTGCGCCGCTAGAGTCGTTCAAACAGGCGGCCGCATGACTGTTCCCGAATTCGATCCAGAGGCCGTGGTTGACGCTGTATCGCCGCTGCTAGGTCTGACACTGACGGCTGAATCGCGCGTTCAGACCATCCTGCACTTGCGAATCGCGGCTCAGCAGGCGGAACTGCTTCTCGCCGCCGAAATTCGTGACGAGGACGAGCCTGCGCCGGTGTTTTGTCCGTGACTAGCGCGCTCCTCGACGGCTCGGCTGAAACGATCGCCGCAGCGATCGCCCGTGGCGAGGTAAGCGCGCTCGAGGTGACGCAGGCGGCGCTTGACCGGATCGCCGACTCGCAACGCAGCTTTTGGCGCGTTCACGGACGTGACTGCTGAGCGGGCGATCAGGAAGGCGGAGGCGGTGGATGGGGCGCGCGTGAAGGGAGAGCGGCTCGGTTCCGCTTGCTGGCGCGCCTTTCGCGGTCAAGAACCTGTTCGACGTCATGGGGCTGCCGACGCGTGCCGGCTCGAAGATCAACCGCGAGCGGCCGCCGGCGGTCAGGGACGCAACCCTCGTGGCGCGCCTCGAGGCGGCCGGAGCCATTCTCCTCGGCGCGCTCAATATGGGCGAATACGCCTACGACTTCACCGGACAGAACGAGCACGACGGCCCTTCCCGCAATCCGCACGACCTCTCCCGCATGACCGGCGGTTCCTCGGGGGGCTCGGGCGCGGCTGTCGCGGGCGGCCTTGCGGCCGTAGCGCTGGGCTCAGACACCAACGGCTCCATTCGTGTACCGAGTTCATTCTGCGGGGTCTTCGGTCTGAAGCCGACCTACGGGCGCCTGTCGCGCGCGGGAACCTTTCCCTTCGTCGCGAGCCTCGATCATGTCGGGCCAATGGCTCGCTCAGTCGGAGATCTGGCGCTCGCCTACGACGCGATGCTCGGCAGCGATGTCAATGACCCGGCGCAGGCGGACATTCAGCCCACGGCCGTGAAGCCGTCGCTGGATGAAGACGTCGCGGATTTGCGGATCGCCAGATTGGGCGGCTATTTCGCGAAGGACGCCGATCCCGCGCGCCTTCGCCGCGGTTGACAAGGTGGCGCGCGCCCTCAAGGTCGACCGCGTGGTCGAGCTTACCGACGCGGCGCGAGCGCGGGCGGCAGCCTATCTCATCACCATGGTCGAGGGCGCCGCTCTCCACCTTCAGCGCCTGAAGGCTCGTGCGGCGGACTTCGACCCGGATGTCCGCGACCGTTTAATCGCCGGCGCGATGCTGCCTGGAGCCTGGATCACCGAGGCCCAGAAATTTCGACGCATTTTTCACGCTCACGCGCTCACCCTCTTCCGTGACGTCGACGTGCTGCTTGCGCCGGCGACACCATGCGCCGCGCCGAAGCTGGGAGAGAAGACATTCCTCCTTGGCGGCAAGGAGACGCTGCTTCGGCCGAACATCGGCGTGTTCACGCAGCCGATCTCATTCATCGGCCTGCCTGTCGTGGCCGTTCCGGTCTGGAGCGATGGAGAGAGCCTGCCGATCGGTGTGCAAGTCATCGCTCCGCCCTGGCGGGAGGACCTGGCGCTGCGGGTCGCCCGGAGGCTTGAGCGCGATGGCGTCGCTAGCGCGCCCGTCGCCACATTTGCCTGATCGGATGAG
This sequence comes from uncultured Alphaproteobacteria bacterium, assembly GCA_963762335.1. Lineage (GTDB taxonomy): Bacteria > Pseudomonadota > Alphaproteobacteria > Rhizobiales > Beijerinckiaceae > Roseiarcus. The sequence continues at coordinate 45,597 of CAVXKU010000026.1, read as the reverse complement.
GCGGGGCGTTGCTCAACATGGCAAAGCCCGCCAGCGGGTAGCTCTGCTATCGCTTCTACCAGTCGCTTACGATCGCTGGAGCGGACGCCGAGTTCTTCGAGGTCGTCCTCGGTGAGGTCCGCGAGGACATCGAAATCGATCCTGTTGACAATCGCAGCAGCCAGTTGAACGCCATGGTCGAATGGGCGACCTCTGGCGCACGGAACCAACCGCTCGTTCTCGTGTTGGAGGATTTGCAGTGGTTCGATCCGACCTCGATCAATCTCGTCCACGCCCTGAGCGAAGGCCCCGAGGGCGCCCGCTGGCAACGACGTCAAGCGGCGCGTAAGCGAGCGCACCGGCGGCGTGCCCCTATTTGTCGAGGAGGTCACGCAGCTCGTTCTTGAGCGTGGGGAGCGGAGGAGTGCGCAGGCGATTCCACCGACTCTGCGATTGTCGCTCGCAGCGCGGCTGGACCGGCTCGGACCGGCCCGGGAAGTCGCGCAGATCAGTGCGGTGCTGGGGCGAAGCTTCTCCTATGGTCTTTTGCGCGACGTTGCGTCTCAGGCGGGGCGCGCCAATAAGGGATTCGACGAGCCCTCACTTCAATTCGCGCTGGCGCGTCTCGTGGACTCCGCCCTCCTCTTCGTCGATGGCCTCCCGCCAAAGGCGACATACCGCTTCAAGCACGCGCTGGTTCAGGACGCGGCGTACGAGAGCCTCTTGAGAAGTCGCCGTCAGATACTTCATAGACACGCGGCTGCGGCGCTGATCGCGGGGCAATCCGACCCGGAGGAAATCGCGCATCACTGCGCCGCGGCCGGGGATAAAGATCTGGCGATCGAATGGTGGGGCAACGCGGGCGAGGATGCTCTGCGCCGCTCGGCCTTCAAGGAGGCGATGGCGCATCTCGGCAAAGCGATCGCACTCGCGGACGAAGTTGAACGAGAAGCTCCTGAACATGAGGTTCAAGACCAGGCTCTCTCAGAACGACGCTTGAGGTTGCACACCGACTACGGGCACACAGTGATGTGGCTAAAAGGTTTTGGCGCCGAAGAAATGAGCGCAGCTTACGCCCGCGCCAGTCAATTCGCTGCGCCGGCGGACGAAGCTGCTCCGCGATTTATCGCCTACTATGGCGAGTGTCTGACGAGCTTCATGCGTGGCGAACATCGGCAGGCGCATGCGGAAGCTGAGGCGTTCCTTCGGGAAGCTGAAGCCGAAGGACGAGCTACGGAATCTGGCGTAGCTCGTCGGCTTCTGGGCTTCGTTTCGCTCCAGCTAGGAGACTTGCAAACCGCGCGGAACGCGCTCGAGCGGGCGCTGAGAGACTATGTCGCGAGAGCGGGATCAAGAAACGCTTTTTCAATTCGGCAATGACACCCAAGTGAGCGCGACGAACTTCCTTGCGTTGACGGAATGGCATTTGGGTGAGCTCAAGCGGGCCCGCGACCTAAGCGACGAGTCGATCCGCCGAGCCACTGAGCTCAATCATGCCGCCTCTATCGCCAGCGCCGTCTTTTTTAAGACGGTTCTTGAGAGCCGCCGTGGTGATGTCCGTGCAACGGGGGTTGCTGCGAAGGCGCTACTTGCGCTGACAGAAGAGCATAATCTCAAGACCTACACTGACCTCGCTCGGATCTACGCGAACTGGGTTCGCGGCAAAGAGGGCGAGGTCGATCCACGGACGGCGGCGCTTCGGTTTAAGGAGGCGCTGGCGTCGTATCTTGCTCAAGGCAACAGGAGTGGCGCGCCTTCGTTTCACGGCCTGCTTGCAGAGCTTGAGGCCATGCAGCTCGATCTGGACGGAGCGCTCACGACAATCGACGCCGGGTTGGCGATCGCGGAGGAGACCGGAGAGCATTACACCGACTCGTACCTTTATCGGCTCCGCGGCGGTGTCTTATTGACGCGATCTCCCAACCGGTCCGGTTCCGGCCGAAGAAGCACTCCAATCCGCTATCGCGATCGCCAACCAGCAAGGCGCGCGCGGCTATGCTTTTCTCGCCGCCCACTCGCTGGCGAAACTCTACCAATCGACTGGCCGCGCGATCGAGGCCCGCGCTGTCCTCGCGCCGGCGTTAAAAGGCCTGTCTTCCACGCCTGAAATGCCTGAGATCGCAGAAGCAAAGGCTCTGTTGAGGCGCTTAGCGTAGGCCGCGGGGCTCCCCGCGATCCCCTGCCCTTGCGAGCCCATTCGCGGCTCGGCGATTAGCTACCGCCCTTGAGCCCGTTGTCGCGCAAACACCTCGTGGCCCTGGCGATCCAGAATCCGCACCCCGATCGTCTGAGGCGGCCACTTTATGCTGGCCGCGGCAATGATCGCGGCGGGCGTGTCCGCGACTTGGATCTGTTTTTCCATCAAATTCGTGAGGTCGTGATCAGGCGTCCTGCACACGAATTGGATTCGGAATGTCGACGGCTGTTCCGACACGATTGGCGGCGGCTCATCGACTGGCGCAAGCTCTGGTGGAGGCGAATCCTTCGCGTCGTTACGATCGACGCCGACAGACGTCTGGCGGGCGACAACCAAGGCGACCCGTCTCCAGTCTCCTGCCGTTCCGGCGCTCTTCGACTCGCGCTCCCGACGCCGCGCTTCCGCATAAGCCTCGGCGCCAAATCCAGTCATGAGCGCGCTCGCAACGGCGCGGATCCGCTCGGTCCTTTCCAGTTGCCAAAGCAACCATGCAAGCATATCCGCCCCCTTTGTCTCGACGCTGGAGCGTGGCTCGGGTGCGTGTCCTAGCGACGGCGCGCCGCTTACCCAACGGTTTGTTCGATATTCGGCTAATCGCATTGACAGAAAATTAACGGCGGCGAACCGGAAGTCGGAGCGTCACCCGGACGAAACGATTTTCCGCTTGTCATCGACCCATTGAAAACCCACAGCGCGTTGTCCAACCCCTTGGCTCTGCAGCAAACTCCGAAGTCCGCGCAAATAAGCGCAAGCAACCGCAAATAAAAAACAGTAAAATAGCTTGCATTTGCTATCAGATATTTTTTTGGAATTGGGACTTATCAATGGGTTACGGCCGATTCAAATAAGAAAAACTCCCAGCCCTCCCGCTCGTTCCGGCCTCTGTCTCAAGCCTTCCGCCATCCTCTCTCCCAAGGCGCATTCCTGGTCAGCCGCCTGATCCGGCGACGGGAAAAGATATAGCACGGATCTGGTTTTCAGAAAAGAGAATGTCGACTCTTGCGACGTTGGTCCCTGGTCGGCTCTACCCCTCAGGTCATTCCAAGCTTGAGAAGGAAGGAGGCCGAGGACGAGATGCGCGTGCACAATACGGTCTCGCGGCCGCAGGGTGGACGCGTCTCAAGGGATGGTCCAGCAGGCGGCTTCGTCCTCCGGCCTCCCGGAGCCGTCCGGCCGCGCTTTAGGATCGCAATCACCCGCGCTTGCGAACTGCGAACCGTCCCCGCGTCGAAGTAAGCAAAGCGTAGCGAGAACTCGGGGCTGTGGCCGCTGACATCCCGCCTGTCGCGGTTAACCAATTTTCTAAACAATTGATTAAAACGCCCGCATTAACGTCCACCACTCATACACGCATTGGGAGGACGCAGATGGGTTGGATTGTCGCACTCGTCACGATCCCTGCGCTTGTTATGGTTTGCTTTATGCTGTGGCGCCTGGAAGGCGACAAGGGATGGCGGGACCAAGCAGAGGGCTTGCGGGAGCGCCTGGAGCGACAAGGGCTTCCTCGCGCTTAATGCGCGGATCGCGCGCCGCGGGTCAGACACCCCCGATTTCCTGCCCCTTTTTGCTGCCGCTTGGCGCGTAGGCCTCCCGGACCCCTGGCCACCAGCAGAGCGAGGGCGCTGGACAGAAGTCCGGTCCATCGGCACGCTGCCGAGTTCAATCGGATTGGCGGACGACCTCGGCGCCGCTTCCGATAGAGAAATCCCCGCTCATCTCGCCGATGTGGACGAACCCCAGAAAGTCATTTGCGCACTCAAGGCCGTTGACTTCCGAGCCTGGCGCAGTTGTGCAAGAAAGATCTTGATGTATACGCCGCCTGCGCCGTGGCCTTGACAATTTGGCGCGCTTTGATTGAATTGGCGGCATGGGGAAAGCGATCTCCCCACGAGGCGACATGCCGAAGTATCGCGTCCCGCTCTTAGCAAGGACGCGCCATGTCTTCCGTCAACAGCATCGCCTTTGACAAGCTCGCTCGCCTGATCGGCACTCCCAAATGTCCCGCGCTGCTCGATGTGCGGGCGGACGAAGAATTTTCCGCCGATCCCCGGCTTATTCCCGGTTCCGTCCGTCGCTCGCCCGACAAAACGGATGAGTGGGCGGGCGAATTTCACGGCCGAACGGTCGTCGTCATCTGCTCGAAGGGCCTGAAGGTCAGCCACGGCGTCGCGGCTCTCCTGCGCGAATCCGGGGTTTCTGCCGAAGTTCTGGAAGGCGGGTTCGAAGCCTGGGCGCAAAGCGGCCTGCCGCTCGTGCCGGTTAGCAAGCTGCCTCCGCGCAACCGACAGGGCCGGACCCTGTGGGTCACCCGCGAGCGGCCAAAAATCGATCGGATAGCCTGCCCTTGGTTGATCCGGCGCTTTGTCGATCCCGCCGCACTGTTCCTGTTCGTAGCGCCTTCGGAAGTTGAAGGCGTCGCCGAGCAATTTGGCGGCGCGCCCTTCGATATCGAAGGGGTGTTCTGGAGCCATCGAGGCGAAATCTGCACATTCGACGTGATGATCGAGGAGCTGGGGCTCGCCTCGCCCTGCGCTCTTGCGGTTGGCGGCGATCGTGCGTGGCGCGGATACCGCCCGCCTCGATCTCGCGCCCGAAGCGCCCGGCCTCCTTGCGGCTTCGCTCGGGCTGTCGCGCATGTATTCGGACGATCTTGAACAGCTCGAAGCCGGGATGGCGCTGTACGACGCATTCTATCGCTGGAGCCGCGACGCAACGGCGAGACGCATAACTGGCCCACCAACAAGAAGGGGGCCTGAGATGACCGAGATCCTCGCAGCGTCCCGCAGTGACGGCCGGGACCAACCGGCCCACGGCGTTTCAATGGGCGAAGCCTTCCGCGTCTGGCTGCGCGTCGCCGCTCTAAGCTTCGGCGGCCCGGCCGGTCAGATCGCGGTGATGCACCGCATTCTCGTTGAAGAAAAAAAGTGGGTTTCCGAGAGCCGCTTCCTGCATGCGCTCAACTATTGCATGCTTCTACCCGGTCCCGAGGCCCAGCAGCTCGCGATTTATATCGGCTGGCTGATGCACCGCACGCGCGGCGGCATCATGGCGGGCGGGCTGTTCATCCTGCCCGGCATCATCGCTCTGATGGCCCTGAGCATCATCTATGCGGAATGGGGCCAGGTCGGCTTTGTGGCGGGCGCGTTCTTCGGCCTGAAGGCCGCCGTGCTGGCGGTCGTCGTCGAAGCCCTGATCCGGGTCGGGCGGCGCGCACTGAAAAGCCGACCTATGCAAGCGCTCGCGGCGGCGGCTTTCGTGGCGATCTTCTTCTTCGCGATCCCATTTCCTTTGATCATTATCGCGGCGGGCCTGATCGGGTTCTTTCGCGCACGGGCGGGCGATCCGGCTTTCGCCGGAGGGATCGGTCACGGAGGCGCGAAAAGCGCGCCGCGCGACGACAGCCTGCTGGGCGAGGTCAGCCCTGATCATACCCGGCCTTCAACCGCGCGCACGATCCGCGTCGCCGTCGTCTGGCTTGCACTATGGCTGCTTCCCGTCGCGGCCGTGGTGGCCGCCGCCGGTCCTGGCAATGTGTACACGTCGATCGCCGTCTTCTTCAGCAAGATGGCAATGGTCACCTTCGGTGGGGCCTATGCTGTGCTGGCCTATGTCGCGCAGCAGGCGGTCAGCCACTACCACTGGGTCACTCCCGGCGAAATGCTCGACGGCCTCGGCATGGCGGAAACAACGCCCGGCCCGCTGATCATGGTCCTGCAATTCGTGGGCTTCATGGCGGCCTTCCGTGCGCCCGGCATGTTGCCGCCGCTGCTGGCCGGCGCCCTGGGCGGATTGCTCGCGACCTGGGTGACCTTCACGCCGTGTTTCTTATGGATATTCGTAGGCGCTCCCTACATCGAGCAGCTTCGCGGCAACAAAGCTCTATCCGGCGCACTGTCCGCCATCACGGCGGCGGTGGTGGGCGTAATCCTGAATCTTTCGATCTGGTTCGCCGTTCATGCGCTGTTTCGCGACACGCGCCACGTCAACGGATTCGGGCTCAGTTTTGACGCGCCCGTTCCGGCGAGCCTGAACGTCTGGAGCCTGGTCCTGGCCCTGGGCGCAGCCATCGCAATCTTCCGCTTCAAGGTCGGAATGATACCGACCCTCGCGGCGAGCTGCGTGGCGGGCGTCCTGCTCTACGCCCTCGGTCTCGCGACCCCACTCTGAATCTGAATATCGCTTCAACCAGGAGAACGAGCATGCGTGCGATGGCAGCAATTCTATTCGCGTCCCTTTCCCTGCCATGTGCAACGGCGGCGACGGCTGCGGAAACGGACTGGAAGAAAGTCGATCTTGTGTTCGGCCGCGCGGCAGCGGTCAGCGGTCCGATTCATCGCTACGGACTTCCCCGGAGCGACCTCAAGGTGACCCTCGACGGGGTGCAGCTCAAGCCGGGCTTTGCGCTCGGCGGCTGGGTCGCGTTCGAGCCCATGGGCGACGCGACCATGATGATGGGCGATCTTGTTCTGACGGAAGCGGAGATCAATCCCGTTATGACGAAACTGCTGGCGGAAGGCCTGCAGGTGACGGCCGTCCATAACCATCTGCTGCGCGCCACGCCGCCGACCTTCTACATGCACGTGTCAGGGACAGGCGACGCCGAACAATTGGCGAGAATGACGCGTGTCGCTCTCGAGGAAAGCCAGACCCCCTGGGAGATGGGCGCGGCTCCGCCTGCGACCGCGACCGACCTTGGCGTCGATACGGCAAAAATCGACGAGGCGATCGGCTTCAAGGGCCGCAACAACAACGGCGTCTATCAATTCGGAGTGCCCAGGTCGGACACCATCAAACAGGACGGAATGGCGATCCCCGGCGCGATGGGCACGGCCATCGCCATCAATTTTCAGCCGACCGGCGACGGAAAGGCGGCGATCACAGGCGATTTCGTGGCGCTCGCCGGCGAGGTCAATCCTCTCATCAAAGCTCTGCTGGACAATGGCATTGAGGTCACCGCGATTCACAATCACATGCTCGATGATGAGCCCCGCGCCTTCTTCGTCCACTTCTGGGCGAACGATGACGCTGTGAGGCTCGCGAAAGGACTCCGGGCCGCGCTCGATGCTGTCCATGTCGCGGGAAGGGGCTGATCCGATGACCTTTGGACGCGTTTTCGTCCTGGTAGGCGCGGTCGCACTCTACGCTGTCGGCGCAGTCGCGCATGCCGCTGACCAAGAGCCGATCCTGGAGAACAAGATTGTGCTCGGAAAAGTGGTCGGACGGATCGACCACCTCGGTGTCGATCTTCCCCGCAAACGGTTGCTAGTTGCCGAACTTGGGAACAACTCCGTTGCAGTGATCGACTTGACTAAGGGTATGCTCTGTCAAGCGCATCTTGGGTTTGCGCGAGCCCCAAGGCGTCGCTTATGCGCCTAAGGGCGATTTGATCTATGTCGCCAACGCGGGGGATGGAGCGGTCGATTTTTTCAAGGCGGACGACATGACCCCGGCCGGCAAGGTCGACCTTGGCAGCGACGCCGATAACATCCGGGCCGATGGCGCCGATCGAATGATCGTCGGGTATGGCGGTGGAGCGCTGGCGGTGCTCGACACCGCCAGCGGTAAGAAGCTTTCTGAAATCGCGCTAGCCGCCCATCCAGAGGCGTTCCAATTGGACCGCTCCGTCAACCGCATTTACGTCAATTTGCCGGACGCTCATCGTGTGTCGGTTGTCGATCCGGCGACCGGAAAAGAAATCGCGCGCTGGAGCTTGGCTGACGCGAGCGCCAATTTTCCTATGGCGCTCGACGCCATGAGAAGCCGCGTCTTTGTCGGGTATCGCTCGCCGGCGACCCTGGCGGCGTTTGACGCTCGCACCGGCAAACTGATCAGCCGGGCGGCTAGCTGCGGCGATGCCGATGACGTGTTCTACGACGAGAAGCGGAAAAGGGTCTACCTGAGTTGTGGAGAGGGGTTCTTGGCCACTTTTGACGCCTCCGAAGCGGGCCTTACAGAGATAGCCCGAACGCACACTCAACCCGGTGCGCGTACAGCCTTGTTTGTACCGGAGCTTGATCGGCTTTTTGTCGCCGTGCGGACGCACGGTTCCGACCCAGCAGCGATTTGGGTGTTTCGCTTGCCGCCGATGGAATAGCTCCCGGCGAGCCGAGGCTTGCGAAGGGGCCTCGAAGGACGACGCCGCTCGCCAAAGGCAGCTTTGGCTGAAGCATCCTTGGAGACCCACACCTTGCGCCCTTCTTGAGGCGTGAGATCGCTCACGCCGAACCAGGAGCGCTGGCCCAACCTGCGTCAGGTCGGCGCATCATCAAGTCGGCAATCGAGACACGGGCCGCTGCTCGCGATCCTCACTCCCCTGAGCGCAGATTGGCGAGAAGCGTGTCGCGCAGATCGAGCTCGCGCTCGATGCGCCGGCGGCCTTCATCCTTCAGTTCGCCGGCGCGATAAAGATCGTTGACGAGTTCCCTCTCCGCCTCGATCAGCGCGAGTTCGAGGTCATCGCTGAGCTCGGCGAGCTTTCTGCGGTGGTCGTCGCCGTCCTTGCGATACTCGACGTCTGTGAGCCGGTTGCGCTGATGAGCGCGGATCGGTCCGACGACAGGCTCGGGAAGCTTGCGGCTCTCCGCGACCGCCTCGAGCCGTTCGATCGCCGCCTCGATCGCGCGCCTGCGGACTTTGAACTCCTCCTCCCGCTCGGCCTGTCGCTCACGGTGTCCAGCGTTCGCGAGACCGAGCGCGCGGGTCACCGCGGGCAGCGTCAAGCCTTCGCCGACCAGAGTGACGAAAATAACGCTGAAGGTCAGAATCAAGATCAGATCGCGGTCCGGAAATGGGCTCCCGTCAGCGACCGTGAAGGGGATTGCCAGCGCAGCGGCCAGCGAGACGATGCCGCGGATGCCGGTAAACGCCAGCAGGAACGGGTGCTGCCACGGCGGATAAGGGTCGCGGCGCCGGAGCGCCGGGAAGAGCCAACGCGGCAGGTAAGTCGCCGGATACATCCAGATGAAGCGAGCCACGATGACGACCACGCAGACGACAACAGCGGCCATGGCGATTTCGCGCAAGCGTATAGTGGCGAATCGAGGGGAGCAGTGTCCGCGCCTGCAGACCGGTGATCAGGAACACCATGCCCTCGATCAGATAGGTCAGGAAGTCCCAGAACACGGCGCCCGGGAGCCGGGTCGCCGCCGGAATCAACCGCAAGCCGTTCCAACTGACATAGAGCCCTGCCGCCAAGGTGGCGAGCACGCCCGAGCCGCCAAGCTGCTCGGGCGGCCAATAGGCCATGAACGGCGTCAGGATCGACAGCATGATCTCGATGCCGGGATCGCGGACCCAGCGGCGCAGGCGAAGCATGAGCCAGCCGACGCCAATCCCCCAGACGACCTCCCCTGCGACGATCGCCAGAAAGCTGCCGCCGGCTTCGACGAATGAGAACGATCCCGCGCTCACCGCCATGACCGCGAAGCGATAAAGAACGAGCGCCGTCGCGTCGTTCGCCAGTCCCTCGCCCTCGAGAACGACAACGAGGCGCCTCGGAAGCTGCATGCGTTGCGCGATCGCCAGCGGCGCGACCGCGTCGGGAGGCGACACAATGGCGCCCAAGACGAAGCCGACCGCCCAGGGAAAGCCCAAGAGCCAATGGGTCGCCGCAGCGACCGCGACGGTCGTGAACACGACGCAGCCGATCGCAAGAAGCGCGATCGGTCGCAGGTTGAAGCGGAACTCCTTCCAGCTCATCTTCACCGCGTCCCAATAGATGACCGGCGGCAGCACGAGCAGCAGGACAAGATCGGGCGCGAGTTGCAGGCTCGGCAGCCCCGGGATCAGGGCGAGAACAACGCCGGTGATCACGAGCAGAATGGCGGGCGGGATCTGCAATCGTTTTGCGACGACGCCGACGACCGAGATGACGGCCAAAAGCAGGATCAGAATTTGAAACGTCTCGGTCATTGTCGAATTGGCTCCAGCCGCGCCGCGTTCCTCGTCGGGAACGACGTCAGGATCATTGTTAGTCGGCATGGGCGTCACCGCCAAGCGCCGTCCGGCCGAGGGTATTCTGGGACGCTCGACCGCCGGGCTTGAAAAACGGGGCTCGCAAAGCGCAACCCTTAAGACGATTTGGACGCGCCAATCCACGAGCGTCCGGCGCAAATAGTCGAGACGTATGGCCGACACCATCTACGGCGCGCAGGTGCCTCGCTACCAAGAGACATTTCCCGCGCTGACCGCGCAGGAAATCGCGCGATTGCGGCGCTACGGGTCGGTGCGCAAATATTCGGACGGCGAAAAACTGTTCGAAGCGGGAAAGATCAGCCCCGGCATGTTCGTCGTGCTCAAGGGCCAGGTCGCGATCAGCCAGCGCGACGGCTTGGGCCACGTGTCGCCGATCGCCGAGCAGGGCCCCGGTCAGTTCCTGGCGGATGTCGGCCAGCTTTCCACGCGCGCGACGCTGGTCGACGGAACAGCCGAGGGCGACGTCGAAACATTGCTCATTCCGACGGAGGGCCTGCGCGGACTGCTGGTGGGCGAAGCCGAACTCGGCGAACGGATCATGCGTGCGCTCATTCTGCGACGCGTGGCCCTGCTTCAAGGCGGCGCCGCCGGCGCGGTTCTGATCGGCTCGCCGGACGACGCGGATGTCATCCGGCTTCAGGGCTTTCTCACCCGCAACGGCTATCCGCATCATCTGCTCGATCCGACGCACGATCTCGAGGCCAAGGAGGTGATCGGCCGCTATGCCGACATCACGGGCGGATTGCCGCTGGTGGTCTGTCCGGACGGCTCCGTGCTCGGCAATCCGGCGGAGCACGCCCTGTCGCGCCAGATAGGCCTGACGGTCACGTCCCGATCGAACTTCATCTACGACGTCGCCGTAGTCGGCGCGGGACCCGCGGGACTCTCGACAGCGGTTTATGCCTGTTCCGAGGGCCTGTCGGTCGCGGTCCTCGACGCGCGAGCTTTCGGCGGTCAGGCCGGCGCCAGCGCCAGGATCGAAAACTACTTTGGCTTTCCAACAGGAATAACCGGCCAGGCGCTGACCGCCCGCGCCTTCGTTCAGGCGCAAAAATTTGGCGCCGAGATCATGATCCCGGTCGCCGTCAAGACGCTCGATTGCGCGCGCGCCAATGGCGTGTTCGTCCTGGAGACGGACGACGGCGAGCGCATACAGGCCCGGGCCATCGTCGTCGCCAGCGGCGCGCGCTACCGCCATCCGACGATCGCCGATATCGCGCGCTTCGAAGGCCGCGGAATCTGGTACTGGGCGTCGCAGATCGAAGCGCGCCTGTGCGCCGGCGAAGAGGTCGTCGTGGTTGGCGGCGGCAATTCGGCCGGTCAGGGTGCTGTCTTTCTCTCCGGTCACGCTTCCAAAGTGCGCATGATGGTCAGAGGGCCGGGGCTGGCCGAAAGCATGTCGCGCTATCTGATCGACCGCATCGCCGCCACCCCGAACATCGAGCTGATGACCGGGACCGAGATCGTTGCGCTGAGCGGCGCGGCCAGCGGCAATCTCGAGCGGGTGCGGTGGCGCGACCATCGCGAGGGCCATGAGACGGACGCCGCGATCCGCAACGTTTTTCTGTTCGTCGGCGCCGACCCGGCGACCGAATGGCTGCAAGGATGCGTGGCGCTCGACAAGGCCGGCTTCGTGACGACCGGCCTCGGATCGGCCAATGGCGGCCCTGCTTTATCCCCGCTCGAGTCCTCCGTGCCCGGCGTGTTCGCCGTCGGCGACGCGCGCTCAGGGTCGGTCAAGCGGGTCGGCGGGGCGATCGGCGAGGGCGCGGCGGTGGTGGCCGCGATCCATAAGTTCCTCTCCCACGCTCCGGGCCCCCACCTCTAAAGGATCGGGCGAATCCTCGATGTCGAAAACCTGCACCCATCTGAACACCATTCACGACGTGACCCCCAGCGCGCTCGGCTGCGAGGAATGTCTCAAGACCGGCGACGTCTGGGTTCATCTGCGAGCTCTGCCGCAGCTGCGGGCACGTCGGATGCTGCGACGATTCCCCGAACAAGCACGCGACCAAGCATTTTCACTTGACCCGCCATCCGATCATCGAAGGCTATGATCCGCCTGAAGGCTGGGGGTGGTGTTATGTCGACGAAGTGATGTTCGACCTTTCGGACCGGATGACGCCGCACAACGGTCCAATCCCGCGTTACTATTGAGGGGCTCGGCGCAGGCGTCGAGGCAGTGCGCCGATCCGCTTCCGCCAAGACGGCCGTATCCCGCGCTGAGGCGCGACCAAAAAGCGGCTCTCTGCCGGCGCCTTCAAAAACTGCGCCGCCCGGTCTTCGATGATCATGTCCGCTTTGGTGACGCGCGCCTCGCGGTATCTAAGTTCGAGCAGGGAATGGACGAGGAACGTCTCGACCATCTTGCCCTCTTGGTTCGGGTCCTCGAACATATGCCAGGCGTAGGCGCCGTCCCGCTTCCGCTCGAGGCTCACGTCCTGCATGACGGCCAGAAAGGCGCCGCTCTCCGAGGGGTCGACCAGATATTCGATGATCCCCAGAATCGGCCCTCCATCGTCCGCAACCCGATTGGCGAAGGAAGGCGCGCGCCAGCGCATCGACGGGGTCAGGTCCTGCGCCTCACTCGTTTGCAGCTTCCACGCCCAAGTGAGCGCAAGACCAACCAATGTTCCGACGCCAGCGCAATAGAGAGCGAAAGGGACGCCCTTGACGGTCGCAACCTCGCCCCACACCGCGCTCCCAAGCGTTAGCGCGCCGAAGTAGACCGTGAGAAAAATCGCGAGGCCCCGGCCGCGCACCCATTCCGGCAAGGAGACCTGCGCCGAGACGAAAAAAGTCGTCAGCGCGACGATCGACGCAGCGCCGTAAATGAAGCTGGCGATGTAGGCCAGCACAGGCTCATGCGCCGCGGCAAGAAGACACAGCGCAACGAAGGTTCCGAGCGCGCCAAGAGCAGCCTGCCCATTCGCGCCAAGCCGCCTCTTCAGCCAGTTGAGAGCCAATGTGGCGAGAATCGATCCGACGCCGACTGCCGCGAACAGCTGGCCATAGACCTCGGCTCCGTTGCCGGTCTCGGCGCGCGCCACGAGCGGCAGCAAGGCGAGATAGGCGCTCGAGAAGGGGAAGAAGGCGATGGCGCGGATGAGCGTCGCGTCCATCTCTCGGCTGTAGCGAACATAACGCACGCCGGTCGTCATTGCGCTGATCAGGCGTTCGGCCGGCAACGTCTCCTTGGGCCTTCGCGGGGCCCGCCACCAGATCAGGGCCGCAAGCAGCGCCAGGTTGCCTGCGCAGCAGCCCCAGAATGGAACGGCGATGCTGAGCCTTGCGATCGCGTATCCGGCGATCGCCGGACCGATCGCCCGTGCGACATTGTAGCCCGCGGTGTCGACCGCAATCGCGCTGTCGAGTTCCTCCTTGTGCACGAGGAGGGTGGTGATGAGGAGCCATGCCGGCGCCGCGAGCGCGCCGCACAGGCCCATAAGGAACGATGTCGTGAGCAGATAGGTCGGGCCTGCCAACCCGGCCGAAGCCGCGGCCGCGAACGCGACTGAAATCGCCACGGCGAGCGTTTGCGTAACGATCAGGAGCCGGCGCGGGTCCACGACATCGGTCAGCGCTCCGGCCGGCAAGGTCAGCAGAAAGAGCGGCAAGGTGGTCGCGACCTGCACGGCCGAGACCAGTCTCGGGCTCGGATTGAGGCTGGTCATCATCCAGGCCGAACCCGTGTCGAACATCGCCAATCCGACGCTTGAAAGCGACGTCGCAATCAGGATGGCCATGAAAGCGGGATTGCGAAGCAGGCCGGAGCGCGCCTCGGCGCTCGATGGCGTCTCCGGATCGACGTTTAGCTCGATGGTCAAGTCATTCGCCCGATTCCGGACTCGGCTCCGGCCCCGGAATTGGCGTGCCCGCATTAGGCGGCTTTGGCAAGCGGAACCCTATCGCTTCCCGCGGGGCGCTCGCCGACTACAGATGTTCGCGCATGAAGGCGCCCGCGTGCGCGAGCGCCCGCCGGCCAGGTTCGAGCCGCGCGTTCCAGAGCGGCCACGCATGAATCATGTGCGGCCAGACTTCGAGCGTCGCAGAGACGTCGGCCTCGCCGGCCGCAGCCGCGAAGCGGACCGCGTCGTCGAGCAAGGTCTCTGCGGAGCCGACCTGGATCAGGGTCGGAGGCAGTCCTTTGAGATCCGCGTAGAGGGGCGACAGGCGCGGGTCCTTCCGGTCCATTCCAGCCGGCGCATAAGCCTTGGCAAGCTCCTCCAGATATTCCTTATGAATGAGCGGATCGACAGCGGCCTTGCTGGCGAGCGTCGCCCCCGACATGGTGAGATCGAGCCACGGCGACACGAGCCAGAGACAGCCGGGCAGATCCTCGCCCGTGCGCTTGAGCGCCCCGACGAGAGCAAGCGTCAAATTCGCGCCGGCGCTGTCGCCGCCGACCGCAATCTGTTTGGCCGCGTAGCCTTCACTGCGCAGGCGCCGCCAAGCGGTCAGCGCATCGTCGCGCGCGGCCGGAAAAGGGTGCTCGGGCGCCAAGCGGTATTCGACGGCCAGCGTACGCACGCCCCCTGCCCGTCCGGCCTCGGTCACCAATCGGCGGTGGCTGACAATCGAACCCGAGCAATAGCCGCCGCCATGAAAGTAGATCAGCACGCGGGACGGGTCGGCGCCGGGAACGATCGACCATTCGCACTCGAGGCCGTCGAGATCGACCGGCTCGAGCTTGACATCGTCCGCGACCGGCCAGACCGCGCCGACCTCCTCGATCCGGCGCCGACGTTCTTCCCATCCAACCGGCCTCGGCTTGGCGCCTAAGAGCGCGCGAACAGCGTCGATTTCGGTTTGAGCCATGGATAGCCCCCTGCTTGCCCCGGCGCAGTCTATGCCGGCGTAGCGTTCGATTGGACAGTAGGCTGTCATTTGTCATGCCCGCGAACGCGGGCATCCAGCACCTGCGCCAGACTCTGGATTCCCGCTTGCGCGGGAATGACAACAGCGAACCGCTGAACACGCTGTCTGATCAACGCAGTTCGCACCTCACGCCGTGCCGCTCCGACAGGATCGGCAGCAGCGCCCGGAACATGAGATTGGCGACCCGTTCGTTGCCCGCCTCCGTGAAGTGGACGATGTCGAGGTAGAGATCGTCGTCCCATACTCCGTCGACGCCGGCCGCCATATCGATCAACGGCGCCCGCTCGTCGCGAGCGATGAGCTTGACCATGCGATTGTGCGCGGCGTTGGCGGCGATGATGTCGTCGATCGGCTTGAACACGGCGCCATAGAAGTCCTTGACCTCGCGCGGACTCGCTGCATTAACCGACATGCTTGCGTCAGCGAGCGCGATATCCGCCCCGCTGTCGCGAGCAAGCGCGATCAGCTTCCGATACTCGTCGGCGTATCGGCTCTTCATCAGCTCAGCGTCCGACATCGGCGGAAGAGCGGCCAGCGCTTGAGTTGAGTTCCGGTTTCGCCAATCGTGGGCGGCGCGCTCGATTGTCAGCACGGCGTGGCCGATGAGCGCAGAGGCTCGGGGCCTGACGCCCGGCTCGTTCGGCTCCGGGACGCGCCGCAAGCCGAACGGGTAGAAACCCGTTCATGCCGTGCGTGCTGAGAATCAGATCAGGTTTGAGGGCTAAGATGTCGCGGCGCATCCGCTCGAGATTATTCTCGATCGTGTACGCCTCGGTTCCGGCGTTCAGGATTTCGATTCTGCGGCCGCACGAGGCGTGCTGGTCGAACAGACCCTGCAGCAGTTCCGGCCAAGGCCTTTCGCCGTCGCGCAAAGTGGGCCCGAAGGTCTGCAACTCGCCAAGCGCGACAATGCGGAACCCGTCGCCCTTGTCGCGGGCCATGTCGGGTCCGCGAAAGCCGAGATTGTTGATCCGGATCGTGGTGTCGAACATGCGCCCCGAACTGCCGGGAACGAGGATAAACGGCAGCTTCTTTTGCGGATCCGGCGCATCGATCGCCGCTCTTATCCCGTCGCCGCGGATCCACTCGTTGAGATAATAGAACCACCAGGTCGCGAAGGCGGTCGGATTGGCGTGCGCGGCGCGATAGGAATAGGTCGGCTCAGCGACCGTCGCGACCAGCGGCAATCCGGTCGAGCGGCGGTAGAGAGTGTCCGCGAACGGCAGCGCAAGCGCGAACAAGAGGAAGGCTCGCGCCACGACGGCGACCGCGCCGGTCGACCGTCGGCGCGCCGTTTCCGCCAGCGCAAGGACGAGAACCGCCGCCACGATAAGCAGCGCATAGAAAGCATAAGGCCTGTCGGCCATGAAGGCGTTACGCGCGAGCGCCCCCGCGCCAAGCGCCGCGACGCCCGACGCAGTTGGGAGAAGCACGGAGCGCCAGCTCCGAGGTTCGCTCGGAGGCGTGACGATCGCTGCGTCCGCGCGACGCGCGGCGCCATAATAGGGGCGCGCCACGAGGATCGGCCGCTCGAACCCGGCGAAGAAGATGGTCGAGAGCGCCAGGATGGCGAACACATAGACCACGATCTGCAGCGCGAGCGGCGTCGAGGCCATGAGCGGCTTCAGCGCCATGATGATGATGAGGTGAAAGAGATAGACCGAGTATGAGACGCGGCCGAGGTAGAAGCTTGCGCCTCTCACGACGCGATTCTGGAAGAGGCCTTCGGCCTCCCAGAGGACGCCGATCGCGATCATGCCGAACGCCGCCGAGACGTAGGGAAACGCGAGCTGCGCCGACTGATCCCCTTTGACAGCCGAGATGGCGACGGCAAGTTCGATGGGAATCGCAACCGCCAGCAGCGCGAGCAGAGCGGCGAGACGCCATCG
Source organism: uncultured Alphaproteobacteria bacterium (assembly GCA_963762335.1). Lineage (GTDB taxonomy): Bacteria > Pseudomonadota > Alphaproteobacteria > Rhizobiales > Beijerinckiaceae > Roseiarcus. Next base: position 28,680 of record CAVXKU010000026.1, on the reverse strand, counting down.
GGCCGAGGCGGCCTTCAGGTCGATCGGCCGACGTTGCTCGAGCGCCAGATAAAGCAAGAAGCCCCAGACGATCGAGTCGATGCGAAACAGCGTCACTCGCCGGACGTTCAGGTCCCAGTCGTGCGGCGCGAACCTAAGCCGCAGCGCCCCGATGACGACAATGACCAGGATCGCGAAGATGAGCTCAAGACGCCTGTCGGCTCTTCCGAGCAGCCTCGCGACAACAAACAGCGCGGGAGCAAACAGAACATAGAACCATTCCTCGATCGCCAGACTCCAGGCGACGGGATAGAAATCGACGTGGTTGGCGGCGGAAAACAGGTTCTCGACATAGAAGAGATAGCGGACGAAATCGGCGGTCATCAGATTGCCGGTCAGGACCGCGATGCTATCAGCGCGACGACATAGGGCGGGATCGTGCGCATCCAGCGTCGGATGAGAAACACGCCGAGATTGCGCCACGGCTTGCCGACCACCCAATCGACGATCTGGGGCGCGAGCACAAAGCCGCTGAGCACGAAGAAGACCTCGACGCCGGCAATCGCGAACGATTCGGCGAACGGCTGAAACGGCGCGTTCGCGGTCAGATAATGAGGGATCGCGACCGCGAACGCCGCCGCTCCGCGCAGGAAATCAAGCGAGGCGCGGCGCTTCATTTCGGCGCGGCGTAGACAAACAAAGCGTTGACGGTTTGACCGGCGAGGGCGAACAGAAGGACGAACGCCGCAAGACAGACGAGCGCCGCGGTCGCCCAGGGGCCTTTGAGGAACCGAAGGCCATATTCAACCATTCCGTTCGCATCTCCCGGGAGACCAGCGTTCGGTGTTCAGCTGGTCATTCGAATCTGTAAGGAGCCGCCTATTCCATCCGGACCGCCGTGTCATCCCGAGATGACCGGCGAGAGGCGGGCTCATGGCGGTTGGAGGCGATTGGGCGCTGGCCCCCTCGTCTGGCGCCCGGCTGACGGCGCCACAACCGTTCCCGAAGGAACATTTCCGCCAGCGGACGGTTACGTTATCGGCGCTTAGCGCCGTGCTTCTCGGACAGGAGGCAAAGATGCTTAGGACGCTTGCTTACGCAACCTTGTTCAGCACCACGCTGATTGGCTCCGCTGCATACGGGGCCGACGATCCCGCCGCTCCAAAGGATCAACCGGCCCAAGCCCAGGCGCCGTCCGGCGTCAGCTTCGTAACCAAACAGGAGACGACGCAATGGCGTGCGCCAAAACTCGTGGGAATTGGCGTTTATGGCCCGGACGACCAGCAGGTCGGAAAGATTGACGACCTGCTGATGGACCGTAACGGCGCTGCGCAGACCGTGGTCATTGGCGTCGGCGGATTTCTCGGGTTCGGAAAAAAGGACGTCGCCGTGCCGTTCTCTGCGGTCCAATGGCGCACCGAAAGCCGGAAGGCGCCCGCGACAGACCAACCGGCGCCAGCGAGCACCCTTGCGCCAATCACTGGGACAAACGGACAACCGCCGGCCGCGCAACAGCCGGCCATGAAGGAAGCAGACCCGGCGGCGACCGAAGCGCGCCAGGGCTATCCGGACAAGGCGGTCCTCAACGTGACACTGGCCGAGCTGAAATCCGCGCCTGACTTTCAGTACGCGCAAAGCTTGCTATCCGAGTCGGACGCGCGGCCCGCCGGCGGCGGAGTTCAAATGAACAAGAGCACCACGCCGTAAGGTCCGATAAACGCTTCGGCCGCCCACGGCCATGGCCCGCGGAGCGCGACCTATCTCTACGGGCCAAAGACTTGAAGACGCCGCGGTGAGCTTTTATTGAGCCGACGCCGCCGGCCCAACCAGTGGCGCGAGCGGCTTGAGCATGAACTTGACGATGTCCCTAACGGGCGTCGAAGGCGGCTTTCCCTTGGGCCGCGTATCGTGCAGCGCAGCGGCGCCCTGCCGCTCGTCGTCGCTCGCTGCCGCGAAGTCACGCTTGTATAGATCGCGGATCCACGTCTCGGATGGATCGGATGTCGCGTCCTTGGCGAACTGCAGCCACATCAAGCCGCGCGCGCGCTGATGAGGAACGCCGTCACCGCTGAACAGCATATCGCCGAGAACCGCCTGCGATGGGGCATGACCTTTTTGAGCCGCGACGGCCAGCCAACGAATGGCGGTGATGTTGTCCTTGGACAGCCCCCCGGACCCAACTATGTACATCTGAGCGAGATTATATTGTGCGTTCGGGTTGCCGAAAATCGTCGCCGCATATTGAAACAATTCGTGCGCGCGTTCGGGGTCCGGCCGTACGTCGCTGTTCGGTATTCCATCGAGGCAATAAACGCCGACCGCGACGAACGCATTGGAAATTGCGCTGAGGTTGCGCCGGTCGGGCTGATCCTCGTCGTAATCTTCGACCAGCTGATTGAAATAATGATAAGCCTTGATGTCGTCGCGCTGCACGCCTTGGCCATCCGCGTACATCTCGCCAAGTTTCCAGCGAGCAATCGTTTCCCCGCCGTCGGCAGCGTAGGTGAGCGCCACAACCGATGCGTCAGCGTTTCCAGACTTCAAGTCAGCGAGCCCGGCGCGCAACGCCTGACCGGGGTCGGTGAAGTTCTTGGGGATCTTCTCGGACGGGTCGGAAGTCGAGCCGTCAAAAGCCAGGGCGGGAGCCAACCCCAGCGTCATGGATCCTACGAGCGCGAATGCGAAGCGGCAGCGTAACGACGCTCTCTCCACCGCACCTTTCGCACACGCAACCACGCGATCTCAATCCTAAGCCGCCATCCGACCGCGTCGCGGCTCCCTTGAAGGCGCTCGCGGCACGGACGATTTTCCTCATCACGTGATTTCAAAGTGCTGGCGGTTTATGGCGCAATCGCGGCGCCTTCCAGCCGGAATCCCGACTCGCATGAGTTGCAGCGGACATGTTGCGCAAAAGCAACAAATTTAGGGGTTCGATCGCGGTTTCAGACGCGCTCGAGGCGATCGCGCGCGCCGGTAAGCTTAACGAGCCGTGCTTGAAACGTCTCAAGCCGGTCCTGATGTTCGGCGATGATGTCCTCGGGCGCCCGAGAGACGAAGTCGTCATTGCCAAGTTTCGCTTCGACCTTGGCGATTTCAAGCTTCTCCTTGGCGATCTCCTTGTCGAGGCGTCCCTTCTCCGCCGTAAGATCGACGACGCCGGCGAGCGGCAGAGCCACGGTCTCGCCGCGCACGACGAGAAGCAGCGCGCCCGGCGGCGCAGCCTCAGCCGTTTCGATCGAGCCGACGCGGGCGAGGCGTCCGATGCTCTCGCTCCATGCCCGCGCGCCGCTGGCGGCCCGGTCGCTCGGAGCGACGAGAATGAGCGGCGTCTGCGTCGATGGAGGCACCCCCATCTCGGACCTCACCGACCGGACCTCCGCAATGAGGTCGACGACCCAACCGATTTCGGCGTCCACCGCGCCGTCGACCTCGAAGCCTTGGGCTGGCCACGGCCCGAGCGCCAGAGGCCCCAGGCGCCTGGGGCCGGCCTGGCCTGTGATCGCCCAGAGTTCTTCGGTGAGGAACGGCATGAAGGGATGCAGCATGGCGTAGATCGTATCGAGCACATAGGCGACCGTCGCCCGGGTCTCGGCCTTGGCGGCCGGGTCAGCCGTGGCCCCTTGGAGCACGGGCTTCGCCAGTTCGAGATGCCAGTCGCAGAAGACGCTCCACACGAACCGATACGCCGCGTTGGCGGCGTCGTTGAAGCGGTAAGCCTCAATGGCGCCCGCGGTCTCCGTCGCCGCCTTGGCGGACTCGCCCAAAATCCAACGGTTCAGCGGTTCGCGCGCCGCGGATGGATCGAAACCCTCGACACGAAGACACTCGTTCATTTCAGCAAAGCGCGAGGCGTTCCAAAGCTTGGTCGCGAAGTTTCGGTAGCCTTCGATCCGGGCTTCGCTGAGCTTGACGTCCCTTCCCTGCGCCGCCATCGCCGCAAGCGTGAAGCGTAGCGCGTCGGCGCCGAACCGGTTGATGAGGTCGAGCGGGTCGATGACGTTGCCCTTCGACTTCGACATCTTGGCCCCCTTCTCGTCGCGCACGAGGGCGTGGATGTAGACGTCGTGAAAGGGCGCCTCCTCCATGAAATGGAGACCCATCATCATCATCCGGGCGACCCAGAAGAAGATGATGTCGAACCCGGTGACGAGCGTGTCGGTGGGATAGAAGCGCTTGACCTCTGCCGTCTCCTCCGGCCAGCCGAGTGTCGAGAAGGGCCAGAGCGCCGACGAGAACCAGGTGTCGAGCACGTCCTCGTCGCGCCTGAACATTTCCGCCAGCCGGGCGGGATCGCTCGCAAGCGACTGGGCCTCGGCGTCGGTCAAGGCCCCGCGTTCAACGCCGTCCGCGAGCGCCGCGGCGTAGGCTGCGTCTTCCGTCTCCTCGACAAAGACCGCGCCCCAGGGCGCGTACCAGGCCGGAATCTGATGCCCCCACCAGAGCTGGCGGGAAACGCACCACGGCTGGATGTTCTCGAGCCAGTCGAAATAGGTCTTCTCCCAATTCTTCGGCACGAACTGGGTCTTGCCCTCGCGGACCGCTTCGATCGCCGGCGCGGCGAGCGTCTTTGCGTCGACGTACCACTGATCGGTGAGCCAGGGCTCGATGACCACGTTCGACCGGTCGCCGTGCGGCACGGCGTGCGCGTGCGGTTCGATCTTCGCCAGAAGACCGGCGAGCGCCATCATCTCGACGATCCGCTCGCGCGCGATGAAGCGATCCTGACCATCGAGGGCGGCGATGCAGCCGCGCATGATCGTTGTCGCTCTCCAGACCCTCGAAGAAGTCGACATTGCCCTTGAGCGTCACCTGCCCCTGTGCATCGAGGATGTTGATCGCTCGCGCGCCCTCGGCCTCGTGCCGCTTGCCGACTTCGAAATCGTTGAAGTCGTGCGCGGGCGTGATCTTGACCGCGCCGGCGCCCTTTTCCGGATCGGAATATTCATCCGCAACAACCGCGATCAGGCGACCGACCAGCGGCAAGCGAACATGGCTACCGATCAGATGCTGGTAGCGCGGGTCGTCCGGATGCACCGCGACCGCCGTGTCGCCCAGCATCGTCTCCGGCCGGGTGGTGGCGACGGTCAGCCGTTCGCCGGTCTCTTGTCCGTCCGCGTCCACCACCGGATATTCGAAGTAATAAAGGTGCCCGTTCGGGTTTTTGGCCAGAACCTTGGCGAGCGCGGCCGCGTTGAGCGGAGCCTCATCCGTCCGCGACCATTTGAACGAGCCCTTGGTCTCGATCTGCACGACCTCAAGGTCCGAGATCGCCGTCTGAAACTTGGGGTCCCAATTGACGAGGCGCTTGTCTTTGTAGACGAGCCCTTCGCGATAGAGCTGAACGAACACTTTGGCGACGGCGCGCGACAGGCCTTCGTCGAGCGTGAAGCGCTCGCGGCTCCAATCGCAGGAGGCGCCGAGGCGCTTGAGTTGAGACACGATCGCACCACCCGATTCGGCCTTCCACGCCCAGACGCGCTCGACGAAAGCCTTGCGGCCCATCGCGCGCCGGTCGGGCTCCTGCCGCTCCATCAGCATCGCGCTCGACCACCATCTGCGTGGCGATGCCGGCATGGTCGACGCCTGGCTGCCACAGCACGTCGCGGCCGTTCATGCGCCAATAGCGGCACAGAATGTCCTGAAGGGTATTGTTGAGGGCGTGGCCCATATGCAGATTGCCGGTGACATTCGGCGGCGGGATGACGACGCAAAATGGCTGCGCCGCCGCCCGGTCGGGGCGGCCGGCCTGGAAGGCGCCTGTTTCCTCCCAAAGCGTGGAGGCGCGCCCTTCGGCCGCTGCGAAGTCAAACGATTTGTCCATCATGGAATTCTAGTCCGCGCGATGCCCGGCGGAAACGCCCTTCAGATCAGACGGCGGCCTTCCGGGCGGCTCTTGGGGGCTGCAGGCGCCGAAAGCGCAAGCGTCACGGCGCTATAAACGCATCGCGACGGTCGAAGTCAACGCGCGATGTCGACCGCGGCGCCTCTATTTCCGTCCGCGTGCGATCCGCTCGATTTCCCCCCGCACCAGCCGCTCCACGACGGGCGGAAGGTTGTCATCCAGCCATTGCTTAAGCATCGGCCGCAGCATTTCGCGCACCATGCTGTCGGCCAGCGCGGCGCTGCGGACATCGAGACCGGCTGATAAGGCCCCGAACGACAAGGACACCGCCTCGTCCGCCTCTGGTGACAGCAAGGTCTCGTCGTTGCGCGAGGCTGTATCGTCGGCTGGAGGGGCAGCTTCGGCCTCGATCGCTTGCGGTCGGCGCCAGACCACCGTTGGCGCATTCGCATCCGGCTGCTGAAGCGGCTCGGAGGCGTCGTCGCGCAGCGCGACCGGATCCCTGGAATAGACAGTTTGTGGCGATGGCTGCACCGGCTTCGGCGCCGCCCCCTTCGCCGGATCGTCGGCGATGATGTTCCGAATCGAAGCGAGAATCTCTTCCATCGACGGCTCGTGCGCCCGCTGTGCGCGGTGAATGGCCTCGAGGTCGCCGTTACTGGTATTCGAATTGTCTGCGCTCATCAGACCGCTCCGCCTCATCCAAGAGGCTTTGTCCTATGTGCGCGTGGCGAGGTCGGACTCAACCAACGCTGCCGCCGACTGCCAAGTCGAGCGGCGATCCTGCAAGAGGATAGTCGCTCGGAACGCCCGCAAGCAAGCAACCGCGAGAAAGCGAGAGACCTACTGTCCGCTCGGCGTCCTCAGACCGATCCACTTGTTCTTCACCTGATCGAAATGCACCCGTGGATCATATTCGGCGACAGCAAGTCCAAGCACCGGAATGTTAAGCCGCCCGATCGCCGACAGAAGGGCGTACGAATTCACGACTTGATCGTGCTCGGCCTGGACCAGCGACGTTCGTGACTGCAACAGCGCCTGTTGAGCGTTCAGCACGTCGAGCGTCGTCCGCTGGCCGACCTTCGCTTCTTCCCGCACGCCGGTCAGCGCCACTTCGTTGGCGGAGACAGCCGCGCGGGCGGCGCGCACGACACCGAAGGAAGCCTGATTGTTGCCCCACGCCGCGACGACGGCTTGGCGGACCTGGTTGCGCAACGAATCGGTCTGGATTTCCGTTTGCGACAGGCTCTCCTTTGCCTGGCGGGTCGTCGCGTATTCCGCGCCGCCCTGGTAGATCGGGATGGTGATCTGTCCCACGATCTGACCGCTCAGGATGTGAAGGCCGGGCGTCCCGTTTGCGTCATATTGCTGGCTGACCCCGGCGGAGACGCCGATGGTTGGAAGGAGCGCGCTTTCGGCGATCTTCACCTGCAATTGCGCCGCGTCAACGCCATGCAAAGAGGCGCTGATCGACGGATGCTCGATCTGCGATATGGATATCGCCTCGGGCAGCGTTTTCGGCAGCGGCCTTTCGATCGGCCTCACCGGCGCAAGGCTGCCCGGTTGGGTGCCAACCACCTGACGGTAGCGCGCGACCGCGGACTGCAGGGTCGCTTCCGCGCTGAGCGCGGTCGCCTCGGCGCTCGAAAGGCTCGCCTCCGCCTGCGCCACGTCGGTGCGGGTCACTTCGCCCACGGTGAAACGGTCGCGCGTCTCGCGCAACTGTTCTTTCAACACGTCAACGTTGTTGCGATCGAGGCCCAGAATGGCGGTGTCCTGAAGCACGTCCATGTATGCGCTGACAGCCGAGAACAGTGTATTCTGCTCCGTGTTGCGCAATTGCTCGCGCGAGCCGAAAACCTGTGACTCCGCTTGACGGATGGAATTCAAAGTCCGGTTGCCGTTAAAGACGGTCTCGTTGGCCTGAATGCCGACCCCTCGCGGGTAGGCGAGGAAGTTGGCGGTCGGGGTCGATCCCCCGCTTGTAAGGATCTGGTTGGCCTGCCCGCGTTGGAGACCGATGTTCCCCGACGCCTCGACGGTAGGCAGATACCCGGCGTTCGCCTTGGGGATATTTTCGTCCTCAGCCCGGACCGCGGCGCGCTGAGCGTTAATGTCCGGGTTGGTCAGATAGGCCTTGATAATCGCTCCGCCGACCGTTTCCGCCCGGCTCCCGCCAGCGCCGATCGCCGCCAAACCAGCCGTCGCCAACAGCGCCGCGCGCAAAAGCCTCCACGACTTTCGACCGCGCGAAACGGCGCGCTGCTCCTGAACTGCGCCCGAGCCACAAATCATCCCCGCCTCATGTGCCCGCGCCGCTTCGCGAATGGAAACGGCAGATCCCTTACGGTCGTCAATTTGCACGTCTGACCCGAAAATCAAAGGCGTGAGCGCGGCCGAACCGACACCGCCTACTAGCCGCTTACTGGAAGCGGCTACGACCAAACATCATAGGCGCAACAGCCCCTTTTGCGCTACGGCGACAGCGTCAGTCCGACGCCAACAACGGCACTTTTCCACCGAGCGTCGCAAACATGAGACACCTCAAATCGAGTGTCGGCTGTTTGCGGAGTAATCCTCGACGTTTAGAAGGCGAAGCTCAGCCCGGGCGTAAAGCCATCCAGAAGATCGGCTTTGGTCTCGAACAGGGGCCTTCGGCTCATCGCCCCGCCGTTCTTTTCATAGACAACTGCCTGAGATTGCTCGGAGCAAGCGTCAATGCCCACGAGACGTCCAGGATCGGCTAACAGCGCGAGCAGACTGTGTGGAAAGACGCCGAACGCGCCCTCGACAACGATAAGATCGAAAGGTCCAAGAGCGGCGGCGCCTTTGTCGAGCGGCCCCACAACCACAGTCGTGTTCACGCGACTGTGAAGCTCGGCCTTGGCTTTGTCCGCGGCGCCTGCGTCCGATTCCAGCAGGACCACCTTCGCGCACATGACCGCGAGGATAGCCGCGCCATAACCGGAGCCGCCCGCCGACATAGAGCGCGCGGTCGGTCGGAACGACACTGACCGCCTGAAGCATCCGCGCCAAGACCATGGGCGCCAGCATCCGCCGGACCTTCGCTCCACGCGCGGGTAATTCCCGATCGAGATAGGCAAGCGACTCAAATTCGGGCGCAACGAAAGGCTGGCGCGGCACGTCGAGAAACGCCGCAAGCACGGCCTTGTCGACCACCCCGCCGGTGCGCAGCTGGCTGTTGACCATGTGCAGGCGCCGGTCAAGCATCGTTTCGGCGGAAATGTGCGCCCCCTTGGCTCAGACCCGCGACATGGGGCGGATCGCCGCCCCTGATGAAATTAAATGGAGGCCTCGCCCGGAATCGAACCGGGGTGCAAGGATTTGCAGCCCGTTTTTCCCGGCCTCCGTAACCCTCTGATACTGACTATAAAACCGAGATTGGCGAGAAAGGCACTGGAATCTCACGGCTTTTCATTGATTCAAAAGGATATCCGTGGCTTCCTAAGACCGCTTAACGGCGCTTCGCGACACTGACGAAATGCGAACGAAGGGACGGGCGGCCAAAGGACTTTGTTGTACTCGCAAACTATCCGACTCCCAACCGAAGGAGCAAGAGGTTCCGGCATCGGGCGCAGAAAACCTTTCGGCTTCGGTGCCTGGGCCAGTCGTCCAGGCGCCGGAGATCGCGTGAACCCGACCTCTGCCGCCTATGAGGTGGGGCGCGACGGCATCACCGCGAGCCCGATCTGGCCAAGGCCGATCGACGCCGATCTTTTCACAGAAATTCCCGAGGCGTGCCGCAAGCGGAAACGCGCGAAGCTGCCGATCTGCCGTGCCCCTTCCGCCCAAGAGACAGGGCGCACGAATTGTCGACGGCGCCATCGTCCGTTTCCTAAGAGTTGAAAGCAGCATTGCCGCTGTAGGTCAGATTTGGCTTTCGTAGTAAACCGAATCGCGTTGAAAAACCGGTTGACCTGTGGACGATTGAGCTTGCAATGAGCGCCCTAGTCAAATGACTAGTATCCGAGATCGTTCTTTCGACGATACGCTCGTCGATGAGTGAGGACCTCCGATAGCAATAACAATAACGAGTGTCGAAGCGACGAAGCGATATCAATTCAAGGGCGGATGCTACTCTCCGGGGAGAAGCGGAGATGCATCGTGGAGGCGAATGCGATGATAAAAAGAAGCAACAATTCCCAGAACACAAAAGGCGCGGCCACGATGAGCGACACGCCCCTGTCCCGCCGCTCTCTCCTTAAGGGCGCCGCGGCCGTTGGCGGCGCGCTTGTAGGCTCCGACGCTGTCACCGGATTTCCCACGATATGGGCGCAGGACATCAAGGACATCGAGCTGCGCCACGTCGGCGTGTCCTACTCCGTGGTCCAAGCGATCGGCGATCAAGCCTCCAAGGATCTTGGCTTCAAGGTGACGATGCAAAACCTTGACACCTCCGCGGCAATCAACCGTTTCATCACTCAGCCAAACACAGTCGATATCGCTGATCTCGAGGGTTGGCAGGCGAAGCTCGCGGCCAAGCGCGGCGTCGATACAAGGGATCGAGGCGAAGAAGATCAAGGAGTTCGATAACTTCTTGCCGATCTTCACCAAGGGCGAACTCGACGGCCACAAGATCCCGCGTCAAGGAATCTCCCCCTACGAAGCGCTGTACGTGGCGAGCAAGGACGCCACCGAACTGCACGACGGCGTCTCCGATTGGATGACCAACGTTCCGCAGGTCTACAACGCCGACTCCATGGGTTACCGCCCCGATCTCGTCGGTCACGAGGTCACAGAGTGGAAGGAGCTGATCAACCCGAAATACAAGGGCAAGGCCGCGATCCTCGACGTGCCCGCGATCGGGATCATGGACGCTGCGCTCGCTCTTGAAAGCGCCGACCTGATCAAGTACGGCAACAAGGGCAATATGACGAAACCCGAGATCGATTTCACAATCGATAAGCTGATCGAGCTGAAGAAAAACGGACAGTTCCGCGCCACCTGGACCACCTTCGAGCAGTCGGTCAGTCTCATGGCCGCCGGTGAAGTGGAGATTCAGTCGATGTGGTCGCCGGCCGTGGCGGCTGTGCGGGTCAAGCAGATCCCCTGCACCTATGCGCCGGTCAATATCAAGAACGGCAAGGAAGGCTATCGAGGCTGGTGCAACGGCATGGGATTGATGAAGCACCTCAACGGCAAGAAGCTCGACGCGGCTTACGAGTATCTGAACTGGTACATGTCGGGCTGGCAGGGCGCTTTCGTGAGCCGCTACGGCTACTACAGCCCGGTTCCATCGACCGCGAAGAAGTTCATGACCGACGCGGAGTGGCAGTATTGGTACGAGGGCAAGCCTTCACCCGAGATCGTCAAGGATCCGTTTGGTCAGCCGATGGAGCAGTCGGCGCTAAGCGGGACGGCGGCTCCTTCATCGAGCGCGTCACCAATATTTCGTGCTGGAACACGCTGATGGACGAATCGGCCTACATGAACAAGCGCTGGAACGATTTCAAAGTCGCCTGAATCGGCTCACGGCGGTCGGTCTTTGACCGATCGCTTACGCCTCCTGGTTCACAGCGTTTCCTAGCTCCGGAGCTCATGAATGGCCCAACCCGCCGTTGCGGTCGCCGCAGCGACAGCAAACTCGCGAGGCGAAGCCTTCAGCTGGCTTTGCATCACGCCTCTCGTTCTCGTTCTTGTTCCTTTTTTCCTGGCGCCTCTTCTTGCTGTCGTGGCCGCAAGTCTGTTCCAAACCGACGGCTTCGGAGGCATGTCGCCTGCGCTCGACTTCCAAAACTACTGGGAAATTTTAACGTCCGGCCTCACTTTTAATCTCTACTGGGCGACGCTGAAATTTACGTTCCTTACGTGGCTCTTCAGTCTTGCTGATCGGCTTCTTCGTTGCCTACTTCCTGGTCTTCCACGTTCGCAATCCGCTGCTGGGCCTCGGATTGTTTCTCCTCTGCACGGTGCCGTTCTGGACGTCGAACATCATCCGAATGATCTCTTGGATCCCGCTCCTCGGCAAGCAAGGACTTATCAACTCGACGTTTCTGAAGCTTGGGCTCATCCACCAGCCGCTCGAATTTCTGCTGTTTTCGAGCTTCGCGGTGGTCGTCGCCTACGTGCACCAACTCACGATCTTCATGATCGTGCCGATCTTCAATTCGATGGGCCGCATCGACAAGCGGCTCGTTGAGGCGGCGGTCGACGCGGGCGCGAGCCGTTTCGACGTGATGCGTCTCGATCATCCTTCCTCTGTCGAAGAGCGGAATCGCCCTCGGCTCGATTTTCGTCGTCTCGATCGTCATGGGCGATTTCTTCGTCGTGAAGGTGATGTCGGGCGGCGGTTCGGCTTCGGTCGTCGGCGCCTTTTACGAGGACGTTGGGCGTGCTGCAATACCCGAAGGCCGCAGCTAGCGCCGTGTTTCTGACGGCGGTGCTGATGGTCGCCGTGGCGCTGATCCTGCGCACCGTCGACATCCGCAAGGAAATCACGCGATGAGCGCCGAGCCGAGTCGCCACCGAGGCGTCACGCGCGCAAGGGTCGGACGCGCGGGTCCAATCGGCGAGCTTAGCCCGCAGGAAGGCACTGGCGCCGTCCAAAGGTAAGCGGCCCTGGACCTTTTATGCGCTGGCGACGCTGTTTACAGCCTATGTCCTGGCGCTCTACGGCCCGATGTTCTGCATCTACATTCTTTCCTTTCAGGACGTGCGTGGCGACCTCGTGTTTCCCGTCCGCGGCTTTCCTTCTCTCTATTGGTTCGACCAGCTTTTCAGTCAGGCTCAAACCGGCGACATCAAGGGCGCGTTTAACCGATCGATCTGGCTTGCCATACTCGTCACGGTCTTGACGATCGTCATTTCCTTTCTTTCGGGATTGGCGTTCCGGCGGAAGTTCCGCGGCGATACGGCAATCTTCACGATGATGATCGGCAGCCTGGTCGCGCCCGGCCTCGTACTTGGCATCGGAGTGGGCCTGCTGTTCAATGCGCTTGGGCTCGAGACGCACTGGTACAGCTCGGCGCTCGGGGCTCATCTCTCATGGACGCTGCCCTTCGGAGTGCTTGTGATGTTCGCGGTCATGTCGCGTTTCGATCATGTATGGGAAGAGGCGTCGCGCGATCTCGGTGCCACCCGCTGGCAGACGATCCGACTTGTGATGATCCCTGTGCTTGCGCCCGGCCTCATCGCGGTTGCCTTATTCGGCTTCACGCTCTCTTACGACGAGTTTGCGCGGTCAGTGCAGACCGCGGGCGCGCTCAATACGCTGCCGCTCGAGATTTGGAGCATGACGCTCAACATCACCTCGCCTTCGCTCTACGCGCTCGGCACCGTCACCACCCTTGTTTCCTTCGTCATCATCGTCGCAAGCCTCTATGCCATCGCGAAGCTCCAAAAGCGCCGCGCGCAGCAGCAAACAAGCCACTGAAGAGGAGTCCCATGCCGAAAGGTCAGGGAGAAATCGAACTCGTAGGGCTGGTGAAGAGCTTTCGACGGCGTGACCAAGGCCGGTCGACGGAGTCAATCTCAAGATCCCCGACGGAGCTTATTGCTGCTTCCTCGGGCCGTCGGGTTGCGGCAAGACCACGATCCTGAGAATGATCGCCGGACACGAAGATCCAACCGACGGCGAGATCCTAATCGGCGGCGAGAATGTCGTCGGCTTGCCGCCGGTCGAACGGCGCACGGCCATGATGTTCCAGTCCTATGCGCTCTTCCCTCATCTTTCGGTGCGCGACAACATCGCCTTCTCACTGCGCGTGCGCGGCATGCCGAAGGCAGAGCGTCTCAAGGCCGCAGACGCGATGATCGACAAGGTTAAGCTCACCGAGTTGCGCGACCGGCTGCCCAATCAGCTTTCGGGCGGTCAGCAGCAGCGCGTCGCGCTCGCGCGCGCCGCCATCACCGAACCTCGTGTGCTTCTGCTCGACGAGCCCCTGTCCGCCCTCGATGAACAGCTGCGGGTTCAGATGCGCGCCGAGCTTCGCCGCATGCAACGGGACCTCGGAATCACCTTCATCCATGTCACCCACACTCAGCAGGAGGCGATCGCTCTCGCCGACCTTGTGGTCGTTATGGACCACGGTCAGATCCGTCAGGCCGGCCCCGCGCGCGACGTCTATGCGTTTCCGAAGGACCGCTACGTCGCGGAGTTTCTCGGCGGACAGAATGTCGTTTCCGGCCGGGTGGAAAGCTCGGCCGAGGGGTTTGTCGCAATTCGGCCGCCGGAGCAGAAGCCGATCCGGGTGCGATACGCAGCGAAGGAGCCGGACAGAGGCGCGCGCGCCGACGTCGCGATTCGGCGCGACGACATTGTGCTGCTGAAGCCGATCCGACACCGTTGATCCGTCCCTTGTCACGCTCACGGGTCGCGTTCGAACGCTCGAGTATCAGGGTTCTTTCGTCAAGGTGATGCTCGATCCGGTCGGCAACGACGACTTCATCGTTTACGTGCCGGAGCGCAAGTTTTTCGAGACGCCTTTTCAGATCGGCGATTACCGCTTTCGCCGCCTGGGAAGTCGAGCACGGCCGACTGCTCTCATAGCTCGATCCGGCTCGGGCGAACGCCTCACAACACGATGACACCTTCCATAAGCCAAGGAGAAGAAGCAAATGGCCGATTACGAAACATTCGATCTGGGGGACGCCGTTCTGCAATGCGGACTGACAGTCCGTGACGCCAAGCTTGCCTATAAGACGTATGGAGAGCTGAATTCCAAGAAGGACAACGTCATTATCTTTCCGACATGGTACTCGGCGACGCATTTGGACAATGAGTTCATGATCGGAAAGGGGATGGCTGTCGATCCGACTAAGTACTTCATCATCAGCCCCAACATGCTCGGCAACGGGTTTTCAAGCTCACCGAGCAACACGCCCCCGCCTTACGACCGGGGATGCTTTCCCAAAGTCACGGTCTATGACCAGATCAAGCTGCAGCATAAGTTTGTGACCGAGAAATTCGGGATCGAGAAAATCAAGCTTGTGTGCGGATGGTCGATGGGCGCCGCCCAGTCCTTCCAATGGGGCGCTTCCTATCCGGACATGGTCGAGCGCATCCTCCCCTTCTCGGGCGCGGCGCGCTGTTCGCGGCACAATTTCGTCTTCCTCGAAGGGGTCAAGGCGGCGCTCACCGCAGACGCGGCGTTCCTGGACGGCATGTATGACGAACCGCCGAAGAAGGGCTTGCGCGCCGCCGCCCGCGTCTACGCGGGTTGGGGCTTCTCCCAAACGTTTTATCGCAAGAAGCTAGAACTCGCGCCTCCCAAGCGTCCGTTCGACGGAAAGCCGGCGGACGTTCCCTGGAATTATTCCGCGCTCGAAGACTTCCTGATGTTCTTCTGGGAGGGCTTCTTCCTCGGAAAGGACGCGAACAATCTGCTGACCCTCCTCGACTGCTGGCAGACGGCGGACATCTCGGGCGATCCCAAGTACGGAGGGAATTTTGAGAAGGCGCTCGCCGGCATCAAGTCCAAGGCGATCGTCATGCCGGCGTCCACGGATCTCTACTTCCCGCCGGCGGACAGCGAGTACGAAGTGAAGCACATGCCGAACGCCGAACTCCGCGTACAGGAAACAGATTGGGGTCACTTCGGCGGCGATCCGCGGGGAACAAGCCCGGACATCATTCAGGTCGATACCGCGATCAAAGAGCTGCTTGCGCGCTAACCTAATGGACGGACGAAGGAGCGAAACGAATGACCGACAGGCTGATCAAGATCGATCTGAAACAGTCCGCCTATGACAACGACATGATTCACAACCGCTGGCACCCCGACATTCCGATGGTGGCTTGGGTGAAGCCGGGCGACGACTTCATCGTCGAAACCTATGACTGGACGGGCGGCTTCATCAAGAACAACAACTCCGCCGACGACGTGCGCGACATCGACCTGTCGATCGTGCACTTCCTCTCCGGGCCGATCGGGGTGAAGGGCGCCGAGCCGGGCGACCTGCTCGTCGTCGACCTGCTCGACATCGGCGCGTTTCCGGGCAATCAATGGGGCTTCAACGGCTTCTTTTCCAAGAAGAACGGCGGCGGGTTCCTCACTGATCACTTCCCGCTCGCCCAGAAGTCGATCTGGGACTTCAAGGGCGTCTACACGTCCTCTCGTCATGTTCCGGGCGTGAACTTCGCTGGACTTATTCATCCGGGATTGATCGGCTGCCTGCCCGATCGCAAGCTGCTCGAGACGTGGAACAAGCGTGAGGTCGATTTCATTGCGACCAATCCGACCCGCGTTCCTCCGCTGGCGAATCCACCATTTGCGAAAACAGCGCATATGGGCCGACTGTCCGGGGACCAAGAAGACTAAGGCCGCTGCTGAAGGCGCGCGGACCGTGCCGCCACGCGAGCACGGCGGCAACTGCGACATCAAAGACTTGTCACGCGGCGCGAAGGTCTACTTCCCCGTCTATGTCGAGGGCGGCGGCCTGTCGATGGGCGACCTGCATTTCAGCCAGGGCGACGGTGAGATCACCTTCTGCGGCGCAATCGAGATGGCTGGGTGGGTTCATTTGAAGGTCGATGTTCTGAAGGGCGGGATGGCGAAGTACGGAATCAAGAATCCGATCTTCAAACCGTCGCCGATCACGCCGACCTACAAGGACTACCTGATCTTCGAGGGCATTTCGGTCGACGAGCAAGGCGCGCAGCACTATCTCGACGTGCATATCGCCTATCGGCAAGCCTGCCTGAACGCCATCGAGTATCTGAAGAAGTTCGGCTTTTCCGGCGCGCAAGCCTACACCATCTTGGGCACAGCTCCCGTTCAGGGGCACATATCGGGCGTTGTCGACATCCCGAACGCTTGCGCCACCTTGTGGCTACCGACCGAGATCTTCGATTTCGACATCAACCCAAGCGCCGCGGGTCCGCAGAAGTTTCTCGATGGCTCGATCGACGATGCCGCTTTCGCAGGACGTCTAGAAGTTGCGGTAGCGTAATGGCGGCCCGGTCGTTCGAGGAGGCCGACCGGGTCCGCGCCATCGCTTAAGGAGGCCAAATGCCTTTCTACGATTACGAATGCGATCGATGCGGCCCGTTCACGGCTTTGCGCCCGATGGCGGAATGCGCGGACCCGCTCTCCTGCCCTGAGTGCGGGGCGTCGTCGTCGCGGGCTTTTCTGCGAGCGCCGGCGATTGCGTGCAGCGACGCTGGCACGCGTAAGGCGATGGCGCTGAATGAGAGGGCGCGGAACGAGCCGAAGCTTGCCTCGAAGCACGGCGCGGGCTGCGGCTGCTGCACTGGCCCGAAGGGCGCCAAACAAGGGGCAGCGCGCGCCGCGGCGGCCGCAAAGAGCTTCCCGTCAGCCCGTCCCTGGATGATCAGCCACTGAGTTGGGCTGCGCCGAGCTCCGGATTACAATGTTGTCTCATCGGATAGGCGGGGCAGACGCTAAGGGCGAGGATTGAAGTGACGTCGGCGCCACAGCGGATCATGAGGATCCGGCGGCAATACAACAAGTGGGTCGCCGACCAGTCGCTTGAGGACTACGCGCTACGCTTCACCGGCTTCGCGGGCCGCCGGTGGTCTCATGCGCGAGTTGCTAATACGGCGATCGGCTCGATTTCGTTCCTGGCGCTCGAAGCCATCGGCGGACTGATCACGCTTCAGTGCGGCTTCTTTAATGCCGCGCTCGCCATTGCGATCGTCTGCACGCTCATCTTCCTGACCTCGCTAGTCGTTGGCTACTACGCGGCGAATTACGGACTTGATATCGATCTGCTGACCCGTGGCGCAGGATTCGGCTATCTCGGCTCCGCGTTGTCGTCGCTCGTCTACGCGATCTTCACGTTCGTTTTCTTCGCAATCGAAGCCTCGATCATGGCTGTGGCTCTCGAGCGAGGCTTCGGGATGCCGCTCCCGCTCGGATACGCGCTGTCGTCAATCATCATCATTCCGATCGTCGCGTACGGAATCACGCTAATAAGCCGCCTTCAGGTATGGACCCAGCCGCTCTGGACGGCCCTCCAGCTAGCACCGTTCCTCGCGATCGTTTGGAAATCGCCTGACGCCTTTCAGCAATGGAGCGAATTTACGGGCCTATCCGGCGCGGCTGGAGGCTTCAGTCTTGCCCTGTTTGGCTCTGCGGCCTCCGTCGTCTTTTCCCTGATGGGACAGATCGGCGAGCAGGCGGACTTTCTGCGTTTCATGCCGCCCCGGGATCGAGTCGACGTTCGACTGGCGCTGGTGGTCCGCAATGCTGGTCGGCGGGCCGGGCTGGATCGTGATTGGCGGAGCCAAAATGTTTGCAGGCTCCCTGCTCGTCGTTGTGGCGCTGAACCAGGGCTTGTCCGCGGCCGACGCGGCCGAGCCAGTGGACATGTATCGCGTGGGTTTCGGCTTCGTGTTCGGATCGAGCCAGCTCGCGCTGGCCGCCACCGTCGCCTTCGTCATCTTGTCGCAGGTCAAGATCAATGTAACCAACGCCTATGCTGGCTCGATCGCCTGGTCGAACTTCTTCGCCCGGCTAACGCACAGCCATCCGGGTCGCGTCGTGTGGCTGGTTTTCAACGTCGCGATCTCCCTCCTGATCACGCAGCTTGGCGTGTACCATGCGCTCGGCGCCATTCTCTCGGTCTATTCGAATCTTGCCGTCGCCTGGATCGGCGCTCTCGTCGCCGACCTCGTGATAAACAAGCCGCTCGGGCTCAGTCCAATAGGCGTCGAGTTCAAGCGCGCCTATCTTCCGGCCGCCAATCCGGTCGGTTTCGGCGCAATGACGCTGGCGACGATTCTAGCCTTTCTCGCGTTCACCGGACTTCTCGGGCCGCGTGCCGAAGCCCTCGCCGGATTCATCGGCCTCTTCACCGCCTTTGCCGTCACGCCCGCCCTCGCCTTCCTGACGGGGGTCGTTACTACCTTGCCCGGCAGCCGGATGCCCCTCAGTCCGCTTCGACGCAGACAGACATGTTGCGTTTGCGAGTATACTTTTGACCAGCCGGACATGGCTTCTTGTCCCGCTTACGACGGTCCGATCTGTTCGCTATGCTGCACGCTCGACGCGCGCTGCGGCGATCGCTGCAAGCCTTCACAACGACAAGCTGAGCAACTGAGCGATTTCCTGGGAGAAGCGAAGGGACGAGAGACGGCGGTCATATCTCGCCGCTGGGCGCTCAATTATGCGACGGTATTCCTGTCCTTAACGGCTCTTGTCGGCTGCATCGTGATCTTTGTGGATGTGCAGGCGCGGGCGACGCACCCCGAGGCGCTGGCGCTGATCGCGACAATGTCGTGGACGACTTTCTGGGCCTTTATCGTCTGCGGGGCTGTCGCCGCCTGGATGATTGTCCTCGCGCGCGATAGCCGGCGGCTCGCGCAATGGGAATCGGAACGGCAAACGGCGCTTCTCATCGACGAGATCGAGGCGCATCGCGACACGGACGCGGCGCTGCAAGCGACGAACGCCGAGCTCAAAAGGGCAAAGGAAGCGGCAGAGGCCGCGAATCTCGCGAAGAGCCGCTATGTCATCGGCATCAGCCATGAATTGCGCTCGCCGCTGAACGCCGTGCTCGGCTACGCCCAAATCCTGACGAACGACCGCTCGATTCCCGCGGGGCGGTTGAACGCCGTCAACACAGTACGACGAAGCGCCGAGCATATGTCTGGGCTCGTCGACGGACTGCTCGACATTTCGAAGATCGAGTCGGGACGGCTCTACCTTCGCCGCGAAGAAGTCGCTCTACGGGACGCGCTGCTGGAGCTTGCGGATATGTTTCGTATCCAGGCAAACACCAAGGGGCTCGAATTCGACTGCGCGATTGACGCCAACGTCCCCGAAGTCGTCTACGCTGACGGGCGGCGGCTCCGGCAGATCCTGATCAACCTCCTATCCAACGCGGTCAAGTACACGCAGCATGGACGCATCCAAGTCCATGCGAGCTATCGGAACATGTTTGCCGAAATCAAAGTGACTGATACTGGCTGCGGCATCGACCTGTATGACCAGAGTCGCATCTTCGAGCCGTTCGAGCGTGCGAAGCAGCCGCGAGGGATGGCGGCTCCTGGCACAGGCCTCGGCCTCACGATAACAAAGATGCTCGTGCACATCATGGGAGGAGAAATCAGCCTGAAAAGCGCGCCGGGAGAGGGAAGCGCCTTTAATGTGCGTCTGCTGCTGACGGAGGTTACACACCCGCGCGCCAAGCCGGACACGTCGCGCCAAATCGTCGGCTACCACGGTCCGAGGCGAACAATCATCGTCGCCGACGACGATCCCGCGCATTGCGCCATCATGGTGGAGATTGCTCGGCCGCATAGGCTTGATCGTCATCGTCGCTGAGACCGGTCCCCAGTGCTTAGACCTCGCGCGTGACAGCCAACCCGATCTCGTCTTGCTTGACGTCTCCATGCCGGGAATGAACGGCTGGAAGGTTGCTCAACAGTTGCGGAGCTCGGTCTCACCGAGGTCCCGCATTGTCATGCTCTCGGGAAATGCGCATGAGATCGATATGCATCGCGACAGCGCAAAGCATCATGACGCTGAGCACATCAAGCCTTTCGTTGCTGACAGCCTCTTGCAGACGCTCAGCGAGCTTCTGAACCTTGAATGGATTATGGCCAACGACGAGATTCTTATCAATCCGGATACCGTAGCGGCGACCGTCCCTGGAGAGCAGACGACGACTCGAAATCTTGCCCAGTCTGCGGGAGCTCGATGACCTCAGACGTCTGGGCGAAATCGGCTATGTGCGCGGCATTCGTCAGAAACTTTCCGATCTCGCGAGCCAGTCCGACGATTACGCTTGGCTGGTGGCGAAACTGGAGCCGATGTCTCGCAATCTCGATTTTCAGTCATATATCGCTGTCCTTTCGGATCTCATCAGACGGGCGGAAAGGTCATGAGGAGCCGGTACACCGTCGTGGTCGTCGACGATTCCGTCAACTCGCTAAACTTCCTGACGGACGCTCTTGAAGACGCGGGCTTGACCGTTCTCGTCGCCCTGACTGGCGAATCCGCCATCTCGTTGATCGATCGCGTCGGGCCTGACATCGTGCTCATGGATGCGCTCATGCCCGGCATCGATGGCTTCGAGACATGCCGCCGGCTTGAAGGGCAATCCCGCCAACGCTGATTTGCCAGTGATCTTCATGACCGGCCTCAGCCAGACCGAGCATATCATTCACGGGTTCCAGTCAGGCGGAATCGACTATGTGACGAAGCCGGTCATTCCCGACGAACTCATACCGCGAATGACGCGGCACCTTGCGACCGCCCAAAGCGTGAGGAGCGCGCGCGCGGCGCTCGACATGACGGGCCGCTTTCTGATTGCGGTCGATAGTCTTGGGCGCACGGTCTGGTGCACGCCACAGGCGACCCGCCTGCTTAGCGAAGTGTTGGGCTACGACGACACGAGCGCATTCACAATCCCTTCCGAACTGTCCGACTGCCTCTCGCCTTCCAGCGAGCGTGACGCGAACGCAAGGATGAGAATCGGCGATCGCTATCTACAAATCACCTACGTCGGCAAAGTCTCTGACAGCGAAATCCTGCTCCGCCTCGCGGTCGCCGACGAGAACGCGGAGAAGGTAGCGCTGCGCCACGCCTTTCCGCTGACGGAACGCGAAGCCGACGTGCTGCTTTGGATAGCGGCCGGCAAATCGAACCGTGACATCGCCGACATTCTCGGCCTGAGCCACCGGACCGTGAACAAGTATCTTGATCAGATCTATCTCAAGATCAGCGTCGAAAATCGAGCGTCCGCTGCGGCAAAGGCGGTACGTGTGCTCAGCGTGATTTAGAAAAGGATGAAGCGTGGCGGAGGCCGCGATCTTTTTGGGAGATGGCCATCGGTCGAATTCGACGACTGGGTCTATGAGCAGGACTGACCGCAGGACGGGTTGGAGGCGCAATGATTTCATCACCGCACAGGCGCGCGCGCCTATGGCGTCGTTCCGAGGGCTGCGGACAACGCCTATCCTTTCGCGCTCGCCGCCGCGACGACCGACACCTTCGCGCTTTGATGCGCCGTTAACGAAGGAGACATTTCCCATGAGCCGCATTATCGATCTTTCGCTGCTGATCGAAGACAACATGCCCGCGCATAAACTCTTCCAGCGGCCGATCTACCTAGAGTCTCTGACCCACGAGAACTCGAAAGCGCAAAATCTCGGCGTGCCGGGCGACCCGATGACGTTCCAGACGAATTTCATCGGCATGCTCGACCATGTCGGCACGCACGTCGACGCTTTCCGCCACGTGAGCCCCAAGGGCGCGTCGGTGGACGAAATGCCGCTCGACCTTTTCATGGGCAAGGCGACCTGCTTCGACCTTCGGCACATCCCCGATCTCGGCGACATCACGGCGGCCGACATGGAAACGGCGGAAGCCAAGTCCGGCGTTAAGGTCAATGGCCATATTGTCTTGCTCTGCACCGGCTTCCACAAACGCAACTATCCATCGCTCGACAGTGTGTGGAAGAATCCGCAGCTCACCGTCGAGGCGACTCGCTGGCTCTACGACCGCGGCTCGCGCATGCACGGCGTCGAAGGACCTTCAACCGACAGGCCCACCGACAATATTTTCGCTCAGCACCGCCTCTGCCGCGAGCTCGGCATTTCGCATTGGGAATGGCTAATCAATCTCGAGGAGCTGATCGGCAAGGGCGAGTTCCAGTTCTTCGGCGCGCCGCTGAAGTTCAAGGGAGGCTCAGGCTCGCCGGTGCGCGCGTTCGCGATCGTGAACGATTGAGCCCCTGCGCGGACGCGCCTCAGCGCCGTGACAGTCGGAAGTAGAGATCTGCGAAGCGGGTCGGCAGCTCGGTGGGTCTTGCAACCGTCACATAGCCTGACCGTCCAAAAATACGCGTCGCGCGATGTGCGGCGCCCTCCCCCATGACAATGCCCAAGACATCGATGCCACTGTCTTTCAGTCGCGCTATCGCACGCGCCGCGTCTTCGACAAGATCGAGCGGGTCGATCGACGTCGATGTCCGACGGCTCGGCGTCCGTCATCACCAAGACCAGGCGACGCGAAGCGCGACGTCGCTGAAGCTCCGCGCCCGCGTGGCGCAACGCCGCTCCAAGTCGGGTGGAAAGACCGGCCTCGAGCCCGGCGAGCCGACTGCGCGCCGCAGGCCCGAACGGTTCTTCGAAATCCTTGACGCGCGTCAATCCGACGCGCTCGCGCCCATCGGAAGCGAAGGCAAGAAGCGCGACCGGATCGTGCGTCGCGCCAAGCGCGTCGCCTAGCAGCGAGACGGCCAAGCGCTCCATTTCGAGTACGCTTGCTTCCCTGGTCGACTCCGAAACGTCGATGAGTACGACGGTGGCAAGATCGCGCAAGCCGTGGCGCATTGGCGCGATAGACACGACCATCCGGGGCGTCCCCCGTCGCCACGCGGACGGCGTCTTCGACCAACGCGTCAACATCCAGATCGTGGCCCTCAGCCTGGCGCCGCAACCTCGTTAACCGACCGGCCCGAGCCGATCGCGCCAATCGGTGCACTCGCCGGCGCAGGTCCGGAGCGCGGTCCAGCAGGGCGTCGATCCGATACGCAGTCGCCGGTCTTCGGAGGGGTCGCCCTCACGCAGGTCCAGTCGAGCCGTTCCACGCCGTGCGCGCGGTCCCATTCCGGATAACGAGCGAGTATGATCGACTCGTCCGAAGACGCAGGCATCGGACGGGCGCGTCCGACGCTTTCGGATGCCGCAGATGGCTCGGCGCGGCCATCTCCCTCCTCTTGCCGGACCCGCGCGGCGTCGATCAGGAGGTCGATTGTGTCAGAGCTTTGCGGAGCCTCTCCTTCGAAATCCCAAAGCCCTAGATTGTCGTCTCGGTAGGCAGGCTCGATCGGCCAGTCGCGCGCATTGAACTGCACGCGCATCTGGCCAAGATCGTTGCCGATCAGGCCGCCTATGGCGCGCATTGCGGCGGGCTCGTTCATATCCGCCTCATCGAACAACCGCCGCGCCTTGACCACGAATCCGTGCGTGTCCTGAAACCCAGGTTCGAACAGTGCACGGGCCATGCGCGCCAGCAGGCGCAGGCGCGGTTCCGCCTTCGGGACGGGCGACGTGGAACGGCGCCCATAGCCGCCTCAGCCCAGCAAAGCTGCGCATCGCCAGAGCCTCGACGCGAGCATCCTCCATCAGGCCGATCAGCGCGATCTGGACGGGCTTAAGCGAGCCGACCTTCCATCGTGGGGCGCCGAATATGCGATGTGCGGCGGCATGTGCAGCGGCTGCCTGGTAGAGCCGCTTGATCGTTTCAGCGGGGACACCGGGAAACAATTCCGGGAACAGGATCACGCCGTCCGCGATGCTGACACGACGCGACGGCGGCCGGCCATGGGGCGCAGGAAACGGGCGCAAGAAAGGGACGCGGCCGAGAAGCGCTGTCACAAAGGCTGCAAGATGGCGCTCGTTGGCGGCGAAGCCGTCGGTTTCGCCGCGGGACAGCGCCCGTCGGGCGAACGGATCTTCGAGCGCGAAAAACCGGCGACGCTGCGCCGCGTCGCCGCCACCGGCCTTCAGGCCGACGGCCACGAAATTGGCGAAGCTGGGCTCACCGCCGGCGGCAAGCGCGGTTCCAGCCTGGTTCAAGCCGAGAGCGAAGCTCTCTGGCGCCTCCCGCGCCAGACGCGTCAAAGCGGGCCACCAGCGCGGACGGCCCAAGCGCTGCCACGCCTCGATGGCGGCGAGCGCCAATTTGGCGTTCGTCTCCCGGCAAATGTCGGCAAGCGCCATCCCTACGGCGCCGAATCCGTCGCCATTGTCTACTGCGCTCAGAAAAGCGAGCAGCGCCGCTTCCCCGGCGTGGGAGTGCAAGAGGGCGTCGGCGCCGTCAACCCAGTCACTCGTCTCGCTCGCGCGTCGGCCGGCGGCGGCGATAGCGATTTCAAGCGTGCTGCGTCCGCTGACGCGCGCCGCCAGATCGGCCGCACTTGGCCGACCGCGCTGCGCATTCACGGCAGACAAGCGTCGATCGCCTCGCGAAGAGCGCCGCGGAGCTCGTCCTCATCGGTGAGTGGCAACACCACCGCCGACTCGATCGCGGCCTTGAGCGGCAGGCCCTGCCGCGCCAGCCGCCCAGCGTGGATCAGCATGCGCGTCGAAGCCCCCTCCTCCAGTCCGTGCCCACGGAGGTTGCGAGAGCGTTCCGCGACCAGGACCAACAGCCTCGCGAGCTTCGCGTCGGCCCCGCTTTCCCGCTCGACGATCTCAGCCTCGACTGCGGGCGCGGGAAAACCGAAGTCGATGGCGACGAACCGCTGCTTAGTCGATTCTTTCAGGTCCTTAACGGCGCTCTGATAGCCAGGATTGTAGGAGATGGTGAGTTGGAAGTCTGGATGTGCCGCAATCTGCTCATTGCGCTTCTCCAACGGAAGAAGGCGGCGCGCGTCGGTAAGCGGATGGATGGCGACCGTTGTGTCCTGTCGGGCCTCAACGATCTCGTCGATGTAGCAGATCGCGCCTTCCCGTACGGCTAGCGTCAGTGGACCGTCACGCCATATCGTCTCGCCGGACAGCAGCAGATAGCGACCGACCAGATCGGCCGCTGTCATGTCCTCGCTCGCAGCAATGGTGATCAGAGGGCGGCGCAGCCGCCACGCCATATGTTCGAGGAAACGGGTCTTGCCGCAGCCGGTTGGCCCCTTCAGCATCACCGGCAGCCGCTCGCGATACGCGGCCTCGTAGACTGCGATCTCGTCGCCGACCGCACGGTAATAGGGTTCGGATGAGATGACGAAGGCGCTGACGGCGTCTGACAATTTTGGTGCGGTCTTCGTCATCGTCTTTCCGGTTGCGGCTCTTGCGAAGCGGTTATTGCGCTGTTGCGTCTTGCACTGAACGTTCCATCGCCTCCTTCGCGCTTCCTCGTTCGATTTGATTGGTTTCTCGCGGACTTGGCGCGCGCCGTTGCCTGGCGCGGAGTTAGGCCGCCAGAAGAGGCGGCTTGCGGTTCACCCACGGCCGAACCTTCTCGAAGCAGGCCGACGCCTTCAAGACGAGTTCATCGTCGAGATGGCGCCCGATGATTTGAAGACCGACAGGCAGACCGTCCTGCGTGAAGCCGGCTGGGATCGAGGCCGCCGGCTGTCCAGTCATGTTGAGAGGAAACGTAAACGCAAGCCATTGGGTGGAGGCGACGGCTCGCCCGTCGATCTCTTCCGGCCCCTGAATGCCGAGCCCGAAGGGCGGGACCGCCAGCGTCGGCGTCAACAGAAGATCGTAGCGCTGCATGAAGCGCCACATCTTGTTGTTCACCGCCTTTCGCACCATGATCGCGTCGGTGAAATCCTCCGCCGTCCAGGCGCGTGTTATAAATGCCACAACATGGGGAGACATCTGGTCGCCGTGCTTTTCGACCATCTTCCGCATTCCGCGAAGATCCGTCTCCATCGCGACCAACCCCCAGAATGCCTCGAACGGGTCGTCCCAACCCGGATTCGCCTCTTCGACGTTGCAGCCCAAGTCGCTCGCGAACGTCTTGGCCGCAGCGGTGACGACGCGGCGCACCTCGGGGTCGACGGCCGCATATCCCCAATCGACGCTGAAGGCGACGTTCAAGCCCTTGAGATCGCCTTTCGTGGTCTCACGCCAATCGTAGGGCGCGGCGGGAAGCGTGAAGCGATCGCGCGGGTCCGGTCCTGCGATCACCGACATCATCAGGGCTGCATCGTCTACGGTGCGGCTCATCGGTCCAATATGTTCGAGACTCTCCCAACTGGATACGCCGGGATAACGCTCGTCCTTCGTTCCCGGGTAGAGCGGCACTCGCCCCATCGACGCCTTGAGGCCATAAATTCCGCTGTGAGCCGAGGGAATGCGGATCGAGCCGCCGCCGTCGCTCCCAAGGGCGAAGGGACACATTCCCGCGGCCACCGCGGCGCCGGAGCCGGCGCTCGAGCCGCCCGACGTGCGCTCGAGATTCCACGGATTGCGGGTGGTTTCAAAGACAGGATTGTGGCCAACTCCGGCGTAGCCGAATTCGGGCACGTTAGTTTTGCCGAGGATCACGCAACCTGCGGCTTTCACCCTTTCAACGACGACGTCGTCCTCGTCGGGCACGAAATCTTTGTAAGCGATGGATCCGGACACGGTCTTGACGCCGGCGGTGCAGATCAGATCCTTCACGCCAATTGGTACGCCCGCCAGCGGACCGACATCCTTTCCCGCCATGATGTCCTTCTCGATCCGTCGGGCGGTCTCGCGCGCAAGATCGGGGGTTGGCGTACAGAAGGCATGTATCTTGGGCTCGAACTTCTCCATCCGCGCAAGGCACGCTTCGGTGACCTCGACGGGAGATAGCTTGCGCTTCTTGACCTGCTCGGCGATCTCGACAGCGGTCATATCGCAGATTTCGTTCGTCGCGTGGGTTGGCATTCCGGTCTCCTGGCGAGATAGAAGGGCGGCGGTCATCTCGCCGCCCAATTTCATTCACCTTGCAAGAGCAGGCGAGCGTTTGGGGACGAAGGTCGAGAGGACCCAGTAAGCCAGCGCGGCGACGACGGCCGCCGAAATGGCGGTGCAATATTCAGGCGCTAGCTTCTCGACCGCGAAGGCCACGATTGAGCCGGCAGCCCAGGCCAGAAACGCCGTCGGTCGCCAGTCCTCCGTAGTGTCGCCGCCCACGCCCTCGCCCCGGATCAGATATTGGTCGACCAGGATGATCGCCCCGATCGGCGGCACGAGAACGCCGAGCAGCGAAAGCCACTCGATAAAGAACGCCCAGACGTTGCCCGCAGCGATCGCAATTCCGATCACGCCGAGAATCACCGCCATCAGTCGCATATGAGTGCCGAGAATCCGCGACCAACCGGTCGCCGCATTGTAGAGGCAATGCGAGCAAACCGATCCAAGGTTAATGTAAAGGAAGATAAACGCGATAACGCTCAGGCCACCGATGCCCAGCTTGTTCATGTAGCCGAACATGTTGTCCGTTCCAAACGGATTGGCGTTCGGAACCGCGAGCGCCGCCGTCATGACGCCGCCGACCAGCATGGCCACGAGGTTGGCGAACGGAAAAGCGCTAAAGGTCGATACTACAAAGTCTGACCCCGTTCGCGCCCATCGGTTGAAGTCCGGCGTGACAGTTCCGGCGTCAGCGAACAGGGCGATGACGACAGTCAGGCCGACGCCCATGGACATCGTCGCGGTTCCATTGTTCCCGGCATAATCCATGATCGCCGACCAAGTTGTGGTCGAAGCGGCATGGAACGCGACAAAGAGTCCGAGGATCACGAAGAGCGGCACCGAAACCAGCCCGATCCAGTGAAGACCGCGAACGCCTATGAAGGTGACGCAGATGTACAGCAACCCCGCCACGACCGTCATCAGGACATAGTTCAAGCCATATGTGCTGCTGACCAGCGCCCCGGTTATGCCGGTCTGAACGGCGTACCATCCGAGCAAAAGCGTCGAGAGAAGGCCGGAAGCAAGGGCGAACCCTTTCGTGCCAAAAACACGGCTGGCGATCAGGCCGAAATTCATGCCGGAGCGAGTGCCGAGCAGACCAAGCAGACCGACATAGAACAGCATGATGAGGTTGCCGATCACCATCGCGGCGAGCGCGCGCCGGAAGCCCATCCCGAGCACAAGGATGGACCCGGTCATCGCGCCCGTGATGATCATGGGGAAGCCGATCCAGACCATGACGTTGGAAAACAGGCTGCGCCGCGCCTTCGTCGGCACTGGTTTGTGTTCGTACTCGTCGCCCAGAATGTGGTCGACCTGGTCTTCAGTGTCTTCAAACGTCGAATGCGGTGTCATCTTCCTTCTCCCTCAGCCTTAGTGGGTGAAACCTCTTCTTTGCGCTTGTTAGACGAAGAACACCCGGCGGAGGTCTGTTTCCGCCGTGGTGTTTGTAGATCAACGATGTCCAACTGCCTTTTTGAAGGGAATGCCTTCGATCGGCGCTTCTTCGGTGCCAACAGTCTCGCGCGTAAGC